>NZ_JBIOSO010000003.1:0-108055 GCF_051714805.1 Enterococcus sp. AZ091 | reverse complement strand
TTTTGGTGTTAAAGAAACACCAGCTAGTTGAGGAATATTATAAATAATAAAATCAGTATTTGGTGCAGCATCACTTATATTATTCCAATATTTAGAAATGGAGTACTCAGGCAAACGGAAATAAATAGGTGGAATGGCAGCAATAGCATCAACACCTAGACTTTCTGCATGTTTTGCTAAAACAGTACTATCTTTCGTACTATTACATGCTACGTGAGCAATAATCGTAAGTTTATCTTTAGCTACTTCCATTACATTTTCCAAAACTATTTTACGATCTTCTACACTTTGATAAATACACTCTCCAGATGAACCATTAACATATAGGCCTTTAACCTTTTTATCAATAAAATATTGAGTTAATTTTCTAACTCTTTGGGGAGAGATTTCCCCTTTTTCGTCATAACATGCATAAAAAGCTGGTATTATTCCTTCATATTTTGTTAAATTCTTCATTGATTTATTCTCCTCTTTTAATAATTGGCTGTAATTGTCGAAACAAATCTTTTAGTAATAATTTGTGGACGAGTAATAATAGAACCTACGACTACACTATAACATCCTAATTCTAATACTCTTTTAGCTTTCTCAGGTGTATCAATATTTCCTTCCGCAATTACTGGATGTGAAACATTGTCTATAGTTTTACGGATAAACTCGAAATCATTAGCTTCAATTTTTATTGTCTTACTTTGCTCTGTATATCCAACTAACGTAGTTCCAATGAAGTCAAACCCTAACTTATCAGCAAATATACATTCTTCTATTGTGGAACAATCTGCCATCAATAGTTGATCTGGATACTTTGTCTTGATAGAATTAAAAAAGCTTTCAAGAGACTTCCCTTTTGGTCTGATATTACTTGTTGCATCTAGAGCTATGATATCAGCTTTTGCTTTGACTAATTCATCAATTTCTTTCATCGTTGCTGTAATATAAACACTTGAATCATTATAATCACGTTTTACTATACCAATTACTGGCAAATCAATCATTTTCTTTATTTCCACAATGTCATTATAGGTATTTGCACGGATACCAGCGGCACCACCTTCTTGAGCTGCAACTGCCATTCTTCCCATAATAAAAGATGAGTGCAGTGGCTCGTCTGGTAATGCTTGACAAGATACAATTAAATTTCCTCTTATACTTTCAATTTTTTTCATAATTAATACCTCCAGCAAATAATATACAGATATATATACTATTAAAATGTACATAATGTAACGTTAATTAATTTGTCGAAAAGATAAATTAAAAATATTAAACAATTATTATTCCTAGCAAATATCCTCTATGATGGACTTATTCAATAATTGATTAATCATTTTTAAATAATAAAGATATATTAAAAGCTAATAAATGTTAGTAGTATTCTTCTATAAATTTCAAAATTTATATTTCTAGAACAATCTATCTACCACTGCCTGTGAACTTCTATGTTGATTTCTAACACTGCATTCCTTATTTCTTTGGTAGTATGTGGTATAAAGTAAATCCAGAAGATAAATTTGACTAGTTTTAACAGTTAACGATCCTCCTTCTAAAGGAGATTCCTTACTACCACATAATAGAATTTCATCTGTATATTTAGTTAAAGGTGATTTCTGGTATCGAGTAATACCAACTATTTTAGCATGAGTTTCTTTAGCAATATCAGCAATATTAACAATATCTTTCGTTGATCCTGAATAAGAAATCAAAAAAACTAAATCATCTTCTGTTAACAAAGATGCAGCCATTGCTTGCATATGAGCATCTTGAATAATTCTTACTTTTGGAGTGATTCTTAAGAACTTATTCCAAAAGTCTTGAGCTGTTTGGGCACTTCCTCCAACTCCAAAAAAGAAAATAGAATTTGCCTTCTCCATCAGTTCCACAATACGAGTAATAGCTTTTAAATCTAATAATTGATAGGTTTCCTTAATTGCCTCAAATTGCCGATCCATCCGTTCTTTTTCGAATCCAAAATCTTGACTTTCATCTTCTGTATCATTTGTTCTACTAGAAGCCAGATAAAGAGAAAGTTCCATTTTAAATTCTTGATAACCTCTAAATTTCATTGTTTGGCAAAAACGATACACACTAGTTTCCCCAACCCCACAAGCATTTGCTAATTCTGTAATAGACATGTAAATTATATTTTCTTTGTCCTTCAATACATAATCAGCAATTTTTTTCTCAGCTTTTGTTAATTGGTTATATCGTGTTTGAATTTTTAAAATTAAATTAACAGGTCTTTGCATTCTTTTTCACTCCTTCTCTACCTGGCTAAAGTATCATTAAACAGCAATTTTTACTATGCATTTCCTAACTTTTTTACTTTTTTCTGTCATTCTATTAGGTTCATGCGCCTCATTAGGAAGAAATAATGCAAAGTATTTAGGAGATAGGTATAATTCTTGTCTTCGACTTGAGAATACTAAACCATAGTCATTTTTATTACTATATTCTTTAATTTCTGTAATATCACCAAATCCATAAGCAATAGTTTCCTCACCATCTATGATTATATGAAGATCTATATATTTTTTATGATACTCATACTCACCTGTAAAAACACTATTTAATTTCTTGTCTTGGATCATAAATAGAATATTTTCATTTAAAGAATATCTCCAATCTAAAGGTAAGGAATCGATATCTATATTTTCTAAATACTCTATGACCAATCCTAGATTAGGGTGAAAATTTTTATATTTTTTCAAATTTTTTAATTGATCATAAATCATTTTTCAGGCTCTCCTTGCTCGTTTAAAGCTTTAGAACGCCTTAATCCTCGATCGATAGCCTTATCTCCAGCTTCAACAAATGCATCTAATGCTTCTTTGGATGTCTTTTCACCTGTTAATGCTGCTTGTATTTCTGGATAAAGCGCATTTCTAATTTCTGCATATCCTGGTGTATTATTAGAAAAATTTACCACGTATTTATCGTTATTTGTATATGTTTCAAGAAGTGGCATTTTATCTTTTTCTATTTCAATGATACTATTTCTCACAGGTAAAAAGTTCATGCTTGCTTGAACTAATTCTTTATTTTCTGAATAGAATTTAACAAAATCTTGAGCTAATTTCATTCTCTTTTCTCCATTAGTATTAAAGACTCCAGAACCAAGTACATAAGTAAAGGATAGTGGTTTTGTTTTTCCTGGAATATTAGCCAAACGGACATCAAACTTCTTAAGAGAACCATTATCCATACTTTCTAACATTCCTGCATACAAAACGGAATTGGCAAAACTTATACCGACCTGTTGATTTTGAAACATTGCATTTACATCATTACTTGAAAGAGATTCAGCTCCCGGAGTAACTAGTTTTTCCTTAACTAATTCTTTTAGGAAATCCAAGGCTTCTACTCCTTCTTTATCATTTACATTTAACTCACCATTAGTAGAGAAAAATGTGTTTCCAAACATTCTCAAATACATCATATTCCAGGTATCTCCTTGATTGTTTTTCGCATATAATCCAAACGGAGATACTTTACTATTGCTTTTCTTCAAAGAAGTTAATATTGTTTTAAAATCCTCAATAGTCCACTTAGCAATTTCTGTTTTTCCAGATATATAGCGATCTAGTCCTGCTTCTTTAAACATATCAGCGTTATAAACAAGCAAGCCTGGATTTTGCGCAAATGGGTAAAAGTATGTTTTATCTTTAATCATTACGTTGTCCCAAATTGCATTCGAGATATCATTACGGTTTTTATCATCAATAATAGAGTCGAATGGTTCCAACAATCCCTGATGAGCATATGTGGATAATACAAAAGTTGAATCAAAGAAAATATCTGGCAAAGTATTTGTTTGTACAGCTACACTTAATTTACTATCTCGTTCATCTCCAGGTACAACTTGAACATGAATTTTCGTTTCAGGATGTTTCTTTTCATACATATTGGCTGCTGTTTTCAAGAAACTATCATAATCAGCACCTTTTTCATCAGCTCCATATGTCCCTTTCCATTGTGGTGTTAACCAAACTTCTACTTCGTTTTGGGGAGGCTCTTTTTTTCCACATCCTGAAAATCCAATAATGATTAGACTAAATACTAAAATCATATACAATAATTTCTTTTTCATAAATAACCCTCCTTCTAATTATTCTTTTACTGAACCATCTGTTGCGCCCTTAATAAAGAAACGTTGAAACATGAAAAAGATAATAATCATCGGTAAAGCAGCAATAGCTGCGCCAGCAACCCGTAATCCAATATTAGGATTCACATCTTGTTGCAAGCTGGCTACCCCTATCGTTAAAGTCTTCATCTCTTTACTACGAGCCATTAACAGTTGCCACAAATAGTCATTCCATGCAGTAACAAAATTTAAAATAAACAATGCACCTAACCCAGGTTTTACAATTGGAATACATAATTTATAAAAAATTGTCCACTCATGAGCACCATCAATTTTAGCAGATTCTCGAATTGACTCTGGAATAGATTTAAAATAGGAATACAACATAAACGTACCAAATCCTGTTGCTAAATTAGGTACAATCATTGATTGATAGGTATCAATCCAATTCAATTTCACCACAACATCAAATAAAGGAACAATAAATGTTTCTTTTGGAATCATGATTGATGCAATTACAACTAAAAATAAAACTGTTCGTCCTTTAAACTTTAATTTAGCAAAACCATACGCAGCCAAAGCTGAAATAATCACACTTAAAAGGGCAGTAAAAAAAGCTACAACAAAACTGTTTGTGATCCACTGCATAGCAGGTTGGCCTTGAAACAATTCATTTAAATTACCAAAAAACCATTTATTTGGTAAAACATTAGGTGGCATTTGATAGATTTCTGCTGATGTCTTAAAAGTATTTGTTAGTAACCAAAATAAGGGAAGTAAAAATAATAGAGCTAACACAAACACTATAATATTTGTAATCAAATCGAATTTTTCCATTTGTTTTAACTTATTTAACATATGCTTTTCCCTCCTAAATTATTTTGACTTCAAAAATGATTTCAATTGTGGAATGCTAAATAACAGAGCAATGATAAACATTAGAACTCCAATTGATGAAGCCATACCTGTATTGTTATAAACAAAGGCATTTTGATATAAGTAGTACATCATTGTCACAGATGCATTGTTAGGTCCACCACCAGTCAATAACTGAATAACAACAAAGATTTTAAGAACCGCAATAATATTGATAACCGTTAAATATGCTGTTGTTGGTTTCATTAACGGAATAAGTATATATTTAATTCTTTGCCATCTGGTTGCACCATCTAATTGAGCTGCTTCAAAATAGTCTTCTGGCAAACCAATCATTGTTGCTAAATACAAAATAATAGCTTGCCCTACATTACCTACAAATGTAACAAAAATAATAACTGGCATAACTGTCATTGGATTTCCTAATAAATTTACATCTTTAATCCCAGCATTTCCCAACATATAGCTTATTAATCCATTTGATGGATTCAATAAAAAATTCCAGATAATACTCATTACTACCATAGAAACCATAACCGGCAAATAATAACTTCCTCTAATAAAAGAAACATACTTAGAGTTTTTATCAAAAACGCTTGTTGCAACAAACAAAGCAAAAACAATTGTTAAGACTACAATAGCAACTACAAAAAGAATTGTATTAAATATAGATTTTAGAAAAACCGGATCTGTAAAAAGATTTTTAAAATTTTCAAATCCTACAAAATAAGAATCCATACCATATACTTCATAAAAACTCATTTTAAAGCCCTTGATTACTGGATAAATAATAAAAATCAGCATCAGTAATATTTGTGGAGCAATGAATAGATAGCCAGAATAATGATTATTAGCAAAAATATTTTTTTTGTTTTGATTCATCATTAATAATTCCTCCTATTTTTATAATTAATACACTAGATTTACAAAAAAATTCAACTAATCTCTCCTTTCATTATAGATTCTAAAACACTAAGCACCTTGTTGGTTGCGCTTTCATATATATTGTACTATTAAAAATAAAAAAAGAAAACACTTTTTTTATTTTAAAAAAAAGGAAATTTCTTTTTTGATACTATATAATACACGGATTTCAGTAAAAATTTATCTTTAAAAACTGATTGATTTTTACCAGCTTTAAAAAAGTGGTCACAATTTGTTAGTCCTTTTAAAGGGATTTTTTTATGATTGTCAAGCGCTTGCAAGCTTATTTATTTTTATAGATTTACGTACTCTTGTTTACTAACATTATATTTGATTCAATCACTATTATTCCCGAATATATTTTTTATGGATTGAGGTTAGATTTCATTTTTTTAAATAGCCCATAAAACTGGAAATAATGATATTCGGTAGTATTCTTACTAACAGTTGAATATGGCCAGATGTTGTATGAGTTTCAAAAATTGTAACATCTTTTATCTTACACAATTCTCTTACTATCTAACTAATAGTTAATTTTAATTTTCCATAAGGCATTTTTGTCGATATTTCGGGAATTAATACTATGTAATACGTAGTACGAGCTAAACTTTTATCGCTAAATCTATCTCATCCACGCATAGAAACGTACGGTTTTTTTGTTTCGTTCGCGTAGCGAACGAAACTGACTAAAGTCAATAATGAAAATGGGGCTGATGAATCAATTCTGATTCATCAGTCCCATAAGTTATAGAGCCGGTTTTTTTATATCTAACAATGATGAAAGTTTAGCACAACTTGTCGGTTCGTGTTGACAAACAGACCATTTTTTAATATTAAATTCTTTTTAATAGAATTGATTTTTACATTTTAATATGATCTGTACGTGAGATAACATCACGACGTTGTTCTGGTGTTAAGTCGCGAAATTTCACTGCATATCCAGAAACACGAATCGTAAAGTTCGCATATTTTGGATTGTCAATATCTTTATCCATTTCTTCTAGCAGTTCACGACCAAAGACATTGACATTCAAGTGGTAGCCGCCCTTATCAAAATAGCCATCTAATACTTGTCGTAGGTTATCCACTTGCGTTCCTTCATCATCCATACGGCCTAATGCTCCAGGATTAATGGTTTGTGTGTCGGAAATACCATCTTGCGCACAAGAGTAGTTCAATTTCGCTGTTGAGTTTAATGAAGCTAGTAATCCATTTTTCTCACCTAAGAATTTACCATCTTGATAACTTGGATTTGCTCCTGGTGCTAATGGTTTTCCTGCACGGCGACCATCTGGTGTATTTCCAGTATTTTTGCCATAAACGACATTTGAAGTGATTGTCAACAATGATAATGTTGGTGTTGAGTTACGATAAGTATGTTGACGTTTGATTTGAGTCATGAAGTACTCAAGAATCCAGTTTGCCATTTCATCTGCTTCGTCATTGTCATTTCCATAAGTTGGAAATTCATTTTGTGGGACATAGTCGATGGCTAAACCATCTTCATCACGGATAACTTTTACATTTCCATATTTAATTGCCATCAATGAATCGGTTGCGTGAGAAATCCCTGCAATACCAGTTGCGAATGTACGTTTCAGATCAGTATCCATTAATGCTAATTGTGGAGCTTCATAAGCATATTTATCATGCATATAATGGATTACGTTCAAAGTGTTTACATATAGCTCAGCTAACCAGTTTAAAACATCTTTGTAGCTTTCCATAAATTGATCGAAATCGATGCTATCACCTTCTAGAGGACGGAAGCGTGGGCCAACTTGCATTTTTGTCATTTCATCAATGCCACCGTTAATTGCATAAAGTACTGCTTTTGCTAAGTTTGCTCGGGCACCGAAGAATTGCATATCTTTTCCAATTACTGTCGCAGAAACACAGCAAGCAATTGCCGCATCATCTGATCCCCAGTATTGGCGTAATAAATCATCGTTTTCAAATTGAATTGAAGAGCTTTGTTTGGCTACTTTTGCTGCATAAGTACGGAAGCCTTCTGGTAAACGGGAAGAATATAACACAGTCAAATTTGGTTCTGGTGAAGGTCCCATGTTAGTCAATGTATGCAAGATACGGAAATCATTTTTGGTTACTAATGAGGATCCATCCATATTCATACCAGCTATTGATAGTGTCGCCCAAATTGGGTAACCAGAGAATAATTGGTTGTATTCTGGTGTACGAGCAAATTTTACCATGCGTAATTTCATAATTAAGTGATCAATCATTTCTTGAGCTTCAAATTCAGTAATCAATCCACGATCTAAATCACGTTGGATATAAATATCAAGAAATGCAGAAATACGTCCTATTGACATTGCTGCCCCGTTTTGAGATTTAATTGCTGCAAGGTACCCAAAATATAACCATTGAATTGCTTCTTGTGCATTAGTAGCAGGTTTTGAAATATCATAGCCATAACTTGCTGCCATCTCTTTCATATCAGCTAAAGCACGGAATTGTTCAGAAACTTCTTCACGTAGCTGTATTACGTCATTGGTCATTACTTTATTACCAATATTTTTCCAATCTTTTTTCTTTTCCTGCATTAAGAAATCGATACCATATAATGCTACACGACGATAATCACCAATGATTCGCCCACGTCCATAAGCATCAGGTAGCCCAGTAATAATTTTGTTTTTACGTGCTAAACGCATTTCATCTGTATAGGCATCAAAAACACCTTGGTTATGCGTTTTACGCCATTTATTAAAAATAAAGGACATTTCATCGTCTATTTCATATCCATTTGATTCCAATGCCTTATTTGCCATATTGATTCCACCAAAAGGCATAAATGCTTGTTTCAATGGGATATCTGTTTGTAGCCCAACTATTTTTTCTTCTTCCTTAATTAAGTAACCTGGTTTATGAGAAGTGATTGTTGCAGGTACATCGTTATCCATATCATAAACACCATTTTGCTTATGTTGAACTTCAAAAAGTTCCTGTAACTTATTCCACAATTTTTCTGTACTAGAGGCTGCTACTTCTAAAAAGCTATCATCTCCTTTGTACTCTGTGTAATTACGTTTGATAAAGTCTAATGTATTAACTTCGTGCTGCCAGCGACCTTCGTTAAAACCTTCCCAAGGATTTTTCTCCTGTGCTACAGTTTTTCCAGCTGTTTTACTTTCCATATTTGTACTCCTTTGTTAAATAGTTTCAATTTTAATTTAAAATAATTATAGCAAAGGAATTTATTTTAAGAAAGGGCTTTTTTACTTTCATATTGTTGAAAATCCTTTTAAAATAATGATAATTCTTTTATTTATTTAAAAGAAACTGTTATATTTTTTGTTATAATAGTTTATGTAATTGATAATGAAAGATTCTATACGATAGTCAATATTGCTCAATAATAAACAATTTTATTTATCTCTGCTAAATGAAAAACAGATAACTGATACAGAATATATTGTGAAAAAGTTCTCTCTCTAAATTCTCATGGTATATCTTTTCTCATAAAAATATTTAAAAATATTTTTATGAGTTTGTAGGATCGTGTTCTACAATACAGAAAAATAAAGAGAATGTGGAATGTTACCATCAATCTTTAGATCAAATATTTCCCTAGAAAACAATTTATAATCTTTTCTGGAACATTCAATTATTTCTTTTTGAGTTATTTTTTCAAATGGATTATACGTTTTTTCAAAGTTGGTTGGTAAAAGTGTTAAAATAATTTGTAAGCGTGCATCTAATCCAAGAATTTTGGAGTGTATCTCGAAATAGTTACACGAATTTACCAAAGAAATATATTTTTTTATTTTTATACAGATTGCTTTGATCTCAACTAAAACTAATGGATAATAGTCTATAAGATAGGAATCCATGCAAATTTGATCAAAATAGGAAAAATAATCCTCTTCATTCAAGAATGTTTTTATCTCTTTCATAAAATAATTACTTCCTTATTCTTTCTTTATTTTCTATTTGTAAAATAATTATTATTTTTATCTTGTGGACTTTTCTTTAATTAATACTAAATTTCTTCACTCATAATCCTTTCATTTAGTATTTTCTTTTTTCCATATTTCAAAATGCTTTTTGTCTAATTTTTTTAAAGAATAATCTTTTTCAAAATATTTAAATAACCCTTTTTCAAATTCATTTCTTGGTTTAGGATTATACTTTTTTTCTTTTTTCCCCACATTATCAACTCTCCAATATTAATTTTTCCTTATCTATAAATTATCAAAATAACAATTGTAATAAAAGTTTTTTTAGATTATACAATTATTTTAACGTGAAATAATATGTATACTTATTTCTGAGATCATAAAAAGACTAGGCGATTCAGTAATTTTGTAACACTATACTTTAAATAGGTATACAAGGATGCTACTTCCGAAAGAAAGGTAAGTGATGTCTGTCGTTAATTTTTGTAAAGGTTATTTGGTGTTCCAATCCTTTTGGATAAGGTTGTCAAAAGCTTTATGTTGCGGTCCGGTATGACGATATTTTTTTCCTTTTGCTCTGCAGTTCCAGTCTTTTCGTTTCATGATACACGGCACTTTATTGATATCTATTGTAAATTCACAACTCAAAAAGGCATGAATTTTGCGATGCCCAAATAGAGAATGTTTCTCGTGAATTAATTGATGAATTCGTTCCTCTATAGATGTTATTACTGTTGATATGAGTTTTCTATTCCTGTAGAAAGTGCTTCTTGATAAATCCAAATAACCGTGTCAGCTTAGAGATTGACAATTGATTTTTGTGCTTTTCAATGAAATGAACAATATTTTCTTTTGTCACCATCTTTTGTTTGAGATAAAATTCTCCACTTAGATACCATTTTTCCAATTATATATAGCTCCTCTTCCTGGGATACTGAATTCTTCTTGAAGATAAGAAGCTGACTCTCCTTTCAATAAGCGCTCTTATTTTTCTTATAACAATTTAAAAAATGTTACTTTGTGCTAAACTAATCGTTAGATTTGCATAATTAGACTTGCGTTGCGCGTTAGTGAAGTTTCACGCAGCGCTCTTTTTGGAGGAGTGAGCATGGGTGAAAAAATATTTTTGATAAACACTGGTAACTAGCTTCGAGTGAGTAAAGGGCGAGATACAAGAATCTGATTCCCCCCCTATCCTAGTATTAATTGAACTTATAAAGGAAAAGAAATACTTACTTTAGTTGTGCCAGCTTGATATAGATACTTTTGAAGTGATCCTGGATAAATTCAAATATAGCAATAATAAAAGAGTGAGCCTATAATAGATTCGCTCTTTTATTATTATTGACTTTAATCAGTTTCGTTCACGTAGCGTACGAAACAAAAAACGCGCGTTTTTATGTGTAGATGAAATAGATTTAGCGATAAAAAACTCCTTTCGATATACTAACGATGGCTACCAACTGCGTATCAGATCGAAAGGAGTTTTTTTATGTTTAACGACAATAAAAGTTTAGCACATACGAGATGGATATATGAGATGAAAGACGTTAAAATTATTGAAGCTCATGAAATTCCTGACCACATTCAACTGTTAGTAAGAATACCGTCAAAGATTAGTATTTCTAGTTTTATGAGCTATTTAAAAGGACGAAGCGTAGCCTTAATCCATGAAAAACATGCAAATTTGAAATATAAGCATGGGAATAAAAGCTTTTGTTCCAAAGGATAATACGTAAGTACGGTTGGGTTAAATCAAAAAACAATTGAAAAATATATTCGAGAACAAGAAGATGATAATCGAATTAGAGATGGTATAAGTAAGAGTATGTAGATCCATTTAAATAGTTAAAGAGAGAGGGATGTGAGCAGTTGATGGTCATTTAAAGGGGCTAGCGAATGGTGAGCCATTCTAGGGCTGTTAAAAATCCACCCGTTTTCACGGGTGGATATCTACATCATGTTGAGGTGTAATAACCGTATTTATCATAATTTTTTTAGCAAAATCAGGGTGATTTTCGATAATCCTATTCAGATTTTTAAGAATAACCTCAAATGATCCCTTGCCATTTACAAATCTTCTATTGATATCGTGTTGTTTTGATGCACCATCTAAACTTAATGTAATGTGAAAATTACGGTTATCAAAATATTCTGCCACTTTTTTTGTTAATAGTGTTCCATTAGTCGTTATTGTAAAATAAAGATTTTTACCAGGGTTAGTAGATTCAGCATACTCAACACATTTTTTTATGAATCTAAAGCATAGTAAAGGTTCTCCACCGTAGAATCTAATTGCTAGATCATTACTATGTGATGAATGTTTAAAAAAGTAATCAATGCTATTTTTAGCCAGTTCAAAATCCATTACCTTATTATTGTGCTGGCGATTATAATAGTTCCCTGAATATACGCAATAAGAGCATCTAAGGTTGCAATTTTGAGTTAATTGAAGTGTCATCTGAGACATTGAATTGCTTACCAATTCATTCAGAATCTGGGTGTCTGGATGTTCTATTGAGACAATGGGATTATCACCTAAAAATCCGTTTTTTATTAAGTTATCTAGTCGAGTGTCTTTTTTTATGGAATCTTCGTTTTCAATAACTGTTTCATATTCTTTTAGTGCTAAATATTGCTGTTCATTGATTTTACAAATTTTATTCTTATTATACAAATAATTACTAATTGGTGTATTAATGAGTTTATATAAGATCATTTCCATACCCCTCATTTCTCAAAAGAATATTAAATACTAATAGATGATTATAAATTTGCCTTTACCATCATTCCCTCTTTTACCATCATTTCCTTTTTTGCCAGGCTCCCCCTTTCTGCCTGAAACCCCTCTTTTACCAGAGTTTCCTTTACTACCTGGATTTCCTCCTGAAAAGTCGTCATGCTCCTTAAACATTTCATCTATAGTATGAGATGGATTTGGATAAATAAATGATTTCGCTTCTACAGCATTTAAATTCAAAAGAAAAAAGCCAGTGAGTAGCAAAATGGTTATCGAAAATTTCTTGCATTTTTTTAACATTAAAGTTTTCTCCCGAAATCTATATATTTTAAATCAACTTTTGAAACGTTTATATAAACCCCTTATTTGCTATAACTATTTAAACTATTGCATAGGGTTGATTTGTCCTTGTACTAGTGTACTTAGGGCGAGATCTGTATACATCGAGATTAGAAATTCTTTTTTCCCTCATTTGCAAATTAACTTTGCCATACTAAAATTATAAATGTGAAAAAGTGCATATTAGGTTTTACTTCTACTACATTATTTATAAAAATCCTAAATGAGAATACTTAATAAAGTGATATCGCAAAAAAATATTGCGTTATTTGCATTTGATTGTACTGATGCATACAAATAGTGTCAATATCTAAAAAATGTTTATTTATAGAAAAAATATTATTAAATTTTATTCGATGTTTTGATGTTTAATTAAACAAAATGTAAGTATTACCTATTAATAGAAGTATCAATAGAATTAATCTCAAGAAAATAATGATTATTATTATGGTAGTATTTAATCATGTTTTTTCCCTTCTTTATTATACTTAGGTGTTTATTTCAATATTCTTAAACCATCGTTGATATAATACCTTACTATAAAAGTAGTATGCCTAATTTTATAGTATTTTAAAAAGGTACTACCATAATTGCGAATTATGGTAATACCTTTTTAGTTTATATAGTTTATTCTCTAGTTAATCTGTAAAAATCTGTAGTTTTCGTACTTTCCGACCATTATTCTAGAAATAGCATTCAAAATAGGTGATAATTTTAATGGTATTTGAGTAGAAAATGAATAATTAATTTTCTTATGGAAGAGCCTATGTCTTTTCCTTTTTTAAAAATGCTCTAAGGAATTCTCTTCAGTCGTCTTCTAAAAAGGGCTGATAATACTCGTTTTTTATTAATTCAACTTCAGAATCAATTTCTTTGTTCTTCTCTTCGACTTTACTTGGAGATCCTTTATTTCGAAAGTAATCGATATCGAACCATTTTTTTCCTTTTTTATTTCAATATGGCGGACGTCCGACCAAAAGATTTGCTGATCGTTAATAACGAAATAGTCGTCGTAAGCCTCACCAAGAAAGAGGCCTACTAGAGGGTCTAAAAACCGTCCAAATTCGTTCTTGGTGTTTAATTGAATAGAAACCGATTTGTGATAAAGAAACGATTCTGAGAGGATCACGTCAATCTCCTCTCGATTCATTAGCTCAAGAGCAGCAACTTCTTTGATTGCCCAGGCTTCGTTTTCTTTGATTCCTTTGACCAGCTCGTCCATGGCATATGCAGTCCCCCACTTTAACCCGAATGGCCGATCATGATACTCGTTGTAATCTAAAAATGATTTTTTAGTTCGCTTTACCATTGGAACCACCTTCGATTCCAGCCAAGCCTCCGGCATGACCACCTACGAGTGATGAACGAGCGATTGCGCGTCCGCCTTCTAAAAGGCTATTGGCGTGCACAATGGACTTAAACCCGTATTTTTTGCGAATAGTGTCTACAACATAATCTATTTTCAAGTCTTTTACTTGTTCGTCTGGATCAGCAAATAGGTCTAATTGTAACGCGTTCGAAAAAACTAATTTCGAACAGTTCACGCCAACATGTCGGATATCCTGGTACTTGTAATGGCGATCAAATATCTGGAGTAAGTAGTTTGCAGTTTGTTTGCTGCTGTTGGTAGCAGGCACCTTCATTTGCTGACTAAAGCCGCGATTGCCAGCTCGATCGATGTAGCCCATAGAAAAAACGATCCAAAGTGATACGACTTCAGCTTTGGCTCCTGCACGTCGTAACCTGGTTGCTACCTGATCGGCCATTTCTTTTATAACGATTTCGATTTCATTTCTTCTAGTATAATCACGATTCAAAACCTGACTATTACCTATAGATTTTGACTTCGGAGAATATTTTTGACCCAGAAAGGAGCGATCAATCCCCCATGAATTTGCATATAATTGTGTACCTAAAACACCAAACTTTTCCTTGATTTTATAATAATTCGCATGAGCGAGATCATGCATGTTGAAGATACCCATACGGTATAATTTGACAGCTGTTTTGCTCCCTATTCCCCATACGTCGGTCAAATTGTCAATGGTCCAAAGTTTTTCAGGGACGTCCTCATAGCGCCACTCTGCTCTCATGTGTGGATTTTTTTTACTTTCGAGATCCAGAGCAAATTTGGCTAATAAAGGGTTGTCTCCTATTCCGACTGTCGTATAGATTCCGGTACGCTTATAAACGTCAATTTGGATCATTCTAGCCAGCTTGTTTGCGTCTTTAGCACCAAACATTCGCAATGAGTCTGTAACGTCTAAGAAGCTCTCGTCGATGCTATAAACGGCATGATTTTGTTCGTCAGCATATTCCTTGTAGATATTGTTGATTTCCATATTTTTACGCATATACAACGCCATTCTTGGTGGCGCGATTGTTAGATCTTCCGGATAAGGAAACGGCAAATCCCTTGCCCTGCTTACATTAGAAATACCATAGGTTGCCTTTGCAACAGGACTTGATGCCAGGATCAGGCCACTTCCTCTCAGGTTCGGATCGTCTGAAGGATACGACATAACAACCAATTTAGTGTTAAGTGGATTTAATCCCCTTTCTACGCATTCTACTGAAGCATAAAAGCTTTTACAGTCGATACAAAGGATATCGCGTGAGGGTTCCTTCGAATAGTCGAAGGTAGGATTCACACCAAACTGCATGGCCATGATAAATCCCCTTTTCTAAAAAACGATACATTTTATATACGCATTAGAACATGAGTTCGCTTTTGGTGTCAAGAGAACTACTCGGTCTTTTTATTTATAGTGTTATTAAATTTCTCGTTTCTCCCTTCTTATTAAAGGATTTTTAAGAATTTTGTTTGAAAATTGCTATTTTATGTACAAAAATTGGGAAGCCTCCTTGTTTTCTAGGTATACATGTGCATGACTATGTTTATATACATGTATATGATTGCCAATATGTTTATGTATATGCGTATTTTTTTATAGTTTAAAAAAGAAGTATAAGCAAAAGCTCACACTTCTTTTATGTATCAATCCGGAAATTGACGGGAATATTCAGCATTAATCAGATCACGAATTACCTCTGAAGCGGACTTACGTTTAAGTTTCTTTCTAAGGATCTGCAATTTTTCCTTGTCTGAAGGATAAAGAGTTATTTGAGTAGGCTTTGTTTTTTCTACTTCTTCTGCTGGATTTAAAGCACTGTCTAATCTAGCAGTAGTAAGTTTTTCTGTTATGGGAGTATCTGGAGTTCCCTCGAACGTATTTTTTGCTTTTTCGAATCTATTTGCCATTATTTATCACTTCCATTTAGTTTATTTAGTATAGTATCAAAGACTCCCCATGTATGATCAAAGAAATTTTTGTGTTTGTTGTAGAGATCTTTGTTCTTTGAAATTTCAACTAAAGGCGTCATTTCTAAATTAGCTGTATTTACCAGCTCTTTATCTGGAACGTAACCTAAGTAGTTTGGTTCTTTGGAAATAATCTCTAAAAATTCCTTGCTAGAATTAGTATTATGTTTTACTTTATTGCCAATAAAGTAATATTTAGCAACTAAATAGCTTTCTCCTGTTCGTACTTCAACCAGTTCTTTGCGTAAAGTATCGATATCTCTGCCGAGTTTCAATAACGCTTTGAAACCGTCCATTGAGGGATCAGATACTCCTAGAACAACGTCAGAAACAGCCCAAGCGTTTTGTGTTATTAAGCTCGTATCGTTGTGCGTATCTATGAATATATAATCATACTTTTTTTGAAGTTCTTCGATATTTTTTACATACCAGGAAAACAATATTAAGCGATTATTTGGTTTGTCCCTAATGAGATCTTCTATTTCTGCTAGTTCAGGACCGCCTGCTAATAAGTCTAAATTTTTATGAATATGGATAGGCTCGACGTCGTTTCCTTTATATAAATTAGAGATCTTGTTCTCGTCCTTTAGCAAACCAAAGTCATATTTTCCATACCTATCGGATAGGTTTCCTGATTTATCTTGATCGATGAGGAGCACAGTAGCTTCTTCTGAAGTCTTTTCAGCCAAATTATAGAGGGTACTGGTTTTACCTGTACCACCTTTTTCAATATTTGCAGTCAATGTGAACAATATTTTTTCCCCCTTTTTCTCAGTTATTGAGTGAATAGACGATCTATAAACATATTCATATACATATTTATGATGGTAAATATAAACATGTATTTATTTTAGTCAATTAGTTCGGATTCTTTTTTGGTATGTCTTACCTTGATGCCAAGTGTTGTGCGACCCTCTTTAACAGATTCATACTCGATGTTCATAGTAGTTAGGTTATTAATGTCCTCTTTAGCTTTCCTGAGATACGAAAGGACTCTGTACCATTCAAGATGCTCTTTTTGGAATAACTCTTTTACCTCTTCTACTGAAAGATATATTTCAGTATTAGGTTTACAGGACTGTAAATATTCGTAAAGCTTCTTTGCGTGAATACTTTTTAAATTTACTACGTCAAGGAAAAACAGCTTAGTAGATTGACCTTCAACTAGATTTAATAAGTACGGAGCAAGGTCAGAATCAAGTCTCAACTTAACTTGGCCATTCTTTATGTATGGTTTGTCAAGCCAGCGACCGATTGTTTTAGCTCCGTCAGGTAGCTCAATCCAAAAGCCTTTATTAGCTAAATTTAGTAGTGCTTTTTCAGTATTTTGATGGGCAGCCCCACCTTGACCAAATTTACATATTTCATTTAATTCTGCGATAGATGTTTCAACTGTAAAAAAATCACCGTCGGTTTCTTTGATATTTGTTACCATATAATCGACCAGAGTAAGTTCTTTTGCTGACAAGGAATGTTTCGCTTTTTGAATTAAGCTATTGGATTTTTGGAGTGTTTTGTTCCTTTTGTTGTCTATTTCGTTTAGATCAAATAGCACAATGTTTTCCATAATAATACCGTTTTACCTTTCTAGAAGATTTTCTCTATATACAGTATACTACACATGTTTATGTACATCAATATATTTATATACATAAACATATTGATTATTAATCGAAATGAAAAGTATGATTCTTGGACTAGTGTTTTATATAGTTCTCTAGGTATCAATATACATAAACATGTTTATATTCGTGTATATATTTATGTGTATGTATAGATATAGGATTTGGAAATTTCTATTACTAGAAAAGATGGACATTAAGGAATACGAAACAAATAGCATAATATTTTCCATAGCAATATCGTGTTACCTTCCTAGAATTATGTTCTTTAAATGAAGGATACTTACCATGTTTATATACACCAATATATTTATATACATAAACATATTGGCATTTAATCAAAATGAAGGATTATGATTCCTAAAGTAATGTTTTATAAAGATCTTTACTGCTAACAAACATGATTGCGTGCATGTTTACGTATAGGTACATATTAATGTATATGATTAATGCTTTCTGGCAGCAGTAAGATGCGCAATAAGGAATCTGAAATAAATAGCATAATATTTTCCATAACAATATCGTGTTATAACTCTAGAAAATTTTCTACATAAACATAAACAATTCTTTTCGAATGGAAATACATGTTGGTATATACATGAATATAAACACGTACATATACATACACGTATACATGTATATGATTGAGAATATTCTAGTAGTTGTAATAATAGACATTAAATCTTTTAAATCAAAAATGGGGCATCGATCATTGAAATAAAAATGCACGTCAGAAAATAGAGTGAATCAGTGAGCGGAAATAGCATATAATTTTCCATATGAAAGTTAGTTATGATTCAAGATATAGATATATAAATATAAGAATCCAGACTGTGGTAGATAAGAGAACCCGAAAAATGTAGCATAAAAAATTCCATAGTATCTATTTGTATTAATGCAACGGAACTGAGCGAAAATGAAAAGTAAGTAGCATAAGTTTTTCCAATATTTATAAACATAAATATAGCTATGTTTATGTTTATAAATATGTCTAAAGGATAGTGTATCATTGGTTTTGGAAACCACAACAGCTGATGCTAGTGGGATAATTACAAAAATCAATTTTTTATCTTTATGGAAAAACATGTGCTATATTCGGAGGTGGAAAAAGGTTGATATTACGCTATTTGTATATTTAGCATAAAAAATTCCATGAAAAAGGGAGTTTACATGTTTAAGAAGTATGGGGTAAGATGATATAGAAGAAAAATACATAAAAAAGAGACGGAAAAATAAGTGAATTGGACCTCACCTACTTTTCTGAATCACATAAGACACTATGTGTTCTCGCTCGTCTCCGGAATTTATGTAAGTGGCTGACAACCACTTATGTAATTGGATAAGTTTCTTCGGACTGACAATCCGAACTTACAAGTTTATCTTACCATTTTTAGACGAGCAACTCAATATATATACGCTTATTTTGTCATGCAATTTTAAAGAAATTTTGACTTTCTAGGCCATTGAGGGAACACAAAACGAAAGATTATTTGTGTTCTCTTTTTGTTTGGAAAGGATAAGTTGGCATGGTAGCTTCTTTAGACGTCGTTTATTCAACGATCTTACAAAACGGTATTCGTAAATTTAAATATAAAAATAGCCGCCTTAAACCGTTCACTTTTAGTGATAAATCAGGAAAAGGGGCTATCTTTGCGTACCGTTCAAAGGAACACATGATCGAAGGAATCGGCTTGGTAATTACGTCGGAAGAAGGAATTATCGAAAACAATAATAAATTTAGCCATTGGACTCCCAATGTTTATCGATATGGAACCTATGCAGATCAAGGACGCCAATTTACAAAGGGCCACTCGGAGGACAATTTGCGACAAATCAATACCTTCTTCGTTGACTTTGATACCTTAGACCCGAATTTTGACTATGGAGAAATTTTATTGGCAAGCCATGAGCTGGGTTTTATGCCAACAATGGTTTTACGTACGCCTCACGGATATCAGGCATTTTATGTATTAGAGAAACCAGCTTATGTCACAAAAAAATCCAACTTCAAAGTGATCAACGTAGCAAAAATGATCTCTAAGAACTTGCGTGATGCCTTGGCAAAAGACTTTCCTGTAGATGTGAATGCCAATCATTTTGGAATCACACGAATGCCTTCGGAAGATAATCTTCTGTTTTTTGAACCACAATACCGATATAACTTTGCGGACTGGATCAACTGGTCGATGCGTATGGATGCAGATAAAGCAGCAACCTATAAGAACGTCTTTGAATTACCGTCAAATCAAGATTTCCGCCAAGTTGATGAACCCTGGTTCCGTTTGTTGATGCGAAGTGAAAAGATCCAAGGAGAGAAGGGGAGATACGGCCGAAATAATGTCATTTTCACTTTATCCTTAGCCTATTTTTCTTCCGGATACGAAATTGAAGAGTGCGAGTTGGCAATGTTAGAGTTCAACGATCGATTGGCTAATCCTCTTACTGATAGGGAATTGACTCGAATTATTCGATCAGCTTATTCGAAAAAGTACCAGGCAGCGCATAGGGAGAAAATAATTTTGCTATGCCAGGAATGGGTTGATGAAAGTTTATCTGAAGAACAGCTGTTTAACAAGAAAAAGGGCTGGTGGAAATTTAAAAAAGAGCGTAAAGCGCGCAAATATTCGCACAGTCATGAGTGGGCGCAAGATCTTTTGGAATATTTGAACCAACAATCATACACCTATAAACCTTATATCGTTTCTACAAAGAAACAACTGAGAAAAGAACTAAAAATTCCTGAGCGCTCGTTGGACAAAGTACTGAAGCAACTGAAGAACGAAAATAAAATCTATTTCCGGATCCGTTCCGGACGAAATGGCGGAATCACTTTAGCGTCGGTCTATGGCTTGATGCGATCACTCATCCGAGTGAAGAAGAAAGTCCAAGAAGCGTATTTTAGTGCAATTTCAGAGGCTTTTGGATTGGCACGTACATTTATCTATGAAACGCTGGAACAAATGTTAGAGGGCCCCAAGAAGGCTGAACAAATGAAATTGTTTGAGGTAGATACTGGATAAAATTAAAACCCGCAAATTGCCTTTTACATTATATCTATGATACTTTCTCTCTTTTTCTATGACCCTAAGAGACCTGTCTTGCTTGCTCGTTTTTGAGAAGAGTAGTACTATTACTGCATACGCAGTGATATCGAAGAGGAGGCTTACTAACTATGAGTGTGAAAACCTACGTGTATCCACATCCTATCAATGCTTTTGTCATTGGGCGTTTAGGGCTTAGTGTTGAGGAGTTTTGTGAACTGCATGGTTACAAACAGGGTACAGTATCTAGCTGGGTAACGAGAAATAGGTCAGTTAAAGCTATTCCATGCGATTTTCTTTATAGTTTGAGCCTATCTGCAAGTATACCTATGGATGGGGTCTACAAAGAGTTGCTACTGCTGGAAGAGCAGTTTTATCTCAGTATGAATCCCAAAAAAGAAAAGACGTATGTCGATTAGGTTTTGAGAGTGTTTGAAGGAGGAATTGTCCCGAAAACTTATTGATGGCTTGGACTGAACGAAGTGAGGGAAAGGCATCAATAACGTCGAGGGCTACATGAGCTTGCGAATGATGGTTTGTTTCTTTTTAGAAGGAAGTCTTTGAGTTACTGACTTTAGGATAGGGAAATAATTTAAAAATTAATTGATTGATCATAATAAAAAGAGCCTAAATAGCTCTTTTACCAATTTATGGTGATCTTATTTTTATGGTTTTGTTTTTCTTGTTTTTTTAGGTTCTCAAATGAGTTTTGATATGCCTTAAATGCAGGTGTAGTTCCAAAAATTGCTTTACCAGATTTTAACTATTTTTCGTAACACTCTAGAATTTCTAGCTCCTCTTTCTCGCTGTTTACAGTTAAATAGAGCAGGCGATAATTCAAAAAATGGGCTTGGAAGTAGTAGAAAAAGTTGTTGTTGTGTTTCGATAGTTCTTTTAAATCAAAGAGGAGCAATGTTGCTGTTTCAAATTCTTTGTTATCGATGAGTATATCCGCGATATTGCTTTGACATATAGGTATATATGTCTGAAAAATACGTGGCCGCAGTTCTAAATCCGGATTGTTTGAACGGAAGAATTTTGGCGCTATGGCTTTCAATTGAGCAACAGTAAAGTAAGTGGTTAAATCTCCTACTAATTTTAGGTCGATGGAAGTTAGTATTTTTGATTGATAAATTCGGTTGAAAATAGATTCCATTTCGTCTGAAGAAATGGCTGGAATTAAGTTACTATAGCTTGAATAGACTGCTTTTAACAAGAGAAGAACCTTATGTATACCATTGTTTTTCTCTTGTTTGTAAGTATTTTCTACTTCCAAATAAAAGTGTTCTATGTCGGAGAGATTGCTGCTTTTTTGGGTTGTCAACTCATTAAATTTTTTGTGAATGATCCTTTCTGATTCTGATGTAAATAGGCTTATAGCTTCAATGTCTTCCCAATTCGCGTGTAACCTATTTACTTCAAGATTGATGTGTATTTGACCATTTTTCATTTTAGAATAGCATATCTGAAAGCATTTCAGTTGTTTCAGTCGTATGTGAAGCACGAGATAAAAGCCAATCATAGAGAAATTTCTGGCAATCAGAGTCATGAAAGTTTCTATACGAATAGTGATCTTTGATCAATTGTGTATGTTGACTGATTGTCATTTTCCTAGAATAAGAATCAAATTCACGTGGATCAATAGATAATTGATTAGCCAGATACACTATCACTTCTAACGGAATTTTTGAAAATTCAGTAAAAAAAGTTCCTAAAAATCGCACTGTACCAAGCTGTACAGCAAAATCAAGTTTAGTGGAATCTAATCTCATTTCATTAATAATTTCCCTATCAAAATCAGTTAATTGAAAGTATAACTGTAATTGTTCTTCCGAAGGAACACCCACAAACGTACCAAAAATTTTTTCTTTTACCATTCATTCCTCCAAACTTTCCAAAAACTATCGTCTTTTGATACCCTAGCATAACCAATAATCATATAAATTCCCTCCAAATTATATTCTTGCTTATTATGAAGAGTTCTCTTCTTTTTGGCAACGGTTTATTATAAACTTTTTTATAATGAGTTTTTGAAAACTGGAAATGCTGACAAATCAAGAACTCAAAATAGACAAATTAGATTCTAAAAAACTATCAAAATTTAGATCGTCAAATTGATCAGTTAAAAAATTTTGGTGCAGAGAAGATTATTAAAGAAAAATATACAGGTACAAAAAGAAACCGCCCAGGAATTGAGCAGCTTCTTCAGACGATTCGAAAAGAAGACAGTGTTGTAGTAGAAAGCATTTCTAGACTCGGACGTAATACTTTGGATATTTTGAACTTGATTCAAGAATTGGATCAAAAACAAATTCAATTTGTTTCTCTCAAAGAGAATATGAATACTTCAACACCCACGGGGAAGGCCATGTTACAAATGATGAGTGTGATCGCAGAATTAGAACGGAATCTTTTGGTTGATCGAGTCCGTGAAGGAATCGAAGTTAGTAAAAAAAGAGGGGTAGCGATTGGCCGTCCTAAAATTCCACAAGAGAAACTAGATATTGCAGTTCGAATGTACAAAAGTGGCGATTATTCTGTCAAAGAAATCATTGAGACCAATCAAATATCTACAGGAACCTTTTACCGTGAAATCAATCGACTAAAATTGAGAAAGCTAAACAAAAGAACCGAACAACCGACTTAATTGTCCATTAGTTGTTCGGTTTTCTACCGCTATTTTCTGTACGGATGTTCCAGTGACCCCAAGGACGGGAAAAGACTTTGGATACAAAAAAAGAAACGAAAAAAGAGCTTCGGAAATATCTTTCTCTTGTGGCATATTGCCACGAAGAACATTTGGCTTTTGATCATGAAATAGGGAAAGATCCTGATTGCTTAAGTTGTGAAAATTTCAAGAAGCTCACTGCTTATGTCAAAATTTTTGAAAAAAAATGGCCTCTTATCGCGACTAAGAGACGATTGAAGTTGTTGAAAGGCAAATAAAGAAGCGCTCAAAAGGAGTATCCTTACTTTCAGGGTCGGTTGTTAACAAGTGAAGAAGCGAGTGCAATTTATGTTGAAACTGGACCGGATTCTTATTGTCAATTACCAAAAGTTTCGGAGAAAAAATGTGGGATCATTGCAAGGAAAAGAAAGCGCATAAAAAGAAGTGTCATTACTGTCATACCGATGAATACCTGGTCTATACAGGGGAGAATCCCCAACAAGTGATTGATTTTTGTATAGGGTCTGATGTTTTTAAAACCAAGAAAAAGAACAAAATGCAGATTAATTCGGCCAAAGGATCAATCAGTGCAACACCAGGAGACTATCTGGTAAGAAACAAGTTGAATCAGATTGCGATATACTCGTCCGAAGAGTTTAATCAGTTAATTGAGCCTGAAACGTTTGATGTTTGGAAGAAAATGTAACAGGGCTATACAAAAGAAAAACGTCTGAAGCTGCTTCTAAAATGTTTTGTCACTTTTGACGAATCCCATAAAAGTTGTTATAATTCAGGTGTAGGTAAAAGGTGCTGGTAACACCTTTTACAAAACTGTTACGGCAGTGATAATAGGCTTAGCTTAAAGGATTAGTCCTTTAAGCTTTTTATTTTGTTCGCAATCTCTAAGATCAAATTAATGATCGTTAAGATTGCTAGAATATTTTGCAACATTCTATTTCAGAACGTAACCTTTCCCATTCCACTGTTATTCATTGGCAGACCTCCTTACAACCAACGTTTCAAATAAGAAATTGCAAAGTTGATTGGGGTCACCACGACCGGACAGCGCTACACCTGAATTATAGCAACTTTCTTTTCTAGTATAACATATTGAATTTTTTGGTGTGATTGTAAAATTAATCATATTCTATATTGCATTTTTTATTTTCCGGGTATAAACTATTTTTATCTAATTAAATTTTTTCATTTTTTCCTTTGGGAGCTGCTAATGCAGCTCTTTTTTCTTGCACTTTTTGATAAAAAAACAAGGTATATGGAATCACTGGATTTGAGTTTTATTGAGAAGTTTAATTTCAGAAAAATACAATAAATATTTAAATTAACTTTAGATACCCCTAAATCAAACATTTCTAAAAATTATTTTAGTGTGATTTTCTTGCGATTTTTTTAAATCATTAAATGAATTTACGAATGGTTCTATATTTTGCGGAGCCTCTTTGAATAGTAATTGTGCTGCATTTATCCAGTCTTCAAATTCTTTTAGTATTTTACTTTTTCTATGTTCATTTTCTTCTTTGAAAAATTGTAATCGATAATTTAGAAAGTGGTACATGAAAATATAAAAAAAGGAGTTGATGCAAGTAGAAGTTGATTTTAAATTATCAAGGATATTTTCTGCTTCAGCAAAATAGGCATTGTCTATAAAGATGTCGGCAATATTCGATAATCCCTGTAAGGTGTATAACTTTGATGATCTGGGATTGACTAAAAAATCTTCTAAATCTTTTACCATTAGCTTGGGATATAACTCGAGCAATTGTGGGATAGAAAATTCAGATGTTAAATCACCTATTATTTTATAATCAACAGAAGTTAATATGGTTGAAATGTTTATATTTTTAAAAATTGATTCAATTTCATTCGGTTTAATTTTTGGAATATAGGAGCTTTCTTGGGAATAATATTTTTTTAATAATAAATATAAACGTAACAATTGGCTGTTCTTCAAATCCAGTGAAGAAATTTCTTGGAATAATTCTTCAATATCGCTTAAGGAGGATTTGGGATTACCTGTCAATTGATTATATTTCTTTGAAATTCGATTAATTTGAGGATCAGTAAATAAGTTGAGCGATTCTACATCTGTCCAGGAAGCATTTAAACGAGAAAGAAATTCATATCCATCTTTTAAACTTAAAGAGAGTTCTCCTTTTTTTATTTTTGAATAAGTTGATGGATCCATAATTCCTAAACATAATTCTTTTTGTGAAACATGTTTTGCTTGTTTCAGGTTTTCAATAGCATTAATTAAATGGTTAATCTCTAATTGTAGCATAATTTTTATTTTATTTGGCAAAAATGGAAGATTCTTCCATTTTTAATTTTTTCCTTTCTTTTTCATTTTAAATCTGATAAATTTTATTTATAAATATTTATGTTTTTTTTATTGTGACGATATTTATCTTAATTAGAAAAGAGGTTTAGTAATGGGCTATTTATTAGGGTTTATTGGTAACATGGAAGAAATGTTGCGTGATATACAAATTGTTACCCGTGGATAGTGAAAACAGTTGATTACAGATTTACAAGCCTAATAATCTTGTGTTTTACTTAACAATATGGTAACGTTTATTCAATAAAAATAGAATAGTTGCTAGTTTCGGTTTGAAACTAGACAAAAAAGGAGCCATTGCCCCTCTCGCTAATACTAAATTGGCGTTTAGTATTAGGTCGTTGAGGGAACAATGTCAGCCCCTATGTAGATAGGACCTACATATGCTGTTTGCTCCTCCTGTCACAGTTTGAACTGCAACGGTCATATTATATCAGAACTTTATAGGGGAAGAAAGCGAACTTTCTTTCGGATTTTATAGAGCTAGTATCTATGACGGATAGTTGTTTATTAAAAATAATTATCTAGGACTATAAGTTACTAGGATAGAATGACTTGCGGTATCGTGACAGTGAGGGCGAGGAAGTGTATGTAAATACGCTTCCTCGCCCTTTTTTGTCTAGTTTGAGATAAAAACAAACGATAGAGGGGAGGGAGAGACAAAATGGAAAAATACTTGATGAAGTATGGTTATCGTTGTGTTTTATTTCGCAAAAAAGATCAGACTGGAAAGATAATAGCTAAAAACTATTTAATCACAGGTACTAGATTGATAGAGATAAAGATCAGCCACGTAGCTAATCGAATCTCTTATGTTGAAACAGGAAAAGAAGTTCGTTTTCGAGAGATTGAGAGATATATCCGACTAGTTTTTGATAAGCAAGGAATACTTATTGCAAGACGGGTGAGTCTTCGTTCTCCTCTTAGATTTACAGGAAAAGGAATGGGAAAACTTGTTACAAAAAATGTGATATGAGTAAATTATTTTTACTTTGGAAGCAGAGAAACAGTCTTATAAATTGATTGTACAAGAGGCTGCGAATTTTGACATAGGATTAAATAAAAAGTGCCGACACTTGATCCAAAGGTGATGTATCAAGAAGGTCAAGAGTAAAAAAGGGAGCATAAAATGAGAGAGATTACTGCTATACAATTGGTAAAGGATTTGTCCATTTTAGATACAATGGATCAATTGCTGACGTATTATGCTCGTTTTTGTTTAGATGATTACTTGGTTGAGGAAGTGCAGGAGGCAATCAAAAAATGTAATGATATTTATCCAGCGTATCATTTTACACATGAACTTGTTTACGGTGGATTTGGTCATGATTTAGTAGTCATTGACATTAAACGAAAGCAGGCATATGACTGTATCCCAAAATTCCACACTTATGAAGAACTGTTTGAGAAACTTGAAAAAAAGTATGGCATAAAAACCACTGCGAAATTTCATTGTAAGCCAACTGAACGGCTGACAACTAAAGAATTTCAACAAATACTTGCTTTTTATCAAAGTATTTGTGTAGATAGTTTATTTGAAACAGATGATAATGTTACATGAGCATGACTTGATACAGTTTATAGATTAATTCTACTATCAAAAAGTAGTTGACTAGCTGGAAGAAATTAAGGGATGGAGGAAGCTAACTTGAAAGAATGTAAGTACTGCACGCCAAAAGAAGGCACTTGTTATGGTGAATCACTTAAAACTGATTTCAATCAAATTGATACCAGAATTGATGGTCTAAATGGCTGCCTAGATATTAGAGGGAACAATGATGATGATATGGTTTTAATTAATTTTTGTCCTATGTGTGGACGTGATGTTTCAGAAGGTCACGATTAGGTACGCTAGTGGAAGATATAGCGGAATGAGGTGAAAGGAAATGTCTGAAAATCATTTGAAACGATTATCGAAAGGAACGGCAAGTATGTTTGATGCCAATCTACTAATCTTTAAAAGTTTGCTAGAATTTGAAAAACAACGTGTAGAATAGATTGCTAAGTATGGTAACTATGCTACTGTTCCGAGTATTTACAATGATTTAATGAAATGGTTCAAGGTACAAACGGGGTTGGAATATAGCCAACAGAATTTAGTGGTAAAAATAGAGGAGTATGAAAATCATGGGTAAAAGTTTATCACAAGAATTAAGAGAATTTGCTTTTAGAGAGAGTGATGATCCTATAGCTGAACTAGATCAATTAGCGGAAAGAGCAAAAGAATTAGAAATGATTTCTGGTGCGTATAGAATTATTTCTGAAGAATTAGGTCAAGCGGTTGTGTCACAAGCACTTGAAAATTATTTGAAAAAACAAGTTGATTAGTGACAGATACTACTAACTTTAGGAAAAGAAAAATGAAACGGGTATTGTTAATTACGTGTTCTCAAAAAAAAGGTGCAAATGCACCCGTCAAAGTCATTGATAGATTTCCCCAGTTGAATCAGCATCATACACTTCTCCATCTGGAGTAACACGATAGAATCCTAATGTGCCAGTACCTCCGTTTGCAATGGCGGCTTCACTTTGTGCTTTGAATAGATAGTCACTGCCTATCATTTCCCAAAATGTTAGTCTTGTGTCTGCGGAAAATCCGTATTTTTGTTTAATAGCTTCTTTTGCATCCTCTTCATTTGAAATAAGGGATACTTGGCTTGATGAAGACGTTGTATGATTTGAGCTGCTTGTTGAAGAACTTGTAACTTTTGTAGAAGATTTTGTAATTGAGGATCTCACGTAGCTACTAGAAGAATCTTTATAACTTTCATGCGTTGAAGAATTTTTGGTATCGTTATTATTTGCCGAGCATCCTGAAAGAAATCCAATAGCAATAAGGTATAGAAAAATTTTTTTCATAATATATCTCCTTTTATTTTATAAACGAATTATAGCACAGAATAATTATTGAATATGTATTTTTATGGGATGAACTGCTTTTTTGAATAGTCAGTTATCCACCAAGTTAGTGGAATGAATGTTAGAACAGAAGTAGTTTGAAAGAAACAAAATTATAAATGAATCAACATTTTGTATTTGCCTGAAAATCCTCTGAGGATATTTCGAAAGTGAAGGATTTGCTGAAGAAGTTGCTAATTGAAGGGGGAGTCAACGCGGTCCAACGTTAGGTTGACAGCTTTCTAAAAGAGGTATCTTTTA
Source organism: Enterococcus sp. AZ091 (assembly GCF_051714805.1). Classification (NCBI taxonomy): domain Bacteria; kingdom Bacillati; phylum Bacillota; class Bacilli; order Lactobacillales; family Enterococcaceae; genus Enterococcus; species Enterococcus sp. AZ091. The sequence goes on along the minus strand of NZ_JBIOSO010000003.1, from coordinate 79,007 downwards.
ATGGTCTCAAGCAAAAGAATCAGTAAAGTAATGAAGCAGCCGACTAAAACGGTTGTGTAACAACATTTACAGACGATCTTATCTAAAGAGCAAATATGTTCCCGAAGTTATCAGCGTAGCTTATAGGGCTTTGGGGCTACACAGTCGTTCTTGTAACAAAGAACAAATGGCTGTTTGCTACATACATGTAGATACTTGCGAAGACCTTGTCTTAAAGCAAGCGAGCATTTACCGTTTTCTACTAGGGTTAGAGTTATCGGACGCCATAAAACTCGCGAATTTATTTTTGGTAAATACAAAATGTTGAATAAAAAATAATTTTGGAAGGAGAGAACTATGGAAAAAAGTTATAAACAAAAAAGGAAGAACAAACGAATCAAACGTTTAGAGCTGCTGATCCTTTTAAGCAAGGATCAAGACTGGTACAAAAAGGAGAATGAGTTAGTCCACGCAATCCAAAGAAAGGCAAAAGAGTTATCTTTTCCAGAACAACACGCTCATCTGGATTTAACAATAAATAATTATAAAAAATTGTATGAAAGGAGGATTCCAATAAAGGATATGCATCGATATTTTGGTATATCTTCAGGTAGTTTTCTTTACTGGAGAAAAGAAAATGGGCTGATGAAAGAGAACAAAAAACAACAAGAAATAAGTTCAGAAAAAGGAGTATTCAGTGAAAAATCGTATTAGAAAATCGATTAATCCAACTTTTTTAGTTGCCATTACACTAATAACAGGGCTGATTGTCTTATTTAGTTTATTTATTCTATTGCTGTTTTTTATATTTTGCTTCTTTGTACTTTTTGAAACATATGACTGTGATTAATTATAAAAAATAAATAATTCTTTATGACAAACTAATTATTCTATTGTATTATTGGTGTATAAAAATGATTAGAATATTTTGAAAATATAAAAAGGGGAAAATATTTTGGAAAAGGTTACTGTAATGCATGTATTTGATGAAGCACAAGATATTTATAAAAATTTTAAAGGGAGTATTTTTTCATTCGAAATATTAGATAATCATCGAATGTTAAAAGGAAAGCCACCTTATACAAAAAAAGAACGTTTGACGTTGATTTCTTACTTACAACGAAAATACGGTCTTATAAGATCTTATCGAATGATGGATGGAGAGACTGTAACGCATTTCTCCTTTGAAGAAATGAAATAGAAGTAGTAAACAATGAAAAACTCTTTCTGTGAATTAATCAGAAAGAGTAATTGAATCATAGGTAGAATAGAGAGGGTCTCGTTTTGCAAGACCAAACGTATTCTCTAATTGAGTAATTTATATGAGCAAACTAAAAAAACGAACCCTCAAAGAAGTGTGATATAGAAGGTTCGTAAAAGGCTAAAGGGAGTTCGCATTGGTTGGCAGTTAACTAATATTAAGAAATTAATAGATGTGTAATTATTTTAGCCTTTTTATTTAGAATACTAAATTATCTCAAATTGTCAATGTTGTTAATTAGCCGATTTTTTTCTAGGCTTAACTTTTTTTGCATAGGATTCTACGTCACTTTTAAGGTATAGGCGTGTAGTCGAAGGCCCTTTTTCGTCACCGATTTCAATAAAGGGTTTTATATGTTTTCTTTTTATAGCACTGGAAAACCCTTCATAATTTAATCCAGCAACTTTTGAAGCTTGTTTTCGGTTGATTAGATTTGATTCTGCCCATTCTTGAATTTCTTCTAGAGTGGTTAAATTCATAGCTATTCCCTTCTCTCTATAAAATAATTAGAATCTGAACTAAGTTTAGTATATCAAAAAATAAAAGAGGAACAAAATCACTTGCACCGTTGAACTAAGTTTGGTACAATGTATTTGTAAATATTTATTAACTATATTTGGAGGTATAAATAATGAAAAAGTTGAAAGTATTTGTAAGTGTAGTAGTTGGTGCGGCATTAGGAGTTGTGTTTGTAACAAGTGGAACAGATGCCCACGCGTCAGAAGTAGACGGTGTTTGGATTCCACGTACAGTTGATCAAATCAAAGCAGATATTGCGAAAGCTAAAGACAATAAGTATAAGATTATCTGGGGAGATACATTGAGTGGTATCAGTCAAGCAACAAATTTGACGGTACGGAAACTGGTGGACATGAATAAGATTGCCAATGTAGATTTGATTTATGCTGGAAATACGTTAGTTTTTGAAGGAAATGTGGTTTCTGTAGAGGATGATAAAGGAGAAACAGTTGCTCAAACAGTGATTCGACCACAAGATAAGAATGATACTAATAAACCAGTAGGAAAACAGGAAGCTACAAATCAAGCAGAAGAAAAAGCGCAAGAAACATCAGCTCCTGGTCAATCACAAACGAATCAAGCAACGAATACACCAGATACAACACCTGGAACAAACGCTTCTGTTTCCGGATCGAATAACAATCAAAACGGGACAGTTAGCTCGACAACTGGGACAACAGCCCCTTCAAACCAAGCAGAAACTCCAGTACCATCAACTGGTTCTTCTGCAGAAACATCATCAGGTAATCAACCAACACAACCAAGTCAACCCGCGGAAAAACCAACGACACCGACACAACCAAGTACAGGTGGAGAACAAGGCGGTACAACGAAACCTTCTGAAACACCAAAGCCAACTGAACCAACGATTGTACGTGGTGAAATTGGAAATTCTGCAGGTATGAAAGATCAAAATGGAAATGTGGTTTCTGGTTTGTGGGATGATGGTACAGAAGCGAACGAGTTTGGTAATTGGGGTATGATGAATATGGAAAATCCAGACGGTAGTTTAAAATGGGGTGGATATGAAACATGGGGAGTTTACTATAGTGATGGCTCTGAGAAAACAACGGTAAACTTTTATACAGAAGATGAATTTAATAAAATGGCTGAAAATTGGAATAACTAAAGAGAATGAAAGGTACTAAGAAATATCTTGGTACCTTTTTTGTTTGGAGTGAAAAAAGATGGATGCATTACCACGGGTGAGATCACCAGATCAAATAGAATAAGAACAACTATTCACGTCGTTATCGATTTCGGTAATGGCGTTTTATTATAGATAAAATAAAATGGAAAGGAAGCGATTCTTGTGGAGACAAGAACGAAAAAGAGTTGGTTAAAAGCCGCTGCGCTTCTGGTATTTTCTCAGTTCTGCTTTTTGACCGGGACGTTTCAAGCACAAGCAGAAGAAACGACACCCAGTCAACCAGCGGTAGAAACAGCTGTCGCAGCTCCCGCTGAAGCCGTTGAAGTTCAACCGGTAGAAGAAGCAGTTCCAGCGGTAGAAACACCAGCTGAGTCTATGCCAGAGACCGATGCACCGACAACCAACTCAAAAGCAGTCCTTGATCAAACGATGGGGGAAGCGCAAAAACCAGGAGACAGTCCAGCTGTCACGCAACCGGTAGAACCAGAAACAGACAGTTCACAGGAACTTTCAGAAGAAAGTACGTCAAGTATTACACCTTCTTCTGAACCAGCAGAAACAACAGATACGACAGAGGCAACAACAGAAGATAAAGCAGCACCTAAGTTGCCTGCCTTGACGGAACCTTCTGTAGAGAAAGAAACGGATACATCCGCTACTAACACAGAAAAACCAGTAGAACAGCCTGTAGACAATAAGGATACCGAAGAAACGACAGAAGACTCTGTGGTGGTTTCTGATAAGAAAGAAACGACGTTATCGGATAAAGCAGGAGAAGAAACGTCTGTTGTTACTCAACCACGAACAGCCCGTGTTCGTCGTGCCGCAGTTTCCACACGTGCCGCGAATCAAACAGTACATGTCGATCAAAGCTATGGTAGTTCAACGATTGGTTGGAGTCAAAGTAACGGAAATAAAGAACTTGGTTATTATGCAAAACGTGATGATCAAGGAAATATGTTGTGGTGTATTGAACCTGGTGTTCCATTAAATTGGGGTGCTAATGGAGGCTTTACTACGAGCACTTCGAATAATGCGAAACATAAACAAGCAGCGTTAGCGGTTTATTGGGGTTGGGAAAAACAAAAATCTGTTGTTAATGCTTTTTATACAGAAAAACTGGTTCAAGAAATAGTTGCGGGAGTTACTACTTCTAACATTACTGATTTAGCAGGACAAGCCAGTCAAGCAGGTTATGAGGCATTCAAAAAAGCTGTAATGGCAAAAGTAAATGCTTTTTCTAAAAAGCCATCTTTTCATAATGAAACGAAGACAGTAAAAATTGGCGAAACACTAACGTTAAAAGATTTGAATAATGTGTTGTCTTATTACAAGGTTTATAGTAATTCAGCGGATGTCACAGTAAAGATAGAAGGAAATACGTTAAAGATTACTCCGAAAGCTTCTAGTAAACTAAAAGGAAATATTCGTTTTCAATATGATATTGCATCTTCTTACCAAGGTGCGACAATTGTTTATACAGCACCAGGATTACAAGATGTGATTAATGCAAAAGCAGGAGATCCTAATAATGCTGTTTTAAACCTAAACGTCCTTAAACAAGGAAACCTTGAAATTTTGAAAATCGATGCAAAAACAAAGAAACCTTTAGCGAATGCGGAAATCAAAGTCACGATCAATGGCAAAGACCAAACTGTGAAAACAGATAAAAATGGGAAAGCAACGATCAAAAATGTAACGCATGGCACAAAAGGAACTGTTGTCGAAGTCAAAGCGCCAACTGGATACATTTTGAACAAAACAAGCAAAGATTTTACAATCGAAGCGAATAAAACAATCAAAGTGACCCTTGAAAACAAAGAACAATTAGGGATTGCGAAACTCTTCAAAGAAGATGCAGGTGAGACACGTTTCACTATAAGTGGTTAAGCACGAAAAGTGAGGGCTATATTATATAGTTACAATGAATGATTTGATAGTTGGAATGAAAATCGTCATGTTGATTGAAACAACTAGTCTGATACTCCTACATGCGTAAAATTTTGGCAGGAATTTTGGGTATGGAACTAGGTGAAGTCGGCAGAACAAAGCCTAAGTGAAGTAGCTAATTCATAAGGCAATGGATATGCCGGGGCGCTATAAACTATCTATGGTGAGAATGTTCCGATGGAACTGACGAACTTGCGAATGTACGGGTCTAAACTTCTCATATTCTGAAAAGAATGTGCTTGTTTATGCAAGGAACAATACCGAAAAGTAAGAATCTGCGTTATGAAATTCGGGATCGATAACAATGAGGCGATAATTGTTCAGGCTCATAGTAAGCACCTAAGGATAGGTATGAAAAGCTAGAATCATTTGAACGTGGAAAACGAGAGACACTCATCAAACGGCTGTCATCGGAGTGGTGAATATAAGGAGAAATCTGAAATTTCTTAGCTCTCGTGAGAGTAGGGGCATAGTACCTGTGAAACGTCTAATCAACGTGGAGGGATAGCCCCAAGGCTTATTAATCTAAAATAAATATAGATAAATGAAACTCACAAGGTCGAGTAAGAGGATAGGACTAACATAGTTAGGAGCAACAATCTATCAGTGAGTACGAAGTTACGATACTTTGAGTATTATGATATGCAAGGTACTTTTGACTGGCTCTTTCAGCGGAGCTTAAATAATCAAATGAAAGGTGTTAATCTCTATAAAATCATTGTTTCCGATAGAAATATTTTACTAGCTTATAGAATAATAAAGTCTAATACTGGCTCAAACACCGCAGGTGTAGATAATAAAATAATTTCTGAATTTAAAATAAAAGATAAAAATCAATTTATTAAGGAAATTAGAAAAGAGCTAACCTGTTATAAGCCTGATCCTATAAGGAGAGTAGAGATTCCAAAAGAAAATGGAAAAGTTAGACCATTAGGGATACCTACAATTAAAGATAGAATTATACAGCAAATGTTCAAACAAGTATTAGAACCTATTTGTGAAGCTAAGTTTTACAAACATTCTTATGGTTTTAGACCAAATCGGTCGGTACAACACGCTATGGCACGTAGTATGTATCTCATAAATAAGAGCAAATTACACTATGTTGTAGATGTGGACATTAAAGGATTTTTCGATAATGTAAACCATGCTAAACTATTGAGTCAACTCTACACAATTGGAGTTAAAGACAGAAGAGTGCTAGCTATTATTGGGAAAATGTTAAAAGCACCAATAGCAGGAATTGGTGTACCAAATAAAGGTACACCGCAAGGTGGAATTCTTTCCCCTTTATTATCGAATGTTGTCTTAAATGATTTGGATCACTGGATAGCAAGTCAGTGGGAAGAATTTTCCACAAGGCATAAATATTCTATGAATGGAAGCAAATATTCAGCACTGAGAAGAACATCAAAATTAAAAGAAATGTATATTGTAAGATATGCAGATGATTTTAAAATATTTTCAAAGGATTATGAAAAGGCTTGGAAGATATTTCATGCGGTAAAAGGTTATATCAATAATCATTTGAAACTTGAAATATCCCCTGAAAAATCAAAAGTAACAAATTTAAGAAAGCGAAGTTCAGAGTTTTTAGGGTTCTCAATTCGAGTAATCCCAAAGAAACATAAGTATGTAGCGAAAACAAATGTATCTAGGAAAAATAAGAAAAGAATAAAGCAATCGGCTAAAGAAAGAATCAAGAAAATACAAGTGAACCCAACATGGCAAAATATCATGGAGTATAACTCGTTTGTCTTGGGAGTACATCAATATTTCGCAATAGCAACACATGTAAATATTGATTTCACTGAAATAGCCTATGCACTCTTAATTGCGACCTATAATCGTTTAAGGACAAAAGGAGTGTATGAAGTACCAAGAAGTCCACCTTATGTATACAGAAAATTTTATCGAAACAGATATAAAACATTCAAAATAGGAAAAAATTATTTGTATCCACTTAGAGATATTCAGTGGAAAATGTTGAGAAATTTTACTCAAGAAATCTGTGATTATACTGCGACTGGACGAGAGTATTTATACAAACCTTTAAACAGTTCCATAGGAACTGAATTGCAGGAATTAATAAACTCAACACTCGCTGTAAGTAATTTGGAATATGCGGATAATCGAATTTCTAAATATTCCATGCAACGAGGAAAATGTGCAATAACAGGAAGATTTCTTACTGCATCAGAAGTATATTGTCATCACATTATACCCAGAGCTCTTGGTGGAACGGATGAATTTAAAAATCTTGTTGTTATACATGAATGGGCACATATACTGATTCATGCAACCCAAAAAGAAACGATTGAAAGATACGTATGTTTACTTGAATTGTCAGAGAAGCAAATACAAAAAGTAAATGATTATCGTAGAAAATGTAATTTAGCTGATATTTATTAAAGAAAATAAGTTGGAACGCCGTATGCGGTGAAAGTCGCACGTACGGTGTGGAGCAGGGGAAAAGCTGGAGAGCGAACTATTATCATTAGCTAAGGTAATAGACAATCAAAGGTTTACCTATTGCTATAAACTGGAAACAACGCACAAGGTGCTGCTATCTTAGAAGGCGCAGTCTATGGACTTTATCAAGCGGATGGTAAAAAAATCAAATCTGTTACGTTGAAAAATATCAATGGGAAAGTCCAAGCGGAAGTGAAAGATCTGAAACTTTCTTCTTACTATTGGTTAGAAGAAAAAGCTCCAGTTGGCTACAACCTCAACACGAATAAGATCCATTTTGAGTTAGTCTATGGGGATCAAGACAAAGAAACCGTCACAAAAGAAGTCACGGCAAAAGACCAAGTGATCAAAGGAACGATTGAAGGGGTCAAGGTCGGCAATAAAGACTTTGTGGATACCAACAATCCTGACAATAAACCAAAATTAGAAGGCATTGAAATTTCTTTGACCTCGAAAACAACGGGGAAAGTCGTTAAAGCGGTATTGACTGACAAAGACGGTTACTTTACCTTCGGTAAAAATTCCGTTGTTTTTGATACCTATATTGTTTCTGAAACGAAAGGCAAGGAAGGATACAAATTATTTGATCCGTTCGAAGTAACGATTTCCAAACAAGGCCAAACCTTCCGCTATGTCTTAGAAGATAAGGTAATCGAACAACGCATTAAAGTGGTTAAAGTCGATCAAGAAACAGGAAAAACGATTGCTTTAGCTAATACGGAATTCAAAATCTTTGATACCTTAGCCAATAAGTATGTCACCTTTGCCATTCCAAATGATACCGAAGTAACAGATATTTTCCGGACAAATGACAAAGGATACCTTGTTACGAACGGTACGTTTACGTATGGAGTAAATCGTTATCGGTTAGAAGAAATCAACGCACCAAAAAATTATTTGTTAAACAAAACACCGTTGGTGTTCTCGATTACCGATGATACAGAACCAATCAAAGTGATCAATTTTGCGAACCGTCAAGCACGGAAAAACGTGAAATTGTTCAAGTATGAAGAATGGAACAAGAAGAAAACACCGCTTGCGGGTGTGACTTTTACGCTGTATAACGGCGAAGGAAAAGCCTTAGGGGAATACACCACCGATACCAACGGTGAACTTCTAGTCAAAGGCTTAGTCGCTGGATCTTACTATTTTACCGAAAATGCGCCATTAGAAATCTTCCAACCAAATACAGACAAACAAGCATTCACCGTCGTATTCAAACAAAATGCGCCAGATGATGGCGAAACGCTGCTGGTTTCTGTACGTAACTATTTGATTCCACCAACACTTGAAACACAAGCGTCGAATAAAGAAGACGGAAAAAAAGTCATTGATCCACTTGAAAAAGTAGTAATCAAAGACAGTGTTTCTTATACGAACTTGTTTGTTGGGAAAGAATACACGATTTCAGGGGTATTGATGAACAAGGCAACCAATGCGCCGATCTTACAAGATGGTAAAGAAATCAGAAAAACGTTGACCTTTATTGCAGACAAAGCCAATGGCACAAAAGACCTGGAATTTGTGACCAATGCTAGCGCCTTAAAAGGTCAAACGATCGTTGTCTTTGAAAAACTTTTCCGTGATGGCATTGAAGTTGCAGCACACGAAGATATTACGGATGAAAATCAAAGTGTCCGGGTAAACAATCCAACGGTTCATACCACAGCTGTATTTGAAGATGGATTGACCGTCGCAGATCCAACGGGTCGATTTACTTTAAACGATACCGTTGAAGTCAAAGAGATTCTTCCAGGAAAAGCTTATTTGGTCAAAGGAATCTTAATGGACAAAGCAACAGGTGAACCATTGCTTGTTCATGGAAATACGGTAGAAACAAGTGTAGGCTTTATTGCCAAAGCAGAAAACGAAACGGTGATCGTGCCATTTACTTTTGATCTAACGGACTTAAATGGTCGTGAAATCGTCGTGTTTGAAAGTCTCTTTAGAAATGATGAAGAATTGGCGAATCACAAAGACATCAATGATAAAGGCCAAACCGTACGGGTGACAAATCCAAGTGTTCGCACAACCGCTACGCATAAACCAACAGGGTTAAAAGTGGTCAATCCATTAACGAAAGTAACGATTACAGACGCTGTGAAATACCATGATTTGATCGTTGGGAAAACATACACAGTAACCGGTATTTTAATGGATAAAGCAATGGCACAACCGGTGCTAGTAGATGGAAAAGAAGTTACAAGTACGTTGACGTTTGTAGCAGAACGTACCGATGATACGGTGAATCTAGACTTTGTATTGGACGCACGTACACTACGAGGCAAAGAAGTGGTGGTTTTTGAAGATCTGTTTAGAGAAGGCGTATTATTAGCCTCTCATGCGGACATTACTGACAAAGACCAAACCATTAAAGTTGTCAATCCAATCATTACGACCAAAGCCACCAATGCGAATGGTGGAAAAGAGATCTTGGCCTTGCCAAATCAAACAGTATTGGAATGGGTCAAAGTAGATGGTTTAGCAATCGGTCAGTTGTACAAGCTGATTGTTCAAGGCTACTTAACACCAGACGGCACGCCATTTGAAGGTACACATGCCGAAAAAATCTTTACGGCAGACAAAGCTACCATGGAATTCTTGTTTGAATTCTTGGTAGACGGTCGCAATCTTGCCGGAAAAGGGTTGAGTTTTGCGGAATGGCTGCAAGCGAAAACAGAAGATGACAAAGAACCGTTTGAAGAAGTCGCACGTCACAACGTGGATCTAACGAATAAAGATCAAACGGTTCAAATTGTAGAAGCACCAAAGCCCCCACAACCAATGAAACCAGAACAACCAGTCAAAGAAGCCTCTATGATGCCAACGTTGCCAAAAACAGGCTCTGAAGACAATGTGTTATGGATCATGATTGGAATGATCTTTGTCCTTGCGGCAGGATTGATAGGTTATGACTTATACAAAGTCAAAGACTAGGTAGGATGAACAAACGGTTAGAAATTCTAGCCGTTTGTTTGGTTTTAGAGAGAAGGAAGGGAGGGAAGAGAGAAGAAAAAAATTTTTTGTTTTTGTATGATTTCATTTAATGTATAATTAAGTAGATTGATTTTCATCAGATCCGTTCACTCTGAGAGGATAGTGTTATGAAAAAAAACACAACAGATTTAAAAAAATGCCTCATGTATTTTTCTCGTCAAAGTAGAGAAGAGAGGGCTTATCATAAGTATACTAATGATAAATTAATGTTGGAAAAACTTTCAATCAATCGGTTAAAGTTTCAACTAATAACACTAAAAACAAAGTACGAATACAAAAGAAATGTATGTGCTATTTTTTTAGGTACAATTTTATTAACTATATTGACGGGGACATGGGGAACTGTTTTTGATTTAACAAGAAAAATTATAGAATATGCTGTTGGAAAAGCAAATGTTGATCCACTGCTTGTTAAAGGATGGACATTAATCATTCTGATATTCTTTATCACAGCAACATTCCTGATTTTTATCACAGCATTAAGTTTTATGAGAACCTTATATCAATTACACGAAGAAATACTTATGGTGGAAGATGTATTAAAAGCTAAAAAAGAAGACAGAAAGTAGTACAATTATGGATGTTAACAAAATAGTAAAATTGCTAATACCTATCAGTATTTATGAAGTATTTGTAGTTATTTTCTTGATTAAGTTAAACGAGTTAAACGCTTATTTATTAAAAGAATATTCGAATGCTTTTTTTATGGAATTGCTACAGTACAATGGTTGGGAACCTTTGGAATATTTTGGTATGACAGTAGTTCTTGGAGCTATTGGCATAATAGGAATTGTATTTTGTTGGAACATATTAAAAAATAGCTACGTTGACGTAGAGGAAATGTTAGCTTGTATTCTGTCTATATTTTTTTTTGTGGTAACCATAATTCTCTTAGTGAAATTTATCAGTATTCCCATTTTAAAAGCAGTATTTTTAGCAACTATTGCTTTAGTAGGTGGGGCATACTCATTTAGTAAAAAATAAAAGTTTTGAAGACATTTATTTTTAAATTTTTTTGTTTTCAACCAATTATTTTCACAAAACAGAAGATGACCAAGAAATGTTTGAAGAAGTCACAATCTGGATCTAACAAATAAAGATTGAACGGTTTAAATTGTGGCAGCACCAAAAATGAAACAATCAGTGAAAGCAGCTTCTGTTGCGCCGATGTTGCCAAAACCAAGGACTGAAGACAATACGTTATGAATTATTATTGGCATGATCAAGAAAGAGTAAGAGAGTTGGTTATTAGACTACTCACAACATTCTAAAAACCGAAAGGAGGAAAGCTCCTTATCGCTTATTCTTCTGTAAGAGACAGCACAAATCATAGATGTGCTGTCTTTTTTTATAATTAAAAATGAACAAGGAAAAGATTTCCTTGTTCATTGTGTTTGTGTGGCCAATGCTTTTTGACTTAGTACATCCAATACTTCTACTGAAGCTCTTGCATCGGAAGTGACGGAAAACTGAATGAGTAAATCAACGATTTTTTCAACGGTTGCGGCTTCGTCTAGCGTAAACTCTTTGTCAGGAAATAATGAAATTAAATATTCCACTAAAGTATCACGCATAGCATCATGTTCAGCGCCGTGATTTCGCTCAATCGCTTTTTCTACAATGTGATTGAGTTCTTGTACTGTTAGGGATAGCTGCATGTTACCTCCTCCTTTCTTTATTTAGAATAATTATAACAAAGAAAAAGGAGGTGAAAGAAAAAATTTAAGGGGGTGAATCGGGATGTTTTCTTGTAGTGATTGTTATACGGCAGAGGAATTACTCGAGGCCATTCGAATGTATCAAGAAGAACGTGATTGGGCAGATTCGCTTACGTTGTCATGGGAGTATGAACCCATTGCACCTTCTGTAATTCAAGCAATCGAAGAAGCGGGCTATTTTTGTGAAGCACATTTTGATGCACTTCATAACATTTCTTATTACAAGTGTTACTTTGTTCCTGTACCAGAAAAGCAACGAGTGTGTAACCAACAACGAATCAAGAAACAAGAAGAACAGCGCAAGAAGGAACGACGAAGGGATATTCTAGAAACGTCGTTTACGCTCTTTGTCCTTCTTTTTGTTTGTATAGTGGGATATGTTTTATGTGTTTAGAACAACGAGATGAGTGGAAATACGCTATATTTTTCGATTTCAGGCGTTTCAAGTCATCGATGAAGAATCAAAAAAGTTTTAAAATATTGAAATTAGCGATTGTACATTGTGACAAAGCATGATGATCATCAATACGTTAATAATAGTATTGATTTTCTATAAAGGGAGGAGGAAACGGAAAAAATGAAGCAAAAAGAGCGATCGAAAATAGCGCTTCTTCGATCTCTTTGCCAAAAGAAACCAGAGTTAATGATTTGTGAGTTAGCTGAATTAATCGAAGCGCCAATAGAAAAAACGTTTTTTTGGATCAAAGAGTATAATCTGCCTTATCATTGGAAACTAAATTGTTTGACCGGATAAGTTTTTATCGGATATAGAAGACTTATAATCAGTAAATACCGCTTCTTATAGGCCCTCAGTTGCTTTTTAAGAGGTTTTACTTGATCGATGGAAATTCCATCGAAAACTATTTTAAAAGCTTGAGAAATGAGAATCTCGAGTTTTTTTGTCTTTTAAATTGAAGAATAGGGAGGAACTTCAATGAATGAACCTTTAGAAAAAGATCGTGTTTTACATTTATCACTTGGATTGGATGTTTTACTAAACTATAACGAGGAAGGGACCAAAATCACAACTATCCAATTATCAAAAAGCCGACTTGGCGAGTTGATTCGTAATCGTATTGTTACGCGCACTAGTATTATGCGGATTCAAAAAATCGGGTTGATTATCGGATGTAACACAAATATTGAGATCAATGTGGACGATTTGATTGGCTTTAAGGGCGACAATCCGATTGTATTGAATATTGATCATGATCAAACGGAACAGACGTATGAAGGAAAAGACATTTTTCAAATGTCGCATTTTGTATTTGTCGTGTCGGAAGAACAAGATCTTCGACCGTCTCAAATCAAACAGCTTTATCATATCAATAAAAAATACCAAAACTATTTAGATGAACAGGAAGCCGCAAAAAAAGCAAGAAAACGAAAAGTAGCGATTAGAAAAAGTGTAATCGCCCATAAAAAATAATAAAATGGAGGATTAAGTAATGAGATATTTATTAGGTATTTTGGGTATTATTTTGTTTGTTGGTTTAGTTTTTGGAAGTGTTTATTTTTCTATCTTTGATCCCAATATGAATCTAATGGTAGCAGGACTTGTGATCGCTATTGTGATTTTGGTGGCAGTCTGGAAAGTAAAAAAGAAAAAAAATCGATTTTGAGGTGATTATTTATGGCCGGACTTACGTTAGATCTTACTTCTGCTAAAAAGAAAGAGATCCAAAAGACGGTAAAGGACTTAATGAGAAAAAAAGGATTAGATTACGAGGATTGGTTAGCACAGCAAGAATTAAACTATTTACTTGATAACATTGCTGATGCAATCACACCAAAAACAAATTATGCAAATAAAAGAGGAGAATGACAATGTTAAAAACAACTTTTTATTTAGTAGTAGCAGCAACTTCTAATCCCGGACAAGTGGGTAAAAAAATCTTAGATGATGTGAAAAGCTGGTTACTTTTAGCAGCAGCCGGATTCGCAACAGTACAATTCATTTTAGCCATGTTTGCTTACATGTCAAAAAACCCTCAGAAACATGCAGAGGGGCAGGAACACGCATTTCGAGCATGTCTTGGTCTAGTTGGCTGCTTTTGCGCAGGAACGATCATTGCTTATTTACAAGGACAAGCTTCAAGTTGGGGGGCTTCACCTGCAATTATTGAAACGCTCTTGTTACGGGGATAACTTTATGATTACTTCCGTTTCAAACCTTTAGTCCTTGGAATTGGAGGTGATGACAATGATTAAAATAAAATTTGAGAAAAAATATGGTTTTCGAAAAAAGCCTTATTCTTTAGTAGAAGGTCTAGAAGTTCTAGCAGATTTGGACGCGGACTTTAATAAAAGAAATCAAAACGAAGAAGTATACATGGAGCTGTTTGATACAAAGGATAAAGACTTTGGTTATAAAGGATACTTTGAGCTTGGGTTGGAAAATGGGGATTCTTTTTTAGAATGGCTAGAAAAGACATTGATGAACGAATTTCCGAATAACAGCACAGAAATCCAAGAAATGATTGATCTTCTTACAGAAGAAATTGCTCAACAAGCACTATCTGCTAAAGAAATACCTATAAAATCAAATAAACCACGAAAACGATCACCCTGGATTATTAGTGGGGTGATCATTTTTATATTGCTATTAGGTGGAGTAGGGGCATATTTTCTAATGGGTAATCAGATATTTCCTATAACGAGTGCAGTAGAGACCAAAGAAACGTTTAGGGAAGATCTCCAGTTGTTGGTACCAAAGGAATTAGCGGCTAAATATCCTGATCAGCTAGAGGAGATAGCTGAATACTATAAGGACAATCAGAATTGGGACAAATTGAAAATGTTACAAGAGACACACCCTACTGCTAGCGGTGCATTTGATCTAGCTTTTTATGAACGCGATTGGGATACGGTGATTCAAACAGATGTAACCACACTGACTGAAGAGAGAAAAATTATGCTTTGTTTTGCATATATTGAGAAAAATATGATTTTTGAAGCCGAACTTTTAGCAAAAAAATTAGACTCAGACCAGTTGAATGAAGCTCTTGACTATGCCTATCTACACCAGATTGGAAGTTTGATCAAAGAGAAGAAATTGAATGATGTTGAAGATATCGGCAAAAAGATACAGTCTGCTGTTCTTCAAAAAGAGTATCAAGAGTCGGTAGACAGTGCGCATATCATGAATGACATGATTGACTTATATCAAAAGCAAAAAGATACAAAAAATAAAGAAATATGGGAACGTCGCCTAAATGACTTAGGAACAGCTCTAGAAGAAAGGAGATTAACTAAGTGAGTGAAGATGAAAAGCAAAACAGATATAGTCGCAAAGCAATAAAAAAGGTAAATAGAAAGGTCCTCATTGGAACAGCAGCTACACTTTTATTAGGTGGAACAGCTTTTGGTTTAACTAAATTGAATCAAGATAGTAGTGTCACACCTATGCATCAAATGAAATCAACAACAGAATCTACAGAAGAGAATAAGGACTCAATAATCCGTCCCAAAGCGTCTCAGAAGACACAAGGAGACACAAAGAAACAGCAAGATAAAGTACCTTCGGGTTTGGAACATTTTGGTATTATTCGTTCTGAGACAACGAATGAAGGAAATTATGTTGCGGCGGCACAGTTGAATCCAGAAGAACTGTCAGTTGTTGCAACTGCACTTAAGCAATCAATTGAGAAAGAGACGGAATTAGCTGATAAAGCAAAGGATACTTTGGTAGTTCAAGACAGTCCTACGAATACGCCAGTAGCTCCACCTATTATTAGTGTGGATCCAGTGGCACCAATTGAGACACCAACAAATCCAGAACTACCGCCGGTTGCTGTTGATCCAGTCCCCGTATGGGTTGGACCTAAAATTTATCCGAATAGCCAATTTCCGGTCATTCAACAAAATGGAGCATTTCAAGCTAGCGACTATTTTTATGTCGTTGCTGGATCTCAAGCTGATCCATTAATTACTACTACGACAATTGATACAAGTATTGCAGGAACTCAGACGTTGACTATCACGGCCATAGATACTCAAGGTTATTCTGATACAGTATCCATTCCAATCTATGTGAATAGTCGGCCAACCCTCTCATTATCTACTAAAGAAACAACAATTCCAATTGGATCAACGATCGATCTTGCATCGTATGTGACAGCTGAAGATCTAGAAGACGGTGTATTATCTTCAAAAGTAACATATACAACGGATTTAAATCCTTTTGTTGAAGGAGTCTATACAGTTCATTATAAAGTAGAAGATAGTTATGGAGCAGAGGCTGTCGCTTCAATGAAAGTCAAAGTTGAGAATGAAGCACCTTCTCTTTCAAATGTGAATATGACAATACCAGTTTTTTCTGAATTTAATCCGGAAAATTATTTGAATCAAGTGGTTGTCAAGGATAGAGAAGATCAAAATGTGAAGTTAACCTACAACGAAACTGAAATGGCTGCGGTTGATCCTACAAAGCCTGGTGGCTATGAAGTCTCTCTTACAGCGACAGATTCCTATGGAAAGAGTACCACTGTGGTAGGGAAAATCACTGTAGAGAATACACCACCGAAGATCATTGGTGTTTCCAACAAAACAATTTATCAAGGAGAATCATTTGATCCTTTAGAAGGTATCAGCGTCATAGATAACGAAGAAGTGCTCGATTTGTCTCAAGTTGTAGTAAGCGGGGAATATGATTTGTCTACACCTGGTGAATACACGATCGTCTTATCGGTTTCTGATTCTTTTGTAGAAACAACGGAATCTTTTGTTTTGACGGTTCTCCCAGCTGACGAAGAGATAGAGCCAGATAAACCAGCAGAGGGCGAAACCCCTTCAGATCAAAACCCGACGGAAGAAGTACCAGAAGAAAGCATTTCAGAAGAATCCAAAGAAGAAGCGCAGCTGACTGAAGATTCTGTTGTGGATGAAGGACAAGCCACAACCAAAGTCGTGCAGGAAGGTAATGCAGCCGAAGAAGTTGCTGAAATTATCAATGAATAAAAAAGAGAGAAATTTTCTCTCTTTTTTTGTTGGAGGTGTATCACTTTGTCGTACAAAGCAATAGGAAAGAGGAAATTTAAAATGAACCAATTGGTGTCGCAGTTGAAAACAGATTTGTCCATGAAAGGCTTCTGGATCATTCAACTGCTAAATGTATCAAAAATCCTTAAATTTATCGCTGTATCTTATGTAAAAGCTGTCTGTTGGATAGTGGTGCTTGGTTGCTTTTTTTCAGCAGTCCAATTACCAAACAATAGCAGAGAGGAAGTTGTAAATTTTGTTTTTATATTATGGCTTTGCACGGTGTTCACATTATTTATCGTTTTTTTTGCGACACTATATGTTACTTCTGATCTGAAATCGAGATTAGGAAGACAGCTGCTTACTACAGGAAGTGTTTTATTCATTTATGGGCTTTTAGGTGGTGGCAGGTTGGAAACCTATCTAGGTTTGGAAATGCAAAAAACAGAGGACTTGAGTCCTTTTCTAGAGAATTACTTACCAGGCTTTATAGCAGCGTTTGTTCTTTCTTTGTTTGTCAAAGCTATAGGCGAGTTTGTTTTAGAAAAAAGCGTGACACCTATCTTACTGGAAGATCATTCAGTATCGTGGCAGGCAGCTGAATGGCTCAATCCTTATTTGGATCCTAATAAAACGATTTATGAACGACGATTTGACGGGCTTGATCTAATTGAAGTAGAGTTTCGTCTTCGTTACTCTACGTGTACACTCTCGGCTGTTGCGGTTGCTCCTCTTCCGTTGGAATGAAGGAGGGAAGATATGGCTATTGCACCGGGAAATAAACGACGAGCCGCCACGCTTGATCCAAAACGGCAACAGCGACTTGCAGAAATTCTTTCCGACTCCACTGACAAGTCATTTACTGATTTTGTACGGAAGTGGATTGATCAAGAGTATGTATTGTTCACCCAATGGAATAAGAAAATCAAATAAATAAGGAGAGACCATATGTTAGCAAAGATCCGAGACTATCGAATGCAAAGAAAATGGGATAGACTGCTAGCCCAAGAAAAGCGTGCAGGCATACGTAGAGATAAAGGATTCCGCTACCGAGATAACAATGTTCATAGTGTTACCTCAGGGCATGCGAGACACCCAAAGAAAGGGGATTGATTGATGGCTACTATAGCTTCTGTAATTGTCCTATATATTTGGCTGCATGTGACATTCCTACTACCAATAATTACTCTAAATCTAGCGGTTGCATCGTTAACAGAAACGAGCTTGAAAGAAGTGATTCTTGACATTAAAGTTCACAAAAGTATTTTCAAATTGATTATCCTTATATTTGTGGGAATACTTGGTATCAGCCTGCTTATAGTTATTATCGGGAAGATGATTTTAAAAGGAGTGTGAGATAAAAGAGTGATTGTAAAGGAAAAACTGCAAATTTGTATTATATATGAAAAAGTTTCAGAGAATAAACAGAATCTATAAACTGTTTTTTATCAAATGGGAAATATACTGAATTATCAATATTTGTGTAAGCAACGGGCATTTAAGAACCCCCTTCTCTTTTTTAATAGCATAAAAAAAATTAATAACGGAGGAAATATTTTATGGAAATTGTTCAATTAATTGAAGTAGAAGGTACTGTATTGACCTTTGAAGACGATAAAGGGAAGAAAATTGTGTTCCCTGTCGATCTAGAATTAGCTGAAGAGTATGAAAAAAATCTCAATGATCAGACGGAAGACCAGGAACCTTTACTGTTTGAGCGTTCTCAAATGGAACAATTGCGGAGGTAATCAGACATGGCCTATAAGAAAAAACAATACAAAAAACGCAGCACAAAAGAAATCCAACAAGAAGTTAATGAGTTAGTAGGTAAAGGGCTAGAAGCAATCAAGCAATATAGCGTGGATCCAAAAGACCAATTGGAATTACTTCAGTTTATGAGTCGCTTCCACAACTATTCCATTAGAAATCAGTCGCTTATTTTGGCCCAGTTTCCTGGGGCTTATGCAGTTGGCGGGTATGTAACATTTAAAAATATGGGCTTTCCACCAATTGAAAAATCAAAAATTCGTATTCTGCGGCCAAACTTTTTCAAACTATTCAAAGATACAAGCGGTGAAAATCGAATGGTCACAAGTGCCACACCAGAAG
Source organism: Enterococcus sp. AZ091 (assembly GCF_051714805.1). Classification (NCBI taxonomy): domain Bacteria; kingdom Bacillati; phylum Bacillota; class Bacilli; order Lactobacillales; family Enterococcaceae; genus Enterococcus; species Enterococcus sp. AZ091. Next base: position 59,872 of record NZ_JBIOSO010000003.1, on the reverse strand, counting down.
AAAAGAAACTCATTGCAGCTGGGAAATTGGAAAGTTGGGAAGTGAAGCATTTTAAACCGGAAAGTGTCTTTGATATTTCTCAAACTGCTGCACGTCCGGAAGACTATCCCAAGCTGTTTCCTAATCGGAGAGTCGAGTTTTCGGTAGAAAGTGATCACCTCATTAACCAATTAGAATCTGCCTTGTTTGCTATGGGAGAGAAGTTTGGAGTTCCAATAAATAATGAAAATACGTCTATTTTTGGTACAAGAGAGCTTGGATCAGCCAAAGGGCACTTTGCTAGAGACAACATTGGAAACAAGGAAATCGTCCTAAATTCGCGGACAACGAAAAGTGAACGGATTGCTGTATTGATTCATGAACTGGCTCATGCCACCCTTCATGATCCTACGAATCTGGATGGCTCTTACTGGACCACACAAAATTTGAAACCGAAAGATCTTTCTTTAAAAGAGCTACAGGCTGAAATGGTTTCATATGTAGTGAGCTATGAATATGGTATTGATACGTCAGAACAAGCAATACCTTATATTGCAAGTTGGACAAGACATTTGGCAGCCTTAGAAGAAAGTGGTCCAGATGCGCAATTTCACCTATTAGAGGATGTTCAAAAAGTGAGTCACTCATTTATTCAATTTCTTGATACGCACCTAGAGCAGCAGCGGGCCGCCGAAAAGGAAAAAGTGATCACTGAAGAACAGGTACAGGCTTTTTGTCAGAAGTATCATATTCAAGAAAATAACGTGTTTACTCGAGAGAAAATAGAATCTTTCATACGGGAAGAACCAGAATTGACTGAAAATCAATTGTTTGCGGCTCTTCATTCGCACCAAAATGATACGTTATTTGAATGGGCGTACGAGAATCAGAAGCCGGCGGAGGCCATTACGCATTATATAGAAGAACAACAATTGAATCTACGGAAAAAAGTTTATAGTGGCCATGCTTTTTATCAAGTAGATGAAACGATTGAATTACTATTAGAAAAGCGCAATGAGTATGAACAATTTGAGTTGATCCTTCTCAATGAGGTGGGCGACTGTGACACCTATAGCTTTCCTTCGGAACAAGATGTTTTTCAGAAGCTCAAATCACTTATGGCTTATCCAATCAATGCTTTAAGTGAACGAAAAGTTGACTTGTGGAATGCTAAAAAAGAACGAAAGCACCAGCAGGCATTGATCCATGACCAAGTCATGCGAGAAACCTATCTTGAAGAAACAGGTCGTGAAATGTAATGAAGGAATTCAGAGAAGAAAAAAATACGATTTTCTTGACGAAACTGAAGCGTTGGTTTGAAAAGGTCGATAAGAAAGAACTTCGGTGGAAACTAGGTGTAGCGGTTTTTATTGTCTGTACCTTGATAGCAAATATCATAAGTTCCTTGTTGTTCAATTTATCAAACAATTTGTTAAATGGAAATCCTTTGTCAAATCCATTTGGGCTTCACATGATTCGTTATCCATTCATATATTTAGTGGTTTATCTCTTAGGGATAGGCTTTTTTTATTACCTTTTTTTACAAATTAAGATTAATTATGAGTCATTAGAAGAAGGGGACCAGGCAACTGGACGTTTTACCACTTTAGATGAATTGATTCAACAATACAAACAAGTCCCAATAAAAGGACGAACTCCTGAAGAAACTTATCCTGGAGAGAGTGGAACAATCGTAGCTAGACACAAAGACAGTCTGTTTATTGATACGGACCCAGCACATAATTACACGCTTGGTCGATCTAGATCTGCTAAAGGGGAAACGAAAGTAATTCCGGACATGGATGTTTACTCTCGATCAGAAGAGAAACCTCATTTGATTTATGCTTCAGGAAAATATGAATTGGCTGTTGCAGCAATTGCAAAAGGAACATTCAAAAGAAGGGGCTATGAGACACACATTCTCAACCTTATTGATATGAAACGATCCTTTCAGTACAATCCTCTAGATCTTGTAAAAGATGCTTATATGAAAGGTGATATCGATGAAGCGATTGAGCTTTGTAAAACCTTCAGTTATCCGCTTTACCATAATGAAGAAGCGAGAGAGCCAGTATGGGAGGAAACGGCAATGGCTCTTGTAAATGCTGTCATTCTAGCACTTTGTCATGAGTTCATTACGAAAAGTGACGATCCGAAAAAAACAGAAAAATATATTTCACTGTATGCAGTGTCCAATATGTTGGTAGAACTTGGTGATGTGGATGAAAATGGCGATACATTATTGGATAAATATTTTGCCAACTTACCAGCTGGGAATCCCGCGAAACTTGAATACTCCACTGTATTGTATGCAAAAGGACAAATGCGCGCTTCTATTTTCGCTTCAACACAGGCAAAACTTCGACAATTTACAGCGCCACAAGTGGCAAAATTGATGGCACGATCTACTTTTGATTTTCGTAAGTTGACCAAAGATGAGTCTCCAATTGATATGACGAAAAAAATCATTGTTCGGGGCTATGTGGATACTCAGACTGAAGGGGAATACACGTTAACATATGAGATCACGAATGATTTTGATGAAAAAGTCCACGTAGAGAGAATGGTTAAAGTTGGGAAAGGACTTGTATACCAGTCTTTGCCTAATGAGGATCCCTATTTTTCTGGAGTGGAACATATTGAAATGCCGCCAGGTGCAAATTTCGATCCAAGAGCAGGTGTTACATGTATTTATAGATACAAACCACAAGCGGTTTTCTTAGTTTTACCTGACTATATTCAAACCAATTACATTATCGCTAGTACATGGATTTCGCAAATGTATCATGTCGCTAGTGACTTTGCCTCTTCGTTATTATCCGGGAAATTGTTAAAACGAATTCGAGTTCCTTTGGACGAGTTTGGAAATCTACCAGGTTTTTCTAATATTGGTTCGATGCTGTCAGTCGGGGCTGGACGTGGGATTCTGTTTGATTTTTATGTACAGCACCCGAATCAGCTGACGACTCGATACAACGAAAAAGTTGGAGAATTCATACAAGATGAGGCCATGAACAAATTTTATCTTTTGAGTGGTTCAAAGAAAGCAAGAGAAGATTTTTCTTCTATTTTGGGTAATCAGGAGGTGACCGTAAAAAGCCGCTCAGGAGGCGTTTTTGATTTGAATAAACAAATTACGGAAAGTGTTCAAACGAGACCGTTGGTATCTCCAGATGAATTAGGACGTCTTCAAGAAGGAGAAGTCATTGTGGAACGTTCGATACACCGACAGGATTTAAATGGAAATAAGGTTCGACCATACCCCATTTTCAATAGAGGTGAGGACGGCTCTTTACTTTATGCGCACACTTACTTGAAGGATCAGTTTGATCCGCAGGAAAGTATTGATTACTTAGATTTACCATTTGTACCAAATTTACCTTTAGAAACGTATTCGAAAGAGTTTGTTGCACGAATTAAAAATCCGCTTGCCAAACAAGAACAAATGAGTATAGAAAGCAGAAAAGAAGAGGAGTTGAGACAGCTTATGGCTAAACCAGAAGCAGTATTAGACAATGAATATAAGGATGTAGAAAAAGCTGGAGTAGCAGCGAATCTGAATGAGATCCAGGGGGCTTATGTAGAAGGTGAGCGTAAGACATTGATAGAGGTCTATGGACCAGAAAACACGACTATTATTTATGATCAAATGATCGCGTCATATCCTGAGTTGACAGAAGAAATTGATCAACTGGAATATTACGAGGACTATGAAAAGTTCCTCTTCAAAAAAGAACATGAAGCCTGCCTGTTAAGAATTCAAGGATTGGGCCTTGGACTGTTTACAAAGAAAGAAACAGAGTAGAGGTATCTTATGGAAACAATTGACTATTTATTGGACTATGAGAAATATCTCAAGGTCTCGAGTTTTCTTTGGAATATTTTTCGATGGATAGGTTGGGGAATTATTTTCCTGTTCAAGGTGTTGTTAGAAGGGCTTGAAAAAATCTCGAGCAATGTGTTTAAGCTAGTGGATTTCCTTTCCTATGATGGTGTAAAGAAGTTTGTCAATGACAATATTTTCTTAGCTTATGCGATTGGAACAGTCTGCTTAATTGTTTTCTTTTTACGCTATATGAGTAATAAGAATTCTTCTATGAAGAGTCTATTCAATAATCTATTACTCTTTGTAGGGGTGATTATATTATGTCTTAGTTTGACCTCAACAATCACAAACAAAGTGTTTGGGGTGGCTAAAGCAATCAATCAAGAAAATACTACGGCAGCTGCAACAATTCTAAATGAAAATATCTATGATATAACTTCAATCGATGCGAATGATTGGAATGGGGTAGAAAAGGTTCGGCATGTATCCTATAAATCGTCTCAATATACGTTTTTTGATATCACTAAAACGATTGATCCCGGAAAGTTTGAGTTTTCATCTGATAAATCAAAGGATATTCTATCCAATCGAATCGATTTTGATAGTCAAGGGAAATACAAACTTGTAAAGCTGGATACCGGTATGTTTACTATTGAAAAAGAATACTATTACCGCTATTCCTGGAACTTCTGGACCATTTTCTTCACATTAGTAATGACGATAGCTGTCACGCTGTTTACGGCATTTAAGTATTTGCAATCTCTATACAATATAGGCTATAACGGAGTGATCATGCCATTTTTTGCAGGTAGTGATTTTACAAGTGGCAGCAAAATACAAAAGATTATGATGAGTACGTTGAATATTTGGGTCAACGTACTTCTTTTTTCCGTCTCTTTGAAAGTTTATCGGCTATTTATTGGTTATATATCTGAAGCGTCTATCGATAATGTTTCGAAGTTAGTGTTTCAGTTAGTCCTAACTGTTTTCTTATTTGAAGGCCCCTGGATCATTCAAGAGCTTACAGGAATTGATGGAGGAATTAAGTCTTCTGTAGGGCAAGCATTGGCATTAGGAGGTGCTTTATTCTATGGAGGCAAAGGAGCAAAGGCTTTGGCTAACAAAGCGAAAGATGCAGGTGGAAAAGTAAAACATGCGTCTAAGTTTTTGGCTGGCTTGGCGGATGGGGTTACAGACGTAGAAGGCCTAAAGAAAAAAATGCAGCTAAAAGATACGAAGCCTACTGAAAAACAAGCAAGCCCAGATATTCCGACTCTTTCTGAAGAAGAAAAAGAAGCGTTTGCGAAAGAAATTAAGGGAAATCAAAAAGACACACAATCAGATAAGGACAAAACACAACTTCAAGATCCATTGAATCATTCAAAAGATGAGGAAACAACTGGAGTTCCTAACAGTTCGATGACAAATGATACACCTGATTTGGCAATTAAAAATGGAGACAAAACAGAATTAGAGAAAGACTCGAATTCACCACTTGAAAAAGCTAAATCAGAAGATCCAGCAAAAGAAGAAATACCAAAAGCAAAAGCAGATATTGTTCGACCAGCAGGTAATGAGACGGAGATTCCGGATGAATTGAAGTCGATTATGGCACAAAGACCGATCGAAGATACAGATAATAGTAAACCGAAAGGAAATTCTGTATCACTGAAAGATCGTGTACAAGCAACTGAAAACGCAAATGAATCGTTCGCAAACGTGTTGAAACAAGGTAACCACGGTAAGCTAACCGGACAAGTGAAGCCAGAATTGCCTTCTCAATCGCTTAAGGAAACTCTTTCTAGTGATCCGACCCGATCCAGCGTCGGACAGTCAAAAGGAGCTTCTTCTATATCTTTACCGAATTCTGTTATGCAAGCGAAAAACCAACTCAAAATGGAGCAACAAGCTGGAAATGTTCTTTCCCAGACAATACCAAAAGACTTTATTCCAGGCTCTAATGTGAGATCTTCAGATACTGTAGGAAAAGAAGCAAGATCGGTTCTACTTTCTGGCCAAGAACAAAGACAGCTCAAAGCAGTACAACCCCAAGCAATTGCAGCAAAACAGACGCTTGGAAAAGCGGCCATGGCTAGTTCACAATTACAGAGACCGTCCGCAAGCCGTCAAGCTCTTGCTGGTCATATTTTAGGTGTAAGACCTGCTACACGTCCGTGTGTTCAAGTACCATTGACTATCACGCAAAGTGCTCCTGTACAAGCCTTAAAACAAGATATTGAAAAATATAGTAAACCAATAACGGACAAAACGCTTCAGGAAGTTGTTTCAGACAAGATTGTCGATCGACAAATTAAAAAAGCTGAAAAACAAACACCATATGTAGTCACTAAACAACTAGGGAAAAATACTGGAGAAATGCTGCGAAAAGAGAAAGAAAGCAGTTCTCTACGACGCTTGTTTCGTTCTTCTAAACGTAAGAAAGAGTAGGTGAGAGAATGAGAGAATTGAGAAACGTTGAAAGCATTCGTCCTAAGAAAGAACTATTTTTTAGTTACTCAATTGTTGATCTATTGCTTATTTTTTTAGTGACTGGAATGGCATATCTAATCAGAGGGATCGTATATGATCCCTTTGAGTATGTTTTTGTTGGCTTTACTGCCGCCAATTGCATTTTTCTTTTGAAAGAACCAAAATCTAATCCGAGGAAAAAGCATGTTAATGTCATGCTCTTAAGTGTATTAAGAGTGTTTAGGAAATCTAATGCCCCTATTCGGTCCATTGATCTATATGAGTATGGAAAGAGGAGAAATGAATGAAATTTGATACAACTAAAGTGGAACCAGCAAATAAACATAAAAAGTTGAAAAAAAAATCGAGGGCAACTTTTCAGTTTCAGATCCCCAAGAAGAAAAATCAAGCGTCTAAACAAGTATTGCAGCAGGAGCTGAGTCAAGATGAGCTAAAAGATATCGGCAAACGGAAAAAAATGTTACGGAAGATGACAGAGATCCATCCGATAAGAGGATGGGGATCTGAACCGACAGAAAATTTTATTCGTTACACCAGAGGTTATTTTGAAGTAGTAAAGATGAGAGGTCACAATTTATTTGGGATGAAAGAAGAACAGTTTTTTAAGATTATGGAATCTTATGCTGCCCTCTCCAGTCTATATGAGCCCCCTTTTAAATTGATCTCGATCCATTCTCCAGTGGATACTTCTATGCAGCAAGGGTATTTTCGACGAACATTTCAAAGAGCGTCTGAGAATTTTCAAAAAGATATTCTTCAGACAAAATATGAGGAACTTGCTTCAATCGCAAAGTACCGTCAAATGGAAGATTACTTTATTTTTATCTTTGGCTATGATGAAAAGACTCTACGGGAAAATTTAGAAGACTTCTATAAATGCGCAGGTGTTCTTCAGTTGGAAAAGCTGAACCGAGAAGAAAAAGTTCAATTACTTTTTCGAATGAACAATCCTACAAAAAAATTGGCACCAGCACCAATTAAAAATTTAGAAATTACAGATAAACGAGTATTAGATTCGGGGATCGATCCGGAACTATTGTATCGAATTCAACCATTAGGAAATTCCAAATTCACTGAAACAGCCATGCGTACGGATCAGTGTTGGCAAGCATGCCTACACGCTTTTAAACTTCAACCAGAGCCAGATTATCTTTGGATGTCGCCTTTAACTAAGATAAAGGACAAGATTTTGATGGTTGACGTCGCCACACAATCGGATGATTCTTTGCGGCAAGATATTCAAAAAACACTTGTCCACCTAAAAGGGACGTATCAAAAAACAAATGATGACACAGAAAAAGAAATGATTCAAGAAGAATATACACGTTTGATCAGCCTTTCCAAAGACATTCGGAAAAAGAGGGAAATCATGAAATATGTGTCAATCCGTTTGTATCTTTACGCGGATACACAAAAAGAGCTGGAAAAACGTGTGAAAGAAACGCAGAAAAAGCTTGAGAAAGAAGAATTCGGATTTGCTTGTTTTACTTTAGAACAAGAATACGAATGGCAGTCTCTTTTTCTGGATTATTTCTCTCAAACAATGCTGCCTAATCAACGTTCTGGATTAGATATAGCAACAAACGAGTTTGGTGCGAGTTATCCAGCCAATCAAGTTTATTTATCGGATGCTCGTGGTCAATACATTGGTGTTTCAAATACCGGTGGTCATATCTTTCTTGATGTATGGGAGTACTTAATGGATCAGAACCGTACCTTCTACAATATTTTAATTACTGGTCTTATGGGGAATGGGAAAACAACCCTAATGAAGAAAATAATGGACGACAATATCGGTCGAGGTTATCTGGTTCGGGGATTTGATAAATCTGGTGAATTTACTCGCTTGATCAGGAAGAGAAAGGGTGAAATTATCCGTCTTGATGGTCAAGATGGCCGTATCAACATTTTAGAAGTGATTGCATTAGCAGTGAATGATGAGACGCTAGAAGTAAGCGAACAATCCTCATTTATGATGCACCTGTCTAAATTAGGTACCTGGTATTCAATTTTGAAACCGAGTGCGCCAATCGAAGAACTAGATATGTTTGACTCGATTATTATTGAGCTATATAGAAAAGCCGGATTATCAGATAAGGATGGTCATGTAACCAAGATTACAGGGTTACCTTCTGAGCGCTACCCTATTCTTTCCGATGTGATCAGTGTGATTGATGATCGATACAAAAATTCGAAATATGAACAGGAAAGAAATCACCTTTATAATATTCAATCTACACTGACAACGCTATTGCAAAAAACAAATACGCTTTTTGATGGACCAACGACGATTCCGGACATTTCCGATCAACAGGTCCTCTTTTTTAATATTGACGGTCTGTCAAACTTTGAGCAGCGCTTTGTTAATGCTCAATTATTTAACGCGTTTAATCTATTTAGTGCAACACTCTTTAATAATGGCCGAAGGGAACACAGAAGATATCAAAGAGGTGAGATTTCTTTTGAAGAGATTCGCAGGGGAATGTTCTTTATGGCTGAGTCCCACAATCTGATTAATCAAAACAATCCTCGAATGGTTTCATTCTTTAACACCTATGCTAGAGAAGCGAGAAAGCGATATGCTGGATTATGTCTAGATACGCAAAGTGTACGCTCACTTGTATCCACTACCAAAGATAGCACTAGCACTAACGATGATGAAGCAAAAGACATCTACGATTTTATGAACTATCGCTTTTTCTTCCAACCTGGTGACGGAGAAAGCGAGAATCTGAGTGAAGAAAATGGTGGTGTCTTAACAGCTGAGCAAGCAACAAGATTAAATAAATTTATTCCAGGACAGGCGTTGCTTCGAATTGGAAAATCAGATGCTTATGAGTTATTTGTCTACGCTTCAGAGGAAGAATTGGATCTTTACGATGGAGGTGGACGCAAAGGCGGAGACATATGATTACTAAAAAAATCAAGAAGCGATTAATCAAGTGGGTACTTGTATTTGTTGCTTCGAACATTTTCCTAATCGGCTCTTTAGTTATTGTCACAGCACTTATTGTTGGTGTTGTTTCTACCGTTAATGATAGTCAGTCAAATTGTATTTCGAACACGATCGATGTATCTGAAGGGAATGATTCAGCAGTTCCAAGCTCTATTGAAGAGTTTGTAAGAGGTCATGCGGAAGCGTATATGCTTTCATGGAAAGCCGGAGGCTTTTTGCCTTCGGCTAGTATTGCTCAAACTATGGTCGAAAATGGGTTTAACTTTACAAATCCTGCAGGAACTTCGTTTTGGCAAGCACACAATATGGGTGGTGTGAAAACGTCTAAACTGAGTGACTTTCCAATTACATTGGCTACCTTTGGAAAAGATTCGGTGGATATTACTGGCACGAAACCTGGAACAAATGTTGGAGATAATACAGGAGGGGCATATACCTGGTTTAAAAATTATGATGCGGGTATTGTTGGCAAGGCAGAGTTCATGGCACACCAAACCCTATATACTAGTGCGATCAATAATACCGATGGAATTAGTACGCTTACTGCAATTTATAATGGCGGTTGGGCGACTGATCCTACGTATTTAATGAAATTGCAGAGTGCCTATAAAAATTTAGGGACTAAGTTTCAATGGTTAGATCAAGAAGCTATTAGTAAATATGGACCAGCACCGTATGAAAAGAAAAATCTTTCTCCAGGTTTAGATATTGATTTCTCGAAAGATGAATCGACGACTTCAGAAGATGGCTGTCCGGTATCTTCCGCAGATACAAGCGATCAGATCGTAGGTCAAAACTCAGCCCCTATTTTAGAAGTTCCGGCTGAGTATCAAGGAAAGTTAACTTTACCGGATCCAGACAATCACAATTATTCAGGAAACAATTATCCTTACGGACAATGTACCTGGGGTGCCTATAATCGAATGGCGCAAATCGGAAAACCAATTGAATGGTTTTCAGGTGACGGTGGTAATGGCGGATCGTGGGCAGCGTCTGCAGAAGCCAGAGGATACACTGTCGTAAAAGGTAAACCACAAGTTGGTTGGGCAGTTAGTTTTCCTGGAGGAGTCGCAGGATCAACACCGCCATACGGCCATATTGCAGTCGTAGAATACGTGAATGAAGACGGCAGTATTCTGATCAGTGAAACGAATGTAATCAATCCTGGTTCAGGAACTCGTTCTTGGCGAGTGATCAGTAAAGGAACAGTTGATCAAGTTGAATTTATTCAAGGAGGAAAGCATTAGAATGGAGAAGAAACGAATCTCTATGGGCGAATATAATCTATTGGAATTGAAGACTGTGACTCAAGGAGGAAGATTAATCGAATGTTTTTTTGACAACAAAGATCGGTCTTTCATAAATAAAAAGCAGTCTAGAATTAAAAATGAATCAAGGAGGTCGGAGTCAAATTGAAAGCCAATCGAATACGAGCTATTGGAGGTACGACACTCATTTTATTATTGGGGACGTGCCTTTTTCTATTGTTTCAAAATGTCAGTTTGCGAGGACAAGTTAAAGAATATCAAGCAGACACACAGCTTTTGCAGCAGAGCGAAGCCAATTTAAAACAAGATATTGAAACGCTCTCCAATAAGTATGACGAGTTGTATAAAGAAAAAAACGGGACAGCAAATAAAGAGTTGATTATGGCCGTAAAAATATTATTTGCTTCAATTTATGACTATGATACGTCCAAAGCAGATGGCGATATCATTGTTCGAAAAGACAAAGCAAAAGAAGGAGCAACAGATAAAGTCGTTGAGTATTTGTTTCCAGAAGACTCTTCAAAAACGACGACTACGGTAGACTCCGTATCACGCCAGACAAAGGATCCTGAAGTCTATCTTATGTCTTCAGACAGTCGTCAACTTCAAGCACTTGTTGTTGTTGATTACGAAGTGTCTATCGCCGGGAGCAATAATTTAACTGGTCATTATATGTATAAAGTTACCTATAACAATGAACTAAAAAAAATCAATTCTATTGAAAATATAGGTGAGTTTAATTAATGGAAATGAGAAAGGAGATCGTATGTGAAAAAGAAATTCCTACTCTCTTTTGCTATGTTCCTAGTATTATTTGGATCAATTTTTTTCATTAGCATGAAGAACTTTGAGGATCAGAAACAACCTGTCGAGATTTCTGAAAAAGAATCAAGAGTGATTGTATTTTATCGAGACGATTGTCCAGACTGTCAGAAGGTATTCCCTTTCTTATATGCTAGAAAGCTCGTGTTTAACGACTTGCTATTTGTGAATATGAACACCGAGTCAAACCGAAAATATATTGATCAGTATTCACTTGAATCGGTACCTACGTTTGTTAGTAAAGGTGATTTCTATAGTGGAGTTAGTCTAGAAAAAATACACTCACTGCTTCAACAAAAAGATTAAAAGGAGGAGCTATGGAAAATAAAAAAAGTCGTTTGGATCTTCTGCGTGATCGAGTAGAGGATCTATCTATCGCTTCAAGAAGATACCAGTCATTGTTGTATTTCGCTTGGTTTTCTTTTGTTGTACTTGCTTACAGTCTGATGATTGGACTCAATATTTTTATCTCAGACGATATCAACATTGTTTCTACAAAATTGCAATCGGAACTGACTTTTGGGAACACGACCTACGTTTTAGTTGATCGAGAAGTGAGCCAGCAACAACGAAGTGCAACCTTCTTGCTAGGGAAAAAAGAATTAGATTCTGTTTATGAAGACCGTACCTGGAAAGTTGCTGTTGAGTATCAAGATGGTTCCGGTGATGGAAATATTGAAACTAAAATTTATCAAGGTGAGAACGGCTTCACGTATATTCAAGTGGAAGGGTTAGCTTCTGAATGGGCGGCGCTACGTGTCGAACTTACGACAAAATCAGATGTGCAGCAAGAAGAACAACAGGACTATATTGTGGTTGGAAGTAGTGATGTTCAGACGAAGAATGTTGCTTTTAAAGGGGAAACTGACGTACAGATTCTGTCGATTGATTATGCGATTGATCAAAGAAAAGATGCGATCACAACTAATGAAAAAGTAATCAAGAATAATGAAGAACAGATCGAAAAGAATAAGGAAAAAGTGCAGCTGCTTGAGGCAGACATGGTGTATCAAACAGAAGCGCAAAAGACAGAAACCCAAAGTTCGATCAACCAATTAGACGAACAAAATCGACAATTAGAAGCCACAAACTATTCGACAGAAAAACAAAATGAAGAACTACAGGAACAAATCAAAATGCTAGATGAAAAAATGAAAGACCAAAAAAATGGATTAAAAAAGGTGGTGGAATGATTAACGGAAAAGTAACGGTACGTAACGGAAATCCAACGGTAGACCAACGTTAACGTAACGGTATGATAACGGAAATCCAACGGTATTTGCGCCCTTTGTGTACCCATTGAAATCCCCCGCACTGCGGGGACCAGACAAAGTCTGGGTACAGATTTCCCTTATGCTCTTTTCTAAAACCCCTCTCTTCGACGCTTCGCGTCTGTCGAGAGGCGATTTAGAAAACGCCACTTCTCAAATTCGAAAGGAGGTTGAACGGATGGGGAAACAGATTTCTGATTTTGATGAGATCAAAATCCGTGGTGTTGATATAGACAAAAAAGCTCGTTTGATGCAGCTAGCTGATGTGCAACATAAATCGTTGAATCAATTCTTACTTGAATACGTTAATCGTCTTGCCGAGCGCCATGAGATAGTGGAAGCAGAGACTAAATACTCTGAGCTTGTGGAAATGATGGCAAGGGTTATTGAAAAAAATACGCAAACGATGAATGAAATGAATCAAATCATTCAAGTAATTACGGGAGGAGAACTTGATGAACGACAATAAAAAATTGGCTAGGTTAGAAACTTATATTTCCCAGGAGGCTAAAGATAAATTGCATCAAATGCGGGATCCGGGAACGCGAAGCTATGGCGCAGTGATTGAAAAGATTTTATACCAACTAGAAACAGCAGATGCAAATAAACTCCTTGGTGAGATCCTTTCGGAAGAGATAGCCGACCGAGTCATAAAAGAGTTGAAGGAGCCTATCGATATTCTCCGACGACGTACGGGCTACTCAGATCGACAAACAAAAGTAATCACAGAAATGTTGAATCACATGATCAATACGTTGCAGATCGATCGGATCGAAGAACAAGTGGTATTAACGAATAAAGCAAAGACAAATACGTTGAGTGCTGCAGAAAAACGGATCAAAGAGCAGCTAGATCATTTTGCTCAACAGGCGGCAACAAAAAGAGAACAGCGGCAAGCACCAACTTCTGGAGCTGAAAGTAAATGACCTATAAAGCTGGAATAGTGACCAAGTCAAAATTCATTTCTCCTTCAGATAAACGATACAATAAAGCCATTGATTATATTTCAAGAGACGCAGCACAACGAAATCACGTTGTAGAAAGTTATCACGCGTTTGCTGACGATGGAGCGTTAAACATAAAAAACGATGAAGGACGTTTGACACCTTTGTTCACGAGAAACAAATCTTATCTTAACTCCAAAGAAAAGAATCAGCTGAAGCGTGGCTTTGAAGTAGCCAAACAAAATGAATCTCCGATGTGGCAGACAATATTCTCTTTTGACAATGAATATCTGAAAGAAGTGGGACTTTATTCTGAAGGAGAAAATGGATTTTTGAATGAGGATGCCTTGCGAAATGCTGCTCGAGTCGCGATGAACAAAATGATCGATGATATGAAGCTTGGCGATACCGTAGAGTGGGCAGGAGCAATTCATTTCAATACAGATAATATCCATATTCATACGATGATGGTAGTGAAAGAGCCAGAGGATGTGCTTGAAAAAATGGTTTATAAAAACCAATCCGTATACAGAGGAAAGATACCACCCGTCACACAGCGCGGGATGAAGTCGACGTTTGCCAATGCTATTGAAAATCGAGAACCTGCCTTGATTCGTATCAGTCAGTTGTTACGAAAGGAATTGAAAGCTGGAATCTACGATAAGGAATGGGCAAAGGATGCAGCAATGTTGTATCAGCTGAATCAACTGAGGAATGATTTACCTGAAGACACCAGGACGTGGCGATATAAGCGATCTGAAATGGCAGAACTCCGACCGAAAATTGATCATTTGACGCAAAAAATTTTATCGGAGTACCACGGAGAATCACTAAAGGAATTTGAAAGATTGCTGAAGGAACAATCCGATTTTTACGTCCGAGTCTATGGAGAAAATGCAAAGGAAGGAAATTTAGGTAAGACGTATCAAGACAATAAGCGAAAGGAGCTGAGAGAAACTGTTGGTAATGCGTTGCTCAATGCGATGAGAGAAGATGAGTTGAGAGAAAACTCAGCGCGACTTAAAGTAATGGAAAGAAAAAGAGTCAGGATGCAGCAGAGGAAAAGAAATAGTGTGCAGTGGAAGATTGAGAAGAAAGCTTTATCAAATATCAAGAGTTTTGTTGGAGAAAGCTATCAAGATTTTTTGAACCGGGTCAGTTATGAGCGGGGCCAACGAGAAAAGGAATGGAAACAGAAAATCGAGCAGGAAAGAGACTTTTATTAGTCTCTTTTTTATTTTTTGGAGGGAATTGAATGGAAAAAGAAAGAAAAAGAATCCGGACGTTTACGAAAGCAGAAATTAAAAAAGCAGCGCAAACCGATATTATTGATTTTATCAATAGCCATGGAAAAGGAACCTTGAGAGGAGGTGGCCGATATCCTAAATATTATATTAATGGACATGGGTCACTAGTGATCGATCGAAAGCATAATTACTTCTATCATAACGGCCAGCATAAGGGTGATAACGTTATTCGCTTATTGACTGATTATGAAGGATACTCTTTTCCGCAAGCTGTAGCCTTGTTACTTGGTGAGGAACTTGAACAGCATACGCCATACATTGAAACGGAAGAAGATCTTGAATTTACGTATTCGTATATCAAAGATGAGACAACGACTCAAGCGGCTAATTACTTAATTCAAGTACGAGGAATCGATCAAGAGATTGTTTCATATCTGGTAGAGAATGACTACCTGATCCAGGATAAAAGATATAAGAATGCCGTGTTGAATTGGAAAAAATTTGGCCTTCCTGAAGAAGAGATTATCGGTGCGACAAGCATAGTCACTAAAAAATCTATCTCGGATTCTCCAAGCAAATATATCGCAAAAAATTCTGAGAAGCACTACGGATTTAATATTACTTTAGGGCAGCCAAAGGCTGTCTATTTTTTTGAAGCCAGCATTGATTTGTTGAGTTATTGGTCGCTGAACAAAGATTTAAATGATTGCCGGCTTATTTGTTTGGAAGGGCTAAAGGATAAAACAATTATCAAAACGATTCAAGAAACGTATCAGAAATTTGGTATGCTTCCAAGCGAAGGAATCTATTATGGTGTTGATAATGATCCTGCGGGGCACCACTTCTTTGACTCATGTGATAAGAACTACAACTTTCGAAAAGAGGCTGGAAAAGAAGAACTTATTACTAATCAATCATTGATCCCCTACAATAACCAAATTCAAAAAGAAATCTACGATCAGGCACTACAAGCAGCAACTACACATGGAGTCGACAAGAATCTGTTGTTGACGATCCAAAAAATAGAGAACAATCTAACGATGACAAATAAAATTTCAAACGGTTGGAAGGCGTATGGATTTTTTGCAGACTCACCTAATGAGCATGCCAAAGCACAAGAAATTCAGTTAGATGAGTCGTTAGAAAAGGTTTGTCAAGCAATCAAAGAAAAACAAGTCACAATAGACACAATTGCCGACTTGTACCGGCAAAATGATCTCACTCTTCTGGAGGAAAAATTGCTTAAGGATCGTGCCAGTGAACTTTACATGATGTACGATCAAGAAAATATTGACGTTGTTTATGGCGTAAGCAAGGACTGGAATGATTACCTGAAGGAGCAACGCTCCGAAGGATTAATAACAGAAAAGCAGCCGTTAAACTCGAACTTTCTATCAACGGATCGTATACGTTCGTCGATTCCCGAATCATTTACCTACTATCTTCAGGATTCTAAAACAAATGATGTTGTAAGAACAACTTTGATAAATAAGTATCAAGCAGATCCTATGATCGTTGATGCTTTGATCAAGAAAAGACTGATTCGAGAAGATGATAATCAGCGAATCGTTTATTTGTGGAAAGATGGCGAAAATGTATCTGGGGGGCAAGTAACCGGAACGATTGAAGATAAATCGTATGGACGCAGTAAAATTGAACAAAAGATTCTTGATGCTTCTCGTCCAGGATATGGATTTAATGTGACACTTGGTACACCTGACGAAATTTATTTTTTTCAGAGTCCCGAAGATCTACTAAGTTACTGGACGTTGCACAAAAACACAATTGATCATTCGATTTTGTTTGCTTTATCCGATGATTCTCCAAGATCCATGATCAATCTATTGAATGAAAAACTGGAGCAGGGCGTTTCTTTCAAGCAGGTAAACATTTGTATCAACAAGGATAAAGCAGGACTGGCTTTGATCGATGAAATCACGAAATTAGAAGCCTTTGATCGAAAAGAACGGACATTGACGACGGATAAAGGAAAACAGATCCCCATTAAATCTGTTCGGCCAATCTTAGGGATTAATTGGCAAGACGAAGTTCAATTAAAGAAAGAACGGGTGAAGGAGCTTAGTCGCTTTCAAGGCGGTCCAACGGTACAGCAGCAGGTAGAGCAACAACTGAGTATCAGTCGATAAATATAAGCAATAAAGGAGAGAGAATTCATGATTAATACTGTAGCGTTAGTGGGTCGATTAACCAAAGATCCCGAACTACGATATACTGCAAATGGTACAGCAATTGCAAAATTTACTTTAGCAGTCAATCGTAATTATACTAGTCAAAGTGGTCAACGTGAGGCCGACTTTATAAATTGTGTGATCTGGAGAAAACCAGCTGAAACAGTCGCTCAATACGCAAAAAAAGGAACTTTATTAGGTGTAACCGGTCGTATTCAGACAAGGACTTATGATAACACACAAGGTCAAAAGGTTTATGTGACTGAAGTTGTATCGGACAATTTCCAACTGTTAGAGTCTCGTCGTCAAACAGAACAAAGAGAGTCGGGTGACTCAGATACTCCTTCAAGAGATTTTAGACAAATGCCTACAAATGATTTGCCGGGATCCTCAGATAGAAACGAGGATCTAGACACAAATTACCCACCTTTTGATGATGATTTGCCCTTCTAGCTTATCTTAAACGAGTATGGTATACTAAACACGAAAAGAGGAGTTGCGCTAACAACTCCTCTTAGGGATAGCACCGTTTAAGTCGGTGGCTTAGTTGAATCAGTTACAAAGAATAACCGTCAAACTCGCCAAAGTTTATGTTACGGTTATTTTTTGTCGTTTTTGTTATTGCTGATTGCAAGTACTAAAGTCGCGAAAGCTAACGCAAACATTAGTGCTTCATATACAGACAAGCTTATTCCTTTCCAGGGATAAGGCCGAAAAACAACATAGGCGTCACCCCATTTCTTTAGGGATTAGCCACCGCATAAACTTTACTACCAGCTAGTATTGTATCACAGAAAGAAGACCAAATCCCTTGAAATTAAGGAATTGGTCTTCTCTTTTTTTAGATAAGGAATAAGCTTTTGATCAGCCATTCATGGTAAATTTTCCTTTTTCGTTTAAATACTTTTCAAACTCTATGATTTCGTTTCGCTTTTTCTTTAGGATAGAGTCTTGCATAGATTTTGGAAAAACGCCTTCCCGTTCATAAATTAAGTTTTCAAGTACATAAATTTTTTTAATCAATACCTGATATTTCTCGTCTTCATTTGCGCGAAAAGCTTTGTCTTTTGCCTTGCGAGCAATTTTTAAAAGGTAGTAAAGAGTTAACGTTTTTTCCTGAAGAAAATCAATCGTGGTTTTTCCCAGGACTTCATTTTCGTCTTCTAGCATTGGAATTTCTTCGGGAATTTGTGTCTGGCGATGATGGTTTTGACAGACGTCTGAAAGAGAAAAACCAATCTGACAAAAATCACAAGATAGATGTTCGGTAAGGGTCGTCCCGCAGTATTTGCATGTGTAGTTTGTATCCATAGTTTTTCTCCCTCGTTATCGATGTCTGTTTTCAGTGCAATCGTTTTTTTTAGTATAACTTAGTGTTTGTTAGGATTAAAGCTATTTTTGAGAAGAAAAGGTGTGTACCAGGTTGAAAAAACTTCATTTGTAAGTGAATTTTTCACCTGACAGATGGCGCTAATCCCCAATAGGGATAGCTGTACATAAGTCATTAACAAACAGTTCTCGTCAAGATCTTCGCAATGAACGATAAGTTGTGTTTGGGCATTATAACCTTTTTTTTGCATGACTGAAATTAGACCAATGATCATGTTTCCGGATCCACAACAGGGTTCATAGTAATTCATTCGACCACTCTCTAACACTTCGGTTTGTCCGGATACAAAGGTTAGCTCAGCCATGAGTTTTGCGACATGATTTGGTGTGAAGCATTGACCCAAAGAACTATTAGCCAAATTCAGTTCCATGTAAATTTCACCTAACCAGTCAATAGAATTTTCCTCAAATGCGATTGTAAGCAGCGCAAAACACTCACAAAAAGTCGTTACCTGGTCCTTTGAGTATTTCTTGATGATAGTCAGATATAGTGCCTCACGTTCTTCAAAATGAAGCTGATCCAGTGTGTTAGAACAAGTGTAGGCCATAAGATGGATCCAATCGATGAATACCGTATTTATAGAATACTTTCCTGTGATCGATTGCAGCTTTTTCATGATTTCTCTCTTTGTGTTCATAAAATGACCTCCTTCAGAAAGGTTTTTGCCTTTCATAGATTTGATTTATTTTTCTTTGACGTAGAAGATGATTCATACCTGGAGTGAGCAACAAGGGCTTATAGATGGACCAGCTTCAGCTGGATCCAGCTGTTGTGCATTTACCCTTGTTTGTTGAATGGAAGGTATGATAAAAGGCGGTGGAACCGCCGTTCTTCTCAAAGAAAAATGAAATCAATGAAAGGCGGAGACCTGGAAGGTCGGTGCGCGACGTAGGAGCGCTAAAGTGAAGGCGTCAGCCTGAGAGGCCGTTGGAAACGGCCGGAAAGTGTGCGCAGCACACGCCAGGGGGACCCGGCGATCGTCGATCGCTGGGGGGAAAAGCAGGCGTAGCCTGCGTTCCATTTAATAAAGGTCAGCTGTGGCAACAGCTGGCTGAATTTGTCCATATAGCGCAGCGTCAAAGGAAGAGAGCGCAGTCGAAGACGATACGAAGCGAACGACTGTATATGGACAAATTCACAACAAATTGCGCCAGCAATTTGTATCCAAAAAGCGGGCAAGAATAGGGAAACCTATTCTTGTTTGCTTTTATGCTGTTCGTACCAGTTCACCAAAAAGTGGGCGGAAACCAATGAGCCCAAATTCTGAGTATTCCGGAATATCCAAATTAAAAACATAAGACATTTGAAAGCCTTGTTTGAGTTCTTTCCAATCCCCGGACCATTCTTCCTCTCGGTTAGAAATATAGAGTAGAGAAAGCATTCTGCCCATGCTTGTGTAGCTTAAAATAGCGTAGTAAACGAGGTAGTCGTGCTTTTCTTCAAACTCTGTCACTAATTGCTTAAAGGCGCTGTCTAACCAGTAGTTTCCACCTCGTAAAGAATAGGAAACTAAGTCGCCTTGTTTAAATTGTTGAATCGTATCGTCAATAATTCCGAGTTCTTTCATGCGCTTGATAGCTTCTTTTTTGTAGTGTTGTTTTTGTTCTGTATTCATAACCTCATGCTCCTTCGTATTGTGTTAAAAATGCAAGAAAGAACCCTAAAGCAACTGGTATAGGTGGGGCTTCTTTACAAGCATTTGTAAAATCTGCACTATCCAAAATATCAAATTCATACTCGCCGGTTTGAGTGTTAACATTCACTTTTTTACCGAAGTTGCATTCGACTTCAGCCTGACCGTACATTTTGTTTACCCAAACTTGGAGAGCAAATTCTTCATTTTCGACCTCAAGAATGTCATGACCGGTTTCGTATTTTTCAAGATTGGGAGAATCTGTTAAGGAATAAAGTAGTTCATTATCCATGATTTCTAGGATGAAACAGTCATTCAAGTTCATTTTTAGTCGTCCTCTCTTTCGGTGAATGAATAGAAAGCGCCGTTTACTTTTATTGATTCGAAGTAGTCCAACCATTGTTTATCAAGAGATTTTGCTTTTTTATCGTCGTTGAATTTGTGCCACGTTAACTCTAAGGCTTGATATTCGGCAGGTTTTATTGTATTAGGCTTGATTCCTTGATCGATACAAAGTAGAGCTTGAAACAGCCATTTTGGGTTAGCCTTTTGGAGTTGTTCTATTGTTCGATAATAGGTATCAATTAAATTTAATTCGACACTGCTTTCAATGATTTCTTCCTGTGCCATATCCAACAGCTTTTTATAGTGTTTTTTTGGCACTCGAGTTTCGTTATACGCAAATGTCATATCCTCCATTTTTTGTGCCATTTTGTCTTTAGGCAATCGAGAAAATTCGTCATAATAGATTTGTGGCATAGCTTTACCTCCTACAGAAAGGGTTTGCCTTTCTTTTTTTCTTTTTTTTCTTTTGATAGAAAAGATGGATCATACCTGGAGTGAGCAACAAGGGCTTACAGATGGACCAGCTTCAGCTGGATCCAGCTGTTGTGCATTTATCCTTGTTGGTTGAATGGAAGGTGTGATAGAAGGCGGTGGAGCCGCCGTTCTTTTCAAAAGAAAAAAATAAATGGAAGGCAGAGATCCTGTTCTGTTGGTTAGGCGCGACGGAGGAGCGCTAAAGTGAAGGCGTTAGCCTGAGAGGCCGTTGGAAACGGCCGGAAAGTGTGCACAGCACACGCCAGGGGGACCCGGCGATCGTCGATCGGTGGGGGAAAAGCAGGCGTAGCCTGCGTTCCATTTAATAAAGGTCAGCTGTGGCAACAGCTGGCTGAATTTGTCCATATAGCGTAGCGTCAAAGGAAGAGAGCGCAGTCGAAGACGGTACGAAGCGAACGACTGTATATGGACAAATTCACAACAAATTGCGCTAGCAATTTGTATCCAAAAAGCGGGCAAAAAAATAACCTTTCCAATCAATGGAAAGGTTAAATAGGAAAGGAAAAGTTTTTTAGAAATCTCTGTGCAATGTCAAAAAATACTTCTTCGTCAAGGGTATCCACATACTTGACGTTTCGGTTGGCTGCCTGGGTGTAATCAAGTGAGAATACTTGAAGTGTGTTTACCTTGCTAGGCTTCGAATCGTTTGATTTGAGCTTGTCACTGTGAATAGGGACAAGAAATGGACGTTCTTTGTCACTTGTAGTGATTGGGCAAACAATGATTAGATTCGTTGCAGAATTATAGGTATCTTTACTCAAAACTAAGGCAGGACGTCGTTTCCTAACTTCATAGCCTTTTGAGGGCTCAAAATCAAGAATGACAATGTCTCGCTGTCGTGGTTTATAGTTCATTCAGTTCGCCTCCCTGGGGCGTATACTCGATTACTAATTCAGGAAGAGAAAACTCGCCTTCTTTGGCAGATTCAAAAAAATCTTCAATTTTGGGAATGAGAGCGACCGTTCCATTTTCCTTTTTGACGATTAGAAATTCTTCGCCTTCTTTGAGTCCTAGCTTAGCAGGAATCGTGATGACAAGGGAATTTCCTTGTTTTCTGGTTTTTGTAGAAGCCATAAAGCATTCCTCCTTATACAGAAAGTATACCATGTAATTACATGGTAATACAATCTGAAAGGTTATCGTGTTTCACTTGAAATAGGCGTTGAGGGCATGTATCCCTTCTAAAAGTAGGCTTCAATATCATTTAGTGGACTTCTAGAGTGTCGAATATCGTTGATATTCTCTTTGATTAATCGTTTGGCAATAATCGCTCTTAGTGCTGTAAAAAGTACGATTAACGGGGTTTCGTCAAGGTTCTTACTATTTGGCTTTCCGATAGTATAGAATTTCAACAAGGAATTTAAGCACGTTTCATGGGAATCGATTGTAAAGGGAGAGTCAAAAGATTCTTTGTCTTGTAGATATTTTGTAAGCAGATAGTCTAACCAATGCGTGCTAGAATTGTAGTTGTCATGAGCCATTCTTTCTTCAATAATTTCTTCAAATGAAGAGTGGAAGGGAACTTGGTAAAGCCAGTTTGGAGAAATAATCAAGCCCCGTTTTGTTAGTAAATCAATTAGTTGAGCGCCAGATATGACAAGAGACATTTTATACAGTGGTAAATCTAAATAATAATTGATGGATAAGCTTCTTAAGTAAGTGTCTGCCTGCATGGAAAGTTCTAAGTATCCTTGAATTTTATTGTCTCGCATGAGAACGCCTTCTTCAGAAAGGTTTTTGCCTTTCAATGATTTGATTTATTTTTCTTTGATGCAGAAGATGGATCATATCTGTAATGAGCGACAAGGGCTTACAGATGGACCAGCTTCAGCTGGATCCAGGCGTTGTGCATTTACCCTTGTCGGTTGAATGGAAGGTATGATATAAGGCGGTGGAACCGCCGTTCTTCTCAAAGAAAAATTGAATCGATGAAAGGTGGAGACCTGGAAGGTCGGTGCGCGACGTAGGAGCGCTAAAGCGAAGGCGATAGCCTGAGAGGCCGTTGGAAACGGCCGGAAAGTGTGCGCAGCACACGCCAGGGGGACCCGACGATCGTCGATCGGTGGGGGAAAAGCGGGCATAGCCCGCGTTCCTCTTTAATAAAGGTCAGCTGTGGCAACAGCTGGCTGAATTTATCCATATAGCGTAGCGTCGAAGGAAGAGAGCGCAGTCGAAGACGTTACGTAGCGAACGACTGTGTATGGACAAATTCACAACAAATTGCGCTAGCAATTTGTATCCAAAAAGTGAGTAAGAAGTGAGTCTCTGAGTGACTCACTTCTTACTCGCTTAATCAATGTTTAGAAGGGCTTCAAATTCTATTTCTCGCTCTTCTTCTATGAACTCTCCCTCTTCGTCATAGAAGTAAAAGTAATCATAAGCTTCGCAC
The DNA here is from genome assembly GCF_051714805.1 of Enterococcus sp. AZ091. Lineage (NCBI taxonomy): Bacteria > Bacillati > Bacillota > Bacilli > Lactobacillales > Enterococcaceae > Enterococcus > Enterococcus sp. AZ091. Next base: position 36,628 of record NZ_JBIOSO010000003.1, on the reverse strand, counting down.
TGATCGACAATGATCTCACCATTTTTTATGAGATAGTGTTCTGAGAAGCACAAACCAATTTCTCTTGATTTGATAGTAATTTGAAGGTTCAAATCTTGTGATACTGTAACAAGGTTTATATTCGTGTCGAAGTGCTCGTCGATGAGACATGTTTGAACGCTCCACGCACAATAGCCTTCGATCCATAGCGTTGTTTTGTCTGAAAAATATATCCAGGCTTCATAGGTTCTATAAAAGTTTTCTCCAATCTCGATAACTGATCCATTATTCAGTTCAGTATCAGAAACATGCAGTAGAGACAAAAATGTTTTGATGGATTGTTGGTCTCCTTCGATTTTCATATGGAAGTCGCAATCATTAGCCAAAGAAATCACCAAACCTTTGATAATGGTCTGTAACTTTGTTGTTATTGACTTCTATGACACCAAAATCGGTGAATTCTTCGCCACGATAAGCTACTTGTCCATTAACATAGTAACCGTTTGGCGCAAGAATTTTGTCAATCAAATATTGTATCCACTCAACGTAACTATAAAACTTTTCGTTCATATCCCATTCAATGGTTTGATTGTCGTCAGCTAAGAGCCATTGACACCAAAGACTCGGTTGAGTTGCGGGTGGTCGGTTGTAGTCAATTACTGACTCCAGGAATATTTCTTGCCCGTAGTGACCGTCGTCGATGCAGAAAAACTCACCGTCTATGCCACAATCACCGTACCCTGCTTCAATTAGCAGGGTGTTGTTTCTTTTCATTCTTCTAGTGGTTGCTAAGCCTTTCATTAGGTCTGCGACTTCTTTAGTGACGGGACGATCAATTTGAAAAGTTCCGATAAAGTCTGTGTGGTATCCCATAACTGTATCCTCCTTTATTTACCACCACTCGTGGTAGATTACATGGTTTCCTTTATTGATTTCTTTTCGGGCTTCTTGAATGATGGATAAAGTATTTTCTAAATCCTCAAAATAAAAAGTGTCGTATTCGGTACTCCCAAAAAAGAAACCAGACGATGTTGGCAATAAATTTTGGCATACAGTAATGTCTCTATTTTTTAAACATTTTTTTATCTTTAATTCTAAGACGTCCAACATTTCTAAAGAGACAGTTAACTCTGCAATATTTTCATGTGACTGTTCAGGAACGAATTTAGCAAAGTATTCTCGCACTTGATTTGCTTTTCGCCAGTAACCGATTGCTTCAAACTCATTTCCTTTCTTCTTCAGTAACCACATATCTAATCCCATAACTATTCCTCCTGTAAAATAGTTGATTTCAAAGGATGGCTTCCTTTAGAAAGAGGATGTCTCTATCTGAATGATGTCTTTTCCTTTGATGAGTTGGAGAAATCGCAGGTGGGAGCGCAAACAAGGACGAAGAGCTGCACGAACTTCAGTACGATGCAGCTCTCGTGCCATTTATCCTTGTTTAAGCGAAATACCTGCGATAGCAGGCAACAGAGTTGCCGTTTCAACCAAAGGAAAAGTTTTCAGGAAGAGGCGACTCATTCGAAAGGAAAGAGGCCGTTGGAGACGGCCGAGAAGTGTGCGTAGCACACGCAGGGGGACCCAGCGATCGTCGATCGGTGGGGGAAAAGCGGGCGTGGCCCGCGTTCCATTTGATAAAGTGTCAGCTGTGGTACAGCTGACTGAATTTGTCCATATAGCGTAGCGTTAAAGGAAGAGAGCGTAGTCGAAGATGATACGAAGCGAACGACTGTATATTGACAAATTCATAACAAATTGCTTCAGCAATTTGTATCCAAGAGTGGATTGATTGAAAAGTAAATTTTTATTTTTTTAATTTGAAGAAATGGTTGTGAGAAGTAAGCAAGATAAAGTATGAGTTATAATATTAAAACTAGAGTGACACAGCTTAATTTATTAAATAAAATAAACATTTATTTATATTTAAAGTGTGGTAAAATATTGTTATAAGTAAAAAATGTATAAACTATAATATTGTATCGAATGGGGGGAGTAGAAATGAAAAACGCTTTGCATATATTGAATATTTGTCTTTTAGCTATCATTTTGTATTTATATTATTTGAAGATAAATGTTGGTGAAAATATTTGGATACCAGGTATTTTGTTAATTATTGGGGTCATTTTCAACTGGATTTTATTTTATAGACTCATAAATAAAAAAAGGAAAGAGGAGAAATAATGAAAAAAATTGTCGCTTTTATATTGTCTGTTTTAGTTATGGGAATTATTGCTCCAATAACTTTGGTAAATGCAGAGACAGCGAGTACTTTAAATGAATATGCGATTGACAATATCAAAATATTAGAAGATGACAAAGGGAACTTACTATTAAGTGATAATGTGACAGGAGAAAAAGTTACTTTAATTATTAATAATGATGATAGCGCTTCGCTGAAGATGAATGACGGAGAGACTAAGGAAGTATCTAGAGATGAGGCAGGCAATATTTATGTAGACAATAAATTAGAAATTCCCTCACCAGTTGAAAGTGTCGATTCTACAGTTCCTAGTATTCAAAAAAGAGCAGCAAGCAAATGGATCTACTTTCAGACAACATATTATGATACGACCACACAAGGTAATTTACAATCTATCGCGTTAGGGCTGTTTTCTTTAATGCCATACGTTGGAACAGTTGCAACAATAGCTGGTATCATACAGACTGCTCGCAATTTAAATGCCCCAACACTTTACGTTAAAGTAAACCAATATCATACAAAAGGATATCAATTCTATAAATATGATAGTTTCTTTTATTCAAATAAAGCTCGAACTAAATTAGTTAAACGAGTAACGAAAGAAAAAAGAATGTGGTAATATATTGTTAAGAAGAAATATGCTTTATTTAATTAAATAGAATTCGGAAAAAATTGATCGTAAACAACGGCTTATTTTGTCGATTAATAGATTGTAAAATTGAATTACTAATATATAATTATCTCTATTATGGGAAAGAGGAATGCTGTTAGGTATTCCTCTTTTTAGTATCTAATTACCCAATAAAATTAGGGAGAATCGGAAGCAATTTTATTGTGGTCAGAAACTTAAAAGTTTTTGATCCTTTTTTGTTTGCTCGTTTCATGGCTCCTTCAGCAGCTCAGCTAGTTAGGATCTGTTAAATATAAAAAATAGACTACAACAGAAAATATCCTGAAGACCTTTTTCTAACTCTTGACATTCTTTTTATATACAGTTAAGATTTATATAGTAAAACTTTATATAGTTCGACTATAGTAAGATAAGGAGTGTCTTTATATGACTCGAAATCCATATTTACCTTTAACCGAAACAACATTTTATATTCTTTTAGTTTTAACTACACCCGCTCATGGATATGCTATTATTCAAGAAATTGATAAGTTAAGTGAGGGCTCAGTTAAGGTAGCGGCTGGAACTATGTACGGAGCGATTGAAAATTTACTTAAGCTTAATTGGATAGAAGAAATTCCAAGTAGAGAAAAAAGAAGAAGAGTTTACAAAATTACTGATATAGGAGAAGAAGTTTTAAAACTAGAAATAGAACGTCTAAGAAGCCTGATTAAACTATCTTCTGAATTTGGATATTAGGAGGGGACAACATGAAAAAATATAGAATTTTCTTATCCTTGAAAAAAGAAGAAGAATGGATCAATTCTATACAGGAAGAGGGATATAGGTTAGTTTCTGTTAATTCTCTGGTGCCCATGTATACTTTTGAAAAAATGGCTAGTAAAGAAATGTTCATTCCGTATGTACGCATTGATTTTAGAGAAAAAAGTATGAGGAAAACAAATTATGAAGATTACGTAACACTGTTTTCTGATAGTGGTTGGAAATTAATAAAGGGCAGTCGTTCCGGTGGCGCTCAGTACTTTCAGCAAGAACATCCAGATGTAACAAGAGAGATATTTTCTGATACTGATTCTCAAGAAAGTGTAAAGAAAAGATATGTGAAATATGGTTACACATATGGATCTATATTTTTATTGTATTTTTATATTTTTTCTAGCAGTAATTCATGGAGTTTAAATAATATTTTAAACATTAAATCATGGTATTTCACTCAAGGTTTATGGGAAATGAAGGGTATGTGGTTTTGGAAAGCATTTATTTTTGAAACTCCATTTGTTTTACTCCGTGTATTACCTTTATTTTTCTTTCTATTTCTAGGTGTCTATTATCTCTTACGTTCGCTTATAAATGATGACTCGAAATTTAAAGCAAAATAAAAATAAAGGAAGTAGCCTTTTGAACAAGGGCACTTCCTTTATTTATTGTGGGACACCAGAGTATACCTTGTTGGTCTATTTGCCGATTTAATTATATAAACGTTTCTTGACGGCCAGATATGTTGAGCAAATTAGATTTCAAAAAAATAGAATGTGCATAATGAAATTGTTAAAAAAAGTGTTCAGAAAATGATCATTTTCTGAACACCCTTTTTATAATCATAATTGAAGTGTATTATTGTCTCTTTATATCCATAAATTCACAAATAAATCATTGTTTATTAAAAAACAGGTTTATGAAGTAGTAGAACAGTTCTTGGATATTATTCTTCTATATATTAATTACTCCAATGTGGATTATGAAATCCAATTAAAAAGTAATAACAAATGAATAGAAAATAACAAACACCAAAAATTAGTATATCTATGTTACAATAATTATACAATTAAATCTGATATGGAGTGAGGATATGATATCTATTTTTAATTATATAATATCAAATATTACAAAATGGAAAGGAACAACTTCTAGAGCGAAATATTGGCAAATATTTTTAGTGGCATTTGTTATTGGCTTTACTCTAGAAGTAATATCAAGGCTAACGACTGGTATATCATTGATCCAACAAAGTTTCTATTTTAAATATACAAGTTTACTACACTTGATTTTATTTTCATTATTTACTTTACTTAACCTTATGTTGTGGGTATTTCAAATCAGAAGATTAAATGACTTAAAATTATCTAGATGGATTGTTCTAATTAATTTAATCCCTATAGTCGGTCCGACAATAATGACTCTTCTGATGTTAAAAAAAGGGAAGTCTAATTAGAACCATAATTTCATAGATAAATAGACTGAACGGATAGTTATTTATATATAATATTTTATTTAAAACACCAGTGAGAACGTTCACCGCTCCCACTAGTGTTTTTTATAACACATGTATTATGAAAATTACTTACAAGATAAGGAATTGTAAGCTCCTTGTATAGCAGCTTGAATTGAAAGGCCTTGAAATGCTACTCCACTTAAAAAGGCTCTAGCTACACATTGATTGTGTGTTCGTTGTAAAGAGTAATATTTTGTTCGGGCTTGCTTTCTAATTTTTGCGTTTGGTATTTGATTAAAAGCAAATTCTGCCCATGTACCTAGTCCATCATCTTGAGCATATACAACAGCAGTTCCTAATGGCAGACTTGTTGATACTGAAGATAAAGCAACAGCCGATAATGAAAAACACAACAAAGCAACGCTGAAAATTTTTTTCATATGAAACACTCCTTATAAAGGCTTATTTTAATAATTTAATTATACAATATTTAAATAAATTGTTCAAAATGAACTTTTTAGAGATTATAAGGAGGTTCTTTATTGAATAATTGACAAATTTTCATTTGACTCATCCGTTTGAGCAACAGTTTATAATAAAAGTATCAAATTATATATAAATTAAATTGAAATGAGGATTAGCATGAAAAAGAAAATCGCAAAAGGTTTGTTGTTGAGTAGTTTTCCAATAGTTGTAATAGGATATTTTTACAAACTATTTTAATTCCCATTCAAGATTTTAATACATTAACTAAAGAAGAGATAAAAAAATACAACTTGATGTTGCTATCAATTACCCTTTGGGTACCTTTATGCTTTACGTAGGTGGAATCTTATTGTTGTTCGCCAGTACTTATTTGGTTATTACTAAATGTAGAAATAAAAAAGGAATATGAAGCTTGTCGTTAACAAAAGAGAAATCACAATAACGGAAGACATAAGAAAGTAGGCAAAACCATGAAAGATATCTTAGTAATCTCATTTGTGCTTATTTTGATAGGTTTAGCAGCGTGGGGAACAGTCGTGGAAGGTAATTGGATGAAGGAACAAATAAAAAAGAAAAACGATCAGAAACACTAAAGAGTATTTTTTTCGATTGACAAGGTGTCATTTTTCTATTTAAATGTCATAATTTTTCACAGATAAATGGCACGTATTTTACAGAATAGTTAAATTCGTAGGAAAAGCTACATAACGATAGCATTTTTCCTTTTTTTTCATGTCAAAAACTGATATAAGAATGGAAAATATTCCATCATAAGTAAATTCATTAAAATTGCCCATGGTATTATGTAAACAAACAATTATCTTAAATAGTATAAAGTATGCTTTTACTAGATGATAGATAAGTTTCAGCTAATATTTTTACAATGTTAGCAACAGAATGATACGAGGTGAATGTCATGAATTCTTTTGAGAAAAAAGTCCTATTTTTTACACAATTAACGAATATATTTTTAATACTTATATTGATTGTTCTTACGCAATTCCAATTATCCAATATTGTATATTGGATAATATTGTTTGCTATTTGTTCTAACGGTTATTTACTGACAGAACAGATAAAGAAAAAACTAAACCAATAAAGAGTTAGATTTCAGAATGTAGACATCATCCATAAAATGGACTTTGTCTATAGTCTGAGACTATTTTTAAATGGGATCAATTATTCTTGTTGATAGTAAAATATAACAATAAATATAATATAGAAAGTTGGCGATAGTATGGAAGTACGAGTACCAAGGGGTTCAAAGAGTTTTTGTTTAGTAATAGGGTTAATAGTGATGTTAAGTATATTTTTGGGAAGTGCTATAAAAGGCTATGCTGATGAAAATCTTGTAGAAACAGAAGTCAATATTGAGAGCTTACAAAAATATTTATATAACGAAAATGAAAATACTTATTTTGATGTTAGCAAAGCTGAACAATATGGAGAATCAGGATTTATTTTGGAAATAGGAAACACCTATAATTTATTAGCAAAACTTGATGATAATACTACACAAGGAAAACAAAGAGTTGTACGGGCTATCAGTATTCCGATATACGGGAATTATTGTGGTCCAGGTACAGATTTTAACAATGCAGGAAATCCAAAAGATCAACTAGATAAGTATTGCATGTATCATGATGTGTGTTATGGGGCAAGAGGATGGGGAAATAAGCAATGTGATAAAGAGTTTGTTGCAAATCTTAAAACAGGTTTACGTAATGGGACAATAAAAGGAACTTGGGCAAAAACAGTAGCTAACGCTGCTATTTTGTATTTCTCTTAATGAATAGGTTGTGAAGCATATGAAACTATTGAAGTATACAGCTATAGGGACTATTATTGTCAATATTATTCTCAATACTTTATTTTTTACTATGGCAAATATTGATGTTACAATACTATTATTTAGTTTTCCTGTAGGGATTGTAGGCATTCTAGCCAGCTGTTATTTAGAGAATAAGCATGTAAGGTTAGTTTTTGTTCTAGTTAATTTTGTATTAGCTATCAGTTTTTTGTACCCGTTTATATTATGGAAATTAGCAAGTAAGCCATGAGAGAGTAGATGAAAAGTTTTTGTTACCCGCCACACTCCAACCGCCACCGCCGTTTAGGCGGGCAACAAAAATGAAATATGTTATAATAGACATAGAGAAAGGACGTGTTGTAAACACGTCCAGTGTAGAACCGTTAAAAAGACGGTGGCAGATTAATAGTTTTACTTAAACCATCTTGCTGGTCAAAGCGAAAGATGGTTTATTTTTTATGCTTGTCATCTTTGATAGCTAAGACCAACAATGCAAAAGCAATTATCAGGCTTAACACTTCAAGCGAGAAAAAAGTAGTGAAAGAAGTTGTTTTATTATCATTTTAAGCAATCAGTAAATATCCACCCGTGAAAACGGGTGGATATTTACTGATAAATTTTCTTTTTGGATATTCGTAACGATTCTTTACATTCGTTTGTCAAGATTAATAAAGAGACTTGATTGTAAAATATTGAAAAAAACGAAAGAAAATATTCTTAAAATTAATCAGGAAGAATGTTCTTCTAACACACCTACAAAAAATGGAAACACGGTAAAATATATTTATATCAAGGGATTAATCGTAAATGAGGGAATCGCAGACAATTTATTCTTCTAATTTTCTAGATATTCAAAAATTGAATTGAATGTAACGTATGCTTTAGTTTATCGAGGTAATTTATTTTTAGAAAGCTCTCAATTAATCCACGTGTTTTGTCATCTGCACAAGTAAAGCCCATTTCACGTACTATGGAAGTGTACGGAAGAAGTTTGTCAACTATTAATATTTTTAGAAGAATCCTTATAGAGACCTTTTTAGTAAATAGCTTTTAAACTTTTTCAAGGTACGAATAATGGTGATCAAATATATCTGATATGATTCACAATTTAACGTCTGAAGTAGACAAAATAATTTTGATAGGTTCAATGTTTTCAACAGTTTTTGCAGGAATCGAGTTATTTTTTATGCGCATATTCATGAGAATAATATTGTAAGAAATTTTTTATAAAAGTATTTACAAATAATACATAAATTTGTATCTTATTATCGAGATGAAAACGCTGTTCTTTAGCTAGAAACAAAGTGCAAAATTTTTATCTTTATTTTTTATTTGGAAAGGAAAATAGTTTATGAAAAATGTATTTAGAAGAGTAAGTACATGTCTTTTATGCGTTACATGTTTATCTGCTGGAATTATATTGCCTACTACACACATGAACATTGTATTTGCACAAGAGACACAACAACAAAAAGATCTTTATCAAGTGACTACCACAAAGATTACAAAAAATAAGGGAGAATCAGTTAATAAGTTCGAGATCTTAAATGCTGTTCAGACAACAGCATTTGGTCAAGTACCTGTTATTAAATCTGTTCTTAAAGAATATGAACAAAGACTTCCTTTGATGATTAAAAATGATGGAGACTATAATTTTCCTGTTCAAGTTCAGTATCCGGATGGTAGTATTACAGAAGTCACTGTTTCTGTGGTAACACCTAATAATGCGACTACTGGAAAAGAGCAGGAATCTGAACTAGTCACAGAAAAACAAAAATTGACAGTTGCTTTAAATGACTTGCTTATATTAATCCAAGAAAATCCAAATACTTTTCCTTATACAGAAGAATCAAAAACAGTGTATGCGAATGCTGTATCAAATGCTTATGAACCATATAAAGAAGGAAAAGCGATTGTAAATAGTTCTAATGCTACATTAGAGGAGATTAAAAAGGCACTGGCTGACGTTGAAACACAAAAAACTGCAATTATTTCTGCAAAGGAGGGGTTTGTTGAACGACAAGCTACAGCTGAAGAAGTAAACAGATATAATACTCTTTTATCACAACTAGAAACTGCACTTAAAACAGCTGTAAAAACAAGTGATAAAGCACCAACAAGTATTTCAACCTATGAAGAAGTAAAAGATCGGGCTCAATCATTATTAGATAAGGCAAAAAAAATGTCATTAGGAAATGTATTATTCAATAATCTATTAGAAATGTTTAAAGAAGTAGAGGCAATGAAAAAAGAATTAATTATTGCACAAAATACATTAATGAAGTCTACTTCTCAAGCGCAACAATATAATCCGAAAGGGAAAGAAGTGACAGTATCAATTGGTGATCCGATTCAGCCCTTAGATTTTATTCAGAATGCCGAAGCAATCGATCAATTACCACAAGGGACAACCGTTAAGTGGACTTATGGAAAACCAATGACAGATGTTGAATACGACAAAGCACCAATTAGTATTACTTTTACGTATCCAGATGGTTCAACTGATATTGTTTCAGCAGCATTAACCGTAATACCACAAAAAGAGCCTGAAAATTCTAATAGTACTGGAATTCATAAAGAGCCATTAAATGGAAACATTGGGGATACTTCAAAACTAATGGATAAAAAAGATGAAAGACAACTAGAACAAAAGACTGATGTTACTCCTAGAGTGACTAAAGCAGTTCAAAAAATATCTGAAGATAAACAGGAGAACAAAAAGTTACCAAAAACAGGAGAATCTGAACAATATGTTTTAATGTTAGGTGGTAGCTTTCTTCTATTGCTATCTTTTATAGGTTTAATATTTAAAAATAAGTATTTATAAGTAGATTACATTGATAACAAATATATAATATTTTTATATAGTCAAATTAATTAATGTTGATGGAAAATGGAATTTAATTTTTCATCAACATTAATTTTAGTTTAATGATTTTAATCAGTTTTGTTCGCGTAGTGTATGAAAAAACGCGAGTTTCTACTAGAGGATGAAGTAGCTTTAGCGAAAAAAACTCCTTTCGATATACTAATTACTGATAAGTAGTTACAAACTGCATATTAGATCGATAGGAGTTTTTTATGTTTAACTAAATAGGATTATAAGTATCACATAATTTTTGTTTCAAAGCATCTGTGAAAAGTGATTTATGGAAATCCAAGAGTAAGTATTGGCTAGATAGTAAGAAAATTGTACGAAATGAAAGATGTCGAAATTATAGAAGCACACGTTATGCTTGATTACATCTATATTTAGTGAGAATTCAAAAATAAGTGTTTCCAGTTTTATGAACTATTTAAAAGCTGAATCACAACTTTAATCCATGAAAAATGTGCGGATTTTAAATATAGGTATGGAAATAAAAGATTTTGGTCTAAAGGATTAGTTTAAATAAAAAATAGAATTTATTATAATTGAAATCGTTCATATAATTCACTTATTTTTTCACTATTTGGAGTATAGAGTTTCAGATAAAGATAAGCTGTCTTAAAAATTTTTATTAAGTGTATTTGATATTTTATTTTGATAATAGTATTAATCATCTATCTCCAATATAAAACTTTTTTCTCTATATAAGTAGCCATATAGTAAAGGACCAACCCTATAATTGATAAAGTAATAACTGATGAAAGTATAATGTTTATATCATACATTTCATTTCCATATGTTAAAAGGTAACCTAAGCCTGACTTGGCCCCCATCATTTCGCCTATAACCGCAGCAGTAATGGCTTGTGTCACGGAGACTTTAATTCCCGATATAATTGCAGAAAAAGCAAATGGTAATTCCAAACTAATAAATTTTTGAAACTTACTTGCTTTTAATATTTTTAATAATTCGATATAACGAATATCAATTTGTTTAAAAGCTGTGTATTGGTTGACCATAATTGGAAATGAAACAACTAAAATAACTAAAGCAATCTTAGATTGGATACCTAGTCCGAACCACAATATGAATAAAGGAGCTAAAGAAATTTTAGGTGCTATTTGGATAATTAAAATTAAGGGCATCAGCAGCCGTTCAATTAACTTTATTTTAACAATTAAGTATCCTAAAAAAACACCTAAAATAATTCCAAAAAATGTTCCAATAAAAATTTCTTGTAGAGTAACCCATGCATTTATTAGTAATTCACCAGATATATAGGTTAGAAAAAAACTAGTTAATTTTGTGGGTGATGGCAAAATGTAGTTCGGAACATTGCTAATTCTCACAGATAATTCCCAAATAATAATAATAAGAGTAAAGAGTAAAGAAGGGTATATAATATTTTTTGATTTCATTACTTTTTCTCTCCCTCATCAAGATTCACGACTAATTGCTTTGCGTCATATTTATCTGAGATTAAATTATATTCGCACAATAAGTCGATATAGTTGTTATATCGAGAAATATCAGAATACCCGAAACCATAACTGAATGTATTTTTACTTTGCCAGAGTTTTGGGACAAATTCATTCTCCATAACTTTTTTTATTTTTTTTTCAGACCCTTTCGCAGAAGGAGCGTAGTCAGCGATCGCGGTTTCAATACCAGTACTTAAGTGCCCATCTACGAGAAAAGCTAGTGATCGATTCAATGCCTTCACGAATTTTTGACATAGATCTAAATTTTTTTTCAGGAATTTATCACTTGTGATTACGACATTTCCTTGTGTAGGCATGTAGTTTTCAGAGCGAAACTCTCCAACAGTTAGGCCTTGTTCTTGTAAATCGTAAGCTCTTAACATTGAAAAACTAATGGCATCTACTTGGTCGGAAACAAGAGAATTTACGATAGCTCCTGTACCAATTATTTTGATAGAAACATCGTCTAATGATAGTCCTACCTGCTCTAATATGACTTGCAACTGAATAAAGTTAGGACTTCCATAGGAGGTAATACCAATTGTTTTCCCTTGTAAATCTTCAGGCTTACGAATAGTAGAATTCTTTTTGTAAATAATGGATCCGAGACCTTCTTGATAAGTAGTATGAATAATTTTAACTGGAACTCCATTTGATCGTCCAATGACAACGGGATCAGAGTTTGGAAAACCAAATTCTACGTTGTTAGCAGCAACATTTTTCACAATTTCCGAAGCAGAGGCATAATAGAATTCTACGTCTAAACCTTCTTCTTCAAACCAACCTTTTTCTTTAGCTAAGTACAATGGAGCATAATATGGGGTTGCAGCACCATCAATTTGAATGGAAACTTTAGCCAAACCAGTGCTTGTATGTTCAATAGATACTTCTTTATTTTTACAGCTACTTAAACTAAATAATAAACATAGCCCCCAAAAAATTATTAATAAATTTTTTTTCATTTTTGATCCCCCGATTTATTCCAGGATAAGAAATAAGCTTCAAAGTGTTCGATAATAGCATAGAAAAGTAGACCTAAAATTATTGTAAAGAAAATTCCCGCAATTAATAAGGGAGTATTAAAAGTTGAAGATGCATACGTTTGGATGTATCCTAATCCGTTTTGACCAGACATCCATTCAGCAACTGTAGCACCAATAATTGCTTGGACGATTCCTACTTTCAAAGCAGCAAAAATGGAAGGAAGAGCATATGGAATTTCTAGGCTTTTGAGCACTTGCGAACGATCAGCATTTAATATTTTCATCAAATTATACATGTCTTTTGGGATAGCATTCATACCATCGATCATTCCAATAACAATCGGGAAAAACACCATTGAAAAGACAACAAATAGCTTAGAAAATAATCCTAAGCCAAACCAAATGATAAATATGGGGACTAGAGCAATTTTAGGAGCTGCTTGGAAAAATATTAAGAAAGGCATCAGCATTAATCTAATGGTTTCGTTTTTATAAATAAAGTATCCTACAATTAGCCCAAATAATGAAGCCATTAGAAACCCAATGATTGTCTCGAATCCTGTTACAAATATATGAAACCAAATATTTCCACTGATTACCTGATTCATAATCTCTTTCAAAACATCTAGGGGAGATGGGAGTATAAACGCTGGAACATCTTCTTTACTAATATATAACTGCCAAACGATCATCAGCAATAAAATGGATATCAAAGGATCAGATATATGAGTATTTTTTTTGGGCTTCAATGTTCTAACTCCCCTCTTAAATAATTGCTATATTTAATAAATTGATCTGAACCTCGAATTTTTAAATCACGTTGCTTATCCAAGTCGATTGGAATAACTTCTTTAATTGTTCCAGGTCGAGCACTCATTATAACAACCTTAGTTGATAGAAAAACTGCCTCATCTATATCATGTGTAACAAATAGTATAGTTTTTCCAGATTCACTCCAAATTCGTGATAGTTCGAGGTTTAATGTATCACGTGTCATAGCATCTAAAGCACCAAAAGGCTCATCCATCATTAGCACTGTTGGATCATATGAGAGAGAGCGCGCAATAGAAGCTCTTTGTTTCATTCCCCCAGAAAGTTCTTTTGGTAAAGCATTACGAAACTTTTCTAAACCAACCATTTTGATTAAATCATCAACCTGAGCTAAGCTTCTAGCATTTTTTTGTTTTTTTATTTCCAAAGGGAAAATAACGTTTTGATAAACTGTTTTCCATGGAAATAAAACAGAATCTTGAAAAACGAAACCATTATTTTTGTTTTCCAAAGTAAATGTTAATTCTCCAGAATCATATGTCTCTAATCCACTAATAATACGAAGAAGTGTTGATTTCCCACAGCCACTTGGCCCTATTAAGGAAATAAATTCCCCTTCACTTACTGTTAAATTTATGTTTTTTAAAGCTGTTATCCTTTCATTAGCATTTGTGATAAATGTTTTTTCTAGGTTTTTAACGTTTATTAATAGATTTTGCATTTTTTCTCCTTATTATTAATAGAGTTAAATGATAATTTTCTGTTTTTTATTAGTTAACTCTATAAATCATTGTTATTTTTATTTGGTATTAATCATTTTCCTATAACCATTTTTAGTAGAGCGGTAAACTTTACTATTTCTTGTTGAAGTTTATATTGTATTTGAAATAGTGTTTTTCCTGATGAATTTGATTATTTATAAGTCGTATGTTGCAATTCTTTAAACGAATTTGTGTCTAATATAAGCTGGTGCGTCTTTCCGATTTGAAAAGAAAATGGCTTGTAATAAAAATTAGGTATTGATATTGGCAAAAGTTTTCTTCTGAAGACTGGAAGTAGTTTTATAATCCTAAAACAACAGAGCGTGTGTAGTATGTAGCTTTAAAATGAATATTTTAACCATGTCAGGTATAAATAAGACTTAATATGAAAGCATTTAAAGAATTATAATGCAAGTTTGGTGATCTACATAGGAAGGCTTTTTATTTCATTTTATTTAATTCAAAATGTACGATTCCTAAAAACATTTTCAATTTATCACTTGTGTTATTATAATCTAAACCTGTCAATACTTTAATTTTTTTCAAACGATATCTCAACGTATTTATGTGGATAAATAATTCTTCACTTGTTTTCATTAACTGTTCATTATTTCTAAAAAATGTTTGCAGTGTTGCCATAAGCAGCTTGTTATCAGCAATCGGTTTCAGGTGATTCATCAGATGGTTTGCAATTTCTGTATCTGAAAGGCTATTCATCACATCATAAAACTCCACAGTGGAGTATATTAGGATAGGAGAATCTGCACAAATAAATTGATTTATTTTATGGGCAAATATAGCTTGTCTATATCCTTCAACAATATTATATACAGAAACGTTATCGCTTAATCCATAATAGACAATTAAATCATCTTTTATTGCTGAAAGATAATTCTGATTTACATTCTCTACTGCAGAGAGTAATTCTTTTTTATCTGTCTTATTTTCAGAAATGAGAATAATGCTAATTGAATTAATATCATTTGTATAAAGATAATCTGTTAATTGATTTTTCTCGACTAAATTATCTAGTCGTTGAATTAATAATAATAATAATTGTTGTATATTTTTCCAATAATTTGGTTTCTGAGAAATCATTGGTGATGTCTGAAACCAATCAATATTAGGACCCACATGTAAAACGGTTACTTTTGTATGATCACTCAATTTTGCTAAATGTTCAAGTTGTTTTAAAGAAGCCGATTTGATTTGGGTAGTTAATAGGTATTTTGCCAAATTTTCTTTTAAAAAAGTGTTTTCTCTTTCTGTAAATAAAATGTAATTGACTTGATCCATGATTGTTAGATATGTTACATTGTCAGGAATTGTAAATATAGGGAAGTTTTCTTTTTTAGCATAGGCTAAAGCTGTTTCAGAAAAATAGAAATGATTATTAGATATTTTTACTGCTAATCCGACTGCTTTTAGTGTAACTAAATCTTTTAATAACTGTACTTGTGTTTCAAAATCAGTTGTAAATGTTTTAGAGCTAGTTAGAATGAATTCACCACCTTGAAGCCATTTTTTCACTTCAGGTGATTCCATGATTGTGATAGATTTGATTGCATTATTAAATTCCACAGGAGCATTGATTATCTGGATAGGCAATTTTACTTGGCTCATTAGTTGATTTAATGTAATCACTTTATCCACCTCATACAAAATAATTGAGTTCTTCAGTAATAAATCAAGACCCATTATATACTATATGTGGATACATGCAATGGTATCGTTTAAAAGATATTTTTTTTTGGACTTTTATACAAAAAAGTGCTTATTTTTTTAGTATTAAGTCCAATATAATTAATAAAAAAAAGATGATACACTGTTAGCGTTGATAGCGCTTCATCTAAACTAAGTATTATGGAGGTTTTTTATGGAATTCTCAAATGATTCAAAAATAACTAAAGAGCAGAAAAAAGTTCTTTTTAGTTCTATGAGTGGTTTAGGTTTGCAAAGCATGAGTACAATGTTGTTGTCTTTTGTGCTAGCAACTATGATTTCTGATTTTGGAATAAATGGAGCGGCCGGAGGATTTATTTCAACAATCACTAATATTGGAATGCTTGTAGGAGGAATTATATTTGGCACCTTAGCTGATAGAAGGGGGCGCGTGAGAGTTTTTGTAATTACTGTAGCTATCTTTTCAATAGCTACAGGAGCAATGGCTTTTGCTAATAATATTTATCTTGTCTACTTATTTCGATTTTTAGTTGGCGTTGGAGGTGGTGGAGAATATGGAGTTATTATGTCTATGATCGCTGACAGCTTTTCAAGTGATAAACGAGGTCGTATCAACTCTTATGTAACAATCTCTGGTCAAATAGGAAGTATTGTAGCAGCAATTGCTGCAGCTATTATTATCCCAGCATTTGGTTGGCGTGCACTCTTTGTTTTTGGTACTTTACCGATTTTTTTAGCAATCTACGCGCATTTTAAACTAGAAGAACCAGAAGAATGGAAAAAAGAGGTGCTGGAAACACAAGTCAAGCCCTCAATTAAAGATCTGTTTATAGAAGGAAGAGCCTCTGTGACCATCCGTCTAACAATTATGGCTATCGCACAAGTAGCGGGTTACTTTGGATTAATGAACTGGTTGCCTTCTATTTTACAGAATAAAGTAGGGTTAACTGTATCGGGATCATCTTATTGGATGATTGTTACAATTGTTGGAATGTCTGTTGGCATGCTTTTTTTTGGTCAAATTATGGATAAAGTTGGAGCAAAATTCGCTTACTCTTTGTTTTTGATTGCTTCAGCAATTGCTGTCTTTATCTATTCTTTTGCTGACTCAGGTACGGCAATTTTAATAGGTGGAGCTGCAGTGGGATTCTTCTGCAATGGTATGAATGCAGGATATGGTGCAATAGTCGGAAACCTTTATCCATCCCATATTAGAGCAACCGCAAATAATATTATTTTTAACATTGGAAGAGCGGTGGGTGGATTCTCATCAGTTTTCATTGGTTTCTTCTTAGATAACTATTCTTTGACTATTGCCATGCTATTTTTGTCAGTTCTATATATTGTGTCATTACTGTCTGTATTATCATTAAAAATGAAGAAGGGAGAAAATCAATGAGTATACATTTGAAAGGTCTTAAATATGGGGACCTTGGAGAAGCAACCATAATTGTGGGGGATCCTGGAAGAGTTGAGTTAATTTCTCAAGATTGGCGTGACAAAAAGAAATTAGTTGATAGCAGAGAATTTGTTGTTGTTTCTGGTTTGTGGAAAAACCATTTGGTATCAATTTGTTCCACAGGAATTGGTTCAGGATCCACTGAAATTGCAGTAACTGAATTAATTGAAAATGGAGCAAAAAAAATTGTTCGTTGCGGAGGATGTGGTGCTTGGGTAGATGGAATTGCACCTGGTGATCTAATTATTAATAATGGTATGGCAAGAACAACAGGAATGTTAGGTGCCTATGTTTCTGATAACTATCCTGCTGTAGCAAATCCTCTTTTAACTTTTGCAATTATTAATAAAGCCGAACAAGCAGGTTTTAAGACACATACCGGGATTGGACTGACTTCAGAAACTTATTACTTTGGGCAGGGTAGAACACCTAATATTTCTACTGCTTTAAGTGTAAAAAAAGAGTATATGGACTACTGGACAGATAGAAATATTCTAAATTGTGAGATGGAAACGGCAGTACTATTCCTTTTAGGAAGTCTATATAACATCCCTGTTGCGAATTGTCTTGTTGTTCATGTGAGTAGAAAAAATGAAAGATGGGCAAATGATGAAGATTACCAACGTATTCATAAAGCTGCATCAGAGATTGTATTATCCTGTCTTGTCGAATGATATTTTTTAAAGAAGGATATCTTAACGGATAGTTATTTCTAGATAAAATTAGTTTATATTTGTGTGTAAGTTAGGAGAAATTGAGATGTTTAAACGTGTACATTTGATCGTAATGGATTCTGTAGGTATCGGTGAAGCGCCCGATGCAGAAAAATTTGGTGACGTTGGTTCTGATACATTAGGACATATCGCCAAAGAAGCTGGATTGACGATTCCTCATTTGGAACAGTTAGGTCTTGGTACGATCCGACCGCTGGATGGTGTCAAAAATGTAGCAGACCATGACGGCTATGCAACGAAACTAGAAGAAATCTCTGTCGGAAAAGATACCATGACTGGACACTGGGAAATCATGGGTTTGAATATTCAAAAACCGTTTCGTGTGTTTCCTGACGGATTTCCTCAAGAATTGCTGCAACAAATCGAAGAATTTTCTGGACGTAAAATCGTCTGCAACAAACCTTATTCCGGTACAGCAGTCATTGATGATTACGGTGAACACCAAATGAAAACAGGCGATTTGATCGTTTATACGTCTGCCGATCCAGTCTTGCAAATTGCAGCTCATGAAGAAATCATTCCGTTGGAAGAATTGTACCGCATTTGCCAATATGTGCGTGATATTACCAAAGATGAACCATATATGATCGGCCGCATCATTGCTCGCCCTTATGTTGGTGAACCAGGAAACTTCACCCGGACAAGCAACCGGCATGACTATGCACTGGATCCTTTTGGACACACAGTGTTGGATTCGTTGAAAAATGTTGGCAAAGACGTCATCGCTGTCGGAAAGATCAATGACATCTTCAATGGTCAAGGAATCACTGATTCAGTAAGAACAAAGAGCAATATGGATGGTGTGGATCAGCTATTGAATGTGATGAAGCAAGACTTTACCGGTCTAAGTTTTACTAATTTAGTTGATTTCGATGCGCTTTACGGCCATCGCCGGGATGTTGTCGGTTATGCTCATGCCATTGAAGATTTCGATTTAAGAATCCCAGAGATTCTGGATGCCATGGCTGACGATGATTTATTAATGATCACAGCCGATCACGGAAATGATCCAACCTTTACTGGGACTGATCATACAAGAGAATATGTACCATTATTGGTTTACAGCAAACAATTTAAAGGACAAGGCCAACTACCCCAAGGCCATTATGCCGATATTTCAGCAACAATTGCAGAAAACTTTGCGGTACCGGCAACAGAAAATGGAACAAGTTTTTTAAATTTTTTAAAATGATAATTAACACTTTTAAATGTTTTTGTTTATTAGATAGAAAAATAGGATTTTGACTATATTTCTATTGAAGCAAGACTATCATATTTTAATGATTTTTTACTTTTGGGATGTGTAAAATTAAAACTAGGTCAGAATGAACCTCATTCTAGCCTAGTTTTTTGTTTAATAAAGATAAAAGTTTAGCACATAGGGTGTCCTAAATGCGAGGAAATTGAGAGGGAAAAGGTATTTTAAAAATAATTTTTTCAAAGAATGAAAGTAGGTTTCTATAGTCGGTATGTAAGTATATGCTATAACCCATTTATAAGTGTTATAATCAAAAATTGCAGTATTGAGCGTATATTATAGAAAAGGCAATAAGAAAAAGTGTTAGATGTGTGTGTTATAGAGCTGAATGAAAGTGAAGAATGGATTCTGGAACATCTCAAGGAGGGGGATAAGTCCCATCTTAACTAATGTATATACACTATGTATTTGATTTATAGATGAGAATGATATTTCCAAAAAATCTATGGATGAGATATGCAGATGATGACTTGATTCATTGTGCAATGAAGAAACAAGTGATTCATCTTAGGAAAGAATTGGCAAAGAGAATAAAAGAATATTTTCTTGAAAATTATCCAGAAAAAAGCAAAATTGTTTATTGTAGAATAATCAGTCAAATGAAGAAAGTAGTTTTAAGTTTTGGGGTTATTCCTTTGGAAATCGATTGGGTGTTTATTTCATCGGCTTTATTTTCGCACATTCGTTTGTTGAATATTCTGAATCCCATTATTCAAGGATGGGTCAACTATTTCATGAAATTTAATAAGAGTGAAGCAAGTAGGAAAGAAAATCAATTATATGAATCTGGTACCGATAAGATGGTTAAGAGTAAATATCAGTCAGATACTAAAAAATTGTATGAGATGAAAGATGTTAAAATCATTGAAGCTACATCATACTTGACCATATTTAATTGTTAGTGAGAATATCACACAAAATTAGTATTTCTAGTTTGGGCTATTTATTAAATGATTAAAAAAAGATAAGGTTATGAGCTGTTGCTGATACTAAAAAATCCCTTTTAAAGTACTATCAAGTGATTAAGCCCATCTAGAGAGGCTAAAAAGCAATCCGTTTTCTAAAAGTAATTAGAATGATTTAAGTCTTTCCAATACAACCAATCAATTATTTTGTTTTTTAATGGTGTTTAAAAAACAAATATAAAGATTACGTGTTCTTTATATTTGTTTCGAATTATTATTTTTTATTGATTTAAAAAATGCAGATAAAAACAATGTATTAAGCAGTCCATTTTAAATAAATGATTTTTCCATAGATGAATTAGTTTATTTTAGTGATTATTGTGTTCAATTTAAGCACCATAATATATATAAATTATTTGACAAAAATGTATTGATTTTGAGTTTTTATTAGTATTATAATTCTTTTCGAAGTATAAATATAGAAAACTATAGTGTTAATATTATGCTTCATTACTTATTTTATAGAAAATAAAAGGAGGGAATATAATAACTATTTATTATTAAATAAAGGAGGAATTTTATTGATATATTAAGCAAAATAGATAGATTATTACAAAATTGATTAATTAGTTACAAGTTGAATATCGATCGCTTTTAATAACAAATATAATTTATATTCGTTTCATTTTTAATTTCAGTCTAAGTTTGAGGGTTTTGAATAAATAAACAATTTTAAAGAATATCTATGGTACAAATGTACTTCTCTTTTCTTATTAAATTAGTTTTTTGCCTTCTGATTATGACTTAATTATCTTAAAAGTTATTTTTTCTTTCAATTGAGCAGGTATCTATTTATTACGACAATCAATTTGATTGAAAACGATAATAAGCACCATTTAATATTGATTATATCTTATAAGATAGGAAAGGATTTTTTATGAAATCAAAAAAAATTATTGTATATACATGTATGGGAATATTCTTCGGAATTAGTGCAATTTCTACAATTTCCCATGCAGATGATGATAGTAATAAAGAAGTATCAGAAAAAAATAGTAGTATAGTATATTCTTCATCATCTACTGAGAATTCCTCGGAAAAATCAGTTTCTAGCAGTGAATCTATGTTTAGTAAAGATATTGTTCAAGAATCTATCACTAATTCCTCATCTACAGAGATAGATAGTTCAGCGACACTTGAATCAAGTGATAGTGAAGAAAAAAATAATTCTAAAAATTCAAAAGAATATAAGTCTGATAATGATTCAGATGTTTCTCTAAATATTTCTCAATTAGATCAATTAAAAATCGATGTTACATCTTTATTTTCAGATGAGCAATGTACAAAATTATCAGAAGATGTGACTCAAGAAAAGATTGATAAATTAAAAGAAAGAGTAGGGAATTCAACTGATTCTCAAAAAGAAGAAATACTTACATTGCTATCTCGAGCTACGGATTTATTACAGGAATTTACTTTTAAAGGATTAGGGGATTCAACGTTTGCACAACTATATTTTTATGCCGATAAAAGCTACAGCTGTAAATTAATTACTAAAGCAGTGAAACCGCATTCCTATATTGATAAAGAATATACGACAATTACAGTTATGGATAATAAGAAAAATACAGTTTATAGTAAAAAATATATAGGAAATCAATTGCAGCAGGCACAGTCTGAGGCATTGGATCTAAAAGAAGGTTATTATTTAGTAATTAATAAAACAGAACCTAGTCGATTTGTAACAAATCATAACGATCAATTGAAGCAAAATGAAACTAATCCATATATGTATATGGTGAGAAATGGGAAGTTAGAAAGAATAGATGATAAAAATCGAATTTTACATTTTTTAGGATTAGGTAACTCGGAGTATGCGACGCTAAAAGTAGATTACAATACTATGAATTTGACACTGGTTACTAATAATGTGAAGCCACATCAGTATTTTACTAGCTCTTATGAGAAAATCGAAGTTTTGGATTTGCAAGATAAAGTAATTTACAGTAAGGATTTTATAGGGAATAAACAATTAGAGGCTGAAACAGAAAAAGTTCCTTTTAAAATAGGCTATAAAATTCGTTTAACTGGATCTGAGCATAGCTCTAGAGTGAAAAATTACGATGAATATAATGATGAAGTTGCTATGGATTTGCCCAAAGATCAAGCAACACTTAAAATCCAATCAGATAATCTTGAGGTTATGAAATCAAAATATGGTTCTGATTTAGAGTCAGAGATAATGACCTTATTTTCTGATTCTGAATGTACAAAACTATCAGAAGATGTGACTCAAGAAAAGATTGATAAATTAAAAGAAAAAGTAGGGAATTCAACTGATTCTCAAAAAGAAGAAATACTTACATTGCTATCTCGAGCTACGGATTTATTACAGGAATTTACTTTTAAAGGATTAGGGGATTCAACGTTTGCACAACTATATTTTTATGCTGATAAAAGCTACAGCTGTAAATTAATTACTAAAGCAGTGAAACCGCATTCCTATATTGATAAAGAATATACGACAATTACAGTTATGGATAATAAGAAAAATACAGTTTATAGTAAAAAATATATAGGAAATCAATTGCAGCAGGCACAGTCTGAGGCATTGGATCTAAAAGAAGGTTATTATTTAGTAATTAATAAAACAGAACCTAGTCGATTTGTAACAAATCATAACGATCAATTGAAGCAAAATGAAACTAATCCATATATGTATATGGTGAGAAATGGGAAGTTAGAAAGAATAGATGATAAAAATCGAATTTTACATTTTTTAGGATTAGGTAACTCGGAGTATGCGACGCTAAAAGTAGATTACAATACTATGAATTTGACACTGGTTACTAATAATGTGAAGCCACATCAGTATTTTACTAGCTCTTATGAGAAAATCGAAGTTTTGGATTTGCAAGATAAAGTAATTTACAGTAAGGATTTTATAGGGAATAAACAATTAGAGGCTGAAACAGAAAAAGTTCCTTTTAAAATAGGCTATAAAATTCGCTTAACTGGATCTGAGCATAGTTCTAGAGTAAAAAGTTATGACGATAATAATATAGTAAAACCAATTGAGTTATCTGAGAAAATGGTAGAGATCCGAATTGGGAAACAAGGATTATCTAAAGTTTTTTTATTCAATGAAAAAATGAATGGAACACTTCAAAAAAATATTGAAACGAGACTGACGAAAGAATATTTGGATAGCTTTATAAAAGCAGATGATAGGCACAAAGCATTTTTAAATTGGCTATATGGAAATTCTGAAGCTATGCAATTATACTTAGATGCAGGTTATGCAACAACATCTAATCAAGGGGGAATGTCCTCATACCAATTTAAAAATCCATATAATTTAGAAAATGAAAAAGAAGCTTTTGAATTATGGTTTAAAATATGGAATAAATCTGATAAGTCACATCAGGGAACTAATTTAAAAATTGCTATTAGTGTTGCTATGGAGTTTAACAAAGAAGTAAGTGCTTGGTATAATTCTTCTTTGAAAATTGATCCAATCAAAAGATATTTGAATTATGAAGATGCTCTTCAAAAAGGATTTCTTTTTGAAGATTTTACAAATTTAACTGTACAGGAAACAAGAAATGTAGTAAATGCTAAAATAACTGATGATGATATGAACTGGTTAAGAAATTATATGAAGCAAAATAAACCAGATATGTTAACTAGATCAGGAATTACAAGAGGCTATACTCTAATTAAATATGTTATGAAAAATCCTGAAACTGGAGTAAGCGTTCAGAGTGGAAATTTTTACGGCCCTAATCCAACTATAAAAGAAGTTATTAAATATGGTGGAGTTTGTGGAGCTATGTCCAAGCTTAGTTGCGTTTTAGCACAAGCATACGGTGTGCCAGCTTTTCCTGTTGGGCAACCAGGACATTGTGCATATATATATTTAAACAGCGATCATAATTATCAACTCGGATACGATGTTTGTGGATGGAAGGGTTGCGGTAATTATAATTCTACACTTCCTTATATACAGATCAATAACTATTTCTCTTCTCATATAGATGAATATAGAAAATCTGAATATTTTAGATATGAATCAGCAATAAAGACAAATAATTCTGATAAATTGAAACTTTTGAATGAATCATTAAAGGTAGAACCACTAAATTATCATGCGTGGAATGATAAATTGTCGTTATTGTCGGGAGCGAAGGATAGTGATCAATATAAAGAGGCTATAAAAAGTATGAACGAATCTTTGAAAGACTATCCAATTATATCTAAGGATATTGGCTCAAGTACTGATACAAAAGAATAAAAATAGTTAAGAAAAGATTATGATAATCTATAAAAATTTTATTTGATGTCAATATTCTTTAATTTCACATTATATAATCAAGGTAAAAAATCTTTATTAGTGGTCCTTTTATTTACCATATTTCTTAAGCTGTTAGAATGAGATTATATGAGGAAAATGTTTTCTTTATTTTAAAAACCAGTATTTTGATCTTGAATAAGGCGCTGTACAATCTTTCTTTTAGCGGTTGTACAGTGTTTTATTGTTTATCTTGTTTGAAAAGCATTGCGATATATTTTAAGTCAGGCCTATGACATAGTATATTTAGTTAAAAAGTGATAGAGAGATCTTAGAGATACTTCCTAGTAAAAATTTTTTTGGCTAATCTAGCGGAAATATTTATAGTATTTAATGGAAATAAAAAATAATAGATGGATTTCTTCAACTAGTTTTTTTAATTATTTATAAATAACTAGAGTACTTTTCTTATAGTATCATAAATAGTTTGTATGAATACATGTAATTGTAAAAATGGTGGATGGTTTTGAACGAGTAACAATAAATTTTTTGTTTTGACTATCATTTTATTGTTCAGAAATAATTTATTGCACTTTTTGAGGTAAATAGTTTAGAATTGTTATAGTATAAGTAATTCAAATTGAATAATGGAGAAATAGGTAATGAAAAAAATTGATTTAATCAATATAATAGGTATGTTAATAGGAATACTAGTAAATATAGTAATTTTCACAGATTGGCTTTGGATGTTATTTTCTAATCTTGTTCCTGTACTTATTATAGGTATTTGTGGAATTATACTTTCAATATTAGAACTTTTTGAAAGTAGAAACACAATGAATAGAAGAGTTGCTTGCATTATATTAATAGTTAATCTATTGCCTATGGCCTATTTTACTTTCTTATATTTTGCACTAGGATAAAATAAATTAACCTAAAGTCTCTTTTTCTTATAATCCATCTCAAATATTTTCATTTGTGATACTATAACTCTATAAGAAGGAGATGGAAATTTTTGAAAAAAATTCTTATTAATTCTTTACTAGTACTTTTATTCCTTGTAGGATTTGCTTTAGTCTTTAATAAGCAAATAAAGGATTTTACAATAAAACAAACAACTGAAAAATATACTGTTAACAATTTTAACAGGAAAGAGATTGAGAAAAATCAGCAGCAAAAGGACGCTTCTTTTAATTTTGATGATGTTGCTCCAATTAGTAGTGAAGCTGTTTTGAAAGCTAAATTAAGCAACAAGCGGTTTCCTGTTATTGGAGGTGTTGCTGTTCCAAGTGTAGGAATAAATTTACCTATTTTTAAAGGTTTATCAAATGATGCCTTATTATGGGGGGCAGGAACGGTAAGCGAAACACAGGTAATGGGGAAAGGAAACTATGGATTAGCTAGTCATCACGCAGATAAAAAAGATTTATTATTTACACCACTAACTAAAGTAAAGATTGATGAAAAAATTTACTTAACAAATTTAGATAAGATATATATCTATAGAATTACTAACATTGAGATAGTTTCACCGACTGATGTTCAATGTTTAGATGAAGTACCTAATAAAAAATTAGTTACATTACTTACTTGTGATACATTAGCAGGAACAAACCGAATTATTGTGCAAGGAGAATTAATTGATGAAATAGAAGTGGATAAAGCAAGCCAAGAAGTATTAGGAGTGTTTGAGATGGAACAAAAAACTTATTAATATTGGTTAGAATGTTGATGTTTATCCATCCTCTGGTGAAAATACTATTTCACTATCGAAATAGTAGAAATTTATCTCTATTCATAGAAATTTAAATCCGTATACTAATGATTTCTCACCCTATTTTACTCATTCAAACGATTGGTGCGCCATTTGGATATAAATGGGATTTTATCGTTTTAAATCAACAGTTTGCGGCAATTGTTAATGCAGTTTTTGCATTATTGGCTATTCTTGGAGTTGTTTCAGATCCAACTACTGCGGGGATCGGTGATAGCGATCAAGCCATGACATATACAGAGCCAAAGAAATCAGGTGAATCAGATAGGAATTAATCTTGAGATGGAGCAATTACGTAATCAGGGTGTGCGGTATTCAACGTCTGGCTCGCGTACGGGAACAGATGGGACTGCGGACTGTTCAAGAGCTATCTATGTTTGTTTGAGAAAAGCTGGCGCCAGCAATGCTGGTTGGGTATTAAATACAGATTCAATGCATAGCTGGTTAGGGGCAGAATGGGTTTCAATTAATTGCGCAGAATAGAGAGTGGCAAGCCCACAGAGGGGATATAATGAAAAGGGGCTTCAGGTGGGGCCGCTGGGCATGTGGTACTATTTATCAGCAGTACACAAATCATTCATTGTAATTATGCTAGAAATGGAGTGACGATTGATGATGAAGCAACCACTTGTCCTTATAGTAGGGACTGGTATGTTTACCGTTTGAAAGGTACTTTTTACTCATTGAATACATCTCCGGCTACATCCAGCAGCTGGAGGGCTGAAAATGGTCATTTCAAATTAATACAGCAATCAAGCTTCGAAAAAGTCCTTCAACAAATTCAGGAGAAATTGCGACGATTGGTGTCGGATCTGTGATTATCTATGATGCCTATAAAGTATATACAAATGGTTATGTATGGATTCGCCAGAAACGTGGGAATGGTTATGGCTATACGGCGACCGGTAGAAGTAAAAATGGAAGATGGATTGACTACTGGGGAAGTTTTTATTAAAATAAAGTCAAGCAATACCTTTTAGCGAAAGTCGTCTTTTCGAAGGCGGCTTTTTATTTTTTAGATGGATTGAGTTTGATAGATAGAAATCTAACTAAAAAACTATCTATTAAAGATAGGGCTGAAAAACTATTTTTTATCTAATTTTTCTTTTACATCTTCGACTACTTCTTCTGTTTTTTCTTTTACATCAGAAGCAACTTCTTTCACTTTACCGACAGCTTGATCCAAAAGACCTTCTGCTTTTGTTTTTTTGCTATTTGTCACATCACCGGTAACTTCTTTTGCTTTACCTTTGATTTTATCTGTTTTCCCTCTATCTGTCATTTAAATCACCTCCTCAAAAAGAATAATGGACCTTGCAGGACTCGAACCTGCGACCGGACGGTTATGAGCCGTCTGCTCTAACCAACTGAGCTAAAGGTCCTGCATAAAATGAACACGTTATTCTTGAAAAACAAAAAAAGGCACTATAAAATATAGATAGATGTTAACATCATCTCTATAATGAAAGAGTAACGGAGCTGGGAAGTTTTGGGGAAGTCTTCTTATTTACTATCCGCTACTCTTTTCTATTAATTAAGATAACATATTATAAAAAATAATCAAATTTATCCTTTTTGGGGTTCACTTTATTTTTTA
This sequence comes from Enterococcus sp. AZ091, assembly GCF_051714805.1. Lineage (NCBI taxonomy): Bacteria > Bacillati > Bacillota > Bacilli > Lactobacillales > Enterococcaceae > Enterococcus > Enterococcus sp. AZ091. Next base: position 8,741 of record NZ_JBIOSO010000003.1, on the reverse strand, counting down.
TTGTAACATACTTGTGATTAAAAAGAAGTATGTGACGAAATTTCGTCAATAGGTATTCAAGATACTCTATTGAATTATCAACCAAAATCGGTTAAACTTTATTTACCTAAAACCTTTTATTTTATTTCTGTGAATCCACTCTCCCCCGAGGGTGGGTGTTTTTATGTAAAATAGCTATTGAAAAATATTCTGTTTTATCGTACTACTTGCTTATAGATTATATTTAACTTTCTTCTTTCAAAAGTACCCACTTTTCGGAGTGGGTTGTTTGGTGTCTTTAGCGCAGTTATTCAGAATAGATGACTAATAATCGTTTGGTTGCAGATTTGAGCTCTACAAGCTATATAGATAAATTGTGCCAAATTTTGTGCCAAAAAAATTTCAAACATGTTCTGACACGTGTTCGTGCTTTTATGTGATTTACTTTTAAATCGTGATTTTTTAAACGTATACTAACTAAATTTTATATATAATTGCTTGCAAGGTCTATTACTCTTTTAGTTAGTAGGTGGTTTGAATAACAGATAATAGAAATCTGAAACCACTAGACGCACTTGTTCACGGACTTTTCTAGGGTAGCGCAAGCGAAATAGTCGCGTAAAGGATCGAGTTGCCGATTTTCCACAATATCAATCAGTTGATGGGGCTTGCCGTCCATCATGAAGAAGCTCATGGCTCCGAGACGTTTTTCATCGATTTGAATTCATCGAAACACACCACTTCTGGTAACGGCTGGTTCAAAGAAACGGTTTTAGGCCGAATGCTGCGAAGTATTCGAATGACAGTGGTCGGAGAAATGTGCTTCATATGTGCGATCAAAGACATAGAAAGAGGTTCGCTTAATAGTTCAAGAATGGCTTGTTTGTCTCTGCGAGCGATGGAGCAGAGACGATCACTAATTGAATCTTCTGCTAAAAAAGTCTTTCCACAGTGTTTACATTTAAAGCGCTATTTGTTAATTCGCAGAATGGTCTTGTAGTTACTGACAGCATTCAATAAGATGGATACTTTTTTCCAGCTCCATTTAATGATCGTTTGCTTATTTTGATAGTGACAATGAAAGCATTCCTCTGGTTGATAGGTCAATGTGCCATCAAAAACAAAACATGTTTCGTCATTGATTCGCTCTTTGCGAAAGGCATCTTCATGAAAGGTAAGATTTAGATCTAGAATATCTAATAACTCTTTGGTAAACTTTGAATAGGACATCTTGAAACATTCCTTTGAATGGTTTTCGTCGACTTTATTCTAAAGGATTTCAAGGTGTCTGTTTGCATTTATTAGAAAAAAAGTATTGGCAACAGAAGGCGTCACAAACACTAGATATTATAGAGCCATAAAAAAAGGTCTGTATATAATTTTTTTAATTATATGCAGGCTTTTAATTTACGACTTACAAACATTACTGGATATAGATAAAAACAGTTTTTTATAAAAATTAATTAAAAATTATAATAATCTTTAATTAATTGGCTTATTTTTAGCATAAAGAAATTTATATAATTAAATATTAGCTTCAGTCCTAATAGTAATAGGGATATTCCAATATTGAATATAAAAAGATTTTACATATAGATTTCCCAAAACTTTAGTTTTAATAATGTAGTTTGTTTGGGGGAGTTAGGATAGTATCTAAATAGTATTATAGGTAATATGACTGATACTATGCTCAATAGCATGTATGAAAACAAATACTAATTTAAGTTGTGAGAGGATAATACAATGGATAAAGAGTTAGCCGTTCAATTATTAGAAAGGTTTCGATCAAGTTTAGAAAATAGTAAAAAGCAAAAAAATATTCAGGAAGTTCTTCAGGAATTAGATTTGATTCTAGAGGATATACTAAGTAATGACCTAGAAGGGATTGCTTTACCAATAATATTATCCGAGTTTACTAATAAGATTAATTTGGCTTTAGCTTTTGATGTAGTACGTTTTTCTGAAGAGCAAAGCAGGGTTTGGAAAATTTTACAAGATGGTGTTATCAAAAGAAGATAGCGTTTTTTATGAACTAAAAAATAGGTATGTAAAGAATTTTGTGTAAGATTTTTTCTTTAATATAATCAGTCACGTGATTTTCAAAAAATCTGCCCCAAGTTTTAAACCGCCATGATCTATTTTTTTGTAACATCTATTGTAATGAGATACAGTAATTTAAGCAGTGACTCATCCGATGTAAAGACACTTTTTAACTTTGTTGGCCTGCAAAGCTGCCGGTTAAATCTTTCAATCACTTGTGTAATAATGTAGTGTAATTCTTCAGGATACTTGAAAAAGGGCTAATAATCTATACATATTTTTTTAATATATCCCATTTTTTCTGAAAATCCAACACCTATTTTTAAGTAGATACTGTATATATCGGTTTTAAATTATCTGTAGTAGTCTTTAAACCCTTATAATCAACAAATATCATGTTGTTTCTATTTTGACGGATAATACATTTTTGAACTTCTGTTTTTGGAAAAGTGGCTTGAATGGTTTCATTAGACAGGAAGGTTCTATAACTAGATTCATTTTACCATTAGAACTTACATAACATATTTAACACTATTTAATTAATTATTAAATAATATTTTTAACATACATTCTATTTTTATTTTATTATAATTATTTTAACAAAATTTCAATATATTATTATGTGATGTTTAAAATATGTGTTAAATTGGTATTCAGTTTTCATTTCACATTAATATTTTTTTGTTAATAATATATTTAATTGGTTTAAAAATATTATAACAAACACTTATTTACGAATGAGACACAATCTGATTATGTCACATTCGTTATAATTGCTCCATCCTTAGAGGCTCTAAGAGGAAATCACTTTTCTTTTAGAGCCTTTTTTCTATAGCTTGTTTAAATGTGACTTATTATCTGTTATAATTGTATTAAGTAACATTTGAGAGGTGGCTAAAAATGAAGAGCGTGGAACCGATTCGCGACAAAAAAAAGATCGATGCCATGAAAGCAATTTTGGCTTCCGGAAAATATGGGCAACGAAATTTAGTGCTTTTTTCGATCGGGATCAATACAGCGTATCGAATTTCCGATTTAAGACAGTTGAAATTAAGTGATGTGTTAGAAATTTCCCGTGGGCGGGTGATTGTCAAAGAACGTCTGGCCATGAAGGAACAAAAAACGGCCAAACATAATTCGGTCTTCATTTCGAACAAATTGCGAAAAGTGATTCTCGATTATGTTCAATCGGAATTTCCTGAGCAGCTGCAAGTACATGACTTCAGTAATTATTTGTTTCCAAGTCGAAAAGGAGCAGACACGCCTTTGACCCGACAAAGTCTTTGGCGAATCATTCATGAAGCAGGAATGGCGGTTGGGCTGAAAGAAATTGGTCCCCATTCGATGCGCAAGACCTTCGGCTATTTTTTGTACAAACAAGGGACCAAAACAGAGATCATTCAGTCGCTGCTCAACCATTCTTCACAACGTGAGACTCTACGCTATATTGGGATCACACAGGAAGACAAAGATACCGCCGTAAAAAGTTTAGATTTATGACAGAATAAGTCCCTATATAATAGAAGGAAAAAATTCATAATTTAATATGATTAGGTAATTATATGTCTTTTGTTCATTACTATCGGACTTTCAAAATATTTGGATTAGATGATTTAAAGAGTTATGTTTTGAAAATTACTATCACATGCTTTCATCTTTTGTGTTTCCAATAAGGTGTTTAATAGAATTTTTTTAGGAAGGTATTTTAAATATGGTAAAAACAACAAATTCAACTATGTTCGATAATTTTGATATATCTGGTATTTGGTCTTTAGCGGATAACTTTGAAGAATATTCTGCTGGTGTATTAACGTACTCTGCTTCTAATAACTATGAAATTAATCTAAAGTTAACTGATACATCAATATATAAATTAACTGAAATCCCAGTAATATATGGAATTGCTAGTAATTCCGAAAGAATAACATTATTAAATAATAGAGTAATCAATTCAAACATAGGTGCTTTTGGTTCCGCTACCATAATTTGCGAAAAAATAGTTATAGGTCCTGACTTTTTTGGGAAGCCCCAAGAGAGTTGCATAAAAAAAGTTTCATTTAGTTTCTATAAATTAAATGAGTGGATGAATCTTCCCATATGGAATAGTGATTATGACCATTCTAAAGACGTGTATATGATTTGGCATAAAAAATTTCCGTTGAGAGAATATAGAATTGAGGAAATAAAAGGCTCACTAAAAGAAAATTATGTATATAGCCAGCAAAAATCAATTGAAAATATCAATATCAGTATTTGTATTGAAAATTTTTATACATTAATTTTTGATAATGGAAAGAATCTAGATGAAGTATATGAATGTATATATAAAGTAGTTCAATTTTTTTATGTGTTATTTGGTTCTGAACTCCCTGTCAAATTTATAGAGTTTGAATATGGATCGATAAATATAGGTAACAAAGTTATTGGAAAAAAATATAGGATGTATGTCAGGCAGAATGCTAAAGTTCAATCAAGAAAGCTTAGACCTTATGAGCTATTTCCTTATGCCACAATAGCCGATAATTTATCAAAATATATTAATAATTGGTTCGCATTTTATGCAGATTTAGAGACTATTATACAGACATATGTAGGAGACTTACAACTTACATCCTTTTTAGAAACACAGTTTCTCAATGCTTGTAGAAATGTAGAAATTTTTCATCGAATATATTTGGAGAAAGAAAAGATAGAAGCCCCTGAAATTGTGTTTATGAGAAAAAAACTCATGGAAATTGTAACAGGGGCAGAAGAGCCCGTCAGAAAATACTTTTCTGAAAGAATAAATTATACGGGAGAAGAAACACTCTCGAAAAGAATAAAAGAAAGCTTAAAAGTTGTTCCGAACCCTATTCTAAAGGAAACTATCTTATACAGATCTAAGTCATTATCCGATTCTAAAACTAGATTTGTGAGAGCGTGCGTGAATACAAGAAATTTCTTAACACATGGCAGTCAAGATAAAAGTAAATACCAACCTTTATTTGAAAAAGAAAATCTATATATTGCAACAAAAATTTTAAATATTATTATTAGATATTTTATACTTGAAAAAATAAATATTGATCCGGAAATTCTTGAAGAAAAGATATTAGAAGATATGAACCGCAAAGGAGTTTCTGGGAACAAATTGAACTAAAAAATGTAATTCTCATACAACTGACTCTTTCCAAAAGTTTGAACTAACTCTCTTAATAAAAAAGTTTAGGAGATATTATAGAATCATAAATTAATATTCTCATTGAGAGTATTAATTTTTTAAGTAGTTCGTTCTATATCGGTAAAAGAAATATTAAGTATTGTGATACAAATGTTAAGATATTGATTAATAAGGATATACGGTATATACTTGCTTTAGGGGGCTGATTATATGAATATTAAAAAAAGGAAAATTAGGGAAGTAGGTAACTCAATAGTTGTTACTTTATCAAAAGAGAGTTTATTACAAAAAGGATTGAAACCTGGAGATACTATTTTTATTGATGAAGACAAAATGATGGATGCAATCGTGAAAGAAGAAAGTAATTTAGATCTCGAAATTGATATGTATGTGAATCAAGCTCTATCTGAATATGATGTGGCGTTCAAGGAATTAGTTGATCAATGATTTATTTGAGCGAAAAAGACATTGTAAAATTGAATGTTATTCAAATAAAAAGATATTCACCAAAGGAAACAATTGGCGTTATTGATAAAAATGCTTTGAGTATGGCTGTAAATCAACCAAAACAGCATATTTTTGGAAAAGATCTCTATCCTGATGTGTTCAGCAAAGCAGCAGTTCTCTTAATAAATCTAATCAAAAAGCATCCATTTCACAATGCTAACAAACGTACAGCATTTTTAGCTGCATATGTTTTTCTCAAGTTAAATGGTTATTCACTAAAAATGGAAAATCAGGAAGTTGTAGAATTTGTAGTTAGAATTGCTACGTATCAGGGTGAGTTTGATGACTTAAAAGAGGCAACAACCGATATACTAAAAAAATAATTCCACAAAGACTGATACAAAAAAATAGAAGCAAACTAGCAGTTCAGTTAAATCTGGAGAGTTAGTTTGCTTTTTATCTTAGTTTACATAAGATATATTATACAAAGTTATTTATTTTTACATTTATTATATTAATGGTTTCACATATAGTTTTTTAATTATGTAAACTAAATTCGATCGGTTTTGTTAATTATTAAGGATCAATTATTATCACTTTTAAGAGACTTTTCTATAAGAGAAAAGTCTCAACTATTTGCTGTAGTATTTCTAAGGTTGAAAAATTAGAATTTGTGTTATTCGTTAATAAAGTTTCAAGTAGTATTTTGGGGAAACTAACAAAGAAATATTAAATAACTTTTTTAGCAACTTAATCTTCAATTTACTATTTCTTTAAAATTTTTGAACCAAATAGATAATCATAAACTAAATCATTGATAAATACATTCATTCCTTCGTGACTATATTCTGGTAATATAATTATCTCTTTCTTTGTATTAATACGATTATAAATAGCAAACTGAGTAGATGGTGGGCAGACATTGTCTTCTAATCCGGTTATCATCATTATAGGGCATTGAATCATATGAGCTAAGTTTTTCACATCAATGTAGGAAAGATGTTTCAAAAATTTTTCTTCTGTTTGATGCAATGGATCCGAAAACTTAAAATATCGAAACAATTCATCGTAGGGTTCGCAATTATTTCCCAATTCCAATACACGCTTAAAGTCTGAAAGAAAAGGATACACTGCTACTGTTTTACTAATTCGATTATTTAAAGCAGCACATACTAAAGCTAATGCACCTCCTTGTGAAGCACCGTAAGTTAATAGCATGGTTTCATCTACAAAATCTAATGAAGCTACTATCTCCACTAATTGATACGTATCCAAATATATATCTTTATAAAACAGATGTTCTGGTCCATCAATTGCCCCACGAATAACTTGCCCTTTTACTGTCATTCCATTGAAGTTTCCTAAATCTTGTGATTTACCCGCTTGTCCCCTTACATCCATACACACTACTGCATAACCAGCACATACAAATTTTAGATTTTCTGTCCAATCAGGACTTTGTCCTTGATAACCATGAAAATAGAATACTACTGGAGCTTTGCTTACTCCTTTTGGAAATAAACATTTAGAATAAATGCTAGAACCATTATTTCCATTAAATATCAATTCATAACAATCTACAAATTCTAAATTGAAATCACACGAATTCAATTGATATGACGGAATATCTGAAACCGACTTTATTTGATTTTTCCAAAAATCATCCATATCTGGAGGCAACGTTTGACGACCTTTATACCTTCTCATTTCATCTAAAGACATAGTTTCAATCATCTTCTACACTCCTTTAATGACCTCTGGCGATTCATGAAATGATAAAACGCACCTAACATCCCTGCATCATTTCCATGATGAGCAAAAGTTAAATTTATTTTTTCAGCTATAGTTGGCAATAAATATTTATATAAAGCTCTTTCAATACGATTCTTTAAAAAAACTTCTTGAACCATAATCCCTCCACCTAAAACAACAGTTTGTGGGTTTATTACATAGCATATTGTTGCTATCCCTTGACCTAAATAATCTGACATTTGATCAATAGCGTCAATACATTTTTGATTCCCTGCTTTTGCTTCCTCAAAAATACGATATCCATCCCATTCTATTGAATTATCCCCATGAGCTTTAGCCACATTTTTTACTAGTGTTGTTGTAGAAGCTAACTCCTGAAAACTAGCTTGTCCCATAGGTAAATACCCTATCTCACAAGCACTGTTACTATAACCATGAAAAACCTCAGAATCTATAAGGAAGCACCCTCCAATTCCTGTTCCGATAGTTAAACAGAGAGTAGATCTACTTCCTTTTGCACTTCCTGAAATTACTTCAGCCATCCCAGCACAATTTACATCATTTTCAATTTCACATGGAATACTATAACGCTTTTCTAATATTTTTTTATACTCTGTTCCAGCATAATTAGGGATAGAAGGTCCTGAATAAAAAATTTCTCCTTTCTCTGAATCAACCATACCTGCTGAAGATAAGCAAATGCCTGAAAGCAAGTATTTATCTTGGTATTCATCAATTATCTTAATTACTTTTGAAAGAATACCTGGTCCACCTAATTCTGCTTCTGTAGGAATTTTATTTTTTCTTATCAGGTTTCCATTGTGGTCAACTATTCCATATTTTATCATGGTGCCACCTATATCAATCACCACATATTTTTTCATTGTTTTATCTCCGATTACTTAATAAATTTTTCTTTTGTTAATTGAATTAATGAAGCAGCTCTCCGAATAGATTCGAAATCACTTTCAATAAATGGTGTTAAAGGCGCTCTTACTGAGCCAATATCCATTTCTTCATTAATTCGTAAAATTTCTTTTGCTACAGAATACATATTTCCATAACATGACACCATTAAAGCAATAATATCATTAATTACATATTGTAATTCCTTAGCTAAATCAATTTCTCTATCTTCGATAAACTGATTTAACTGTAAAAATAATTCTGGCATAACAGCATAAGTTCCACCGATTCCTGCTCTAGCTCCCATTAAACGACCACCCAAAAATTGTTCATCAGGTCCATTAAAAACAATATGGTCTTTTCCACCTAAAGCAGAAAAGATTTGAATATCTTGTACAGCCATTGAAGAGTTTTTAACTCCTATAATGTTTTTATTTTTTAACATTTCACTATAAAG
>NZ_JBIOSO010000002.1:0-1038159 GCF_051714805.1 Enterococcus sp. AZ091 | reverse complement strand
CGCCAGGATCATATGGATCCCTGCAGCCCGCGCCATTTGAGCTAGACGAATGATCGCATCTTCTACTTCATTACTTGCGACCATCATCAAGTCAGCCAATTCATCAACAATGACAACGATGAATGGCAAGATTGGTCGGTTTTCACCATCTTCTAAATTTTTATTGATCACTAGTTCATTGTATCCTGTGATATTTCTAACTCCTGTCGCAGCGAACTTCTCATACCGTTCTTCCATCTCTTTAACCACTTTTTGCAACGCTTGCGCTGCTTTCCGAGGGTTCGTCACTACCGGAGTCAATAGATGAGGAATGCCATTATAGACATTCAATTCAACCATTTTCGGATCGATCATCATCAATTTGACTTCGTGGGGTTTTGCCCGCATCAAAATACTTGTGATGATACCGTTGATTGCAACGGATTTCCCACTACCAGTAGATCCTGCAATCAGTAAGTGAGGCATTTTCGTTAGATCGGCCGTTTGGACACGGCCAGAAATATCTCTACCCAAAGGGACTTCTAACAACTTATCGGGATGATCCGGCTGTGCTTCAATCACCTCTCGGAAGGAAACCATGCTGACAGCACTGTTAGGCACCTCGATCCCAATCAGTGATTTCCCAGGAATCGGTGCTTCCATCCGCACATCTTTAGCAGCTAGCGCCAGTGCGATGTCATCTGTTAAGCCAACGATTTTGCTGACTTTGACTCCGACTGCTGGCTGTACTTCAAATTTAGTTACTGCTGGTCCTAAACTAGCTTTTACCACCTTGGCATCGACGCCAAAGCTTTGGAAAGTCTTTTCTAAAACACCAATGTTTTGTTCGATTTTTTTGTACTCGCTGCTTTGATCGGTTGCAGGGATCGAGTCCAACAATTCAGCGGACGGCAACTCATAGTCGCGATTTTCTGCTTCTTCGGAAATTTCAAATTCCAACACTTCGCCATCATCTTCCATTTCTTCAACACTTTCTTTTTTCTCCTGTGCCGAAGTCGGAGAGGATGATGCAGCTGGCGGTGTTTTTGGCAATTCTTGAAAATGATCGATTGGCACAAAACTTAACTGCTCTGGTTCGATTTCCGACAAATCTGGTTCTGATTGGGCTGCTCGCTCTGCTTCCGTGAAGGGACGGACTTGATTCTTTTCTTTGATCTCAGCCAAAATAGCAGAACGCTCTGCTTCTTTTTTCGCTGCTTTTTCAGCAGCTTTTTGCGCTTTTCGTTCTTCGCGGGCTGCTTGTTTTTCAGGTGATCCTTCCAACCATTGCTGAACCTTTTCACCAGCGTGCTGCAGATGCTCCAACAACTCGTGACTGCTCATCTTACTGAACAAAAAGCCACCGATCATGATCATCAAGACAGCTAGAATGTAACTGCCGATCTGGGATACAAGGAAATAGGTTCCGCGATAGAAGAATGCGCCGACCATGCCTCCTCCCACATTTTGTGAAACTTGACTGCGGCGAATATCATCCAGCAATGTCGACCAAGTCGTCTGCAAGACATTCGGCGATTCATTCATGACATTATTGAATAAATGCGCATGCAGGATCACTAAGATCCCCAAATAGATCAGCACACAGCCAACCACTCGACGTAAACTCGTAAAACGAGCTTCTGTGGTCTTGATTGCCAACCATCCCCCGTAAACGGCCAATGCGAGACAAAGCACTTGATACGTATTGCCTCCAATGATACGAAAGCCGTTAGCGATCAGCGTTCCTAAAAAGCCTAAGTGGAAAAAACCAAAGATCGAAAACAAGATGAAAAGCAAGCCGATGCCGACTAGAATCAGTTTCTCTTGTTGTTTTTGTTGTTTTTTTGTTTTGCGTTTCTTCGCGCGTTTTTTTTGCGCCATTCTTATCCCTCTTTTCGTCTCTACCTATTATAACGAAAAAAGAAGGCGAACAAAAGTTTTCCTGTCAGAAAGTTTACTACTAGAAATAAAAGATCCCACTAATGAAAAAAAGACCGCTCCATAAATCCATCAAACAAAGACGATCTAAAGGAGAAAAGACAAGAAATGCTTCTTAAAAATCTCTTTAGTAAGACTACAGTTAAGCTACCTTGCACCTGTTCATCAATCGCTTCATGCCAGGTAGCTACTGTGATCGTTTTTGTTGTGGCTTATGTCGCCGTCAATCGTTTTTCATTTATTCAGGAGAAACATCTTCTCCAAACCATTTTTCGGAAATCTCAGCAAATGTGCCATTTTCTTGCAGTTTCTTTAATCCCTCATTGATTTTATCCGCCAATGCTTGATCGTCTTTTCGTACTCCTACTGCAAAATTTTCGGCTTTGAAGGGACTTTCAATAACATTGTAATCGTCCGCTTTTTTCGTCTGAGTCAAATAGTACTCCGCGTAGACCCGATCGATCAAAAGACCATCGATCCGACCATTTTCCAAATCGATAAACGCTTCGTTGAAACTAGCATATAAAGTTGCTTCATTATCGGCGACAATGTCTTTCAATACTTCTGGTTGATTGTTGAAGGTATCATAGCCAGAGGATCCTTCTTGTGCCCCTAGAACTTTGTCTTTCATTGCATCAAATGAAGTGATGTTGCTGTCTTTGGCAGTTACTAGAACCTGCTTGTTTTCCATATAAGTATCGCTGAATAATACTTTCTTTTCCCGGGCTTCTGTTTTTGTGTAGCCATTCCAAATCATATCGATGGTACCATTATCTAATTCTGTTTCTTTCATCGACCAGTCGATTGCTTGGAATTTGACTTTGGTTCCTGTTAAATCAAAAACGGCTTTTGCTAGGTCAACATCGAAACCAACGATGTCCCCTTGGTCATCTTGAAAGCCCATCGGTACAAAGGTATCGTCCAACCCAACGATGACTTCCTCTTTGTCTGCAGCACTTTCTGCTTTCTCGCTACTGTTGCCACATGCAGCAAAAAGTAATAAGCTGGCTCCGGCTAACAACGTTAATCCAATTTTTTTCATTTTTCTTCCTCCTTAGTTCCCTTCAACTTCTAATAATTGATCGGCAATATTTTTTGCAAAAACCAGATCATGGGTAACCACGATCTGAGTAACGCCCTCTTTTTTCAAATCTAAGATCAGTTTTTCGACTTGCTGGCGCAGACCTGGATCTAATGCACTCGTAGGTTCATCATACGCCAATACTTTCGGATCCATCGCCATCGCCCGCGCAATCGCTACTCGTTGGCGTTGCCCTCCTGAAAGTTGGTAAGGATATTGCGTTAAAAGTTCAGATAATCCCAACTGTTTAGCCAAAGCAATAGCTTTTTCGGTATAGCTAGCTTTGTCTTGTTTCAATACCATTTTTGGTGCCAGTGTGATGTTATCGAATACCGACAAATGCGGAAATAGCTGAAAGTCTTGAAAAACGACACCGACTACTTGTTCTTGTTTTTTCGTATCCGTGGGATCAAAAGGTTGTCCATCTAGTAAAAAAGTTCCTGAATCGATGGTCTCCAATCCAGCAAGGGTACGCAGCAGGGTTGTTTTTCCACCGCCAGAAGGTCCGACTACCGCTAGGATGCTGCCTTCTTCAATTGTCAGGTCTAAGCGATCGATAACCTGCTTGTCGCCAAATGCTTTTGATACTTGTTTCAGTTCTAACATGTTCCTACGCCTCCTAACGGTAATAATCGAGTTTTGTTTCTAACTGTTTCAAAATCAGTGTAAAAATACCAGTCATCATTAAGTAAATCAGCGCAACGCCCAGTAATGGTACCAACGTGCTGTCTCGTTCCATTGCGATTTTACCGATACGCATAACATCCGACAAACCTAAAATATAGACAAGCGAAGTATCTTTTACTAAATTGATCACTTCGTTCCCTACTGAAGGAAGCGTGATCTTGACTACTTGCGGAATGATAATCTTGCGAATCGTCTGTAAAGGTGATAGGCGCAGAACTTTTGCTGCTTCGTATTGCCCTGCAGGGATTGATTGGATCCCTCCCCGAAAAATCTCGGCATAATAAGCGGCATAATTGATAATAAAGGCAATCAGTGCTGCTTCAAACCGATCAAAGACAATGTTCAGGATCGGCAGACCATAAAATACAAAGATCAGTTGTAACAGTAAAGGCGTTCCTCGCATCAGCCAGACATACACTTGCACGATTGCTTTCAAGATCCGTAGTCGACTAGCAAGAATAAAAGCCAAGATGATCCCTAATGGAATCGATCCTATTAACGTTAATCCAAACAATTTGATTGTGATCCCTGCCCCAGAAAGCAGTTGCGGCATCACACTTACTAAATAATCGATCATTTCTTTTTGCCTCCTTGATTTTGCGGCAATGACTGCTTGCTTGATTTAAAATGACCAAGCACCATCTTGCCGTGTTTCCACTTGATTAAAATCATTAAAATGAAAGGCGCCCAACAAAAAACGCCCTCCGGCCTAATGCCAGAGGACGTTTAATACGTGGTTCCACCTCAATTTGTTTTTCCTTCACAGAAAAAACCTCATGCAGTCAGTTGATGGATTTGCTGATACCGCCATTAAATAAAAAAAGTCCTTTAGCCATTACAGCTAAAGGACGTTATCAACGCGGTTCCACCTTTGTTTATCAGTGCTTCACAGCAACTGATCTCAGAAAGTCATCAAACAATGACTGCTGCTATAACGGGCACTCCCGGTCTTTCCTACTCGATTCAGAAAAACGACTCCAAGATGTGGTTCACAAGTCCTTGTTGTCTCTTCTCACCAGCCAGAGACTCTCTTAAAACGAAGAAACCTTGCTACTCTTCTTTTCGATGTCTGTTTCATTAAGTTGTTTATTACTTTATACGCAAACTGAAAAAAAGTCAAATACTTTTTTTCAGTTTGTTGATCGGAAAATTCATTTTCACAAAATAAGAGACGAATAGAAACATTCTATCCGCCCTAAATGCTTTAGACTTCGTAATGATCAGTACAACTTTGTATTCCCTCTATGGTACTTTCAGTTGAACATGATAGCGATAGCGGTCCCCACGATAATAAATTTCAGCATATTCAACTAAGCGATTTTTGTGGTCTTTAGTCAGACGCTCGACATATAAAAGTGGTGTATTCATTTCAATTTTTAATAAGTTGGAGAGTTCTTCATCAGACACAACTGACTCAATGGTTTCTTGTGCTGTTGTTACTATAAAACCTTGACTACGCATAATTTGATAAAGTGATGCATGTTTGTCAGCAAGATCTTTTTCTTTTAGCTCAATGTATGATGGACAATATACTCGTTGAAATCCAATACATTGATCATCCACGTAGCGAAGGCGTTCGTGTTTGCTGACCTCCGCTCCTTTTGGCAAATCTAACTTACTACACAACACCTCATTTGCTTCCAAAGATGTATTTAAAGAAATTAACTCTGAATGATTGGACTGCAGTTTATTTTCTTCCGAAAAACTTAGAAGGGTTTGTAATTGCAGTAATTCTTTCGTACTGAGTACAATTGTACCTACACCATGAATTCTTTTGATAAAACCTTCATCTACTAAAAGTTGCAAGGCATGACGAACTGTAATACGGCTTACTCCGTATTTTTCTTGAAGTTCCGGTTCAGTCAAAAAAGGTTGCCCAACTGGATATTTTCCTTCATTGATTTCTTTTTTCAGCTCTTCATAAATCGAGAGATATTTTACCTTTGGACTTATCATTTTCATTCACCACATTTGCTAAAGATTCAGCCAAACTAGTTAAATCGTAGCTATTCGCTGATTGAACATCACGAAACAGTGGCGTAAAACGTTCATCATCTGGATCAATCAATGCCCCAACCATGGATCCTACAATTGTCGCAATCGTATCAGTGTCGTATCCTACATTCACTGCATCTATGATCGCATTAAAAGGATCTTGTTTGTTTAGGGCGATAATTCCAAACGCACACGGAACTGCTTCTGAGATATGGAGCCCACTACCGATGATTTGAGCTAGTCGCTGTAGTTTTTCTTCATGGGTACCAGATTGATTAACTATAGTATACGCTAGTTTCATGCGTTCAACAACGCTGGGACCGCCAACTTCTCGGGAATAAACTTTGCCTAATTCTTCTCCCCGACAAGCGCCATAAATCCCTATTGCTACTAATTGGTCCATAGTTGCATGGTCACACAAAGAGGCTGACACTGCTGCCGCAACTGCAGCTGCTCCAGAAATAGCCAGTGCATTATCATGAGTTACTTGCGTTATAATCAACGCTTCTTGAATAGCTTTTTCAATATCTCCTGGGTTTAATATCCCTGCAGGTGCGATTTTCATTGCAGCTCCGTTCGTAGCTTTTGAAGCATAGTCTACAGCCATAGCTCCCGGTAAAGGCGCCATTTTTTGATCAGGATTTTTATACATTGCAATCGCACTTCGCGTAGTTGGACCTGCAAATCGATCGAAGTACCATGTATTTTCTGACCATTTCAAGATGGCTGTCTTCACTGTTTCAGAATCAATTACTCCTCTATTTTCTATAATACTGTGACACAACGTATAAATTTGCGAAAAATCATCTGTGACTTGTCCAGCTTCATTCCCTAATGCAAAAGCACCTTCCTCCGGTTTTAAAAAGGTAGAAACTTTGCCATTGAACTTTGTTCTAATTTGATCAAAAGTAAGATTTTCTGTTGCAGCTCCCATAGCATCTGCAATAGCTGCTGCCCCCAATGTACCTTGAATTTTTATTTGTAAACTCATATAAACTATCTCCATTCTCTTATTCTTTATTTCATTTCAGCTTCTGGGTCTTTTATACCTAAAATGATTGTTAGGATCATTCCACCAAAAAATGCAATCACCAAACCCACAATGTACGCCCAAAGTGTAGGACCCGCAAAAGCTGGAATGGTGGTTAATCCTCCAAATACAAAGGCGTTACCAATAACATTAAATGCACCCATAAAAGCTCCACCCATTGCAGCACCAAGACAGCCAGCAATCAACGGTGTTTTAAATTTTACTCCTAGACCGTAAATAGCAGGCTCTACAATTCCAGATAAAAAGACAGAAGTAATTGCAGTCAAAGAAAAGTTCCTTAATTTGGTATTTTTTGATCGTAAGAAAACTGCAAATGCTGCTCCTGCCATCCCAAAGTTTGCAGTTGCGCCATACGCAATGAATGGTGAGTGACCTGTGCTAGCGATTTCCGGAATAATAACCATGGTATTTGATGCCCAATGAACACCAAACATGATCAAAATATTCCAAATGCCACCTGTAATTGCCCCTGTAATAATCTGATTGATTCCTGCTAAATAATTTACAAATCCAGCAATACCAATACTAATATAGTTACCTAAGGGACCAAAAATACTGGCAGTTACAGGCACTAACACAAACAAAAGAACGGTTGGTATCAAAATCATATGCAAACTATTCGGAATTGTTTTTTTCATGAAATGTTCCATTTTCGATTGTACCCATGTTGTAAAAATTGCGGGCAGAATCTGCGAAGTGTAGTTAAAGACTGGAACTGGTAAACCAAAGAAAGAAATCGTATTGCCCCCGTCCCCTTGGATCAAATTAATAAAGTCTGGCATAATCAATGCACCAGCGACTGCAATGGCAATATAAGGACTCGTTTTAAATCGGTTTGCTGCAGTTACCGAAACTAGTAACGGTAAGAAGTAGAAGACAGATGTTGCAGCAAGTGTCAACATCAAATTTGTCGAGCTATCCGTAGATAAAATTCCGACCTCATTTGCAAGAATTGTAAATCCTCGAAGAAGACCCGATCCGGCTAATAAAGGTAATAATGGCGAGAAGATACTCACTACGAGTTGAACAAACTCATTTATTAAGCTCTTTTTTGTCTGGACTTTAGAATTTTTTTCATTGGTCGTTTCATTATTTTCTCTATTCAATACTTTTAAGAAGTCTTCATAAACTTCCCCTACATTCGTTCCAATAATTATTTGATACCCGGAATCTTTATTGACTACTCCTGCCACACCATCCAATAATTCTATTTTTTCACTTTGAACTAACTCACGTTTCTTCAGACTTGGGCGTAATCTTGTTGCACAGTGAGTAATTGACTCAATATTTTCTGTTCCGCCTAGATACTCTAGAATCTGCTGGGCTAACCTTTCATTTTTCATGATAATTCCCCTTTCTATAATGAATTAGCTAGTCGTTATGACGTCATATCAACATCTAAAATATACCCCTAACGCCCTCGAGTGTAAACGATTACAAAAGAAATATATCCAAAGATTTATTTATCACTCATAAATCTGCTTTCAAGATTTAGCTTTTTTGAACACGTTCTATTGAAACTATTTTTTAACACTTTAGCTAAAAAGAGGATAGAAAGAAACTCCCTGTGATCTCTGTTCTAAGACGTCTTATTCTAATCATATTATAATCTGTTTTAATCAAAGTAAACATTCACTATAAAACTTTGAACTGTAAGAAGATGCATAAAGTCCACCAAAGTAGTTTCATTTAGAAAAATTTATCAAGTATATCTATTATTCAACTATCTCATTTCTAATTTTATTATAAATTAATGAGTTTGCATCAGACACCCAAGAAGACTCTCTCGTCAAATCTAAAAATAAAAGGATGAATTTGAAAATTTATTGAGTTACCCTTTATTAGATGATACACTTTTTAAAAAGGAGTTTTAGCAATGAAAAAAATCTGTTGGATTTTTTCTATCAATGTTCGGGGTATGGCACCATTCGGTTACAGCACAACAATGAATCTTAGACAAGCAAAATCATTTCAAGAAAAAATCAAGACACTCTTACCAGCAGAAATTGAGACTCAATTTATTAGTTATGATATTTCAAGTAATGATATTCCTGCTGCAGATTTACTTGTTTTTAATGATATGGATTCAAACTATCTAAGCGAAGAAATAAAAAAACAAGGCATTGCTGTTTCTTTTAAAGATATGGTTTCCGGAAATACTACAGTTATCAAAAAAACAATTCTGAACGCCCTAAATTTAGGCGGAATTTGAACAGCTTTTCTGCTTGTAACAATAACGACACCCCTCTCATACTTATGAATATGAGAAGAGGTGTCGTTATGTATTATTTATCTTTCGTCCTATCAAAAATAAAGCAAGTAATAATTGATCTATGCACCTAGATAGGTCTCTACTAATAAGAACACTGATTATTTGATATCTTATCAATATCCATAACGGGGAGAATGAAGAGCATAAAACTAGATAGCTTTTTCTTTATTCGTTAGTTATCGTTCTATCTGCTTTTAATCCAAACGTAACACTTTCAAAAAATTACATTTATTGTTTTTCGAACTATATTGTATGCATTTCTTCAATATCAAGTAATGACGTACGATTATGTAGTTCTATTTCTGATGCTCCTCCCTACAACAGATGTTACTGCACTTAAATCTAATATAGCAACTGAAGGTGTAACACCAATCCTAAATTTTTTCCATAACTCTTCTTTGATTGTATGGTAAGCCTACCATGATGCTACACAATCAAAAAAATAGTATCTTTTTGCACTATATATGTATCAAATCACTATGTTATAGTTTACTTAAGGAGGGAGAAAATGAAAAAGATAGTACTAAAAAATAAAAAACTGCTTGTTACGCATGTGATTATTTGCGCAATCGCTGCGCTTATTCAGGTTGGCGTTGCACTTGTTTATAGTCTTATCACAGAAGTTGCTATGTCAGGAAATATAAAAAAGCTTATGGTTGTTGGCTTATTCGCCTTCTTTTATATCTTATTAAACACCATGAGCGACTTTGTCCCCAGACGCAGTAAATCTATCTTGGTCCACTCAATAACGGATCAGCTTAGAGTCGGCCTCTCGCAAAAGATAGTCCGAATGGATCCAGAAAAGTTTTTAAAAAGCGAAAAAAATTATTACCTTTCAAAGCTAGCCAATGAAATAAAAGTTATTGAGCAAGAATTTTTGAAACCTGGATTTGGATTGATTTTAAGCATCTTTACCTTTATTTTTTCACTTCTTTTCTCTTTAAGACTTAGTGCTTCCTTTTCAATTGTCATGCTATTGCTAGCCTTTAGCCCCTTGTTAGCTCCTTATTTTGCCAAAAAAATTCTTGGAACTCGTCGTAAAGCGGCGGTCGAGGTACAAGATCATACACTCAGTTTATTTGAACAACTTCTTTCTGGCTATCTGACACTAAGAGTAGGCAGAGGATTCCCGAAATATGCTACACGTTTTTCTGAAAGTAGCGAGCGACTGAAAAAGCAAAATATTCATTTTGAATCGTTACAAGGACTTACCTACGCGATTTCTTTTGGTCTTGGCGACCTTGCCTACTCTGGAACGTGGATTATTGGTGTTTTTTTTGTTGCAGCAAAAATAATAACCCTTCCTAACCTCATTGCTATGACTACCTTAATGAGTACGATTGCCGGTCCATTGGAATATTTCAGCACCTCGATTACCGATATTTTATCCAGTAAGAAAGTCGCTGATGATCTTATATCTTTTATCGATAGTACAGATGATGATGAAATGACTCGATCAATCATTCTTGAAAGTCCCATCACAACTTTGTCGATTGCTAACTTAAGCTATAGTTATGGTACCCGTACATTAATCAATGGATTAAGCTATCAATTTGAAAGAGGGAAAAAGTATGCAATTACAGGTGCGAGTGGCAGCGGGAAATCCACGCTATTGAATATTTTAGCAGGCATTTATTCTGTCGGTGACCGTCAACTATTTATCAATGAACAAGAGATGAATCAAATTTCTAGAGATTCCTTGTATCAAAAAGTCTCACTTGTCCAACAAAAGACCGCTATTTTTCAGACCAGTATTGCTTCTAATCTCTCTGTTTTTAATGATTTTGAACTTGAAAGAGTTGTTGATGCATTAAATAAGAGTGGCTTGGCCAATCGCTTTAACTACGAGAAATTATTAGAAGAACAAGAAAACAAATGGATAAATTTTCTTTCAGGAGGGGAATTAAGGAGAATCGAAATCGCTCGCGCTGTCTTTAAAAATTCCGATATCATTCTATTGGATGAACCGACTTCTGGGCTTGATAGTGGAAATGAGCTGATTATCAAAGATTTGATCAACTCTTTCAATGATAAGATAATTATCGTAGTTACGCATTCAACTAGTCCTGATTTTCTAGACTCTTTTGACGAGCTGATTCACTTAGATGCTTTACCCCTCAAAAAACAAAACGATCCCTTTATTCGCTTGTCTTTTTGATTCCCTCCTTGAACTTGTTAGAAAAAGAACTGAACCTAGTAAAATGTTCTTTGTCATACTACTAATGACAAAGAACATTTGAGGGTTATTGTTTGAGGCTCATTAACTTCCTACTAAAATAAAATTTCATCAGATTAAAAAATTCTTCTTACTCTATGTTAACAAAATATTCTGCTATTAAATTAGTTATAGAGCGCGACACTTTACAATCACCGTTACTCTAAGCCTTTCTTTAGTTCTCGCATTCGCTGCATCCATCCTACGTCTTCTACAGTAACTATTACTTAATAACAAAAGAACGATACTTGGAATAGGCTATTTGATCGATAATAGTAAAAATTTTCTTTATCTCTAAATCTGCGCCGATTGCCGTTACTTGATAGAATTGACTGTAATTGTTCCCTAATGCGGGAAGGTAGGCATTAGAGATCAATAAATCAAATGGTTCATCACTTGTATAGGGTAGGATAACAACGTCTTGTTTCCCTTTCAACTCATTTTCTAATAAGTAAATAGAGGCATCTGCCAAAATACTAGAGCCCATATTTAAGACCGCTATTCTCACTTGATACTCCTCTTTAGGAGACAGCATGTAAATTAAGAATACTAATCTTTTTTTCAAATACTTTAATTTCGTGTGGTTGAACAATTTAGTCGGTTCAATAATATTTTCTATTATGTCTAAGACAAACTGATTTCTAAACGAATTGTTAAACAAGTTATGGTAATAATTCAAAGTGACTTTATCGATCGAATAATTGACCCCATGAAAATAATAAACTTGGGCGATGAGAGAAAAGACACTGGATTTAATGGTTGAATTTGACTTTAGTTTATAAATCGACTGGATCGCGGCCATTATTTCATCGGTTATCTCAAAGACGGGATTTTTGCTAGTATATAATCCTAGTCGAATTTCCTCATAGGGGATCCCACCAACTGTAATTAAAAATAAGCAGATAAAATAGGTGACGATTGTCGCTTCATCTGATGAACAAATATATTTTTTTGAAAAATAACTATGCCGAATGTATTTAAAAACTGGCATATCTAGACAGCGATTGATCTTTATTTGCTCATCTTGGCCTAAGCTTTCCAGCAGTGTCTTGTTCCCTATTTTTTTCATAAGAACAAATAACCATATTTTCAACTGCTTTTGTTGAGCAATAGACAGAGATACTTTTTTGACTATGTCCCCAACAACTTCATCGATCAGCGTAGAATTGATCTCTATCGGCCCCATCTTAAATAAATTATAATAAAAATAAATCCACTGTGTCATACTTCCAGCTAGCTTTTTGTTCCTTATCTTTAATTCAAAATGCCGTAGTAAATTATTACATTCCGTGATCAAGCGATTCAAAGTACCGACACTTGTTTTTAATTCATCAGCTATTGCAAATGGTTCATACTCGTTATGATGAAATAAATAGTTTAGCAGTTGATATTTCATTGATTTTTTCAATAAAACATCGGTCAAATCATCGAGTGAAACGCTGTCATTCACGTTCAAATCTAAAGTATAACGATTGATTGAGAAGGAAACTTTTTCATCTTTTAGTTGCAGTTTAAGATCATCTGATAGTTTCACAAGAGTTGGCATCGTGATTTTTAACTCCCGACAAGCGTCACTTTTTTTAATATGTCCGGTAGATAAGTACAAAAATTTTAATAAGATATACTCTAATTTTAGATTCTTATCGAGCAAGTCTTCTTTATACATTCCTTTTTCCTCCCATGCAGACTATTTTTATTCTTGAAAATTTACAATTCTCTAGAGAAAAAGAACGCCGCTTACTAGAAAATTCAGAATATACGATTGATTTTTATTTGTTACATGATGCGCCTACCCTCTGTGTTTTTTTAACAGAACCATCCCTTATCTTACTGATTCCATAGTGAAAATCGTGTCCCTCAAAAGAAAACTACAATTAATACTATCATAAAGTAGAACTATCGACAGACTAAGTGAATCTAGAGATTGTCGTTTTTTGAAGTTTCCTCCAGTCATTCTAGTCTGTTCCTTTCCCAAAATTTCCAATGATTTCCCCAACTACAAAGTGAGTGGTTTCATCTTATAGAAACCACTCACTTTTAATGACCGAAAAGCTATAAATCTTCCAATCAATGTGAAAATCCGTACGTTTGGTTTGAAGATACGTGACGGCTTGGACGATTATTCAAGCGTTCAATGCCTTCTTTCATATCTTGCACCAGATCCATTGCCATTTGCATACTTAAGTCTGCACGGCAAACAAAACGTTGGATATTGATGTTTGATAGATTATCCGGCAATGGATAAGTAGGAACTTGCCAGCCCTTCATGGCAAATTCATCAGTCAAATCGTATAAATTCCATGGAATAGATACATCTTCTTTCAATTTATAACAGACGATCGGTAATTGAGAACCGTCGTTATAAATATCAAAATAACCCATTTGTTCAATCTCTTTTGCTAAATATTTTGCAACGTCACTTGTCTTTTTATGGATCAAGCGATACCCCTCAAAGCCATTGCGGATAAAGGTGTAATATTGTCCGATAATCTGGCTCGCACTTCTTGAAAAGTTGATAGCCATTGTAGGCATCTCGCCACCAAGATAACTCACTTTGAAGACCAGTTCTTCAGGTAAGAAGTCTTTTTCTTTCCAGATGACCCAGCCAACCCCTGGATAGACAAGTCCATATTTATGTCCAGAAGTACTAATGGAGCGAACATTTTTCAAGCGGAAGTCCCACTCAAGCTCTGGCTCCATAAATGGGGCAAACAACCCACCACTTGCAGCATCCACGTGGATATATACTTTATAATCTGTATGCTTGTTGTATGCCTCCAGCTTTTTGTCTAATGCTTTGATGTCATCGTATCTTCCGGTATAAGTGATTCCTAAGATGCCAACTACCCCAATCGTATATTCATCTAAATAATCGGTGACTGTTTCTACATTGATGCTGCCATGTTCTTCATCAATGGGGATCGTACGCATTTCAACGTCCCAATACACACAGAATTTTTCCCAAACAACTTGATAAGCAGAAGAAATCACTAAGTTCGGTTTTTGCTTAGTAATGTCCAATCCGAGTTTTTTTGCTCGATTGCGCCAAGCAAACTTCAATGCAAGGCCACCTAGCATACAGGCCTCACTTGAGCCAACCGTTGAGGTCCCAATAAAATCTGATTCATCTGGTGCATGCCACAGATCAGCAATCATGTTGACACAGCGATTTTCTATCTCTGCTGTCCGAGGGTATTCCGTTTTATCGATGGCATTTTTATCTAGTGTCTCACTCATGATTTTGACCGCTTCGGGTTCCATGTAAGTTTGGCAGAATGTCGCTAAATTTTGTCTTGATACGCCTTCATCGATCAATTGATCTTTCACTAATTCATAGGCATCTCGCGGCACTAAGGAATCGTTAGGTAATTTGTACATAGGAATTGCTTCATCCATTGCTTCATTGCCAAAAATAGGTTCTAAATATTGAGCTTCTTTTCTATTTTTTTTACTGAATAGCATCTGTATCTCCTCCTAATCTAATACGTACTCTTTTTTATTTTATCCCGTTTGCCTTCTCACCTACAAATTTATAAATGACAAACGGTATAATGACAATAATCAGCCAACTAATGATCAAAATAGTTAAATACGTTCCGCCTTTACCTGAACCGATATCATTGGGTGGAAAGAATGAAATAAAGAATGAAAAGATGGAAACAAGTAAACCAACCACTGCTACAGTGATCTTCACATTTTTTCCACCAGGAATATGGTAGGTTCTTGTTAAATTATCTTTATCCTTCACTAATTTGATGTAGGAAATAAACAAAAGAACATAAGCCACCAAATAGATGCACACGGTCAAGGCCATCGCTACAAAGAATGAAAGGTTGGCACCACCACCGCCTAGTGTCAATATGACAGCCCAGATAGAAACGATGATTCCTTGAATCAACACGATATTGGTTGGCACATTGTGTTGATTGACTTTTGCCAGTTGCTTTGGCAATAGACCATTTTCTGCTGCTTCAAGCATCGCAGTCGATGGTCCGACTACCCATGCCGCAATTTCAGCAATAACCCCTAAACAAATGACCACTGCAATGAACCGCACCAGCCATTCGCTTCCGCCAAAATGATGGATTAAATACGAATAGGCTTGAATCACACCGGTATCTAAAGACAACTGATTTTGCGGAATCGTTGCCGCAACAGTTACACCGCCGAGAGTGTCTAAAAGGATTGTTGCAGCTACTAAGATCAAAATAGCTTTAGGATAATTTTTTCCTGGATTGTCCATGTCTTTAACATGACTGGCAGAAGACTCGACCCCTGCATAGGCCAAAATAAAAGAAACAAAAACAATCAACGTATTTATTTTCGTAAAATCTGGCATCCAAGCACCCGCACCAAATGAGACTTTGATCGGATTGCCTTGAGCAATATAGATTATTCCTAGGAGAAACAGAATAACCCCAGTCGCTACTATGCCGACAAAGAAACCAACTTTTGCAATCTTAGCTGTATTTTTTGTACCGTCAAATTGCGAAATCGTGATCAGCCAAAAAATCACTAATGTCGCAATCAGCTTCAACCAACTATTCGTATTCAATGCCGACCAGTTCAATGCGTAGGAAAGCGCACCGACAATAAAGTAAATCATCGTGATAAAGCCAACTGTAATTTGAAACCATTGAAAGAAAATGGCTGCAAAGCCCCACTTTCTTCCCAATGTATTTGAGACCCAGGTATAAAGTCCCCCTTTCTCCCATCCCTTGACAGTGGCCATCTCTGCGGAGCAAAGGGCTACAGGAACAAACCAGAGGAAGCCGCCAACGAGTAAATAAAAAACAAGATTCATCTTTGATGTCGCAAAGGTTGGGTACTCATAAACCGTCATAACCATTGAAGCAGTTATTGCAAAAAAACTCAACAAAGATAGTTTCTTAGTGTTCGTATTCATTCTTTCTCCCTCCTTGCTTTAAACTTTATTTTTCTTCAATCATTGATAAATCAATATGATACGTATGGGTTTTGTCATTATCTGCTTTGAACTCGATATCTAACGCTTGTATCTCTGATAATTTTTGCTCTTCTGCTACTTTAAAATGAATCAACCCATCTTTGTGTTTGTCGTGTGTCAAAATCTCATCATCTAAGTAATCGACAAAAATCTCTGCCTCTACCTGCATACCATCTTTTAAAACCATGTAGGCTTTATCTGGTTTAATCTTTTTGTCTTTAGAATCTTCATTAAACAATTGGTATTTAAGTGAAAGCAATGTCTTGTATTCTTTATCTTTGTCTTTAAATTTCTCCACATTGACGATCTTTACATGGTTCACTAAAAAGCGAATATGGTCCCAATCCGAGTTTTCATAATTTAGGTTATACGTAATGACATCTTTCACTTTTGGATCAATGCCCTTTGTGACGATTTTTTCAAAAGAGCCGATATCGCTCAGTTTATTGATGTCCACAACAGCCGCAGCCGATGACTCGCTAACTAAAGTTTCTGTTCCTGTTCCAGAAATCATTTCCCCGGATTCTTCTACTGTTGAGCAGGCGCTTAAACTTGTTAAAGCAACTGTACTTAATAATAAACCTAATACTACTTTTATTTTTTTCATGTTTTCTCATTCCTTTTTTTAGATTTTTATTATCCTTCAATACTGATAGATTCCATTGCTAATCATCAATCTCTAAAGTGACATTCTTTATTCGATATCTTTAAGCGTTTAACTGCTTTATTCATTTCTATCTTTGATTGTCTAGGTGTTTTCGATGCGTTCCCCCTTTCTATTCAGCCTGAAATAAAGATAGAAATCATAAAAAAAGTTATCAGTTTTTTTCATTCTAAAAACCCATCCTTTCTTTTATTAAAATTTTTATCTCAATACAGATATATCACTTACTCCCCTAGAACAAATCTCTATTTTTTTATCTTAAAAACAAAAAAATGCGAAAAATTATTGGAACTTAAATGCTATTATTAAACACAACAAGAAATAGCTGATTAAATTAATAGCAGGACTAGAATACTTTTGGTAAAAAGATTATCCCTCATAGATTTACCAGCTGATACTTTTTTGAAATATTTTTCGATTCACTAAAACTTGTTCTATTTGACCCTTGATGATTGTTACAAGGAACTTTCGTTCGTTCGCTGATCGTGCTCCCCAAAAAACAAGAAGCACTCAAAATCGTCTTTTTTGAGCACTTCTTGTTTTTTTATGAATGAGATGTTTTGCCTGTATCCTTGGTACTTTCAGAATGGTCTTCGTTGATAGAATAAAGTCTAACTATTTTCTGGACTCCTATAAATAGCTGCCTATATCAGTGTGTAAAGCCAAAGTAATCCTGCAGAAATTTGAAAATCATACTTTTAGCTCCTTTCCTATACTGTCAAACACGTTTCATAAGTAAGTTGTCATCACCAAAACAAGCTAAAAAAAATCTCCAGAAATCTGTCATTTCCAGACACTCACCAGGCACTTATAAGAGCAATACAAAAAGAGAGATATTATTTTAATTTAGAGATATTTTCTTTGATCAAGTCTCTTGCTTTTCTGAATGCTGCCATTCTCGCTTCTTCCGATCCCGTCACTTGCGCAGGATCTTCCAAGTCCCAGTGAATATGAGCAGCTTCTTTAGGAAGAGCAGGACATTTATCTTTTGCGTCTCCACAAAGGGTAATAATCAAGTCTGCATTCTCAAAATATTCTTTATCAATCAAATCAGACGTCTGGTTAGAGATATCAATGCCATCTTCCGCCATTACTTGTACAGCTTTCGTATTTAATCCATGGGTTTCAATCCCAGCACTACGAATTTCAAAATCTGACTTAGATAGAAATTTATGTCCATACCCTTCAGCCATTTGGCTGCGACAAGAATTGCCAGTACATAGAAAATAAATTTTTTTCACCATTATCTTCCTCTCGACTCTGTCAACGGGATTACTTTTTTCCGTACTCAAAAGGTTTATCCCGGAATGCCATTACTTGAAACAACCTTACCTGAACTTCACCTAAAACACCAGCTCATTGCTTCTCTCATTTTTGACTTCTACTAGATAAAGTCGTCGGTGCATTAATTTTGACGCCTCTATCTACTAATGGTAGCCTTGAATTAGAGGGTTGTCCTAACACGATAGTCTTGCTATTGAAATAAAAACAAAAAAGGAGTGTATGAAATGAAACATCTAAAGGCTTTGGTTGTAAAAGCACTATTTATTTGGGCTATTTTGTGGATTACTTTAACGGGAATCTATAATGTCAGTTTTATGGACTCTACGATCGTTGGAGTAATAATTGTAGTCATGATCTACGTCCTAGGGGATTTAGTTATCTTAAGAAAAATCGGCAATATTGCGGCAACAATCGCAGATGCTGGTGCGTCAGCGCTTATTCTCTGGCTATATCTGACTTCAATGAACTATACAACTGACTTATGGATGATGGTCCTGGTTCCTGCTGTTTTGATCGGTTTAGCAGAATGGTTCTTCCATAAATGGCTACTCAAAGAAAATATTGTACCAGATGAGCGTACAATGAAAGAGTAACTATAGAATAGTTTTCCTAAATATGACGAAAGAAGGGACAAAAACTTAACAGTTTTTGTCCCTTTTAAGATACTCTTAGCATCGAGCATCACTAATTATCGTACGTTATTCTTTTTTGAGATACTCTGACTATTTACACCTATCCCGCCACCATTAGATTCTTTCAAATAGATTCTTTCAAAAAAGCATTTTATGAATAGAGAGTTTTTATTAGTGGGTAAAAAGTTTATATCTAATTCCCTTTATAAAATTACTAGTCGCTGTTTCACTACCTTTTCTACAACAAATCATCTTATATTCCCAAACTATCGGAGAAAATCCGACTTCGTTTAATAACAAAGATATTGTCTTTTTATCTTTATTTTTGTGGATATTATAGCGGATGTTTTTTTATTACCATTGTCTTATCCTTTGCGCTAACTGTATAAGAACGATTGACAGTCTAATTTAGCTTTTAATATTATTGCTTTTAGGTATGATTTTAACAGCTATGCCATTTACAAACAGCGATTACAGGAATATTACTAAGCAGTCATATTTTTTCCTGTATGTATTTTGGGGAAGAACGAGTTTACGCAGATAAATTTGACCTGTGGAAATTTGCGGAACTTAATCAATTAATAGCCAAACAAAAACGACTCAATAGTACTGAGTCGTTTTTGCATAAATCGATAAAGGGCTGCGGAGACAAGCAAGTTGTTTAAACTTTTCTATACCTCTTTAATCCGATAATATTCAAAAATGTAAACACAAGAATAAACAGAATTAATATACCTAAGTCAAAGGAAATTTCTTTCCAGCCTTGCCCTTTGATCATGATAGTAGTCAATGCATTCCCCGCATAGCTCAATGGAAATATATATGATATATATCTTACCCAGCTAGCCATACTATCTAAGGCGATTAACCCGGAAAAGAATACTTGCGGAATGACAACTAATGGAATAAATTGCACCATTTGAAATTCTGAACTAGCAAATGTTGAAACAAAGATCCCAATGACTAGTGCCGTCAATGCAATCAGAATATTTGTTCCAATGACCCACCACAAACTGCCAATAATCTGAAGATCTAGGACATAAATGGAGAAAAAAACAATAATCAAGGTCTGAATGATTGCAAAAATACCATACCCTACTAAATATCCCATAACAATTTCACTACGCTTGACCGGTGTAGCTAGCAATCTTTCCAAAGTCCCACTGGTGCGTTCTCTCAACAAGGCAATACCAGAAACTAAAAATACAAAAAAGAAAACAAAAAAGCCAATCAAGATAGGAAATATTTGGTCAAAAAAGGAATTGTTTGCTCCACCATAAATATAAGAATTTTGCACTGAAAAATCTTCTATGGTTACTTTTTGCCCTGTTTCTGCTGCTAATTTTTGGACATTCAAACTGAGTTCTTTGACCTTATTTGCTGTCAGCACATTCTGAACTAGCCCTTTTACTTTGGCTGTGTTAGATGGCTCATCATTTGCATAAGTTATGTGAAAAGTAGACTGATCCAATGTTACGAATGCATCTAAATTCTCATTCAATATTTTCTCTTTATAGTTCCTATTTGTAGTGTAATGTTCAACTTTCACTTCATCTGAGGAGAACTGATCAACGAGTGTTGAAGGAACAGTCTGATCAAAACCAATTTTCACATGGGTCTCAGAATTTGAATCAAAGACAACATTCATTAAGCTTAAAACAATGATCGGTGCAATCAACATTAATGCTAACGTACGTTTATCTCGAATCAATTCTTTGATCACACGTATCACTATCGCTTGAAATCGAATCATTTTGCATTCATCTCAGCTTTCAAAAAGACTTCTTCAATACTTGTTACTTTAAATTGCTCTTCTAACTCTTTTGGTGAGCCGAAAGCAAATAGTTTTCCTTCAATGATAAGACCAACATAGTCACATTTTTCCGCTTCATCCATGACATGGGTTGTCATGATAATTCCTTTATTATTATTTGCGAGCTCTCTTAATTGCTCCCAAATAGCTACGCGTAAACTAGGATCAATACCTACTGTCGGCTCATCTAATACAAGCAGATCCGGATTAGAGAGTAAAGTAATCGCTAAAGAAAGTCGTCTTTTCATACCTCCAGAATAAGTTTTCACTGGCTTATTTAGAAAATCCAATAAATCAACTAGTTGCATATTCTTCTCAATAGCACGATCAAGAGCAGTGCCAGTTAACCCCATCAAACTGCCAAAAAAGACTAAATTTTCTTTTCCAGATAGATCATCATAGAGCGCATCATTTTGGCCCATGTAGCCAATTCTCTTTAAAATTTTTCGATTTGGCATCTTCGTATCAAATATATCAGCAGATCCTTGATCTAACTTCTCCATCCCCATCAAACATCTTATAGCCGTTGATTTCCCAGCTCCACTTGGACCTATTATTCCAACGATTTTTCCAGCTTGCAGTTCAAGATTTATATTATCTAATACCTTTTGTTTATCAAAAGATTTTGTCGCACTCGACATTATTGCAATCACTTGGCCCATCATCAACTTCTCCTTTTAGTAGACATGGTGTTTATTATCTTTTACTCTTTGTAGTATAATTTATTTTTGCAAATCAGCAAGTAAAAACCATAGTTAATAGACAGATAATAAGAAATGATCATTTATGAGGTGGACACATGAAAAAGAAAGATATTCGTTTCTATCGAACAAAAAAGCGCATTCTAAACGCGATGATCGAGTTGCTAAAAAGCAAACATTTTGATCATGTGACAGTCAAAGATATATGTGAGAAAGCAGAAATCAG
This sequence comes from Enterococcus sp. AZ091, assembly GCF_051714805.1. Taxonomy (NCBI): domain Bacteria; kingdom Bacillati; phylum Bacillota; class Bacilli; order Lactobacillales; family Enterococcaceae; genus Enterococcus; species Enterococcus sp. AZ091. Next base: position 1,016,655 of record NZ_JBIOSO010000002.1, on the reverse strand, counting down.
TCGCAGCGGTTTCTATCTTCATTATATGGATAAATACGATTTAGTAGAAAAATATCAACTGGAGCTAATGAAACAAGTCAATTATTTGATAGAGGAAAATGTAAAAGAAAAACTTTCGATGGAAGAAACAATGGTGAAATTACTTTACTTTTTTTAAATGAAGGTCAACTGCTAGGACTACTTATTTCAAATAAAGGATCTGTGGAAATACAAGATCAAGTAAAAAAAGTACTCCAACAGAACGCAACAAAAAATGTTCTTCCACATATCAATCTAACCTTGAAGAATGAAATTGAAAAACATTATTTAGTCATCTTTTTTAGTAATGCTTTTTTAGGCATCCTCCAAGAGTGGATAAATACGGGACAAAAAGAAAAACCAGAAGAACTTATTCAAATGATAACCAAGTTTATACCTTATACATTCATTTAAGCATGCCGCAGTGATTCCGAAGTCCAGAAAACATTGGATAAACGAAGTAACCAGTCTAGCCCAAAATAGGTATCTTTATAAAAAGTGTCCAGAGAATCATGTTTTTTGGACACTTCTATTCACTAATATATGACATCTACTATTAGTTGACCTGTTACTTGATTCTCCAAAAGGATGGTTTTTGAGACAGATAGATTATTTTACATTCTCTGAATATATTACTATTCATCGCAGCTTTCTCTTAATCAACTATTTCTCCAGACAGTGAAATAGTTGATTTGCTTTTTACTCCAACCTTATCTACAGTTCCAAATCAAATCGCTTCGCCTATCCTTGCTTTTTTTGTTAAGATAAAGAAATAATGAGTAAGAATTTAGGTGATGATTTATGCGACTGTTGTTTTTCTTTTTCCTTTTCACATTTTTGATTGGATTTCTCTTCTATTTATTGACCCGTCGCACGATCGCCGAAGTCTATCATGAATTGACCGATAAGAACCGCTTCTTTCGAGGCATCAAAGCTTTCTTCATTGGAATTTATCGCATTTTGACTTCTGTTTAAAAAAACTGTCCAACAACAGATCTCTTGATCGTTGCTGGACAGTTTTTTGTTTGATTCGTCTTCTATTTCAATGGTTTCCATTGCCAATCTTGGACTTCAGCAATGTCGTAGCCATTCTCACGGATAAAGTCATGGTGATAGGCAACCGTCTCTGTCATTCGTTGCGCAAAGTCGGCAGCTTGTTCGCCATAGACCCACTCAGCGCCGTCTTTCGCTAAATGGAAGCGATCAAGTTCAGATAAGATCCGCATGTCAAATGGTGTGGTGATATCGCCATTTTCACGATAGCCATGAATATGCAGACGCTGATTCTTGCGGCCGAAGAAAATGTCCCGAATCAGTCCTTCATAGCCATGGAAAGCAAAAATGATTGGCTTGTCCTTAGTAAAGTAAGCCTCAAATTCTTCATCTGTCAATCCACGAGGATCGACATCCGGATGACGTAGTTTCAATAAATCAACAACATTGATAAAGCGGATTTTCAACTCTGGAAACGCCTCATTCAGCAGGCTTACAGCAGCGAGAGCTTCTAAATTTGGCTCTGTCCCTGCTGCAGCGATCACCAAATCAGGTTCTCCTTGGTCTGTTGAAGCCCAATCAATGATCTTTAAGCCGTCTTTTACCAATATCTCCGCTTCTTCTGCCGTATAAAACTGCGGCCGAGGATGTTTCGAAGAAACAATCAGATTGATCTGTTCTTCAGTTTGGAATGTTTCTGCCATTACAGCCATCAAGCTATTGGCATCTGCTGGTAGATAGACCCGTACGAATTCCGCTTTTTTCTCAGCGATATGTGTCATGATCCCTGGGTCTTGATGGGTATACCCATTATGGTCTTGCTGGAATACGGTTGAGGAAGCAATCAAATTCAATGACGGATAGGCATGGCGCCAAGGCAATTCTTTCGATTTACGCGTCCACTTAAAGTGCTGAGTGATCATGGAATCAACCACTCGCAAGAAAGATTCATAGCTAGCAAAAAAGCCATGACGCCCAGTTAAGACGTAGCCTTCTAGGAAGCCTTCTGCTTGATGCTCCGATAATTGGGAATCAATTACCCGTCCGGTAGCACTTAGCCATTCATCATAGTTTGGCTGTTTTGGTTCTAACCATTGGCGATTTGTCACTTCAAAAACATGGTTCAAACGATTGGATTTGGCTTCATCCGGACCAAAGATTCTAAAATTAGTCGGGTTTTCAACAATCAAATCCCGAGCAAACTTTCCGAACTCCATCATGTCTTGAGCAGTGGTTGAGCCAGGAACACCAATATCGATCGCATGCTGTCGCCAATCGGTGATTTTCAACGGTTGAGGATCGATTCCCCCGTTAGTGATGGGATTCATTGCCATCCGTTGCTGTCCTTTCGGCGCAAGCTCTTGAATCTCCGCCTTGATGCGGCCAGATTCATCAAAGAGTTCTTCTGGCTTATACGATTTCAGCCAATCAGTTAGTGCATCCACGTGCTCTATCTGATGCGCATTGACTGGGATAGGTACTTGATGGGCGCGAAAACCGCCTTCAATCGGCTCTCCCTCCCAAACTTTTGGTCCTGTCCAGCCTTTAGGTGTGCGCACGATCAGAACAGGCCAGTGGGGCATGACTGCTTCATCAGCTTTTCCTTGACGGGCTTTGGTTTGAATCGCTTTGATCTTCTCAACGGCGCGGTCCAATGCTCTCGCCATTTGCGGATGAACAGTAGCAGGATCATCTCCCTCAACAAAATAAGGTGTCCAACCCATTCCTTCAAAATACTTGGTTAGGTCTTCATCCGATTTGCGAGCCAGAATCGTTGGATTAGAGATTTTAGCACCGTTCAGATGTAAGATCGGCAGAACAGCCCCATCATTTACCGGATTGATAAATGTATTAGAAAACCAGCTGCCCGCTAACGGACCGGTTTCAGCTTCGCCATCTCCAACCACAACAGCAGCGATCACATCAGGATTATCAAGGACAGCCCCTGTTCCATGCGCGATGGAATAACCTAGTTCGCCCCCTTCATGGATCGATCCTGGTGTTTCTGGTGCCGCATGGGAAGCAATTCCTCCTGGGAAGGAAAAAATTTTGAAAAGATGCTGCATCCCGGCCTCATCTTGGGTTACTTCTGGATAGATTTCCGTATAACTTCCATCTAGATAGGCATTCGAAACCATCACCTGACCTCCATGACCAGGTCCTTCAATGTAGAACATATTCAAATCATATTTATTGATGACACGATTCAAGTGGGTGTAGATAAAATTCTGACCAGCAATGGTGCCCCAGTGACCAATCGGATTGACTTTCAGATCTTTTTCTTCAATGGGCCGCCGTAACAGTGGATTGTCTTTCAAATAGATTTGTCCGACAGAAAGATAGTTGGCTGCCCGCCACCAAGCATTCATTTTGTCAAAATACTCTTGGGTATCAAATGTTGTCTCCATACTACTCCTCCTTGCTTTCTCTTAATTAAAAGTCTATGCGTCTCGATTTTAAAAGTCAATTTTGCTGATTGTACACCTTGCATCTCTCTTATGATTTGTCTGCTTCAGCACAAGAAAAAACAAGACCAGAGTTCCTCCCAACATGTTTCAGTATGAGAGGGTTTGGTCTTGTCAGTGTTGGCTCTTTTCTGTTGTCTTGTCTACTTTTTTAATAGCTACTTGATCGTCACATAGTCCAAACCAACGAGTTTTGCCCACGTCTCGATTTGATCTGACGTCAAAGCTAATGAAACAACCGTATGATGCCCGCCACCCGTTTCGATCCATTGTTTGACTCCTTGATGAAAGTCGGGACGAGGCGTCCACATCACGCGAGCCACCGGCAATTTAGGTGCGGCTTCTGTTGGCTCAAAAGCATCGACTTCATTGATCAATAATTTATAGTGAGTCCCAAAGTCGGCCATAGATACAACTACTCCTGCGCCACCTTGTCCGTCAAAGACTAATCGTGCTGGGTCTTCTCGATCCCCCATTGATAGCGGCGAAACGACGATTTTTGGTTTATTGACAGCCAATACTGGATCCACTTCCATCATATGCGACTGCAAGATGGCTTCTTTGCCTTCGGTCAACTCATAGGTGTAGTCTTCCATAAAACCGGTTGCTTTATTATGTGCCATGATCTTCATAAGACGATCGATGGCTGCTGTTTTCCAGTCACCTTCACCAGCAAATCCGTATCCTTCCGCCATGAGTCGCTGTACAGCTAATCCTGGTAGCTGTTGCATGCCATAAAGATCTTCAAAGTTGGTCGTAAACGCACTATAGCCTCCTGCTTCTAAGAAACGGCGGATGCCGATTTCTTGTTTGGCCTGTACTTTCACATGTGCTTCCCAGATTGCGGCTTCGTAATCTCCCTGATCAAACTCATACAAATTACGGTATTCTTCAAACAAGTCATTGATCTCTTCATCGGTCACAGCATCGATTACTTGAACAAGATCACCAATGCCAAAGTAATCCACGGTCCAACCAAATTGGATTTGTGCTTCGACTTTGTCCCCTTCTGTCACCCCAACATTGCGCATGTTGTCGCCGAAACGAGCGACTTTGATAGCAAAACTTTCATTGTAAGCAACCGCCACATCCATCCAAGCTGCGATTTCTTTTTGGACCGTCTCTTTTTTCCAATAACCGACAACGATTTTGTTTTGTTTCTGCAAACGCGCATTGATAAAACCATATTCGCGATCCCCATGGGCTGCCTGATTCAAATTCATAAAGTCCATATCGATGGTCTCCCAAGGAATGCGTTCATTGTATTGGGTCGCCAAATGAAGCAATGGTTTTTGCAGCAGTTTCGTTCCCCGGATCCACATTTTTGCTGGTGAGAAGGTATGCATCCAAGTAATGACACCAGCTACTTCATCCCGATAATTGACTTCCTTCATGATCTTTGTAATCGTGTCCGCAGTGACTGCCAATTCTTGTAAAACGACTGGATAAGGCAGATTTCCACTGTCATTCAAGCGTTTGACCATTTCAGCTGCATGATCGCGGACTTCTTGCAAGGCTTCTTCCCCATATAAGTGCTGAGATCCTACAACGAACCAAAATTCTTTTTTACTGATTGCTAACATATTGTCTGCTCCTTCTTGATTATTTTTGCCCATAGTAGGCATCTTTGCCATGTTTTCGTAGATAATGCTTGTCAAGGATGCGCTGCGGCAGTTCCGGTGCATAACTATTGATCTGACGCGTCACAACGTTCATCTTTGCTACTTCTTCTAAAACGACTGCGTTCATGACTGCACTTTGAGCATCTTTGCCCCAAGTGAATGGACCATGTCCCTGCAGCAAGACGCCGGGAATCTCTAAAGGTTGGATACCGCGTTCCTGAAAAGTTTCAACAATCACGTTTCCAGTCTCTGCTTCATAACCACGGTCAATTTCTTCCTGTGTCAAAAAGCGCGCACAAGGGACACTGCCATAAAAGGTGTCAGCGTGGGTCGTGCCCATTGCCGGCAAATCAACTCCTGCCTGTGCCCAACTTGTTGCCCAAGTGGAGTGGGTATGGACGATGCCGCCAATTTCTGGAAACGCTCGATACAATACAGCGTGAGTAGGGGTATCAGAAGAAGGATTCATCTTTCCTTCAACAACGTTCCCCTCAAAATCGCAGACTACCATATCACTAGCTTGCATCGTTTCATAATCAACTCCACTAGGTTTGATCACAAATAGCTGCTGGCTGCGGTCAACGGCAGACACATTGCCCCAAGTGTATTTGATCAAGCCCTGTTTTGGCAGAGCTAAATTGGCTTGGAAGACGGTTTCTTTCAATTGTTCTAACAAATGACTCACCTCTATTTTTGTTTTAAATCAATCCATCGATCGCTGCTTGCTCGATCGGCAGACCGTGTTGGTAGCGCTTAACAAACTTAGTAAAACCAACTATATCCTCAGGTAATGGCGCTAAAGTTGTCCCTTCTTTTCCTTGGAAAACTCTGGATAAAAAGACTGTAAGTGTTTCTTCTACCGATTTTTTTTTCATAAATGCTGCCAGTAAAGCGATGCCCCAAGCACCACCTTCTCCTGCTGTTTCCATCACCGTCACTGGTGCTTCCATCGCAGCAGCCAACACCCGCTGCGCAACAGTCGGAGTCTTGAAAATCCCTCCGTGTCCTACGATTCGGTCGATCTTGACTTGTTCTTTAGTTAGGATATCCATCCCGATCTTCATCGCACCAAACGCACTAAACAAATGGAGCCGCATAAAGTTTGCTAAAGTAAAGCGGCTTTCTGGGGAGCGAACAAACAATGGTCTACCAGCTGCTATTTTTGTAATATTCTCTCCTGAGTAATACCCATAAGACAACAACCCACCACAGTCAGGATCTCCTTTCAGTGCTTGGTTGAACAATGTCGTAAACAGAGCTTCTGTGCTCATTTCGACCCCTGCTGCTTCTACAAATTCCCGAAAAACTTTGACCCATGCATTGATCTCCGAAGTACAATTATTCGTATGAACCATGCCAACTAAATCTCCTGCTGGCGTTGTTACCAGATCAATTTCTGGATAGACTTTAGAGAGACCGCTTTCAAGAACGATCATAGCAAAAGCTGATGTTCCGGCAGAGACATTCCCACTCCTTTGCGCAACACTATTCGTCGCAACCATTCCGGTTCCCGCATCTCCTTCGGGTGGACAGAATGGAATACCCGGCAACAATGTTCCTGTTGGATCTAACCGCAAAGCTCCTGCTGCCGACAAAGTGCCTGCTGCTTCACCAGCCACTAAGACTTTGGGCAAAATATCTGCTAACTGCCAAGGTAAATTTTCTGGAAGGATCAGATCATCAAACTGGGCCATCATCTGTCGATCATAGTCTTTTTGTAGGCTGTCGATTGGGAACATTCCCGAGGCATCCCCAATACCGATTACTTTTTCACCTGTCAGCTGCCAATGAACATAGCCCGCTAATGTCGTCAAAAAGTTGACTTCCGGTATATGCGCTTCTTGATTCAAAATGGCTTGGTACAGATGAGCGATACTCCAGCGTTGCGGAATATTGTATTGGAACAATTCAGTTAGAGCCTTTTCGGCTGCTTCTGTGCTGGCATTGCGCCAAGTGCGGAAAGGCACCAATAACTGATCATTCTCATCAAAAGCGAGATACCCATGCATCATAGCGGAAAAACCAATTGAACCAATTCTCGTCAAAGGTTCCCCGTATCGGGATTGAACAGAAGCTGCTAATGCTTGATAGCTTTCTTGGATTCCTTGCCAGACAGATGCCAAAGAATAGGTCCAGACACCATCTAATAACTGATTCTCCCACTCATAACTACCGGTTGCGATGGTTTGAAATTGCTCATCGATCAAGACAGCTTTAATTCTTGTGGATCCTAACTCGATTCCAAGTGCCGTGCGCCCTTCTTGAATCGCTGCACTTATTTGCTGCTCCATTTCTCTTCTCTCCTTTTGAATTTTGATATACATGAATCACGAATGGCTCATGACGGAGCCGCGAACAATCAATTCTGGCTCATAATAAAACGTTTCTTCCAACGTAGTTCCTGAGGTGACCCATTGTGCCGCTAAAATCCCCATCTCTTCCTTTGGGTGAGCCAGTGTGGTTATTCCTGGTGAAGTCAATGTACTTAAAGGTGAATCATCATTTCCTACAATTGAATAATCTTCTGGTACATGCTTTCCATTGGCTTCTAATTGCTGGATCAACCCATGTGCAATTTCATCGTTATAACAGACGATTCCAGTGATCTCATTCGATTGGTTCAACCGGTCAATCGCTTGTGCAATGACAGCCTCTTTGGTTTCTGTGGTATAAGTCACGACATCTTCAGCAGCAAACGTTTTCTTTGCTTGTTCCAAAGCTTTGACAAAACCTTTCATCCGATATTTCCCTTGTAAATCATCAATTTTAGTGATCAGCATCAAGTGTTGATGCTGCTGTTCCAATAAATAATTCGTGGCTAGATAGCCTGAACGAGTGTCATTGACACAAATATGAGGCAGATCCAGTTCTTCATAGTAGGCATTGATCATCACTAGCGGAATCCCTGCTTCTTTCAATGCCATGTAGTAGGCCAAATTGGGATTGTATTGACTGCTCTTCGTCGGTTCAACGATTAAGCCATCTACTCCTTGGTCCATCATTTGTTGAAGGCAAGCTCGTTCTTGTTCATGGTCATTATTTGTTGATCCCAACAGCAAAGAATAGCCTTGTTCCCGCAATGTCTGCTCGACTCCGCGCATAATTGAAGGAAAGATATAATCCGACAGATACGTCATGATGATGCCAATCGTTTTATGGCTGCGTTGCGGAAGATTCTCAGGTTTTGAAACGTACGTACCAGATCCTCTTTCCTTACGTAAATAGCCTTCGTTTACTAGCAAAGCAATCGCTTGTCGCACGGTATGTCGGCTCAAATGATATTCTTCTTGTAATACAGCCTCTGAAGGAATCGTCATTCCTTCTTTATAGGTTCCTAAACGGATGTTTTCCCGTAATTCATTCGCAAGTTGTTCGTACTTCGTTGTCATATTAATCCCATCTTTCGAAAGTTGTCCGTACATATAGTATATTTAGAATGCGCTTTCTTGTCAATGTAATTTTGTAAAAATCAATTTTTTACCTGAAGCAGAAATATAATAGTCAGTGGCAGCCTCTGCTAAATGCACGATTCGATCAATTGCAACTGTTCAGAAAAGATGAATTGCTATACAATAAATGACAACGACAGCAAAGGAGGTTCTTCCTATTTTCTCTTTTAAAGATATTAAAGAAAATTACCCAAACGCTGCTTTGCATCCAGCAAAATCAACAGATCCAGGAATCGAATCGATTCCATTTGGTCAGAAATTCATCTGGCTGCCTACTGCCGATCTATCGGCAAAAGAAAGAATCATGCTGCAATTAGGCAGCGGTGCACTGTTTCCGGTAATCGACAACCGTTTTCGACCATGGTACCCGATTTTATTTGAACATCAGCCGATAAATGAGACCGGTGATTATCGCTTGTTGCAAGTGAAATTTACGAGTGGGATCGATTTATTGCAGACTGAGTGGCTGCAAGAGATCCAGCAAATGCTCCCCCATGTCGTCGATCTCTTTTTTGTTACCGAAGACAGTGCGTTGATTGTTGAACAGCGGGCTGGTGAGAACTTGCGCTTAGATGAACTGGATGGTTTATTTGTTGCTTTAGATATGGATTTTGACTGCTACTCGCATTTATTTGTAGGGCCGTTTCACCATTCGAGCCATGATTTCACACTTCTGCTGACTGAAGAAATGACTCTTTTTCAACAATTGACTCGACAAACCAATTTAAAAAGTTTGGATCTGGCTACATCTCTGATCCATTTGCTAAGCACTGCCGGTTCCGACTATCAACTATTATTTCGAACACTTTATCAGGATTGGTTTCAGGAAAGCGATCTTATCCATTTGATCGAGTCGCTGTGGAAAAATCAAGGAAATGCCAGTTCTACAGCCAAGTCACTCTTCATGCATCGCAATACACTACTTTATAAGATCGATAAATTCCAAAGTATGACTAATCTGAACTTAAAAGAAATGGATGATCTGCTGCTGTGCTATTTTCTTATCAAAAATTTCGCTCATCCAGCCGATTGAACAACTTGCACAAGAAAACGTTTTTTTTCTTGTGCATATTTCCGTTGCTGAATCAAAGCGTTTTCATTTATGATACAGGTGTAAACTAAATGGAAAGAGGTAATCCTAATGGTAGAAATGGCTCTGAAACACGTGCATAAAAAATACGACAACAATGATAATTATTCTGTAACAGATTTTAATTTAGATATTTCTGATCGCGAGTTTATTGTTTTTGTTGGACCTTCCGGTTGTGGAAAGTCAACAACGCTGCGGATGATTGCTGGATTAGAAGATATTTCTGAAGGAGAATTATCCATCGGCGGCAAAGTAATGAACGATGTCGCACCAAAAGATCGTGATATTGCCATGGTATTCCAGAACTATGCGTTGTATCCACATATGACAGTTTTCAACAACATGGCTTTCGGATTGAAATTACGTAAATACGATAAAGAAGAAATCAAAAAACGCGTAGAAAATGCTGCCGAGATCTTAGGATTGACAGAATATCTAGACCGTAAACCAGCCGCACTATCTGGTGGACAACGTCAACGGGTAGCTTTGGGTCGTGCCATCGTACGTGATGCCAAAGTCTTCTTGATGGATGAACCTTTGTCAAACTTAGATGCGAAATTGCGGGTAGCAATGCGTGCGGAGATTGCGAAACTGCATCAACGTCTTGAAACAACTACGATTTATGTAACCCATGACCAAACAGAAGCGATGACAATGGCAGACCGAATCGTTATTATGAAAGACGGATTTATTCAACAAATCGGTTCACCGAAAGAAGTGTACAACTCACCTAAAAATATGTTTGTTGCCGGCTTTATCGGTTCACCTGCTATGAACTTCTTTACAGTTACTTTGAAAAACGGCATGATCTCAGACGGCCATGGATTAAACTTACGTATTCCTGAAGGCAAGAACAAAGTCCTTATCGAAAAAGGGTACGAAGGCAAGGAGTTAGTCTTTGGTATCCGTCCAGAAGATATCCACAGCGAACAAATCGCATTGGAAGCTTCACCAGAAGCAACTGTCCGTGCAGAAGTAGTCGTTTCTGAACTGCTTGGTGCTGAAACAATGCTTTATACAAAGATTGGTTCCACTGAGTTTATCTCTAAAGTAGATGCTCGTGACTTCCATCGTCCAGGTGAAGTGATTGATCTTGCTTTCAACATCAACAAAGCCCACTTCTTTGATAAGACATCTGAGAATGTGATCACGTTACCTTAATTTGTAGTTTTCTTGCACTGTCCTTGGTTTGCCCCCTAGACAGTTGCAATTAACTAATATCCACTTTTATTCCTTATTTGTATCCCCTGAAAACAGACAGCCCTGCGGCTGTCTGTTTTTGGGTGGATTCTCTTTAGGTGAAGGGACTATTTTGAAGCTCTCTTCTCAAGAAAGCGTACATAAAATTTTTTGATCGTTGGGTATTGACGATACGCCAAGAAAACAACTTTGATTCTTTTAGTAGTAACTGGGTCGACATCAATGATTTTCTTATACCCGACAGTTCCGCATTCTGCTAAAAAGCAATCCTTGCCATCTTTTTCATAATAAAGTACTGCTTTTTCAATTCTCTGACTCTCGCGGATTTCTTCTTGTAAAATCACTGTATTGATTTGTGTTGGTTGTGCAAAAGTCACTGTTACCCACGGCTCATGATCGTTATCCGCAGGTTGCCAATACGTCTTCTTTGATGGGGTAACCTTTTGCAGGCTTTCTTGATCCCAGGGTGATTTTTGGGAAGAAGCTGTGATCTGTCCTTGGTACAACGGCTGATCCGTTTGTAATGGCCGTAGATATTGCCCTAATTGCATCAGTGACTGCTGATCTTTCGGGTGGATCGCCCCATTGGGCATTGGCGGAACATTTAATAAAAATACCGCATTTCCTCCTACCGCTTTCCGATACAAAGAAAATAATGTTTCGGCACTTTTCACTGCTGTATCCTCTTCCGGATGATAAAACCAGCCGGGTCTGATTGATAGATTGACCTCTGCCGGATACCAGACTAAATCTCTGCTGGAATCGTAGTTTTTCAATACAGATCGGCTACCTAAATCTTCTGCCATACTTGAGATTGTCGTCCGGAATTCTGCTGTGTCTGTTTGTTGTGATTTTTCGGCCGTCTTTTCGGCATCCAATAGCTCCCGGGGAACGACACTCCACTCATTCTGCCTTGTGTGCCCGGCTTCATTTCCGATCCAGCGAACATCTGGACCGCAAACGGCAATCACAGCATCCGGCTGTAATTGCCGAATCTGTTGATAATATCTTTGCCAGTCATAAAACTGCCGCTTTCCGTTAGGTCCTTCTCCATTGGCTCCATCAAGCCACACTTCTGCTATTTCACCATACTGCGTCAATAATTCTGTCAATTGACCCACATACACCTCGTTATAGGCCTGTCCGGTGCCGTAGCTTGCGGCGTGCTGATCCCACGGAGAAAGATAGATGCCAAACGCCATCCCTGCTTCTTGACAAGCCTCCGACAATTCTTTGACTAAATCTCCTTTGCCATTTTTCCAAGGTGTATAAGCGACTGTCTGCTGCGAATAGCTGCTGGGCCATAAACAGAAGCCATCATGGTGCTTACAGGTTAAGATCATCCCTTTCATCCCGCTGCATTTGCAAAGCGTGACCCACTCTTTACAGTCCAGTGCTTGCGGGTCAAATAGTGCTAAGGATTCTCTCCCATTTCCCCATTCCCGATTCGTCATGGTATTCAAGCCAAAATGAATAAAGCCATAAAATTCCCGTGCTTGCCATAGTAGTTGACGATGACTCGGACGTATCGCCGTCAATTCTTCAACTTTCATCGCACTTCCCCTTTCTCCAACTGATTGTCAGCAAACTGGAACCCATTCAGATAAGTGTTCTTACTGGCGATGGCTCACTAACCGCAGTTGTTTTGTTTTTGGTCTTTACAGCAAATAGAGTAGTAGATGCCACATGGATTGACAAGCCACTACTCTAAATTACATAGTTTAGTTTGTTTCACATAGTTTGTTCCCAAAGGTTGCGTTCAGGATTGCAACACCAGAATAGCCGAGTGCTAATTCAACTGCAATAATGTTAAACTATCTGCTAAGACCGCTTCACCATCAAGAAGCTCGTAATCTTCTGGTGTGATTAGTTTATACGGAACTGCTTTATAGTTCAAAAAATCTTTTAAGCGATTGATTTCATATTTCGATTGTGGTCCAATCAGTAATGCATCAACAGTCTGATTTTGAATGATTTGTTCAGCAATGATTGCTGGTGCTGAATAAATATGGACAGTTATTCCTTGTTCGTCCGCTGCTCGCTGCATGTTTTTCACTAATAGACCTGTTGTGATGCCTGCTGTACAGAACAATAAGATCGTCTTTTGTGCTTCTGTCCCCATACTTACAGCCTCCTAAGATATTTTCTTTTTCTTATTATAGATATCTAAGACAACTGCTAACAGCAAGATCAATCCTTTGATTGCCTGTTGCCAGTCGACCCCTACACCTAGAATCGACATCCCATTATTCAGTACTCCCATCACTAATCCGCCGACGATCGCACCCATGATCGTTCCGATTCCGCCAGAAGTTGAGGCACCGCCAAAATAAACGGCAGCCATGGCATCCAGTTCCATAGAGGTTCCTGCTTGTGGTGTCGCAGCGTTCAATCGGGCAGCCAAAACCAAACCTGCCAATGCCGCCATCGCGCCCATATTGACAAAGACCCAGAAAGTGATTTTTTTCGTTTTGATTCCTGACAGTTCAGCGGCTTTCCTATTTCCACCAGTTGCATAGATTTGACGACCGGCAACTGTTTTATTTGTTAAGAATCCATATGCTGCGACGATGACTCCTAATAAAATCAAGATGATCGGGTAACCCTGATAAGAAGCGAACACATAAGTTGCGCCAATGAAAACGACGCCGATGAAAAGAGCTTTGAACAAAAAGGTACTGGTGGACTCTACTTCAAACAAATTTTTCTTGCGGCGTTCCCGGGTTCGCCATTGGCCAAAAATCAATAGTGCCGTGATACCGACACCGATAATCATTGAAAGGAGATGAATATGATCGCCGCTGACAATATCAGGTAAATAGCCTGTTGAAATTTTTTGAAACGAGGTAGGAAATGGTGCTAAAGATTGTCCTCCCAGAACGACTTGAGTCAATCCACGGAACATCAACAGTCCAGACAACGTAACAATAAAAGCAGGAATCCCCACATAAGCTACCCAGAAACCTTGCCAAGCGCCAATCAACGCACCAATCAGTACACATAATGGCACAGCCACCCAGGGACTCATGCCATTATTGACCATCAAAACGCCGGCGATTGCGCCAACAAACGCCATGACAGATCCGACAGACAAATCGACATGTCCTAACAAGACAACTAGTAACATCCCCGCAGCTAAAACCAATATATGACTATTTTGCAAAACAAGATTGGTGATGTTCAATGGTCGCCAGAAAATACCATCTGTCATTGCTTGAAAGGCAATCAATAAGACAACCAGGATAATAATCATGCTGTATTTGCTAAAAATCTCTAACGCTTTGTCTTTGATAGAATGTTTTTGCACTTTTTTTAATTTATTCGTTGTTTCCATCCTAAACCCCACTCTCTTCTAATGTCATCAAGTTCATCAGCAGTTCTTGATCCGCATCTTGCCGCAATACTTCTCCTGTAAAACGCCCTTCATTCATCGTATAGATCCGGTCACACATACCCAAAAGTTCCGGCAGCTCGGAGGAAATGATACAGATTGCTTTACCCGCAGATGCCATTTCTTCAATGATCGTATAAATTTCATATTTTGCTCCAACATCGATTCCTCGTGTTGGCTCATCTAAAAATAAAATATCCGGTTCCGTCATCAACCACTTAGCCAAAACAACTTTTTGCTGGTTTCCGCCGCTAAGGCTGCCAACATTTTGATAGATTGAATTGGTTTTCGTCCGCATTTTTTTGCGGTATTCTTCTGCCAAAATTACTTCTTTCTCTTTGTCCAAAACACCGTTGCGGCTGATTTTATTCAGACTAGCAATCGTTGTGTTCTCCCGAATGTCCATCAATAGATTAAGTCCTAATGCTTTACGGTCCTCTGAGACATACGCAAGCCCATTTCTAACGGCAGCTGGAACATCTTTTACGGAGATTTGTTGCCCTTCTTTATAGACTTCGCCCGTGATATTGCTGCCATAGGAATGCCCAAAGACACTCATCGCAAATTCTGTTCGTCCCGCGCCCATAAGCCCAGCAATGCCGATGATTTCTCCTTTGCGGATCATCAAATTGAGGTCTTCGTTCACGATTCGATTTGTATCGATAGGATGATGAACGGTCCAATTCTTCACTTCAAAAAAAGGATCACCAATCTGGGGATGCCGTTCCGGATAGCGATTCGTCAAGTCACGACCAACCATCCCGCGAATGATTCGCTCTTCAGAAATCTGATTGCCAGCCATCGTTTCAATGGTTTGTCCATCGCGCAAAATCGTGATGCGATCGGCGACATTGACTATTTCATTCAACTTATGAGAAATAATGATGGAAGTAATCCCTTGATTACGAAATTCTTTGATCAATTCTAGTAAATTGGCACTTTCTTCTTCATTCAGAGCGGCTGTTGGTTCATCTAAAATCAATAATCGGACTGATTTAGAAAATGCTTTGGCAATCTCTACTAGCTGCTGCTGCCCTACGCCGATTTGTGAAACCAATGTATTAGGATCAAGACGCAAGCCAACTGTTTTTAATAAATTATCGGTCTTCTTTTCTGTGATATCCCAATCGATGATGCCATTTTTGGCTTGTTCATTTCCTAAAAAAATATTCTCTTTGATGGATAAATAAGGACTTAATGCCAGCTCTTGATGAATGATTACGATCCCTTTTTCTTCGCTATCTCGTAAATCTTTAAATTTACAGAGCTCTCCTTCGTAATATATTTCACCTTCATACGTGCCATGTGGATACAAACCGCTTAGCACATTCATCAATGTAGATTTTCCTGCGCCGTTTTCACCACATAGCGCATGGATCTCACCACGTTCGATCGAAAGATTTACATTGCTTAATGCTCGTACACCTGAAAATTCTTTGACGATATTCTTCATTTCGAGAATATAATCTGCCATGTCCTTTCACCCTTTTCTTTTTATGTAGTCAGAGATTCTGCAGAAGAAATAAAATGATCCATTCAAAAGAACGGCTCTTTGACAAACAAGAAAGAACAGGGCAAAACATTGGAGTATCCGCTGATCTGCCCCGATCATTATCCCTTCAGCTGCTCTTTTACCTTTTTTGTGCTTTTGACAGCCCCGCTGTCAACAACTAGCCCATATCTTTTTCCGTGTAATAGTCACTGTCCACAAGCTCTTCTTTATAATTGCTGCTATCTACAGATACTGGATTAGATAGATAGGTCGGTACCACTTTGACCCCATTGTCATAAGTTTCGGTATCATTGACTGGGACTTCTTCGCCATTGGCGATTGCTTCGATCATTTCGATCGTGTTTTTGGCTAGAACTCGGGTATCTTTGAAAATCGTTTGCGTTTGTTCTCCAGCAATGATCGATTTAACTCCAGCAATGGTTGCATCTTGTCCTGTAATTACAGGTAATGGTTTTTCAGAAGAACCATACCCCACACCTTTTAGGGATGAGATGATTCCTAAACTGATTGGATCATAAGGAGAAAGAACGGCATCTAATGTTTTATCGGTATAATTGGCACTCAATAAGTTGTCCATCCGTGCCTGTGCAGTAGAACCATCCCAGCGCAGTGTTGCGATTTGGTTGAAATTCGTCTGACCCGAAGGAACCACTAATTGACCACTATCAATATACTGTTGAAAAACAGACATCACGCCATTGTAATTGATCAACGCATTGTTATCATCCGGTGAACCACCAAACAATTCGATATTGAAGGGTCCTTTTCCATCTTTCAGGCCTAGCTTGTCTTCAATATAAGAAGCTTGTAAAACACCCACACCGAAATTGTCAAAGGTTGCATAGTAATCGACGTACTCCGAATTCATCAATAACCGATCATAAGCAATCACTTTGATGTCCTCGTTATGAGCCTTTTCGAGAACATCGGTAAGCGCGGAACCATCAATAGAAGCAATCACTAATGTATCGACGCCTTTAGTGATCATGTTTTCAATTTGAGCGACCTGATTCTCAACCTTATCTTCGCCATATTGCAAGTCTGTTTTGTAGCCTAACTTTTCCAGTTCATCTACCATATTGTTTCCATCGGCAATCCAACGTTCTGCTGATTTTGTAGGCATAGCGATTCCCACAAACCCTTTGTCCCCGCTGCTGGCTCCACCACTATCTGAGCCGTTTCCGCAAGCTGCCAACATCCCTCCCAAGAGAACGGTTGAAGCGATACCTACGATTTTTTTCATTGTGCTTTTCATTTATTGATCCCTCCATACTTTTACTTACAGGCTAAGTATAGAAAAAACAGCAATCGCTTACATTAACTATTTTTGGTAGTTTCTTTGATTTCTTGGGACATTGGAATTCAAACCTTGATTTTCTTTCGATTACCTTGTTTTTTTTCGGAATCTTGAAATTAAGAAAAGCGCTTACCTTTTTTTGGTAAAATAGAGGTCGGGGGGTGAAATTATGGATAAAAAAAGGTTACACATCTTCCTTTCGATCCTGCTTATGACCAGTCTTAGCGCCTGCCAACGACCAGCTGAGGGGACCAATGAATCTGCTAAAGAGAGCATTGTCATTGGCTTTTCGCAATCTGGTACAGAAAGCAGTTGGCGCAAACGTCATACTGAATCGATTCGGACAGAGTTAGAGAAAGAAGGGTATGAAGTACTTTATCGAAATGGCTATATGAATCAAGAAAGACAGATCCAAGATATCCGCAGTTTTATCGTTTACCAAGTAGATGCAATCGTCTTTACCCCATTACAAGAAGATGGTTGGGAACCAATACTCGAAGAGGCGGCCAATGCAGGCATCCCTGTTTTTATCGTTGATCGTCATGTGGATCTGGCAGATCCTTCCTTATTTTTGACACATATCGGTCCTAGTTTCAAAGCGGAAGGCAATCGAGCTGGCCTTTATGTCAGCAATTATTTCAAGCATCATGAAAATGAAACGATCAACGTGCTGGAGTTGACCGGACTCAGTGATACATCCCCTACGCAACTACGTTCAGATGGCTTTCGAGAAACCATCAAACGAGATTATGCGAAAAACAATGTCACTATTCAAGTAACTGATGCCTTGAATGGCGACTTCATTCGTAGAAAAGGCAAAGAAGTGATCGAACAATATATTGCAGAAGGAAAAATGGCCGACATCGATGTTTTATTCAGTCATAACGATGAAATGACTATCGGCGCGTTAGAAGCCTTGAAACAAACAGATATCGTCCCTGGAAAAGACATTGTTATCGTTACGATTGATGCTCAAAAAGAAATGATCGACAATTTGAAAAACGGCATCGTTAATTGCGTTGTTGAATGTAATCCCGATGCTGGTATCTTCGTTAAAAATGCTATTTCCCGTTATTTAAGTCGGGGCAGAAGTGCAGTCCCAAAAGAAATCTATGTCCACGAGACAGTTTTTTCAAGTGATATGGATTTTGACCAGATTCCACCCCGAAATTATTAAGGAGTCATTCATGAAAAAGACAAGTATAAAGGGCATCTTCCAACAAACCAATAAATTGATGATCTTAGTCGCTTTTCTTCCTTTATTGATCAGTAGTATCTTTTATTCCCGCCAAATTTTTATTTATCAAAATACGATCAACAATATTGAAGAAGCCAATCAGCTCTCGGGTAAAGTGGATGCAATTGTTTTAGAAGAAATGTGGGATCTTGTCTTTGGCCAAAAGAGCGTGGCGGATGTTCAAGTCAACAACGTCATTGAAGAATTGCGCGCGGATCTTGACCATATCCAAACAAATACGAATACAGCCAAAGAAAAGAACACGTTGGCTGTTGCCTTACGTACACTGGATTCATTAGAAACCTACCAAAACAAGCTCATCGAAAATATTGCTAACGATGAACCACTAGAAAAAAATCAATATGTGATGGTCCAAGTGGATTCTGTGATTGAATTATTATCTGAAATCCTGCAGGAATTTGTTCGTGTAGAGATTAGTTTGGCAAGTCAAACCAATCAAGATTTGATTCAATCTGTCTTGTTATTGATCGCTTTTCAATTGCTTTTGATTCTTTTGATTATTTACTTTATTTCTAAAAATCGCCGCTTTGTTCGCGAAAATCTCCAAAATCCATTGGATCGTCTAGTCGAATTATCTGATGAACTTGCCCAAGGGCATCTCGGCTTTCGAGCAGTCCTGCCTGATACACCGGAATTGCGCACATTGACGAGCAGTTTGAATAAAATGGCGGATGATTTAACCCGTTTATTAGAAGAGAATGCTTTGAAACAATACCATTTGGCTCAAAGTGAAGTTCGTGTGTTGCAAGCACAGATCACGCCTCACTTTATTTACAATAGTTTGGATGCGATCGTCTCTTTGATCGAAGTAGAACGATATGAACAAGCAACTGAAATGACGTACGCCCTCTCCGATTTTTTTCGGATTTCACTAAGCAAAGGGCACGACTGGATCCCTCTTTCAAAAGAGTTGCGCCATGTTGCTGACTATTTAACGATCCTAAAGATCCGTTATGGGGAGATGCTGACCTATGAAATCAACCAGCAGACCACTTCCCAAGACCTACTAGTTTTAAAGATGATCCTACAGCCTTTAGTTGAAAATGCCGTCTATCATGGCACCAAGTTTGTACGCCGAGTAGGAAAAATCACCATCACGATTCAGGAATATGAACAGACAATCCAGATGTCTGTCCGTGATAACGGTATTGGCATTTCCCACGAACGATTAATGGCCATCCAGCATAATCTGAAAGAAAATACAGATCCCGATCCAGAAAATGGGTATGGTCTTTATAATGTTTATCGTCGTCTATTACTAAATTACGGTAGTGACGTACAATTTGATATCTCGAGTATTGAATCACAAGGAACAACGATTTCGATCATCGTTCCTAAAAAAGGAGGAGCCCACTAATGTACAAAGTCTTCATAGTTGAAGATGAACACCTGATCCGTGATAACTTGCGGCATCAGATTATTTCTCTAGCTGAAAAATACCCCATTATTTATAGTAATGAAGCGGCAGATGGCGAGTTGGCACTTGCATCGATTCTTGACATTCGTCCAGATATCATTTTGACGGACATCAAAATGCCTTTTATGGATGGACTGACCTTTGCCAAAGAGGCCAAAAAATTATTGCCACTTGTTCGAATTATTTTTATTAGCGGCTTCGATGATTTTGATTACGCAAAAACAGCGCTACAATTGCAAGCTGATGACTATTTGTTGAAACCGATCAAAAATGAGGACCTTGAACAGACATTGATTAAAGTCATTGCTGCATTGGACCAACAGTCCCAAGAACAACACTATCTCTCACAAGATGATGAACTCCTGCGAATGGAGGTCAGAAAGAATCTCTTTTTGAATACTCTTTTCGCAAGTAAAATCACAATTTCAGAAGCTTTCCAGCAAGCGACCGAGCTAAAGCGTTCCTTTTCTGGTAAACAATTTTGTGTCTTGTTGGCCAAGACACCATACAATCAGAATTTTTCGGATTATACCCGCTTCAGTAAGCAGTTGACTTCTACTTATGGTTCCGATGAAACAGTCTTATTCTCCAGCATTTCCAGTCGCTTCATCAAATTCCTGCTTTTTGATTTCAACAAAGATGCTGTACTCGAGAAAGCCTACCAAATGGCACAAGCGCTCACCCATGACTCAAGTGAGGAAGTGGCAGTTGCCATCGGACCGGTAGTTGAGCGGTTTTCGGACATTCCAACTTCCTATCACAAAGCCAACGGGATGTTGAAAACTTATGGCGGCATCCGCAAGGAAAAGATCATTAGCTATGAGGATGATATGAAAGAAGGAGAATTATCTCCTACGAATCCTTTCAAAATCGACCTTGCCGAACGGATTTCCCAGACTGAGCCAGAGGCGATCAATGACTTAGTCAATGAAATCATGTCCGCTCAAGGAACTTCAGAAAGAACCCAAATGTATCGTTTTTTTGTTCTGGTAGAATTGATTGCGCTGGTAAAAAAGCGTGAAGGCAAAGAACAAAAGGACTTGCTAGCTCAAACTGCGGATTTAGACTATTTATCCCAACTGACAAGTGAGCCACACAACTACCAAGACAAAGTGACTGCACTGCTTACATACTTAGTCAAACAGCAAATCAATCCGGCAATGGCAAAGTATCAAAGTGTGATCAGTCAGGCAAAACAGTTTATTGACAAAAATTTTTCTGATCCAAATATTTCGTTGAATGTCGTTGCAGAAAAAGTCAACTTGAGCCCCGCCCATTTCAGTACGATTTTCTCGCAAGCAACCGATGCCACATTCATTGAATACCTTACAGAACAGCGGCTTTCTTTGGCAAAAAAACTACTGATCACAACAAATTTGCGCCTTTCCGAGATCGCCTTTGATATTGGTTACAATGATCCAAATTACTTCTCTTTCCTATTCAAGAAAAAAGAACAGATTTCACCCAAAGAGTATCGTCAGATCCACCATTGACAGAAGTTCAAAAAAAACCAGCCCAACCTTATACATAAGGCTGGACTGGTTTTTTAGACTAGCAAATAATGCAAGAAGCAAAATCGTTGAACGAACAAAATCAATATTGGCGTCTTGCCTTCAGCCGTTCGTCATTCTTTTTTCTCCATCGCCGCTTTTAATGCTGCAGCCAATGGACTTTCTTGCGGTTCTTCCTGATTGATCTTTTGCATTAATCGGCGTTCTTCATGTTTGGTCAATTTTTTGTTACGCTCTTTCTTATCTGCCATTTTCTCGGTGATCCCATCGAACTTGCAACGGAAGAAAGCACCATTCTTTCCTTCAATGATCTCCATCTTTCGATGACATTGTGGACAGCGATGGTTAGACACTTTAGGATCTTTACGGCGACGATACTTACAGGTTTGACTTGAACAAACATAGATCTTGCCATCTCGGGTACTCTTTTCCCTTAATGGTTCCCCGCATTCAGGACATCGTTTTTGCGTTAAGGAAAAGTCTTGATATTTGCTTTCGCTTTGCTTGATTTCTTTGACTAATTGCTTGGTATCTTTTTCTATCTGAGCAAGGAATTTTTGTTCCGAGTATTTTCCTTTAGCGATCAGTTCTAATTCCTTTTCCCATTTCTCCGTCAATTCCGGAGTGACTAAAGATGGGTTGACTAGCACCAACAGCTGCTTGCCTTTTGGCGAAACTTGTAAACCGCTAGGTGTTCGCTCCATCAACTCTGACTTAATCAATTTCTCAATGATCTCAGCTCTCGTTGCAGGCGTTCCTAAGCTATGTTTTTCCATTTTGCCTAAGAGCGTACCTTCATTCAATGGTTTCGGCGGCGTCGTTAGTTCCTTTTGAATACTGAATGTTGGTTTGACACTCATTTGTTCCTGCCAAGAAACAGTGGTTGCTTCTTCTTTTGACTTTTTCCAGCCTGCCTCGATCACAGTGTTATGGGTAAAGACAAACACTTCATTACCAAATTTGACTGTAACTTTTTGCTGCTGCTTCTTATGCGGTTTGGCAAAAAGCATCAAAAAACGTTCAACGATCATTTGATAGATTCGCTGTTCGTCATTACTCAATTTTTCATAACGTGCCCGTTGCTCTGTAGGCAACAAGGCATGGTGATCCGTAACTTTCTTATCATTAAACACAGCTTGCTGCTGAACTTGACCGCCATTTTTCAAATAGCTTTTGACTTCAGGAGCAAAATCGGCCACTGCTTGCAACCGTTCTTTCATCGTTGCTTTCATGTCACTGGTTAAGTATTTTGAATCAGTCCGCGGATACGTGACGATTTTATGGGTTTCATACAAACTTTGGACCAATGACAACGTTTTTTTGGCAGAAAAGTCATAGCGTTGATTGGCTTCTCGCTGAATCTCCGTCAAATCATAGGGTAAAGGAGCCGCTTCGGTTTTGATCTTCTCTTCAATAGACGCAACACGGCCATTTTGCTGACTCATCTTTTGAACCAGTGCTTCGGCTTCGCTACGGTCTTTCAATTGATAAGGATTGCTTTGTTGCCGCTTTGCTTTACTGTCGCCCACTTCTAAGTTGATGACATAATAGGTTTGGGGGCGGAAGCCTTCAATCTGTTTCTCTTGTGCGCGAACCAAAGCAAGCGTTGGTGTTTGAACTCGGCCAGCGCTTAAATTATCCTGATATTTCACTGTTAAGGCACGGGTCACATTCAAGCCGACTAGCCAGTCTGCTTTTGCCCGAGCAATGGCAGAATGATACAAGTTATCATACTGCTTCGCCGGCTGCAACTTTGAGAACCCTTCTTTGATAGCCTTAGGGGTCTGAGAGGAAATCCATAGCCGCTTGATAGGTTTGTCACAGCGGACCCACTCTAAGATCCATCGGGCCACCAACTCGCCTTCTCGTCCTGCATCGGTAGCGATCACGACTTCCGACACATCTTTGCGATGTGCCAGTTGTTTGATTGCTTTCAACTGATGCCCCGTCTTAGGCAATGGTTTGATCCCGATCGTTTTGGGAACCATCGGTAATGTTTCCATCTGCCACGAGGCCCATTCTTTGTTTAAATCTTCGGGCATTTTTAGACCTAATAAATGACCAAGGGCCCAAGTAACGATTACCTTGGGTCCTTCGTAATAATTTTTATTTTTTTGATTACAACCCAATACTTTGCTGAGGTCTTTGGCAACGCTTGGCTTTTCCGCTAGAATTAGTTGTTTCATAAAAATCTTTCCTGCTTTCATCGACGACTTGTTGGTATTCTTTAAGTAGTGCCAACCCAATATATTGTTGGAGATAATCGTCGCATTCTTCACACCAGCGTTCTTCGTCTTCATTCCAAAAAGCCGTCATAAAGTTGGTTTTTGCATTTATGTACGAATACTCTTTCCGAATCTCGTGCCATTTTTCTTCGTAAAATGACTGTGCTTCCGCAAAAGATGCAAATGTGAACGCCTCTTGAATATCTGCCTGCCATCCTTCAAAAAACCACCATGGCTCGTTATCACCATACATGACTATTACTTGATACATCCCATCGCTCCTCTCAAGATTCCTTTCCCATATTAGTCACTTTTACCAAAAGTTGCAAGGAATAAGTCTCAACAATTAAGCACCCTTTAAAAAATTCAAAAAATCATCGTTTTTTTATGTTTTTATACTGTCTCTTAAGATGACATCAAAATGATGTTACCCTTAGTCTAGCATAGAACACAGGGAATGTGAATATAACAAGAAAAGATAACAACTCTACATAGGTGAAATTATTTTACTTGGAAAATTTTTTTTATGGCAAGAACAATTATGTTACACTAAACAAAAAATCTGTTAGGAGTTGGCGCGTTGATGTACCTTAATCAAATTACTTTTCCTGATCGTGAATCCGAAGGGTCATTTTTTGCGGGGATTATGCGAACTGTCTATGATTCCTATTACCCCTATCAAGTCTTGTCAAAGAACGCCTTTTCTCAAATCGATTTTGAACCAATCACTATCCTTTACGGAGGCAACGGTTCAGGAAAAACCACCGCACTGAACGTCCTTGCTGAGAAGATCGGCGCGCAACGGTCCGCCGCTTATAATCGTTCCAACTTCTTTGAAGATTACCTTGATCAATGCCATTGCATAGTTACCAACGAACCTAAAATCAAGCAAATTTTGACCAGCGATGACGTATTCGACTATATGCTCGACATTCGCAATTTGAATCAAGGCATCGATCGCCGCCGAGAAGAAGTCTTCGACGAATATTTTGAAGCCAAATATGCAAATTTTCGTTTTAAAGGCTTTGAAGACTATGAGAGATTAAAAAAAATCAACCTCGCACGTTCCAATACACAATCGAAATTCACACGTAAAAATCTGATGGATAATGTCCGTGAATTCTCAAACGGAGAAAACGCGGCAAGCTTTTTCCAAGAAAAAATCGTGCCTAATGGACTGTATCTTTTAGACGAACCAGAAAATTCACTGTCGGCCCAACGACAAATTGAGTTAGTCACATTTATCGAAGACATGACCCGCTACGAAGATTGTCAATTTGTCATCGCTACCCACAGCCCTTTTGTCCTCTCCATCAAAGAAGCAAAGATCTACGATTTGGATCAAAAGCCGGTGGATGTGCGTCGCTGGACACAGTTGGAAAATGTTCAGACCTACTACCGCTTTTTCCAAATGCATCAAGAAGCTTTTGAAGATGAAAAAAGACGTACCAATCAATAAGAATCTCCTAGAATCAAACAGAAAACGATCCGAAAGATCATGCCTGCAAATCCACACAGGCATCACTGATCATTCGGATCGTTTCAATTATCACTGCTGCAATCGTTCGAATCGTTTAGACATATTGCAATTCTTTTGCTTCTTGGTAAGCGGCATCGATCAAGCCACCGCCAAGACATTCCATGCCATCATAAAAGACCACTGCTTGTCCTGGGGTGATTGCCCGAACGGGTTCATCGAAGATCACTTCGGCACGGTCATTATCTAGCAAGCGGACAGAGACGCCGACATCTTGTTGACGATAACGGAATTTGGCTGTGCACTTGAATTCACTTGGACGATCCGTGTCTGTCGTAAAGTGGATTTGACTTGCTTCCAACCGATCCGCATACAATGCTGGATGGTGGAATCCTTGTCCCACATACAATGTGTTTGTTGCTAAATCTTTGCCGACAACAAACCAAGGTTCTTGTGAAGTGCCGCCGCCACCGATTCCTAATCCTTGACGTTGGCCGATGGTATAGTACATCAGACCATCATGTTGTCCTTTGACTTCACCATCTAATGTGACCATGTTGCCTTTTTTTGCTGGCAAGTAATTGCTTAGAAATTGTTTGAAATTCTTTTCACCGATAAAGCAAACACCTGTAGAATCTTTTTTCTTAGCTGTTGCTAAACCAGCTCGTTCAGCAATGGCCCGTACTTCAGATTTTTCCATGCCGCCTAAAGGGAACATGGTTTTACTCAATTGTGCTTGCGACAGTTGGCTCAAGAAATACGTTTGGTCTTTGTTGCTATCCACTCCGCGCAGCATATGGGTGACCCCATTTTCATCCGTTTCGACTTGAGCATAGTGTCCAGTTGCCACATAATCAGCACCAAGATCCATGGCATAATCTAAAAAGGCCTTGAATTTGATTTCTTTGTTACACATAACATCTGGGTTTGGTGTACGTCCAGCTCGATATTCAGCTAAGAAATATTCGAAAACGCGGTCCCAATATTCTTTTTCGAAATTGACTGAATAATAGGGAATGCCGATTTGAGCTGCTACTTTAGCCACATCTTTGTAATCTTCCGTTGCAGTACATACACCATTTTCATCGGTATCGTCCCAATTTTTCATAAAGATCCCGACAACATCATACCCTTGTTCTTTCAGCAAAAGTGCTGTTACCGACGAGTCCACCCCGCCACTCATTCCAACCACCACACGGGTGTTTTCGTTAGACATGATTTTTCACCATCATTTCAATTATAGATTCTGAAATCATCTACGATTTGAAGGTCGCAACTTTTCAGTAATTTGCATTATACAACAGATTGGCAAAAAATTCACGGAGAGTTTCATCGGTTTAGCTTTTCCTGTAAAAAACTTAGATACTTCTTTAAATTCAAAAAAACCTTTCCCACATAAATAGTTCCTCCGACAGCTGCTGCTTAAGCCTAATGCTAGCCTGCTTTCAAGCAAAAAGAAACTATCATAAAATCGTATGAATTTCTTCATAAAATACAGAAATGTCTGTTGCAAGGATCAGCTATACTCCTCTTAGATAATGACAAAAGGGGTAACAGAACATGAACAGTCACGCAACGACTGACCGCAGAAATAGAAAAAAGCCAAAAAATTCCGTCAAAAAAAGTATTCTTGTCTTACTGATCATTGTCGCCGGTTCTTTCCTTTTACGACAATTAGTCTTTGAAAGAGTAAAGCATTCCGACTCACAAGATATCGTATTATTGCCAAAGAAATTTTCAGAGCAAGCCAATCAAGTGCTGCAAGAAGTGCTGCCGAAGTCCCAACAAGTCCCTTTGATTTTGCAAAGAGACGAACGTTGGGGGATGAAACGTTACGGCTCTGGGGAACAGCAAAATACCTTTGCCGATAATGGTTGTGCCATCGCATCTTTAGCAATGATTGATTCTTTTTGGCGAAATCGGGCACCAGAACCAGACAATATTCTCAACTGGGCAGGCAACCAATTTTATCTTGCTGATCAAGGAACTAGCTGGCAAATCTTTCCTCAGTTTGCCGAACATTTTGGCTATCAATTCTTAGATCTGGGAAATTCTTTCGAGGAAGCTTACAAGATGATCCAGCAAGGCTTTCCCATCATTGTCTCCGTACAGCCGGGAACATTTACTACCACAGGCCATTTGATGGTATTGGCTTTGAATAGAGAAGGGGGGATTCAAGTGCTTGATCCAAATGATTCACCAGATAAAAACCACTACAAAAAAACTTTCTCTAATGAACTGCTTGCTGCTGAAGGAATGAATTATTGGTGCTTTTGGCTTTGATTTTCAAAAGCAACTTACAGACTTGCACTGTTGACTGAGAACCATCCAAAAAAAACAGACTAGCCGATTAGCTAGCCTGTTTTTATATTTGCCGTAATTATTGAACTCGTGGTTCGTTGTTTTCTTGGATACGGCTGGCAGTTTTGTTGAATGCGCCTTTGGCTTTACGTGTTTGTTTTGAAGCAAATTCTCCAGTTGTTTCTGCAGCACTGCTAACTTTGTCTTGAACAGTTTCTGAATCTTTTTCGAATTGTTCACGAGTTTTAACATCTGCTACATTAACGTTCACTTCGATAACTTCCAAGTTTGTCATTTTGTTGACTTGTGTTGAAACGACTTCTTTGATTTGGTCGTAAATGGCAGTCATGTCGCTACCGTATTCTGCTACGATATCTAAATCTACGGCTACTTGTTTTTTACCAACTTCAACGTTGATACCGGAAGTAACATCATCCGTATTCACTAATTTTCCTGCGATATTTGAGAAGAACCCACCATCAACCGTTAATAGTCCATCTACGGATTCTAGCGCAATCCCGACAATCTTTTGAATTACTTTATCTTCGTAAGTCAATTCTCCTTTAACACCTGCAGTAGTTGTTGGTTTTACTTGATTTTCCATTGTACATTCCTCCTATATCTTCATAAAAATTATAATAATAAATGTTACCGATCACTAACGCCGCGGCTTTTGAAATTGATCAAAGAAACCGATCTCTTTGAGGTAGAAGCCAAGGTAACCTCCTAGTGCTGTAAAAATCAGTAGTAGCAATGTTTTCAAAAAGCCGACTGTCAGAAAGAGAATTGCTAGTATCAGTCCTAATGCAGCAAAGATAACCGGGATCTTATTTTGTTCGAACCATTTGTTCATCATTTCTCCTCCTAAACGACACGGGGTTGTGTGTGATGTTCTCTTGTTTCTTCAGCGTCTTTCAAGACAACTTCTGTTTGTATATCATGAGTGACACCGAATAGCGTTTGAAGCTTACTGCTGATCTCACCAACCAATGCTTCTTGTTGTTGCGGGATGGCTGCGGTCTGTTTCATTTCTCCATCGATCATGACTCGGACTTTATTCTTGATAATCTTGACCTTCACTGATGGCGATTGGATAAAATCAGCTTGTTGGACATTCTTTAAAACAAAATGTTCCAAGGCTTTCTTTTGAATCACCAATTCCCCGGATTTTTGCTGGATAACCAAACGATCCGAACGCTTTGGAAAGAACAAGACAACGAAAATACCAATGATCGTCAGCAGTGCAAAGCCGACACATGTCCAAAACAAAAACATGCTCATGGAAGCTCCGACCCACGGATACTCACGCAGTGGAATCAAGTAGAATGGTAAATCTACCGCTTGCTGATTCTCGATCATGCCAAAGAAAAAGACGAGCAACAATAACAGTAACCCAATGATCATGATCACTTTAGAAATCTTACGCATAGGCAACCTCCTTTACTACTTTCTATTTAAAGCATACACATTTCTTAAATATCCTTCAAATGATAAACCTTGAAACCGATTATTTTTTCATTCTATGACCAATGTTCAGCTTACTAGAAGCAGAAATTTTGTCTTGCTATTATAACTATTGTTAAAAAGATATATGACTATAATTCTTTAACCGACTGTTTTCCTTGTTATTTCTCAATGAAACGTTTGGTATATTTCTGCTTGTTTGGCTTGAAAGATCCTTTCTAATTGGTTTTCGGAAATTGGTCGTCCAAACGGCCAAGGTTGAGGAAGGAATGCTAATTCCGGCGCATCGACACCGACATTGATATTCTCAGCGATAGGCAAACTATGATGATGGATATGCCCATGAAGGTTACGGCTATTCTTTGTCATTCCCAATAGCATCGGATAATGACTCAAATAATACTGGTGATGATCAAATTTTAACAACAGACCGACATCCGCAAAAGAAAACTTCGGCTCTCCGGAAATTCCGGGATCGTGCTTTGCTAGATAACGAAAGAGTGCGCGCGTATCATGGTTGCCTTTGATAAAAGCGATCTTTCCTTGCAGCCGTACTAATAGCGCTAAAAGCTCTGCAAACCCCGCTTCATGTTCGGGATGGAGTGCAATATCTCCTAGATGGTAGACCGTATCTTGTGCTTGAACCACCTGATTCCAATTAGCGACCATGACTTCATGCATCTCTGAGACAGACGCAAACGGACGTGGGGCAAAATCATTCGAACCTAATAATTTTTCATGAAAATAATGAGTATCTGATGTAAAATAGCGCATCTTCTCTTCCTTTCTCAGGGTAAATGTTTTACATATCTGTCAGTATACGCTTAGCCTAAAAAGAAAACAGCAAACAAAAGCCATGATTGAAGTCACGATCTTTCCTTCAACTGTAACAAAAAAACAACCGAACGATTTCATTTCTGCCAAAGAGCAAGGGACAAGTCACAACAACATCCACATTGATAGTGTGGAACCGCTAACGTAGTGGATTAGCGCTAGCCTCCACACTCGCTACTGTGGACGATCCAACATTGTCCACGGAATAATTTGTTCATGATTGTCTTCCAGATACACTTTTGAAACGAAAATCTTTTGGTTGCTTTTCCTAAATAACGGATCATTTTGTTCGCGATGGTTTACGCTTTGATGAATAATCCGCGACTAATAAACCCATCCATCAAGAAATAAAATTTTTCTTGCAGCATTTTGTGTTGCGGGTCTTTAAAGATGTTGACTGCTTTCAATCCATTGGCTGTCGTAATCGACATCTTAAACGTTTTGATGTCCTTTGCGACGGTGATTTTTAATTTAAAGCCTTCTTTACTTTGCGGAGTTGCTTCCAACCCGCGGATCAGTTGGAAATTGCCACTGTTTGTTTCAGTAAATCCATTGTCCCGCAGTGTATACTTTTTTGCTTCTGGTGCTAATTGGTAGCGGGTCTCTGCACCTAAGACAGTTGTTGTTGTTTCAAATGCCATTTGCTTTCCACCTCGTTCGACGTTTTGATTTCCGAAAAAGCTTCTCTAGAAAAAATACAAGTGCTTTTTTCTAGAGAAAGTCTCTTTGCTATCCGGTATTTCTTTCTTCAGATTATCATGAATGGTTGCATGAGTGCCAGTTTTTTTTGCTTTCTGCACTCTTTTCGCTTATCTAGGAGCAGCCCCTTCGATTCCTCTAAAAACACGAAACTATGGGTACTACTTCTTCGTTCCTAAAACGGTTCGAGCAAGTAACTCTGCAAAACTATGGACCTCTTCTTCTGTGTTACCAAGACCAAAACTGATCCGCACAGATTCTCCCACAGCGGGATGCTCTTTGCCATACATTGCTTCTAAAACATGAGAAGGTTCCACGTTCCCTGCGGTACAAGCTGAACCCGTCGAGATCGCAATGCCTTTTAGATCCAATTTCATCAACAGTAGATCACTAGTAACACCAGGAAATTGCAGATTGATGATGTGAGGCAGCTTGCTATCAGGATCTCCATTTAAACGGTAGTCAACGCTTTGCTCTTCCAAAACAGAAAAAACTTGCTCAGCAAATTGCTGATACGTCTCACTGTGCGCACGCTGTACTTCTGGAGTCAGCAAGGAAACAGCTTTTGCCATACCTACGATCCCTGCCAAATTTTCTGTACCGGCACGGCGCTTTTCTTCTTGCTCACCACCGTGTAAGAGAGTGGGTAGTGACAAGCCGTCTCGTTTGTACAAGAAACCAACGCCTTTAGGTCCATTGATCTTATGTGCTGAAATACTCAACAAATCGATGCCATACGCAGCGGGATCAATGGGCAGCTTGCCGTAAGCTTGTACGGCGTCAGTATGAAAAACAGCGGCGTGTTCTTTTAGCAGTTCGCCAATTTCTTGGATCGGCAAAATATTGCCCGTTTCATTATTGGCGAACATAATTGAAACGAGGATCGTATCTGGACGTAGTGCCGCTGCTACTTGTTCTGCTAAGAGCTGTCCTTTTTTATCGACAGGTAAGTAAGTGATCTCGAACCCTTGCTTCTCCAAAAACTTCATGCTTTCGATGACTGCTGGATGTTCGATCGTCGTAGTAATGATGTGTTTTCCTACTGCTTGTTTTGCATACGCGGTGCCGAGGATCGCTGTGTTGTCGCTTTCCGTTCCGCCACTATTAAAAATGATCTCGTGGGCTTTGACACCTAACTGATCGGCGATTACTTGTCGCGCTTCTTCTAGCTTGGTATGGGCATCCCGACCGTACCTATGGATACTGGAAGGATTGCCAAAAAATGTCGTCATTGTGTCATTCATGGCTCGAATGACAGCCGGGTGCATCGGCGTCGTTGCTGCATGATCTAAATAAACCATTCGTTTCACCTATCCTTTATTAAAGCCATTATAACAAATCTAAACCAACCGTCTATCCCTAACGATTGATTTTCCGGTAGTTTAAAAGAATAGCAAAAAACAGCAAGCAGGTTTTCTTCTGCTTGCTGCGAATGATTTGGTTCTTCAATGTATTTTTTTAGAAGAAGCAATCACTTATGCGTTCTCGCCAGGTTCAGAGGCGATCACCGTCAGTTCTCCCTGTAATGTCCATTTTTTGATTGGATTAGGCAGAATACAGCTTGTTCCCATCTTCAATTCATAGGAATGACCATCGATCACAAGTTGACCATATCCGTCAATCACGGTCATCAGAGTATAGTCTGCTTGTTGTTCCAGATTCAATTTGCCACGAACTTCCCATTCATAAACATTGAAAAATTCGGTTTCCAGATACGTCACGATTGCCGAAGATCCTTGCTTGATTTCACGAATCGACAGTTCTGGTGCTTTAGCGGGCACAGTCGTCACATCAACAGATTGTTGGATATGCAGTTCTCTGGTCTTGCCTTGATCGTCTGTCCGATCATAGTCATAAACCCGATAAGTGGTATCTGAACTTTGTTGTGTTTCCAAAATCATGATGCCTTTACCGATTGCATGGATCGTTCCGCTTGGCACATAGAAAAAGTCGCCTTTTTTAACAGGAACTTTCGTTAATAGATCATCCCAACGGCCGTCTTCGATCATTGCTTTTAATTCTTCTTTGGTTTGTGCGTGGTGGCCATAAATGATCTCTGCCCCAGGTTCTGCATCAATGATGTACCAGCATTCTGTCTTGCCTAGTTCACCTTCATGTTCCATGCCGTACGCATCGTCTGGATGCACTTGCACAGATAGATCGTCTTCTGCATCCAAGATTTTGATCAGCAAAGGAAATACCGGCGCCTCCGAATGACCAAACAATTCTTGGTGATCCCGCCATAAGTCTGCTAATGTCTTCCCTTTAAATGGGCCGTTTTCAATCACGCTGACACCATGAGGATGTGCACTGATCGCCCAGTCTTCACCGATCTTATCATTTGGCAGATCAAAACCGAAAACAGAATGTAAACGGCTACCGCCCCAAATTTTTTCTTGAAAAACAGGTTTCATAAATAATGGTTCCATAGTTGATCCCCTCTCTATTGATTCGCTAATATTATAGCACGAAAAACTTCAACGAACGGATTCTTTTAAATAACTTTGTACAATTTGATCCCGATGTTTCAGATAGCTGTCTCTGTGATCCTCTGGATGTACGCGATTCGAAAGAAAAATAAATGCTTTGCCATCAGAACCAATCAAAAGGAAGGTCCCTGTATACCCTGTATGATAGAGGTGTACAGGCGTACCTTTCAAGTCCCAGCCGATTGAGCGATGTCCTGTTTCAGAGGGCGTATGGTCTAGATATAGTCTTTCCAGTGTATCTGCTGAAAGAAAAGATTGCGTCGCTGTCTGACCTTTCTTCAACATCATTTGTACAAATTGAGTCAAATCATCAATGGTTGAAAACAGCCCTGCGTTTCCGGCATGTTTGCCCAAAACTCGTGCTTTGGGATCATGGGTGATTCCTTTCAGAACAGTCCCATCTTCTTGGCGCTGAGTGGCTGCTACCTTGCTTGCTGCCGGCAAAGGAGGAAACCCACTGTTGGTCATTTCTAGCGGTTGCAGAACCTCCTGCTGGAAGATCTCGGTGACAGAACAGCCAAAAAGTTCCTCCAACATGAAGCCTAGAAGAATCGTGCCCGTATCCGTGTACTGGACTTGCTTGCCAAGCTGTGGTCCGCTTTGGACTCGAAGATACGCGTGACGCAGCTCTTCAGCAGACAATTGATCGCGGCGAGGAATCCAAGTCTGGATATCGGAGGTGTGGGTTAAAAGATGTCGTAACGTTACTTTCTGATCAGTAAAAGCAGGCAAATAGCGGACCAGAGGGTCATCGATTGCTAGGACTCCCTGTTCCCATAGTTTGAGAATCACCGTCGTCGTACAAACCACTTTCGTCAAAGAAGCCACATCAAATAGGTGTTCCGTCGTAAGTGATTCTATTTGGGGCTGCCGAGCCGCGTAGCCTAAACAATGAGTCTCCATTTGCTCTCCATGGATGAATCGATAAACAACTCCCGGAAAGACGCCCTCCTGTTGCTTTTCAGCGATTAGCCGAATCGTTTCTGGATACATACCAGTTCCTCCTTTCGTGCGCCTCTAAACTGTTTTGATTATACCAGTCAGGCCCTAATTGCACAAAAAAATACAGAAGAGATTTCCAGAGAAATTCTTCTGCATCTTAGTGGTGAATCGCATTATTTATTTGCAACGAACCACCATTCGATCCCGATGGTATCGTAGGTAGTCAGTAAGTTTTTCTTTTTATCAATAAAGAATTCTTGCTTGCTGTCAGTCAAATGAGCTTCCAAAGTCAATAAGTCTTCTTTATCAATAGCGATCTTCAAAAAGTCCAATCCCAATACCTCATGTGTCGGTAAATCGATGGTTCCGCCTTGGCCTTCGATCAAACCAACTTGAAAATCATCTTCATTCAAATGTAAGAAACCATCTGCTTCTTTGGTCGTCAAACCTAACAGCTCTTCCAAAAAGTCGCGTTCTTTCGCTACATCACTGACATTCAGATGAATTTGGTTGAAGCGAGCTTTGCTTGATAACAGGACTACCTCACTTGGTGCAGCTTCAATCAATGCTTCAAGCGTTTTTGGCAAATCTGTTTCTTGAGTGCCTTCGTAAAAAACTTCGATTCGGTTTTCTTCAGGATCAGCCAAAACAACTGCGATTTGACTTCCTTCAAAAATAGATTCTTCAAAAGTCGCAGACTGTTCTTTCGCTTTTTTACAAATTGCTGCCAGTTCTTCTAAGGAAGCGACGGTCAAGCGGATCCGTTGCATTTTTTTGATTTCCCCAAAATGATCATTGGCCCGTGGACTTTCTTCTAGCCAGATGACTTCACCTTCTGCACCTTTGAAACCAAAAATGGCTAATTCGTTTTCTTCCCGTTTCAAATCAAAACCTAGAACATCACGATAAAAAGCAATCGCTTTATCCCGATCTTTTACTCGAATCGCGATTGTCCGCAACTTTGTGCTCTTCCCCAATACAAAATCTGTCATTATTTCTCCCCCTATATATGTATGCGTTTATCTATGCATTTGTCCTTATTGTACTGATAAACCGTTATACTAGCAAATGAAATCCTTTATCATTCTACCATTATCAAGCATTTTTTTTGACAAAAAAATAGATTTAACGACAAAAAAGGTCACTGAACTTCTTTTTTTTGTGGTTAAATCTACCTTTATTCATTGAAGGAAGGCTGTTTCTTTCATTCTTCTGATCTGAGTACCGTTTTTTTCTAATCGGTCGGTGATACTGACAGTTGCTACTCCGCTCATAAGCGCTTTTTTAGCACTGACTAACTTTGGCAACATCCCGCCAGTGATCACCTTCTCATTGATCAATGTTTTTATGTCAGTCAATGAGACTTGCTGCAGCCACTGGGAGTCTTTCTTGATTCCCGGTACATCTGTCAGCAGAATCAATCGTTCTGCTCTCAGACTGCTGGCAACTTTACAAGCGACTTCGTCCGCATTGATATTCAGCCACTGGCCTTCGGCTGTGATCCCAAGTGGGGCAAGGATCGGTATATGATTGCCTTTGATCAGCAGCTGAAGCAACTGCTGATTAATAGTCTTAGCCTTCCCAACATAGCCAAGTGTGGCGTGATTGATCATTTCCCCTTGGATCAACTGATCACAGCCAGCATTTAAGCCGATTGCCTGAAATCCAGCTTGCTGAAAACAAGTCGTGATCATTGGCTGGACTTGTCCCAGCAAAACCATGCGAGTGATCTCAAGAGTTTGCGCATCCGTTACCCTCAAGCCTTCTTTGATCTGAATCGGCAGTGACAATTTCTGCAGCATTTCCGAGATATAATGTCCGCCACCATGAACAATCACGATTTTCTTTCCTAGAGCTTGCCATTGTGCGACTTGTTCAAAAAAAACGGGGGTCAGATTATCTGAAGCAACACCACCCATCTTGATGACAATGATTTCCATATGTTCTTCCTCCTGTTGGATCTTGTGGCGATTTTTTGATTCTTACAGCCAATGATTCCGATTCTATTCGTTTGATACCTCCATGAGATAGGCATTACGTATGATAGAGTGCATTGATTTTGACATAATCATACGTAAGATCACAGCCCCAAGCTTTCCCGCGACCGGCCCCTTCTTGTAAAATGACATTGATTTTTACTTCTGAGGCTGTCAAGCGTTCTTCCATCAGTGTTTCATCGTAGTCAAGGGGGGATCCTCCTGCAAAAACCGGGATCGCCGCTAATTCGATCGCCACATTGGCAGGATCGATTCTTTGTCCGCTATACCCAATTGCACAAAGGATCCGGCCCCAATTGGGGTCTTTTCCATAGATTGCTGTTTTCACGAGTGGTGAACCTACGATCGTTTTACTGATCATGCGGGCAGCTAAGTCGGTGGGAGCCCCTTTTGTTTCAGCTTCAATCAGTTTTGTCGCTCCTTCACCGTCTTTAGCGATGGCTTTGGCCAATGTCGTTAAGACTGTCTGTAGCATTTTTTGAAATTGCTTATAAGCAAATGTATTTTCTTCAATCGGCGGATTGCCCGCTTGCCCATTTGCCAGCACCAATACCATGTCATTGGTGGAGGTATCGCCATCTACTGTGATTTGATTAAAAGTGACTTCCGTGAGTTTTCGCAGCAATGACTGCAGAAGGGACGGTGCAATAGCGACATCGGTAGTGACGAATGCCAACATTGTCGCCATGTTTGGATGAATCATCCCTGAGCCTTTGGCGCAACCTGCCATGGTGACAGTGTGGCCCGCAATCTCCGTCTGAATCACTTGATTTTTTTCAACAAGGTCTGTCGTTAAAATGGCCTTCTGAAATCCGGTAGGACTGCCAGAATGACTTAATTGACGAATCCCAGCAGCAATCGTTGCCATTGGTAGTGGTCGACCAATGATTCCCGTAGATGCCACCGCCACCTCTTCTGAGGCCACTCCGGCTTGTGCTGCAGCCAAAGCGATCATTTCTCTGGCATCTGCTATTCCTTGTTCTCCAGTACAAGCATTCGCATTCCCGGAATTCACGATCACTCCCCGAAGCTTTCCTGTTTTCAACTGTTCTCTTGTTACTAGGACGGGGGCCGCTTGTACTTGATTGGTTGTGAAAACTGCGGCGGCACTTGCCGGAACTTCAGAGAACAACCAGCCAAGATCGGCTTTTCTTTTTTTCACCCCACAATGGATGCCATCTGCATAAAAACCTTTTGGTGAAGCAATTGTCCCTATGATTTCTTTCATGTTACACGCTCCTTATTCTGAACTAATCGAATTCCCAAGTATCGTTAAGGATACCAAGGGATCTGTCGTAATCCAGCTGTTTCCTCCAGCCCAGCCCATTTATTGACGTTCTGGATTGCTTGTCCGGCAGCCCCTTTTACTAAATTATCGATCACCGCAATGACTGTCACGATGTGGGTCATCGGATTTAAGACCAACCCAATGTCACAAAAGTTGGTTCCTGTCACCTGCCGCAGTTCTGGCAGCTTTCCTAACGGCTGCAAGCGAATAAATGGTTGTTCTTGATAGTCTTCTTGATACCTCTGATAAATATCTTCCGCTGTTCTTTCTGGCGCTACAGGCACATAAAGGGTCATCATGATCCCTCTGTTAACCGGAATCAAACTAGTGGAAAATTGGATGGCCGTCAATTCTGGATCCCATTGTTGAAACTGCTGGACAATTTCTGGGATATGCTGATGCTGATTCAATTTATATGTCCGCATATTTTCTGAAATCGTCACAAAATGACTGGTATCTGACAGTTTTTTCCCCGCACCAGAAAGCCCAGATTTGCCGTCAAAAATGGGAATGCCTGCCAACCATTTTCTTCTGACTAAAGGCGCAGCGGCTAAAATTGCGGCAGTGGCATAGCAGCCTGGATTGGCCATTAAATTTCCGTGGGACGTCTGAAACTCTGGCAATGCATATGTTGCAGCATGCAATAAACGATCCGCAGCTGGCGTCTGCTGGTACCATTGCTGATAAACACCTGCTTCTTTCAAACGCAGATCTCCGGATAAATCCATCACAGGAAAGTCTTGTTCGACAAATGGCGAGACCAAATCTTTGCTAATACCAGCCGGTGTCGCAAAAAAGACCAATTCATTTTCTTGCATAATCTGCAGCGGATCAAACGGGTAAATCCTTTGGTTGACCAGTTGCTGCAGATGGGGATAAACATTGACTGAATTTTCTTGGACTGAATGACTATGTAACGTTCCTATCTCCAAGACAGGATGCAATTGGATCAAACGAACCAATTCCAATCCTGTATAGCCGGTAAACCCGACGATTGCTGCTTTCACTTACTACACCCCTTTTTCACTTGTTCTCAAATTCTTTTTCAACAACCTTTCAACAACCAAAGCAGCTCTTCTTTCTTCATTCTCGCCTTTCAGTGGTTTCTTCTTTCGTTCCTAAAACATGGCGTAGAACAGCGAGTCCTTCAGCCATTTCTGCTTCCGTTATAGTCAATGCTGGCAGCAGACGCAGGACGTTCGTTCCAGCTTTCAACACCAGTAACCCTGCTTGACGCAATTCTGTCATCGCCTGTTGGAGAGCAGCGCTATCCTTCAACTCTAAGCCAATCATTAGGCCCTGCCCTCGAATAGCCACGATCTGTGCCAGATCCGTTAAGCCTGCCATAAGCTGCTGATGTCTGGCAGTAACATTTACTAACACAGGGGAATCGGTTAGGACCGTACATACGGCATTTGCTGCAGCCATCGCTAACAAATTACCACCAAAAGTTGAACCGTGACTTCCAGGGCCAAACCTCTGCTGTAAGTCAGTTTTTCCTAGCATGGCACCAACCGGCAGCCCATTGCCCAACCCTTTTGCTAATGTAAAAATATCAGGTTCGATCCCATATTGCTCAAAAGCATAAAAACTCCCCGTGCGTCCCATTCCTGTTTGAATTTCGTCTATGATCAGCAGTGCACCTGCTTCTTGACATAACGCGGCCACCTTTTGGACCCATTCTTTTTCAGCTGGGATCACGCCGCCTTCTCCTTGGACCAGTTCCATCATCACCGCAGCTGTTTCCTCATCCAACGCTGCTTGCAGCGGGGAAAATTCATTGAAGGGCAAATACTCAAAATCTGGTACGAGCGGACCAAAATCCTGATGGATGCTTTCTTGAGCCGTTGCTGTCATGGCACCAAATGTTCGTCCGTGAAACGAGCCCTCGAAAGTTAAAATCTTTGTCCGACCAGTTGCTTTTCGAGCTAGTTTTAAGGCTGCTTCATTTGCTTCAGCCCCACTATTGCAAAAATAGGCAAGATATGGACCTTTTGCTAGTTTTTGCGCGACTGTCTCTTGTAACGAATTGGTGTAGAGGTTGGGCGCATGCCATAATTTGTCCGCTTGCTGCAGCATTGCCTGCTGGATTTCAGGCTGCCCATAGCCAAGGTTGACGACCCCAATACCGCTTGTAAAATCTAAATATCTCCGACCTTGAGTATCTGTTACATAGCTGCCCTTTCCTGCAGCAATCTCTAATGGCAAACGTGTATAATTGGGAAACAACTGACTCATCCATCAACGACCTCCTATGAATATTTATGTATTAATATACATTTTTAGCAAATAAATTGCAATATTTATTTATTTTATAACAAAAATATTCATTCCAACACAAAAAAAGAGAAGCTTAATGCTTCCCTTCATTCTTGTTTATATTCACAAAAATCGATTGAATAAAATCGTTGAATCCTTTTCGTTGTCTTCTTGTATCAGGCCGCATCTTCTGAAAATTGGCTGTTATACAAGTCCGCATAAAAACCATTCTTAGCCATCAATGTGTCATGGTTTCCGGTTTCGACAATCGAACCATGATTCATCACAATAATATTGTCGGCATCCCGAATGGTAGATAAGCGGTGAGCAACGACAAAACTTGTCCGATTTTCCAACAATTTGTTCATGGCTTTTTGGATGAGAATCTCGGTCCGAGTATCCACACTAGATGTTGCTTCATCCAAGATCAACACATCTGGATCAGCTAAGAAGGCGCGCGCGATCGTAATCAATTGTCGTTGTCCTTGAGAGATATTGCTAGCTTCTTCATTGAGGACCGTATCATATCCGTCCGGCAGCTTGCGAACAAAGTCATCCACGTGAGCAGCTTTAGCGGCTTCGATTACTTGTTCTTTCGTCGCTTTGTCATTGCCGTAATGGATATTGTCATAGATTGATCCTGTAAATAGCCATGTATCTTGTAGAACCATTGATATGTTGCTACGAAGCTCATCACGGGTCAGATCTCTTGTGTCCCGACCGTCGTAGCGAATACTACCGCCGGAAACATCATAGAATCGTTCCAACAGATTAATCAATGTCGTTTTACCGGCACCGGTAGGTCCAACGATAGCTACCATTTCCCCAGCTTTGACGTCTAGATTAAAATCGGTCATCAATAAGTTGTCTGGTGTATAACCGAATTGAACATGGTCAAAACGAACTTTATAGTCGCTTTCTTCCACGGGTAATCCAGAAGGTTCATCTGACATTTCTTCTTCATCCAAGACCTCAAAGACCCGTTCTGCTGATGCAACAGTTGATTGGATCGTATTCAATAAACTAGCAATTTGAGTGATCGGTTGTGAGAATTGGTTCGTGTATTGCAAGAATGCTTGCACATCCCCCAAAGTCATGTTCCCATTCGCTACTTTGATCCCACCCAGAACTGCGACAAAAACATAGCCCAAGTTCTTGATGAAGTTCATCAATGGCATAATGATTGCGGAAATGAATTGTGCTTTCCAACCAGCACTATACAGACGATCGTTTTCTTCTTCAAATACTTTTTGATCAGCCGCTTCATGGTTAAAGGTTTTGACAACGGTATGGCCGCCATAGGTTTCTTCAACCTGATTATTCAGTAATCCCAAGCTCTTTTGTTGCGCAGCAAAGAATTTTTGTGATTTTGGTGCGACGATCATTACGACGATCAAGCT
This sequence comes from Enterococcus sp. AZ091, assembly GCF_051714805.1. NCBI lineage: Bacteria > Bacillati > Bacillota > Bacilli > Lactobacillales > Enterococcaceae > Enterococcus > Enterococcus sp. AZ091. The sequence goes on along the minus strand of NZ_JBIOSO010000002.1, from coordinate 976,056 downwards.
TAGCGGCACCGTTGCTAATGCAACCAATGTCAACTGCCAGCTAATCGTTAGCATCATCCATAACACTCCGACTAAAGTAACAATACTGGTAATAAATTGGGTCAAGTTTTGTTGGAGTGTGCTGGCGATATTATCCATATCATTGATTGCCCGTGACATGATATCTCCGTTTGAATGGGTATCATAGTAAGAAATCGGCAAGCGATTCATTTTTTCTTCTAAATCACGACGCAGTTCATAGACGGTCCGTTGTGATACACGGGTCATGATGAATTGTTGCAAGAAATTGAAAATAGCAGAAATAACATACATACCGATAGCGATCATAATGATTTGTCCTACTTTATCAAAATCGATCGGAAATTCGGTGACAGTTTTTCCCGCTTTCATTTGCTCTGCACCAATCATAACACCTTTAAAGATTTCGGTTGTTGCTTCCCCTAAGATCTTTGGTGTTTGAATCTGGAAGATTACGGCGGCAATCGCTAAAACAAATACCGAAATGATTGCGATAGAACGTTTCGACATATAACCGAAAAGTCGTTTTACCGTTCCCCAGAAATTTTTTGCTTTTGGTCCTTTCGCTCCAATGTTGCGCCCTGGACCGCCACCCATCGGTCCACCGCCGCGAGGTGCTTGGTTTTTCCGTTCACTCATGCCACATCCTCCTCTCTCAATTGAGATGATACGATTTCTTGATACGTTTGGTTTGAGGCCATCAATTCTTCATGGGTTCCTTTACCCACCAATTGACCTTCGTCAAGGACAAGAATCGTGTCTGCATCCATTACTGTACTTACCCGTTGTGCGACTACAACCATAATGCTGTTCTTCATGTCTTTTTTCAATGCCGCTCGCAGCTGTGCATCTGTCTTAAAGTCAAGCGCTGAGAAAGAATCATCAAACACATACACATCGGCTTGTTTCACTAATGCCCGAGCGATCGCTAACCGTTGACGTTGGCCGCCGGAGAAATTTCCGCCGCCTTGTTCTACATGACTGTCTAAGCCTTCGCTCAATTCTGAAACAAACTCTTTGGCTTGTGCGATTTCCAGTGCTTTCCAGATTTCTTCATCTGTCGCATCTGGTCTACCGTATTTCATGTTTTCTCGAATCGTACCAGTAAATAAAACCGCTTTTTGTGGGACGAAACCAACTGAGTCCCGCAAATTATGCTGTGTTACTTCAGCGATATTCACTCCATTGATGCGGATCGCTCCTGATTCGATATCATAGAGCCGAGGCAGCAAATTGACCAATGTCGTCTTCCCAGAACCCGTACCACCAATGATTGCCACAAAATCACCCGATTTTGCTTGAAAATCAATGTCTTGCAGTGCTAATTTTTCTGCACCGTGGTAACGATAGTTGACGTGATCAAAAGCAAGTGTGGCTTGATCACCTTTCAGTTGAATCATCTTAGGTGCTTTATCATCAACGATCTCTTCTTCTTCGTCTAATACTTCATTGATCCGATCTGCAGAGGCTTGTGCTCTTGGGACCATCACAAAGATCATTGACAGCATCATAAAACTGATCAAGATTTGCATGGCATACGTCATGAATGCAATCAGATTTCCAACTTCTAATGTCATTTCAGCAATATAATGTCCACCAAACCAAGTGATGGCAATATTGGTCCCACTCATAATCAATGTCATCAAAGGCATCATAAGTGCCACGATAGTATTTACTTTGATGGCCGTGTGGGTATAGTCTTTATTGGCTTCATCAAAGCGATTGGCTTCATACCTGGTCTTATCGAAAGCTCGAATGACCCGCACTCCAGTCAATCCTTCACGGAAGACCAAATTCAGACGGTCAGTTTTTTTCTGCATGCTTTTGAAAAGTGGTACAGCAAAATACATGATTCCACCAACCAAAACGATCATAATTGGAATAACGACTAAAAAGATTTTGGTTAACTGAGCGTCTTTTTGATAGGCCAAGAAGCTTGCTCCGATCAAAGTGATCGGTGCATTGATCATCATCCGCAAGAACATTTGTGCCACCATTTGAATTTGGTTGACGTCATTGGTCGTACGAGTGATCAAAGAGGCAGTTCCGAATTTATCAAAAGAACGTGCGGAGAAATTTTCTACTTTTTCATAAATATCTGTCCGTAATTTTTGCCCCAATTTTTGTGATTCTCTAGTAGCAAAGAATGTATTGCCTAATGCAGCCAGAATACTGATCAGTGAAAACCCGATCATTAAAAAGCCGGTACGCCAGATATAATCAATGTCTCCAGTTGCAACGCCATTATTAATGATATTCGACGTTAATGTCGGTAAATAGAGATCTGCTATTACTTGTACAACCATAAAGGCCACGGCCATCAGTGCCGAAACGAGTGAAACTCGTTTAATCAACTTTGTCATTCTTTTCCCCTCTTTCTTTTTGTGCGCCATCTCTTAGCCAGCTGATTTTGTTATTGAAATCAGTCGTTGCTAGCGAAGGATCATAGGCATGATTTTCTGCTAACTCTCGGTATGCTTCAGCAATCGTAGAAAAAACGGTGTGCATCAACAGTTGGACGAGCATTTTCAATTCATGATCATCCTTGACCCGTAATAAGTCTTTGTCGATCTCAGCAAAAAATTCTTCTTCCCACTTCTGTCTCGCTTCTTGATGCTCTTTGTGAGAGCCGTAGAGTGGTTTTTTGTGGATATCCGGCATCACTTTTCGCAAAGAACGATAATCCATACTCATGAAGAGATTGCGATAAAATTTTGCATTTTTTCCTTCTAACACTTCTTCGATCATCCGAGAAAAATACCATTCAAAGCCAGCAAACAGATCGCCCTTTTCGTGTTGAATGGAACGAATCAAATCCCGCTGACTGTTTTTTTTCAACGTATGAAAATAGTAGTAGTATAAGTCTTCCTTATTTTCAAAATACTGATAAAAACTTCCCCGAGGGATTTCTGCGTCTTTGATGATATTGGCAATCGAAGCATCCTTCAATGGGACCCGAGAAAATTCTTTCTTAGCAGCGCTTAAAATGCGTTTTTGCTTATCTAATGGCAAATGGAAAAACGTATCCGTTGGCATCGTCATCTCTCCTTTCAGTTCAAATGATAAATGACAACAATTATTATGACAGGTTGTCATATGACACTGTGTCATTATACACCCCTCATGAGAGAATGCAAGTAAAAAAGTTTGAATATTTTATGAAAGTCATTTTCTTTATAAAAAGGAAATTCGCTTAGTGATTTCATTTCATTGAAAATAGATTCATTGTCTTTTTCTGAAAACAAAAAAAGCAGCGGCTATTCCTTAAAAAAGGAAGCCACTGCACAACAGCCGTTTTTCGATTTTAAATAACGTCTATTTTTTCTTTCTAACCCACAGGACACAGCCTACTCCGACTAACAAAACGACTCCAACGACTGGCAAAAACCAATTGACGGTCTCTCCCGTTTTTGGCAATGCTCGACTGTCCGAAGTAGCACTAGCTACTTCTGTTTTGCTAGTTGTTGTTTGTTCCGACGAAGTGTTGGCAGCAGACGTATCAGAAGATTCGGTATTCCCCGTTACTTCAGAAGCTGCTGGGAGATAATGACCTTGATTCACAGCGTAAATGATCCAGCCAATCCGACCTGGAAACAATGTTTCTGAACCACTGGCAGCTACTTCTTCATCTAAGTGTGACAAAATCGATGTCAACCATTCATCTGAAATTGGCTGTTCCGGGGAAATATAAACACCATTTGTTGGGTAAACAACTTGCAGATATGTTTTTAAGCGATCCAGTTCTGGAATCAACGCTGCAAAAGAAGAGTAGCTGCTTGGATCAAAGGCTAGCTGCGGTTCAATCTTCTCCCAAGATAAGAGATGATCGATAAAAAGAGCGCGAACGATCCGAGCAAAATAGCCGATATCCATTCCCATCACATCCTGGCTATATCGTAATGCTAGTGTCTCTGCATCTTTTAATTGCTGATCGGTCAATTGATCCAACTCATCTTGCGTGAAAGCTGTCACACTTCCATCAGTGATGCCTCTAGTAAAAGCAGAGCGCAAATCACTTTGTTCTGTAATGGTTTCTGACTCAGGACTTGCTTGAACGCCTGTTTGAGCGACAATGGCTTCTACCACATCCTCGGGCTGTGTCGTCACGGATTCACTACTTTGTGCAGTGTCAGCGGTTGATTCCATTTCAGTATTCGAAACCGTCGCTTCTGTCGAAATGATTTCTTCAGTTGATTGCGTAGATTGAATCGTTTCTGATGATTCCGTTGTTTCCTCTGCAATGGCAGTAATTGGTAAAAATAATAGACAGCTCATGAACCAGATACTCTTTTTCATTCCTCTACCTCCTCAGGATTCTCAGGCTTTCTTTGTAACACGAATGTAACACAATAGTAAATTATTCGCAATGTAAAAAGGCACTTCCTTAAGAAATTTAAAAGATATTCAATGTCTTCCGATGCACTCCGCTTCTTCCCTAACAAAAAATCCCGAACCACTTCAGATGATTCACATTAACAGAAGCATTAACGAGATCATCATTCAGCAGTACGGGACGAAGCGTTCTTAATCACCGAATGACACATGGGTAGAAAAAATTGTACCATTCGAATCTAGCTGTTTTTTACTTATTTGACTTGTACAGTCATCACAGGACTAGCACTTGTGACTGTTCCTTTAGCAGTCATGGTTTCTGAGATAACTTGTTCCATATTGGTGAGTACCACAAGCATATCAGTTGCTTTATTGCTAGCTGCCAATTCTGCCAGATCAACTTCAGCAACTTGTGTAGCGGCAGTCACTTGTTGCCCTTCTTGGACGAGGATATTGAAAGGCTTGCCTTGTAGCTCAACGGTATCGACACCCATATGCAGCAGAATCTCAAGTCCATTTGGTGTCGTGATTCCAATGGCATGTTTGGTTGGGAAGATCGTTGTTACAGTTCCTGCAGCTGGTGCATAGATTTTTCCATTTGCAGGAGCTACATAATATCCGTCACCCATCATTTTTTGAGAAAAAACAGGATCCTTTGACTCTGTAATCGCATGAACGGTTCCTTCAGCAACTGCATATAGTTCAATGGTTTCAGGTGCTGCAGACGTTGCTGGTGTTGTAGCCGCCGTTGAAGTAGCCGCCGGTACTTCTTCATCAACAGCATTGACAGCAGCTAAACGGTCTTTAGGAATCCCAAAGAAGTAAGTAGCCACAAAGCCACCTGCATATCCTGCTAATAAACCAAAGACATAGCCTAACCAATGACCGTTTGCAATCAACGGAATCAAAGCTACTCCAGAAGGTCCAATGGCGGTAGCGCCGATATTCGACAATGCGCCGATAACCGCCCCACCGATTCCGCCTCCGATACATGCCGTAATAAATGGTCGGCCTAATGGCAGTGTTACACCGTAGATCAATGGTTCTCCAATACCTAAAATCCCTACTGGCAAAGCGCCTTTGATCATTTCAGAAAGTTCTTTATCTTTTCGCAGACGAATCCATAGGGCTAATGCCGCCCCTACTTGACCAGCGCCAGCCATTGCTAAGATTGGCAATAACTGTGTGCTGCCAGTTGCTTCGATCATTTGAATGTGGATCGGTGTCAAGATTTGATGTAGACCAAACATGACCATTGGCAAGAAGGTTGCTCCGAGAACAAAACCTGAGAATGCGCCGCCGACATTTAATACCCAATTGATTGAGCCAACCAAACTGTCTGAAATAAACCCAGCTAATGGCATGATCAAAAAGATCTCTGCCAAACCGATCGCTAACAAACACAAAGTTGGGGTAACGATGATATCAATGGCTTCAGGAATCACTCGGTGCAAAACAGTTTCCAGTTTAGCCAGCAACCAGACTGCAAAGATTACACCGATGATCCCTCCTTGTCCAGCTGCCAGAGGATCTCCTGTAAAGAGGTTGGTGATTGGGGCTTCTGGATTCATTCCAGTCAATAAGACGACCGACCCAATGACACCACCTAGCGTTGGGTTCGCTTTAAATACTTGAGCTGCATTGACACCTGTGAAGATCACTAAATAAGAAAACATCCCGTTTTTTAAGATATTTAAAATCATGACATAATAATTCCACGTGTCGCCATCGATTTTTCCTGCAGTGATCAAGTTCGTCATAACAGAAGCAATACCAGCAACGAGACCAGCACCGACAAACGCTGGGATCATTGGGACAAAAATATTTGAAATATCTTTCAATAATGACTTGATTGGTGATTGTTTTTGTTTCGCTTTTTGAGCAGCTTTCATTTCTGCTGCTTTCGCATTCACAGCCTCTTTTCCACTGGTGGCTGCCACAGGAATTTCTTGCCCTAGATCAACACCCGCTTGTGCCGCCATGGCATTTGCTACTTTATTGACTTTTCCAGGACCGATGATCACTTGCAGTTGTTCATCATCCACTACTCCTAAGACTCCGGGAATGTTTTGTAACCCTTGCTTGCTGACCTTGTTGTGATCTCGAACCGTCATCCGTACTCGAGTCATACAATGAGTGACAGAGGCAACATTCTCGATACCGCCTGATTCTTGAAATATTTTTTCTGCTAGTTGTGTAACTGTCAGTTCTTCTTTTGCCATTGATTTTTTCCTCCTATCCTTCTAACGTTCCTTTAACGAACCCTTCTGATTGTACCAGCTTTGCAGCAGCTTCTTCTTTTTCACTATTGGTAAGCAGCATAACGATCGCTAACTTCACATTTTGATCGGCTTTTTCAAAGTAGTCTGCCGCCGTTTCATAATCTGCTTCGGTAGCTTGCATGATGATTCTCTTGGCCCGTTCAACGAGTTTGTCGTTCGTTGGTTTAACATCGACCATTAAATTATTGTACACTTTTCCGATGCCTACCATCGAAATCGTGGAAATCATGTTCAAAATCAATTTTTGAGCAGTCCCTGATTTCAATCGGGTAGAACCTGTCAGAAATTCTGGTCCGCAATCCACTTCGATCGGGAAGCTGGCATGTTTTGAAATTTCTGCTTGTTTGTTGCAGGCGATCGTTCCTGTGGTAGCCCCGATTTCATTTGCATAGTCTAGTGCTCCAATGACATAAGGTGTGCGGCCGCTGGCTGCGATCCCAATGACCATATCATTTTCCGTCAGCTTCAGGTCAATCAAGTCTTGACGCCCTAATTCAACAGAATCTTCTGCCCCCTCAACCGCTACAGTCATTGCTTCTTCACCGCCAGCAATCAAACCGATCACCATATCCGGTGAGACCCCAAAAGTAGGGACACATTCAGCGGCATCTAAAACTCCTAGTCGTCCGCTGGTACCAGCACCGAGATAGATCAATCGTCCCCCTTTTTTGAAAGATTGAATCGTTTGCTGAATTACTTTTTCAATGCTTGGCAATTCCTTTTCAACGGATTGAGCAACTTTCTGGTCTTCGGCATTCATTTTCTGACAAGCCTCTGCCACAGTCATTTCATCCAAACCAAATGTTGCTTGATTTCGTCTTTCAGTCGTTAAGTTTTCTAAATTAATCATTGTCATTTCTCTCATCTCTTTCTATTTTGAATCGCATTCCTGCTTTGATTTGTTGGAGCAAGGGTAGATCTTCTTCAATCACTTGCGCAGCGACATTGACTTTGTCATCTGCGGGCAGGATTCGCTTACAAATTTGGATTTCCCCCATATAACGCAAGTAATCTTGATTATCGATAGTCACAGCTCCGACAACCCGTTTTTGAGCAGTTTCTGGGGAAATCAATGGGACTTCAGCAAATCGGGCATTTGCACTGCGAATCACATCTCTTGCCTCATCTTGCCGGTTCTCATGCTCTCCTAAAATATGTTGATAATAGGCAGAACCAATATCCTTTGTGCGAAGAAGGACGGTCTGATCGGCTAGATAAGAACTGAATTGCTTCAAAGAAGCAGGGGTCACGATACCATCCCCAATGTAGACAGCATCAACGGCACAATCCCTCAACAACTCCAGTGCTGCTGCGAAGGGGCTCATGCTGCGATGCGCTTCCAGTGTCGGCAATCCTTGGTAAAGAGGACCTCTTTTATTCGCATCCCCAGCAACAAAGGCCTGTACAAGAAAACCTTGTTGTTTCAACCACTGATTTTTGGCCTGAAACCATTCTTTGTCTAATCCCGTCTCCGGACGCGGATAGTAATTGTGCCACGCTTCTAGATTAGAAAAATCTGCCTGATAGGTGTTCAACTCGTTAATATCTTTTTCAGTCAATGTACTCGCATTTAAACTAATAGTTATTTTACGAGATAATTGAGCAATGGTCTGATTGTCGATCGCGTAATCCATTCGCAGCCCAGTGACTCCCCGATCCGTCAGTTCATTTAACTCTTTATAGGAAAATCCTGCTTTAGCCAATGCCTCTCCTGAAATATCTACCATTAATGACAACCGATTCTTTTTTGCTATTTCACCAAGTGTTGTCAATCGTTGGCGATAACTGGCGGCATCATCTTCTGGTATATGCATGGATGTAAAAATCCCAGAAAAACCTTGAAGCGCCATTTCTTCGATGGCATCGATGTCTGTGGTAGTCAAATCGGCATTCATAAATACTGAAAACCCAAACATTGTTGATTCCTCCTTGCTGGTACCGTTTTCTACAAAATGATTATACAACGGCCTGTTTGTTTTTACAACTATATTTCATAATATATAATTATAAAAAGAAATATAATTTCATAACGGTGTATTTTTTAAGAAAAAGTTGTCCCTTAAACTTTCTAATGCGGTTCGGCCATTAGTTGTGGTACACTTTATAAGGAGTCAACGAGCGCGTAATTTTTACATAGTAGGAGGAATCACATCATCAATGATTACAATGGATGATATTATTCGCGAAGGCAACCCAACTTTGCGGGAAGTAGCAAAAGAAGTCCCCTTTCCATTAAGTGAAGCGGACATTCAATTAGGGAAAGACATGATGGAGTTTCTAGAAAATAGCCAAGACCCAGTGAAAGCCGAAGAATTGAATTTACGAGGCGGAGTCGGTTTAGCAGCACCTCAACTAGATATTTCTAAAAGAATCACTGCTGTTTTAGTTCCTAGTAGCGATCCTGAAAATCCAGAACCTGAATTTAAAGATGTGTTGTACAATCCTAAAATCTTAAGCCACTCCGTACAAGAGGCATGTTTAGGTGAAGGCGAAGGCTGTCTGTCTGTAGACCGGGAAGTACCAGGCTATGTCGTACGTCACGCCCGAATCACGATCAGCTATTATGACATGCAAGGCAAGAAGCAAAAAGTTCGTTTGAAGAACTATGCAGCTATCGTCGTGCAACATGAAATCGACCATTTGAATGGTGTCATGTTCTATGATCACATCAATGAAAAAAATCCTTTCTCATTAAATGAAGGAATTTTAGTGATCGATTAACGATTAGCAAACAAGAGCGCACTCCCAAGTGGGAATGCGCTCTTGTTTACTTTAGTCGTCATTCATTAGGATTAATTTCCCTTTGCCAAGCTGGCTTGATGGTCCGCTTTGATTTGAGACAACAATTTTGGCTTTTGATAAAGATCTAATGCAGTCAATGCGAGTAATTCCGCTGCGATCGCAATCGAGTTCAGTCCTTTGGTACTACGAGCAGCCGCTTTAAATTCCTCGGAGTGACCAGCAATGTATTCATCCGAAATTGAGACAGTTGGCTGGATCGTGGGGATCACTTGGCTGACGTTTCCTACATCTGAAGAGCCTAAACTTGCTTTTGTTTCCACATCGATCTCTGCTTGGGGAACGCCAACTTCCTGAGTATGGGCAAAGAATAGTTCATCAAAACTTGGTGTTACGATCACATCGTCGACTGAATTCTGGAAGAGTCCAAATTCATAAGTCGTTCCTGTTGCTAAAGCTGCTCCTTTAACGATATTCTCCACTTTCTCATAGACTTCATCTAGTGTCGCCCGATTGGCTGCTCGTAAATAAAAACGTCCAGCTGCATATTCTGGAACAACATTCGCTGCCACACCACCATCAGTGATCACGCCATGAATGTTGACATCTTTCGGCAAATGAAGACGCAACCCATTGATCCCATTAAAAACTTGGATCAATGCCTCTAACGCATTAATGCCTTTCTCTGGTGCCGCTGCCGCATGGGATGCCCGACCATAAAATTTGATATCGACAGGATCATTAGCCAAAGATGCGGTGGTTTTGCCATAGCGATAAGCTGGATGCACGCACAATGCAGCATCGACATCCTCAAAAAATCCTTCACGCACAAAACTGCCCTTTGCTGAGCCATTTTCGCCCCCCTCTTCACCAGGAGTACCATAAACGCGGATTTCTCCTCCTAGTTCATCTACATAAGGTTGCAACACACTAGCAGCCAATACAGAATAAGTTCCAAAGAGATTGTGCCCACAGGCATGACCGATGCCGGGCAGCGCATCATATTCTGCCAAAAAAGCTAATGTTGGTCCAGGTTTGCCGCTTTGATAACGGGCATCGAACCCTGTACGATGACCAGCCACTTCTTTTTCCACGGTGAATCCTTCTTTTTCTAATTGGGCAATCAGCGCATCTGCAGAATAAAATTCATAGTTGCTGACTTCTGGATGATCATGAATATCCAAAGCTAGTTCTTGGTATTCCGGTAAGCGTTGTGCGATAAATTCTTTAATAGAAGTTTTTACAGTTGTTGTCATATGATTTTCTCTCCCTTTAATATGGATAAATAAGTATGAATAGTCAGTGGTCTCACAGCTCCTGCCTCAGAAAGGTAGGCATTCTTGCTATACTCTTCTTTACTTCGCGCCAAATGTCTCCCAGGCTGGAACGCTAGAACCTTTCGATGTTTCTTCGATAACTTTCTTTGTTTCGTCCGTTTGATAAGCAGCAACAACTTTTTGATACACTTCGTTGTCTTGATCTTCTTTACGCGCAGCAATGATGTTCACGTATGGGCGAGCCGTTTCATCTACAGGCTCTAAGAAGATCGCATCTTCTGTCGGAACAAAGCCAGCATCCACAGCCATTCCGCTATTGATTACTGAAATATCAACATCTGACAATGCGCGGGCAGTTTGGGCAGCATCTAACTCAGAGATTTTCAACTTTTGTTTGTTTTCAGTGATATCCGAAACGGTCGGCGTCTGGCCTGCTGCTTCATCAACTTTGATCAAGCCAGCGCTTTGTAGTAACAACAACGCACGGCCGCCATTGGTGACGTCATTTGGAATTGCTACTGTCGCGCCTTCTTTCAATTCCTTGATATCTTTCACCTTGTCTGAATAAATCCCTAGCGGCGCATTGACTGTATTGCCGATAGAAACAAGATCCGTTCCAAACTCTTTATTGTAATTGTCTAAAAAGAACTGGTGTTGAAAAGAATTTATATCGATAGAACCATCTGCCAACGCCGCATTCGGTTGATTATAATCAGAAAATTGAACATATTCTAAGTTGATACCTTCATCTTTCAAACGATCTTTGACATCATCCCAAACATCCGTGTCGGCACCGATCACTCCAAGTTTGACGGTTACTTCTTTCTCTTTTGTTCCAGCATTGCTATTGCTGCACCCAGTAATAAATAATAATGCCGCACCTACCACGATTGCTTTAAGTAATTTTTTCATTTTCTTCCTCCAATAGTTTCTACTTAATTTTATTTGTTTTTTTTGCCCTTTTTAGTGGCTAACTTTTTTAACCAACAGATTGCTGACAAATTGACTAAAAAAGACCAAAATTAAAATGATCAGTGTCGCCATGATGGTGACGTCGTTTTGGAAACGATTATAGCCGCGGGTGATCGCCAAGTTCCCTAAACCGCCAGCACCAACTGCACCAGCCATTGCGGTCAGTCCAATCACATTGATGATCGTTAAAGCAGACACGCGAATGATCCCAGCCAACCCTTCGGGTAAATAGACCCGCACAATAATTCCCAATGGACTGGTTCCCATTGCTTCTGCCGCTTCAATAACCCCAGGATCAACTTCTAATAGGGCAATTTCGATTTGACGAGCAAAGAAAGGAATGATCCCTGCGATCAATGGAACCAAAGCAGCTGTTTCCCCAATCGTTGTTCCTACGATCAAACGAGTCGTCGTTCCTAACAAAGCCAATAGGATAATAAAAGGAATGGAACGTACGATGTTGATGATTTTATCCAAAAGTTCAAATAATCCGCGGCTTTCCAAAATACCTCCTGGTCGGGTCACGACAAGAACAATGCCCAAAATGATTCCTAAAATCCCTGCAATCAGTGCTGTCCAAAAGGTCATGTATAATGTTTGGATCGTTGCTTCTACAAATTCATCAGAGATAGCAACGACATTGGGAAAATACCGTTCAAAAAAAGTGCTCATCTAAAATCCTCCTTCAATCACGTTATTCAATGGTTCCGCGTGATTTTGCTTAATGATATTCGTGTAAACACCTTGATCCGCGAGAAAATCTAATGCTCGTTTGCGCTGCCCATATTCCCCTGATAAACTAACGATCAAACTACCGATGGGAACATCTTGCAGAATCTCTACGTTTCCGTAGAGGATATTCGTCGTTACTTGATAACGACTAAACAATTGTGCGATCAATGGTTCATTGGTCTGATCCCCAACATAAGACAGTTCCACCAGCCATTCGTTGGCAGCCAATGAGGAGAATTTCGCACTGCCGAGAATCGTTTCCAGCGCTTGATCAATATGAGTAGCAGTCCGAATAAAGTCTTTTGTCAGCGGTTTTGCCGGCTGGCTAAAAATTTGAACACTCTTTCCTTGTTCAATGATCTCGCCATTTTCCATTACAGCGACTTTATTACAGATTTCTTTCACCACTTGCATCTCATGAGTGATAATGACGATCGTCAACCCTAATTTACGATTGAGTTTTTTCAATAATGCAAGTATCTGTAATGTTGTCTTAGGATCAAGTGCGCTAGTCGCCTCATCGCAGAGCAAGATCTCTGGGTCGTTGGCTAATGCTCGTGCGATGGCGACTCGCTGCTTTTGTCCCCCTGAAAGTTGACTAGGAAACGAACTTGCCTTTTCTTCCAGTCCAACCAAGGACAGCAATTCTGTCACTTTTTGACGACGTTCCTGTTTGGAGATTCCTGCATATTTCAAGGAAAAATCCACGTTGTCAAAGACATTCCGGCTATCCATCAAATTGAAATGCTGAAAGATCATTCCGATCGTTTTCCTTTTTTCTCTTAATGCTTTAGCCGGTAATGCGGTCAATTCAGTCTGATTGACTATGACACTCCCTGACGTTGGACGCTGCAATAAATTGATTACGCGTACCAGAGTACTTTTACCCGCGCCGGAGTAGCCGACGATCCCATAAACATCGCCTTTATCTACTTCTAGTGACACATTTTTGACCGCTTGGACCGTTTCCTTGTTTGGTTGTGTGAATGTCACCGATACATCCTTTAATGAAATCATTTTTTTCCTCCTTATTATCGCCGATTGATTAACTAGTTGATTTTTGGGATGATCAACTACGCCCCCTCCGGTCGCCTAGTACTGTTCATCATCTGCTCTGGTCTTTGACCAATCGCAGTGATTCACAGCAAAAAGGCGTCCTCAAGCAAGCCATAACTGGCTTGCTTGAGGACGCCTTTTTGCGTGTTACCACCTCAGTTTAAGCTATATTCACATATAGCTCCTCTTCGAGTACGATCATACTCTAGCAAGATAACGGATGCTGCCGTCGCCGCCTTGCATCATTGCTCGGGACGAATCACTCCTTGGCCATTTTCCAAAATTCGTTTCCTGCTTCTTTTCAGCTACCGAAGCTCTCTGTTTAGGAACATTCCTTTTGTACTTACCAATTCATCGTGTTGACTCTATTTTTTATGCCGCTTTTTATTTTCAAAGATCGATGAAAACAAAAAAAGTCCTTTTACCAGCATCTGCTGATAAAAGGACGATCACTCGTGTTACCACCTTTTGTTCAGAAGGTTTCCCTTCCCTCAACCCAACGTCTATCAAGAAAATTCCATCAAGAGATTGGTGCTCCTTTTAACGGTAGAGCAGATTCCGTGATTGCCTACTTATCGACAATCAATCCTCCAAGGCCATTTTTCAACGTTTCAGACTTAACTCTTTCCACCAACCAGAGTCTCTCTTTAAAGTATCTACGATTACTTTCCTTATCAACGGATAGTTATTCTTGTTGAAATGTACTTTACCGGAAAAAGGATACCTTGTCAATCAGAAAACTATTTTTGTATGTGTCTGTATTTTACCCGGACACTTTTTCTGAAGAAGAAAAATTAAATTAACATTAAAACAAACTTCTGGCAGTTTGTTTTTTGATTGTTATTTTATTTTTGTTTTTGTTATTTACAATGCGTCGTCTATCTCTTCGAAAATAGTCATTCTTTCGATAGATGAAAAAATGGAATCAAAAAATAATAAAAAATAGTATTGACAAATCAGCTTTTCAAGTATAAACTCTTCAATATAAATTATCATTAAAACAAAACTTTTGACAAATCGATGTGATGGACAAATGGTTCCATCACCTTTTTTTGTCTCGCTTTTGTTATCTTTATTTCTACACCCTTTTTAATCGTTTGTCAATTCTTTTCTAAAAAATAATATGGCAGAATACATTAAATTTTTTATTGTATCGCAAGAAATTTTCTTTTATACTGGTGTTGTAAAGAGCGGACACTCTTTACAACACTTTTTTTCAAGATCGAGAGATCTTTTTTCACGATTCCCTCCTAGAGTTTGTCTAGGGGGGTTCCTCTTTTCAGCCAATTGACATACTCTTTGACTGCTCCTCGATCGGTTTGAAGACGCACTTCTCCCTTAGTTATACCCGTTTCTGTTTCTTCATCTGCCTGTTCAAGCCCACACAACGGTTGACGTTTTAGCCGTTCATCTAACGCAAAGGCTTCTTGCCATTCTTGCAAGAAAATGGATTTGATCGTTTGATTTTTCTCTGAGGCAATCAATTGAATCATTCCTTCTAATCCTCGTCCCCAGTATTTTCCTTGATTCTTCATCCGATACGTAAAACTTCGATGACGGCTTTCCATGATCCCGATCCCTTGTTTTTTCTTTGACAGATTCCGTAGATGATACGGTTTCAGATACGGCCAATTCCGATACAAATAGCCTTTGAGCTTCGTATAATGGTACAACTGTTCCTGCGTTTCACAACAACTCTCCAATGTTGTTAACAACACATCTCGTTTTCGTGGATCATAGGCATTGATCGCCTCTTGAAACGAATTGATCAATTCTGTTTTAAAGACACGCTGAATCAATTTTTGGGTCACATGATACCGATCGATAAAATAGTCAAATCCGCCAATTTTTACCGGCAATAATTCTTGGATCTTCCTTTTCGTAAATCCTTTTCCCCCATCTGTATTTGCGACGACGATCGTTTCTTTTAGATCATACGTTTGATACAAATAATCTTTGACCTGGTGAGCTGCCTCGGCATAACTGGACGAAATAATCGTTCGCGCATGTTTTAAACGAGGAATGGCTTGAAGCCCTGTTTCTTCTATTCCCTCATGAATCACAAAATGGCTCAATTCTTTCTTTTTCCCATTCCCTTGTTTCTTTTTCCGTCCCCTGTTAACTAGTCCTTTTTCATTCACAAGTACGCCATCACCTTCTATGAATAGATACGGCACCTTACGATTTCCCGCTTCCCCATATTCTCGTTGATAGGAAAAGTAGTGCTCTGCTTTTTCTCCAAACAATTGGACGGCTTTTCCTACGGTATCTTTTGAACACGAAATGACCGTAAAATCTTCAATGATCGTTGACACTTTTCGGTAAGGGCAATCTTTACTTGCTTTCACCATCGCAAAAGATACACCAGGAGAATAGCGATCATAGGCAGAAACGCCTAACCATTCGTCTACAGGATAAATAATTTTGCCTTCTTTTTTCCACGGTGTTCGTTCATAGGTCATCGACCCGAATAAAAAATGAATCGTCCGCTCCGCTTTCTTTTCTGGCTGATACCCATGGGCTAGATAATACGAGCGTTGGCTATTCTCCTTATATTTTATGTATTGCTGGAAATAATACCCAATGAATGTATTCATCAAAAGTTGAAGTTGGCGTTCTTTTTCGATCCGATCCATCGTCTCATGCGCCAAAATCTGATCCATTTGTTGGAAATATGTGTCCATCTTTTCTTTACTCCTCCGTTTTACCTGTCAGTTGTCTGTAAATTTCTTACTCGGTTCTGTAGTACATCGATCGCAGCTTCTAAAAACATTCGTTCATTCATAAAACCAATTGATTGACCCGCTTTGCGTCTCCTTTCGGCTGTTTCCCATTTCGTTGATCGTCGATCAGAAAATAAGGTTGGGCGACTGGTACCGATGACCAGCTGCGTCGTCTGACTTGTGACAATGGTTTGCGTATGCCCACCAAGGGCAACCACCAACGCTTGGGCTTGTTCACGAGTCAGACTTGATAATGTTCCAGTAAACACCATCCACTCTTGATTCATTAAATGCTCCCTCCATTGTTTAACGAGCCTTTTCGATGCGGTTTCTTCCATGTCCATCCTTGTTTTTTCAGTTCTTTTTCAGATACCACCACACGTTCTAAAGAAGAATCCATGCTTAAAACCACCGTATGCTCATTCAATCGTTCGACTTTTCCAGTAACTTGTTCTCCGTGAACCGTCTTGGCAGTAATGACTTGACCAATACGTAATTGTTTCATTCCTTGTCCCCTCCTAACTCTTGAATGATCGCACTAAGAAAAGCAGATACATTGCCCTCACCATATTGATTCGTAAATCCAGCTTGAAAAGCCAATTCCTTCAATAAGTCATGTTCTTTTGGGTATAAGGCAAACACATAACGTTTTTTCTTCTCTTTCTTTTTGAGTTTTTCCAAGGAAAGAGTCAAATTTCCTTTATTAATATTGTTGATACTTTGTGGAGCGGGCATATGTGCCGATCGATGCTTCTTTTTTTCCTGGGCTTCTTGTTTGATTTTTGCAAATTGATTCATTTTAGTTCCCTCCTCAACCATATCATTAAGTATGTAATTTGATTGCACAATATAAGTACATCATTCTAGTACATCATTCTAGTACATCATTCTAGTACATCATTCTAGTACATCATTCTAGTACATCATTCTAGTACATCATTCTAGTACATCATTCTAGTACATCATTCTAGTACATCATTCTAGTACATCATTCTAGTACATCATTCTAGTACATCATTCTAGTACATGGCAAGCCTCGCTAACGCTGGCTTGCCACATCATCAATCATTGTTTTGATCGCTTCTAACACCTGCACGGTCTCTTCCCGAAAGCTTCGATATTTCTCTTGTTGGTACTTTACTTCTTCAAACAAATCCAGCACCGTTTTTTGTTGCAATCCCGCTTCATCAAACGCTGTTCGATCTTGAAAGTACCCTAAAAATTGCGGTGTTTCTGCAATCACCTGCTTAAACTGGCGAGAAACGTCGGTATTATGGGCGACTTTATTCCCTACAAATAACACTTTTGCCCGCACATAGCTTTCTCCCGTAAATAGATCCCGCAATTCTTCGGCCAAAAAGGACACATGTTCGTCTAGATTCATTAATGCTTCAAATCCATCCGCACTCGGATCAGAAACCCCTAAAATCAAATCAGAACCTACCAACATATTATTCGTAGTGAGATTGCTATCATTGCGTGTATCGATCACCACATACGCATAGTCGTCAAAAGTCGTGTGTTGGCGCAAATAACTCGCAAAGACAAGCGTATTATTCAATCGAGATACGAGTTCCGTATTGACTTGTTCCAGCTCTGGTGACCCACAGACAAGAGCTAAGTTGTCCCGAACAGCCATCGGAAACACTGCTTGTTTTCGGAACAGTCGTGAAAGCTTCGCCGCTTCTTGAATTTCTGAAGTAAAGCGTTTCGTCGCATTGCCGCTTTCATCGGCATCAATCAAACATGTATTTCCAAACATTGAAAGATACACAGCCAATAAACAAGAGATACTGGTTTTTCCAGTGCCGCCTTTTTTGTTGTTTACTGTGATAAATTTTGTCATCGGTTTTCCCTCTCTTTATTATTGATATTCTTGTTCTGTATCACAACATAAAATTTTTTATCCAATCTATTTCCCTCTATGGACTTTTACAATTTTAAAAACTGCTTGTTCCTGTCCATACATTCCACAAATTAACCAGTCCTCAATCAATTCGTGCATGTACTCTTTGCTTCCACATCCATAGAACTGATTGTTTAGATATAACTTATACGTCACAATTATCTCCCCCTTTTTTCCTCCAATCTCTTCTGCAGCTCTCTATAGAAAGTTAACATTTCCTGATATTCTTCTTCAGTGAGCCGCTGATTCCACAAACCATGAAACCAAGCACTAGATATCCTTCCAAATTCTTCCTTCAATGCATCAAAACAGTCACCATACGTATACGGTTTTTGCAACTTGTCATACGCTGCTTTTTTCTTATAATCAACTACAACTAAATCATGACCAAATCCACCGTAAACGAGTTCGTGTGTAAAATGATAGGCTGGATACATGCGATTACATGTTTTGATTGCTTCCTGCACTTCCTCAATCAAGTAATCATCTAAACAAAAACGAGCGGAATACGCCGACACTTGAGCCATTTTATCGAAAACGGATAACTCATTTACCAGCTGTACAGCGGTGATTTTTCTCATTTTGTGTTCCCTTCTTTCCCTTTGATCTTCTTATAGAAAGTGTCCTCACTTTTGAACCAAGTGTCGACACTTTTTCTTTAATCCTACATCAAAATTTGCCGCCTCTTGTGCAATCAAAAGATCTAACGCATGAGCAAGGATCTTGCTTTCTGAAAGTACATATTTCTTTGATAATCGTTGAAGCGCCACTTGTTGTGTAGGATTAAGGGTGGTCACCCCTCGCTTATTTTCTTTTTTTATTGCCAATGGTTCCGCTTCCTCTCTTTTACCAAAAATAGTAAAACAAAAACCAAATCCCTACGAACAAACCGATGGTCATCATCCATCGAATGCCTTTGCGGATCCGATACCGTAATCGACCTAAAAACAAACAGCGAATCATTGTTACGCCAACTCCAGAAAAACAAAGCGTCATCAATCGCTCAATTGCTTCTTGTTTCATGTGCTTTCCTCCTCAACACTCGTTTTTTTCTTGCTTGTAGATAGCCAAATGACCGATAGGCTCTCATTTTGCTTTTATAGCCATAGCCTTGGGCATCATCGATAATTTCCCCTGTGTTCACATCAATAATGACAAAGCGTGCTTCGCCTCTACGAGAAAGGGCTGGAAAACAGACCGCTTTATACGGTGGAATCATACCTCTCCCCCCATTCTTTCTTCGATTGTTTATACAAATACTCGTCCCAGGCAAAAAACAAACATGCACTCAATCCACTACCAATGCCTAATTGAAAAAGAACGGGCAAAAATTGCATACTCATTCCCAATAAAAACAAAACTATTCCTAAGCGTTGATTCATCTTGCATGCTCCTCCTTCGTATATTAGACTAATCACATAAACTAAATCTCTTTTATAAATTCCTTTCACAAGCCCTTGTTTTTTGACAAGGGCTCTTGTGTTGCCCCTAGGCTTTTTCTTTCTTCTGTTGGTTCACTAACACCAACATATCTGTCAATAGCCCAGCCCCTTCAAATTCATTCGCAACAGCCAATGCTGCTTCTACATAGTATAAAAATGCCTCGCCAAGAATCGTTAAAGACAGAGAAACGATGGGAAATCCAGTTAACGCCTCCGCTGTAGAGCCATACGTAATCTCCAAACAAACATCTAATATTCCTGTTTCTTCTTCCTGGAAAACCAACGCACTTTTGACCTGATTTCCTTTGATTTGAAGCTGTTCGAGCCATTCTCCAAACGCCTCCGCTGTTTGAATCCCTAGTTGTACTTCTTCGATCATATTGTTTTCCTCCCTATACGGTTTGTTTTTGTAGACATCAGCTGCTATTACTCTCCCGGTTCATCTATGCGTTCAAAATCAAATGTGCCTTTTATTTGTCGATAGCGTGCCCCACAATGTTCACATGCCCAAATAAACGTCTTTTGAAAATGCGGTGCTCCACAAGGCAACCGCCGATAATGCACGATATGTTTGGCCAATTCCCCGCAATCGCATCTTACATACGTCGGTGGCCAACTCGCATGAGCCATCGTATGGAATGGTACATAATAGCTGTTGTAACAAGCCCGATTGGTTGATTGATACATGTTCTTCACTCTCTTTCCTTTACTCTTGATAAACCCGTCAAATAATCGATGGTATAGCCTTCTTGTGTGTTATGGATATACACATTCAATGAAATCCCCGTATCTTCAATACTTTGTGCTTCTATTTGTATCCCTCGTGCGACCAATTCTTCCCCTCGAAAATCAGGTGTGACACGATAACGAACATGATTCCCTGTATTTCGTAAATACTCAGCAACTTTATTTTCAATGTCAACCATGGCAGGCGTGTTAAAGGAACGCGTACCTGTCATCAGATTTTTCGGGTTATTGTTCTCACCTGTTAACTGAAATCCGATCAAATGACAGCGATTATAGAGATAGTCCCCATTCGACATTTTCTTTTGTTTCCAGCCGGTAGGCTTGATAAATAACCGCTCTCTTTCTTCTGTTGGCATCATGTCTCTATGCAATAGGGCGTTCGCCTCTCCTACACGGTTGAATGGATCTAAATCCGAGAAGGTTTGCCAGGTGCCCTTTTCTAAAGACAAATCGTCCGATGAAAAACTCGGCTGATTATGATTGATCGTTTCCATTTGTGACAAGCCGTTGCCTACAGGAACTTCTTGTGCTGGCTTGTCAGTAAACATCTGTGTGACTTCATGAACTACTTCACTTAATTCTGAGGGTGGTTGATTCCATCTCGAACCAACCACAACTACCCCAACAAGGACTAGAAGTCCCCAGAATCCCGTTCTTCGTTTTCTCAAACTTTTCCCCCCATTTCTTCTTAACCATGAATCATTGATACGCTTTTCATCGGGCTTTCTCCTGTTTGTTTGGCAATAAGTAAAGGCAAGATCTGTTGGAGCCATTGTTGATTAGGGACTTGATCTAGAAAGTTCCCGATAGTGCTTAGAATAAGTGTATCTGTCAGCTGTTCCACTAAATAAACCGATTGGAAAGGACTTAACCCCGCAATATAATTCACAATATTTTCATCCGTTTGTTCAAAAGATCCTAAATAGTCGTGAGTATTCCGGTCGTAACAATCAACGATAGATTTTGTCTGTAGCATTGTATTTTCCTCCTTTACGTTCGCCTCAGCGGGAAAAGCAATGTTTCCCACTGAGGAATCAAACTTATTGTTGTGCTGCTCGTTCTTTGGTTTTTGCTTTTGGTTCCAACAAACTAAAAGTTTCAACGACTACTTCTATCACATAAATTCGTGCCCCTGTAGTATCTTCATAATTGCGCGTTTGTAATCGACCACTGACTCCGATCAAACTTCCTTTTGTGACATGATCCGCAAGTGTTTCCGCTTTTTTATTCCAGATCACGCAAGGAATAAAATCCGCTTCTCGTTCGCCTTGATCATTCGTAAAATTTCGATTCACTGCAAGCGTAAAATTCGCGACTGCTTTCCCGGTTGACGTGTAGCGAAAGTTTGGTTCTTTTGTTAGTCTGCCAATTAAATTTGTATTGTTCATCATGTGAAATCTCTCCTTAAAATATTTTTTATTTTGAACTAAGAGGGAAAGGTCCCTCTTAGTAGTAACTACTTTCATAAACAGGTTTTCCATCATAGCGGTAAAAGGTATCCCAACTGCGATTGCCATAGAGTTCATTTGGATGATTCGGGTTGATTCGTTTTCTAACAATGCTGTCTTTTGTTCTTGCGAGTGGATAATCGATAAATTCATTTGGTATTGGCATTGTTTCGCCACTCATAGAAGTATATGTTTTGACAGTCTGCTTTTTTAATGGTCGAAACCAGGCGGTTTTTTCCGTTAATTTCACGATCTGCCAGAAAGTAACATTGGTTTGTTCATAGCCCCAGGAGCTATAAAAGATGTCTCCGACTTGATACGGGGTGTTTTTTGTTTGTGTGCTCATAGGTGACTCCTCCTAAAAATAAATTTTTTTGTTTTCTTTGAAAGTTGCGCCTTTCCCCCCTACCTTTTCGGCATTGCGTCGGGGGCGCAGGGGTTTTGGGGGTGCAACCCCCAAGGTCTTGATTCGGCTCGTTTTTAGACGAAGCCCTGCTTGTTTGATTTTGGTTTTCAGTTTTCAAAGATCAAAGTGGAATGCTTTTTAGCGTCCCTTTTCGTATATCGGTCGTTCGGCATAACCGTCTCGAAACCATGTTCTGACGGTTGCCAAGGGCGCGCAGCGTGCATTTTACCCTTGGCAATTGGCAGGTTATGGTTTAGGTTATACTAGCCGGATGACTGATAGACGATTAGAGACGCTTGAACATCCACTTCTTTGGAAACTGAGAATCAAACAAGCTAGTGCTTCCGAAAAACGAGCCGGTTCAGGCACTTGGGCCTGAACCACATGCGCTTGCGCAGATTCGGACGCTTAGGCGGCCGATATCGACGGCTACGTCGAAAGACATTTAGGCCATCGAGCAGCGATGGCTTCCTTTCTGTTCAATGCATTCTCCTGTACCAAAAAAAGAAAACAAGATCAGGGTTCCGTAAGAGCGGCGGCGGTGGTTGGAGCGATGAAGGAACCCGGCCAAACAAAACAAAAAAGCCGCTAGAAACACTGAAAAATCAACGTTTCTAGCGGCTTTTTATGGTATAATGATTATGTAGAAAAGTGAAAAGATGGTGGCTAATCTCTTAATAAAGGGGTGATGCCTATGGTTCATAGCTTTATCCCTAGAAGGGAGTAGGCATGTCTGTATTTGAAGAAGCATTAACGCTGATGATTGCTTTTGCGACATTGGTGTTGCTGATTACAGATCATAAAGACCAAAAAAAATAACCATCTAACACTTTAGCAGGTCGTTTAGATGGTCAAAAAACTATTTTTTCGATGGCTACCGTCTTTTTAACGGTTCTACATGGGGCGTGTTTGCAGCACGTCCTTTTTCTATGTCTATTATAGCATATTCTTATGTTTTATGGAACTGCAAAGCTGGCGAAGCCGGCTTTTTTCCTTGCCCGCCTAAACGGTGGTGGCGGTTGGAGTGTGGCGGGCAAGGAAAAAGAGATTAAATAATTCCATTTGAATTATCAAATCGTCTCAACAGGTCAACGACTTCATCTTTGGTCGTGACTTTCGCCCAACTTACATTTTTCAATTTTTCAAACATGTTTCTTTGGGCATTAACGGCAATATCCTCAGTTCCACGTGTGCTTGTTGATTTTCCTTCTACAAGCAAGTACATATCATTCTTGGTCGCATACACAAAGTCTGGCGTGGTAGTTCCACCTACATAGGTTGGTACTTGAATGGCACGTCTTGGGATCTTACCAAAGACCTTGATTTCATTATCTGGCACAATTTTTGCAATATCACCTTCAGGATGTTCACTGTCGACAAAAATTTCTTTGAACAAATTACGTGCATCAATAGTCGTTTCAACGGGAATTGTTCCGACATCATTTTGCGCAATATCATCAACAAATTCATCTTGTTTTAAGATAGATGTTTTAGCACTGAGGTTAAGAGCATCATAATGGTAAGCTGAGGCATACTTTTCAACAAATGTTGCCTGCCAGCTATCAACGATTTTAGCCATCGTTTTATCATTAATGATGGAATTGACATTGCTAATCGTCTCAAATCGCTTAACAAGCACTTTATGGATTAATACCATTGGTAAATTAGTTTGGTTAGAAATACCTGATACAAACTTGTTATATGGCAATGTGCCTATATTCCCAACGTTTGAAACTTCCTTGTATTCAGTGACAATTGAAATTTCATCGCCTTTATTGGTTTTCTGAACAGACACTGATAATTTTTTGTTATCATCAAAAATTGCATCTGGTTGGATAGCAGTTAGGAATAAATCATCAAGTGAGTCAGGAATTTCTTCAAATGTAATCATATAGCGCTTTGATATTTCTTTCCAAAACTCTTTGATTTGATTCCAATTTTCCTTTGCTAATTTAATTTTCTTAATAGCAGGCTTACCTTTACGGACTTTATTAGTCTTTTTTCCTTTTGGTAATAGTTTCTTCAAGGCAAGTGCATCAACGATAATATCATCGACATCAATGATATTGGCATCATATAGTTTTGCTCGGACTTCTCGTTTGTTCGGAGCATAATTAGCTTCGACTAACTTATTGATGATTGTGTCTGATATTTCTTCATTACCAACCACTGGAATTGTGGCTTCCTCATTGATTTCACCCAATAAGCGGTCAGCAAAATCACTTTCACTTTCATCAATCACAAAATTTAACCACCATTCTTGTGATGATAAGCGGTTACCCATGACATCGACTGGTAAACGTAAACCACGTCCAACTTCTTGAATCTTACTTGATTCTGATCCTGAGCTACGTAGTTTTGCAATAGTGAAGACATTTGGATTATCCCAGCCTTCACGTAACGTCCATTGAGAAAAGAAGAAACGTAAGATATTCCAGTTACCATTTTCGTCCTGCAAACGAAGCGACTTGTTTTTATTGCGTAAGATGGTATCAACTTCTTCAGCAACTTTATCATCCGTACTTTTAGCAGTTGAATCGGTCGCAAAATACCCACCATGTGTATCAGTGATATGATTTAAACTTTCTTGTAAAAAAGCCTTGTAGTCATTGTCACTTTCATCAGCAATTAATTCTTCAAGTTTGGCTTTCAAAAGGCGTTCAAAGGTATCTTTG
The DNA here is from genome assembly GCF_051714805.1 of Enterococcus sp. AZ091. NCBI lineage: Bacteria > Bacillati > Bacillota > Bacilli > Lactobacillales > Enterococcaceae > Enterococcus > Enterococcus sp. AZ091. The sequence goes on along the minus strand of NZ_JBIOSO010000002.1, from coordinate 951,301 downwards.
AGCCAAGTTGCTTGTCCTGTACCTCGATCACGGTAAGAGTCAATGTTATCAATGAAGAACAAAGCATTCGTCTTTACAGGATAGCCTTCACGCAGGAAGTTTGCTCGTTCAGAATCAAAGTGAGCATCTAACGCTTGGCGTATCAAAACTTCTTGGTAGGAATTAGTAAAGGTATCAGCTACCAATTTCATCCCCGTTTCAACTTCTAGCTCATTTGATAAAAGTCCTTTTGAATCGTACGTTAAGCCACCTTGAAAACGTGGGTCTACATTAGCCAATGCTTCGCCGACTGCTACTTCATATTCTTTCCCACCACGTTCTAAAACGAGTTTATCCTTCGTAGCTGATTTCACCTTGTAGCTATCCGCAGAGCTGGCATTCTCAGGAATAATGACCGCGACACCTTTGACTAATTCACGATTAAAACTATCAACCGCTGTTAAGTTGAATGATGGCTCATCACCACGGTAATAGTCAGTCTCGATGACTTTATTTCGTCCTGTGCCAACAGTTCTATCTGGGAATGTCGCCCCAAATCGGACAATCATTTCTGGTTTTAACTTTTCAAGGGTATTTGAGTAAGCATTATCTTTACGTTGCATCCGATGTGGTTCATCAATAATTACAATCGGACGTGTCTTTGAAATCATGTTGGCTGGGCTAGACTCACCACCAAATAGGTTAGTATCATAATCATCTTTGAACAGTGATGATGTGGCTTTATCCAAGAACCCTCTGTAATTAAGCAACAATACTTGTATTTGGTTGCGGTCGTTGGTGTCAGCTTCTGCAAATTCACGAATGATATTTGGAATTTCTTTACGACCTTTTTTAGCTGAGAAATCACCAGAATTGATGAGGCCGACATTCATTTCAGTATTTGGAAAGAACTTTTTGAAGTGCTGGCGAGCATAGTCAGCGGTCAAGAAAGATTTAGCACCTTCCTTAATTGCAGAACTTGGAACAATTACGATAAACTTGAACATTCCATAATCACGGTGCAACTCATACATCATGCGAGTATAGGTGTAAGTTTTACCTGTACCAGTTTCCATTTTGACATCAATGAATTTATTTTCAGTAAAAGCATTCATTATCAATGGATTAGCGTACATTGAGTTAGCAACCAATCCATTATTATCAACTTGACTAACTTTGTCTAAATTTGGAAACGCATCATGAATTGCATCAAGTGCTTCACGCTGATGTTCCAGTTCTTCTAAATTGATTTTTAAATCGGTGCTTGCCATTAGCCACGCACCTCCACCTTGACGTTAAAGTCTTTATCCTTTAATAGTTTGATGTTGGTTTTGAGTTCGCTCATACGGTTAAAGGTCAGAGCATACTCACTGACAATGATTGTGTTGATATTGATTTTGTGATTGCCAATTTGATTAAGTAATTCTTTGGTGCTCGTAGCATTCCACTTATTATCCAAGATATAGAGTAATTGGTTACCAAGGTAATAAGCATCAGCACCACCAAAGCTCACTTTTTGAACAGGTTCATCAAATTTATAACCATCAACGACCATCCAGGTGGTAAGCATTGTATCTACGCCACCTTGGATATCAGCAACCAAATCTTCTGTGAACATTACATTGGGGTCGAATTCTTCCATTCTATCAATCGTGTTAACTGCGACTTCTTCTACACGATAATGTTTGAAACCGAGGTCTAGTGAATCAGACAACAATGGATTATCTGTTTTGATTTTTTTTGCAGCTTTCTCGATACGTTTCCGCGAAATCTCATCAATCGTCCGATATCCTTTAGCGTAAGCAATTTTCCCACCTTTTGTAGGTGCCTCATTTCCATTTTTGTCGATTGAAAATGTAGGTTCTGGCAAAGTGACCATAATGAATTGTCGATTTCCGCCATCCTCAGCATTTAGTTGCATAACGGCATCAGCTGTGGTTGATGAGCCTGCAAAGAAGTCTAATATCAGTCCTTTTTTAGAATGTATAGTAGCACCTTGAACAAATTCCTTAATCAAAGAAACTGGTTTTGGATATGAAAATTCACCATTAAAACCAAGCTTTTCAAGGTCAGCATTTCCGTCTTTGTTCAAGTGTTTCAATACTGTATAGAATTTTGTAGTATCATCCGCGACTTTTCTGAGCCGACCAACAATATGAAAATCTCCTTTGTCAATAAGAGTATATTCTCCAGAAGCTAATCCCTCATTAATCTCATCCAATTTCTCTTGACCCTTGATTTCTAGTATGTCTTCGTAATGCAGAGTTCCATATTTGCCGAACTCTTTTCTGAGCCAGTCGGTTTCAATCCAATATTGTTCACCATCTTTTTCGACAATTTTTCCACGAATATCTTTTGGCTTTCCCAAGGGTCTAAACGACTTTGTGCTTCTTGCATAGCTAATCAAATAATCATGACCTATAATTGCCTGTTTAGCTAGTCCACCTCCTTCTGAACGGATGATAACAAATTCTGAAACCAACTCACCTTCACCAAAAACCTCATCCATCAAAAGTTTCAGATTCGCTTGTTCATTATCATCAATTGAGATAAAGATTACGCCTGTATCCTTAAGTAATTTACGTGCTAAATATATCCTAGGATACATGAAAGCTAACCATGCAGAATGACTTGCCCGACCTTGAATAGATTTCAATCTCCGCAACCCATCATCGTCAAGTCCAAACATGTCTTTGAGTTTTTCATCACTATATTCAAATTTGTCAGGGTAAACAAATCCGTCCGCCCCAGTGTTGTAAGGTGGATCAATATAGATTACATCAATTGAGTTTTGATAATTTTGTCGCAAGTGACGCAACACTTCAAGGTTATCACCAGTGAAGAACAGATTCTTACTATCTTTGTTTTCGTCCTTAGCATTGTGTTCGAGGTCAGGTACAATCACTGTAGTAGGGCGTTCCCCAGCTTGTTTCTTGGCATAATTCTTCCCAATGAAATCAAGTCGGTAACCGCTAGATAATTCCTCTACATTGTTTTCTTTTAAGCTATCCTTAAATTTATCCAAGTCAAAAGACCCTGAGTTCGTGAAGAACTCAGGGAGTTTGTCTTTTAGGGTATTCAAAAAGTCAGTGTTAGCTTTAACACTATCGTTGTAGTCTAAATTAGAACGCAGTCCACCATTGTTTTGTGCTGTGCTGTGCTGTGCTGTGCTGTGCTGTGCTGTGCTGTGCTGTGCTGTGCTGTGCTGTGCTGTGCTGTGCTGTGCTGTGCTGTGCTCAAGAGTACCATCTGTCTCTCCTTTGTCAAATCTTTTTTAAGTAAAATTTAACACAAAAATCAATAGAAAAACAAGGAACATTCGAAAAATCGCATGATTTTCGAGTGACCCTTGTTTTTAAAGAGCGTAACCAGTTAACTTATGTCACATCTCCTTTTAGTTGCTATTCATTTTTTTGCTCCATAATAATCCGATAAACGTAACCACAAACATGAGTCCAAACGTCAAAAGAAAATCATCAAACGCTTCCGAAAAAGAAGCCCTTAGAAATAACAGATTGATGAAAAAATAGCCTAGTGGAAGAATCAAAGCTATTACTGTACACGAAAGTATAAAAACAAGCACTTTTTTTATCATTTCCATACAGCTTTTATCCCACATTTCCCTGCACTAAAAATAATTTATGATGGGATTCCTCCTGGCACCATTTTCCCGATCATTTTTTTCAACACTTTTATCCCTACCTCGTATCATAAATAAAGACTTCGCTTACTCTTCAGATACAAACGAAGTCTTTCTTTGATACTTATAGAAACCAAACACCTACTACAATCCCTATTTCCAATAAAAGAATAATAATCAAAAAAATATTCAAGATTCTTTTTTGATGCTCTGTCATCGTCTTATTGGAATGTCTATAGACCAGCCCGAACAATATAAATAACAATGTAACCCAAATAAATATTGACATTTTTCATCTACTTTCTCACGGCTCACTTGCTAATTTCCATAATAAAAACGGATACAAAAAGCTTATAGCCAATAAGAAATTAACTAAAACAAAAACTACCCTCATATGTTTATTTTCTAGATAACAACTAGCTATAATCCCCACAATTCCTATAGGAAAACTAAATAATAGTATGGTGACATCAATAGTTGTCCTAGTGAAAAATAAAAGGTTGAGAATAATATTGATGATAATAGTGCTTACAGCTATATACTTCAATATTTTCATGCGCATATCACAACCTATTCATTAAGAAAAGTATAAAATAGCAGCATTAGCTACTGTTTTTGCCCAAGTTCCTTTTATTGTACCATTACGTAACCCTGTTTTAAGATTTGCGACAAACTCTTTGTCACATTGTTTATTTCCCCACCCTCTTGCACCATAACACAGATCATGATACATACAATACTTATCTAGTTGATCTTTTGGATTTCCTGCATTGTTAAAATCTGTACCTGGTCCACAGTAATTCCCATATATTGGAATACTGATAGCACGTACAACTCTTCGTTTTCCTTCTGTAGTGCTATCATCAAGCTTTGCTAATAAATTGTACGTATTTCCTATTTCTAAAATAAATTCTGATTCTCCATATTGTTCAGCTTTACCAACATCAAAATAAATTTTTTCATTTTCATTATATAAATATTTCTTCAAGCTCTCAATATTAACCTCTGTTTCAACAAAGTTTTCATCAGCATATCCTTTTATAGAAACTCCGAATAATATGCTTACTGTCGCTACTAATCCAATTACCAAATAAAGAAACTTTAAACATTGTGATACTCGTAAATTCATACTATCGCCCACTTTCTATAGTTTATTTTTTGTTATCTTTTACTATCAACAAGAATAATTGTCCTCACTAATTCGCCTCCTTCCTATCCTTGTGATAGTTTTTACAATTGAAGTATTCCATAAAAATACTTTTAAAAACAGTCTTTTATTTTTATTTTTTTACTGTATAATTAAATTAATTGTAATATTTAATTTATTTTTATTTTAAAGCCATTTAATTATATTTGTTATTTAAAAATTATAGAAAAAACAGATAACCCAGGTGGCGCTTACTCCACCTGGGTCTCGTTTTTCTCTAAATTTTCTTTGATCCTATAAACAGTTGGTCGACAGACACCTGCTCTTCTGGAAATTTCCGAAATCCCCATTCCTTGTTCTAGCATTTCGACGATTTGATAATAAATAATTTGTTTTTGTCGATTTCTACTTGTTGGAGAATAATCCGGCTTTCTCCCTCTAAACAGTCCTTTTTCATGCGCTAATGCGATTCCTTGTGCTTGTCTTCGTTTGATTTCCGCCCGTTCGCGTTCCGCTACCATAGCCAAAATTTGAATGATCAAATCTTTGATAAATTTATCTAACAAAGGATTGCCAATGGCTTCAGTCATAATTGGCAAACTAGTAATAATCAGTTGAACATTTTTCTCTTTTAGATAGTTGACAACGCCGATGATCTCGTCATAATTTCTGCCTAACCGATCGATTGCTTCGACAAAAAAGGTATCTCCTTCTCTCACAAATAAAATTGCTTCTTGAAACACTGGACGCTTTTTGATGGTGGCGCCAGATTGTTTCTCCACAAACCATTTCTCAACTGAGAATTTTTTCATTTCTTCTATTTGGCGTTGTTCATTTTGGTCTTTTGAGGACACACGAATATAGCCAATACGCATAATTTTTCCCTCCAATTAATTGACACTTATAATTTACAAACAGAAGCTTGATTTATCAAGGTTCTGTTTTGTAACGTTTAAGTATACTCTATTTTTACAACAATAATAAAAAAGACCGAAGCATTCGCTTCGATCCGTTCATTCACCTCTTATTTCTTTTTCTTGTATGAACGCTATTTCTAATTCCTCAAAAAATTCCGGAAGGATTCGATCAAAAAATGCCCATTCATTTGCGGAAAATGGACTTCCATCTTTTTTAGTCATCGTTACTATCATTTTTCTTAGAGAAAGTTTGATCGTATAGTTGATCCGATCATACGGGTTATACGTATAGCCATGTAACTGAAAACTAATATGATTTTTCAACAAATACGAATCATATTTTTCTCTTACTGCCTCTTTACTAATCAGAATTTTGTAGGAATAAACCAGTCGATTTTTTTCATTATCCAACGTAAATTCACCTTACTTTTTATTATATCCTAAATATTCTATTATTCGTTCATAAGAACATCCTGCATAGACAACACCTACAATTATCCCAAAAACAGCTGCACCAATAAAATGATAAAGAAGAACCACTTTTTCCACATAGGTTCGATAGAAATTTGTCATAACGATCATCATGAATCCACTATTACATACGGCATGCATAAAAAATAATCGAAGAAAGAGAAGAGAAATCGTTCTCTTTTGAGCTATCCTTCTATAAAAAACATATATCCAATAAACATAAAGGAATAAAGAAAGCAACAATAAAAACAATTTTAGAATAAACCACCATGAAAAATGTAGATAGATTAAAAAATCAAGCAAGCATAAGAGCGGAACAAAAGCAAAGAATCGATAAGAATGAGACAAGTATTCCCAAAATGTTCCTTGTTTTAAGCGTTCCATTTGTTGATAAAATTTCTTATCATCCATCATCTCCATCTTCTCCTACTCCTTTTCTTTTAATGATGCGGAAACTTGTACATCTTTTAATTTCTGAATATGTGCCAACATCGGTTTATTCCCCTTCACTGCAAGAAAAACGGTTCCCTGTTCTTTCCCTAAAGTGACTTCTTTTTCCAGTCTTAAAGATTGTTTATCTGGTCCCAAAAATTCCCGTTTTTCTTTATCTGTAAACTGAACTGTAATAAGATACGGTTTTGTTGGATCGGCATGTTGGAAATCCAGTTCCCCTCGATAGAGCTCGTTGATGGTTGTTTCTTGTTGGCTTTCTTCTTGATTTGGCTCTAAAATTTCAATGTCTAGAAGCAGTTCGGGCTTTAGTTCTTCTGTAGTAGCTATGGTAGAAGGTTCCTTCTCTTCCTCTTTTGAAAAAAAGAGATTTCCTACAAACAAACCACTCCCTATGATTGTCAATCCGGCAATAAGAACAATAAAAACTTTTTTCACAAGTATCCCTTCTTTTTTTGTTCCTATTTTTCCATATTTTCGTTTTCTTGACTAGTCTTTTTCTTCTCTAAAAATTCAAAATTTTCAACAAGCAACGACGTAACATAACGAGTAACTCCTTGACGGTCATCAAAACTCCGATTTTGTAATTCCCCATGTACCGCAATCAAATTTCCTTTATGAACATATTTGGCTAAAACCTCCGCAGGATTTCCCCATAGTACACACTGTAAAAAAGTCGTTTCTGTTTCTCCTTCTTTATTGGGACGATTTCTTTTGCACGCAAGTGTAAAATTCGCAACTGCAACTCCATTTTCATTGGTATACCGCAATTGCGGTTCCTTGGTTAATCTCCCTGTAGCTTGTACAGTAATCATTTCTTTTCCCTCTTTCCTATTTCTCATTTTTTCCTGTTCCAGGTTCGTAAGAACCGTAGTACCAGGAAATGAAAAACGGTGACCGTTTTTCACCAATTAATAAATCGATCTTCTTTCACCAAACGGATCATTTCTTCTTCAAATTCATTTGCCGTAAAAATATGGAGACGATCAAAAATTTTCTCATGCTCTTTTCCGTTTTCGTAAATAAAATAGTCTTTAAATTTCCAAAGTTCATCTTTTATAATGGGACTCGGTGTGACATAAATAAGTCTTGCTTCTTCTCTTCGTTTTAATTCACGAATATATTTCGGGAAAATTCCTTCTCGATATCTTCGTTTTGTTTTTAACGTCAATTCGATTTCAAATGACCAATTAATATCTGCGAGTTCTTTATCTCGAAAACGGAAAATGAAATCTGCGACAAAATATTTTTTCCCTTTTGTTTTTTTCGTAAAGTCTTTTGTCTCATATACTTGTCTTCGCTCACTTATTACTGCATTTAAGTGTGGGTGCCCTTCACAAATTTTTAGCATCTTAATTAAATAATCGTTGATTTGTAAATGATGTTGCAAATTATATTCCGGTACCTTTGGTAACGAATAATATCCGCCGATACTATCATATCCTTTTTTTGTAAGAAAATAATATTTCGGAATTCCAGACTTAGTTTTATCTATTATAGAATCAATTAATTCCATTTTCTCTAAATACTTAATATTTTTATCAAAATTATTTTTACATAAATGATCAGCGGTATTCATCAGGTTTAACAATTGTTTCCTTGAAGCAATTCGTAATTCATGTAATAAACAAAGAATTTTATATTTATTCATGTATTTTGATTTTGGATCTATATAATAATTGTATAATAGAAGATTCAAACAAACACATCCTTTCAAAAGGTACAAATAGGCTAAGCCTATTTGTTCATTGAAAAAGAAATTCGGAACAACGTGCAGAAATTCTTTTTCGGAGTTGAAGTCCCTCAAGATTTGGTGAGGGATTTAGGGAATTGTTGCTTTAAAGGAATTAACAATATTTCACTATCCTTCAAATAGAACTACTCGTATGGGTTTCTGGTTTTAGCGACAGCCCTCTCAAGAATTGGTGAGGGGGCGTTGTCGCAAGGGGAAGTTGTAAGTTCCCTCTTTCAAAAGAGGATGAAAGAGGGCGGAGGGTGATAGTTTTGAGGCCCCATGATTGGGGTGGGGGTTGATCTCTTTTTCTTTTCCTTCCCTTTACCAGTAAAAAAATGCGCCTACCTTCTCTTAGTATTTGGCAGTTCCCGGCGCTTGGTATTTTTTTCGGAGTTTGGCAATTCCTGACCACTTTCACTCATAAGAGGGGTTTTTGCCCCACGTTGAGTGAAAGTGGTCAGGAATTGCCAAGGCGAAGAAAGCCTTTTATACCAAGCGCCGGGAACATTCTGGATTTAATGATTCCCCCCTATTTTATCCCTTATTTCTGCCTCTATTCTATCCCCTATTTCTACCCCCGGTTTATCCCCTTTTAAGCAAGATAAAAAAACGATGTTTTTTAGAGGATTCGCATGCGATTTACACACAAAACAATAATCTTTTTTCTAGTGAACCAACAGCTTACCCGTATTAAAACTCTCTCTCAGTTACAGTCATTTGACGTATTCCTCATTCCCCTTTTGGGCGCTTTTTGCTACAAAATAAATAACAAATTATCAACCTTTGACATGCAAAATACAGATAAATTGATGACGATTGACAGATGATTCACACATTAATCATCTGCGAATCGTTGATCGCTTTTCTGTCAAATCGATGAAAATAAATCGCGGATTGACGTCAAAACGATTGTCAATTGATTGTATCTTATGAATTATTTTGGGTTTCTAGTTCATCATACTTTGGCGCAATTACTTGTTTTTTTCTAACCATTCAAGGACATTTCGCACATAAACCATTTGCGGTGGAATATCTTCATCTGTAGCGGTTCGATGGACAATAAACTCTCCTTTGCGTAATTCTTTGATCCGATCAGGACTGATTTTGAACTTATTCACGTTTCGTTTTGTCCCACGTTGACCTGCCCAATCGATTTTTCCAACATCCGAATATCCATCTTCTTGTTCCGTCATTGTCGTCAACTCGATATCTTCATACGTCCCGATCGTGTTACTCCAATACTCGGCTTCTCCTGGTTCATTCGTTTTTCCAATAATCAATGTATTCACATTTCCAACGAGTTGTTCTTGTAATTTATCCCCAAGTTTCGCAATATCAGCCATTGTTTGTGGAGAAAAAATCGCATGCATTCCTGCACCACGCCCTTTATTTACTAGATCAATAAATGTCTCATTGAGATACGAACTTGGTTCATCAAAAAGGACAATGAGTTCTTTTTGGTGATTCATTTGATACATTTCAGACAAATAGTAATTAATATCTCCCACCAACATTTGTGCCAATGTTCGTATATATTCTTTGTAAATCAATCCATTCAAAGAGACATACACAATGTCTTTTTGCCGCACAATTTGTTGAATACTTAAGATATTTTGATGCTCTGATGTGTCAAATAATCGTCCCAATTCACTGTCTAATAACATATTGATATTGTTTTGAAGCGCCTCCGATGTGGCATACAAATAAAACGGAGAATTTTTATGTTCGTATCGTACAAATAAACGTTCGAATAATTCTTTTTTTACAGAATCAACAATCATTTTGTGCTGCTCTCTTTCTTCCTTTGGTTCATTTGCTACATTGTTTTCCTTTTTTAAAAGGTACTGCAAGTTGCGTTTTACTAATAAATAATAGTCTTCCAAAGGGATTATATTGCGATCTAAATGAATGATTTTCGTTTCGACAGGCGTATGTTCCGTCTCAACTAAGTCATCGTGGCGCTTATTGGCTATTGGTTCTTCTGTTTCATTTTCTTCGGTATCTTCTATAAGATCCTCGTGTACTTTCTCTTTTTCCTTTGATAGTTTGTTTTTTGTATTTTTAGGAATTGTAACTTCTACTTCAACCTCAAACAACTTAGGATTATTTGGTAATATAGCATCCGCAAATAAATCCAATACGTTTCTAGGAAGTAAATAATGTTGAATAAAAGGCAAGCTTCGCTCAATCTTTTTCTCTACTTCTCTTCCGTTTTTCTCTCTCTTTTTAATGGCTGTTCCTTTGAAAGCATCAAGCAATTGTACTGTTGCTTGCAATAAAGACTTTGCCGCACCGGAGTAGAACACACTCTCTGTTTCCGCCAAAGTAACCAATTTATCACGCACAGAAATCGCATTTCCATTCGCTACAGGGTTGTATAGCATATCTCCTTCATCGGTGAATTTTTTCACCCGTCTGTTGTATTTTCCTGCCACTTTTTTCATGACTTCATACGTATCTTGCGCCCCTTTTCCGTCAATTAAAATCAACGGAATGTCAAATTTCGCCGCATGTTGAATGAGTAACTGAAGGAACGTTGTCTTCCCTGAACCAGTCGTTCCTGCAACAATCGCGTGCTGATTAAATTCTTTAAAGTTAAGAATACAAGGTAAGCCATACTCGCTAGTTCCTAATAAAAATTGTTGTTTGAGAGCTTCGTAGCGAACTACATCTGCTTCTTTTATCGCTTGTTCATAATCTTGTTCGTATTCTTCTGTAAATCGCTGAGATTCATTGAATTTATCTTTTCGCCTTTCTTTATACGCTTTAGATGCCAAAATATGTTTCTGTTCTTCTTCCTTGGATAGGACTTTTCGTTTGGCAATAAATGCCGAAAACGAAAGAAAAATACTGCCCATACCACAACCACCAAGAACTAAGGCAATCACTGTCTGCCAGTTAAATGTTAGGCTGGTTTCCAACAAATTCAATGGAAAAAAGAGATACGCAGAAAAATAACCCCGAGGAATCCAGAAGATAAAGCAACACAGATTTACTATCGATAAAACAAAAGAAACAGCAAAAAAAAGAGAGCTTCCGCGCTTTAGGAAGCTCTCATAGTTCCTATCATAGACATGGGCTGCTTGATCCTTTTTATCAATTAGTTGTACCACTAACAACGGAATCACGCCCGCAAATGAAAATGGATAGAGCATCACACCTACAAAACAGAACCCAACGAGTAGCTGCTGGTATCTTGTCCGTTGTGGGGGGAGGTTGGTCCCTTTTTGTTTTTTGGGCTGAAACAGTCCATTAAAAAAATTATTTTCTTGCACGAGGTTGTCTCATTCCCTTCGTTTGATTTCTTGCAGAAAGATGTTTTGTCTTCGTTTTAATGGTTCGACGAACAGCGATCCCGCTCCTTGCTTTTTTCGCTTTTATTGGTGGAACATTCCGTTTGGCTATACGTGTAATCGGTGGGGCAATGGTTGGCGTTTCCCGCTGTTCTGTTGGTTGGCTCTTCGGAGCTTGTTGATGGATCACTTGTTGAACAGCTTGCATCTTTTGACGAACAGGTGCTTTCTGTCGCAGTGGACTGCCTCCTGCGCCATTTAAAGAACGCCCTCTTAATTGGCTGTTGGTGTTTGGTGTAGTGGTTGGTTTGATCGGTTTTTGCCCACTCGTTCGATGTTGACTGCGGGCGACGGATCGATTGTTTGTCGCTTGACGCTGCTTGATTCCCGTCTGTGTACCTTCTGTCTTAGCTGGCGCTTGTTTTTGCCCTTGCCGGCGTGCCGTTGATCGTTGACCGTCTACTCTTCCTTTCCTTGATTGTCCTATCCGTCGGTTGGATTGACGGATTTGTGTCCCTTGTGGGTTCTCCCTTGGATCAGATTTGCTATCTGCTAACGGTGTACCTTTTCTCAAGTGTTGATTTGCGGCCACTAGTGCAGCGGCTGTTTTTAGGTTCTCCTTGTCGTAGCGCTCACGCTGCCGTTGTCGGGCAAGCTGTTGGTGTTCCTTCAATTCCTGTTGACGGCCTTTTTCGTGTAGATTTTGCAAGTTCTGTTGCGCTTTTTCTACACGATTTGGGGCTTTATGCTGCGCTTTTTGGTTTAATTCCCGTCGCAAGACACTGCGCTTGGCTTCTCGTTCTTTCACGGGTTGTTGTTTTAAGCCAAGCTCGGTTTTTCCTTGCTTTTGTGCTTCTTCTTGTCGTTTTCTCAGTGCATCTTTTCGTTCTTCTTGTGCCGTTTTTCGCCGAAGTTTATTTTCTTTTTCCCGTTCTTTTGCCGCTGTACGCAGTTTCTTTTCGGTACTAAATGGATGTGTCGCAAACGCCAGTGCATTCGCTAAGGAGACACGTCCAGTAAACAAACTGCCTAAGAATCGACGGAAAATATATAACCCAAACGGCATAAATAAATACACCAACATCGTCAGAATCTTCTGCCATGGATTGCTTACTTTATTACTCAATTGAAAGCCTAAAGATAAAAATGTCGCAAAAAAGACACAGGCAAAGCCCATCATCCCCTTCATAAAGATCGTCATGCCAAATGCCTTAAAATAATTCGCAAATACATTCATCTCTGTCATAAACAGTCCTACCAACAAAAGAATAGGTAATAAAGGCAATAAAAACACCTGCATCACCGCAATGATCAGTCGGATAAAACAGAAAAGAAAATAAACCACCGTTTGAATCAGATTAACGATCAAGTAAAAACAACCATAAAACATATTGTCTAAATTCTTAAAATATTGGACGGTTCGATTGTTCAGTTCTTCTGCCTCATACTTCGTCACTTCTTCATGCAATTCAATATTTTTGCCCTGATTGACGTCATTATCTAAAAGAATTTGAATCCGATCATAGGATTCCCCTTTGTATTCGACGGATTTCTTTCGAATAGACTCAGGAACAGACGAACCATAATTCATCAATAAATACGGCTCGTACACGTTTGTATAAAAAATACGTGAAGCCATCAATTCACCGGCACTTTTCATACGGTCATCGACGTTCCCATCTTTACTTTCCGGAACACTTTCGCCATTTAATACAGGATTCACTTTTACAAATGCGGCTTCGATTTGTTTATCTGCTTCAAACATTTGATTAAACAATGAATCAGACGTAGTGGCATCCTTACAAACAGAAAGACCTGTAAAAATCAAAATCGTCATGCCAAATACACGAAATGCTTTTCGAAAACGCTGCTCACCGATAAATTTGATTCCCATAATCAACGTCACGAACCCAATACCGATACTTCCAGCGATACTTAACATATTACTAGCGATACTGGCAGTCAATTGTTGTACCGGCTCTTTAATGGGTGTAATGACGTCCAATGTGAAAAGAAACTTCACCATCTCTGCGTTAAATTGCCCGATTCCTTTCACCATTCCCCAAACCATATTTTTCATGGTTCCTGTCGCATTTGTCAACGTTTCTTTAAACCCCGTTAGAGATTCCTTAGGCATTTCTTTTGTCATTAATTCAAACGAATTGTCTTTATAACGTTCATAAATCCGATCGACATCCGTTATCGTTTCTTGCACAACCACACCATTTCTATCCCCTTCTGGAGAGGCAAACACTGGCGTAGAAATAGATAGAAGCAAGAGACAGCTAAAAAATAAAAGGCAGAGGCGACTCATTTTTTTCATGCGCTCACTCCCCTTGTTCTATTCGTGTGAAAGAGACCGATTTTTGATTATTTTTTGCTTGAATCATGCCATCTTTTTCAACGACATCCGTTAAAATAGTCGCGGAAATTCCAGGAAGAGAAATCGTTAGACGTTGCGTATCCTCTTCATAATGATACTCACCTGGATAACTTCTCCCCTCTTCTGTCACGATCACTTGATGCTCATCGACAAAATAAAGTTCCGTCTCTACCCCAAATCCATCTGCTTCCCACGTGCCACCTTGATCTGTTAACGTTTGGATCATCGAATGTCCACAAGCAGTAAACAAAAATAAACCCACGAAAAGAAAACTGCCAATAAAGAATTTCTTCATCAAATACACCTCACCTCTTATCCTCCTTGTTCCAGCTTAAGCGCTTGTTGCGTGGCTTCATCTTCTTTATTCGTAGAGGAAATCGCCAATAACCAGCTATCAAATAAGACATCAATGGCAATCGGTTGATTCCGTCCTCTGTGGTCTTGAAACAAACAAGTACCTGATTTGAGTTCGTTGATTAATTGTAGATTGGCACTGTTCGATTCCATCCCGAAGAAATTTAACACTTTTTCTTGCGCTTCTTTTTGATTCGGACGAAAAGCAAATTTATACGATAACAATTCCTTCTTATCTTCTCTGTCATAATCCATAAATGCTTGCGTTACCAGGTAAATATCTGTCACATTTGCCCGCCCTTTACGTAAACTATCTTCGATAAGGAATTGTCCCTGAGCGGTATCTTCAAACCCTTTGGCTTCATCAAAAATAATCGCTGCATCTTCATTTTTGTCTGTAGAGAAAATATACGTCATCTTCATAATGACTTCCATAATAGACATTCCAGCAATTTGTTCATTGTTCAATCGTCCGCTATCGATTTCTGCTTGTGTTGGAATCATCAAGCCTTGCGTACCTAAAACATTGATTTGATTTTCAAAACGAATCGGTTCGCTATAATCATTTCCTAAAAGGATTTTCCCTAATCCCATATGATGGCCCGAAATCAATTTCGCTAACTGAGGATCTTTTTCTCGAATGACTTCAATCACCTTGGTCAAATGCTTTTTCCCTTTGCCATTCATCACCCTTTCTACTGCTTCTAAAATTAACGTTTTTTTGTCACTTGCTGTATGGCTGTCTGTATTGACTTCTCCAAAATTTTCTAACACATTACGAGCCGTTTGAATCGCTTGTTCTCGTGGCAAAAATAAAAGCGGATCAAGCATTCCTCGATATCGTTCTTCATTCGATAGAGAAATAAAATTGATCCGCTCATACAATGCTTTAAATTCTGGGATATACCCAAATTTTTCCAACGCTTTTCGGAAGAAAATCTCTGTTTCATTTTTTGGATCGACATAAAGAATTTTTTGTCCTAAAAATGTTAACCACAAGAAAATATATTTTACCAACACGGACTTTCCTTGCCCTGGCGGTCCAATGATCAGCGTATTTCCGTTAGTATGTTGCGCCCCCTCAATGGCACGTTTGGTTAAGTTTGGGAAAAACCAAACAATTTTACTGGACAATGAAAGGGCCTGTTGAACAGATTTAATCTTTTTGGACGTGATCACACGTCCTAAAGGCAATCCATACCGATTCCCTACCTCTTTTTCCAAATCCATTCCCAGATCCGCAACATAGCCTGTGGTTACTACTTGTTCATAGCTTTTGAATGTTTGTGAACTACCAATTAAACACTGATTGAAAAGCGTCAGCTGATCGACAATCGGACGATACAACTTATACGCTGTTCCATCAAGGACAAAATCAACTTCTTTGACACGTTCTTCTAGTTCCCTTTTACTTTTTGCCGCTAAGACAAACGTGAGGGTCATCCGGCATAAGCGTCGCTCTTTTGTTTTCAATCGTTCATTTAGGTCTCGTAGTCGTTCTTCCCCGAATAGCACTACCTCATCATCGTCTAAAATACCGTCAACGGTTTCTTGATCTTTATCTTGTTCAAAAATCCGCTTCCGCATCTTATGCACATGTCGTCGGTCTTTGTCTACATGGTCAAATGTCACACGGGTATGCGTTTCAATCGGCGAGGACAAGCTGTCTTGAAGGTTTTGAACAAATGCACTGCCAAACATACTGGTCGGAACATCCGTTAATGTTAAAAAAGATAAATAATGGGTCTTTCCTATCTGTTCAATCGTAAGATACCCACTATGATTTTCAATCACTCCCTCGGTCATTTCTTCTACAAGCAAGTCACGTTGGGGCAAACGTGTATTGGCTCGGTGGAAGAAATAATAAAACAATCGTCCCACCGTTTTCGTGTCTAAACGCTCAATCGATTTGTAATTGGACAAATCATTGTATAGCTGTTTTTCTGCTTTGCGAAACGTGGATAGCAACACACTTCTTGGTACTCTTTGACCCGTCAAACGGTGAATCAATCGTACACACATGTCTTTAAATAATTCCACATATTCTAAAGGATTCGCCACTTGAATCGGGGTAGTAAATCGAACAAATAAATAGGTACAATACTGATTCATTTGGACTTCGTCTTGCATGATTTCTCCTGCTTGACGAAAATAGACTTTTCCAAGATCAGAAAAACTGCCGCGTACCAGTTTGTCAATCGTTTCTTCAATATGTTCATCCAGATCAAAATATTCTGGAATATTCATAAAATGATATTCATAGTTATCGTGTTCAAATACCCCTTCTCCATCTTCAATGTATTCCTTAAAAAAATCCAAATCGTTTAAAGAAAACACTTGGTGAGCGATTTTGTATCCTGCCCAAACATCTTGTGTGTTTGTAAAAACAAAATTTTGGGTCATTGCTTCTATTGGAAACGCTAAGCGAGGTTCTTTCATTTTCACTGCCACTCTATCACCCCGTTTCTTATTTCATATTAGCCAACCTAAAGAGAGTCTGACGACAATTTGCTTAAACGTTCGTATATTAAGGCGTTGGACGTTGATTTCACTAATTCTTTTCGATAAGTATTCGGTACGAGAAACTTTAATTTTTTGTCTTTAGGAACACTGTTTATATGAAACACTCTAGTCACCTCCTTGAATTTTTCACCTGATAGGTCACCTTTTCATGAAAAAACGGTACGAACAGTTCATGCTCGTACCGTTTCTTTTTCTGTAGAACGTAGCTTCCCCGACCTAGAATGTAATCCAAAAAATTCTTGTTATCCCATTTCAATGAAAAGAGTGTCCAAACCAGAACACCGACTCCTGCAATGATGATCAACCAATAATTCGTAAACAAGGATTGGATAAAGGACACCTTGGCAATAAACCCTAATAACCAAATCAACAAAGCTAAAAAGAGAAACACGCCACCAACAACAATATGCTCAAACCGTATGCCATTAGGGGCTAACGGAATCGCATGACCCTTTATAGAATAAATCTTGATAGGCTGTTTAAACTCTCTTGTATAGTTATACTCCATCCGTCGATCCTTCCTTTCGGTGGTAAAATAATTCCTGCATTAGGGTTAAATATCTTATCCCTAATCCAAATCCCTATTCTTTCTGCATCAGATAATATCAAAATCAACGCAATTAACACCAACACACCTAGAACGGTACAAATCGTACGGGCAAATCCTTGTGTACACAAGCCTACCACAATCAAAAATAAAGCAACAATCGACAATATAATAATCACTTGTCCGGATACATTCTCCCAAATGGGTCTAAAATCAAACATCGTTTCACTCTCCATTCATTTTAGTCACATAATAACTTTCTTTGGTGGGTTTAATTTCTAACGTAAACTTAGACGTTAATGGGTTCCCTTCATCAAAAGTAAACGTGTAAACGCCTTGAACGTAGTAATTGCCATTGGCTATTTTTAGCACTTGTTTTGGTTCGACGTTCACTAATTCCGCCCTTCCTAATCCTTGAACATTCGTAATCAAAGCTAACTTTTCATCATTAGACACATACAATTCAAAGAATCGTTGGACAAACTCGATCATTTTCTCTTTTTCTTCGTCTGTAACGTCTTTCCCTTTTGGCGTAAAACGAGTTTCTTGGTAGGTACTCGTATTTTTTTCGGAAGTTGGTGTAAGATTCACAAAAGAGGGAACATCTAGTAATTTGATTGCTCGGCCCTCGTAACTGACTGGAAGAATGAGTTGTACTTGTTGCCACGTCTCCCCTTCTGTAAACTGAACATCGTAATACAAACGATAGATCGATTCTTTTTCATCAATGGTGTCCATCTTAATAAAACGAACCGTTCGTGCAATACGGTCTACGCTTGTTGTCTGAAAGCCTAGATCACTAGGAGTTAATCCAGTTGCTAAAAAAGGGGACAATTGCTCTTCCCAAACCTTCTTCCCTTCGTCTTTATGAGAAATGGTAAATAACCGATCAACTAATTTCATGCCCTCATAACGCAATTGTTCCGTATCTGTTAACGCGTTATTGATGTTTGTTACCAACTCTTGTTTGTTTACTTGCTTACTCATCGCAATTCTAGACAAGGTATCTACCCGACCAAAAGTCATTAAAACAACGACACACATCACCAAAAAGAACCCAAAAAATAAGAACGAAATCACGCTTTGCGCACTTCGTGGCGCAAAACGAATCGTTCTTGTATTGGGCGCTTGTTTCTTTGGTCTCTTAGAGAAAAAAATACGGGTTCCGCGTATTCTTTTTTTCTTTATCGTCGTTTTTTTACTGCTTGCTGCATGCGGATTAAATACAGGTTTTCGTTCAGTCATGTTCAAGAATTCCGTATCGTTGAATCAATACCGCCGGGACTTTATTTTCTACCACCACTTCATTGACCACGACACCTGCCCCTTCCAAAAATGCAAGCGCTTCTTTATAGGATCCTTTTGTTGTCTGAATTTGTTGATGAATTTCTTCGTAGAATAATCGAGCGCCTGTCTGATACACTTTGTTATGAATCCGCCACAAAACAAAGAGTGCTGCTTGAATCGCGGGGCGTTGATATGCATAGGTACTAGCAATGGATGGGCCTTTTTCCTGTATCAACAACTGATTTTCTTCTTCATACATACGATCATTCCTTCCATAATTTTTCAATCTTTTTTCTATCCGTTCCAGCGTATCGCCCATAAGAGGTCATCACTGTGGGGACAGAGGTCAACTGATACTCAGTAATGTAGTTTCGATTTTTTGGCTGGTTTAAATTAATAAAAACAACCTCTTTTTTCCATAAACTTTGCCAATAGATCCATGGAAAGACTTTCTGACAATCTGGACAGTCCTCTCGATAAAAAAAGAGCACCTGCGGTTCTTCCTTTTGAAGAATAACCACTTCCCGTGAGTGTTCTTGCGCCTTCATCCGAATCATAAATCCACCTAGACCAAGCGCAATAAAACAACATACAAAGAAAAGAATCAAACATAGCACCCTTCTCTTTTTTCTAGTACCCATTTCCTTCTCCTAAATTGAGGATTGAAGTGAATTGCTGTGTCTTTGGATCGATCGTCACTTGATACAAAAAACGACCGGATTGTGTTTCACTTCCAGCAATTGAAACACTGTAGTCTACCAAAACAATCCCTTTCCACTCCTCTTTACTTGTTGGATCCAGATAAATGATTGGGGCATGTTCTAACTGAGAAACCGTAGAAACAGTAGAAGGAAGCTTCTCTACATCTCCTGGAAACAACTCCTCCAAAACAGAAGAAGTCACCAATTGACTGACTTTTTCTTTTCGTTCACGAACACTTGACTCCTCACTCTGATACGAATAAAGAATCGTAAACAATGTCTCCGTCAAGCGAGCACTTGTTTTGGCAATATCCTCTGATGGTTCCGTCTTTTTTGAACGCTCCTTTTGATCCTGCGTGTCTAGTTGATTTCTCAGATGATCGATCTCTTTCTGTAACGCATGTACCGTTTGTTTTTGTTTGTCGATGACCTGTTCGTATTGACGAACAGTCGCCTTTTCTTGCGAGAGAGTGTTCATCTGCCATACGCCGAATAAAACCGCAAGTATCCCCAGGAGAAACAATCCGCCTTTTTTTATTCGCGTCTTCATCGTTCAACTATCCTCCTCTTCCTTGAATGAATTCTGTTTGTGCGACAGTTTCTTTATTAATCACTCGCCAAGAGCGTATCCCAGATCCTGGATTCACAACATTGGTTTCACTGACTAACATACTGCCATCTGGATTGACATATTCCACAACACATATATGCCCATACGGTGGCGTTGATCCAGCTAAACCGCCATAGAAACTGGCTGCCCAACCAACTTGTGGTTTCCCTTTCACCACGGTATAGCCTCTTGCACGTGCAGAAGCGCCCCAGGAGCCGCCATTTCCTCCGTCGCCTGAAAACCATTCAATTGGTGTACCAAGCTGTGCCATACGATTATACGCTCCCCAAGTGCATTGAGCAAAAGGATAATTATTCCCAGCATAGTTTTTATTATCTGGTGGCGGTAACGTTAATTTGCCTTTATATTCTGCTGGTACTTCTAATGTCGGCGCAGAATTTTGGCCTACTACTTGTGTCGTTGCGGTTTCTGTGGCACTTGGTAAAATACATCCCTCTTCATCGGCTTCGCTATCTAAATCGTTTGACAACCCATCCAGCGAACCAAACCAATAGTCCCCATACAACGCATTTTCTTTACAGGTTTCACCTGGTTGCGGTTCTTCAATGATCTTGCCATCTCCAATGTAAATTGCCACATGATGAGACTGTCCTGCAGGTCCCCAAAAGACCAAATCTCCTGACTTAGCCTGGTCTTGTTCGATTCTTTTTACTGCGCTTGATTGTGTTTCAGCAGTCGGAGGCAAGTCAATCCCGATTCTTTGATACACCAACATCGTCAAGCCGCTACAATCCATCCCAGTTTCCCAATCACGACCACCCCATACATAAGGCACACCAATCCGACTTTTCGCCAATTCGACAATCTTATTTCGTTTGGATGCATTGATTGTCGCTTGACTCTGCTTTTCTGGTAAATCAATCCATCCATCGTGAAGATCTGCCTTTGCTTGGTAAGGCGTTGTTCCATGTTTTTCGATTGCTTCTTGATCTAACCATTGGAACTTTTTGCCTAAATTGTTGTAGGTTGTTATTAGTTTTACGAGATAGGTTGGATCAGTTGCCCAACCACCATGATAAATAGCCGTAAGTGCGCCTATGCCGTCCGTATTATTAATGGCGCCTTTATAAAGGCTTTGATGAGCCATGAATTCGGCTTTACCAACAATCCCCGCACTATAATTTTTAAACCAAGTGTAGGCACCGCCTGTATTGTCTCCTACACTTGTACCTGGTTTTGTCCCTGTAATATCTACAGCATCTTGACCAAAAGTAGCCAAAGTAAGTGGAAAATCGCTAAGTTTTGATGTCTTAAATAGCAATAGGTAAGCCTTAAAAAATGGAGTCATTCTGTAATGAATCATCGTAGTCTCCAGCTTTTCCCCTGCTCCACACCGTACATGAAATTTTCACTTCATACGGCGTTCTATCTTTCAGTTTTTGTCTTCTATTTCGAGCTATTTTATAATAAAAATATCTTGCTATAAGGAGGTGAAAATAATGTTTTCTACACCTAGTGAATTTGCTTCTATGGATATTTTAGAAAAAGGAATAGTTGGATCAAAAGCATTGGTAATTAGTATTATTTTGCTTTTTATCGCTTTCCTACTTCTGAAAAATTGTATTCCTAGAATGGCTAATTATATGTCTAGTTGGTCGATTACAGGAACTGGCATTGGATTACTGGGAATTATTACACTCTTAACCTATATCAATTTTATCCTAGTAACCCTTGTAATAGGCATATTAATTGCTGCCTTTATAGCAAGTTCTTAAAACAGAAGAACCTCGCTAGCCGAGGTGTTTTATATTTGAAAGACTTAGGGCTATCCCTCCACGTTTATTACTCGCTTCATCGGTACTATGCCCCTACTCTCACAAGAATAAAGGAATTTCGGAAATATTTCCTTATATCCAATACCCCGATAACAGTCGTTTAGATAGGTATTTCTTGTTTTCCACGTTCCAATGATTCTAGCTATGCATCTATCCGTAGGTGCTTCCTTTAAGCCTGAGCATGATTATAAAGTCATTGTTCCTTATCCCGAATTTCATAGTGGCGACTCTTACTTTTCGGTAATGCTCGTTGCGCACGCAACCTAATATTGTTTCCAATACGTCATGGTTTAGACCTGTACATTCGCAAGTTCGTCAGTTTCTTCTTTGAAACATTCTCACCATAGATAGTTTGTAGCGTTCCGGCTTATCCTTTACCATATGAATTGCGCAATTCACTTAGGTATTGTTCAGCCGACTTCACCTGGCTTCATACCCTCATGTGCTGTCACACATGAACGCATGCAGGAGTATTAAACCAGTTGTTTCAGCCAACATGACGGCTTTCATTCCAACTGTCGAATCATTAGTTGTAATTTATCTTTTTAAAGATAAACCCTCTCGTTTCACACATCTGCGCTTATAGAGAAACGTGTCGCACCTCCGCCCATGTTGTGGGCTTTCCAAAAACTGGTTCCCAAAGGATTCGTAAATTTGAACCCATTTTCCACCATCGTCTGCGCAATACTTGCCGACGGCAAAAATCCCCCTGCTTTCCAGGAAAGAATATAGGCATCTTTATGCGTCTTGACAAATTCATCAATTGAATGTGGAACCGTATCAGATTCTTCTACCTCATACGGTTCCAACTCCAAGCATAGCGGCTCTTTGTCATCCCAACTGCTGACAAACAACGTCACAAATAAGAAAAAACTAAATAGTAAAAACAAGGGCAAAAGAAACCCGGCAACCCCAAGTATGATTTTTTTCTTCACTTGCCTTAGCCTTTACATTTCTTCTTATAGCCAAAGAAGCCAGCAACACTCGTCAAAAGCACCCCTAGTAGTGATAACGCCGCTTGTACTTCTTCCCCAGTTTTTGGTAAAACTTTCATATTTCCATCCGCTGTTTTCACTTCAATATTCCCACTAGGGAGTTTTTTCACAGGGATCGATGGATCCTCTACTAAATTCCCTTGCGTATCTTGTACCAATGGCACGCCGTCTTTTACCCCAACAATCGTTTGCCCGCTTGCGGCTTTTAATGGTGTTGTTGGCGTTGGTACATGACTGATTTCTTTCACATCACTGGTTACGATCGGTACACTTGTCCCTTGTGCAGCACCCGTCGCAATCTTTCCAGAAGCATCCACCGACACCGTGACTTCTTTTGCCGGAGCTGCTGGTTTGTCTTCTTTCGGTTTGGTGTCTTTGTCTTCTTTTGGTTCTTCTGTTGGCTGTTCTTCAGACGGTTGCGTCGGTTCTTCTGTTGGTTGTTCGGGCTCTTCACTCGTCGAAGGCGTTGTTGGCTGTTCGGTCGTAGAAGAACCCGTTGTACTGCCTGGTGTTTCTGTTGTCCCTGGTGTCTCCGTCGTGCTTGTTCCAGGATCTGTTGGGGTTGTCGGCACTGTTTCCCCTCCTGATGGCTCACTCGGTGGTGTCACAGGAACTTCCGGAGTATCTGGGACCGTTGGTTGGTTCTCTCCGCCACTAGTCGGTGGAACAACAGGATCTGTTGGAGGTTCTACGCTAGGTGTTGTCGGTGTGGGTTCCGAAGGAACGACAGGATCACTAGGAATTTCAACAGCCGGACTACTGTCAGTGGTCGTCTCTTCTGCCGAAGCAGCCACACCAGCTGTTCCAAGTAAAATGGTCGTACTAAATAAGCTTAAAAAAAGGATTTTTTTCATTATCTATTCCTCCATCTTCATTTGAATATAAAAAGTGTCAACACTCCTATTGAAAGTGTTGACACTTATTGATTAATCTCAAAAGGTTCTTCTTTTGGAATTGTCGTTACAAAAAGTTTTTCTTGTTTTTCTTTCAATTGAAACGTCACTTTTTTTGTCGTTACCGTTTCTTTTCCGGTCTGTAATACCACAATATAACTCACTAGCCAGGATTCTTTTTGACCCTTCGTTTCCCAAGGAAACGCACTTTTTAGTTGTGCTTCTTGCCCAGAAATCTGATCAAGTAACTCTTCGGAGACAAATCGCCGAACTTTTTCTTGGACCTGTTCTTTTTCCGTGGTACCTGTATAATAATTGGTCAAAAAATAGCGACTAAACGTATCACGTTTCCCTTGCGATTGTAGTTGATGTTCTAAAACGACACGTTCTTGGGTTTCATCCGTAGCAGGCAGGAAGACGTCCGCATTTTTTCCTACCCACACCCCGATTCCTAACAACACTATGGCCATCAAAAGGAAGAAAAAAAGCCGCCCTCCTCGAATCTTGTGCGAAAAAGGCGGTTCTCTTTCCGGAGGACGCCCCCCTTCCGAAAAGGATGGCTTTTGTTTCTTCTTAGGAGGTGGCATCTCATTTCTTTTTTTAAGCAAACTGCGCTCAAACGCCAGAAAAAACGCATTTGCCTCTTCAGATTCTTGAGCGACTGATTGAAACGTCCTCCGTAAATACTCTGACATGGGCTCATTTGTCATCGGCAACTGTATCTGACCTTCACATGTTGGGAGTGATTGTTCGGCACTTTCATACAAAAAACACGTGATTTCCTCATTCTTTCCAGAAGCGAAAAGTTCTTGATTGGCCTTTTCGAGAAAGAGGATCCCTTTTTTCACAGGAAATAAACAATGGGTCGGTAAATCGAAAAGGATCGATGTTTCCACTGTCTCAAACGCCATAAAAATCGTTTCTTTTGTTTTCACTCTGGTTCCACTCCAAGCGCTTCCGCATAAACAACTTGTATAGGGTGATTCTTTGAAAATTTGATGCGGTATTCTTGATTGTCTAGCGAAAGAATATAACTATCAAGTCCTTCTTCCACATACGTATAATCATTTGGTTTGACCTCAAAATACTCTCGAATCGCTCGTTCTTTTTGTAAGGTCTGCCATTTAGGCAGATGGGCTAATTGATAGCCGCCAAATAATCCTATACCAAATAAAAATAATCCTGAGAAAGCAATCATTTGTTTCCCTCCTCCTTCTAAATAAAAATTTGCATTTTACCAAAAAACGACCTCGAGAATCACTTTCTCCGACGTTTTAAAAACATTTTCGACTAATTATTCATCGATCGACTAAAACGTCTCAAATCGCAAAATACAGCTCTTTTTCACTCATCTCGTTGTTCTAAACACATAAAACATAACCCATGACAATGAAAAAAAGAAGGACAAAGATCGTCAACGACGTTTCTAGAATATCCCATCGTCGTTCCTTCTTGCGCTGTTCTTCTTGTTCTTTGATTCGTTGTTGGTTACACACTCGTTGCTTTTCTGGGATAGAAATGAAGTAGCAATTGTAATAAATAATTTTGTGATCCGCACCAAAATGCGCTTCACAAAAATAGCCCGCTTCTTCGATGGCTTGGATCACGGAAAGCGAAATTGGTTCATATTCCCATGACAACATGAGCGACTCTGCCCACTCATTCTCTTCTTGGTACATTCGAATGCCTTCAAGTAATTCCTCTGCTGTATAACAATCACAACAAGAAAACATTTCTCTCATTTATTATCCC
This sequence comes from Enterococcus sp. AZ091, assembly GCF_051714805.1. NCBI lineage: Bacteria > Bacillati > Bacillota > Bacilli > Lactobacillales > Enterococcaceae > Enterococcus > Enterococcus sp. AZ091. The sequence goes on along the minus strand of NZ_JBIOSO010000002.1, from coordinate 925,828 downwards.
TCACTTTAACTTTTTTAGTACAAACTTATATTTACAAAACTACAAAATCACTACACAATAATATAAAAAAGAAAGGATAAAAATAAAAAGCTATGAAAAAGAATCAAAAAAATAAAAATAAACAAGAAGCCGCAATTCAAATACAAAATAAAAAACAAAGTCAATCAAGGAAACAAATTGATTTATTAACAGATTTACTAAAAACAACTAAAAAAATTCCTGCAAACATCGTCCAAAAATTTAAAGATGAAAATGCAGCCCAAAGCAAAACATTCAAATATAAGTTGAAATATTTGGCACCGACTCTAATATCTATAGTTATTTCCCTTGTCACCCTCAATATGAATCGAAATTATTCGGAATCATTATTACCATTAAATTATTCTATTACAAAAACAGAAGATATTCCTAAATACTATCCAGATTTAAATGATAATATCTTCTTCTCTTTGTCCGCCTTTGTCCATTACAAGCTTCATAAAAATACCGGAGGCACACTAACTAATATGTTTTTGCTTACTCTCGATAGAAATGAAAAAGTCCGAGTTCATACACAACAATCCATAAGTGTAACACCAGACAATTTAGATACACTCTATCAAAAATATCAAAATACGCCTACCCTTAGTTTAAAAATAGAAGATCTCGATTATGATTCTAGTTCTAAATTGCTATGGAATACATCGCATAATTCTGTTTATATTTTTTATCCAAAAATCCATGCTGGTGCTACTAGAGATAGCATATCCACCGCTTTTTTGGTTTTAAAAGGTAACAATAATAACACTCAAATCCTTACTCTTCTACAAAAAATAGGAACAAAAGAAGAAAATCATACAGATACATTAATTTCTTTTACAGATTTACAAATTTATGACATTGATTTCTGGGAAAAAAGTTTGTCTGATAAACCCGAAAAAACTAAACAACTTTTTCTAAATATACACGAAGCAACTATTAAAAAATATCAAAAAATTGTCCAATTTTTAAAGGAAACAAATTCAACTTTTTAGCAATCAAACAAGCGGCTAGTTGTCTAACCGCTTGTTCGTCCTTTTTAGTCTTTGACCTTGTATAAGTCATAACCAATCAATCCTGCCGCAAGGACAAAGATTAATCCAATCACAACCCATACATGGTTATCTTCAGATCCTGTTTTTGGCAACATAGGCACTACAGAAGCTGCTTTTACTGGTTGTGGCGGTTTTGGTGCTTCCACAATTTGAACGGTTTGATCTTTATTCGTTAGATCCACATTGTGTTTCGCCACCTCTTCGAACGTTTCTTCCTCATCTTCTGTTTTCGCTTGAAGCCATTCCGCAAAACTCAAGCCTTTTCCAGCAAGATTACGACCATCTACCAAGAATTCAAACAAGAATTCCATGGTTTCTTTGTCTGCCGTAAAGATTTTTTCTGCATGGGTGCCTTCAAATGGCATGCCGTCTGGTGTTAAGTAGCCTTGAACAATCAGCTTGTACAACTGACCAATTGCTAGACCGTCTACTTTGACCCATTCCAATACTGTTTGATTTGGCAAGGCCAAGATCTCTTTTCCGCCATTTTCATTGGTGGCTTTGGTAGTAATGGTTGGATTAACAATTTTGATGGTTTGGTCTTTGTCAGTAATATCCGCATGAGAGGCTAATAGTACGCCTTCTCTGAAGAGATTTTCAAAGACAACCACTTCTTTTCCACGTAACGCACGTGCGTCTAGGATAAAGTCTAAATTAACTGTACCATCGGTACTTTCTGCCACAAACGTTAACGTACTTGTGATTTCTTTGTCGTCCACTAACACTGGTTTTTCTGTTGCTTTATCCATTAGAATACCGTTGACTGTGTAAGTTTTCCCAACAATCAAATCATGGTATTTCACAGCGTCTGTAATGGTCACTTTCGTTAACGGATTGACCACTTTCAAGCCAGTTGATTTATGTGTAGCCGTTGTACGAACACCTGGATTCGTTACCCGTACCGTTTGCCCTTTATCATTGATGTCTTTGTGATTTGTCAGTTCTTCGTCATTTCTGAATAAGCTTTCAAACACAACAATTTCACGACCATTTAAGTCGGTTAAATCAAAAGTAAATGGTACGATCACCGTTTCATTTTCTGCTTTGGCAATAAAGCCAACACTAGTTTCTACCGTATTTCCATGCACAAGCAATGCTTTGCCGGTTGCTTTGTCCATTAGGATTCCTTTGACCAAGTAAGCTTTTCCTGGAAGGATCTCGGTAATTTCAACGGTATCGTTTAAGGTGAACAGCCCCGTTGGGTCTGCGACCGTCAAGCCATCTTCAAAGACAGCAGTCGTATGAACCGTTGGATTGTTTACCCGAACACTTTGATTTTCATCGGTAATATCTTCATGTGCCACAACTTCAATACCGTCACGGAAAAGTTTTTCAAAAACAACGATTGTTTGACCTTTTAAGACGCTGGCATTGACCACAAATTCCAGGTCTTTTGTGCCATTGGCTTTGTCTGCAATAAAGGTCAACGTTTTTCTGATTTCTTTGCCATCTTGCAAGATCGGTTCATTTGTGGCTTTATTCATCAAGACGCCGGAAATGGTGTATTCTTTGCCGACAAACAAATTCGTATAAGAAACACTGTCTTTAATGACGATCGTTTCTAACGGATCAACCACTTTTTCCCCATCTTCTTTATTCGACGCTTGTGTTTCCAATGTTGGTGGAATCAAATAGTTGCGTACAGACACCAACAAGGTTTCGCCATCATCTGGCGCATTTTGTTTGAATGCGACGGTGAATGCTTGTTTGTCTGTATTTGGTTGGAAGCTTTCTAATGGTGCTTTTTCGGTAAAATAGTAAGCCCCGGCTACTAAGCCTTTGACTAGAAGTTCACCGTTGGTATCAGTGGTGTATTCCCCTAAAGCTTTTCCTTCGCTGTTATACAGCGTAAACGTGACACCGGCAAGCGGTGTTTTCTTCTTGTTCCATTCTTCATACTTGAACAATTTCACGTTTTTTCGTGCTTGACGGTTCGCAAAATTGATTACTTTGATCGGTTCTGTATCATCGGTAATCGAGAACACCAACGGTGTTTTGTTCAACACATAGTTTTTGGGTGCGTTGATTTCTTCGATACGGTACCGATTGTTTCCATACGTAAATGTACCGTTCGTAACAAGATAGCCTTTGTCATTTGTTCGGAAAATATCTGTTACTTCGGTATCGTTTGGAATCGCAAAAGTAACATACTCATTCGCTAAGGTGTCAAAGATCTTGAACTCCGTATTAGCAAGTGGAATCACTTTGCCTGTTTCTTGATCGACTTTGACAATTTTCAGCTGTTGTTCAATGATTTGGTCTTCTAACACATAACGGAAGGTTTGACCTTGTTCAGAAATCGTTACTTCGAACGGTTCAAACAATTTGTATCCTTCCTTGCCTTTCGTTTCAGAAACAATATAGGTATCAACGACAACCGCATTTTTACCGAATGTAAAGTAACCGTCTTGGTCAGTCAATACCGCTTTAACGACTTTACCTGTTGTTTTCGAGGTCAGTGAAATTTCAATACCTTCTAATTTTAGTTTATTGTCAGGATCTTTCGTGTCCACAAAGTCTTTATTACCGACTTTGACCCCTTCAATCGTTCCTTTGATCACTTGGTCTTTTGCCGTAACTTCTTTTGTGACGGTTTCTTTGTCTTGATCTCCATAGACTAACTCAAAATGAATCTTATTCGTATTGAGATTGTATCCAGCTGGCGCTTTTTCTTCTAAAAAGTAATAAGCTCCGAGTTTCAGATCTCTCACTTCTGCTTGAACTTTGCCATTGATATTTTTTAATGTAACAGATTTGATTTTTGTGCCATCTGCTTGGTACAATCCATAGACTGCGCCTTCTAAAGTCGCAGCACCTTGTGCGTTGTTTCCAGTTTCGGCATCTTGTTTGAAAATGCGCGCAATGCCTAATTGTTCTTTGTTTTCAAGGGTCACTTTGATTGTTTTATTCGCTTCGATCGTGAAGTTTTTGCTTGTTTTATTCAACACGTAGCCCGTTGGAGCTTTGATCTCTACAAGGGTGCCTTTTGTGCCATGCGTTATATTCTTGATCGTCGCAATTCCTTTATCATTGGTTTTCACGGTTTGGTCTTTGCCGTTGATCGTCACTTTGATTTCTGCATTGGCTAAAGGTTCTTTTGTGTCTGCATCAATCTTTAAAATTTCAAGGTTGCCTTGTTTTAAGACATTTATGTTTAAAACAGAAGAGCCAGGCTCTATAGGATTCAATACCCCTATTGTTTGTGATCCTGGTTTCTTATATACCATGGGAACCCCTTGAACTGTTAATCGATCTAAAGTAATTTTTGCTTTTTCAGGTGCAGCTTTAGTTGCAGTGATGACTAAGTTGTTTCCTTGAATCTTTGCGGTAATACCTTCTGGAACATTAATGTTCGCAATATTCTTTAAAACATTATTGGTATCTGGTACTTCAATTGTTTCGCCAACTTTTACCGTCTTTGTTTGATTATTAAAAGAAGTTTTATTATCAAAATCAGTTACTAATTTATTTATCGCAGCTTTACGTGCATTGTAATTCAGAGGAGCATATGTCCAAGTGACTTTACGCCCTAATACTTCTCCAATCATTAATTGCGTCGTAAAATATTGTTCTTTCGATTTATCCGGATTATTGACATAGCCAAAATAAGAAATCAATGTAATCTTATGACGCTTAGAGGCATCTTTCAAATACGTATCCAATGCCTCAGTAGAATGGACTTGCCCATTTCCATTAAAATCAACTCCTGGTTGAATACAAAATGCGGCTTGCCCATTGACCGTAAACATCGGAATGGCATCGAATGTAAAACCTTTACGTCCTGGATCATCAACGATTGCCCAGTTAATTCCTTGGCCAACAAGATTTTCACGAACAATATTATCATTCGTGGCACGTGTAGAAATTGCAGCACGGCGAACACGAGTAGACCGAGGTTGCGTGACAACGAACGTTTCTTCTACTTCTTTCTCCGATAACGTCGTTTCTTTCGTGTCAATAGCCACTACAGGTGCTTCTGTCTTCTCTTCCGTATCTTTAATGTCTACCGGTTGTTCCGCTGGTTTTTCTGTATCAACAGTAGGGACATCCGTTGCTTTTTCTACAGAAGATTCTGGTGAGGCAGGTACCTCAGGTGCTGGTTGCCCTTCTGACATCGGTGCCTCTGGTTTTTCTGCCGACTCGGCTGGTTCAGAAGAAGATGTCGTATTCGACGTACTTTCTTCTGATGATTCCGGTAAACTGTCTGTTTTTGGTGCTTCTGGTTCTACCGGTTGTATGACCGCTGGACTGTCTCCTGGGTTTTGCGTTTCCCCGATCGTTTGATCAAGGGCTGCTTTTGAGTTGGTTGTCGGTGCATCGGTCTCTAGCATAGACTCAGCTGGTGTTTCTACAGCTGGAACTGCTTCTTCTACCGGTTGAACTTCAACTGCTTCAACGGGATCTGGTACCGTTGTTTCTACCATTGGTTGACTGGGTGTCGTTTCTTCTGCTTGCGCTTGAAACGTCCCGGTCAAAAAGCAGAACTGAGAAAAAGCCAGAAGCGCAGCTACTTTTAACCATTTCTTTTTCGTTCTTGTCCTCACAAGAATCGCTTCCTTTCTGTTTGATTTTATCTATAATAAAACGCCGTTACCGAAAATTGATAACGACGTGAATGGTTGGTTTTATTTTAGTGGATTAAATCCGGGGATCTTGCTCGTGGAAATTTTCTCATCATATTTTCCTCCAAACAAAATGAGACTAGTAATATAATAACTAGTCTCAACTATCTTTTACTTATTCTCTAGTATAGCCAGTTTTCAAGAAATCAACTGTCCATTTACCAGTATTGTTATAATTTGAATCTAATAATTCATTTGCACCAAAACTTTCTGTATACCATTCGCTAGAAGAATCATGTACAACAGACCATCCATAATCTTCTGCTTCTTTTTCAGAATTGAAAACTTTCCCGCTATTTCCCATATTTATATATTGAGGTTGTTCTGTTTCAGAAGGTTTCGTTGTTCCACCTTGTTCTCCACCTGTACTTGGTTGTGTCGGTGTCGTCGGTTGAACCGGTGTACTTGGTTTTTCCGCTGGTTTGCTTGGTTGCGTTGGTTGACTTGGCGTAGTTGGCTTACTTGGTTGAGCAGATGTTTCTACATTTCCAGGAGCTACTGTCTCGCCAGTAGAGCTGTTTGTCCCCTCAACAGAACCACTCGTCCCGGTTTGACTACCGTTTGTCTCACTAACTGCAGCACTTGTGCCCTGACTGCTTGTAGCCGTTTTATCGCTAATCGCAGGTGTTCCTTGCTTGTTTTGTGATTGAGAAGACGCGGTTGTTCCTAGTGCTTTTTCTCCTGTTTGCTTAGCAGGTTCTTGTTTTCCTACCGGTTTATTGGCATCATTCTTATCTTGTGGGGTTACCACTGACTGCGCAACGGTTTCTCCCTTATCGTTCTTAGCTGTTACAACATTCCCGTCAAACACTAGCGTATTGCCTGCGTAAATCAAATCGACATTCGCAATCTTATTCAGATCTGCGAGTTTTTGTACCGTCAAATTGGTTGCCTGACTGATTCCACTCAATGTATCCCCCCAGACAATCGTATATTGATTGTTTTTGGCTTTCGCAATGTCTGCTTTGATTTGATCCACTGTACGTGGTGTCCAAACCCGATTGACTTCTGACGCCTGCGCATCATTTCCACTCGTGAAAAATACCACACCTGCCGCTGCTCCAACAATCAAACTGACTAACGCTTTTTTACTCATCTGAATTCTCCTCACTTTTTTTATTTTTTTCTTCCGCTAATAATTTGTCATACAACTCTTTAACTGCAATTTTCACAATCGACGTTTGTGGAAACTTTGCCCCATACAAACGTGCTTCCAAAATTTCTCGTATTTCTTGCAAATGTGCCGCAGTATCTGTATCAATTGCGACACTTCCACTTCTCTTTGCCTTTTTTTCTGCCATTGAGTACTCCTCCTCGAAGCTTCTTTATAAGATCTTACAAGCAGATTATAGCACGCTTCTAATTACCTGTAAATACTTTTATATATTTAAAGTTACTAAAATAGACAAAAAGAAGTTTTAAACATCTATCACCTCCTACAAGTTATCTTATCATGGATTTTATCGTCAAAATAGATTGATATGATATAAATATAATTCTACTTTCCCTTGACAATATGACTTTTCTATGATTTTCCTTCCCTTTTTTTGTTGCTTGATTCATTTTAATGATAGACAAATAGAAACCGTCCTTTTATGATTCTTTTAGGAAGATAATCTTCCATTCTCTTTCTATCCATTGCCATTTTTCTCTGTTCCTCCTTTTTACCCGTTCATTACTGAACCATTTTTACACATAAGAAAGGATCGATGATTGATGATAAAACCATTCAAATACTTATTCGGTACTCTCTTGATACTTGTAGGCCTGTTCGCTGTTCTAGCTTTTGAGCACTTAAACGAAAAATCAAAAGAAAACCAACCAGCGATAGAATCAACAGTTTTAACCGAACCAACGAAAGAAGCAAAAACGTTTGACTTTGCCCAACTCCAAGAAAAAGAAGGCGACGATCTGAAGGATCTCGGCATTTGGCAAATTGACACCATCATTTTCAAAGGAAAACCCAAAGCTATTCTCACCACAGCCAACGGAAAAGAAGTAAGCTTTCCTATCGAGATTACCAATCAGGATCAAAATGAAATCACACTCCCTACAGTCAACTATGCACCAAAGAATCTTGTCATTGCCCAACAAGTTGGGTTATCTAAAAAAGACAATCAGTATTTCATGTATCAAATAAATCAATAAAATCGAATCGTTCCTCTTATTTCTGCCATAAGATACGAAAAATTTAGAAAAACAACACAACCTTTTATGAGCAATCTATTTTCTCATGTATTTTATTATCCGTATCTCTTTTTTCTCTTGTTATAATCTGCATATACTCGTAATACACATAGGAGATGATAATTTGTATTCTTATATTATTGATACTCTAGCTTTACTAGTAGGAATTATTGGTCTTTTCAAAGAAGGTAAATCTTCTAGTAAAATTGAAATTGTAGAAAGTTGTTATATTCCAAATAACATTGAACAACAGAATCTTGAAACTAAAAGAAGGATTATTCAGTGGTCTCTATTGATTATTTTTATCCTTTCATCCGTTTACATTGTTTACACAAACTTCGGAGCTGTTCCTATTATTAGTTCTGAACAAACTCTTCTTCCTTTTTTCAATGAATTAAATAGTTATTTATTTTTCACTGTGTTGACTCTTACCAAAGGAATGTCATTTACAATCCCTATCCTTGTAGCTTTTGTAACTATTAAGTATATTTTCAGTAAAACTGTTGCCTATAAATTTTTAAGTATATTCTGCTACGGATTACTTTTCATCTTAGCCATTACATTATCATTGTTTTTTAACGATCTAAATACAACAACATTTCTATCATCAGTGACCAATTTCAATAGCGAGATACACTCATTACTAGACTTTTTCAGAATATATACTGGTTATGTTTCGATGGTCCAAATAATTATTTTTTTCTGGATCATTAATCACTTAACACAAAATTTATTGTTACTAGAAAATAAATCTGTATATTTAAAAAATAATTTGGTTACAATTTTAACAAAAATATTTCTTCCAATCTCATTGTTTCTAATTATTCTTTATTGGACATACGTTTTATAAGCCGATACATTACGAAATAGATGAATAGGATAGATAACAAGAAAATACTTGAACAAACGAATTCGTGTCTATCTATACTAATCAAAAAGTACCCATAACAAAGAAAATGACAAAACATAAGTATTACCAATATTCCTCCTGTTTCTACTTTTTCGATCATTGTCATCACTTCTCCTCCTATAATTTAAGAACAAACCATTTCCCTTATTTCTGCCATAAGATATGGAAAATCTAAAAAACAACAAATCAACGCTGCGCCAATCATTCCAAAGAAAAAGATTGGCGCTCTTCTATAATAGAACGATCGAAGTCCTTCATGTAAACAAGTAGCGATTACTAGTAAAACAAACAGACGCATCGTCCAATGAATACTTTCCGCAGACATTTTTTCTCTCTCCTTCCTTTTTCTACTCTTTCAATAAATGGTACTTTTCCCGGAGATACATCAGTTTCGATCGTGAAAGTTGATAGGTTTCACAGAGGTGCTTGACTTTCTTTCCTGCAAGTAAACCTGAAACTATCCGTTCTTCTAATCCTGGACGCAAATCAAAGTAATACTGATGGGATCGTTTTTGAAACGTTTCTTTCGTTTCTCCGTCTTGACGAACCAGATCGATGGGTATGCCTAAAATCACGAGTAACCGATCCCGTCGTTTGATTGCTTGCGGATCATCCGCCCAATTCGGGTGGCGTTCTTCATCGGTTAATTCAAATAATTCTTTTCTCGCCAGCTTTTTTACTGTCGCATTCCCCTCACTCATTCTTCTGCTCACACTCCTCTAACACCAAGTGCTGATCAATCTGATCTAATGTTTGGTGAATACATGCCAGTGAAATTCCAGAAGTCTTGGCCAGAGAAACAATACAAACAATTGATAGCGTTAAGGCATCAGCTGCGCTTAAATTCCCTGCACTGACCGACAAATCATTCCCCTGTTTTTCAAACAACACACAACCATTCACTTCTTTATCCATCTTCTTTTCGTGCCCCTTTCTTTTTTTGATTGGTTGACCGATACGAGTATTCTGTGTTGAAAATCATTTTTTGTTGGAATTTTTTTCGGCTTCAATCGGCTAAATACAAGGAGTTATAAATACTCGCACCAGTCAGCCAACCACTCGTTTCCCCTTTTTTCTCTTTCTTTTCTGTTGTATACTTGATTTGAGCTAGTTTTCATATCATCAGTTTCATGGATACCCATCAACCCTAAACAATCTAGCTCAGCGGCTGTCGTTTGTCCTTTCACGACAGCCTTTTTTATTTGAAGCGCTTCGGTCGCTGTTCCAGCAACGCACAAATCCGAGCAACCATCCAATGCATGCAACAACCCAACAAACGATACATTCCCCAGAAAAACAAACAGGTACAAAATAGCATGATGCCATACACGACTTGGCTCATTTTTCCTCCCACTAACGAATATCCACATCTGGTAATACTGCACTTGGCTTAATGGTGATTTTGAACTGATATTGATTTGTTTCTTGCCATTCCAATTGTTCCACGATATAAACCGTCGTTGGTGATAAGCCTAGAAAATGCTTTTGAAATTGATCCTCGCCAGTTTTTGCAGTGATCTCCAACTGATTATCGCCTGTATCTGCTGCGATAGAAAAGTTTCCTTCAACGGTATACAGTACTTCATCCGTTACAGTGTTGATAAATGTAATTTTCCGCAATACTTTAAAATTATCGGCATCTTCACTCAAATTATTAGATGCAATATCCGCGTCTGTTGTACAACCAGTGAATAGGAAGAGCCCCATTGATACCAAAACCATAGATACGATTTTCCTCATTCATTTTTTCCTTCCTCTTTGTTGATTATGTTGGTGAATAGTAGACTGACCAACCCAATTCGTTTAATCGTCGTTGATTGTTCAGCTTTTGAATTTCTAGCGGCGGTAATTCCGTCACACTGTATCCTTTTAATACTGTTACCACATCCACAAAGCTATACTTGATTTCTGTGATTTCCCTTGCGATATAAAAAGCATTTTCTCCCAATTCACATACATCTCCAACTTTTACCGTTCGTCGTTTTTCCCAGGAAGGCAATGCATTCATCGAAGCTGTTTTGCAGGTGCTTATGAGTTCTGTTTCGCTGGAAACTCGATTGTTTGGATCGAACGTACCGATTTTTTGCGCGACTACTGTTGCTTCAATCAGGTCATGTTGCCAACCTGAATTGCCTCCCATGTTGACATATCTTGCTTTCACTCGATTTTGGGCAATCGCTCGAACGATCCAACATTCGCTCTCATGATCAAAGAAATCATTGCACTTGATCGAATTGTTAAACCCGATCTTTTCTAATGTGATTAATTTAAGCATCCTTTCACCTGTTTCTATCGCTCATCTAAATTCTTTTTTTCTTCTCCCTTGATAGGCTGGTGGATAAGGGTGTTTAGTGAGTAGTGTATATTTCTCTAAAAGTTTTTTTATTGTTGGAGTTTACTCGTGCCTGTTTTAGTTATTATTTTCACCGTTTGTTAAAGAAAGAAGAAACCAACACCCGTATCCATCAACCTACCAAAGTTTTCAACTACGAACAGCTTCTATCGCGTTTTCTTCCATGTCCATTCTTGTTTCTTGCTTTCTGCTATTTCGTCGGATCGTTCACTAAAACAACGACCCTTCCCCCCCCAATCAGGTTAGCTCATGGTTATTCATATCATCCTCTAATGATCTGCTGACTCCTACGAATGTCGGGAGGTGTCTAAACCGATGACCCAGTGAAAAAAGAAAGTAAAAAAACACTGGAGGAGGAACCCGACATTCGCACGGGTCAACAGATCGGAATTAGATGATCGGAAGACCTGTTTATCAGTAAAAGAATTGCTCTCTTTCTGTCCAAAACTGCAACTTCCGTTGAAAATACTTCTTATGCAGACTATCGCTAATAATTCGTTCCCGACCACCGATTTGTTCCCATCCACCAACGATCGCATATTGATACACCCAAGCTTGACCAGAGATTTCCGCATAATCTTGAATCCGCGCAAAATCACTGATGACGGCACAGCCTTTTACTTTCGCATGATCGAACACTTCCGCACGTTGCGTCAATCGGGCGTGTTCTGAAACGATCGCAAAATCACTCACTACCACATAGCCATACACTTCCGCTTGGTCTCGAACCTTTGCCCGTTTTTGAATCTGGGCATGGCCATGAACCCAGGCATCATCACACACCATCGCTTCATCAGAAACCCAACAAGTGTCCTCATGTGAAAGATTTTCCTGTTTCTCTATCCAACCACCCACCTCGCCGGCTTTCACGGTTCCAAACGCTCGACACGCTTGAATCCGATACAGTGTTCGCTGTTGATACGATTTGGTCTCGCCTGTAAAGCAATATTTTGGCTCTCGTTCTCTTTCAGATCGTGTCATATTTCTCTCCTCCCTATTTCGCTAGTAAGATACTTCACGGCATGTTTAAAAACGACGATTGGGCGTTCTTTTCCTTCCGCTTCCAGCACCAATTCATATTTCGTCAGTTGAATCAATGTTCCTACCATCACTTTCCCGTCTAAAAAAGCAACTTTGATTTTTTGACCTTTCTTTTGTCCGAGAGGTCCCATTGCTAGGGGCTCTTTTATGAGGTGTTTCTTTGATGGAATCCCCTTTTGCTCGTCGTTTCTTCTTCTCGCTGGTATTTTTTCTTGCTTCAAAAAACTCGCTCCTTTTCAATCAATTCCTTCTTTGCCTTTCTCTGTTCTCTTCTTCGATCTACCCTAACGGGCATTCGACTGGATTATGGCGTCCGGATCCAGAAACCCTAGTAGACAACGGTAAATGCTCGCCCATCTTCTTGATAGGGTCTTCGCAAGTGCCTACATGTACTCCCGCATACGCTCAGAAAAAGTCTTTAAAAAACTCCTTCTGAAGTTTCCACATTACTGGAAATCTTATTTTCTATTTCAAAAATGTACGTAACCTTATCCCCTTAGTAGCGGTTCTGATTAGATAAGGCGCTATGGCTGATCGTTCCGATAATCTTCTTACTTGTGCCATCTATGGTTTACCGAAAACCGTCATCGTTTCCGTTCATTCCTGTTCCCAGTTCCTACCGCATGGACTCACACTACCAATTTGTTGTTGTAGATGCGTAAAAGAGAACCGACGTTGATGTCAAAAAAGGTCTAGCACATATGCCCTAACTTTAGCCGCAGACTCCCTAAGTGCTACTGTATTCGCTAAGTCCTCCATAGATTTTCTAAGCGTCCAATTACTTTCGATCAGATGTTAAGGTACATCGAAAAAGAGAACATCAAGTGTTTGTGTATTCAATTTTTAGTGTTCACCCTATCGCCCTGTTGGAAGCAGCCAACGTAACGGCTGTTCAGGTTTCAAGCGGCGTGCGATCGTTTTTCCTGACGCATCCGTTACGCGTTTGATCTCTGGATAGATCGCTTTTAAGGGTAAGGTTTGTTTGTCATAAATTTTACGCTTCGTTCCTTCATGGTATTCCTCAAATTCCACAACGTCTCTGTCTTCGACACGAAATTTTCGTAATCGGCGAACAATACGTGTCTTTCCTTCTGGAAGAGAAATTGTTTCAAATACTGGAAAACACTGGCATTCTACACCGAGACGTTGTATATCGGTCATCCGAAAAATCCCTTGTTCTTTTACACGTGGAACGAATTTTTCAGGAAATGCTTGATTTCTGTCCATTGCTTTTTCGTTGCCTCCTCAGTTGATACTCTGTCATGTATTCTTGTGTGTCTGTTTGATAAAATGTCCTACGACATACCCAATAAAAAGGCTGGTATGAATGTCTACGCTGAGCAATCAAAAGCCCGTTCAAATCATAGATCGTCGCAAGTTGTGGGTAAATCTCCGCAAAATCGTAGGTCTCTAAGTAAAACCGTTGCGTCTTGTATCGTTTTTTTCGAGTGGGTGGTTCAGGAATCACCAGGTATTCACGAAATTTGCCTTGGTGTTTGTGCCATTCAAAGAATCGAACAACAGGAATCTTCTCAATGGAGCCGTCAGAAAAATGGAATCGTCTGGTTTCGTCAAAACTGCCGCAAGTGACACAAAAAGCATCAAAGTGTTTTTTCGTAAAATACTCCTGTTCATACACCTTTTCTTTTACCATTCCTTCAACCATTTTCTATCGCTTCATTTCTAAGCCAATCCGTTATGTGAAGGATCGGTGTTTCTTCGATCTCTGTATAAAGCCACGTTTGGGCTTCTTTTCGATCTCGTTTTTTCCGTTTTCGAATCTCATTTTCCAACCCTGGAATCAGCGGGAGTTGTTCAGTGTCTGGTACAGGTTCTTTCTGCCGATCCGCCGTATACATACAAGCTTCCCAAAAGGTTTCTATCGTAGCATGCCATACTTTTTCCCGGTTGACATAAGGCTTATCCTTGGCACGATTGATTTTTTCCTGAGACAAGAATCGTAAGACGCAGGTAGATAATTCTTGTTGGAAATTTTCTGCACAGATCCGATAGTTTGTGCCTTGAGACGCGAGCTTTTGTTTTCGATATTCCACTTGTTTTTTTGTTTGATAGGCAATCTCAATCATGTCTTCTGCAGCAACGACACTGGGACTAAATAAAGCCATATGTTGCAATGCCTGATCTTCAAAAAATGTGCTTTGATGAGTTTGAACAAAATGTGTGCGTAGGATCGCTTCTTGTTCGTATTGTTTTTTCTCCTCGAACGATTCCTCCACTAGCTTAAAACGATCGTTGAGAGAATTCCTTGTCTTTGTATCGATGTTTTTAGTATCAGTATTTTTAGTATCAGGTAGTTCTTTTAGATCTTTACATACCTCAAATTTTGAGGTTACAGCATTAGACCGGGATTTATCGGCCCTCTGATTTTTTTCGAGATTTTTCGATTCCTGATTTCTCGAGCTTTTTGCCGGTTCTCCTGTACCCTCATTTTTTGAGGGTACAGCGTCAGACCGGGATTTTCCTGTATCCTCAAAATTTGAGGATACAGGAGTTTCACTTGTTTTCTCAGGAAGTTTCACCTCATTGGCCTTCGGCACCGCTGGGACATTTCCTTGCATCATTTGTCCAAGATATTCGGATTGAATGTCTCCATTGGCATAAAACGGATCGTTCATAAGCGTCCCATCTTTTTTCCAGGTCTTTTCCAAAAAAACATCTGTTGGCAGGATCTGAATTTTCCCAACATAAATTCGATTTGGTAATTTCTTAACCACCTTGCCATTTAAGAATTGATTCCCTTGATGTTCAATTCGAACCAATCCTTCTTTCTCCATTTGTTCCATGATCTTTCGAATGGTTTGTTCGGAACGTACTTTCGTATAAAACTGCATCTCTTTGACCGTCATCAAAATATAAGGTTTCCCCTCTTTGTCTAACAAGGTACGTTCACTCTGTTCATTGAACATCAGACGATCCACCATTAAACCATATAAAATCCCTGCTTCAATAGGCAAATAATAATAGCGTTCGATCTCATTGAATATCTTGTAATACTTCACAAATGTCCCTGTTTTTAGATCCGCTAACGTATATGGGACAAACACATTTGATTCTGCCATCGACATTTCCTCCTTTGTCATTCACCAAACACAAAAAAACTTCTGTGAACGAATTGTTCTGTCAGAAGTTTTTTGCTTGTTATTTTAATTTCTTTCTTTCCTATGTCTGTTGAAAAAGGAGATTTTTCTCTCATTAATTTCTCATCTGTCTGGTAAATATTATACACTTACATATAAAAGCAATTAATTAGGGCCTAAGTCCGGCTGATCGTGAAAGATGATCATATCTGATACCCGACCGTCACTTTCAAAAATCACAGCCTCGTTGTTTCCTTCTCGTAAATAAGGAGCTGGAATATATAACCGTCTTTGCGGTCCTCTCTCCCAGAAACGACCAATATTATGCCCATTGATCACAATAAATCCTTTGCCCCAGCCCGGCAGTTCTACAAATGTATCTGCGCATTCATCCACTTGAAAGCTCACTTTGGAGAAACTCGGTTGTCCCGTTTGCCAGTGACCGGAAAAATCTACTTGATCAAGATTATCCATCGGTAGACTGTATATTTCCCATTCACTTTGAAACGCACCGTTGACGATCACTCCGTCTTTGATACCTTTGTATTGATGATTCATTTGGACGGAGTAATTGACCCGTCCCATGTTCTCAACCAAGATCCCTAACTCATTTGACTCCTCCGTCAGTGTGAGAGTCTTCTTTTGTCCGATTTCCTGATCATATTGAATAAATTGCAGCTGATTATTAATAAACGTATGGGCTCGATCCTGACAATGGATCAGTCGATAGTCTTCGATCACACGCGATTTGCCAATTTGCGAACGATAATAGACATAGCCAGTAGCTTGATCTAACAGTTCCATCGTTAAAGGATAATTGTGCTTGACTGGTTGACTGATGCTAGCTAGTGTCTCAAAGAGAGAAACTCGCTGACTAACTTTCCAGCTACCATAAGCCCGTTTGGTGATTTTTGTAGTCAAAGGAAAGGATGGGATTTCGGTAATTTCACCTATGACTTGTTGAAATGCTTCATACTTAGGTGTCACATCGCCCCATTCCGATAACAACGCATCATAGTCATAGCTAGTAACGTCTGGTGATAATTTCTCATAATAGTTGGCACCATTCATAAAGCCGAAGTTCGTGCCACCATGGAACATATAAATATTGACGGAGCCAGCTTCTAAGCAGTCCCGCAATTCATTAGCAGCGTCGGTTACCGATGTGGTATGGTGCTTGTCATCTCCCCATGCATCAAACCAGCCTATCCAAAATTCCATGACCATCAATGGCTGCTTCTTCCCATGGAATTCTTGAAGTTTTCTAAAATTTTCCTGAATGTCTGATCCACAGTTGATGGTTGGCAGTGCGATGTCCTTGATCGAACCGTTCTCTAACATATCCAGCCAAGGACCATCTGACGTAAATAAGGGCACGTCAATGCCATTGTGACGCATTAGTTCAGCAGACTTTCGCAAATAACTTTTGTCATTTCCATAACTGCCATATTCATTTTCAACTTGCATCATCAAAATTGGTCCTTCTTGAGTGATCTGTAAATCACTCACTTGAGAAAAAAGCTGTGTAAAGTATCGAGCGATCTTTTCCATAAACGGTGGATAGTCAAAGCGAATCTTCATGAAGGGATCTTTTAACAGCCAATAAGGAAGGCCCCCGAATTCCCATTCCGCACAAATATAAGGTGCTGGACGAAGGATCACATACAGCCCTACCTCCTGTGCAAGCTGAATAAAGCGCCGCAAATCAAGATTATCGCTAAAGTCAAACTTTCCTTCCTGCGGTTCATGCATATTCCAAGGCACATACGTTTCGACTGTATTACAACCCATCAAACGTAATTTTTCTAAGCGATCCCGCCAATATGCAGGCACAACTCGAAAATAGTGTATCGAGCCAGAAATAATTTTCATGGGCTGATCATTTAAATAAAATTCGTCTTTGATTACAAAAGCAGTCATTCGCTTCTTCCTTCCTTGATTACATATACACTGTATTGATCTGCAACGGAGTCTTCAGTCAAATGCTTACCGGACAGTAGGTCCTTCTTTCCTACAAATTGTGCCGGCACCTTTTGCGCTTGCTTCTGAAAATTGATGATAAAATAGTAAACCGCTTCTTCCGTATGACGACAGCTGATTTCTAGATTTGTTTCTCCTTCAATCACAGCAGTTAGATTTGCGCTATTGGTTGCTTCATCCAAGATCGTATCTAAAAGATCTTTTTCAAGTTGAGTCCCAATATAATAAACGACCCCTTTACCAAATCGATTTTTGGTCACTGCTGGTGAACCGGCATAGAAGTTACTCGTATAGTCCGCTACAGATTCAGCGGTCTCCAAATGGATGATCTCACTGACTAAGTTACTTTCTCCCTGTCTTCCCCCCTTTAATTGGATAACGTTCGTCTGCTCTGGTGCTAATGCATCAATCTCTTCTACCCAGATTCCTGCTAGCTCTCTTAAAGGCCCAGGGTAGCCGCCTAGATGGACATTGTCTGACTGGTCAACAATGCCACTCATATACGTTGTGATCAAGGTGCCTCCTTGTTCCACAAAGGATTCAAGAGCTTCTTTCATACCTGCTTTTACCATGTACAAAACCGGTGCTACCAGCACTTGGTACTTGCTGAAATCTGCATCAACTGACACCAAATCTGTTGCGATATTCTTTTCATAAAAGTAACGATAATATTGATGGATTTGTTGCACATAAGTCAAATCAACTGTTGGTCCGCTCGTATATTCCAATGCCCAATAATTCTCCCAATCAAATAGAACACCAACTTCAGCCTTTGTTTCACTACCCAAAACTTCGTTCAGTCGGCTCAATTCTTCTCCTAATGCTGCAGTTTCTTTAAATACACGGGTGTTCTCATGCCCAACATGTTCTATCACCGCACCATGAAACTTCTCACAAGCACCAATGGAGCGGCGAAGTTGGAAAAACTGGATTGTATCTGCTCCATGAGCGATCGTCTGATAGCTTTGCGCGCGCATTTGGCCAGGTTTTTTCAATGAATTATATGGTTGCCAGTTTTGTTGGGATGGTGTTTGTTCCATCAACATAAATGGCGCTTGCTTCAATCCCCGCATCAAATCATGAGTCATTGCAACGAAACTCCATGGTGTATTATACGAAGGATAGTTGTCCCAAGAAACAATATCCATTTCTTTTGCCCATTTGAAGTAATCGAGTCCTTTAAAAGTTCCCATCAAATTCGTGGTAATCGGTGTTTGACTATCGAATTGACGAATAGCATCCCGTTCTAACTTAAAGTTTTCTAAAAGACTGTCAGAATTGAAACGACGATAATCGATAGAAATTCCTGCAAATGCGGTTTTGTCATGACCGATTCCTTCAGAAAGAGCATTCGGCAGAACGATTTCGTCCCATTCATAAACAGTATGCCCCCAAAATTCCAGATTCCACGCTTTATTCAATGCCTCAAGGGTTTGATACTTATCTTTTAGCCAGACCCGAAAAGCTTTCTCACAGTTTTCGCAATAACACTCACCTCCATATTCATTATTGATATGCCAACAAGTGACTTGCGGGTTACCACCATAGCGTTGTGCCAATTTCCCAGCTAATCGTTGTGCATATTTTTGGTAGACCAAGCTGTTAGGACACGCATTGTGCCGCTGTCCAAATTTATGGTGCCGCCCTTCATAGTCAGTTCGAGCCACTTCTGGATAGCGCTTGAACATCCATGCTGGCAACGCCGCTGTTGAAGTCGCTAATACAATGTCGTAGCCTTCTTCACTCAACATATCAATCATCTCATCCAACTCATTAAAGTAATAATCGTGCTCTGAAGGTTGGATTTTTGCCCAAGAAAAGACATTGATAGTCGCACTATTGATGTGTGCATTTCTAAAAATTCGCATATCTTCTTGCCAGATTTCTTGGGGCCACTGATTAGGGTTATAATCGCCACCGAATAAAAACCGTTCAAAAACTTTTTTCATGTTTGACGCTCCTTTTTCTCATTGATAATTATTATTGTAAGGCTTTTCAAAAAGTTGTAGTATAATAGGATTGTCATGATTCTATAATATTTCGAAACAAGGAGAATTCAATGTCTATCTATTTCTATCAGAACAACCCTCGGCTCCCTGTCAGTATCGAGAGCATTGGGAATCATTGGGCACAAGATGAAGTGGTTCGCCCCACTGGTTATCCATATTATCACTGGTTGCAAACTACCGCTGGCCAAGGGACCGTCCTTTTTAACGATCAATCCTTTGTGTTAACTCCTGGGGCTGGCATTTTGATTTTGCCATTCATCCCTCATCGTTACCATCCTCATAGAGACTGGCAGACAAACTTTGTTACGCTGCAAGGAGATTTAGTACAGGAACTGTTGAAACCTTTTGGCGGAAAGCGCTACTTGATGGGGCAAGATAGCCCTTTATTTTCTTACAGTGAGTGGATCAATCAACGAATCAGCGACGATCAAGAAAAAATATTAGACCCATTGCGCTCTTCCAGCAGTTGCTATCACTTTCTTTTGGCATTGATCCAACAGCAAAATGCTGACGCAAATGAAAAGCATCATTTGTACCAACGCTACATTGCGCCTGTACTACAAGAAATCGAAACCAATTATGCTCATCCATTGACCGTCGCTGAACTTGCGGAAAAAATTTTTGTAACTCCGCAGTATTTGTCGCGGCTCTTTCAGCGATTTTTGGGACAGTCAACCTCCCAATTTTTGCTGAATTATCGCCTGAATCGTGCCAAAGAATTATTGGTAGGCGAGCCTCATCTGGACATCCAAGATGTCGCTTTCTTGGTAGGAATCCCAGATGCAAGTCATTTCACTGCTCTTTTCAAAAAAAAAGTTGGCGCTACTCCAAAGAAGTTTCGCCAACTTTATCGTTGATCTTTGGGTTTCAGGATATCTTGCCACTGTCCCATTTGATCAATAAATTTTTTGCTTTTCAAATGTAAGCCAACATATTCATCATACAATAAATCAATTACCTGACGAATGGCTTGCTTCGTTTCTGGTTTTAACTTGATCGATGCGATTTGTTCATAAGAGATTTGTGCAAACAAACGAATAAAATGGATTGCCCTTGGATCACCGTGATAACGATGGTCATCTAAGGCCCAATGCTTTTCGCATATGACGCCATTGTATTTCGAGGAATAATCAAAGCGGCCTTCTGTTTGTCCGCAGACCGCACAGTGGGTCCATATCGGTGAGACCCCAAAACGCTGCAGCAACTGAATCTCAAAAATATTAGTGATGATCTCTGCATCATTATCAGTATCCATCAACTGCAAAGCTTCATGTAAGAAATGATAGAGATTTGGATCGTACACGCGGTCATCGATCGCAGAGTCAGCCAGATTCAATAGATACGTAGCATAGCCTGCAAGAAAAATATCACCTTGGATTTTGCGAAAAGAATGGATATCTTTGGCATTATTCAAGAATGACAAGCCCTCAGAACGAATATTTCCAATATAGGTCGCTTCAGTGTACGAAAGCAAAGCTGGCGTTAAAGGATTATTCTTGCGGTGGGCACCTTTTACATAGAACATTTGCTTTCCAGCCGATTCAGTGAATATTTTGACCAGTTTATCTTTTTCTTTATGGTCCCTAGTAAATAACAAGATCCCTTTTGTTTCAACTAAATTCATGAACAACGCTCCTTTCTAAACCAGAAAGCTGAAGCAGCTCAATCCCCTTCGCTTGCTCCAGCTTTCTTTGTCTTTTCTCTCATCAAACTTCTTAGCTGATCTTGTTTAGAGAAGATCAGTAATCATCGTTCCGATAACCGTAGTCTGTCAGGAAGGTTTGTTTGTCTCGCCAGTCTTTTTGAACTTTGACCCATAATTCCAAGTAAACTTTATCGTCTAACAAATGCTCGATATCTAATCGTGCTTTTGTTCCGATTTGTTTCAGCATTTTGCCGCCTTTCCCAATAATGATTCCTTTTTGGCTATCCCGTTCAACGACGATCGTTGCTTGAATATGAACTTTATCATTTTCATCCCGTTTCATCGAGTCAACCACCACAGCGACTGAGTGAGGCACTTCGTCTCTAGTCAGTAACAGCACTTTTTCCCGCACTAATTCCGAAACGATGAAATATTCTGGATGGTCTGTGATTTGATCCTCAGGAAAATATTGGGGACCTTCCGGCATTTGATCAATGACTAATCTCATCAATGTCTCAAAATTATTTCCTTCCGTTGCCGAAATCGGCACGATCTCCGCAAACGTCATTTGAGCCGCATAATCTTCGATAATAGCTAAAAGTTCGTCTGGATGTACTTTATCGATTTTATTGATGACTAGAAAGACCGGCGTCTCGTTTTTCCGCAGCCGCTCGATAATGAAGTCATCGCCCTTCCCCCGTTTTTGATCGGCACTGATCATAAATAAGGTCACATCGACTTCACGAAGTGCACTATAAGCAGTTTCCACCATGAAATCTCCTAAGCGATGTTTTGGCTTATGAATTCCAGGTGTATCGATAAAAACGATTTGTGCATCTGGTGTTGTGTAAACCCCTTGGATTTTATTTCGGGTCGTTTGTGCTTTGTCGCTCATGATAGCGATTTTTTGACCTACTACGCGATTAAGTAATGTGGATTTACCAACGTTGGGCCGGCCAACAATGGCAGCAAAGCCTGATTTATGTGTTGTCATAGGTGATCTCCTCTGTGTGTTATCTTTCTAAAAGAACGCTAAAATTTTTGGTATAAAAATGATTGCCGCAACGATCAATGCAAAGAATGCTGTCATCAGGACTGCTCCTGCCGCCATGTCTTTGATTTTTTTGCCAATGGGATGGAAGTGAAAATCGGTAAACATATCAACGACATTTTCAAAGACTGTGTTGACGATTTCCACGATCCAAACCAAAAATACCGACAATAACAACCAGAGCCATTCCATTTGACTTAATCTAAAGACAAATCCCGCAATGATTGCAACGATGCCTAACAAGACATGTTTGCGCATATTGCGCTCTTCGTCAAAGACGGTCTTGATTCCTGTAAAGGCAAATTCAATGGATGTGATAAATTGTTTGTTTTTTTCTGTATTCTTATCTTTTGAGTCCATAGGCATCCAATATTTCCTTTTGCAGACCGAACATTTCTTTCTCATCTTCTGGTGTCGTATGATCATAACCATTGATATGCAAAAATCCATGCAGCGCTAAAAAGCCCAATTCCCGATCATAGCTGTGTCCATACTCACTAGCTTGCTCTTTTGCCCGCTCGACTGAAATCATGATATCCCCAAGATTTCTCGGCATAGCTGGCATTTCATCATCAAAGATGATCGGCAACTCTTCTTCCGTTTCTTCTTCCAAAGCAAAACTGATGACATCCGTCGGTTGATCTTTATCACGATAGTCCCGATTGATGACTTGGATAGCGGCATTGTCCATGAAGGTGACAGACATTTCCGTATCCTCAGGCAGCTTCAAATAGTCTGCCGCATACTGCAGCAGTTCATCAATTTCATTGATTTTCTCTTGACTCACTGTATTTGTTTCATCTAAAAAAGCAATCTCCATTACCGATCTCTTCTTTCTTGTTCTTCTTTCATTTTTTCCGCTTCGGACTTCATTTTCGGATATTTGATCCGTGAATGGAATGTACTACACAATCCATTGACTAAGGACTTTTCAATGATACGAATTTCATGCAATGTCAGTCCGGACTCATCTAATTGTCCATCAAGAATCCGATCATTGATCAAATTCGAAACAAATTCCTTGATTTTCTGATCTGTGGGATTATCCATTGCCCGCACAGCAGCTTCACAACTATCCGCGATACTAACGACCCCTGCTTCTCTTGTTTGTGGTTTTGGTCCAGGATAGCGAAAATCGGCTTCTGTCACTTCTGGATTACGTTCTTTCGCTTTGACATAGAAATAACGCATCAAGGTTGTTCCATGGTGCTGGCGACAAATATCCACCACCATCTGAGGCATTTTCTCATTTTCTAAAAGAACCGCTCCATCGATCACATGTCCGAAAATGATTTGCTTGCTGTCTTCCGGAAGCAAAAAGTTATGGGGATTTTCAGCCCCTGCGGGTAAATTCTCAACAAAGAAATTCGCATGCTTTAATTTACCGATATCATGATAGTAACAAGCGACCCGTGTCAGTAAACTTTGTCCGCCGATCTCTGCTACAGCATTAGCACTCAAATTGGCGACCATCATACTATGATGATAGGTTCCTGGTGCTTCTTCCAGTAATTGTTTAAGTAACGGGTGATTTGGATTACTTAGTTCGTTCAGAACGATCATGCTATTGTCTGAGACCAATAACTCAATGTATTGATGCAAACCAATCGTTAGTAGATAGCTAAGTAATGAACCCGCTAAGGCACAAATGATCGTCGTCCAGGTATTGCCTCTCGCGAAATCCATCCCTTGAAAAATCACTAACATGACACTTAATAAGAACGGAAAGACGATGACCCACATAATGGCTGTTCGTCCTTGACTGGCGATTCGTTCCCTTCTGATCATCGTTCCCATCAATCCAGAGAACAAATAGGTTACCAAGACAGTAGTCAGCATATTCGTACCGCTGGAATCAAAATAAATGAAAATCGCATTGATTACTTGAAACATCGCAGCTAAAATTCCCAAACGCCGACTTGAGAATATATTCAAGATCAGCGGGGTAAAGGCAGCTGGAAAGAATAACGGAATGAACGCGATGAGTTCAGACTGAAATAGTTGGAAAAACTTCATCAATAAAATACTAAAAATCATCGCAATGACATAAAAGGTCACAGCATTCATCCTTTTTTCTTCGTTTTTTGTCTGCCGTGTGTAATAAAAGAGCATGAGCATCTGTAAAGCAGCAGTAAAAACTAAAGCAATCAACGGAAATACAGAGAAGGTTTGACTCGTCAGACCGAGAAGCTGCAATTTTTCTAATGCATTTGAATCAATCTGCGAGCCTTCCCGGACAATGATCTCACCTTGATAGATCATAACCGGCTGAACAGCGTCTTTGGCAGCCTGCCGAGCTTCTTCCGTTCGTTTCTCATTAGGAAAATCGTTGACAACGATCCCTTGATTGACTAAAAAGCGTAATGCTGTTGCCATTTCAGAAGTTACATCCAAAAACTGGATCTTTTCTTCGGCTTCTGATCGGAAAGTACTCAATTCAGATTGGCGGATCTGTTTAGCCATTTGTTCATCAACAAGCTGCAGCGCATAATCTCTTACCGTGTTCAGCTGATCACTATTCAATGAAAACAATGTCGACAAAAAATTATTGGTCAGCGCTTGATAAAAATCAAGTTCATCATCACTCATTTTTTCAAATTCTTTTTTTAAAGTGGCGATATACTCTTCTGTATCCGGTTTAGGAACATTTTCATTTTCACCAGCAGCTTTGACCGCAGCTTCATATTTCGTATTGACAGTCTTGTTGACTGTATCAATCAATTCAAACAAATGATTGATCCGTTCATGTTGAACTTGTGCCAAATCGTCTTGATACGTGTATTCAGGCGAGACGGCTTCAGCGGCTAGCGTACGTTTTTGTTCAGTAGCAGTTGTGTTTTCAATCGTTTTGTTGGCTCGGATATTCTCTTCCGCAACCTGCCCCTCGCTATAGTCGACATTGTTTTGTTTTACACTGGAAAACATGATCCCAATAGATAAAACAAAAAAGAGCACCATAAGCAGCGGCAGGTAAAAGCGGCCTAATTTTTCTCGAAAATTCCGTAACGGTTGTATGATCATTTTACCCCTCCTGTCCGACAATCAACGTTGTTCTTTACTATCGGATTCCTCATAGGCACGTATAATGTCTGCAACGACTGGATGACGAACGACATCTCCTGCTTCAAAGTGCGCGAACGCAATTTTAGGAATTGCTTCTAACGCTCGTTGCGCATGAATCAGTCCGCTCGTTGTTCCTTTTGGTAAATCAATTTGACTTGTATCGCCATTAACGATCATTTTTGAATTAAATCCTAGGCGGGTCAAAAACATTTTCATTTGGGCAATAGTGGTATTCTGTGCCTCATCAAGAATCACAAAAGCATCTTCCAAAGTCCGCCCCCTCATATAGGCTAGCGGAGCAATCTCGATCACGCCGCGTTCCATCAAACGATTGGTATGATCCATACCAAAGATTTGATAAAGGGCATCATAAACGGGTCGCAAATAGGGATCGACTTTTTCTTTCAGATCACCTGGTAAAAAGCCAAGATTTTCACCTGCTTCAACAGCGGGTCGCGTCAAGATGATTTTTTGAACTTGTCCTTTCTTCAATGCCGCAATGGCCATGACAACGGCAAGAAACGTCTTTCCGGTTCCTGCTGGTCCAACACCAAAAACGACATCATGGGTTCTGATGGCTTCAATATATTTCTTTTGTCCGGCATTTTTTGCGCGGATCGGCTTACCGTTACGATCTTTGATGATTTCTTCTTCATACATATCTGTGAAATAATCTAAGTTTCCTTTATTTGCCATGTTCAATGCCGTAATAACATCTGGCGTACTGATATTGATCCCTCGTTTGATCAACTCTTGCAACGCATGGATCACGGATTGGGCTTTTTCAGCGGCTGTCTTTTCACCAATGATTTGGATCATTTCTCCGCGGGTATGGATCGTTGTTTGTGTAGCATCTTCGATGACTTTGATATGTTTGTCATGGGAACCCAACAACAAACTAATATCATCATTTTGAGTCAGTTGGATTTCCAAAGAAATACGCTCTTCTGTCAAATAAGTTACAGCTCCTTTTTTAGGCATTCTAGTTTATAATACCACACAATCGCTAAAAGCAAAATTACTTGTAAGCTTCAAGAAGCGTTTTGGCAGCGTTCTTTGCAATTTATTAATAGTTTGTTTTTCGATCATTGATTCTACTTAAAAATACTCACTAAGAAAGAACAAAAAAGCCGTAAGCATCCAATAAGATGCTTACGGCGTGTCCTTACATTTGCCCTAATAATTCTTTGACGATCGCATTGACTTGGTTGCCGTCTGCTTTGCCTTTTACTTGAGGCATCACAGCGCCCATCACTTTTCCGAATTCCTTCGGAGAAGAAGCCCCTGTTTTTTCGATCGCACCAGCAACGATTTGGCGAATTTCCGCTTCATCAAGTTGTGCCGGCAAGTATTTTTCAACAATTGCAATTTCACCTTTGACTTTTTCAGCCAGATCGGTACGGTCGGCTTTCTCAAATTCAGTCAGAGAATCACGACGTTGTTTCATTTCACGAGACAACACAGTCAATTCTTCCTCTTCGTTCAAGTCGGCACCTTTTTTGATCTGTTCGTTTTGAATCGATGCTTTCAACATGCGAATCACCTGCAACGTTTCCTTGTCTTTGGCTTTCATCGCTGTTTTCATGTCATCATTCAGTGTACTTAGTAGCGTCACACTACCAGCTCCAATTCTCAAAACAGTAGAAAATTAGAATTTTTTACGTTTTCTAGCTGCTTCAGATTTTTTCTTACGCTTTACACTTGGTTTTTCGTAAAATTCACGTTTACGAGATTCCTGTAAAGTACCCGCTTTTGACACGGAACGTTTGAAGCGACGAAGAGCATCGTCAAGTGATTCGTTTTTGCGAACGACTGTTTTTGACATGTAAATTCCCTCCCTCCGAGCTTAAAAAGTAACCGTATTTGTCATTGAAATAAAATCTCAAAAAACAAGACTGTCCTTTGAAAATTATAGCTAACCCCTGAAAAAGTGTCAAGGTATTCTAGTAAAAAAGTCGATGAACTTCCTGATTCAATCTTAGAATCCGAACAATCAGCGACAATCTTCACATCTGCCTAGAATTTCAAAACGATGGCCTTCGATACTGCACCCGGGCAATTGTTCTTGAAAGAAATCCATTGGACAAATATGCAGCTCTTTTGTTTTGCCACAAACCGTGCAAATAAAATGATGATGGTGATGATCTTCCAATTCCACGCAGCAATTATAACGAAATTTCATTTCTCCATTCAATTCAGTCTCTTCCAAGATGCCAATCTCAGAAAAATCATGAAGGTTCCGATAGATCGTGTCATAACTTAGACCCGGGTATTCTTCAGACATGAAATCATGGATTTCTTTTGCCGGCAAATAACGGTTTCGTTTCACTAAATAAGTAATGATAGCTTCTCTTTTTTTAGTATATTTATAGCCATGTTCTTTTAATATCGACATAGCTTGCTCAATCAATGGTTGATTTTTCATCGAATCCCTCCAGTAAATCAAAATCATTCCGATTTTTAGCGATCGTAAGTATGGTATAATGAAATTATCAAAAATGCAAGAGAGGATTTTACTATGAACCCACAAGAAACGATTGTCACGATTTTTGTCTTGTCCGATTCAGCAGGAGAAACGGCCTCCAAATTAGCTCAAGCAACGATGGCACAATACCCAAGTGTTGAATTCAACTTATTTCGGCGTACCTTTATTCACACCAAAGAACACTTGATCCAGGCGTTGACTGATGCCAAAAAACACGATGCCATTATTTTGCACACACTGATTAACGATGAGCTAGTCTCGCTAACCAATCACTTTTGTGAAGAAGCCGACCTATATCATTTTGATGTATTGACTCCTCCTGTCACCGAGGTAGAAAAACGCACAGGTGTCGCTCCATCGCGAGAACCCGGCGCATTGCATCATTTAAACAAAAATTATTTCAAACGTATCAAAGCAATGGAATTCGCTGTTAAATACGATGATGGAAAAGACCCACGAGGTTTTCTCGAAGCCGATGTCGTTTTGTTAGGTGTTTCCCGAACATCAAAAACACCGCTAAGTCTTTTCTTAGCCAACAAAAACTTGAAGGTGGCGAATTTGCCTCTTGTGCCCCAAGCACATATTCCTAAGCAGTTGTGGGAAATCGAACCGAGCAAAATCGTTGGGTTAACGAATGATCCCGACGTTTTAAACAGCATACGCAAAGAACGGATGCGTTCTTACGGATTGAATCCAGACACGGCGTATTCAGATATTGAAAAAATCCGGGCTGAATTAGAGTTTGCCAATGATCTTTATCAAAAATTAGGCTGCATCGTCATTAATGTTGCCTCTCTTTCAATTGAAGAGACAGCTTCCATGATTTTGAATGCATTGAATTTGGAAGACCATAGTTACTACACGTCAGAAACAGAAGAATAACCAGCCACATACATTTTAGACAAAAAGATCCCCAGAGTAATGGTCAGCTAGACTGTACCATTATTCTGGGGATCTTTGCTTGTGTCAAATCAGAAAAGTCTAAAAGACTTGGACGCCTTCGCGATCGATCTGCAGCTGTTCGATTGCTGCATTGGTTTCAAGCGCATGGAGAAGGCGGCAGATCTTATCTGCCTTTTCGGGTGGGACAATCGCTAAGACAGTTGGTCCAGCCCCACTCAGGAAGCAGCCATAGCCGCCTTCTTCTTCACAAATTTGGCGGATCGTGGATAAATGCGGAATTAATTTTTCACGATAGTTCTCATGAAAACGATCCGCCTGCATCATTTTACCTGCTAAAGGTAGATTCCCTTTGATCACTGCTGCGATCATCACATTGGCGATTGCACTGGCTTCAACAGCAGTTGAAAAGTCCAGTGTTTTAGGGAGGACATTCCGACTAGCTTCTGTCAACAATTGTTCTTGCGGAATATAAGCAACAATATCGCATTCCGGAAAATGATGTTTAACAACATAAGTTTGTTTATGTTCATGATCAAAGGCCGTAATCAGAAAATCGCCATAAATTGCCGGTGCCACATTGTCGGGGTGGCCTTCAATGGCCGTTGCAATATCAACTTTCTGTGCATCACTTAAGTTCAGGTGTCCTAAACGATTGGCTAATTCGATTCCAGCCACGATAACCGATGAACTGCTGCCTAATCCCCGTGCTAAAGGTATATCTGAGTACATGCGGATTTTACGCGGTGTAAGTGTAGGTGCAAGCTTCAGCGCGACACGTAACAGCAGATTACTTTCATCATTAGGGATTTCACTGCCAAGTTCATGTAAGATCTCCCATCGGTCACTTTCTTCCATAATTTCAATGAATAGATATTTTGAGAGAGCAATCCCGCAAGAATCAAAACCAGGTCCTAAATTTGCACTGGTTGCAGGAACGCGAATCTTCATAGTTGAGACACTCCTTTACGCAGGTGTTGCCGCATTTCTTCTAGATCACTCATCTTATGGATCGCTACTTCAGTAGCCTGAATAGCTGTATCAGGATCTTTCAAGCCGTTTCCAGTAAAGACTGCCACTACGGTTTCACCAGGACGAATTTTCCCGTTTTTCACGTGCTGAATCACGCCTGCTAGTGAAGCAGCCGATCCTGGTTCAATAAAGACACCGTCTTGTGCAGCTACCTTTCGGTAAGCATTCAAGATCTCTTCGTCGGTTACAGCATCGATAAACCCTTTTGATTCATCACGAGCGGCTTCTGCTAGCTTCCAACTTGCTGGATTGCCGATCCGAATCGCTGTTGCGATTGTTTCTGGCTCTTCGATTACCGCGCCTTTTACGATTGCTGCGGCACCTTCTGCCTCAAATCCATGCATTCTTGGTAGTGAAGTCCCTTGTTTGTCATGCCATTCTTTGAATCCTTTCCAATAAGCAGAGATGTTTCCAGCGTTTCCTACTGGAATTGCTAGTACATCTGGCGCTTTCTCCAACTGCTGGCAAATTTCGAAGGCAGCGGTTTTTTGTCCTTCCAAACGGTAAGGATTGACTGAATTCACGAGGGCCACAGCTTCTGTTTTGGCAATTTCTCTAACTGCTTTTAGTGCTTCATCGAAATTCCCGGGAATAGAAATAATATCCGCGCCATAAACGATTGCCTGTGCCAACTTGCCCATTGCGATCTTACCATCTGGAATCACCACATAGGCTTTGATTCCTGCTCGTGTCGCATACGCTGCTGCTGCAGCACTGGTATTACCAGTAGAAGCACAAACGATTGCTTTTGCGCCTTCTTCCACCGCTTTGGCTACTGCCATCACCATTCCCCGATCTTTGAAAGATCCAGTAGGATTTAGTCCTTCGTATTTCCCATATAATGTGATACCCAATTCTTTTGATAAGTTATTCAATGGAATCAGCGGTGTGTTTCCTTCTGCTAATGAGATTAGCGGTGTTTTTTCTGTCACCGGTAAATACTCTTTATAGTGCTTTAATAGTCCTTCATACATCTGCTACTCCTCCATTACTTTCATGATTTGGCTAATTCGACCATCTTCAAAAATCGATAATGCTGTTGTTAATTCCGAGGAACTCAATGGCTTCGTCAAAAATGCTTTCTTTTCCAAGATAGATTCTTGGTCGATCCAGTCCAATGTCTGTTGCTGCGCTGCTAATGGTCCAGTAAACGCAATGTAATAACGTTGACGAAGCTCATCTGGTACTGCAATCTGAGTCGGCTGTTCAAAGGTTAGAAATGATTCAGTGATCCCAGCAGATTTATTTTTAGCGATCTCCGTCACATCTGCCAGCACACTCGTCGCAGTAGGACGAGCTCCCGCTCCAGGCCCGTAAAGCATGGAACGATCGATGCCCGTACTTTCGATATACACGCCATTAAACTCATATTTGATTGAGGCTAGCGGATGGTGCTTAGGGACAAGAACTGGACCAACAGAAACAGCGACATGATTTTTTGGTGTCTTTTGTGCCGTACCAATAAGTTTCACTTCATACCCTAGTTGTTTGGCATAAATGATGTCTTCAATTGCTAATCCACGAATGCCGCCGATAGAAACATCTTTCATCTCGATCGTCATACCAAATGCAAATTTTGTCAAGAGGACCATCTTATAAGCTGCATCAATACCGTCCACATCATTGGTCGGGTCCGATTCTGCAAATCCTTTTGCCTGTGCTTCAGCTAGAACTTCCTCATAACTTAAGTTATCTGTTAACATTTTTGTCAGCATATAATTCGTCGTACCATTGACGATGCCAGAAATCGAGGTAATCGTATCGGGTAAATAATGCGTGCTTAATGTTCGCAAGATAGGAATCCCGCCTCCCACGCTGGCTTCATAATACAATGCAACACCGGCTTTTTTAGCAGCGGCAGTCAGTTCTGGGCCATGAGTCGCCAAGAGATCTTTATTGGCGGTTACAACATGTTTCTTGTGAGCTAACGCACCAAGAATAAAATCCTTCGCAGGATCGATCTTGCCAATCAATTCCACAATGACATCGATGGACTCATCCTGATAGATTTCCTGAATATCACTAGTCAGTTCAAACCCGTATTTTTGGGCAATTGCGCTTTTATCATCATAAGGAGAGGCCAATGCTTTCGTAATAAAAATCTCGACACCAGTTCGGGCTGCGATTGCCTCTCTTTGTTCCGCTAATAGTTGGCAGACTCCAGTGCCTACGACACCCATTCCTAGTAGTCCTATATTTAATTGCTCTTTCATATAGCCTCCTTACCGAAAACGTTATTAAAAAATCGTTCATCCATTTTTAATTTTCTACTAGCATACCAAAAAGCATAAGAAAAAACTAGGACTTTCGAGAAATTCTCGTCCTAGTTTCAGCGGTGATGGATATGAGCGAATGTTTTTTGTAAGATGTCGACTACGTGCTTGTCATCTAAACTATATAAAATTGTCTTTCCTTGTCGTTCCGATTTTACGATCCGATTATCTTTCAATAGTTTCAATTGATGAGAGACCGCAGATTGTTCCATCATCACTTGCTCTGCGATCGAAGTTACATTACGTTCTCCTTCTTCTAAAGAAAGCAATATCTTCAAACGTGTAGGATCACCAAGCATTTTAAAAATTTGAGTGACTTTTTGGATATCTTCTTGATCTGGTTGAGTCATGCTGGTCTTCCTTTCTTGATGGTGAATAAAATTCTAGCTGGTTCAAGCATTCTTTGTCAAGCCCCATTGAAAACAAGGCGTCAAAATAAATGCATGATCCAACCAAATACCTGGAAAAGAAGCAGCACATTTTCCTATAATAAGTTCTCCAAGAAGAACTGAATATCAGCAAAATAATCTATCTGCTTCTCATCCAAGTATTTGAAAAGGATCTAGCTCTTGTTTATCGCTTAAACTTCTGTAATTTCATTAATGGCAGCTTCAAGTTCAGCAATTTTATTTGCTGCATCTTCAGAAGAGTTTCCTTTGACACCAATGTAAAATTTGATTTTTGGTTCAGTTCCAGAAGGACGAACCGCAATCCAGCTCTCATCTTCAAGAGTATATTTCAATACATCTGACGGTGGTGTAGTCATTTTTTGCATGTGACCATCTAAACCAACTCTTGTCAATTCTTTGAAATCTTCTGTTTGAACGACTGGTATACCCGCGAAAACTGATGGTGCCTTTTCTCGGAATGTTTTCATCAATGCAGTGATTTTGGCTGCACCTTCCATACCGCTCATCGTAACAGAAATCGTTTTTTCGGCATAATAACCATATTCCTCAAAGATATCTTGCAATCCATCATAAAGTGTTTTGTCCGATTGTTTATAAAAAGCAGCGACTTCAGCCAACAAGACAAGTGCTTGGATCGCATCTTTATCTCTCACAAAAGGTTTTACCAAGTAACCGTAACTTTCTTCAAAACCAAACATGAACGTATGGGAATGATCTGTTTCATACTGTTGGATTTTTTCGGCAATGAATTTGAAGCCAGTCAATACATTGACCATTTCAACGTTGTAAGACTGGGCAATCGCTGTTGGCAATTCACTAGAAACGATTGATTTTAGGACTGCTGCATTTTCCGGTAGTGTGCCGGCATTCTTGTGGGCTTCTAGAATGTAACGGATCATCAATGCGCCTAATTGATTTCCTGTCAATACTTGATAGTTTCCATCAGGCATCCGGACTGCAGCACCCAAGCGATCCGCATCCGGATCAGTTGCAATCAACAAGTCTGCGTCTTCTTTTTCTCCCAGAGCAATCGCATATTCAAAGGCAGAATGTTCTTCTGGATTCGGTGACTTGACTGTACTGAAGTTTGGATCCGCAACAGCTTGTGAAGGTTCAATAATAAATTGCTCAAACCCTGCTTGTTTCAAAGCTTTTTCACCAAGCATCCGACCTGTTCCGTGTAATGGTGTGTAAACTAATTTAAGATTTTTCCCTGTTGTCTCGATTAATTTTTGATCGATTGTCACTGTTTTGACTTCTTTTAGATACGCAGTATCGACCTCTTCGCCGATAATCGTGATCAATCCACTATGCTTTGCTTCTTCTTCTGATAAAACTGGAATTTCTAATGGATTTTCAATTTCTCGAACAAAAGCTGTCAAGGCGTCCGCATCTGCTGGAGGCATTTGTCCACCATCTTCGCCGTATACTTTGTATCCATTATAAGCTGCCGGATTGTGAGATGCTGTAATCATGATTCCAGTGAACGTATGCAAATAACGTACCGCAAAAGATAATTCAGGGGTTGGACGTAAGCTTTCAAACACAAAGGCAGGAATATCGTGTTTTGCTAATGTCTTGGCTGCTTCCATTGCAAATTCTGGTGAAAAATGACGAGAATCATATGCGATTGCGACACCGCGGCGACGGGTTTCTGGATCTTGTGTAACCATGAAGCGCGCCAATCCCTCTGTTGCTTGACGGACCGTATAGATATTCATGCGGTTGATCCCAGGTCCTAAGATCCCTCGCATCCCAGCAGTACCAAATTCAAGCGGCATATAAAAAGCATCTTGCAACATTTCTGGATCTTTCTCCAGTTCTGTTAACTGATCCTTCAACCCTGCTTCTAATTGTTGATGATTTTTCCATTGCTCATAAATTTGTTCCCATCCCATACAAAAACCACTCCTTCTAACTTTAAAATGACTATAATTTTAGTATAACACTACTTCTGTTTTTCTCAAAGAATAACCAAACGAAAATGCAAACGCACTGCTATCAAAAACGAATAACGTTTTATAAATAACAGTGCGTTCGATAATTATTTAATTGGTTGCTGGTCTTTTTGTGTTTCTATAAAATCAAATACTTGTTGGCCAGCGATACTGCCGTCCCCGACTGCTGTAGTGATTTGTCGTAAGCCTTTTTCTCGAACATCCCCTACCGCATAGACGCCTGGCATAGTTGTTTCCATCATTTCATTGGTTGGGATCCAACCTGTTTCATTCGTGAGTCCGCTAGCTCTGAATGGTTCAGTCAATGGATCTAGCCCAACGTAGATAAAGACACCACCAGCCGCTTCTTCCGTTACTTCATTTGTTTTGACATTTCGCACTTGAACACCAGTTACGACCATCTCGTTGCCTTTGATTTCTTCCACGACAGAATCCCAAATAAATGAGATCTTTTCATTGGCAAATGCTCGTTCTTGGATGATCTTTTGCGCACGTAGCTCATCCCGACGGTGGACAATCGTTACTTCTGAAGCAAATTGTGTTAAGTAGATCGCTTCTTCGACTGCAGAATCTCCACCACCAACTACGATCAACCGTTTGTTGCGGAAAAAGGCGCCATCACAAACTGCACAATATGAAACACCGCGTCCAGCGAATTCTTCCTCGCCTTTGACTCCTAATTTTCTATGTACACAGCCTGTTGCAATGATCACAGTTTTCCCTTGATAATTCTTGTCTTCTGTGCAGACTTCTTTGTACTCTCCATGATCCGTGATCCCTTGAACGATGCCATAGGCATTCTCCACGCCAAAGCGGATGGCACTTTCATACATTTTAAAAGCAAGTTCTGGGCCTAAGATCGAATCGAAGCCAGGATAATTTTCAACCTCAGCAGTATTATTCATTTGACCGCCAGGAGCTCCCCGCTCAATCATCAGAACAGATAAATTTGACCGTGACGCATACAGCGCTGCTGTCATGCCGGCAGGTCCAGCGCCGATAATAATTACATCATACATAATTGTTCCCTCCATTTTCGACTACCCATACTTTACTTTCAAAAAGAATTTCTGTCGAATGTTCTGCTTACAAAAAATAATAAGATATTCCCGTTTTTTTCTCTGAAAATTACATTGACTTTCTTTTCATTTTTTGTAAAATTTTCACGATACATCTATTATATAGAAAACGGGGAGTCCTTACAATTGAATAAGAAAAAACTTTTGAAAAGATCTGATCGGGAACTATTGTTTCTTAGCTGGCCGATTTTTGTTGAACTATTTTTACGTGTGATTATTGGGAATGTCAATGTATGGATGATTTCCCATTATTCTGAACCAGCAGTCGCTGCCGTCAGCGCAGCAAATCAATTGCTGAATCTGACCGTCTTTATTTATGGTTTCATCACTGTCGGTACGCAAATCATTATTGCTCAACTAATTGGTGCGAAGCAGCGAGATAAAATCCCTACTGTGATCAATACAGCACTTTTTGGTTCTCTATTTTTAGGTATTTTGATCAGCTTGATGTTTATCTTTGGCTCTGATCAATTGCTGCATTTTATGGGATTAGAAGAAGCATTGGTTGATTTGGGTCGCGGCTACCTGCAAGTATATGGCGGAAGCTTGTTTATTTCTTCGCTGACAGCTGTCATTATCGCGGTCATGCGTAGCCACAGCTTTACGAAACCTGCTTTGCTTGTACCGATGTTTGCCAGTATCCTAGCTGTTATTGGTAACTACTTTGTACTTTACAGTCCTTTTGGCTTACCTAATTTCGGTGTAACAGGACTAGCTTTCTCCAGTGTCTTCGGCAATACGATTGGCTTGATTGTTGCGGCATTTTTACTGAAAAAACACGTTGGTTTTTCTGTTCTTTCTGCCCGATTGAAGTATTTATCATGGGATGTAATGAAAAATGTCTTAACCTATGGCCTACCTTCCTCAGGAGAATCTTTGTCTTATCAAGGAGCACAAGTGGTAGTAACGATGATCGTTGCGCAATTAGGTTCAAGCGTGCTGATTGCTAAGTCTTATGTTACAGCGATCACTCAATTTGTGTATTTGATCGCCTCGGCGTTAAGTCAGGGAAATCAAATCATGATTGGTCGTCATGTAGGCGCAGGAGAATTTGAGCGAGCACAAAAACGGGGCATGCGCACAATGATTATTGGCATCATCGCTTCTGTTACAATTTGTTTATTGACTTATCTCTTTATCGAACCGATTATGGGAATCTTTACTACCAATGCTGAAGTCATCTCAATCGCTAAAGGCGTATTTCTCGTTGAAATCGTCCTAGAGACAGCACGTGCGGTCAATATGATTCTAGTGGGCTCTTTAAATGCCAGCGGGGATGTTAAATTCCCATTATTCTGCAGTTTGATCGTTCTTTGGGTCATCAGCTTACCATTCTCGTACTC
This sequence comes from Enterococcus sp. AZ091, assembly GCF_051714805.1. Lineage (NCBI taxonomy): Bacteria > Bacillati > Bacillota > Bacilli > Lactobacillales > Enterococcaceae > Enterococcus > Enterococcus sp. AZ091. Next base: position 889,316 of record NZ_JBIOSO010000002.1, on the reverse strand, counting down.
TTTGGCCATCGTCTTTAAATTTGGCTTGATTGGTGTCTGGATCGCTTACGCAATTGATGAAGCATTGCGGAGTATTTTAATGATTTATCGTTGGCATTCCGGTGTGTGGAAAACCAAATCGGTAGTCCATGGAAAAGAAATTGAAGGCGAAGTCGCTTCAGAAATCTAATGACTTGCTAAAAAGGTCATCTTTTCTGCCAATTAGACAATCGAATGTCAAAGCGAATAAAAGAGCGTGAAACAAAAGTAAAAAATACTTTTGTTTCACGCTCTAAACACGTCTAAACAGCGGTAGCCGAAACAATGTCTTCGGAAATAAGTCGAAATACCAAAAAATTGAAAAGCAATTTCCATATATTCCTCCTTATTTATCGAAGTTTAACACTTCTGATCCCAACCTCTTTTTGCTGCCTTGTGTCTATTTACTGCTGAAAGAAAATCAATTATTTTTGGTTTTTCATCCAGATTGAACTATACTAATTACAAGTTTAGAACTACTGAACAATCAACAATTAGAAAATACTGTCAACTATCGAAAGGAGCAAAAAAATGTCAATTTACGCGTTTCAAGCCACTTTGGAAAACGGTGAAACCTATTCATTAGAACGCTATCGGGGGCAAGCCATCATTGTCGTCAACACGGCGACAAAATGCGGATTGAGCCCCCAATTCAACGAACTTGAAGAATTGTTCCAACGATATCGCGACCAAGGATTGATGGTCTTAGGCTTCCCTTCCAACCAATTCAAACAAGAAGTTCATTCTGCTAGTGAAGCTGCCGAAGCTTGTCGCACAACCTATGGTGTTGACTTTCCGATGCATCAATTGACAGTCATCAACGGAAAAGAAGCTGATCCGCTTTTTCAATACTTGGAGGAAGAAGCCCCAGGAACGATGGGGAAAGCGATCAAATGGAATTTTACTAAATTTTTAATTGATCGCAAGGGACATGTCGTTGAACGTTTTGCCCCTCAGACTAATCCAACCAAAATGATCCCTAGTATTGAAAAGGTTCTTGGCTAATGACCTAACCAGAAAAAACATCCACTCACTCATCGGTTTGCAACAGCAATGAATACTCTCTCACTGCTGTTTGCGCCATGAATGCGGGGATGTTTTCTTATTCTTTAAAGTTGTTCTCCATTTGAAGCAATCACTTCTTTGTACCAATCAAATGATTTTTTCTTTTTCCGGGCCAATGTTCCGTTCCCGTGATCATCCATGTCCACATAAATAAAGCCATAGCGTTTTTTCATCTCACCAGTTCCTGCCGATACAAGATCGATACATCCCCAAGGTGTATAGCCAATCAAGTCTACGCCATCAAGAGTTATCGCATCTTTCATGGCTGCAATGTGTTTTTTGAAATAATCAATTCGATAATCGTCATTGATCGAGCCGTCAGATTCCACTTTGTCTATGGCACCGAATCCATTCTCTACTACAAATAAAGGAAGATGATAACGATCAGACAATTGACACAATGAGATCCGCAACCCTAATGGATCGACCGCCCAGCCCCAATCCGATTCGGCTAAATAAGGATTTTTCACCGCAGGCATTTGGTTGCCGCCAACATACTTGACTGTTTCAGGATTTGCTGAAGAAGCGGTTGACATATAATAGCTAAAACCGATATAGTCAACCGTTCCGTTCGCAATGACCGCGTCATCTCCAGCTTCTTTTTTGATTTCGATCCCTTCACGTTCGAACTCTTTTACCTTGTGGGTAGGATAATAGCCTTTTGCTTGAACGTCAATATAGAATTCTTGTTCCCGATTGAATTGCAATGCAGCTAAAACATCCTCTGGGTTAGCTGTCATCGGATAACTTGGAATATACGCCACCATCATCCCAATCATGAAATCCGGGTTGATTCGGTGTCCCATTTGTACTGCTTTAGCACTTGCTACAAACAAGTGATGCGCAGCTTGATACTTATGCTGCTTATCATTTTTATGAATACCAATTTGTGTCCAACTTCTCAAAAAGTTGATCTCGTTAAACGTCATCCAATATTTCACTTTATCTTGGTAACGAGTGAAGATCGTTTCGCAGAAAAACAAGAAATAGTCGATCACTTTGCGATTCGACCAACCATCATATTCATCCGCTAAATACATAGGAATATCAAAGTGATTGATCGTCACCACTGGCTCAATGCCATGCTTCAACAACTCATCGAAAACTGCATCATAAAAAGCCAGGCCGTCTTCGTTGATCTCTCTGGTTCCTTTTGGACAAATCCGCGCCCAGGAAATAGACATCCGAAAACACTTAAAGCCCATCTCTGCAAACAACGCAATATCTTCCTGATAATGATGGTAAAAGTCTGTTGCCACATGACTAGGATAATACTGTTCTGGATCGATGTACCCAACGGCACCTTCAGGTAATTCGGTATCCCGAGTAACTTTCCCGATCTGGCCGTCTTTTGTTTTATAGGTAATCATTCGCGGCTGATCCATACTGCCTCCTGTAATGGCATCGAGGGTGTTTAACCCTTTTCCGCCAGAAAGATAGCCGCCTTCATATTGGTTCGCGGCTGTTGCGCCACCCCATTGAAAATTTTTTGGAAACCCCATATTATCCCTCCATCGTAAAGACTATCAGCGGCTTTCTTCTTAGAATTCATCCAAGAAGAAGCCGCAAGCATGATTATTTGTTTGTTAAGTCTTCGCCATTTGAAGCAATGACTTGTTTGTACCAGTCGAAAGATTTTTTCTTCGTCCGTTTCAGCGTACCATTGCCTTCATTGTCGCGATCAACATAGATAAAACCGTAGCGTTTTTTCATCTCACCTGTTCCCGCAGAGACCAAATCGATACATCCCCATGTTGTATACCCTAATAGATCAACACCATCTTGTTCAACAGCGTCTTTCATGGCTTGTATATGTGCTGCAAGATAATCAATTCGGTAATCATCCTCCACATAGCCATCAGCATCTGGTGTATCAACAGCACCCAAACCGTTCTCTACAATGAATAATGGTTTTTGGTAACGATCATAAAGGTCATTCATAGTAATCCGCAAACCTAACGGGTCGATCTGCCAGCCCCATTCGCTTGCTTCCAAATAAGGATTTTTTACTGAAGCAAAAATATTTCCAGAAGTTTGTTCCAATAGCTCAGCATCTGTTGTCGATACCCGAGAAGAGTAGTAAGAGAATGAAATAAAATCAACTGTGTGGGCCTTCAATAACTCTAAGTCGCCTTCTTCCATTTTGATCTCAATCCCGTTACGGGCCATTTCCTTCAATGCATATTGTGGGTATTCTCCCCGAGATTGGACATCAATGAAGAAATAGTTTTCGCGATCTGATTTTCTTGATGCCCAAACATCTTCAGGCTTACTTGTGTAAGGGTAGTAGGCACCTGCAGCCAGCATACAGCCCACTTTATTTTCCGGATCTACTTCGTGAGCGATTTTCGTCGCAATCGCAGATGCCAGTAATTCATGATGGGCCGCTTGGTATTTGACCTGCTCCACGTTGTCGCCTTCTTCAAAATAGAGGCCAGCTCCCATAAATGGCGCGTGAAGAATCATGTTGATTTCGTTGAAAGTTAACCAATATTTGACCAATCCTTTGTAACGATTAAAAATAACTCGGCATAAATTCTCATAAAAGCCTACTAATTCTCGTGAACGCCAAGCACCATATTTTTCTACTAAATGCATTGGACAATCAAAGTGCGTGATCGTTACCAGTGGTTCAATACCATATTTATGACACTCTTTGAAGAGATCCTCATAGAATTTCAAGCCGTCTTCATTTGGTTCTTGTTCGTCCCCTTTTGGAAAAATACGACTCCAAGCAATGGACAAACGATAGGTTTTAAAGCCCATTTCTCCAAATAAAGCAATATCTTCTTTGTAACGATGATACATATCGATTGCTTCTTTGGCAGGATAAAAATGATCCTCATCAAAATCAAACATTTTCATCTGTCCTGTGATGACTGGAAAACGATCTTTACCGATCGGTACAACATCGACATTGGCTAGGCCTCGCCCACCTTCGTTGTAACCTCCTTCACACTGATTGGCAGCAGTTGCGCCGCCCCATAAAAAGTCTTTTCTAAATCCCATTATTTCATTCCTACTTTCTTGATATTTTGTTGATTAATTAAGTGATTTTGCCAGTTCGTCTTGAACTTCGATTCCTTCTTTTTCCAAACGCTCAATCGTTGATTTAAAGTTTGGTAGATAAGCTTTGTGAGCAATAAATAATTCATCCATTACGCGTTTAGCTGTTTCTCCTGATGGCACCAATGGGTTAATGGTGAAAGCTTGTAATGCGGTATTGTAATCGCCAGTAACCGCTGCTTCGATCGTTAAAAGCTCCATAGCCTTCATTACTTGTAGCCAGCCTTTTTCTGCAGTCGGCAGCTCGCCAAAAGCCACATTGCGGGCACCTTGTCCCCCAACATACGCGGTAACTTCGACAACACAATCAGCCGGTAGGTCAGGAACAGCTCCCTCATTTTTGGTTGAGACCACGATCTGGGTATTTTTGTTTGCATAAATCGAGGCAATCGTTTCGCAAGCCGCATCTGAATAGTAGGCTCCCCCACGTTGCTGCAGCTGTTCTGGTTTATGATCCAATTCTGGATCTTTATAAAGTTCAAAAAGTTCTGCCTCTGTTTGCTTCACTTGCTGCGCTCTCGTTCCTACAGTCTGATATTCTTCCAGTGCATGCTTCAACATTTCTTCTTGACGATAGTAATAGCGATGATAACCGCAAGGAATCATTCTCATTTGTTCTAATTGTTCACGATAAAACGGCACATCAAAAATATTTTTCGGCAAACCATTATCTTCCTGATACATTTTATCAATAATATCCATCGTCACATCATTTCCGTGTGAGTCAGTGACTTTATGCCAATGGAAATGGTTTAAGCCAGCAAATTTGTAGATTAACTCATCCGGCTCTTTACCGATCAATGCAGGTTCGATCATGGTCGCCATCACAGGAACATTGCAAAGTCCAATCACTCTATCCCATTTCCCATAACGGACAACCGCTTCTGTGACCATGCCGCTTGGATTGGCAAAATTAATCAACCAAGCATTTGGACATAAGCGTTTCATATCTTCTACGATTTCCAGAATAATTGGTACTGTCCGAAATGCTTTAAACATCCCGCCAGGACCGTTGGTTTCTTGACCGATCATGCCATAATAGGCAGGAATACGCTCATCTTTGATCCGGGCATTCAGCAAGCCTACTCGAAATTGAGTCGTAACAAAATCTGCATCTTTCAAGGCTTCTTCTCGATCCAGCGTCATGTGGATTTTCACATCATAAGGAGAAGCATCCCACATTCGCTGTGCCATCGCTCCAACGATTGCCAGTTTTTCTTTTCCTGCTTCGATATCTACTAACCAAATTTCCCGAATTGGCAGTTCTTCATAGCGTTTGATAAAGCCTTCCATTAACTCCGGAGTATAACTACTGCCGCCACCAATGGTAGCGATTTTGATTCCTTTTGTCATTGTATTGCTCCTTTGCTATTTTATTTACACCCTTATTATCATTTATAAAATAATTAGATTCAATGTAAATTTATTATTTAGAAAAAGCGTTTGCAAATCTAGGGATATCTTGCGAGTGATTTGTAAAAAGTATTTACAAATCGAATGATATAAGGAATAATATTCATATCGACAATTATTCAAATACTCAAAAAAGAAAAATTTCCGATAATTTTATTTACAAACAACTATATAAAAATGTAAAAAGGAATGTGGACACCATGTTATTACAAGAAAAAATGCGCCAAATCAAGTTGGCCCCTGCTGAACGATCTTTGATCGATTTTTTATTAGCCAATCCAACTGCGATGGCTGATCAAACCATCAAGGAATTGTCTGAAAAAACCTACGTTCATCCTTCTACTTTTATTCGGATCGCCAAAAAATTAGGCTTCAACGGTTGGCTCGACTTAAAGACAGCCTTTTTGGAAGAGCAAACCTATATGAGCAGTCATTTTACAGATCTTGATGCCAACTTTCCCTTTTCCTCCCATGACAGCATTATGACGATCGCCAAAAAGTTAGCGAAACTCGAACAAACAACGATTGAAGATACGCTTTCCTTGATCCATCACGATGAACTGCAAAAAGCGAAACAATCGCTACTCAATGCCAGCCATATCAAGATTTTCGCAAGTAATGCCAATACCTTGATTTCTCAAGACTTTGTTTTGAAGATGCGGCGTTTAGGAAAAAACATCCATGTTTGTGACACTTTTGGCGAAAGTGCTTATGAAGCATCCAACTGTACTTCTGATACGACAGCCATCTTGATTTCTTATACTGGTGAAAACAAGATGATCAAAGAAATCGGTAAAATTCTTGCCGAACGTCAAGTTTCAATTATTGGAATGACTAGTATTGGCGAGAACGCATTGGCAAAATTAAGTGATTGTGTCTTAAATATCACAACCCGAGAAAGGCTTTACTCAAAGATCGCAAATTTCACGATTAATACGTCCGTTTGCTACCTACTGGATGTGCTGTATGGAATCGTCTTTTCGGAACATTATGAAAAAAATCTTCAGCATTTGATCGATATTGGCATGGCTTATGACAAACGTCCTACTTCCTCAACGATTATCGCTGAACCAACCTACGATAAAAATCTTCAATACAAAGACTCTCTGTTTCCGAATTAAACGGCTGACAAAAAGCGATCGCCCCACATGGCCGATCGCTTTTATGCATAAATAGCTCTTTTTAGAAAGTTTTCGCTAAACGAGAGCTGTGATCAAATCATCTGAACAAGCAACTTCATTTTTATCTGATTCAATAATATCTAAGTAATCAGCAGAATTTGTTACCAAAACAGGGGTCTCAATGTTGAAACCAGCTTTGATCAGCGCATCTTTGTCAAAGGTAATCAATTTTTGACCTCGAGTTACTCTATCTCCTTGCTTGACATGCGCTTCGAAGTATTGCCCATTGAGTTGAACGGTATCTAAACCGATATGGATCAACAATTCCAATCCGTTATCTGAGATCAACCCGATGGCGTGTTTCGTTGGGAACAATGTCATAACGGTACCATCAAATGGAGCAACGACTTCCCCTTTTGTAGGATGGATCAAGATTCCTTTACCTAAGATTCCTTGGGCAAAAGCTTCATCTTTGGCACTGCTTAAAGGTGCAACCGTTCCTTCGATAGGAGAACTAATGATTTCTTTACGTACAGACATTGTAGGTTCGCCTTCAGCAATTTCTTCGACTACTGTATTGTCTTTCCAGAATGCCATCGTCAAACCAAAACCAATCGCTGCAGAGATGGCGATAGCAATCAGTGAAGTCCACATGCCACTCGCATCTCCATCCGGTGTGATGAAGTTAAAGATCCCGAAAATACCAAGTCCGCCCATCGTGTAGCCCGTTACACCATTGACCATTAAGAACAGTCCGCCGACAGCACCACCGATCATAGAATATATGAAAGGGGTCTTTTTAGGAAGAGTGATCCCATAAATAGCTGGTTCAGTTACACCAAAGATACCAGAAATGATCGCTGGCGGACATAATGCTTTCATCTTTTTGTCTCTTAATTTGAAATACATGGCAACGACAACTGCTGTTTGAGCAAAGCTAGCTCCAAAGGAACCTGTCAACACTTGGCTGAATCCTTGTTGCGTAACTTGCATGATCGCTAGTGGCACAACCGACCAGTGTAAGCCGAAGATAACCAATACTTGCCAGAAGAATCCTAGAATCAATCCATAAACCGCTGGCGAGAAGTCCATTAGCGCTTGGAATCCGGCACTCAAGAGATCTGTCAACATGCTGATGATTGGACCAATGATCAAGAACCCAACAGGTAAAGCAATCAGTAAGACGAAAAATGGTACCAAGAAAGTTTGCACGACACTTGGAATCACTTTTTTAGCAAGTTTTTGAATCTGTGCAGCAAATGCAATAATGAAAATGACTGGTACGACACTACTTGTATAGGTTGCCCCTACCCATGGAATACCTAAGAAAGTTTGATAGGCAGATTGTCCAAGTAAGCTATAAGGTGCTGCTGCTCCTTCTCCGGCAACTGCGGTAAACGCTGTTTGCAGTGCAGTGCCTTGAATCGTTGGGTAGCATAGAGCGGCTCCAATAACGATACCGACCATCGGATTCAAACGGAATTTTTTTGCAGAAGTATAACCTAAAATAACCGGCATAAACATAAATATTGCATCACCGATCGCATTCAACATTACATATGTGCCTGATTCTGCTGTATAGTTGAACCAACCCTGTGTACCCAAAAAGACTAATAATGCATTAAATCCTTTGATCATACCGGCAGCTGCTAACGCACCTAAGAAAGGCTGGAAACAACCGCTGAGGATATCGATCAGACGATTGAAAATATTCCCTCCGGAACTTTCTTCTTCACTGTTTTCACTGATCCCCGCAACATCCACTACTTCTGCATAGACATCTGGCACATGATTACCGATAACTACTTGGTATTGACCGCCACTTTTCATCACTGTTACGACCCCATCCATATTTTTCAAGATGTCATCGTTCGCGATTCCTTCGTCTTTCAATTTAAACCGCAGCCGAGTGATACAGTGGGTCAAACTATTGATATTTTCTTTTCCGCCCACATTTGCCACGATTTTTTCTGCTAATTCATGATATTTTCCCATTTTTGTTTCCTCCAATTTTTGTTTGATTGAAGGTTTAGCCAACTGAATGTCACTATCCAAAAAATGCTTTACTATTCCCCAGTTTATTCTGGGGTGACCTCCTTTCTTTTATGGTTAGCGATTCTTTTGCACCAATCGCGCAATATGAATCGTTAAATACAAACTTTCATCATTGGACATATCGTAACGATAATTCGTTACCAGAAATGATTTGATTTTTTGCACACATTGATAGGCGTTGCGATATTTTATCTTTACCATCTCAAGGAGCTCATCGTCAGTCTCTTCCGCATGGGTAGAGTGGTTCTGCATGCGGGAAACAAAAAAACGCAAATGCGTAGTAAAACGATAAAAATAAACCGATTCTTCATCGAAAGTTGTTTTAAAATAGTATTTGACGATATTGATGATATCTTGCATTGTTTTCGTCAATTCATAAAGATTGCTTTGATCATTGTTTTCTGTTTGAGCGTTTACCAAATGCAGTGCAATGAAACCCGCTTCATCTTCCGGCAACTCAATCCCATAGCGCTCACTAATTTTTTCAATCGTTCGTTTTCCGATTTTGAATTCATCTGGAAAAAATCGCTTGATGTCCCAGAGAAGAACATTTTTGACAACGATCCCTTTTTTGGCACGCTCGATTGCACTATGTAAATGATCAGGTAAAGAAATATAGATCGAATCGTTGATCGGTGAGGACAACTCTTCTCTTGCATATTCGATTACTTGGTTCGAAAGTTCCAAATATTCTAATGGCAAGTCGGCCAATAATTCCTGAAATTGGGAAGCAATCGTACGATTTTCTAAACGATATACTTTATCGATCGTTTGATCACTGATATCGTCACCAACTTTTTTCTTGAATGCGATCCCTCTTCCCATCACAATAATTTCGTTTTGTTTTTCATCAGTAGTTATCACGACATTATTGTTTAACACTTTACTGATTTTCATGTTTTACCCCCACTTGATTATTGACGTACTAACCTATTTTTATACGAGATAGCCATTCAAATCAATTTTGATCCATACTCCTTTTTTCCAGAAAAAAAACCTAATGAGAGCAGACCAAATAGCCTTACTTTCATCAGGTTTAGCTTGTTTTTTCAACAATCACTATCCATACGAATGATTAACTTATCCTTATGATAGCAAACGGAGAAAACGCTGTCAATACATTGACCGTAAAAAGGATTCGCTATTTTACTTCCTCCCGATTCCTTTTATAAAATGAATCGATGAAAAACAAGAACCCCACATACCCGCTCCCAAGCCAACACCAACAAAGTGATGGAGTAATGGATACATGGAATTCTAGTAATTAGTTAGTGTCCACTGGAAGGAAACAGCAAATAATATTTCCGACTGATCACACGTCACTGGACTGTAATTTATACATATCTGCATAAAGGCCTTGCTGTTTTAACAATGAATCATGGTTTCCTCGTTCGACGATACGTCCTTTATCTAAAACTAAAATCAATTCAGCATCCCGAATCGTGGATAATCGGTGGGCGATGGCAATCGTAGTTCTCCCTTGTCGCATATTCGCCAACCCTTCCTGGATCAATCCTTCTGTTTCGGTGTCGATATTGGCAGTAGCTTCATCTAAAACGAGGATTTTAGGATCAGTCACCATCGTTCTAGCAAATGAGATCAACTGTCGTTGCCCGCTGGAGTAGCTAGCGCCACGTTCAAGCACTTTGGCATGATAAGTGCCCTCCAGTTTTTCGATAAATTTATCTGCTTGCACAAATTTCGCTGCTGCTCGGATTTGTTCTTCGCTGATTTCTGGGTTCAATAAACGAATATTGTCAGAAATATCTCCATAGAACATGAAAGCATCTTGTAAAACCAATCCGATTTTTTTTCGCAATTCTTCGATCGTAAAATCGCGAATATCATGATCGTCAATCAAAATTTGTCCCTCACCAAATTCGTAAAAGCGCATTAAAACATTAATGATCGAGCTTTTGCCGCTACCAGTGTGTCCCACCAAAGCGACGGTTTCTCCTGGATAAGCAGTAAAGGAAATATTCTTCAATACATGATTTTCTCCATCATAAGAAAAACTGACATTACGAAATTCAATCTTTCCTTGTTCAATGACTTGATTCGCATCTGGATGTTGTTGTGGGGTAAATTCTTCATTATCCATGATTTTAAGAATACGGCTACCAGCCACCATGCCATCAGTAAAGACGCTGAGAAAATCCATCATCTGTGTCATAGGATTGAAGAAGCCTTGGACATAGGTGGTAAAAGCATAAATCAACCCCACTTCAATCGGAGAATGCAAAGCATCAAACCCAAACAATGTTAATGACATCGCAACTGCAATCGCATAGAGAAAATTGATGATCGGCGATAATAGCAACGAATTAGTACGAATCATTGCATACCTTGTCTTGAGGTATTCATCATTCGTTTCCTCAAATTCTCGGTTCAGTCGTGCTTCTTGTCGGAACTGCTGGATAATCTGCATTCCCGAGATCGACTCGTTCAATTTCGTATTCAATTGACTTAATTTTTCTCGCATTTGACGATAGATTCGGGAGCTGAATTTTTGATAATACCAGATGACGATCATCAAAATAGGTAAGAAAATCAGATTCAATAAAGCAATTTTTACGTTGATCTGAAACATGGCAGCAAAAGAAGATAGGACTGCAAAAATACCAGTCAAAACCATCAAAAACACATACCAGAATTCATACAATGTTTCGGTATCATTGCTGACCCGCGACACAATCGAACCTGCCGGAGTCTGATCAAAATACCGCATACCTAAACTATGCAGCTTCTCGAATAACTTGGTCCGCACATATTGATACGTCTGCAAGGAAGCCATCGAGTATAGAAACCATTGAAAAAACCAGATGACTGCTTTGATGACTACCCCAAAGAAATAGAGACCCGCAAAGAAATAGATGATTTGATTGGTTGCTGACTGTTGTGTTAGATAGTTATCCATGAATGTCTGCAGAATTCTAGGCAGGAGAATGTTGACAATTGATAAGAGAAAAGCAAAGAAAATGGCTGCAAAAAATGTCTTCTTGAAGGGTTTTGCAAATTGTAACATCCGCTTGATGATCAATTTTTGCTCTTTAAATGGAATTGATTTTGACCATTCAGATTCTTGACGTTCCATTATACTTCACTCCCTTCAATTTTGGCTTCCAGTTGTTGCTTGTCCCACATTTTTTTGTACCAGCCATTTTTGGCTAACAGGGCTTCGTGGGTCCCTCGCTCGATGATTCTTCCTTCATCGATAACTAAGATCTCTTCGGCATGCTTCACACTACTTAGCCGATGCGCAGAAATAATCGTTGTTTTGTCTTTTCGATAGTCTCGCAATTTGTGCAAAATATCTTCTTCTGTTTTGGCATCGACAGCTGACAAGGCATCATCTAAGATCAGTAATTCTGGATCAACAATCAATGCCCGTGCGATGGACAACCGCTGTTTCTGCCCGCCAGATAATGAGACCCCTCGTTCACCGACCATTGTTTCGTATCCTTCTGGCAATGCTTTGATGTCATCATTGATTGACGCCAAATCAGCAGCCGCTTCAACCGCTTCTTGTGGTGCTTGGGGTACCGCAAAACGGATATTGTCTCGAATCGACATGGAAAAAAGAAAGTGACCTTGGGGAACATACCCGATAGAGCCCAATAATGCATTCAAAGTATATTCTTTGATGCTGTGCCCGCCAAAAAGAATGTCACCCTCATAATGATCATATTCCCGCATCAGCAACTTCAAAATGGAGGTTTTACCTGCACCGGTTTTGCCAACGATTCCTAATGTCTGTCCTTCATGTAAGGTAAATGCTATCTGTTGCAGCGTGATTTCTTCGGCATCATGATAGCGAAAAGCGTCTAACGCCACTTCAATTTTACCTTGAGCCGGCTCTTGGATCGCGTGTTTTTTTTCAACAATATGGGTTCTTTCCCCCAGCAATTCAGATACCCGATCATAGCTGGCATTCCCTCGTTCTAAAACATTGAACAGACGGCCAATGGCGAACATAGGCCAAACCAACATACCAATATAACTAATAAATGAAACCAATTGGCCAATCGATATCTCTCCTGACATGACAAAACGACCACCCACAATAATCGTTAAGACATATGAGACACCGATAATCAATGTAATGAAAGGATCAAAAAGTGCATCTAAAAAATTGACTTTACGGTTCTTGATGATGGCATCATCAATTTTAGCTTGAAAATCTTGAATATCTTCTGTCTCTTGTCCAAACGTTTTGATGACTTTTATCCCAGTAATACTTTCTTGCGCTTTGTCATTAATCGCTGAAAAAGCTTCTTGCGAATCACGAAAAGCATCATGTAGTTTGCTGCCTAACACTCTAGCCATGACCGCAAGAAATGGCAAAGGAATCAACGCAATCAAGGTCAGACGCCAATCGATAAAAAGGATCATGGCGATGATCGTTGCTCCTCCAGAGATAAACGAATCCGCAAAAGTTAAAATACCCGCCCCAGCAACGTTTTGAATGGCGTTCAAATCATTGGTGGCATGGGCCATCAAATCTCCAGTTCGATGTTTTTGATAGAAAAGATGATCCATTTTGGTGAAGTGATCGAATAATTGACGACGTAAGCTTTTTTCCAAGCGTGCAGCACTCCCCCAAATATTTATCCGCCAGACAAAACGAAAAATATATTGTGCTAATGCAGCGGCAAGCAAAATACCTATCCAAAATAAAATCGTTTCTATCGAAATCTCTTTTTCTGCGATCTCATCAATAATGATTCCGATCACTTTGGGTGGCGCTAATTGAACGAGAGCCACCAAAACCAATGCGGCTACTCCTATATAATAATGTTTCCTTTCTTGTCTAAAAAACCAACCTAACTTTCTAAAAATCGACATAACACCCTCCTATTATTCACTCCTGTTGACTATGATTTGAATCATCGAAATTTTCGGACTATTTTGGCAATGACTGACCTTCCGATGTAGTTACACTTGGATTCCTCGTGAAACACGTTTTGTTACCTACCCAACGATAGGCACAATTCATTTGCTCATCTACGCTTCGCTTACAGTTCATCTAAGGGAAAATCACTAAGATGAACTTGCATGCCTCGCTGACGCGGTCAATCGCAGTGACTCGCAACACGAGGTATTCCTCCTCATTTGCTTATCTACGCTCTGCTTCGCTTACAGTTCTTCTAAGCGAAAAGCACTAAGATGAACTTGCATGTCTCACTGACACGGTCAATCGCAGTGACTCGCAACACGAGGTATTCCTCCTCATCTGCTTATCTACGCTCTGCTTCGCTTACAGTTCATCTAAGGGAAAATCACTAAGATGAACTTGCATGCCTCGCTGACGCGGTCAATCGCAGTGACTCGCAACACCGAGTAGGTATTCCTCCTCATCTGCTCTGCCTCGCTGACGCGGCCAATCGCAGTGACTCGCAACAAAAAGCGAGCTGATGGGATCAGCCCGCTTTTTGCACTAAAAAACCTATTTTTGGTTTTTCATCTGTTGCATCATTTGCCGAATCTTCTTCTCAGAAGGCTTTTGGCCCATTGACATCATCATCGAACGCAACATATCCTCATTAACGGGAGGATTTTTCTTCAGATAATCTTGCATATATTTACGCGCCAAAAAGAAGCCGCCGACAGCGCCTAATAATACCGCGATAACAGCGATCACGATTACAATTCCTAAACTAACCATTTGAAATCTCTCCTTTCTCTTGTACTCTCAATGAATCATTTTACTAGAAAAAAATACAAAAAGAAAGAGAGAAAGCAGGATTTCTCCAAAAACTTTCCCTCTATATATCAGCTTAATGCCACATCTCGTTTGTTGAACAACCAGTTTGTCAAAAAGTAGATCAATAAGCTGTATAACAAAAGTCCAATCGTCATTTCCCAATAATTCAAACCCGGATCAATTATTGCATTTTGCATATCCGTTTGATGCAATAATGTGGGAACCGTATCTTTGATATTCATAAAATTAAATGGATTCCACTTCAACCAAGGATATTTTTCTATCGCAAAAAGCATGATGGAGTTGATGATGCTGCTCCCGAACAACACAGCTACTCCTAATCCCACTGCCATACTTTGAGAGCGAATGACGGCAGAGATGAACAGGGTCATGGTCATATAAAATACAATCAACAGTAAATTCGTTGCTGCATAGACAAGAGCCACAACTATAGCAGGCAATTGATTATAATCCGTTGATGTGAAGGGAGATTCAGCTATCAAAAACAAATTACTGGCAAGAAAACTGCTTAGAAATAAAACCAGTGTGCCAAGCAAAGCAAATAAGAGTGTGTTGATGGCTTTTGCGGCTAATATCTGACTTCTTGAAAATGGCCGAATCAACAAAAACTTGATGGTCCCTCGACTAAATTCTTCTGCTACCGCTGAAGCTGCCACAATAACAACAAATAAATTCAAAAATGACGTCATGTCGCTTAGAAATATAAATAGATCGTTGGCTTTAGTATCAGGCGAGCCTAAGCGGATCACATAGGTGAGTCCGAATGTTAAAACCACCAAAAGTCCCAACATGATCCATGTGGACTTTTTTTTCGTGACTTTGATCCATTCATTTTTTATTAGTGTCCTCATTCTAGAGCCCTCCCTCTTCCGTCCAAGCCAAAAATGTTTCTTCCAGCGAAGATTGCTGCAATTTCATTTCCTTTAAACCAATCCCTGCATTAACGAGGGCAGCAGCGATCTCAGAACGATTATCCGTTTCAAGTGAAATCTGTAATCCATCAGTCAAAGCAAGTCCATCGATTTGGAATTTAGTCTTCAAGACATTTAATGCTTCCTGATCGTCATCTGTTTTGATGATCAGTAGGCTTTTTTCTGCCTTCAAGGTATCCATCGCGACTTGATGGGTCACTTTCCCTTTTTGGACAACGATCAGATGATCTGCAATCTGTTCGATATCACTTAATTGGTGACTCGATACTAAAACAGAAACACCCTGTTCTCTTAACATGAGAATCATTTCCCGAAACTCTCTCATACCCTTTGGGTCAAGTCCGTTCATTGGCTCATCTAATACTAAGAGAGTAGGACGATGGATTAATGCCTGTGCCACACCCAATCGTTGGCGCATCCCTAGTGAATACGTTTTGACTTTTTGATTGATATATTCTTCTAAATGAACTTGGCGAATCAAGTCATCCATCTCAACTGCCGTCATTTTTGTCTTCGCCATGCGCTGGTACTGCATCAAATTCTCGTAACCAGTCAGATAATTGTAGAACTCAGGATTTTCTACAATCGCTCCTACCGAGGCAATGGCTGCTTTAAAAGACGTTTCTAGGGAATTCCCCATGATCGTAATTGAGCCTTTATTGTGCTTCATTAAGCCAACGATCATTCGAATAATCGTCGTCTTACCCGCACCATTCGGTCCTAATAACCCGACCACTTGCCCTTTTTCCACTGAGAAAGAAGCATTATCAATGATTTGCTTGGTTCCAATCAGTTTCGATACATTTTTCAGTGTTAGTATTTCTGTCATTTCATCCCTACTTCCTATTCGCTATTTTTTTACTTTCATGATAATAGTTATTACTACCATCCCACTAGAGTATTAAAAAGTCAACAGGAAAAAGAATGATCTTTTCAATTTGGTCTTCTTACTTCCGAATGAACTTCAAAGAATACGAGCCAGCTTCATCAAATTGGGATTTTAAATTAATGACATGATTTAATAAAAAATAAACGTAGTAGAAATCAAATTATCATTTAACAAATGAGGGAATTGGACTGAACATATAAATTTATAAAGAGGTGTTTTCTCCGAAATGTGAATAATTCACCTGCTGCTAGGAAAACTGATGGAAACTTAGGCTGTCAAAAACCTGTTTATGCTTTTCGCTCCGAATTTTATGAATCTTTTCTTTCAAACGTTCCCAGTCACTGCTGGTGGGCTGACCATTCCAATAAAAAATCTCCATTTGTTTGCCCCTAGCTGGCGATAGATCGGGTAATCACTGATTAGAATATCTGGTTCATCAACTGAAGGAACATGCTGGATTGCTCGATGGGAGGTGTTCAACAATCGATTTTTGATCCATAATTCTTGTGTCTTGCCAAATTTCGATTGAATAGAAAAAGTTACTGGACGCTCATATTTAATAAAGACTGTTCGAACGAGCATGCAGTATTGAAAGATAAGACGATCATTCTTCTTTGCAAACCCAACAAGTGGAGGGATTTCTCTTTTTATTGCGATCAAAAATCGTCTCATCGTTGGGTACATGACTGGGAAATAAGCTTCAAGCTCACTTTCCCGCGTTTGTTTTCCAAACCCATCTATTTTATGTTCTGTTCCAAAAACTGATGAGTAGGAATGAATCATGAGTAAGTTGACCAATAAATAATTTTTTTCTTTCGGAGTGAGTGCCAAATCAAAGTATGCAGACAGTTTGTCAACAATGATCTCCTCAGTCGAATACTGCTCATTATCAAACCAATCCTGATGGATTTCAGTCAGATCCTCTTCCAAATATGTATTCATTACTGCAAACATAAAATAAAGAAAACTGATTTCTTCGTCCGTGAGATCACTCACAGCGTAAACATTTGCCTGAAAAAAAGGTGCCAGTATGCATTCGGTAAACTTTCTTTTAGTCATCAATGGATGCTCGAAAGTCGTTATTTCATCAGGAATTTCTACAATAAAATGTTGCTGTTTGATTCGCTGCAATGAAATAGCCAGCAGAGATAAAAATTTATTGCAATCAATTTTTCGCATGTAAGGAGCGTGACGCTCAATTTGAGTAGCAATAGTTTGCTTGTCCCTTATCGTTGCTAAAAGATCTGAGTCCGTTTCATCAAACAACTGCCAATACATGACATGATAAAAATAACGTATGTAGTACTCTTTTCCTTCAAGTGGATTTCCTTTTCTTAAACTGTATGATAAATGATAATTTGCTAACACTTGATTCAATTCAGTCAATTTTCTTTGAATCGTCCGTAAACTGCTATATGTCTCTTGGCTTAATTGCTCCAATGAGTGGTACTTTCCCTTAAACAACAAATCAAGAAAGGTAAATCCGACAGTTCTTTCCACCAAGATTGCATAAACTTTGCTTAGCAGAAATCTAGGTGAAAATTCTATCTTGATAGTTTTTGATTCTGATTGATAATTTACCGTATATTCAGAATATTGCTCCTGAAATAATTCTACCTGTTGAATAACAGACAATAGCTTGCTAGTTTTATAGTTAAACGCAGCCATCAGCTCTTTGGTTGAATAAGTTGTTTGATTCCTTTCATAACAATAGGTGAGAAACTGGTTGATTTGTTTTTCTGTTGTGTCAAATAATACATGAAACACTGATTGACCCTCGCTTAAATAGTTATTCAAACTTTGCCTTCATTTAAGTTTGATTTCATCTGGACAACTAAAAAGATCTTACAATATTGTAAGTTAGTGAATGTTTTGCGATCATACCACTTCAAAGGAACGATTGTCAAACTCCCCGTCAAAGTCTTTTATTAAAAAATATCAGCTCAACAAATCTTGCGATTTGTTGAGCCGAATAAATTGTAACTGTTCATTTCTGGGGAAGAAATTTCCAATCATTTTGCTTGTGCTGCCTTTTTGCGACAATCTCTCAGGAGAGTTTACATGCCAATCTGACTATTCTTTATTTACTTCATTATCAGCAGCGACCGCTTTTTTATATTAAATGAACTTCTTAAATGTCTTTTTCTGTTCTGAGTGTTTGTCCTGCCACAATTAATTTTCATCATTATTATCGTATGAGGAAAGACTATTGGGATTGCTCGTCTCTTTAAGTATACTAGTGTCAATGCTGGAACTCTCAGAAGAAGACGGTAGATCAACAATAATCCATTTACTTGGCTTTAAATTCTCTATAATTGTAACGTCACCATCGTAAACAATCACTAAATCCACTTTGTTTTTACACTTGATCTCAGACATTGGTAAATCTCCACGAATTCTTAAAAAATTCTCAATACCGGAAACCCATTCTACATTCGTTAAAGTCGTTTCACCAATGACCTTATTCTCAGTACCCTTACCATCCCAACCATAAGTTAACACTGCTCGAACCGATTTGGCTGATCGTGTTTTATTCGGACGAATAGGTATCGTGATCCACTTTGACTGCTCATCATAAATGATACGGTTCGTTCGTAAAGTCAAAGATAGTTTACTGGGAGCTCGTTCATTTGCCAAACTATCTATTTTAAAGAAAACAATAAATAAAATAATAAAAAAAGCAATCAACAAGGGGATTTTATTCATTTGCCTCACTTCCTAAATCTATTTCAGGTTAACTTGATAATGAGATTATAGTAGTTTTTTTAGGTAACCACGCGCCAAAAAAAAGACAGAATCAGGTGGAAATTGGCATTTTTCAGAAAACAACCAAAAAAGACTGACACAAGAAAGACAAAAAGTCGCAGTGAATTCTTCGAAAAATCCAGCAGCAAACTACCACTAACTAGATCAATATTTTGTCTCTTCTTATGTTCAGCCTTTTAAATCTGTAAGGATATTAGATTTGAAACGATACATTCACACGTTCATCCAATCTCCAATTCATTTTTTCTTTTTATTTTCGTTTATAGATAACGTAAGAAATCAAAAGCATGCCCCCGAGAATCATCCATTTATCATTGGTCATTCCGGTTTGCGGTAATTGAGGATTCCCTCCATTCTTTGGCGGTGCCCCACTCTGACTTACTTTAGGAGCGGATAATGAAGAGTTGTCCACGCTATTACCGTTACTGTTGGAAGTCGCACTCTCGCTACTTGTACTATTGGTTGTACTCTCACTGCTTTCACTACTTGTGCTACTTGTTGTACTCTCACTGCTTTCACTGCTCGCGGTCGTACTTTCACTACTTGTGCTACTTGTTGTACTTTCACTGCTTTCACTGCTTGCGGTCGTGCTTTCACTACTTGTGCTACTTGTTGTACTCTCACTGCTTGTGGTCGTACTTTCGCTACTTGTGCTACTTGTTGTACTCTCACTGCTTGCGGTCGTGCTTTCGCTTGAAGTGCTCGTTTCTCCGGTACCACTGCCCCCGCCTCCATATTTCGGCGTGTAGCCAGTAGTTGTGTGGACTGCTGCTGAATCATTGATCAATGCTTGAATGGTTCCCTTGTTTGTATATTGCTCCAAAGACCCATCAGTTTCTGTTTTATAGGTGATATAGATTCTCTCACTAGTATCCCGCAAAGAAATTTCAAAAGTGCCGTCTGAATTAAGCATAATTGGGACTTGGTCAACATAAGTGGGATTAGTTACGCTTGGACCATACACCACTCGTGCCATGGTGCTGATCAATGCTTGATGGGGTCCAAGAGTATCAATGAATCTCCCATTTTTAATTGAAACCTTATTCGTATCATAAGAATTGATATAAATACGCCAATCAATCGTTCGTTTGGGTTCTTGTGTGCCTAGATACAGCCCTTGTTTCGTAAGTAATGCACCTGTTCCAGTATCCTCAACCCCTCGAATAAATAAAGGAATTGTCTTAATTCCATTAACTGTTTCAAAATCGAGTTGATTGATCTGATCGACAGTAATGTCTTCACTAAATTTTGTCCAAAAGTAAAAGTCTCCATGCACATTGTTGTTCTGCTCAACAAACTCAGTAAATACAAAAGTAAGCTGATTCCCAACTTGGGTGACATTTACTACTAAATGACCGTTCTCATCATACAGTTCATAGCTATTATTGACACCTTCAATCTCTACTGGGAGGATAATCGTCGCTTTGTCCCCGGCCTTTAAGTCACCTAATCCTTCGAGACTCCATTTGAGATCAATTTTGAAAGATTCGTCTTCATCTAAAGTCGTCACTTCTTGATTCTGACTATTGACAACGGATACATCAGTGATTAAGTTTGCCCCCACATCCGTCTCTCCATATACGATTTCCATACCGGTAAAAATGGGGATAGTTAGCAACAGAGCAACAAGTACTTTTGCAATCTTTGAAAGCATGTGATCCCTCCCTGATAGTTAATAGGTCACCGTCAGTATAATTTATGGAAAATTCAGAAGCAAATCATACGAACTGTGCGAGTTATATCACAAGGCAGGGCTTCACTTTCAAATTAATCATCTGCTTTGCACAGAAAAAAACCTATCACTCAAACAAAGCGATAGGTTTTGGAAAAAGACTGACTGATTATTCTGTTGGATCTGCATAGCGATCAATTTGTTGATTATAACGTAGTTGACAACAAATATAAAAAATAACTTGGAACAATAAGTAAATACCTACGATTTCACCATAGAACTGCCAAACGGGCAATTCAACTAATAAACGCAGTGCGGTCATCGCAACAGCAAAATGAATCATTGCCACGATAGTTGGCAAAAAATACATAACTTGTAGCTGATGACGCAGAATTTTATGCCGTTCTTTTGGTGAAACACCAAGCACATGCAAGGAGCGATGGTAAGCGCCGTCCTTGTCAAGATCCGCAAACAGGCGGAAATAGATGATTGATGCAGAGAAAATAAAGAAAACGGAGCCCAGTAAAACAGTGATCATTAAAATGAGACCATTGCCTTGACGTGTTTCCTGGAAAACTTTGTATTTTGATTGATAACCAATATGAGACGGAATGCCTTCAAGTGCTTTTGACCACTCTTCATCGGACATCTCGTTGACTTTGTCTGCTCCTAATTCATCGTAGATAGCGGATACTTTTTCATCTGTTTCTTTATTTTCTTGATCGATTTGCTGATTGATACCATCAATTAACGTAGAATCGTCTGCCCACTCGGGGTAATCTAACCAAACAAATCCTCCCGAATCTTCAGAATCACCAATTTCTTTTTGCCACTTCTCAAAAGTTTGATCAGTTACAACACCAAGGCCAAAATAGTTCAACGAAAGCATTGAGGGACTATGAACGATCGTCATATCTTGCTGAAAATCGCTATCTCCGCCAATTTCCAGCGGATACACATGTTGTCGTTGGCTTTGGTCAACCGACAACAGTTCTTTACGTCTTGAATAATTGCTACTAAGTTCAAGCACTTGATCATCCATAACAGGTTCAGCTTTTTCTCCGATTTGGCTCATCAATTTGCGATAATCACTTTCTCGCATCAATGAAAATGCATTGTTCATGTAATATGGATCAGTAGCAATCGCTGGATTTTCAAGATTTGTGTAGGTCTCAATGAGATCCACTTGTTCCATAACCGGATGATAGCCTTGCGCTTCCAATTTTTCTTTCACTTCAAAAGCCTTCGTTTTACCTATTTCATCTTTTTCGCATTCCGAAAAAACATACGCTACACTAATTCCTTGAATCGAAGAAAACGAAGTGTTGCCAATCGCCATCATTACTGCTATTCCTACAAAAGCCACTGATGTACTAATGGCGATCAGACTGTACATTGCCGCATTGTCCCGCATACGAAAAATCCATTCACTAATCGTTAACAAGCGTGTTCCTTGTAAAAAAGAAGGACTTCTTTTAAGTTGTTTCAATAAGTAAACACTAAACTGATAGAAGGACAAGATCGTGCCTGCTACCGTCAACAAAACGCCTAATAAAAGAATCAAAAAACCGTCAGCTTTGAAAGAAAAATAAAACACACATCCGTAGCCGACAAAGAGCAAAAGCACCCCAAGGAATGCATAGATCCGACGACTCACAGGCTCCGGCCTGGGCTTCTCGTTTTCTTTGATCAATGATATGATCTTTTCCCCTTGTAAAGCACGCGTACTAAAAAATGAGATCAACAGGAACATCAAAAGATACACGCCGATTGTTAATCCCAAACTAGTCAATGGAACCATAAAAGACAATCCGCGATTGAGATGCATCACATTCTGAGCAACAAGCAATAATAGCTTTGTTCCCAAAATTCCTAAGCCAACCCCTAGAAAGGTGGCCAGCGATCCTAATAGCGCATTTTCAATAAATAGAATCCTTCGCAAATCCTTCTCTTCAATCCCTAAAATGAGATAGATCGCGAGATCGCGTTTGCGACGTTTTAAGAAAACAACAAAGGTGTACCAAAGAAACATCAAAGATAAAAATGCAATTACTACTAAAGCAACCGCTAATCCCATCTTAGCTAGACTGGAAATGGTATCGCTCGCTGACAAGTTTTCTTTTAGTTGCGGATGGAGCAAAAGCAGACTAAATATATAAAAAACCATGGCAGCAAATGTACTGCTTACGAAATAAGCAGCATAGGTGCGGAAGTTACCTCTTAAATTACGAATGATCAACTGTCTGAAATTCATGACGGCGACCTCCTAGATGTGCAAGAACATCAAGAATTTTTTGGTAAAATTGTTGCTGATCACTTCCGCGATAGGCCTCATTGTAAAGTTTGCCGTCTTTGATGAAAACAACACGATCAGAGAAACTTGCGGAATAGGGATCATGGGTAACCATCATCGTTGTCACTTGTCGCTGTTTGTTCATTCGGCTCAAAATTTCCATGACATCACGGGCTGCTTTAGAATCTAGATTACCTGTCGGCTCATCCGCAAGCAACAGTTCTGGCTGATGTATCAGCGCTCGAGCAATCGCAACACGCTGCTGTTCTCCACCGGACAACTGATAGATCCGTTTTTTTCTTTTGTCATTGATTCCTAACTCTGTCAAAAGCGCTTCACAGCGCCGTTTCATCTCATCAACCGGTACTCGATCCAATGTTAAGGGCAGCATAACATTCTCTGCCACATTTAGTGGAGACAATAAGTTATAATTTTGAAACACGAAACCTAACTGTCGGCGTCTAAACTCAGCAAGCTGTTGTTTTGGCAATGTCAGCGGTTGGGCGCCATTGATGATGACCGAGCCGGATGTTGGTTGATCCAGAGTCGCAACTAAATTCAGCATGGTGGTTTTACCACTGCCAGAAGGACCCATAATGCTAATAAATTCTCCGGCAGGCACTTTGAGATCAATTTGTTTCAACACTTCCACAGATACTTCACCAGTATACGTTTTAGTGATATTTTTCAACTCTAGTAAAGCCATAGCACTCACTCCTTTCCTGTCAGTGTAACAGGTTTTCTGAAACAAACTTATCGATTGTTTGAAAGATAACTTACAATTTTGTAAGTTTCGTTAGCTCTCGGGAAATTTTAATTGCAGGACAGTCCCTTGACCGACTTCAGAAGCAATCGTAACCGTAATCGAGAGTTTTTGACTAATGAGAGAGACTAAATAGAGTCCCATACCGGTAGCTTCTCCCCGCTGCCGTCCATTGTCACCGGTATAAAAAGGTCGGAACACCCGTGGCAAATCTGCCGCTGAAATGCCACAACCTGTATCTGTAATCGTCAGACTTCTGTTCGCATCATCTAATGCAAAAGTGACTGTTGCTTTCGGATTCGAGTATTTGATGGCATTACTGATCAATTGAAAAAGTAGAATCTGCAACCATTTTTTGTCTGTTGTTATCCAAAAATCAGTCTCATCCTTAATTTTCGGATAAATTTCATGCCGGATGAAATTGCGCTTCTGTTCACCGATGCTTTGCTTGATCAATGCTAATAAGGAGGTTGATTCAATCAAAAAGTCTTCTTCAAAATCTTCCAGACGAACAAAATTCAATGCTGTGGCTAATCCGCTTTTCAAACGATCCGTCTCTGCTAAAAGATCGTAAGGGTCAATTTGACTACTCTCTGCCATCAGTTCTAGGACTGAGACTGGTGTTTTCATTTGATGGACCCAGATATTCATAAATTTGATATGGGTTTGATGATGAGCATCAATCGCTGCTAGTTGCTCTTGTACATGATGATGGTCGTCATCTAAAAGCTTTTTGACTCTTCTAGCTAAGTAACCAGCGCTTCTTCCAGATAATCCTGTTTTTAGATAGTGGTAGAAACTGCGATTGGCTAGATAATCAATCGTGAAAACTCCTATCGCTAACAAGCCCACTAATAGTAAGCCATAGCCGATCACAAAACCATTGCGATACCCATCTAACCAAACGAGCAAAAGGATCAAAGCAATCGACATCCCAAATAAAGCAATTGCTGGTAATTGAACTTTCAAGTATTCTTTCATTCTGGTCTCCCTGCAATAAAAAGAGCATAACCCTTTCCACGAATCGTTTGGATTGGTTCATCAAGACCGAGACTTACCATTTTTTTCGCAGACGACCAACATTTACTGACAATGTGTTATCATCTACAAAACGTTCATCGTCCCATAATTTATTCAAGATCTGTTCTCTGGAGACCATTTCTGGATAAGCCATCATTAATAAAGTAAGCAATTCTCCTTCACGAACAGTTAACACTTCTTCCTTTTCTAGATAATTCATCTTTAAAGCCTCAGGATAATAAATCAATTCCCCAGCTTTTAGTTGGCGAGCACGATTGCTCTGTGCATAGTCTCCATATACTCGCCGAATATGACTTTTTATTTTTGCTAAGAGTAATTCATAAGAAAACGGTTTGATCAGAAAATCATCTGCTCCATACTCAAGTGCCATCACTTGATCCATATTACCGTCACGAGCCGAAATAAACAAAATGGGTACCAAGGATTGCTCGCGGATTTTTTGACACCAATAAAAACCATCAAAAAAAGGTAAATTAACATCTAACAAAATCAAATCTGGCTCTATTCTATGAAATTCTTCCAAGATCTTTTCGAAATCCTGCGGAATAAAGGTCTCGAAGGCATAGCGAGACAGCTGACTTTCAATCATTTTGACTAATGACTTGTCATCTTCAATTAGAAATATTTTCACAGTGCACCTCCTGAAGTACTTCTAGTTTACCAAAAGCAACGGATCACTTCCTTAAAAAAATCAGAAAAAGATTGTCTACTTATTTATTGTAAGCAAAATGATTTTATAGTATACTATTTCTCGTGACATGTTAAATATATCTAAAAGGTGGAAAATTGATGAAAAATGTTTTAGTTGTAAAAGCAAATAACCGTCCTGACGGAGTATCTGCAAAAATGTTCGATACTTTTGTAGAAAATCTAGATCGAACAGCAGTAGATGTAGTTACTTTTGATGTTTACGCACAACCAATGCCTTATATCGGACAAACATTGTTCGAAGCATTCGGAAAATTAGCACAAGAACAAGATTTAAACCAAGAAGAACAAGAATTGATGACCGTCCGTCAAGACGTCATGAATAAATTTGCAGCAGCAGATACGATTGTCTTTGCATTTCCTATGTGGAACTTGACGATTCCTGCGGCATTGCACACATTTATCGATTATATTTTCCAAGCCGGTTTCACTTTCTCCTACAATGAAAATGGATCTATGAACCAATTATTGAAAGACAAAGAAGTTGTCTTGTTAAATGCCCGTGGCGGTGTTTACTCAGGTGAAATGAGCGGCATGGAAAGTGCTGTTACATTTATGGAAAAAGTATTTGGTGGTATGTTTGGCATGACGATCAGCGATGAAGTAATCATTGAAGGTCACAATGCAGACCCTTCAAAAACAGAAGAAATCATTGCAGCCGGCCTAGAAAAAGTGGCAGAAGCAGCAAAAAAATTCTAATAAAAAATTAAAAATCTCAGAAATGATAAGCGAACCAACAATGCGAACTAGCAGTTATGGGACAGCTTTATTCCTGAGATTTTTTTATTACTGTTAAACAAGACCGTCTTTCCAATCAAGTGGTAAAAGCTGAGCAAGCGGCAGACTGCCCGCCTTCGTCAAGACTTGCGCAGAAAGATTGTCTTCAGACAGCTGACTGAGAAACTCGCGGCAACGACCACAAGGTGAGATCGGATGCCCCTGCCAGTCCACAGCCACAACTTTTGCAATATGATGTTCTCCCGCAGTGATCATAGCTGCTGCAGCGGCATGTTCTGCCCAAAAACCCATAGAACAACTAGTGTCAATGCACACTCCAGTAAAAACGTTCCCTTCTCTGGTAAGGATGGCTGCTGCAACACCGCCGGATTCTGCCCAGGGAGACAGTTTTCTTGGTGCAATCTTCGCTTGGGCGAAAGTAATCAATTCATCAAACTCCATCTATTCCTCCTGCTAAAACCATTCTTTCTTTAATAATCGAAACAGTTCCAAACTAGGTTAGACTTTTTTTACGCCATAGGATAATGTGGTTCATTGCTCCATGATCTTAGTCAACAAGTCTGGATCAAACGTTTGTTGCTGCAGCATGGCAATTTCAAAACCATAAGGAGCTTTTTTATTCTTTTTGTCTTCTCCAACATAAGGAGTTTCTAAAATTTTTGGGAGTTGTTTCAATTGTTCATGATGGACGATTTTATTCAATGCTTCAAAACCAATCGTTCCAAAACCAATATTCGCATGCCGATCTTTATGGCTGCCTTGGGGATTTTTGGAATCATTGACATGGATTACTTTTAAACGATCCAGTCCAATGACCTTATCAAACTCATTTAAGACACCATCAAAATCTTCTTTGACGTTATATCCAGCATCATTGGTGTGGCAAGTATCAAACGTCACCGAAAGCTTCTCATTCAGCGTAACACCATCAATAATTGCAGCAATTTCTTCAAAACTGCGTCCGATTTCCGTTCCTTTACCAGCCATCGTTTCTAAAGCAATCTGAGCCGTTTGCCCTTTTTCCAAGACTTCGTTCAATCCTTTGATGATTTGCTTGATACCTGCTTCTGGCCCTGCACCAACGTGAGCTCCTGGATGCAATGTGATTTGCGTTGCGCCCAATGCCTGTGCTCGTTGAATCTCCGCTTGTAAAAACGACACCGCAAAGCCAAAATTTTCTGGTTTGATGGTATTTCCCAAATTAATGATATAAGGTGCGTGGACAACAATATTCGAAATGCCTGCTTTCGTCATGAAATCTTGTCCAGCAGCAATATTCATCTCTTCAATTTTCTTACGACGGGTATTTTGCGGAGCCCCCGTATAAATCATAAAGGTAGTTGCTTGGTAGCTTGCTGCTTCCTCTGCCGCTCCCAGCAACATTTTTTCCCCACTCATGGAAACATGTGATCCAATTAACATTGATTGTCTTCCTCCTAAAAATAAGTCTTGTCTATTATGCGAAAAAACATTCATTCACGCTAGTTTTTTGCTTGCCGTTTTCTTTGACTTTATCCACTATATTAAGCCAATCCAAATAAAATCAGTACGAGTGTCATGAGAGGCAAACTAATCAAGAAACTGATAGAAGACACAAAGCCGACTGCCTCTTCCTCCATACCTGCCAATACAGAATTGATCACACCGAATAAAGGAATTGGAGCAAATACCAGTAAACACAACACGGGCTTCAAAAAAGCGGGAAGAGGTAAAAAGAAAAAGCAGAGAAATAATAGCAAACCGATTCCATAACGCAAACTCAAAATCTTTCCTACCGTTGCAGCAGCATGTTTCGGTAAACGAAAATCTAAAAACAAACCAATCATGAACATCGATAGAAAGGTATTAGCATTACCGATAGGTTGGACTAGCTGGATCACCCCTTGCGGTAATGAGAGTCCAAAGCTGCGGATCAGCAACATAAATAAATAGCAAGTAAAGGTTGGCGATCGTAATAAATTAAGAATGATTTTTCCTGGCTCAAAAACTGTCCGTTTCCCGATTAGATACTCAATCAAAATGGTGGTGCCTCCTGCCAACATAATACTGTTACCCATATCAAACAATGAAATCAAGGGGATTCCTAATGGATAAAAACTTTGTGCAAAAGGAATCGCGAAATTTCCGATATTGAACCCGGAGCCACAATACATCGAAAACTGACGTAACACATCATTCTCTTTTTTGGTTAGGAAAAAGGCAGTCATAATCTGCACGAACGTGATGATTACCGCAATTAAAATTAATGCCAGTGCGCCCATTTGGATCTGCATATCGGCAAGATTAAGAATGATTGCTGCTGGCAGAGTGACATTGAGGATCATCCGAGACAGAATAGATCCATCCGCTTTTGATAGGACCTTTAGCTGTTTAAGAAAATACCCCAAAAAGATCATTGCAAAGAGACCAGCGGCATTCAAAAATAATTGTCCCATAAACGATCTGTTTCCTCCTCTATTGATTTGAAAAAAAGCGAACCCACTCAGCGGTTCGCTTTTTACTCATTTCACTCTCTAGCAACTGGCTAAAATGTCAACAAGAAATATTTTTTCTTCCCACGGCGAATAACAACATATTTGCCGCCGATACGGTCTTCTTCGTTGATCACGTAATTTAAGTCTTGTTGGCGTTCGCCATTCACATAGATTGCCCCGTTTTGGATATCTTCCCGGGCTTGTCGTTTCGATGCTTCGATTTTCGAAGTAGTCAACAATTCTACAATGTTTAACTCATCATCATTCGAGACTTGATAGGTTGGGACCCCTTTGAATCCTTGTGCAATTTCGTCAGCAGACAGTCCTTTGACATCCCCATTGAACAAGCTTTCAGAAATATGAACAGCTTGCTCATATGCTTTTGCACCATGAACTAATGTGGTCACTTCTTTGGCCAACGCTTTTTGGGCAACTCGTGTTTCTGGTGCAGCTAAGAATTCTTTTTCAATTGCTGCAATTTCTTCAAGTGATAAGAAAGTGAAGTATTTCAAGAATTTCACAGCGTCACGGTCATCCGTATTGATCCAAAACTGATAAAATTCGTAAGGTGTTGTTTTGTCGGCATCTAGCCAAACTGCATTCCCCTCAGTTTTACCAAACTTGGTACCATCTGCCTTAGTAATCAAAGGCATCGTCAAACCAAACCCTTGGACTTCTCGTTCGCGACGTAGCAGTTCAATTCCTGACGTGATATTTCCCCACTGGTCACTGCCTCCAAGTTGCAATAGACAGCCATGTTCATCATAAAGATTTAGGAAGTCATAGGCTTGCAGCAATTGGTAAGCAAATTCGGTATAAGAAATTCCCGTTTCAATGCGGCGTTTTACGCTTTCTTTGCTCATCATGTAGTTGATGGTAAAGTTCTTCCCTACATCACGTAGGAAATCGATCAATTTTAATTCGCCTAACCAGTCATAATTATTGGCTAAAATTGCTGGATTCGTTTGATCCTCAAAGTCAATAAAACGAGACAATTGATTTTTGATACTTTGAGACCATTCCTTGACGGTATCTAATGTATTTAATTGCCGTTCTTGGTCCTTGAAAGATGGATCCCCAATCATCCCTGTTCCTCCGCCTACTAATGCAATAGGAACATGCCCTCGTTGTTGGAAACGGCGCAGCATCAAGATCGGTAAAAGATGGCCAATGTGCAAACTATCAGCGGTTGGATCAAACCCAATATATAGTTTCACAGACTCTTCGTTTAATTGTTTGATCAATGCACTTTCGTCAGTAGTCTGATGAACCAGACCACGACCTTTTAATTCTTCAAAAAAGTCTGAACTCATTTTTTTTCCTCCTAAATCATTACTCACTGTTCATATTAACTGAAAATCCGCCTAAAGAAAAGCCTTAATCCCATTTTGGATCAATCCCGTATTTGTTATAATTTGATTGTGATAACGAGCAAAACTATCCAAGTGCGTTGATTTTTGCTATAATACAACGGAATCTATTCTAATATCATTGAGGTGACCATTTTTGCCCCAAAATAAGAAAAAACAACCAAAATCTCCAAGTACGAAAAAGAGCTGGTTTTATTTCAATATCAGCTTGCGCGTGCTCCATTCGCTCTTTTTAGTCGCAATTTCCTTTTTGATTCTGGG
Source organism: Enterococcus sp. AZ091 (assembly GCF_051714805.1). Taxonomy (NCBI): domain Bacteria; kingdom Bacillati; phylum Bacillota; class Bacilli; order Lactobacillales; family Enterococcaceae; genus Enterococcus; species Enterococcus sp. AZ091. The sequence goes on along the minus strand of NZ_JBIOSO010000002.1, from coordinate 858,946 downwards.
CGGTTCACTCGCACTAGGTATCGGTGTTGGCTATTTTGCATTTTTAGTAGAAGATACCGCTGCCCCGTCAAAAGAAGAACTGCAGCAAGAATTAACCGACATCACAGAGACTTCACAGCTAGCTTATGCGGATGGTAGTAAAATCGCCACGATTCGATCAGATCTGATGCGTACATCGGTTTCTTCAGATAAAATTTCTGATTATCTCAAAAAAGCGATCATTGCAACAGAAGACGAATATTTCAATCAGCATAATGGCGTCGTTCCTAAAGCGGTCGTCCGTGCCCTCCTCTCTGAAGCAACTGGCTTTGGTGGTGGCGGTGGATCGACATTAACTCAGCAATTAGTCAAACAGCAAATTCTCTCAAGCGAAACTACTTTTAAACGCAAAGCCAATGAGATTCTCTTGGCGATGGAAGTCGAAAAGTTTTTCTCTAAAGATGAGATAGTCACAATGTACTTAAATATTTCACCATTTGGTAGAAATAATAAAGGGCAAAATATTGCCGGCGTGCAAGAAGCGGCCCAAGGAATATTTGGCGTCAATGCTGCCGATCTTACACTGCCCCAAGCTGCTTTTATTGCTGGATTGCCACAAAGCCCGATCGTCTATAGTCCGTACACGAATACTGGTGAAATCAAAGAAAATCTCAGTGCCGGTTTAGATCGAAAAGACTTCGTCCTCTTTAGTATGTATCGTAATCATGACATCTCAAAAAAAGAATACGACGAAGCAATGGCTTATGATTTGAAACAAGACTTCAAAAAACAAGAAGCCATTGAGCAGACCGATCAGAGTTTCCTCTATTATACGGTTCTCAATGAAGCCAAAGATATCATCGCTAAACAATTGGCGGACGAAGATAAAGTTAGCGCAGAAGAATACAGTAAAGAAGAAACCTATCAGAAATATTTAGAATTAGCACAACAAAAATTAGTCAATGGTGGTTACACAGTTACCTCTACCATTGATAAAAACATCTATAATGCCATGCAAGACGCTGTGTCCAAATATGGCTATATGCTGGATAACTGGGGCGATGCGCCCATTGAAGTTGGGAATGTCATGATGGATAATGCAACAGGCCGTGTGCTTGGGTTCATTGGTGGTCGCGATTATCAGCAAAATCAATTCAATCATGCGTTCGATGCCCAAAGACAAGCTGGATCAAGTATTAAGCCAATGCTCGTTTACGGTCCTGCCATCGATGAAGGCTTGATGGGTTCTGAATCAATGGTCTCTGATTACGCAGCTAAATGGCGCACTGGTGAAAATGCGGATGAACCAATCGTTAACGCGACAAATAAGGGAACCAATACCTTTATGTCGATTCGAGAATCATTAGAAGTCTCTAGTAATATCGCTGCGACAAACATTTTTCAAGACATTTGGGAGCAAGAAGGTGACCCATTCTTCTCTTATAAGAATTATTTGAGCAAGATGAACTATCCTGAAGACAATAGTTGGGCTTATGAGTCTGCTCCTTTAGGGGTCACCAATGTAACTGTTTTAACTCAGACCAATGGATTCCAAACGTTAGCAAACAAAGGCGTTTACCAGGAAGGTTATGTGATCGAATCGATCAAGAACAATGAAGGCGAAGTCTTGTATCAGCATGAACAAAAACCAGTTCAAGTCTTCTCTGAAGCAACAGCATCAATCATGAATGACATGATGCGCAGTGTAATTGACGAACAAAAGACGTCTAACTTTAAATCCGTTGTTAGCGGTCTGGATTGGAACCTTGGAAATGCCGATTGGGTCGGTAAAACAGGTTCGACAAACAATTGGTCCGATTCTTGGCTCGTGGTCTCAACTCCTTCCATTACCATCAGTAGCTGGTCTGGTCGTGATGACAACAAAGCCACCGATAGTAGTGCCGGAACACGTACCGCTCAATACATGGCTTATTTGATCAATCGCATTTATCAATCCGACCAGAAGGTCTTTGGAGTAGATAAAAAATTCGAGTTATCCGATGATGTCAAAAAGGTCAAAGTGTCTAAGGCTACAGGAACACTTCCAGGCGGCACGGTCACAGTAGATAACACAAGAAGAACCAATCCAAGCGACACAGTCACTTCGTATTGGACAAAAGGCGGTCCCAAAGAAGCATCCTTTGAATTTGGGATTGGCGGATCGAATGCCAATTATGCAGATTATTGGAAGAAAATCGCCCCTAGCCGAACAACAACATCTACTTCTACCAATACAGCCACGAACAATGGCTCTAGAAGTACCAATAAAGAAGAAAACGCCACGAACAATAACAATAATCAAAAAGAAGCAGAAAAAACGGAAGAAAAGAAAAACGAGCAGAAAGAGGATGACTGATTACGTCATCACAGTCATTTGCCAAAATCTGTTTTACCTGAAGAACGGGAAGCACATCGTTGCTCCTGTTCTTTTTTTATATCTATATGTAAATAAAAAAACCGCTCCTAAGAACGGTTTCTTCTTTTTTCTCACTTATTTCGTTGAACTCTTTTCAGAGATACCATAGGGTAAAACAATTGTTTTTTGTTCTACTTCTTCTTTGTTCATCATTTTCGTTAGTAAACGCATCGCTACAGCACCCATGTCATATAAAGGCTGTGTCACGCTAGATAAACGTGGACGGGCAGCTTCTGCCAATAAAGAATTGTTGCTTGTAATGATTTCAAATTCTTCAGGTACTTTGACACCTCGGTCAATCAAACCGTCTAGAACACCGATAGCAAGTTCATCGTCTGTTACATATGCCGCTGTCGCTCCACTGTTCATGATTCGTTCAACTAATGCCAAGCCTTCTTTAAAGCTATAAGGCGCTTCAAAAATCAAGCCTTCTGAATAGTCTAAGTTGTTTTCTTTTAACGCTTCTTTATACCCTTTCAACCGGTTTTGACCGTTGATTGGATCAATCAATGCACCGCTGACAAAAGCGATCTTTTGATTGTTTTTGGCTAGTAAACTTACTGCATCTTTCGTAGCTGCTGTATAATCAATGTTCACGCTCCCCACTTGTTCATCGGGATCGATTGAGCCAGCAAGTACCACTGGTGTTTTTGAACGCGAAAATTCGCCACGGATTTCATCAGTGATCCGATGACCCATGAAAATCACACCGTCTACTTGTTTTGCCAAAAGATTGTTCAGTACGTTTACTTCCTTCATACTATCGCCATCGGAATTCGCCAAGATAATGTTGTATTTGTACATCGTTGCTACGTCATCGATCCCACGAGCCAATGAAGAAAAGAACATATTGCTGACATCGGGAATGATTACACCGACTGTAGTTGTTTTTTTGCTAGCCAATCCTCGTGCAACAGCATTTGGACGATAATCTAAGCGGTCAATGACTTCCAGAACCTTCTTACGGGTCGCTGGCTTAACATTTGGATTGCCGTTCACGACACGAGAAACCGTCGCCATCGAAACATTTGCCTCACGAGCAACATCATAAATCGTAATTGTTTGTTTTTCCATGATATATCTCCCTTTATTCTGTTTTCAGAAAATCTTATTTACATTTCTTTGATAGAATAGCAAACTTTTTGCGAATATGCAACCGTTTTAATTCCGCTTTCATGAAAACTTAGTCAATTTTACATATTTACGGACAAGCATTCTCCAGTAAAGAGTGCTAAAATGGAGAAAGAATACTTGAAAGAAGGTTTTTTCATGAATAAAGAAAAAATACAAGAAATGACAACGTGGTTAGCCAACAATCAAGCTGAGGTCGCTTATATCTCAAATCCTTCAACGATTGCCTATTTTTCAGGTTTCAAGAGTGAACCTCATGAACGCGTATTAGCACTCTTTCTTTCACCTGATAAAGACCCTTTCCTATTTACACCAGCTTTAGAAGTTGAAGAAGCTAAAAATAGTGGCTGGCCCTACGATGTGATTGGTTATTTAGATAGTGAAGATCCTTGGAAAAAAATCTGTTCAGAGCTAGAATCTCGTTATCACCTCAAACGATTAGCACTAGAAAAGAATGATTTGACTGTTGAACGTTTCGAAGCATTGAATGGTTTCCTTCCAGGAACTGATTTTTCACTTGATATCACTCCTGTGATCCAGAAAATGCAATTAACCAAAACAGCAGCGGAAATCGACACATTGCTTGAAGCAGGTAATTGGGCAGACGTCGCTTTTGAGATTGGTTTTTCTGCTGTCAAAGAAGGTATTTCTGAAATGGAGATCGTTGCAGAGATTGAATATCAACTCAAAAAACGCGGCGTTTCCCACATGTCCTTTGATACGACGGTCTTAGCAGGTGCCAATGCTGCAAGCCCTCATGGGGTTCCAGGTAAACAACAAATCAAACCAAATGAACTAGTTCTCTTCGACCTAGGTGTGATCTGGAATGGCTATTGCAGCGACGCAACGCGTACCATTGCCTATCACGAGCCGACTGAATTGCAACGAAATATCTATGATATCGTCCTTGAAGCGGAACTGACTGCCCAAGCAGCTGTTAGACCAGGCATTACTGCGGGTCAACTGGATGAAATTGCTCGTGGGGTCATCGAAAGTCATGGATACGGTGAATACTTCAATCATCGATTGGGTCACGGGATCGGCACAACGGTTCATGAATTTCCATCATTGATTACCGGGAATGATTTGGTGATTGAAGAAGGCATGTGTTTTTCCATCGAACCTGGGATTTACATTCCTGAACAAGTCGGTGTTCGTATCGAAGATTGTATCTATGTTACTGAAACTGGTTGTGTGCCGTTTACAAAAACTGCAAAAGAGCTACTAGTATTGAATTAAAAAAGGAGATGGATTATGACGCAAAATGTATTGGTTTTAGGTGGGACACGCTTTTTTGGCAAACATCTCGTCAATGAACTGCTTACACAGGGTGCGAACGTAACGATTGCTACTCGTGGAAAAACACCAGACTCATTTGGTCCAAAGGTAACTCGATTGATTTTTGACAGAGAAGATGAAGACAGTATCCGATCTGTTTTGACAAAAGAAACTTATGATGTGATTTACGATAATATCGCCTATACCTCCAATGATATTGATATTTTGATGCGTCATGTCACTACCGAACGCTATATTGTCACAAGCTCTATGTCTGTTTATCCAACTTTCCATGACAATCTGGTCGAAAAAGATTTTGATCCAACAGCACATGCTTATCGTCTTGTGACCTCAGAACAAGTGAACTATGCAGAAGGAAAACGCAGTGTCGAGGAGATTTTAAGCCAAAAATACTCACAAAATTCGGCATTTGTCCGCTTTCCTTATGTGGTGGGAATTGATGACTATACCAAACGGTTGTCTTTCTATATTCAATTCGTTTGTCAAAAAAAAGCCATGTTTATTGACAATCTTTCCCATCAAATGAGTTTTATCGATTCTAAAGAAGCAGGAAAATTTTTAGCATTTTTAGGAACCAGTTCCTTTACAGGACCCGTCAACGCTGCTGCTAAAGGTACCCTCTCACTGGCAGAAATTTTAGCTTATGTCTCAAAAGAAACTGGCATTGACCCACTTTTATCACCTACCGGAGAAGCCGGGAAATACAATGGCACGCCAGAATATTCGATAAATGTAGCACTAGCTGAAGCAAATGGCTTTCAATTCTCCCAACTATCTGATTGGATCTACTCACTATGTGATCAAGAGATCAAAAATGCTTAACTATGTGCGCCTTCGCTAAAAAAAACACATCCAAACTAGAAATAAATGCGTCTGTGATCTGTTTGATCGCAGGAACCGTGTTGTCACGGCTCGGCATTTTATCTTCGTTTGGATGTTTTTTTGCTACCGATTAAAAGCAGCTCCTTTAACTTTCAAAAGAGAAAGATTATGCTTCTGGATTATTTTTTTCCATTTTATCTTTTAATTCTTCTTTGACTTCTTCAAAATCTTCTTTCGCATCTTTGGCTTCTGATTTTGTTGTTGCTTTTACATCAGCCGCTTTTTTATTTGCTTCATGTTTCAATTCGTTTGCTGCTGATTTTGTTTCTTTTGCAGCATCATCTACGATTGGTTTGGCCTCTTCTGCCCCTTCTTTTACCGTTTCCTTCATGTCTGCAGCGGAAGATTTTGCATCAATAAAAATGTCTTCTGCTGTTTCTTGGACGTCTTCATGAAGATCACTAGCAGAATTTTTGACTTCGTCAGCAGATTTTTTGAAGCGCTCAGATAAATCTCCTGCCTGTTTTTTTAATTCTTCAACTGTATCGCTAGAAGAACTAGCTGCATTATCTTTTAAGTCATCTACTTTTGCAGTCAATGAATCAGTAAAACCTGAAGCTTGTTCGCCAAGTTTAGCTGCTTTATCTTTAGCGATCTCCACTAAATCGGTACTTTTATCTTTAGCCATATCACCATAATCAGAAGCTTTATCCAATAAATCATCGGCTTGTTTGGCTAGTTTGTTTCGCAAGTTTTTACCTGACTCGGGTGCTAATAACAGGGCTGCTACCGCTGCTGCTGTCCCACCAATTACTGCACCTAATAGAAATCCACCTTTTTTACTCATTGAAATTCCTCCTCTTATTGTTGTTTGTTACGGTCTTTGAAAAATTTCATTGCTGTTTGACCTACTTTACCAGCAACAGTTGCTTTAGCCGTTGTTCGACCTAAACTGCCAACTCGCGAGACCAAGTTCTTTCCTGAACTATTCAATTCAGAGACGCTGGTACTTAAATCTGCTACTGCAGTAAAGAGCGGATCAATGGTCGCAACTTTGCCATTTACATCCTGCAGCAATTCATTGGTCTTAACCAACAATCCCTCCACTTCTTTTGAAAGGATATCTACGTCTTGGGTGATGACTCGAATCGTGGTATTGGCTTCTTCCACTGTTTTATCCACTTTGGTCATCGTTTTGCTTACTTGCATCAATAATCGTACAACAAAAACGACAAGTACGACGAATGCAATCGCAGCGATCAATGCTGCAATCTCTCCTCCTGTCATAAAATGTCTCCTTCCCCTTTTACTTATATTAAGAATAGCATTTCAAACGGCGTTCTACAAATAAAAGACTAGCGAATTTTGTTTTTTTTACTAAAATCTATCCGCTTTCATACAAAACCAAAAAAATGCCGAACAACTTTGATTGATCGTCAGTTGTTCGGCAAGCGTTCTTCTTACTTGTTCTCTTTTGTTGGTTTTGGCTGGGTTGCTGTTTTTTCAGTTGGTGTTAATTCTTTACTCAATTCAATCAAGTATTCTTTTAGACTGTCTTTGACTTCTGGGTGTTTCAAGCCATATTCAATGCTTGTCTTCAAGAAACCAAATTTATCACCAACATCATACCGTTTACCAGTAAATTGGCGAGCAAATACGCGTTGTGTTTTATTCAACGTATCAATAGCATCAGTCAACTGAATCTCATTGCCGGCACCTGGTTTTTGATTAGCTAAGATATCAAAAATTTCTGGGGTCAACAAATAGCGGCCAATAATTGCCAAATCACTAGGCGCTTTGTCTGGAGCAGGTTTCTCCACAAAGTTCTTCACGTTGTATAATCCTTTATCAACTTGCATGCCAGGATCAATAATCCCATATTTTGATGTGTCTTCATGCGGAACATCCATCACAGCAATCGTTGAAGCATGCGTTGTTTCGTAATCATCGATCAATTGCTTCGTTAATGGGACTTCATCTTCCATCAAGTCGTCGCCAAGCATTACCACGAAGGGCTCATTTCCTACAAAGGCTCTTGCTTGTAGGACAGCATGCCCTAACCCTTTAGGATGTGATTGACGAATGAAGTGAAGATTAACATCTGTGGTTTCTTCGACCAATTTCAATAATTCAGTTTTGCCTTTTTCTTGCAGATTCATTTCTAGTTCTAAGTTTGCATCGAAATGGTCTTCAATTGGGCGTTTTGCTTTTCCGGTAACGATCAAAATATCTTCGATCCCTGATTGTAAAGCTTCTTCAACAATAAATTGGATCGTTGGTTTATCAACGATCGGCAACATTTCCTTAGCCATTGCTTTTGTTGCCGGTAAAAAACGGGTCCCTAATCCTGCTGCTGGAATAACTGCTTTTTTTACATTCATTTGTCTCTCTCCTTATCGTTACTTTTCAAGCGTAAACTCGTTCTCTTCTTTGCCATCTCTCAGCATGATTTCTTTGGCTGCTTGTTCAATTGCTTTTCCTTCATAAAGAACGGAATATATGGTTTCGGTGATTGGCATTTCAACACCTAAAGCTGCTGCCAGTTCTCGCGCTGCTTTTGTCGTCGATACACCTTCAACGATCATTCCCATGTTTTCTAATACTTCATCCAAACTGTGTCCTTTACCAAGTAAGTTTCCCGCACGCCAATTTCGTGAATGAACACTCGTACAAGTCACAATCAAATCACCGACACCACTCAAACCGATAAAGGTCAATGGATTGGCTCCCATAGCTACTCCTAGTCGGCTGATTTCAGCTAACCCGCGGGTCATGATCGCCGCTTTTGCGTCGTCTCCAAAGCCTAAGCCAGCAATTGCTCCCGCACCGATTGCAATAATATTTTTTAATGCTGCACCAGTCTCAACCCCGATTACATCATTGTTCGTATAAATACGGAAATAGTCATTCATGAACAATTCCTGCACATATTTTGCTGATTCTTCATTTTCACTCGCTGCAGTAATGGTAGTAATATCATGGACAGCCACCTCTTCTGCATGAGAAGGCCCGGATAGCACAACAATATCTTGTCGTTTCTCTGTAGGAATCTCTTCTGCCAAAATTTCAGATATTCTCTTGTGACTTCCTTGCTCTAATCCTTTCGATGCATGGATGATCACGGGACGATTGGTTGCCTTTTCGGCAAACTCTTTAGCGACCGCCCGAATTGCTTTCGTCGGTACAACGAAAAGAATGGCATCTGCATCAATGATCGCTTCTTCAAGAGCCTTAACACCTAAAATATTTTCTGGAAGCTTCAAATCCGGCAGATAATGACGATTCGTATGATACGTATTGATTTCATCGATTTGAGCTGGATTGTTGCCCCAAATTTTCACTTCATGACCATTCTCGGATAACACTTGCGCAAGCGCAGTCCCCCAAGAGCCAGGGCCTAATACGGCTATTTTTTGTTTCACGATGGAAACCTCCTCTGTTCATTTACAATAAAACTTCACTCAATCATTTTACCATAGTTGCCGAAAAATAACTGCTAGATTACATATTCATTTTCTCCATAGGAACGGTTGTAATCTTTTACTTTTGTTTTTTTACGGCGCCAGATCAAGACGATGATTGAACCAAAGAATAACACAGCTGATAAGACTTGCGATACTCGGATCGGTCCAAACAAGTACAAACTATCCGTTCTCATTCCTTCAATGAAGAAGCGTCCAAAACCGTACCAGATCAGATACCCTAGGAAGACTTCGCCTTCTTTTAAAAGTCCTTTTTTCTTACGGAGTAAGACCAAAACAATAAAACCTGAAACATTCCAGACAGATTCGTATAAGAATGTTGGTTGTCGATAAGCTCCATCGATATTCATATTATCAATAATAAAATTAGGTAGATGGAGACTTTCTAGAAAGGAACGGCTGACTTCTGCGCCGTGAGCTTCATGATTCATGAAATTCCCCCAACGTCCAATTCCTTGTGCCAACAACACGCTAGGTGCTGCAATATCCAAAAAGGTCACTGGTGAAATAAAATTGCGTCGGCAAAAGAAATACAGCCATATTCCTCCAGCGATCAAAGCCCCATAGATTGCCAATCCCCCAGAACGAGTATTGAAAATTTGAATTGGATCTTTCAAATAAGGTTCTAAATCAAATAGGACGTAATACAGTCTGCCCCCGATAATTGAAACTGGCAAGCCAATCAACATAAAGTCCGTTACATCATCGGCCTTCAATCCCACACGGACTGCTTCTCTCGTACTCAACCACATCGCAATGATGACACCGGAGACAATAATGATCGCATACCAATAGATCGGCAGACCGAACAACTCAAAAGCAACACGACTTACTAAAGCTAACATATAAACTGTTCCTCTCTAATTTCCAGAATTTTCTTCGATCAACTGTGTCAATCGATTCTCAAACGTTTGTGTCGCATCATAACCCATTGTTTTTGCCCGGAAATTCATGGCTGCAACTTCAATAATGATGGCGACATTTCGTCCGGTTTTTACTGGAATCTTGATTTGCGGGATATCTACTTCACCAATCTGAACAGTTGTATCATCCGTACCTAAGCGATCATATTTTTTATCTTTAGCCCACGCTTCAAGGTAAACTGCCAACTGCACTTGCATATAGCCTCTGACTGCACTGGCACCAAATAAGTTCATGACGTCGATAATTCCGATTCCGCGAATTTCAATTAGATGTTGGAGGATTTTGGGCGGTTCTCCCACCAGTGTCAGTTCATCTTGCTTATAAACATCTACTCGATCATCAGCAATCAGCCGGTGTCCACGCTTGATCAACTCTAATGCCGTCTCGCTTTTCCCGATGCCACTATCTCCTTGAATCAAGACACCTAATCCATAAACATCTACCAAAACTCCATGTACGCTTGTTCGAGCTGCTAATCGTCCATCTAAATAGCTCGAAAGTTCACCTAGCAATCGTGAAGTTGAAATAGGCGAACGCAAAATTGCGATATTGTGCTCTGCACAAGCTTGGATCATTTCCTCTGGGATAGCCAATCCTCTGGAAACAATGAATCCAGGTGTATCTTCTGAACACATTTTACGCAAGACCATCAACCGCTCTTCCGGCATCATTCGTTCAGCAAAAGTAATTTCTTTACTTCCAAATAGTTGTAATCGATCATGGGAATAATAATTGAAATAGCCGGTCAATTCCAACCCCGGTCGCGAAATATCCCCGGTGATGATTGTCCGTTCCAAACTTGTTTCATCCCCTTGGACGATCTCTAAGTTCAAAGCCTCAGCCAACTCATTGACCTTGACGGTTTCTGTCATAATAGTCCCTCTCTTCATCTCCATTGATTCTTCAGCTGCTTCTTTTTCGCAAACTGTTCCTCTCTATTTTATCATTCTATCTTAAAACTTACTACACGTGTTATTGGAACTACCTATTTCTTTTTATTTTATGCTATTATTTTTAAAGAGGAGGGATTTAATTGAAATTTTCAGACTATACTTACGTACGACCAGATTTTGATTCTTACAAACACAATTATTTGGAAGCGTTACACAACCTTGAGGAAGCAGCCAACCTTGAATCTGCGAAAGCAGCCATCGATGAATTGAATTATTTGCGGGGAACGATCGACACGGCAGTCAACTTGGCTTCAATTCGACACTCAATTGATACGACGGATCCGTATTATGAAGCAGAAGATACATTTTGGAATGAGTACCAGCCTCATTTTGAATCACTGGATTTTCGTTTCTACCGTTGTCTACTCGCTTCACCGCTAGTGGAAGAATTAAAAACTATCTATCCAGAAACGTTCTTTTTATTTGCTGAAAGTCGCGTGAAGTTATTTGATGAATCACTGATCGAATTATTCCAAAAAGAGAATCAACTGACTTCTGATTATGGCAAATTGATTGCTTCCGCCCAGCTGGAGTTCCAAGGAGACAGCTATACCCTTGCACAACTACGCCCTTTTACTGAGCACAAAAATCGTGAAATTCGTTTGGAAGCAATAAACATTCAAACAGCATTTTTTGCTGAAAATGAAACGACATTCGACACAATTTATGATGAATTGATCAAAGTGCGTACAGAAATCGCCCATAAATTAGGCTTCGAAAATTATGTTGCTTTTGCAGATGTCCAAATGAACCGCTGGGATTATGATCGCAAAATGATCGAAACCTATCGAAAGGAAATTTTAGAAAAAGTTGTCCCAATCACTCAAAAGCTGTATGCCCGCCAAGCAAAACGTAATCAGCTATCAAAAGCCACTTTTGCGGATTTGCCATTGGTCTATCCGAACGGAAATGCAACACCGAAAGGCACCGCAAACGAATTAGTGGAGAAAGCCCGTACCATGTATCATGAACTGTCTCAAGAAACAGGTGAATTCTTTGACTTCATGGTTGATCATGAGCTCTTGGATCTTTTAAGCAAAAAAGGCAAGCAATCTGGGGGTTACTGTACCTTTATCCAGGAATATCAATCTCCTTTTATTTTTGCGAATTTCAACGGGACTGCTGCTGATGTAGATGTCTTGACTCATGAAGCTGGTCATGCATTTCAAGCGTTTCAGTCTCGTTGGATCAAAGAGCCAGAAATTCTTTTTCCAAATTTCGAGTCTTGTGAGATTCATTCCATGTCAATGGAATTTATCGCTTGGCCTTGGATGGATGCTTTTTTTGAAGAGGAAACTGCAAAGTACAAGTTCGCCCATCTGGCTAGCAGTCTACAATTTCTACCTTACGGCGTGTTAGTTGATCACTTCCAACAAGAAGTCTACGAAAATCCTGATTGGACTCCAGAGCAACGAAAAACTTGTTGGAGAGACCTGGAACGCCGCTATTGTCCAGAACGTGACTACAGTGAATTTCCTGATTTGGATCGCGGGCTTTACTGGTTTAGACAAGGACATATTTTTGAGTCACCCTTTTATTATATCGACTATACGTTAGCTCAAGTTTGTGCCTTTCAATTTTGGTATCGTTCGATCGTAGCCCAAGATCCTACTGCTTGGCAAGATTATTTGGCCATTTGTCAAGTCGGCGGTACACAAACATTTCTTGAAATTCTCGAAACAGCTCACTTACGTTCGCCCTTTGAAAAAGGTGCGTTAGATGATACTCTGAAGGCTGTTGATGATTACCTAGAGAATGTTTCCGAAGAACAACTAAAATAGACCACACAATCCACGGAACGAACGAATCATCATTGATTTGTTCGTTCCATTTTTCATTGCAGTCCTTTAAATAAACGACATGCAGTCACGAACTAGTCAACCAGGTACGTTAAAAGAATAGTCAGCTCTTTTTTTGCCAGCTGCTAGGACTAACTTACTAAGGACCAACAAAAAAGCAACGAATACTCGCTGCTTTCTTGCTTGGCTATTGAGCCAATTTTATAAGCTTATTCGTTCGCTTTTTTCTTTCTTCTAAAGAAGAAGGTAACAACAAGCCCAATGAATGCAATCCCCACTAATGGATAAACTTGATTGTCACTCGAACCAGTTTTTGGCAAAACTCGCTGTTGACGATCTTTAGCAGTTGCTTTGATCAGTTTACTTCCATCATTTGACTTTGGATCAACTGGTTTAGTTTGATCGTTGTTGTTAGATTTTTTTCCATCGTCCGTTGCTGGTTGTTTTTCGATCACTTGAATCGTAGCCGTTGCCGTAACAGCCAATTGTTTGGTTGTCCCAAATATGCGCTCAAACAGCGCTGGATTTGCTACTTTCTCATCTGAAACAACAGAATAGTTCACCTGATAAGTACCGACCTTGCTGGTATCAACAGATCCTTCAATAAGAAGTCGTTTAATTGATAGGATATTGCCCTCACGATCAGTTGCTGAAACAAAATTGTTCTTAGCCTCCCATTGATCGCCTACATACACTACTGAGTCCTTAACAACTACGCTTGTTTGATCTGCTAAAACTGTGATCGTAGCTATTGCTTCAACTTTACCATTGCGGTAGCTGATTTCATATTTGCCAGGTGTCGTAGTATCGACATCCCCTGTTATATCCAATTCAGCTACTGACAACGTTTTTCCCTCTTTATCCGTCGCAGAGACAAAGTTATCTTCTGCCTGCCATGTGTCTCCTACGTAGAGCGTACTATCTTTGGCTACCACGGTTGCTTGATCAGACACGACGGTGATCGTTGCCACTGCCTTAGCTGTTCCATTGGTATAGGTCACTTGATAACTACCTACTTTTGATGTATCAACATCGCCGTTAACAGTTACATCAGCGATTGACAATGATTTTCCATCTTTATCTGTAGCAGAAACAAAATTGTCTTCGGCTAGCCATGTGTCTCCTACATACAATGTGCTGTCTTTTGCCTTGACGCTTGTTTGATCTGCTAAAACTGTGATCGTAGCTACTGCTTCGACTTTTCCATTGCGGTAGCTGACTTCATATTTTCCGGGTGTCGTAGTGTCTACCGTACCTGTGACGGTTACATTAGCGAGTGATACTGCTTTTCCATCTTTATCTGTGGCGGATACAAAGTTGTCTTCCGCCTGCCACGAATCTCCCACATAGAGCGTACTATCTTTGGCTATCACGGTTGCTTGATCAGACACGACGGTGATCGTTGCCACTGACTCGGTGTTTCCATTTTTGTAGGTCACTTGATAACTACCTGCTTTTGAAGTATCAACATCGCCGCTAACAGTTACTTCAGCGATTGACAATGATTTTCCATCTTTATCTGTAGCAGAAACAAAATTGTCTTCGGCTTGCCATGTGTCTCCTACATACAATGTGCTGTCTTTTGCTTTGACGCTTGTTTGATCTGCTAAAACTGTGATCGCAGCTATTGCTTCAACTTTACCATTGCGGTAGCTGACTTCATATTTTCCGGGTGTCGTAGTGTCTACCGTACCTGTGACGGTTACATTAGCGAGTGATACTGCTTTTCCGTCTTTATCTGTGGCGGATACAAAGTTGTCTTCCGCCTGCCACGAATCTCCCACATAGAGCGTACTATCTTTGGCTACCACGGTTGCTTGATTAGACACGACGGTGATCGCTGCCACTGACTTAGCTGTTCCATTGGTATAGGTCACTTGATAACTACCTACTTTTGAAGTATCAACATCGCCGCTAACAGTTACTTCTGAAAATGTTACGTTATTGCCTTGTTTGTCCGTCGCAGAGACAAAGTTGTCCTCGGCTTGCCATGTGTCTCCTACGTATAAGGTGCTGTCTTTTACTGAAATACTGGATAAATCTTTTTCTGGTGTGATTCCAATAGATATCTGGTTACCCGTTCGATTGACTTTTACATCCATACCAGATTGAATATCTTCTGGAACAACATATCCTTCAGGGACTTTTGAAACGTATACCTTGTATTTACCTGTATAAATATCTGTCAACTGTGACTCGCCTACTTGATCAGTGGTGGTGTTGATCACAGTTCCAGTCAACTGATTGATTAACATTAATGAAACTCCAGCAATCTTTTTTGTCGGCCTTTCTGTATCAAAGACATCAAGTAAAGCAGACGTTTTATAGATAATCCCTTCCGAATCACCTGCTGAAAATTGCAGATTTGCGATAGTGGATGTCGCGGTGCGCTTTGCTTCGGACAATGTATCAATCGTCTCGGATGAGATGGTGGCTGATGCAGAAATTTGACCAGCGTTTTGAGAAAGGACGGTATAGCTGATCTCCACGTTCTCCTTAAGCACATAGTTTGCAAAAACCAGCTGAATCTCACCATTAACTTTCTCTACTTTATAACTATCATCAGGAACATTTGAGATTCTGATGGAGTTTGGATCGATTTCTCCATTGGTGTTGCCAATAGATTTTAAGCTGAACGTTGGATTTACAACTTTCTTTGTTCCATCATCAATGTTTTTCGTTTTCACAGTGACTTGGGTTACGTTTTTTGCGCTAGTAACTGTCCTTTGACTAATATCGATAATGTCTGTTGCGGTATTAGAGACAGTGACCGACGATGACCCTTGTTGATTACCATACAGTGGTTCTTTAGAAAATCCCGGTATCAGAATTGATTTCGTTTCCTGCCAACCATTTGCATAATGATAGGCAATGATGTATCTGTGATCAGTTGTCCCAAAATCGAACGTATAATAATTCGTCGCTTCATCATGCGTGATGGTAGGGTAATTCGGATCTGATTCTTTCATGACTTGCGTATTGTATTGCCCCCGATCCCAGTATTGAGGATAAATCCCGTCCACTTGATCATTGGAGACATCGATAATGGAAAATACGACATCTGTATTCATTGGTACATGTGTTTCTACCTTCAGATCTTTGATGGTATCTTGCCGGGCATTAACTAAAAATTGATTTTTGCTTCCTTGCAACGTTTGTTCTGAATAGTTTTTTCTTCCAGTGGTAACTGTTGTATTGACAGTATCCAAGCCATCCGCTGAGATACTAATCGGAATTTTATCTACTGGGATCCGCGTTGTAGAAGCGAGACTGTCTGGCACATAATTAAATCCAATGTCAAATTGAATTGAACGATTGATTGGCGTAATAAAAGTAACTAAGGTCCCTCCCTCAACCTTCTCGATACGGTAATCTTGATCGATCTTGTAATAATAGTTCACTTCTGGAACTTTTCTAAGTGTCAAATAATCTGGATGTTCGACGAAAATTTTAAGATTTTCGACAGGTTGTGTTGTGCTTCCTTCAACGTTGACTGAAGTATCATTTGCATAGGCACCATTTTGGTTGTAGTTCCCCCAAGCTGTCTCAGCTGAATTAGGATATAAAACTGAGATCGGTTGTACATAATCATCCCCAATCACTTTGAATTTTTCATTGGGAATCAAAGGAGTCGTGACATTCATGACGATGTCTTTTTGATCAAAAGGAACCGTAAGATGAATCATGGAAAATGCTAGGTTACTGTCTTTGGTTGCCGTCAAGGTCAACATGCCGTTAGAATTTTCGACTTTAAAGTATTCATCTAAAGGTACATTTTGATAAAAAGCATCATTGACCATTAGTTGCTTCACTGTAAGTTCCTGTCCATTTTCAGCGGATATCGTTATCTGCTGTCCTTTTTTCATTTCAGTTGGCATGCCATGTAATGTTAAATAGTAGGATCCCTTTTCATTGGAATATAAATTTCCACCGGCAACAGCTGAATAATACCTTGATGAAATCTCTTTTTCAGTTTGACTTGTTTTTGCCACAAAAGAAATTCCACGGTACTCCCCAGCCGATGGTTCAAGATTTACTGATCCAAAACCGGTGGTTGGATAGTTTTTGTAATAAGAATACTGA
The DNA here is from genome assembly GCF_051714805.1 of Enterococcus sp. AZ091. NCBI lineage: Bacteria > Bacillati > Bacillota > Bacilli > Lactobacillales > Enterococcaceae > Enterococcus > Enterococcus sp. AZ091. The sequence goes on along the minus strand of NZ_JBIOSO010000002.1, from coordinate 842,058 downwards.
TGGTCACTAATTTCAGATATGCTCATCGTGAATTGATAGACAACACCATAAGCCTTTTGCTGATCCATTTGTTTGATCTCAACTGCTGTATTTTGTAAGTCATTAGCTGTAATTGTATAATCTGTGCCAGCGACTAGCTCCGTTTGCGTTTCTGGCTTGATATTTCCTTTGATATCTACATCATAGCTATAAACCTTTAGTGGTTGCGATTCTATTTTTTTGAAAACTGCTCCTGGGATGTCAATAAGTTGCAAAGAGAGTGTTTCCGTTCCCGAGAGCTTGCGGTCTAAATTATAATACACTGTACCATCTAGACCAAAAATGTTTTTTTGTTGCTCGTACTTCAATGATTCGACATCTTCATAAAGATCGATCGCATAACTGGTTTTATTTAGATCATCAATTGTCACTTTGATTTGCGGGGTACTTTCTGAATAAAGATAACTCTTTAATTCAAGGGAAAATGTTGCATCGTGGATAGCTTGATTAAAAGTGATCGTTACTTGACGATTGGCACTGTCTACTTGCCAAGTCGCATCGATGCCTTGAATCGTCCCTTGATTATCGGTAAATCCAAGGGTGTCCGGCAAACTAAAAACAACAGTTGTTCCAGCTAAGTAATCTTCGTCAATGATTTCAAAATCCAATTTTAGTTTAACTGGTGTATTATTTAGCACTCTTGTTTCCTGTGTTTGGCTGTACTCTTCATCAGCCATCGTAAGCAGTGTTCCTTTCTTTAAAAGTTCTTGCGCCTTTATTTGTCGATTGGAACGAGAAGCATTTTCTTCTTTCTTAGCTATTTTGGGATCAGTAGAAGATTTGTTGGTTTCAGTTTCTGCAACACTAGAATCTTTTATACCTGATGTTTCCTCACTTTGATCCACTTCGTTCTCTTCACTGGAAGAAGTATCAACTTCTACTTGACTACTAGCACTTGAAATGAATGAAGAAGCTTCTTTTTCAGATGAAGCCAAGATAGGATCTTTTTCTTTGTCTATTTTACTAGTTGTTTCAGCTGGCTGATCAGCCTCAGATGTTTCAGCAATCACCAGTATTGGCGTTGTGATCTGAGTAAGACTCAACGCAATAACAACCATACTTTGTTCTATTTTTTTAGTGATTTTCTTCATTATTCTCCTCCAATTTATATATGTATTTTTAATCAATCGCTTTTCTTATTTTCTTACCCACTTCTAATTCTTCACCGCTAAAAAAAGAAAGAATGTTGTTTGTTCGATCAATTTTCCTGATTTGTCCTGTATTGATAATGTAGGATTTAAACACTTTATAATAAGCGGGTAGGTCCAATTGCTTGATGACTTTCAAGGACATCTCAATGTATTCGATCGACTTCTTTTGGTGAAGAACGATTTGGTTGCGCTCTTCTTTGACCGTTGTGATATAGTTGATTGATTCTGCATCCATAACGATCAATTCTCGTTTGTTTTCAAGCTTTAATAAGTGCTTTTTGCCTAATAATGATTGCTTTACTTCTATTGCTTCAATTAACAAGTTTCTTAGTTGGTGTTTAAACGCTTCTTTTGTATCAATGATCCCTAATGGGCACAGGAGATTCATTTTTTTCATCTGTATCTTTGAAGCATCTATTCCATAAAAAGCTATTTGACATTTTTTACATTGGCTTCTCAATCTTCCTGCTAATTGAAAACCTCGATCATATCCTTTCATATCAGTGGAAAATAAGAATAAATCATTGATATCGGTAAGGTGTTCATTAATAAAACGCTCAAATTGGTCCGGCAGGAAAATTTCTACTGAAGCACACGGAAGTTGGCATTCTTGGATCGCTTTTTTTAGCCACTCTCCATTAAAAAAATTATCATCTACTACATAAACAGCAAAGTTGCTTAAATTTGCAGACATCTAAGTTCTCCTTTTTTACATCATTTTTAATTGTATTATTAATCAAAAATGCCCGCTTGCACTTTCAAGCGCATTAAAAGAACCTTTGTGCAAAAATTCAGCTGTATTTAAGAACAATATAACTATTCACTTAGTTAGTCGTAGTGGATATTCAGCAAGAATTGTTTCCGTAGATTTTAGAATGGTACTCTAGCGTGGGCGGCTTAACTGCTTAGACTATTCGTTTTAGTGAATAGCTATTAGTCAAAAAAAGTGGTGCGATGATACTGCTCGTATTCCCATCGATCCCCTTCATAAAATACTACTTCTATCAATATTTATCACTGCGAAACAATAACAAATGGAACTAATAGACACGAGTATTTTCACAGATTTTTCTACTCAATTTAACATGACACAGCTAGATGAACATGACAAAAAATGGTTATTTCGAAGAAATAATTGGCGGATTTGTCTTTCTTTTATAAATATTACAAAAAAAGATGTTTTGCTTTTCTTATTATTACAGTTTGTTTGTTCACATTGTTCTTTAATATTAAAAAACAAAAACATCCACACGTTCTTTCAACATAGCTAGCTATGTATCAGAAACGTGTGGATGTTTTATTTTGTATATTTTTCAATATGGTGTTCAGTCACAATCATATTGATCACTGACATAATCAAAGCAACCAGAATCGCTGCACCAAATGAGGAAAAGCCAAAGTTAGCAGCTCCTACAAAAGTTGAAGTCAAATTTAGCATTAAAGCGTTGATGACAAAACTGAAAAGCCCAAATGTCAACAGCGTTAATGGAAATGAGATGATACTCAAGATTGGTTTGATCAACGCATTTAAAATAGAGAGAACAAAGCTGGCTACTAATGCCATCATGATGCTACGTACATGGACCATGTTTGGCAGCAATACTGCCAGAGCAACAAAGGTGAGTGTATTCATTATCAGTCGTTGAAAGTAGGACATTAGAAGTCACTCCAGTCCTCATCCTCGACTTTATCTGCTTCTTTGCGCGGACGATTTGTTTCTTTGTTGTTCGCTTTGTAGTACTGATTGTCGTGTCCATATCCACCAGAGCTTTTGCGTCCAGAAGGGATCAAGATCGCCATGATGACATAAAGGGTGATCCCAGGGAAACCAGCTGTCACTAATGATAGAAAGACATAGATCACACGGATGATCGTTGGATCGATTCCTAAGTATTCTGCTAAACCTCCCAGAGTACCTGTAATCACTACATTATTGGTTGATTTCGTTAATCGTTTGTTCATTTACCTTCACCTTCCTTCTGACAATCTATCTATAGATCTGATGGAATCAGATTATTGTTCTGTGTCTTTGATAAAGACATTCCCAGTCGTTGTTGAAAGATCGACTTGTGCTACTTTATCAGCTACGCGGCGGAATTGCAATAATTGGTTCATACGTTCTTTTTTCTCACGCACGATTTCAAAATTGCTCAGCCGTTGATTGATACTTCCTAAGCTGGTTTTTGCCAAGCCTTCAAATCCAACTGATTGTGGTAATGCTACTTTGACATTTCCGTTGACTGAGCTAGCATTTAATTTTTGTAGTCGGTCTTCTTTGTAAGTGATTCGGATATTACCGTTCACTAGAGAAATTCCAGTATTTTGTGGTGTCGCGGTAAGAGTAACATCCCCATTGACAGTTTCAATGATAGCATCAAGGATATCTCCATCTTGAACCAAGATATTTCCATTGACACCTTCAATCTCCAACATCGTAGCATCTACTTTGCGGAAATCGATCGTACCGTTGGTTGATTTCGTATAAACATCTCTTGCCACCAATTCGTCAAATGTTACATTCCCGTTCAACAATTTCACTGCAACATGATCATAGGTACGTGTCGGCAGATAGAAAACCAGATCAGCGCGGATACGCTTGTTTGGAATTTGGAATGAAATGCGTTCATCGTCAACATCAATTTGGCTTCGTGCATCAAAAGCATCGAAAGGTGTTGCAGCATCCATTTTACCATAGAGTTTGATTTTAGCATCCACTTTCACACCCGGTTGATCCCACAAGCGGAATTCAACATTTCCGTTTGCTAATTTCACATCGATCAATGTTGCTTCTGTTTCAGCATATTCAAAGGTATGTTCAAATTTCGTTGCTGCTACTCCTGGAACTTTCAGATTGATATCTTTCCATTCCATGTTATCATTCACTGATTCTGAAACAGCACGAACTGTTTTTTTCAAGAATTGACCAAATTGAGTACCTGCATCAACCATTTTTTCACTGACTTGAGTAAATGTATCAGAGGCTTGTTCTTTCCAGTCATCTGGAATATCAAGTTTTTGGCTGATTTTTTCTTTTGTTTGTGACCATTGGTCTTTGCGAATATTTTTCAACTTCGCATCCAATGTCGCTTTTTCTTCGCTCAAACTATCTAATGAATCTTCTAGAGAAGCGATTGTCGCTTCCGTCTCTTGCCGTGTTGCAAGTTCTTCTTCAGATAATTGATCCAATTCCTCTTTTGTGTTCAATTGCATGAGAACTTCTTGTGCTTCTTTCAGTTCCTCTTTTACACCTTGAATTTCTACATTGATCTCATCTAATTCAGCAGAAGCTTGGTTTGCCTCAGTTGCCAATCCGTCCAAGATTTTTTCAAGATTTTCTTTATCTTGTGCTTCATTTTGACGAAGTTTTTCTCCACCATCAAAAGAAGCTTCTTCTTTCTCGTGGGCTTCTTCAACTTCTTCAAAAAAGTCATTATTTGTCTTATCAGCGGATACTTCAGCTGCAGCTTTGTTGATTTGATTCTCGTCTTTGGCTTTTGCCATTCCTTCCAGCAAATCCAATGCTTCTTCTGTAGAAAGCACACCTTTTTTCACTAAATCCAATACACGTTCTCTTTCGTTCATGGAAATTGCCTCCTTCAGCAAATTTTTGTTTGCAAGTTTAGCTTACGAACCTATTATGCCTGTTTTTCCGCAAACTGTCATAGGTCTTAAGTACCAAGTTTTTATCAATCCGAAGTTCTTTCAATAAAAGAGTAATTGTTCTGCTTGAAATCAGAGAAGATGATTCTTTGTGAAAGGAAAACTTGTGCTTATCAGCTTTATCTAAAAAAACTACAAAAAAACTGTACTACAGAAGAACAGAATAGCGCAAGAATAACCTCACACGTTTTCCAATAGTTTATCCATGATCCCAGATCAATGATACGCTATTTTTCATCTCTCTTCTTACAGTACAGTCCGTACAATAATAATATACATTCATGTGAAAGCTGATGAGCTAAATCTATATTTTGAACAAAGATATACTCACTACATCAGCTCAGAACGATTACTATTTAACTCACTGATCTTACCAGTAGCCAAATAAACGATCCATTCGCAAATATTTGTGACATAATCACCAATCCGCTCGAGATATTGGGCCACAGAAAGATAATCCGTACCACTGACAACTGTCTCAGGATTGGCTTTCATGCTATCAATCGTTTTATAATAGATATCTCGATAGTAATCATTTACCCGCTCATCCATTTGTGCAATCATCCGGGCGTCTTCTTGGTCCGTTTTTACATAAGCGACCAAAACATTGTCCACCATTTTTTTGACATAGTCAGACATATCGGAAATTTCTTTCTCAATCTCTGCAATTCGGGTCTCGCCTTTAACACGAATCGTTGACTTTGCGATAGATACCGCGTGATCTCCCATTCGTTCCAAATCGGAACTAGCTTTCATCACAGTGATGATCATTCGCAAATCAGTCGTTACAGGTTGTTGCAAGGCAATCATTTCGAAACTTTTCTTCTCAAGTCGAACTTCCATATTGTTGATTGCTTCATCGTTTTCTATTACTTCTTGAGCGATCTCTTTATCATGCTTCACATAAGCGCGAACAGATTTATGGATCGCACTACTTACAAGCATCCCCATTTCATAAAATTGATTGTGAAGATTCAGTAATTCTTCTTCAAATTGTGTACGCAACATTGCTTTTTCCTCCTAACCAAATCTTCCTGAAATATAGTCTTCTGTTTCTTTCTCCCTCGGACTCAAGAATACTTTCTTGGTATCATTGAATTCGATCAAGTTGCCATCTAAGAAGAAGGCTGTTTTGTCAGAGATTCTTGAAGCTTGAGACATGTTATGAGTCACAATGATCATTGTGTATCGTTCTTTTAGTGTCAAAAGGGTATTTTCGATTTTACCTGATGAAATAGGATCCAACGCACTGGTTGGTTCATCTAACAAAATGATTTCCGGATCGACAGCCAATACTCGGGCAATACAAACCCGCTGTTGCTGGCCGCCAGACAAAGAAAGCGCACTTTGATGAAGCTTATCTTTGACATCATCCCATACTGAGGCAGCTTTCAAGCTTTCTTCCACGGTTTTATCGAGAATCTCTTTGTCTTTGACACCCTTTAATTTTAACCCATAAATAACGTTTTCGTAAATCGAAAAGGGAAATGGATTCGGTTGTTGGAAAACCATACCGATTTCTTTCCGTAAATCTACTGTATCTTGTTGCGGACTGTAGATGTCTTTTCCTTTATATACGACACTCCCTGTGATCGTGACACCAGGAATCAAATCATTCATCCGATTCAACGAACGAAGATAAGTCGACTTGCCGCAGCCGGAAGGACCGATCATTGCAGTAATTTCTCCTTTATTGATGGAAAGATCGATTCCTTTTAGTGCTTCTTTTTTTCCATAATATAAATGCAGATCTTTTGATGTGATAATTTCTTCTGCCATTTCTTAGCCTCCGTTTACTGATCGGATCAGATTAGCCAAAGTGACCTGATACATAATCTTCTGTTGCTTGGATTTTAGGACGCGTGAATATTTTTCGTGTGTGATCATATTCAATTGCATTTCCCAAGTAAAAGAACGCGGTATAGTCACTGATCCGTGCAGCTTGCTGCATGTTGTGCGTCACGATAATAATCGAATAATCTTGCTTTAAGTTGACCAATGTTTCTTCAACCATTCCGGTAGAGATTGGATCTAGCGCACTCGCTGGTTCATCCAAAAGTAAAATATCCGGCTTCATAGCGATGGCACGAGCAATACACAGACGTTGTTGTTGTCCCCCGGACAATGCTAAAGCACTTTTATCCAGGCTGTCTTTGACTTGATCCCACAGAGCGGCTTGTTTCAAACTTGTTTCAACGATCTCGTCTAATTTCTTCTTGTTCTTTTCACCATGACGACGCAAAGCAAATGCGATATTGTCATAAATTGATTTACTGAAAGGATTTGGACGTTGAAAAACCATACCAATCCGTTTGCGCATTTCATAGACATCGACTTCTTTCGTATTGACATCGACACCCTTGTACATAATTTGACCCGTTACTTTCGTATTCGCAATACCATCGTTCATGCGATTCAATGAACGAAGATAGGTCGATTTCCCACAACCAGAAGGTCCAATCAATGCGGTAATTTTGTTTTTTTCAAATTGCAGATCGATTCCTTTGATCGCTTCATTCGTTCCATACCATACGTGCAGATCATTTGTATAAAGAGCGACGTCTTCTGGTCGATCAAAGGTAATGATATTGCGTTCTTCCCAATTATAATCATTCATACAGTGATTCTCCTTATGCTGACGTCATTTTCTTATACAATCGTTTACCGATTGCACGAGCGCCAAAGTTAAACAATAGAACAGCGATGATCAGGACAGCTGAAGCGCCAGCTGAAACTTGGATTCCATCAGGCATCGTTCCTTCTGTATTGATTTTCCAAATATGGACAGCCAATGTTTCCGCTTGTCGGAAAATGCTGATCGGGCTGGAAACACTCAGCGGGTTCCAATTTGAAAAGTCTAACGCTGGTGCACTCTGACCGGCGGTGTAAATCAATGCTGCGGCTTCCCCGAAAATACGTCCCGAACTTAGGATCACACCAGTCAATATCCCTGGTGTTGCTTCAGGAACGATGATTCGCATGACTGTTTCCCAGCGTGACAATCCAAGCGACAACCCAGCTTCACGCTGTGTATAGTGGATGGCTTGCAATGATTCTTCTACATTTCTTGTTAGTAATGGTAAATTGAAAAACGTTAGTGCTAGGGCTCCTGAAATAATCGAGAATCCGTAACCGAATTGGATAACGAAGACTAAAAAACCAAAAAGACCGACTACAACTGAAGGCAACGAACTAAGAATCTCAATCGATGTTCTCACTACATCTGTAAACCAATTCTTTTTCGCATATTCGGATAAATAGATCCCGGCACCTAATGAAATCGGGAAACTAATGATCATTGTAACCAATAAAAGATACAATGAGTTGAATAGCTGAATCCCAATCCCACCACCTTCTTGATAAGCTTTGGAAGGTGAGGTCAAAAATTCCCAACTAATATGAGGAATCCCTCGTACTAAGATATAAAGCAATAAAGAAGCCAAAATCAAAACAATGATTCCTGCTACAGCATAAAGCACACCAGTCGCAATTTTATCTGAGCGTTTTGCATTCATTATTTCAACGCTCCTTTCTTACCAATCAATCGAATCACAATATTGAACAATAAAGACATCAATAATAAGATCAGCGCTAATGACCATAGCACGTTATTTTCAACAGTCCCCATAATCGTATTTCCGATTCCCATCGTTAGAATCGATGTCAATGTTGAAGCAGGTGTCACCAAGCTAGACGGCATCAATGCCGCATTCCCGATCACCATTTGGATGGCCAATGCTTCACCAAATGCCCGAGCCATTCCAAAGACGACTGCTGTTAAAATCCCTGGAACTGCTGCCCGCAAAACAACTTTGTAAATCGTTTGCCATCTTGTTGCTCCAAGAGCAAGTGAGGCTTCGCGATAGTGTCTTGGGACTGCTCGCAACGCATCGACAGTCATTGTCGTCACAGTTGGCAAGATCATGATAAACAGAACAAATGTCCCTGCCAGAATCCCAAAACCAGTACCGCCAAAAACAGAACGGACCGCTGGAACAATCACGGATAGTCCGATAAATCCGTAAACAACGGATGGGATCCCCACTAGTAACTCGATAACTGGCTGCAAAATCTTTTCACCGTTGCGAGGGGAAACTTCTACCATAAAGACAGCTGCACCAATCGCAAATGGTGTTGCGATAATCGCTGATAAGAAAGTTACCACAAATGAGCCGACGATCATCGGCAATGCGCCGACAAGCGGCTGTCCATCTGGACCAACAGCACTAGGGTTCCATTGTGTACCAAACAAGAAATCAAACACATTTACTTTATCAACGAAAAACGTGGCAAGCCCACGACTTGCTACAAAATAAAAAATTGAAATCACAACCAAAACGATCAATGCGATACAAAGAAAACTAATGAGCTTTCCCCGCTGCTCCATTTTTGCTCGCTTAGATTTTTTCGTTAACACTTCTTTTACATTTTCCACGAGGGATTCCTCCTCAAAAATCAAACTAAATTCACAAATATTAGTTTATCGCTCGAACATCAATTTCTGTTAAACCTTTTGTAAATTTTTCGGCAACATTGTAAATTTTGTGTAAAGGTTACTTGATGACGTTTCCTTCCCAATCACGTTCAACTTGCATTCTTGAAATAGGAATATAACCAAGATCCCCAACAATGTGCTCTTGAACTTCATCCGAAAGGATATACTCTAGGAATTCTGCTGTCAGTGCTGTAGGTTCTCCCTTCGTATACATGTGTTCATACGCCCAGACTTTCCAGTCATTTGTCGTCACATTTTCGTCTGTCGGTGCTACGCCATCAATAGAAAGAACATTGACATCATCCGTCACATAAGAGAATGCAACGTAACTGATAGCTCCCGGCGTATCCGAAACAATCGAACGGACCATTCCACTTGAATCTTGTTCTTGCGATGGGATTGCTGTTTCTCCATCCATGATCCATTTTTCGAAGGTTCCTCTTGTTCCGCTTCCTGCCGCACGGTTCAATAGAACGATTTTTTGATCATTCCCCCCTACTTCTTTCCAGTTGGTAATTTCGCCTAGAAAAATCTTTCGTAAATTTTCTGTAGAGATATCAGATACACCGACATTTTTATTTACAATAGGAGTGATTCCTACTACAGCTACTTTATGATCCACAAGTGCTTTAGCATCGATACCAGACTTTTCTTCTGCAAACAGATCTGAGTTGCCGATATCTACAGCACCTGCTTGAACTTGACTCAATCCTGTACCACTACCGCCACCTTGAACATTAATAAATCTGCCTGGGTTTTCATTTTGGAATTCTTCTGCCACAGTCTCTACTAACGGCTGTAATGCGGATGAGCCGACAGCGGTGATCGATTCCCCTTGATCGATCCATTTTGCACATCCTGATAATAGAATGACCAAGCCTAAAACTGGTCCCAAAAATTTCAATTTTTTCATGATAACGCTCCTTGTTCTCTCCAAAGTTAAATACAATTATTTCCATTTTACCATTTTATGAAATTGTTGAAAATTATTATTTGCTAATATTTCTCACTCCTGACAAAAATTTACTCCATTTCCTACAATCACTTACAGAAAATAACTAAAAGTAAAAAAGTAAAAATTTTTTTCAATTAGTAAAAAGAAGTATATTGTCAATTCTTACTGTGCTATACTGGATAAGAAAACAATTATTAAAAGAACATAATAACCTTTCTTGCTTCCCCAATCAAGAATAGCCCCAAATTATGTTCAACGTTTTCGTGATTTCATCAACATTTCCCCAAATGTATGTTGAATCAAAACGGCGGCAGAAGTGGTCATTTATGTACCAGCTTCTGCCGTCTTTTTTTGTCCAAAATAACGGATTATTGTGTTTTATCCAGGTTATCTAACCATTGTGTGAGTTTCTCAGCGATCTGTTGTTGTTGTTCCTCATTTGAAATCGAGGCAGCTCCGTCACCACGCTGTGAGCCGTAACTACCAAAACCAGCGTGATTGCCTCCTGAGATTGTTTCGAAAATAGCTGAATCCGGCAAATAGGTTTTTGCTGCTTGATAATTCTCTTGATTCAATACCTCGTCATTGCTAGCAGTGAGAGAAAGCACAGGCAATTTAGTCTCTGCTAAACTGCCTTTTTCATCTGGATAACTCGCTAAGAAAAAGACTCCCTTTAAGCCATTCTTTTGACTAGCGGCATAACGGCTTGCCATCACGCCACCCAATGAATGCCCGCCAATCACATAGCCATTATGTGGAAATTCGTTTAAAATATTCTCTGCTCGATTTCCCCCAAGGACCGCCATATCAAAGGGCATCTTGACGATTGCAACCGAGTATCCTTTTTCAGACACCTCTTTTGCCCAAATACTGTAACTTTCTGCATCTACTAATGCTCCCGGATAAAAAACAACGAGTGGTTTTTCAGGGTCTCCAGAGAAATAAAGCGCATCTCGTTTCTCTTGCCCTTTCGAAAGAGCTGCTTGAGCGGCTTCACTTGCCGTATAGTGTAATTTTTGCCAGCCCAACCATCCACCTGCTCCGATCAACAGTAGGCCGATCACTAGACCAAGTAGTATTTTTTGATATTTTTTCATTTTCCATCCTCCAAAATCAACAAAATGGAACCGCCTGAACCAAGCAGTCGCTTCTTAACTAGTTTGAAGGGAGCGGCACTTGCGTTCGCGTTTCCATTTTGTGGGTAACTTCTTTCAAGCATTTACTGATGAGCCAAGGCTAACAATTCACGCGCATGCTCTACTGTCAGTTCTGTGATTTCTGCTCCTGATAACATACGAGCAATCTCAGTCACTCGTTCTTCATAGGATAACTGACGAACTCGAGTCTCCGTCCGTCCTTCTTGGATCGCTTTTTCAATAAAATATTGATAATCAGCTACTGCGGCTACTTGCGGCAAATGAGTGATACACAATACTTGGGAATTCAACGCAATTTTTGAGATCTTTTCAGCAATTGCTTGCGCCACGCGGCCACTGACTCCGGTATCTACTTCGTCAAAAACAATACTCGTGATCCCTTGTTTCCGTGAAAAAATCGATTTCAATGCTAATAAGATACGAGACAGCTCACCACCAGATGCTACCCGAACCAACGGCTTCATGCCTTCCCCAGGATTGGTCGTGAGATAAAAAGCCACACTATCAAATCCAGTAGCTGTCAACTGCTTGCCATTTGCAAAGCGAACTTCAAACTGTGCATGTTCCATATAGAGGTCGTTCAATTCTTGCACAATTTCTTTTTCTAATCGATGTGCGATTTCTCGCCGCTTGACATGGAGTTGTTCAGCAAGAGCCCAAACAGCATCGGCCTTAGCTGTCAATTGCTCTTCTAACTGTTCCAGCTGGCCTTCAGTATAGGCAGATTCAGAGATCTCCTTACTAATTTCTTCATAATAAGCTAGGATGACGGAGATGGACTCGCCGTATTTGCGCTTCAATTGACGAATCGTTTCCAGTCGGTTGATAACTTCTTCTAGACGTCCTTCATCAAGTTCAAGGTTATCTAATTGTCGTGAAATATCAGAAGCAGCATCCTGCAACAAATAATAAGCGCTCTGGATCGTTTCAGTGATTTTTTCATAGGCTTGATCTAAGTGGGCGATAGATTGGATCTCGGACAGTGCCACACTTACACCGTCGACACTGCTCATTTCTTCTGAAGAGAGCGCACCATAACTTTGCCCCAGTGCATCGACGATTTTCTGATAGTTGGTTAACTTCTCACGTTCTTCGATCAGATTTTCTTCTTCGCCCTCGATTAATTCAGCCTGTGCGATTTCTTCTTGTTGGAATCGCAGCATATCCATCCGTTGAACATATAATTGTTCATTTTCCTGAATATTGCGAACCTGTTTTTCTAAATTGCGGTATTCCTGATAGGCATCCTGATAGTGCAACAGTTCTGCTTTGAAACCATCATCGCCAAACCCATCTACCAAGCTAAGATGCCTTTCCGGCTGTAATAACTCTTGATGTTCGTTTTGTCCTTGAATATCAACTAAAAAAAGACCAATCTTTCGCAGACTTGCCAAGGTGACCGTACGTCCATTGACACGACAGATTGTTTTTCCTGCTTGTGTGATATCCCGTTGGACGATCAGCACATCTTCTTGATCAATGCCTAATTCTTCTGTCAGTTCTTGAAACTCAGACTGCTGCGGCCATTCAAAAAGGCCTTCCAGTCGGCATTTCTCTGCTCCTTGACGCAAGTAGTCAGTAGATCCGCGTCCGCCGGCTAACAAGCCCATCGCATCAATAATGATTGATTTCCCGGCACCTGTTTCACCTGTCAAAGCTGTCATTCCTTCATGAAAAGAAAGGTGTAAGTGGGAAATAATTGCGAAATTTTGAATGGTCAACTCTAAAAGCATGGATTGCCTCCTCTACATAAATCGTTGAAAATCTTTAAACAAAGTTTCTGCATCTGCTTCTGTTTTAGTGATCATCAATACATTGTCATCATCATTTAAGGTACCAAACAGTTCCTTTGCATATTGTTTATCGATCAAATTTGCCAAAGCGGAAGCATTTCCCGGCAATGTGCGTAAAATAACGAATTTATCCATTCGATCAACAGAAACAAAGGCAGCTTTCAAAATCTTTTCTAATTTGGCAATGACATCTTCTGACGTTTCTTGAGGAATGCTGTAGCGGTAGCCACCTTTTTGTGAAGGGACTTTGACTAGCTTCATTTCTTTGATATCGCGGGAAATTGTCGCTTGTGTGACCGACACCCCTTTTTCCTGAAGCAATTCGACAAATTCTTCCTGTTTTTGAATATCTTGCTCACTAAGCAATCGTGTTATCAAACGATGACGCTCTTTTTTTCTCATCTCTCGTTCCTCCTGATTGAATTCCTACTAATTTTATCCTATTTTTAGACAGAAAGAAAGAGAGCCGGCATGTAAAATACCAGCTCTGCAAAATCAGTAAGTTTTTGGATGATGAAAGGTTTCATGTGCTTCAGCAACGATCTGAGGGACAGAGATTTCGGCTTTCCTTGTGCCATCACCATTCTGCACTTTCTGTAGATGAACCAAAAATTCAATGTTGCCTTCACCGCCCGTGATCGGTGAAAAACTAAGATCAAGAATATTAAAGCCATTCGATTGGGCAAAGTCCAAGATTTCTTCGAGAACCCTTTGATGGACTGCAGGATCACGAACAATGCCGTTTTTTCCGACAGATGCTTTCCCTGCTTCGAATTGGGGCTTGATCAGCGCTATGACTTCTCCTTGGTCTACGAGAATTTCATGTAACGGCGGCAAGATCAACTTCAAAGAGATAAATGACACATCGATGGTTGCTCTTTCTGGTAATCCTTCTAAAAAATCAGTAGGTTTGGCATAACGAAAATTCACACGTTCCATCACGACTACTCGCGGATCTTGACGTAGTTTCCACGCCAACTGATTGTAGCCAACGTCTAAGGCATAACTCATTTTTGCCCCATTCTGCAGAGCTGCATCAGTAAAGCCGCCGGTAGACGCACCAATATCCAGCAGAATTTGGTCTTTCACCTCAAAGTCAAAAATTTTCAAAGCTTTTTCAAGTTTTAAGCCACCACGGGAGACATAAGGCAGCTTTTTGCCTTTGATTTGCAACTGTGTCTCCCCGCTGATTTTTTCACCTGGTTTGTCTAAACGTTCATTTTTCTCTGTGTAAACTAATCCAGCCATGACACCGCGTTTCGCTTGTTCTCTGGTTTCAAAAAGTCCTTGTTGGACCGCTAAAACATCTACTCGTTCTTTTTTCATTACTTTCCTCTAATCTCGAATTGTTTGACAACGGATGCGAGCAATCGTTGATCGAAATGACCATAACTGCTCAGTTCATCTAACACAGCATACGCTTGATTCAATTCATCCTTCAACGCTTCACTAGCGCCATCAAGTCCTAGCAAAGCCGGATAAGTACTTTTCGCTAGTGCATCATCTCGATGGACAATCTTGCCCAATACTTCTGTTGTACTGGTGACATCTAAAAGATCATCGCGGATTTGGAAGGCTAAGCCCATATGACGAGCAAATTGATCGAGCAGCTGGATAACTTCTTCTGTCTGATCCGCTAAAATACCACCTGCAATCACTGCAAAACGAATCAGTTCACCTGTTTTGCGTTCGTGAATGCTGATCAGCTCATCAAGTGTGAGTTGCTGATTTTCCCCTTGGATATCTGCTGCCTGTCCAGCCACCATTCCCGCTGTGCCTGCCGTATGACTAAGCTGCTGCAAAAGCAAAATTTTCTTATCTGGTTCAAGATCAGCTAACGATAACAACTGAAACGCAGCAGTCAATAGACCGTCCCCAGCAAGGATCGCTAGTGCTTCTCCATAGACTTTATGGTTTGTTGGTTTGCCTCGTCGCAAGGCGTCATCGTCCATCGCCGGCAAATCATCATGAATCAGTGAATAGGTATGAATCATCTCTAGGACTGCTGCAGTCTGGTATACTCCCAAAGTCATTGACTTATGGAAAGAAGCAACGGTCGCTGTCAACAGCAATGGACGAATTCGTTTACCGCCAGCATGAATGGAGTAGAGCATACTATCTTTCAACGTTGGATCACTTGTATGCTCTTCTAGAAATCGAACAATCACAGCTTCGATCTCCGAAAGATATTTTTCTTGAAATTGTTGCATGTTATCCATTAGTCTTCCTCATCAAAAAGAACTTCTTCATTGTTTTCAGTCATCATTTTTGTTAATGATTTTTCTGCTTTAGCCAATGTATCTTTGCACTGTTTGCTTAACACCATTCCCTTTTGAAAAGCGTCAAGAGCTTCTTCTAATGGTACATCGCCTTGTTCCAGCCGAGTAACGATTTGTTCTAATTCTTGTAATGATTCTTCAAATGTTGGATTTGCCATGATCTTCTCCTTCTGTTGCAATAACTTTAACAAGCGCTTGACCATCTTGATAATGGACGTTCAACTCATCACCAGCTTCAATATCTGCGATGGTTTTAACGACTTGCTCGTCTTTCGTCGTAAAACTGTAGCCTCGTCCCATGATTTTTAGAGGGCTCAAAAGATCTAACGATTGGAGAGCACTTAAAAATCGCTGTTCTTTTTTTTCAACGCTAAGTTGAATGGCTTTTTCTAGTCGTTGCGTTAAATAAGTAACTTCTTGTCCTGCAGCTGATAGCCGTGCCTTAGGTACCTGTTGTTCCAAACGATGAATCAACTGACTGGCCACCTTCTCTTTATCATAGAGCTGTGTTTGCAACGATTGATTCATTCGTTGCTGCAACTGATCCAGCTTAATCGCTTGGGCCTCATATAAGCGCTCTGGTTGGCGAAAAATATAAGAACCTACTGCCCGTTGGAAACGTTCTTGTTTCCGCTGGATTTGATACATAAATGCTTGTTCAAGCCTTGTTTGCTTCTCTTCGATCCGTAAAATTTCTTCTGAAAGAACTGGCACTGCTAATTCAGCAGCAGCAGTTGGTGTGGCTGCTCGTACATCAGCCACTAAATCAGCGATGGTGGTATCTGTCTCATGTCCCACAGAAGAAATGACTGGTGTCTCGGCAGCGAATATGGCACGTGCAACGCGTTCTTCATTAAATGGCCAGAGATCTTCGATAGAACCTCCGCCGCGGCCAATAATCATTGTATCGAAGGTGCCATCTGCTTCTACTCGCTGGATATTTTTTACTACATCATCTGCTGCCTTGTCTCCTTGGACTACGGTTGGAAACAAGACGATTTCGGCAATCGGATAGCGCCGCTGCGCAGTGGTGATAATATCCCGAATCACTGCGCCACTCGGGCTTGTAAGTACCGCGATTCGTTTTGGAAATCGTGGAAGGATTTTTTTGGGAGCTGAAAATAGCCCTTCTTCTGCTAATTTTTTCTTAAGTTGTTCGTAGGCTTGATACAACGCCCCCACTCCGTCAGGTTCCATGTGTTCAATGTACATCTGATAATTTCCGCTGGCCTCATAGAGTGAAATGCGGCCAACAGCCAACACTTTCATTCCTTCTTCCGGCTGAAATCGCAGCTTGTCAAAAGCTCCCTTGAACATGACTGTCGAAATTTTTGCGCCATCGTCTTTTAAGCTAAAATATTGATGGTTTGGCCGTCTGCGAAAATTGGAGATTTCTCCAGTCAAATAGACCCGTTCCAAGTAAGGATCCGCATCAAACTTGCGTTTCAAGTATTTGGTCAATGCGGTCACAGTTAAATATTGTTGTGCCATGTTATCTCTTTACAGTCTCCTTTGCCGCTGCTAAGGTTTGTGCCATCAGCATCGTGATCGTCATTGGTCCGACGCCTCGTGGAACTGGCGTGATATAGCTTGCGATAGGTTCAACTTCAGCAAATTTCACATCCCCAATCAATTTTCCTGCCTCATCACGATTCATTCCTACATCAATAACGACTGCTCCTTCTTTCACAAATTCTTTAGTTACAAAATGACCGCGTCCAATCGCAACCACTAAGATATCGGCTTGTCTAGCCAATGCTGGTAAATTCTGTGTTTTTGAATGTGCGATCGTGACGGTAGCATTTTTACCGAGAAGCAAATGTGCCATCGGTTTGCCTACGATATTGCTTCGGCCGATCACTAATGCATTTTTACCTTCAAGTGGAATATCATACGCTTCAAACATTTTCATAATACCGTAAGGGGTGCAAGGGATTCGATCGGGAACACCAGCAAACAATTTACCAAGGTTGATAGGATGGAAACCATCGACATCTTTTTCAGGTCGGATAGCTAGCAACACTTTCTCTTCATCGATTTGTTTTGGCAGTGGCAGCTGGACTAAGATACCATGAAAGTCTGGGTCCTGATTGTACTTGTCGATTTCACTAAGTAGTTCTTCTTCAGTTATCGACTCGGGATAATGTTCAACTTTAGATCGTATGCCGATTCTTGCCGCAGCCAGTTCTTTGTTTCGCACATACGTTTGACTTGCTTTATCTTCCCCTACCAGTAAAACAACTAAGCCGGGAACAATTCCTTGTTCTTTTAAAAGGGCGGTTTCTGCAGTAAGATCTGCTTGCATTTTTTCTGCTAATTCTTTTCCATTAATCAAAATACCCATCTTGACAACTCCTCTGACTTTTTTCTATTCTAGCATAGTTCGCTTTGAAGAAAAATGATTTCTGGTAGGAAAATCATCGTTTCCCATCTCTAGTATCATAGCATTTTCTCATTGCAACTGCTTAACCAAAGACTCACACAGAACAATAAAGGCAGCCTCTTTTGCAAAAGGACTGCCTAGTTTTCACTATTTATTTGTAGAAACCTAATCAATTCAAAACCCGCAGTTTTGATATAATGAGTCTGATTGATCAGCTATTCTTCACTCATTTTTCACAAGGTTTCTGAGAGTCATCGGTGCCGCAAAAGTGTGATAGTTTAATCCTGAGATTGAAGGATTTTGTAACACTGAGTTTTGATTTTGGCTGATAACGATCATACCGGCAGTTGTTTCCATCAGTTCTTTTTCGGCTGCAATCATCGTTTCCCATCGCTTGTTCTCATCAAGAGCATAGGTAGTGCTGGCATCATCCAATAAGCGGTCATAAACGGGATTCGAGTAATGGCGATTGTTTCCGCTATACATCATCTTAAGTGTAGAATAAGGATCTTGGTAATCGGGAGTCCAATAAATTAGGAACAAATCATAGTCGCTTTCACTAGCAAGATTCAACGCTGTTTCGGCTGGCAGCGAGCGCATATTGACCTTCAAACCAGTAAAGAGGTCCTCCAAACTCCATTGGATACTCTCACCCATTTTTTTGTAGGAACCATCATCAGTCGTTAACAGATCAAGCTCGATTTCATCGCCTAATTCTGCTTTTGCCTGTTCCCAATAGGCTAGCGCTTTTTCTTTATCATAGGCCATCAAATCACCAGCTTCCTCACGAAAGTCCACGCCAGTATCAGGATTAGCGACAAAGCCTTCTGTGATCGCGCCATTCAAGGGTTTGGAACCATCTGCCATAATATTATTGACAAGATTCTCTTTATCAATGGCCAATGCGAGAGCTTTTCGTAAATTTTCATTTTGTAAAGGTGTCGGTTGTCCCTTTCTTTCTTGATTTAACCGGATATAATTCATCGTTGCCGAAGGATAAGAGGCAAATTGGTCACTTGACTGCATTTGTTTGGCGATCTCTCCACTGATGATCGCGACATCCAACTGTCCATCTTCATAAAGATTTAGCGCGGTTGCAGATTCTTTTATCACATCATAATGGATCTCTTCTGCCAGAATAGCTTCTTGATCCCAATAAGATTCATTCTTGGCTAAATCCCAATTCATCTCAGTTTGCTGCCAGTTTTTTACAACAAATGGTCCATTATAAACAATTTTGTCGCTAGCTGTCCCATATTCCTGTCCAAATTTTTCGACAACCGATTGATTTTGAGGAAAGAAAATCGGAAAAACCATCAATGAAGTAAAATACGGAGCTGGTTGTGTAAGACGGACTTCTAATGTATAGTCATCCTTTGCTTCAACACCTAGTGTATCCGCCGACTGATCGCCACGGGCAATTTCTTCCGCATTTTCGATCAACCCATTCATCAAGAAACTATACTGAAATGCATTTTCAGGATCAATCATCCGTTTCCAAGCATATTCAAAGTCATTCGCTGTCACCGGATCCCCATTGCTCCATTGTGCATTTTCGCGTAACCTAAAGCGATAAGTTTTGCAGTCAGACGAAATTTCCGGTAAATCAACTGCTACACCCGGCTGCACTTCGTCCTTTTCATCCAATAGATATAAGCCTTCAAAAGTGGCTGTTTGAATAATTGCATCTGGGAAGTCCAACATGGCAGCCGGATCCAATGAAGTTAGCTCTGTCATAGACATTAGTCGAATCACTTGAGAGGCTGAATCTTCTTTCTGCTTTGTTGTTGTACCTGCTGTACATCCAGTCAAAAATATCATTGCTACTATCAACCCCAACAATCTGTTAAATCCTTTTCTCATTCTTTTCCTCCTTTTTTATCGTTCCACCAAAAACCACACAACCTCAGCCGTTTCTGTGCCATCATTGTAGTTGATATGCCCTTCTCCGGCTTCGATCCATTGACAGTCTCCCGGATTTCCAGTGAGATCTGTTCCGTCTTCTAAAACTGTATGAGCGCTTCCTTTGATCACATAGGAAAATTCATCTTGTGTGTGACGTGCAAATCCCTCTAATGGTCTTTTCTCACCGGGAGCTAACCGAACCACTCCCATCTGAACCTTTCCGTTGGCTTGATTCAATGAATCAAATATCGTTTCAAATTCTTTCCCATTATCCACTGAAATAATTTTCATTTTTTCTGACTCCTTTCAATTATTACTTTCAATTAAATCGTCAGAATATTCTAAAGTCAATACTTTTATTCAAAATATCGCTTTTATTTTTATTTTTCAGCTGTTTTTTTGAAGAAATTACTTTTATTAACGCTTCTCTCTGTAAAAAGACTCAGTTTTTTCACCTCAACCAACTTAATAGCAACTATGGCATTGTATCGCAAATAACCAAAAAACAGCCTCAGCTTTTAGCTGAGGCTGTTTTGATTAACTAGTCATTCTTACTTTCAATTTCACTGTTCACATTAGATAAAATACCATTCACAAATTTTCTTGATTGGTCATCACTGAATGTTTTGGCTAATTCAATGGCTTCATTTAACGCGACTCGATTAGGAACATTGTCAACATACACCATTTCATATAATGCAATTCGTAAAATCGTTACATCCATTTTTGATAACCGTTGGATCTTCCAACCGGATTTTAAATGGGACTGGATCACTTCATCCAACGCTTCTTTGTACTGACATACCCCTGCTACAAGTTGATCCAAATACGCTGGAACGAAGTGTTCCTGTTCTTCATCAATCAGCTCATGGTGTTCCAACTCAATTGCATGCATGATCGCATCTTGTTTCGTTAAATCTTTATTAAAATCTAAAGGAAATAAGGCTTGCAGAGCCATTTTCCGAATCTCGTGACGTGATAATTCTTTACTCATTTTCTTCCTCGTCGTTTCCGAATAATTCTTCAATATCAGGTTGTTCAATCTTTTCTGGTACTACAGCTACCACATGGACATTGACTTCCGCTAAGTGAACATCTGTCATGAACAATACTTGCTGTTTCACTCGATCTTGAATTTCCATTGCTACTTTAGGCACTGAAACGCCATAGCTTAGATAGCAATAAAGATCAACCTTGATCCCAGTTTCATCGATTGTCAAGTAGACCCCTTTGCCATGCGCGGAGCGTCCAAGCAATTCAGTCACACTATTGGCTAATGTCCCCCGCATCCCATAGACACCTTCCACTTTAGATGCTGCGATACCAATAATGATCTCGATGACTTCTGGTGCGATCACGATTTCGCCTAATTCAGGACTTGCGTCTAAGACTAGATTTTTATCTTCATTCATAAGTTTTGCCTCCATTCTAAACTTCCACACATTGTTATCTATCCCTTCACGATATGTTTCGTCTCAATAAGTCATGACTTGGATAGACAGTTTCATTTGTATAGAGGTTTCTTCTCGCTCTAAGTTTATCATTTTCTGCACTGAGAATCTATAATAACCCACTATTCTCAATGAATTTTCTGAAATAAACGAGGATGTTGATTTACAAGATGATCAATTCTTTAGGAGAATGCGTCAAAACTTGATTACCAGTTTCTGTGATCAACAAATCATCTTCGATTCGAACGCCGCCGATACCTGGAAGATAAATTCCCGGTTCGTCTGTAATGACGTTGCCCGTAACAAATGCTTTGTCTGCTCGGAAAGAGACGTTTGGTCCTTCATGGATCTCTAGACCGATTCCGTGACCCGTTGAATGTCCGAAAGCTTCTCCATAGCCGAATGAAGCAATATGATCACGTGCGATTGCATCTAATTCAATTCCTGTCATGCCCGGTTTGGCTGCAGCTAAAACTTTTTCTTGAGCTTCAAGGACGATTTGATAAATTTCTTTTAATTTGTCTCCCGGATCACCTACGGCGAACGTCCGAGTCATATCAGAAACATATCCTTGATAGTAGCAACCAAAATCCAGAGTGATCAAATCTCCTTGTTCAATTACTTTTTCACTAGCTACCCCATGGGGCATAGCTGAACGTAATCCACTGGCAACGATTGTATCAAAAGAAACGCTTGTAGCGCCCAAAGAACGCATGAAAAAGTCAAGTTGATTGGCTACTTCTATTTCTGACATTCCGGGACGGATCATTTTCAAAATATGTTCAAATCCTTGATCCGCAATATGGCAAGCTTGTTGGATCAACGCGATTTCTGACTCATCTTTGACTTCCCGCAATGCTTCGATCATACCTGAAACAGGAGCCAATGAAGATTCTTCAATAATCTCCTCCAAGACCGAATAATCAGAAAAGCTGACGTAACTTTCTTCGAAAGCCAAAACATTGATCTCTTCTTTTTCGCAAATAGCCGCAACTTCTTCAAAAATCGGTCCGCTATTTTTTACGATTTCAAATCCTTGTGCTTGAGCAGCCGCTTGCTCTGTATAACGAAAATCAGTAACGAAAAAAGCTTTTTCCAATGTAATGACAGCTAAACCAGTCGTGCCGGTAAAATTAGTCAAATAACGCAAATTGTATGGGCTCGTGATCAAAAAACCATCAACGGCATCTTTTCTCATTGCTTCTCTTAATTTTTCAACTCTTAACATTCTTTCTCCCCACTTTCTTGTTCTGTATTATTATAGCAAACTTCCCAGAAAAGCGAAAAGAATGAAAAAAATTTATACAAAAAAAGACAGATTGCTTTTTGACATTCTTTAATCCTCGTTAATTTGGTCTATCAAAGAAAACAAATTCGTCTCCATCACACGCGCTGTTAAAATGTTTTCACCGTCTTCTAGAAGGGTAATCAGTGCATCTACGGACATGCGTGCTGAAATTCCATAGGTTTGTACACCGTTTTTTTGAATGTAGGTCAACGCTGTTTCAATTTGTTCAACAGATAAAATATCACGCGCGTCATTCGATTCCAAGGCTAAAAAGTCTTTCTGGGTTAGTAAGTATTTCAACATCGATTCAAAATGCGCAGCGGATTGTTCTGTTTCTGAATAGTCTGATTGTTGTTTGCTAGTTGCTTCAGATAAATCCAGAAAAGGAAAGTCTTTTAAAAAACTCTCTTCAAGTGTCTTTTCTTCTGGGACTACACGAGAAAAACTATTGGAAAACCCAAGCGGCTGAAAATCTTGATTTCCAGTTGCCCCCCCTGTTCGAACAGCTGTCCAGAGAATTTCTCCTTTGGGTATTTGATACATCTGCCAGTCTCTCAATTCTTCCAAAGATAAGTCTTTCTCAAAAATTAATGTGGTGATCAACGAAGTGCTTTTGGGCAATTTTTTTAAATTGTTCAAAAGGTTCTGCTTCATTGTCTGATTCTCAGAGAATTCAAGACTCGATGAATCTCGCATTCGTGATTCAAAAAGAAAATCTGTTTTTTGCGAATTAGAGAGATAATTCTTCAGCAATTGATTTTTATCGATCGTTACTGTCTGAATCGTAGAATGATTCTGATCGAGATTTTGATAAACTTCTGTCACCTCATAACTGCCAAAACCTAATGAACGTATTTCATACTTCGATAGAAAATGATTTTGCGTCGTTAACTCGTTATTGATTTGACGATTCATGATGTAACTATCTTGATTTACTTGTAGGCTACTTTGCCGAGGATCATAGAAAAAGAGGTCAACAAATTTTGGTATTACAAGTAAAACTGCAATTGTCAGTACAACAGCTGCAAAAAGAAAGAAAATCCCTCGTTTGTAACGTTGTTGTTTGATTTTCCTTTGCAATTGTTCAAAGTGAAATGGTTCATTCATTTGTTAATTCCTCCTTAAGTAATTGTCTTCCTCGATACAAACGATTCTTCGCTTGCGTGTAGCTCCATTCTTTATACGTTGCAATTTCCTCAATTCGCCACTCCAAAAAATAGTATAGTAAAATCACTTCTCGCGTATCTTTAGGTAATTTCTCAATACTGCGATACAATGCTCTTTTTCTCTCTTGTCCTATTATTTCTTCCAATGGGGTAGACAACTGTTGGCGTTCTGCTTGAAAAACGTGTGAAGGAAACTTTCGCCATCGATGTGCCACCGTTTGTTTACGCGTCCAGTCAATGAAGCGATTTTTGATTATTTTTAGTAAAAAATAGCATAAAAATCTAGTTATCCGCATAAAAACTGGACTTATCACACTTTATCAAGGTCAAAACCACTCAATTTACTACTAATTTACTACTTATGAATGAGCTTTGATACGACGATTTATCCTTGAAAAGTGAAGATATAAAGATACTTCCAATAAAATTTGAATATTTAATAGGTAGACACTTCAAAAAATGAGGTGTCTATTTTTTTACCCGATTTTGAAAGGAAGTGAACTTATGAAAACAAAAAATCAAGAATCAAAAGGTCGTTCCCCACTCTTTAAGACCATCAAACATTCATTCAGCCAATAAAAAAGAAAGGATAGGTAAAAATATGGAACTTAAATTTGTGATTCCCAACATGGAAAAAACATTCGGCAATTTAGAATTTGCTGGCGAGGATAAAGTCGTTCAGCGAAGAATCAACGGACGGCTAACTGTCTTATCAAGAAGCTATAATCTCTATTCTGATGTTCAAAGAGCAGATGATATTGTGGTGGTGCTTCCTGCTGAAGCTGGCGAAAAACATTTCGGCTTTGAGGAACGTGTGAAGTTAGTCAATCCACGTATTACCGCAGAGGGCTACAAAATCGGCACTCGTGGTTTTACAAATTACCTTTTACATGCTGACGACATGATAAAAGAATAAAGAAAGAGAGGAAAAATGATGAGATTAGCAAATGGCATTGTATTAGATAAAGACACGACTTTTGGAGAATTGAAATTCTCTGCTCTACGTCGTGAAGTGAGAATCCAAAATGAAGACGGGTCGGTTTCAGATGAAATCAAGGAACGTACCTATGACTTAAAATCCAAAGGACAAGGACGCATGATTCAAGTAAGTATTCCTGCCAGCGTGCCTTTGAAAGAGTTTGATTATAACGCACGGGTGGAACTTATCAATCCCATTGCGGACACCGTTGCTACTGCCACCTATCAAGGAGCAGATGTTGACTGGTATATCAAGGCAGACGATATTGTGCTGACAAAGGATTCTAGTTCATTCAAAGCTCAACCACAAGCAAAGAAAGAACCGACACAAGACAAATAGTCGCTAGGTAGAAAGGAGACTTTTTCGCATGAAACAGCGTGGTAAAAGGATTCGCCCATCTGGTAAAGATTTAGTCTTTCATTTTACGATAGCGTCACTCCTGCCTGTTTTCCTGCTGGTTGTCGGACTGTTTCATGTGAAGACAATCCAGCAGATCAACTGGCAGGATTTTAACCTATCACAAGCAGATAAGATTGACATTCCCTATTTAATTATCAGTTTCAGTGTCGCAATTCTTATCTGCTTGCTGGTAGCGTTTGTATTCAAACGGGTTCGCTATGATACGGTTAAACAACTTTACCACCGTCAAAAACTGGCAAAGATGATACTTGAAAACAAGTGGTATGAATCTGAACAGGTCAAAACAGAGGGTTTCTTTAAAGATAGTGCTGGTCGTACAAAGGAAAAGATAACCTACTTCCCTAAAATGTATTATCGACTTAAAAATGGCTTGATACAGATACGGGTGGAAATCACGCTGGGAAAATATCAAGACCAACTCTTACACTTGGAAAAGAAATTAGAGAGTGGCTTGTACTGTGAGCTGACGGATAAAGAGTTAAAGGATTCCTATGTGGAATATACTTTGCTCTATGACACCATAGCCAGTCGTATTTCTATTGATGAAGTAGAAGCTAAAGATGGTAAACTTCGCTTAATGAAAAACGTATGGTGGGAATATGATAAGCTCCCTCATATGTTGATTGCTGGTGGTACAGGTGGCGGTAAAACTTACTTTATACTGACACTGATTGAAGCCTTGCTTCATACAGATTCAAAACTGTATATTCTTGACCCGAAAAATGCTGACCTTGCGGACTTAGGTTCTGTGATGGCAAATGTCTACTATAGAAAAGAAGACTTGCTTTCTTGCATTGAAACATTCTATGAAGAAATGATGAAACGTAGTGAGGAAATGAAGCAGATGAAGAACTATAAGACTGGCAAAAATTATGCTTACTTAGGTCTCCCGGCACACTTCTTAATCTTTGATGAATACGTCGCTTTCATGGAAATGCTGGGAACAAAAGAAAACACCGCAGTTATGAATAAGCTGAAACAGATTGTCATGTTAGGTCGTCAAGCTGGCTTCTTTCTAATACTGGCTTGTCAACGTCCAGACGCAAAATATTTAGGCGACGGAATCCGTGATCAGTTTAATTTCAGAGTGGCTTTAGGTCGTATGTCTGAAATGGGCTATGGCATGATGTTTGGCAGTGACGTACAAAAGGATTTCTTCTTAAAGCGAATCAAAGGTCGTGGCTATGTTGATGTAGGAACAAGTGTCATATCAGAGTTTTATACTCCCCTTGTACCAAAAGGATATGATTTCTTGGAGGAAATTAAAAAGTTATCCAACAGCAGACAGTCCACGCAGGCGACGTGCGAAGCGGAAGTCGCAGGTGTGGACTGATCTTGCTGGCTGGTGTGGCAATAGCCACGCCAGCACTTAACCCCCCGTATCTAACAGGGGGGTACAAATCGACAGGAAACAGTCAAAAAAACATTAGAAAATCCTTTGGTTACAAGGGATTTACAAAATTTCAGCGTATGTCAAATGGGCTTTAAAAGTTGACATACGCCTTTTTGATTGGAGGGATTTTTACTGAATGAACAAACTTGGTTACAGCATTTAAAAGAAAAACGCTTGGCTTATGGACTATCTCAAAACCGTTTAGCTGTTGCGACTGGTATTACAAGGCAGTATCTAAGCGATATTGAAACAGGAAAAGTCAAGCCATCAGAGGATTTACAGCAGTCCCTTTGGGAAGCTCTGGAACGCTTCAATCCCGACGCTCCCCTTGAAATGCTGTTTGATTATGTAAGGATTCGCTTTCCGACAACAGACGTACAGCAGGTGGTCGAAAACATCTTACAACTGAAACTGTCCTATTTTCTTCATGAGGACTATGGTTTCTATTCTTATTCAGAGCATTATGCTTTAGGCGACATATTCGTCCTTTGCTCCCATGAACTGGACAAAGGAGTTCTGGTGGAATTGAAAGGTCGTGGGTGCAGACAATTTGAAAGCTATCTTCTGGCACAACAAAGAAGCTGGTATGAGTTCTTTATGGACGTTTTGGTGGCTGGCGGTGTGATGAAACGCCTTGACCTTGCCATTAACGATAAGACAGGGATTTTGAATATCCCTGTACTCACTGAAAAGTGCCAACAGGAAGAATGTATCTCCGTCTTCCGCAGTTTTAAAAGCTATCGCAGTGGCGAACTGGTACGCAAAGAGGAAAAGGAATGTATGGGAAACACCCTCTATATCGGTTCATTACAAAGTGAAGTTTATTTCTGTATCTATGAAAAGGACTACGAGCAGTACAAGAAAAATGATATTCCCATTGAAGACGCAGAAGTAAAAAACCGTTTTGAGATTCGATTGAAAAATGAGCGTGCCTATTATGCAGTCCGTGATTTACTCGTCTATGACAATCCAGAGCATACCGCCTTTAAAATTATCAATCGGTATATCCGTTTTGTAGATAAAGACGATTCCAAACCTCGTTCTGATTGGAAACTGAATGAAGAATGGGCTTGGTTTATTGGGAACAATCGTGAACGATTAAAACTAACCACAAAACCAGAGCCTTACTCCTTCCAAAGGACGCTGAACTGGCTATCTCATCAAGTTGCCCCGACCTTAAAGGTTGCGATTAAACTTGATGAAATCAACCAGACGCAGGTTGTAAAAGACATTCTCGACCATGCGAAACTGACAGACCGACACAAGCAGATTTTGAAGCAACAGTCAGTAAAAGAACAGGACGTGATAACAACAAAAAAATAACTCAAATACAAATTCATTGAATATAGAGAGGAGAACATTTTTATGAATTTTGGACAAAACCTTTATAACTGGTTTCTATCAAACGCTCAATCACTGGTGCTTTTAGCAATCGTTGTGATTGGCTTGTATCTTGGCTTCAAGCGTGAGTTTAGCAAACTGATTGGCTTTTTAATTATTGCGATTATTGCGGTTGGCTTAGTCTTCAACGCTGCTGGAGTAAAAGACATTTTACTAGAGCTATTCAATCGCATTATTGGTGCTTAAATAAAACCGTTCTTTTGTGGAATATAAGTGGTTTTCTTATGTTCCGCAAAGGAATGGTACACCAAACGAAGTGCGGTAGGGATTTTTGAATCTCTACAAAGAAAGGACGTGAATATATGGACGATATGCAAGTCTATATTGCGAATTTAGGCAAATACAATGAGGGCGAATTGGTCGGTGCGTGGTTTACCTTTCCCATTGACTTTGAGGAAGTCAAAGAGAAAATCGGCTTGAATGATGAATATGAGGAATACGCCATTCATGACTACGAGTTACCCTTTACGGTTGACGAATACACTTCCATTGGCGAACTCAATCGACTATGGGAAATGGTATCGGAATTACCCGAAGAATTACAATCGGAGCTATCTGCTCTGCTCACTCATTTTTCAAGCATTGAAGAACTAAGCGAACATCAAGAGGATATTATCATTCATTCCGATTGTGATGATATGTATGACGTGGCACGCTACTACATTGAAGAAACGGGTGCTTTAGGCGAAGTACCAGCTAGTCTTCAAAACTATATTGATTATCAAGCCTATGGTCGGGATTTAGACCTTTCAGGAACGTTTATCTCAACCAATCATGGGATTTTTGAAATCGTCTATTAAATCTGTCGGTACATTACTACTGGCAGATTTTCTATTTTACGGGGTGGCTCAATCAGCTACCCCTATTTTTTATGAAAGGATTGATTACATGAAGAAAATACGAAGCTATACCAGTATCTGGTCTGTGGAAAAGGTACTGTATTCTATCAATGATTTTAGACTTCCGTTTCCCATAACCTTTACGCAAATGACATGGTTTGTCGTGTCACTCTTTGCAGTGATGATACTTGGCAACTTGCCCCCTCTTTCCATGATAGAGGGAGCATTTCTCAAATACTTTGGGATTCCTGTGGCTTTCACATGGTTTATGTCTACAAAAACTTTTGATGGTAAAAAGCCTTATGGATTTTTGAAGTCTGTCATTGCTTATGCACTGCGACCAAAGCTGACCTATGCAGGAAAAAAAGTAACGCTTGGCAGAAACCAGCCACAAGAAGCCATTACAGCAGTTAGGAGTGAATTTTATGGCATATCCAATTAAATACATTGAAAACAATCTCGTCTGGAATAAAGACGGGGAATGTTATGCTTACTATGAGCTTGTTCCTTACAATTACTCATTTCTAAGTCCAGAACAGAAAATACAAGTGCATGATTCTTTCAGACAGCTTATCGCACAAAATCGTGATGGCAAAATTCATGCTTTACAAATCAGTACAGAATCCAGCATACGTTCTGCACAAGAGCGTTCCAAAAATGAAGTCACTGGCAAGCTCAAAGCGGTTGCCTATGACAAAATCGACCAACAGACAGACGCTTTAATATCCATGATTGGCGAAAATCAAGTGAACTACCGTTTCTTTATCGGCTTTAAGTTGCTTCTCAACGATCAGGAGTTTTCTATGAAAAGTCTTACCGTTGAAGCAAAAAATGCTTTGTCTGATTTTGTCTATGATGTGAACCATAAGCTGATGGGCGATTTTGTTAGTATGAGTAATGATGAAATCCTGCGTTTTCAGAAGATGGAAAAGCTCTTAGAAAATAAAATCTCTCGTCGTTTCAAAATCCGCAGGTTAGATAAGGACGACTTCGGCTATCTGATTGAACACCTTTACGGACAGACAGGCACTGCCTATGAAGAGTATGAGTACCATCTATCAAAGAAAAAGCTGGATAATGAAACGCTGATTAAATACTATGACTTGATTAAGCCTACTCGCTGTTTGGTGGAAGAAAAACAGCGATATTTGAAAATCCAGCAGGAAGATGAAACCGTCTATGTAGCTTACTTTACCATTAACAGCATTGTCGGAGAACTGGACTTCCCGTCCTCTGAAATCTTCTACTACCAGCAACAGCAATTTACATTCCCGATTGATACGTCAATGAATGTGGAAATTGTAGCGAATCGTAAAGCCCTATCTACTGTCCGCAATAAAAAGAAAGAACTGAAAGACTTGGATAACCACGCTTGGCAAAGTGATAATGAAACCAGCTCCAATGTGGCGGAAGCTCTGGAAAGTGTGAATGAGCTGGAAACCAATTTAGACCAAAGCAAGGAATCTATGTACAAGCTGTCTTATGTGGTAAGGGTATCAGCAAATGATCTTGACGAACTCAAACGTCGTTGTAATGAAGTGAAAGATTTTTATGACGATTTAAGCGTAAAACTGGTACGACCATTTGGGGATATGCTCGGCTTACATGAAGAATTTTTACCTGCCAGCAAGCGTTATATGAATGATTATATTCAATACGTGACCTCTGATTTCCTCGCTGGTTTAGGTTTTGGTGCTACTCAAATGCTGGGGGAAAATGAGGGGATTTATGTTGGCTACAGCTTAGATACTGGACGCAATGTCTATCTGAAACCTGCTCTTGCCAGTCAAGGGGTTAAGGGTTCAGTAACCAATGCGTTAGCGTCGGCTTTTGTTGGTTCGCTGGGTGGTGGTAAATCCTTTGCGAATAACCTTATCGTCTATTATGCGGTGCTTTATGGGGCACAAGCAGTGATTGTAGACCCAAAAGCAGAACGTGGCAGATGGAAAGAAACCTTGCCAGAGATTTCCCATGAAATCAATATCGTCACTCTGACTTCTGATGAGAAAAACAAAGGCTTACTTGACCCTTATGTGATTATGAAAAATCCCAAAGATTCTGAATCACTGGCTATTGATATTCTGACATTCCTTACGGGGATTTCCTCTCGTGATGGGGAACGCTTCCCAATCCTTAGAAAAGCCATTCGTGCAGTAACCAATAGTGAAGTACGAGGGTTGATGAAAGTGATTGAGGAATTACGGGTTGAGAATACGCCACTAAGTACCAGTATAGCCGACCATATCGAAAGTTTTACAGACTATGACTTTGCACATTTATTATTCAGTAATGGTTATGTGGAGCAGTCTATCAGCTTAGAAAAACAACTGAACATTATACAGGTTGCGGACTTGGTACTTCCCGACAAGGAAACTTCCTTTGAGGAATATACCACTATGGAGCTTTTATCCGTTGCTATGCTGATTGTCATTAGTACCTTTGCTTTAGACTTTATCCATACAGACCGAAGCATTTTCAAGATTGTAGATTTAGACGAAGCATGGAGCTTTTTACAGGTAGCACAAGGAAAAACACTATCTATGAAGCTGGTTCGGGCTGGTCGTGCTATGAACGCTGGGGTATATTTCGTGACCCAAAATACAGACGACCTCTTAGATGAAAAACTGAAAAATAACCTCGGCTTAAAATTTGCATTTCGTTCCACTGACCTTAACGAGATTAAAAAGACCTTAGCCTTTTTTGGTGTAGACCCAGAGGACGAAAACAATCAGAAGCGATTGCGTGATTTGGAAAACGGGCAATGCCTTATCAGTGATTTATATGGTCGTGTCGGTGTGATACAGTTCCACCCTGTATTTGAAGAACTGCTCCATGCCTTTGATACCAGACCACCTGTGCGAAAAGAGGTGTAAATGTGAAACCATCAATAGTAAACAGAATAAAATCAAACTGGACGCTGAAACGTCTAGGTAAAGTGGCAATGACAGTGGCTTTCACACTTGTGATTGCCATTTTTCTTTTAGCCATGCTGGGAACGGTGGTTCAAGCTGCGGGCTTGGTAGATGATACGGTCAATGTGGCAAATGAATACAGCCGATACCCACTTGAAAACTATCAACTGGATTTTTATGTGGATAATAGCTGGGGCTGGCTTCCGTGGAACTGGTCGGACGGGATTGGAAAACAGGTCATGTATGGACTATATGCCATTACCAATTTTATTTGGACAATCAGTTTGTATGTTTCCAATGCGACAGGTTACTTAGTACAGGAAGCCTATTCCTTAGACTTCATTTCCGCTACAGCAGATTCCATTGGTAAGAATATGCAGACCTTAGCTGGTGTGAGTGCAAACGGATTTTCAACAGAGGGTTTCTATGTTGGATTCCTCTTACTCTTGATTTTGGTTCTTGGGGTTTATGTTGCCTATACGGGACTGATAAAGAGAGAAACCACAAAGGCAATTCATGCCATTATGAATTTTGTGCTGGTGTTTATCCTATCGGCTTCCTTTATTGCCTACGCTCCCGACTACATTAAAAAAATCAATGACTTTTCATCAGACATCAGTAATGCCAGTTTATCACTTGGCACGAAGATTGTCATGCCCCATTCCGATAGTCAAGGCAAGGACAGCGTGGACTTAATCAGAGATAGCCTGTTTTCCATACAGGTTCAGCAACCGTGGCTACTGCTTCAATACAACAGTTCAGACATTGAAAGTATCGGTATTGACCGTGTGGAAAGCCTGCTCTCCACCAGCCCAGATTCCAACAATGGCGAAGACAGAGAAAAAATTGTTGCGGAAGAAATTGAAGACAGAAGCAATACCAATCTAACCATTACAAAGACCATTAACCGTTTAGGTACAGTCTTCTTCCTATTTGTCTTCAATATTGGGATTTCCATATTTGTATTCCTATTAACAGGAATCATGATTTTCTCGCAGGTACTTTTTATCATCTATGCTATGTTTCTGCCTGTGAGCTTTATTTTAAGCATGATTCCATCATTTGATGGTATGTCAAAACGAGCCATAACAAAGCTCTTTAATACCATTTTGACACGAGCTGGAATCACATTGATTATTACGACAGCATTTAGTATTTCAACCATGCTCTATACCTTATCGGCTGGTTATCCGTTCTTTTTGATTGCTTTTCTACAGATTGTGACCTTTGCAGGAATCTACTTCAAGCTGGGCGATTTAATGAGTATGTTTTCTCTACAGAGTAACGATTCTCAAAGTGTGGGAAGTCGTGTGATGAGAAAACCTCGTATGCTTATGCACGCTCACATGCACCGTCTACAGCGGAAACTTGGACGTTCCATGACTACTCTAGGGGCTGGGTCTGCCATTGTTACAGGTAAAAAAGGACAGTCGGGTTCGGGGAGTTCTGCAAGGACACAAGCAGATCACTCCCGACCAGACGGAAAGGAAAAATCAACACTTGGAAAACGTATCGGTCAAACCATCGGTACAGTAGCTGATACCAAAGACAGAATGGTAGACACTGCTAGTGGTTTGAAAGAACAGGTTAAAGATTTGCCGACCAATGCAAGATATGCAGTATATCAAGGAAAATCCAAAGTAAAAGAGAATGTCCGTGATTTAACCAGTAGTATTTCTCAAACCAAAGCGGACAGAGCCAGTGGACGCAAGGAACAGCAGGAACAAAGGCGAAAAACCATTGCGAAGCGTCGCTCTGAAATGGAACAGGTCAAACAGAAAAAACAGCCTGCTTCTTCTGTTCATGAAAGACCGACTACAAGACAAGAACAATATCATGATGAACAGACCTCAAAACAGTCTAATATTCAGACTTCATATAAGGAATCTCAACAAGCCAAACAAGAGCGTCCAGCAGTTAAGTCCGATTTTTCAAGTCCAAAAGTGGAACGCCAAGGCAATACCGTTCAAGAAAAAACCGTTCAAAAGCCAGCAACTTCAACCACTACAGCAGATAGAACTTCACAACGTCCAATCACAAAAGAACGTCCGTCTACTGTTCAAAGAGTACCACTACAAAATACAAGAAGTAGACCACCAATCAAAACCGCCACCATTAAGAAAGTCGGTAAGAAACCATGAAGTTGAAAACTTTAGTGATTGGTGGTTCTGGATTATTCTTGATGGTCTTCTCACTGCTTCTGTTTGTTGCCATTTTATTTTCAGATGAACAGGACAGCGGAATTTCCAATATTCATTATGGAGGTGTGAATGTTTCCGCAGAAGTGCTGGCTCATAAGCCTATGGTAGAAAAATATGCCAAAGAATATGGCGTTGAAGAATATGTCAACATACTTCTTGCGATTATACAGGTGGAATCGGGCGGTACTGCGGAAGATGTTATGCAGTCCTCGGAATCCCTCGGTCTTCCACCTAATTCATTGAGTACAGAAGAATCCATTAAGCAAGGTGTGAAGTATTTCAGTGAATTATTAGCCAGTAGCGAAAGGCTCAGTGTAGATTTAGAATCGGTTATCCAGTCCTACAATTATGGTGGTGGTTTCTTAGGGTATGTGGCTAATCGTGGAAATAAATATACCTTTGAACTGGCTCAAAGTTTCTCAAAAGAGTATTCAGGTGGCGAAAAAGTGTCTTACCCCAATCCCATAGCCATACCTATCAATGGGGGCTGGCGATACAACTATGGCAATATGTTTTATGTGCAACTGGTAACGCAGTATCTTGTCACAACAGAGTTTGATGATGATACGGTACAAGCCATCATGGACGAAGCACTGAAATATGAGGGCTGGCGATACGTTTACGGTGGAGCTTCCCCGACTACTTCTTTTGATTGTAGCGGACTGACACAATGGACGTATGGAAAAGCTGGAATTAACTTACCACGAACCGCACAACAGCAATATGATGTGACCCAGCATATCCCACTATCGGAAGCACAAGCTGGCGATTTGGTTTTCTTTCATTCTACCTATAACGCTGGCTCTTATATTACTCATGTTGGGATATACCTTGGCAATAACCGTATGTTTCATGCAGGCGACCCAATCGGTTATGCCGACTTAACAAGCCCCTACTGGCAACAGCATTTAGTGGGAGCAGGACGAATCAAACAATGAGAAAGGAAGATTTAATGATGAAATTTAGAAAAAATCAGAATAAAGAAAAACAGATACCAAAGGAAAAGAAACCTCGTGTCTATAAGGTCAATCCTCATAAAAAGGTTGTGATTGCCTTGTGGGTACTTTTAGGGCTTAGTTTCAGCTTTGCGATATTCAAGCACTTTACAGCTATAGATACTCATACTATTCACGAAACAACTATCATAGAAAAGGAATACGTTGATACTCATCATGTAGAAAATTTTGTAGAGAACTTTGCGAAAGTCTACTATTCATGGGAGCAATCCGATAAGTCCATTGATAATCGAATGGAAAGTCTAAAAGGCTATCTGACAGATGAACTTCAAGCTCTCAATGTTGATACAGTACGCAAAGATATTCCTGTATCGTCTTCTGTAAGAGGATTTCAGATATGGACGGTAGAGCCAACTGGCGACAATGAGTTTAATGTAACCTACAGTGTAGACCAGCTCATTACAGAGGGAGAAAATACAAAGACCGTCCACTCTGCTTATATAGTGAGTGTCTATGTAGATGGTTCTGGAAATATGGTACTGGTTAAGAATCCGACCATTACCAACATACCTAAGAAATCAAGTTATAAACCAAAAGCCATTGAAAGTGAGGGGACGGTTGATTCCATTACAACCAATGAAATCAATGAGTTTTTAACGACGTTCTTCAAGCTCTATCCTACAGCGACAGCCAGTGAACTTTCCTACTATGTGAATGACGGGATATTAAAACCAATCGGAAAAGAGTACATCTTTCAAGAACTGGTAAATCCTATTCACAATCGTAAGGATAATCAAGTCACGGTATCGCTGACAGTGGAGTATATCGACCAGCAGACCAAAGCAACGCAGGTATCTCAATTTGATTTGGTACTTGAAAAGAACGGGAGTAATTGGAAGATTATAGAATAACAAATATTGGTACATTATTACAGCTATTTTGTAATCACGTACTCTCTTTGATAAAAAATTGGAGATTCCTTTACAAATATGCTCTTACGTGCTATTATTTAAGTATCTATTTAAAAGGAGTTAATAAATATGCGGCAAGGTATTCTTAAATAAACTGTCAATTTGATAGCGGGAACAAATAATTGGATGTCCTTTTTTAGGAGGGCTTAGTTTTTTGTACCCAGTTTAAGAATACCTTTATCATGTGATTCTAAAGTATCCGGAGAATATCTGTATGCTTTGTATGCCTATGGTTATGCATAAAAATCCCAGTGATAAGAGTATTTATCACTGGGATTTTTATGCCCTTTTGGGCTTTTGAATGGAGGAAAATCACATGAAAATTATTAATATTGGAGTTTTAGCTCATGTTGATGCAGGAAAAACTACCTTAACAGAAAGCTTATTATATAACAGTGGAGCGATTACAGAATTAGGAAGCGTGGACAAAGGTACAACGAGGACGGATAATACGCTTTTAGAACGTCAGAGAGGAATTACAATTCAGACAGGAATAACCTCTTTTCAGTGGGAAAATACGAAGGTGAACATCATAGACACGCCAGGACATATGGATTTCTTAGCAGAAGTATATCGTTCATTATCAGTTTTAGATGGGGCAATTCTACTGATTTCTGCAAAAGATGGCGTACAAGCACAAACTCGTATATTATTTCATGCACTTAGGAAAATGGGGATTCCCACAATCTTTTTTATCAATAAGATTGACCAAAATGGAATTGATTTATCAACGGTTTATCAGGATATTAAAGAGAAACTTTCTGCCGAAATTGTAATCAAACAGAAGGTAGAACTGTATCCTAATGTGTGTGTGACGAACTTTACCGAATCTGAACAATGGGATACGGTAATAGAGGGAAACGATGACCTTTTAGAGAAATATATGTCCGGTAAATCATTAGAAGCATTGGAACTCGAACAAGAGGAAAGCATAAGATTTCAGAATTGTTCTCTGTTCCCTCTTTATCATGGAAGTGCAAAAAGTAATATAGGGATTGATAACCTTATAGAAGTTATTACTAATAAATTTTATTCATCAACACATCGAGGTCCGTCTGAACTTTGCGGAAATGTTTTCAAAATTGAATATACAAAAAAAAGACAACGTCTTGCATATATACGCCTTTATAGTGGAGTACTACATTTACGAGATTCGGTTAGAGTATCAGAAAAAGAAAAAATAAAAGTTACAGAAATGTATACTTCAATAAATGGTGAATTATGTAAGATTGATAGAGCTTATTCTGGAGAAATTGTTATTTTGCAAAATGAGTTTTTGAAGTTAAATAGTGTTCTTGGAGATACAAAACTATTGCCACAGAGAAAAAAGATTGAAAATCCGCACCCTCTACTACAAACAACTGTTGAACCGAGTAAACCTGAACAGAGAGAAATGTTGCTTGATGCCCTTTTGGAAATCTCAGATAGTGATCCGCTTCTACGATATTACGTGGATTCTACGACACATGAAATTATACTTTCTTTCTTAGGGAAAGTACAAATGGAAGTGATTAGTGCACTGTTGCAAGAAAAGTATCATGTGGAGATAGAACTAAAAGAGCCTACAGTCATTTATATGGAGAGACCGTTAAAAAATGCAGAATATACCATTCACATCGAAGTGCCGCCAAATCCTTTCTGGGCTTCCATTGGTTTATCTGTATCACCGCTTCCGTTGGGAAGTGGAATGCAGTATGAGAGCTCGGTTTCTCTTGGATACTTAAATCAATCATTTCAAAATGCAGTTATGGAAGGGATACGCTATGGTTGTGAACAAGGATTGTATGGTTGGAATGTGACGGACTGTAAAATCTGTTTTAAGTATGGCTTATACTATAGCCCTGTTAGTACCCCAGCAGATTTTCGGATGCTTGCTCCTATTGTATTGGAACAAGTCTTAAAAAAAGCTGGAACAGAATTGTTAGAGCCATATCTTAGTTTTAAAATTTATGCGCCACAGGAATATCTTTCACGAGCATACAACGATGCTCCTAAATATTGTGCGAACATCGTAGACACTCAATTGAAAAATAATGAGGTCATTCTTAGTGGAGAAATCCCTGCTCGGTGTATTCAAGAATATCGTAGTGATTTAACTTTCTTTACAAATGGACGTAGTGTTTGTTTAACAGAGTTAAAAGGGTACCATGTTACTACCGGTGAACCTGTTTGCCAGCCCCGTCGTCCAAATAGTCGGATAGATAAAGTACGATATATGTTCAATAAAATAACTTAGTGTATTTTATGTTGTTATATAAATATGGTTTCTTGTTAAATAAGATGAAATATTTTTTAATAAAGATTTGAATTAAAGTGTAAAGGAGGAGATAGTTATTATAAACTACAAGTGGATATTGTGTCCTGTATGTGGAAATAAAACACGATTAAAGATAAGGGAAGATACTGAATTAAAAAAATTCCCCCTCTATTGTCCGAAATGCAGACAAGAAAATTTAATTGAAATAAAGCAGTTCAAAGTAACTGTGATTACAGAGCCAGACGCAAAGACGCAGAGCCGATAAAATGAGATTAATACAATCTCATTTTATCGGCTCTTTCCGTTATGTATGGATTCTTTTAATTAGTCTTCGATGTTTCTTGCTTCGTTGATACCGCTGGCTAAAGATTCCATTAAGGATAGTTCTTTGTCTGTAAAGCTATCCATGTATTTCTCTATCTGTAATCGTCGGGTGCTTTTTACCAAGTTATTAGCAGGTAAGAAAAATTCATCAACGGAAACATGAAGTAACGATACAAGGTCATAAAGAACTTGTATGCTGGGGTGTTGCCCTTTATTTTCAATATTAGTTAAGTACCGTGGGTCAATTTCAATCAATGCTCCCACTTGTTCACGAGTTAAACCTCGTTTCAATCGAGCTTCTTTAATGGCTAAACCAAAGGCTCTAAAATCATATTTATCTTCTTTTTTACGCATAGTAGACCACCTCTATACATTTTATTGTTCCTACTGAATTAAAAACAGGTATAGAAAAACGTGTTATATGGTTTATAGGTTTATATTTAATAAAAAGCACTACTAAACGCCAATAAAAAAAACCGTTATATGGTAGTGCTATTTACGCTGTTAAAATATTGTATATTACTTCCAAATGGCGGTTTGTTGGAGGTCAACGTCGCCATGAAGTACATCATATACAATAAATTTCCTTACATTGGGTTCTTGTCAAAAAAAGTCGTCTATCTGCAATAGATAAGTACGTCCACCAATGTGGTTTTATAAATCATATAGATAGAATAACAGAAGCATGTAAACAGAGAAATAAATCTGTTTATATGCTTTTTTGGCTATTCAGAACTTTTTTACAAAGTTTATTTATCAGTAATGCAACAAATCCCCCTTTCACATTGGGACTAAGAGTGAAAGGAGATAAACGAGCAAGGCTCACTTCCTTTCCTAGACAGAAAGGGGGTGAGAAACATGAAACCATCTTCTTTTCAGACCACAATAGAAAATCAGTTTGACTATATCTGTAAACGTGCTATGGAAGACGAGCGAAAGAATTATATGCTTTATCTTTCAAGGATTGCAAAGCGTGAGGTGTCCTTTTCGGATGTTGGCGATTATCTTGTTAGCCAGTTTGCGACAACAGATAACTATTCAACTGACTTTCAGATTTTTACACTCAATGGGTTATCAGTAGGCGTTGAAAATGATTTGTTGAGTGAAGCATTACGTGAGTTGCCAGACAAGAAACGTGAAATTCTACTGCTGTTTTACTTTATGGACATGAGCGATTCAGAAATTGCAGACCTGTTGAAATTGAACCGTTCTACTGTCTATCGGCATAGAACCAGTGGACTAGCCTTAATTAAAAAGTTTATGGAGGAATTTGAAGAATGAAAACACAATATCCTATGATTCCCTTTCCTCTCATTGTAAAGGCAACAGATGGCGATACCGAAGCGATTAACCAGATTCTACATCATTACAGAGGGTACATAACGAAGCGTTCCCTACGACTTATGAAAGATGAATATGGCAATCAAAGTATGGTCGTTGATGAAGTCTTACGTGGAAGAATGGAAACCAGACTGATTACAAAGATTTTGTCATTTGAAATTAAGTAATATCCTCTCTCCTTTCGTGGAAGCGTGCTAAACCATTCCACGCTTCCCGAACAGGGAGGTTTGTTATTCCACCAAAGCATATTGAGCTTTCAATGTGTTTTGATAGGCTAACGAGCCATTGTTCTTTGAAAACTGAATAAAAGTAATCGAATACGTTTCGATAAGAAAAGAGCCAACGGAACTAACCGCCATGACCTATCTTATAAAGATAGCGAGCGATTCATGTTAGTGATCCGAGAAGCAATCTTTAGCAGGATTGCCTGCAACGACATTCTTATCGTGATAATGATACTCCCATACAGTCAATAGTCCGAGCGTGATAAAACCG
Organism: Enterococcus sp. AZ091; assembly: GCF_051714805.1. Lineage (NCBI taxonomy): Bacteria > Bacillati > Bacillota > Bacilli > Lactobacillales > Enterococcaceae > Enterococcus > Enterococcus sp. AZ091. The sequence goes on along the minus strand of NZ_JBIOSO010000002.1, from coordinate 801,847 downwards.
TCGCAGGCAATGAGTATGGCTACATGAGAACCATGCAGGGGTGGAACTCCCGTGAGCTTTGCTAAAGCTGTTCGATTGCTGGTAAAACAACTTTTATGAAATCCAAATAAGTGATTTGGAAAGGAGGATTTTATGAAGCAGACTGACATTCCTATTTGGGAACGTTATACCCTAACCATTGAAGAAGCGTCAAAATATTTTCGTATTGGCGAAAACAAGCTACGACGCTTGGCAGAGGAAAATAAAAATGCAAATTGGCTGATTATGAATGGCAATCGTATTCAGATTAAACGAAAACAATTTGAAAAAATTATAGATACATTGGACGCAATCTAGCGTCGCCAAAGGGTCTTGTATATGATAAAATAGTATTAAGTCGTATCAAGGCTCTTTCCATAAAGGAAAGGAGCAAATGCCATGTCAGAAAAAAGACGTGACAATAAAGGTCGAATCTTAAAGACTGGAGAGAGCCAACGAAAAGACGGAAGATACTTATACAAATATATAGATTCATTTGGAGAACCGCAATTTGTTTACTCGTGGAAACTTGTGGCTACAGACCGAGTACCAGCAGGAAAGCGTGATTGTATCTCACTTAGAGAGAAAATCGCAGAGTTACAGAAAGACATTCATGATGGTATTGATGTTGTAGGAAAGAAAATGACACTCTGCCAGCTTTACGCAAAACAGAACGCTCAAAGACCAAAGGTTAGAAAAAACACTGAAACTGGACGCAAATATCTTATGGATATTTTGAAGAAAGACAAGTTAGGTGTAAGAAGTATTGACAGTATTAAGCCATCAGACGCTAAAGAATGGGCTATTAGAATGAGTGAAAATGGTTATGCTTATCAAACCATCAATAACTACAAACGTTCTTTAAAGGCTTCATTCTATATTGCTATACAAGATGATTGTGTTCGGAAGAATCCATTTGACTTTCAACTGAAAGCAGTTCTTGATGATGATACTGTCCCTAAGACCGTACTAACAGAAGAACAGGAAGAAAAACTGTTAGCCTTTGCAAAAGCTGATAAAACCTACAGCAAAAATTATGATGAAATTCTGATACTCTTAAAAACAGGTCTTCGTATTTCAGAGTTTGGTGGTTTGACACTTCCAGATTTAGATTTTGAGAATCGTCTTGTCAATATAGACCATCAGCTATTGAGAGATACTGAAATTGGGTACTACATTGAAACACCAAAGACCAAAAGTGGCGAACGTCAAGTTCCTATGGTTGAAGAAGCCTATCAAGCATTTAAGCGAGTGTTAGCGAATCGAAAGAATGATAAGCGTGTTGAGATTGATGGATATAGTGATTTCCTCTTTCTTAATAGAAAGAACTATCCAAAAGTGGCAAGTGATTACAACGGCATGATGAAAGGTCTTGTTAAGAAATACAATAAGTATAACGAGGATAAATTGCCACACATCACTCCACATAGTTTGCGACATACATTCTGTACCAACTATGCAAATGCAGGAATGAATCCAAAGGCATTACAGTACATTATGGGACATGCTAATATAGCCATGACGCTGAACTATTACGCACATGCAACATTCGATTCTGCAATGGCAGAAATGAAACGCTTGAATAAAGAGAAGCAACAGGAGCGTCTTGTTGCTTAGTAGTACAAATGAATTTACTACTTATTTACCACTTCTGACAGCTAAGACATGAGGAAATATGCAAAGAAACGTGAAGTATCTTCCTACAGTAAAAATACTCGAAAGCACATAGAATAAGGCTTTACGAGCATTTAAGAAAATATAAAAAGATAATTAGAAATTTATACTTTGTTTATATTTAAAAATAGTTGATTTGCTTTTCGTTTAGCTCATCGAGAGATTCCGCTATGACGAGAAACGCCTCACTGACTAAATCTTGGGCCTGCTCTTTATTTTTTGTAAAATAAAACGCATACAAAAAACAGTCTTGCGAGTAATCTTTATATATTTTTGCTAACAGTTCATCTCCCAACTCAGTCACCCCTCCATACCTACTATACGAACTCACAGAGAAAAAGTCACAAAAAAAAAAAGCCATTCATTAAAAAAATGAATGGCTGTAAGTTATTTTCTACGTCCCAAGAAGAACGAAACAACAGCGACAAAAATGACCGCTCCGATAATGGCAGGAACAATTGCCATTCCAGCAATCTGTGGTCCCCATGTTCCAAATAGTGCTTGACCAATCGATGCCCCAACTAGCCCGGCTACGATATCAAAGATACAACCGCGTTTCTCACCAGCGATTGCGCCTCCGATTGATCCGATGACCGCACCTACGATCAATGTCCATAAAAAATGCATAATACCCCTCCTAAACTTTCTAATAAAAGGGTACCACATCAATTATGGTTTGAACAAAAATATGCCTGCATGTTATTTTCTGCGAGTGAACGCCCGCTTTAGCACATCGAAAAAGCCAAGAGAATGAACCATATGATCCGGATCAACATAGACGCGAATCGCCCGCAAAACTTTCTTGGGCTCTTTCGAAGAAAAAGTATAGGTGCCATTTTTTTTCGTCCGAATAGCGTACCTTGGGATCCAACGACCTTTGAACATGACAGAGGCAATCACGTAATCTACATCTTCCCAAGGAATCTGGATAAACTTCCGCTGGTCACGGTCGTTGTAAAATTCAAAAGCCTTGTCGCCGATCATAATTTTGCCATATTCGTTGATACCCAAAAATGAGGTCGCATCGATCGTCAAATCAACTTTGGTGTTCAGGGATTGTACCATAATTTGTTTGCTCCATTTCTACGTCTTATTGTTTCTTATTATACTTGTTCTGATGATTTTTGGCGAATAGATAAAAAGTGCTTGGGTTTCCCCAAGCACTTTTAGTTGAAAGATTAGAACAATCCGATCAAGTGTCCACCGATACCGACTAAGAACAAACCGATAATGATGATGATTGGAGAAACTTTTTTCTTCAATAACCACATACATAACAAAGTAAGTAATAGTGCAGCCAACCCAGGAATCAATTGATCCAAGTTGTTTTGCAAGGTTGTTACTTTCGTATCTGTTAATGCACGGCCTTCAGCGACTTGTTGGAATGCTTGTTGTAACCCTTCTGGACCTGATGGCAATTTTGCCCAATCCACATATGCTCCTTCATCAAGAGGGACACGAGATACAACTGGTGCAAATGAAATTGATACCCAACGTTGAACAAGCGATCCTAATACGAACATCCCTAGGATTGAAGCACCTTTTGTTACGTCTTGCAGCAAACCACCTGAAAGGTCATCTGTGATTTTTGATCCGGCACGGTAGCCAAATTCTTGTGTATACCACATAAATGCCCAACGAATGATATTCCAAGCCAAGAAGAAGATGATTGGGCCTAATATGTTTCCTCCTAACGCTAGAGAAGCACCTAGAGCTCCTAACATCGGACGAACAGTAAACCAGAATACAGGGTCACCGACACCAGCCAAAGGACCCATCATACCAACTTTTACCCCTTGGATCGCTACATCATCGACAGCGGCTCCATTGGCACGTTCTTCTTCCAATGCTAAAGTTACCCCTAGAATTGGTGAAGCAATATATGGGTGAGTGTTAAAGAATTCCAAATGACGCTTCAAAGCAGCGGCACGGTCTTCTTTTGTTTTGTATAATTTTTTGATTGCTGGAATCATTGAGAATGCCCAACCACCATTTTGCATACGTTCATAGTTCCATGAACCTTGAATGAAGGTAGAGCGCCATGCTACGGCTAAACGATCTTTTTTACTTAATTGAATTTTTTCTGCCATTTTTTTCTCCTCCTTCGATTCTAATAGTCATTCAAGATATCGCCTAGAGGGTCGCCAGTGTTGCTGCCGCCGCCTCCATTTGATGATCCGCCCATTTTGGTGATGTTCAAGTAAATCAATGCAATAGCTACTGCCAATGCACCGATCGCAATCAATGTCAATTCAGAAATCGCTGCAATCACAAAACCAATGATGAAGAATGGCCATACTTCACGAGTTGCCATCATGTTGATAACCATTGCGTAACCTACGGCAACAACCATACCACCACCGATAGCCATACCATCTGTTAACCAAGCTGGCATAGATTCTAGGAAGTTTTGAACAGTTGCAGCTGGAATTGCTAGCAATGCTGCTGCTGGAATCGCAATACGGATCCCTTGCATACATACGGCAATCACATGCCACATTTCGATTTTGCGGATATTACCTTCTTCAGCAGCTGCATCCATAAAGTGAACGATTGGTACAGCTAATGTACGTACGATCATTGTTAAGAACAAACCAGCTACAGCCAAAGGAATCGCAACGGCAATGGCTGTGTCAACACCGCCACGTCCTTGTCCACCTAAAACTAAAATAATTGCAGATGCAACAGATGCCAATGCAGCATCCGGTGCGACAGCGGCACCAATGTTTGCCCAACCTAACGCGATCATTTGTAATGATCCACCTAAAATAATACATGCTTCTAAGTTACCGGTCACTAGACCGATCAATGTACATGCCACTAGCGGTTGGTGGAATTGGAATTCATCCAAGATCCCTTCCATACCAGCTAAAAAGGCAACGACTACTACTAATACCATAGATATAATAGACATGATAGACCTCCTATTTAGTTGTATACTTTTTACTTGTTCGACAATTCGTTTTTCGCTTTACGCAAAATTTCATCCATGTTGTCGCGTGAATCGTTTGGTACTTTACGCACATCAAATTTGATGCCCCGTGATTTTAGTTCTTCGAACGTTTCAACGTCTTCAGTACCCATAGACAATACTTTACTTACAACAACTTTTCCGACTGAGTGAGCCATTGAACCAACGTTGACTTCTTGAATGTCTACGCCGCCTTCTACTACTCGCAATACATCTTCTGGATTTTCAAACAATAGCAATGCTTTCGTATTACCAAAACGAGGGTCTTTTGACACTTCGATCATTTTTTCTACTGGAATAACATTGGCTTTTACTCCTGGAGGAGCTGCTTGTTCGATCAATTTTTTACGCAAGTCGTCTTTTGCAACTGCATCTGATACTACGATGATCCGTGATGGATTCACTGATTTTGTCCATGCTGTAGCTACTTGTCCGTGAAGCAAACGAGAGTCAACACGAGCCAATACAATTTTGATCTTGCCATCGCCCAGTACAGTACCTGGAGGAAGTGATCCTTTAGGTTGATCGTCAGCCACAACTGGAGCAGCAGCTTCTGCCGGTTCAAGTTCTTCTGGTTTCACCTTGACCCCTTCTTTAGCTGTTTCAATGATATGTGCAGCAATCTCATGTGCTGTATTCATTGAAAAACGTGAAGCGTAAGCCTCGATGACCATTGGTAAATTCATACCAGCTACGATTGCCCATTTGTCTTTGTGGTCTTCAAACAAGCTGTTTGCTTGGTTGAAAGGTGTACCGCCCCAAAGATCAACTAAGAATAACACTTCTTCTTGATCGTCGAATGTGGCGATTGCTTCTTGCATTTTTGCTTTGATATCATCTGGGCCTTCACTTGGCATCAATGTTACAGCTTTAACATTTTCTTGTTCGCCGAAAATCATTGAACCAGATTGCAAAATGCCGTTTGCAAATTCTCCATGACTTGCTAGGATAATTCCTACCATCTTTTTACCTCCTATTTCAAAATTGATAAATGTGACACTTAAATGAAAGAAAAAAAGCAACGACGAAAAATCAAGTGTGACTACCCTCTTTTTCCAAAATATCCATCAAATAGATTTTACGATCAGCAGGAACTTTTCGAATCTCGACTTCAATGCCCTGTTTCTGCAAATAAAGCAGTGATTCGAGGTCTTGATCATTGACAGAAACAAAATTAGTGATCATCCGCTTTCCTATCGAAAAACTCATTCCTCCAATATTGATTGAATGAATCGGTAATCCGCCTTTGACTAGTGTGACAACATCTTGAGGATTGGTAAATAATAACATGACTTTTTGGGTATCAAATAATGCGTTATGTGCAACCTCAAGCATTTTCGCCACTGTGACGACATTGGATTTGATTCCTGGCGGAGCGGCTTCTTTCAAAAGAAATTTGCGAAGCTGATCATTTGCGACTTCATCACTGACAACGATGATTCGGTTAATACCAGTCATTTTCGACCAGGCTGTTGCTACTTGACCATGAATCAAACGATCATCGATCCGAGCAAGACGTATATCCATTCCCATCGTAAAAACCTCCTACATCCATCGATCCGCTGGCTATTTGTGGATCCCTTACTTTTTTCATTCACCTCCTGTATCCACTTATATAGAAGCAAGAAGCGTGCCAACTTTTATACAATACACTAATCTTTGGAAAGGCTTAAGAATCGGCCTCTTGATGATACACTAAAAAAGATACACTGAAAAACAGTGTATCTTTTTTAGTGTATTCTATTCTTAATGTATTATTGATCAGCCAAAACCGTTTTTTCTTGATGATTTTTAATCAACTCTGCTAAGTAATATTCTTCGCTTTCTGGTATTTCTACATTTAACAAGCGCGAGAACGAGCGAACATGGATGTGAAGTTTTTTGTACATCGGCTCTTGCTTCAGTTCAGAAACAAGGGGTTCATCGACAGTTAAAGGTTGCTTTAATACGATCCGTTCGATCATTCCAGCAGAGTGGAGCACAAAATTGATTTGAAACCCTGGTATTGCATCCGTCAATTCTAAATCATTGATCAATTGATGGCCAAATTGCCACAATGGCTCGATAACTTTTCGCGGATTGACAAAAGTCAGGTTTTGCTCCATATATTTAAAACAAATTTCTTCTGCTTGTTCTTCACCAAGTTCAACATCTTGTTCAAAACTCAGATCATTCTCTAACAAAATTTCTTCCAACAATTGATCTACATCTTGATCAATGAATCGTTCCAGAGAAATAAAAGGCGCATCGATTTTAGGATCTATAATCCCTGTCGTGGCGATCAGTTGATACTGTCTTTGTATGGGTTCTAACTCAGTCTTTAAATCAGCCACTGAAAGTGTCACAACCTCTACATTCTGATTTTGACGTTTCGAGAGGGAACTTTGAATTAGTTCTTTGATCCTCTGAGCCGTTCCTTTACCCGAGGCACAGATGGCTAAGATGGCTTTGCGATGATGATTGCTTAAGTGTCCCTCTGGCTGTTCAACGGAACCATAGCCGCGAAATTTTCTAAGCGATTCGTACAAACTATCGATGTCCGTGCCGATAACTGAGGCTTTTCGGACTGTTTCCAAAACGATTGATGTCGTCACCATATCGACAGTCCGTACAATCACACCTGTTTCCCTCTGAATCTCATTGTTGAAGGTAGCTAAAGATCCCATGTCTACTAATAAAATCACGCCGCTACCATCATTAACTGCTTGAACACTTTCTTCGATCTTTTTCAATGCAACGGTAGGCGGCATGTCCAAAGGCATGTCTACTGCTGCCACTTGATCCACTTCTAAAAGTTGTTGAACCACTTGAACCATACTGCTTGCCGTGCTGTTCCCATGGGCTGCTACAACTACACCAATTTTTCCAGAGGAATGGGCAGTCCGCAAAGATACGAGTAAAACAGCCAAATAATAGGTTTCACTTTCAGGAATCGATACTTTGAAACTATCACCAATAAATGTACGAATTTCTTTAGCAACTTCAAACTCTTTCGGATAGTCGGCGACCATTTGACGAATATTGTCATTGGTATGCCGTTCTTCTCCCAGATGAATTTTTTTCAAAAAAGAACTAATGTGTAAGCTCATCGCATACACAAAATTTTGCTGAAATTCATAGTTCAGCCTTGTGCGTACCAGATCATAAATACGATTTGTCACTGTGATCACTTTTTGATCCACAAACTCGCTCAATTTGTTTTCTGAATTGAAAGAAAAGCCGTGATCTTTGTAAAATGATTTCAAATGAACATTGATATCTGTAGATATGAAATGATTGATGGCTTCTTGATCCAGCCCATCCGCTTTTAATAAAGCAGCTTTATCGCCGATAATATCGTAAAGATTATACGGTAATTCATAAGAATCGGATTGAATATTATTAAGATTTTGGTTTGGTTGAACACGCACAGTCGGCTCAAGAATTTTGGACAGCTCTGCTAACTCATCTCGGCGATTCCCCAAGACCATTAATCCTGAGCGGATTCCTTCGGGAAGTTCGTCCAAATCAATCTCGATTTCATCTTGTTGCATATGATTCAAGAACCCTCGTGCACAGACCAACTGAACGTTGGACTTCAATTGACCAATATTTCCGAAGCTGACACTGCCAATCAACGCTTTAACGACATCTTCAGTCAATGTGATCGTGCGTTGGATTCGTGTTGCTTCTTGTCCTACAAGTACCCGAACAAGATCCACTTTTTCTGAGGCAGGTCGTTTTTCAAAAAACGGCAGTTGGATATTGATCGGAATTCTCCGAGTAAAAGTGTCCAACAATGTCGAATTGGGATCCTCAGTAGTTGCTCCGACGATGCGAACATTGGCTTGATGATTTTTACCAGTCTCACCTAATCGACTAAAGGTTCCATGATCCATAAAGTAAAAAATCATTTCTTGTCCTTCAGGCGGCAATCGATGTATTTCATCTAGAAATAGCATACTTTCATCCGCCTGATCAATGATTCCAGTTTTCTCCTGATCCGCTCCGGTAAAAGCACCGCGAACATAACCGAACAAATGGCTCATAAGCAACTCTGGATTATTGGCATAATCGGCACAGTTGAAAACGATCAACTCTTTTTCCTCTTCGATCACCTGATTGCTTTTCGCAAACTGAAACATGGCGTGAGCAAAATACGTCTTCCCTGAACCTGTTGGTCCAGTGATCAAACAATTCAGCCCCTTAGGAGGATACAGAATTGCCGCTTTGGCTTGTTCGACAGCATTTTTCATGCTGCCGTTCACACCAATGATCGTTGAAAAAATATCACGGTTTCCCAATTTGACATCCACTCGCTGCGGCGTAGCTTTCTCTCTTTGGGGGCGGTTCTCTTTATAACTTGGAACATATTTCTCAGGCCCAGACCGTGCATCTTGAGCTACCCAATACCTCACTGGCCGGGTATCACTCTTTTGAACGCGGCCTTCTTTGACAAGTTGATTCAAATCTTTGCTGGCATTGCTTCGTTGGATCATCAATTGATCAGCGACCTCTGATGTCGTCGTTCCCTTTTCATTCAAGCCATTTTCTGTATTTTCCAATAAAAATTGATAAATACGCTCAATCCGTTTCCCCAACAGCTCCGCCTCCTTGAAAGTTTTATCCTTGAATACTTTAATGGGTTTGAATAAAAATTGCAAATCTTTTCTGAATACTTTCCCTACTCAAACCAGCCAATAACCTAGCCACCCTTAAACACGCCCCTTGAAAAATCTTGCAGCATACAGCACTAACCATTTTTTCATAGCACCTTTTGATTAACTTAAGAATAAAGCATTTAGCAAAAAAAAGACAATCTAATGCTATGATTATTGTGTCAATGGGTAGGGAATAAATTTTGGCACGTCACCATCAAACTGCTGCAACTCTTTTTGCATCCATAAAACATCGTGCCACTGCTCAAACTTATAGCCAATTTGTGGGAAATATGCAACTTCTTTGTAACCAAATTTTTGATGGAACCTCACACTGCTTTCATTCCCAGCCGTGATACAAGCGGTCAAATTTACGATATTTTGTTTTTTCAACTCTGACTCCAAATGATGATAAAGCATCGTTCCTATCCCTTTTGCTTTTACTTCTCGATCGATGTAAACCGTCACTTCCGCCGTCCAGTCATAGGCAGCTCGTGTTTTGTAAGCGGTGGCATAAGCATAGCCAAGAATGACACCATTTTCTTCAGCAATCAAGTATGGATAATGCTGAAGCGTTTGAGTGATCCGGTGCGCAAACTCTTCCTCAGTTGGTATCTCTGTTTCAAAAGTAATAGCCGTATGATCTACATAAGGCGCATAAATTTTTAACAATGATTTGGTATCTGCAACAGCAGCCTTTCGAATGTTCATATATTCCCTTCTTTCTTCAAATTTTTATCAGTATACCTTTCTAATAAAAAAAAGACAATCCTTGTCTAAAAACAAGGATCATCTTTACCCACTAGCTTATGCTTGATTTTTTTCTTGCCCGCAAAACACAGTAATATGTTGTGGTAATACTTGGATCTCAACCGGCAGACTTGGACCAGGGTCTCCATCGACATTGGTTTCGATCGTTGTATCATCCAGTAGTTTGATCTGCGCTTTCTCAAACGTTAGATATCCAAGGGATTCGTTGGATTCCGTCACTCCTTTTAGCAGTTCGGGAATACTCTTGATGGTTTCCCAAAGATTGCTGTCTTTAATGTAGATAAGATGCAATTTCCCATCATTCGTACTCGCTTCTGGTAACAGCGATTCAAAACCACCGATCGTATTCGACGATCCTACGATCAGTGTGCTGCTTTCAATCTTGGTTTCTGTTGCTTCCTGACCACTAGTGATAATTTCAAATTGATGGCTTTCATTTTTGCGTACTTCCCGCAACCCGGAAAGGAAATAAGCCATTTTTCCAAGTTTCGTTTTTTCTTCAACTTCAACATTGTTGATAGCTGCTGGAATGATGCCGATCGCCACTACATTCATGAAATAATCGTCATTGATTTTCCCAATATCGATTTTGCGAGAATGATTCAACGAAAATGATTCGATTGCTTCTTCAGGATCAAGAGGAATGGCCAATGCACGAGCCAAATCATTGACTGTACCTAGAGGGAAAAAGCCAAAACGCGGACGCTCCTCATGACTAGCAATTCCGCTGATCGCCTCATTAACTGTACCATCACCTCCCATTGCAAACACGCTATCCACGGAGCCGACAGCTTCAGATGCGAACCGCTCGGCATCACCCGCTTTTTCTGTGTGTGCAACAGCCACTTCATCAAATAGTTCCTGCAATTTTTTTGTTGCTAATTCCTCGTATTCTGCAGCTTTTTCGCCTCCTGAACTAGGATTGACGATCAATAGTGCTTTCATCTCCTATGCCTCCTTAATGCTACTTCGTTTCACATTTTAGTATAACAAAGAGCCACCAGATTTGTCTTTTTTGCAAACCACCGCGAATAACTCTGACCGAATCTCCAATTGAATCGAATAGGGCTGTGTGTAATTGCCGTATTTCTTATTCTTAGACCAATCGTTTGCGTAAACGCCCCGAAATAAAATCAATACAGGTAACTGTCAAAATAATACCAAGCAAAATGATGCCCACACGACTCCAAGATCGTGCATTGATAGCAAAAATCATCGGTGTACCAATCCCTCCTGCTCCCACTATTCCCAGAATCGATGCAGAGCGAACAGCTAATTCAAAACGATATAAAGTAAACGACAAAAATTCTGGAATCAACTGCGGTAAAGTCGCAAATCCTAAAACCGCCCAGCGATTTCCGCCAGCACTCACAACAGATTCAGAAGGTCCCTGATCCATATTTTCGATCGCTTCACTATATAACTTGGCCAACATACCTATGGAATGGACACTGACGGCTAAAACGCCCGCAAAAGATCCTGGACCAACAGTTTTAATAAACATGATGGCTAGAACAATCTCAGGAAACGTGCGAATCGCTGTTAAGACGACTTTTCCTGTGCCCGACAAGAATCTAGGTGTATTTTTGCTTCGAGCTGCCCAAAACGCAAAAGGAATACTTAATAAAGAAGAAATAAATGTACCAACAAAAGCGATGGCTACCGTTTCAATCATTAAACTGAACAAATCTTCGCCATCCCCGGTATAGACATAACTCCAATCCGGATGGATCAATCCGTAGAAAATTGCCCCTAAGATTTGACCAACGTTTTCTTTGATAGTAGCTAAGGGGATTCCTGCAAATGCCCAAATATAAATAGCAACCAGAACGAGCACGAAAAGCCATTTTCTTTTTTTCTGGGGTTCCGTTGGCAACATCATAGCAATCGCTCCCTTACTCTATTACTGATGGTATCTATAAGAAGAACAACGATAAAAATCGCCAAAACGATAATTGCCGTTTGGTCGTAGCGAAATTGACTCAATGATCGTTGCAAAAAGACACCGATTCCTCCCGCGCCGATATACCCTAAGATCGTTGAGGCGCGAACATTGATTTCAAAGGCATACAAAAGATAACTTAAAAAATGACTCGTTACCTGCGGAAGTACCGCGTAACGGATAATCGCCAGTTTTGATCCCCCTGAAGCGGTGACAGCCTCGATCGGTCCCGCTTCAATTGTTTCGATCGACTCATAAAATAATTTCGTAATCATCCCAAAAGAAAAGATGGAAATTGAAATCACACCAGCTACCGGACCAATACCGACAACTGCTACGAACAGCGCCGCCAACATCAAATCAGGAATCGTTCGTACGATATTCAAAAGAAAGCGAAAAATCCCCGATAACCAAGGAATTGTTAGGATATTTCTGGCTGCCAGCAAAGAAAAAGGCAAAGCAATGAGCGCCCCAAACGTTGTTCCGACAATTGCCATTTGAATGGTTTGAAGAAGAGGCTCCACAATGATCGTACTATACGACCAATCTGGTCGCAGCATTTTTATCAGTATCACGTTCATTTGATCCGCATTTTCAAAAAAACGGCGAAGATCGACTCCCGTAATCGATCCACTCAAAATCAAAACGAGCAAAAAAAGCACCAACCAAAGAATATTCTTCCATAGTCCGCTTCGTTTAGGCAACAATTGAGTGGTCATTTTTCTGTGCCTCCTTGCTCTTCGATAATCTCACTGCCGTAGATTTCTTTTAATTTTCGGTCAGTGGCTTCGCTAACTGGTCCATCAAAAACAAGGCAACCATCACGTAACCCAATGATCCGTGTACCATACTCTCGCGCTAATTGCACGGAATGCAAATTGACAACGATCGTAATACCTAACTCTTGATTGATCCGCTTTAAATCACTCATGACCTTCTCCGTTGTCATAGGATCCAGAGAAGCTACCGGCTCATCCGCTAAAATGATTTTTGGTTCCTGAGTCAATGCCCGTGCAATCGAGACCCGTTGTTGCTGCCCACCAGACAATTGATCGGCTCTTGAATAAACTTTTTCGGCTAGATTCACTCTTTGTAGCGATTGATAAGCTAGTTCCTTATCCGCTTGCGGAAACAATCCCAAAAGCATCTGAAGAGTGGGGTGATAAGCGACTCTTCCAGTGAGAACATTCCTTAAGACACTCGAACGTTTTACCAAATTGAAGCTTTGGAAAATCATGCCAATGTCTCGGCGAATCAAACGTAATTCTTTGCCCTTTGCCTTTGTAATGGAGCGATTATCGATCAAAATTTCGCCACTGGTGATTTCGTGCAAGCGGTTGATGGAACGCAGCATGGTTGATTTCCCCGCACCAGACAACCCAACAACGATCACAAACTCCCCTTGATCGATGTCAATATTCAAATCTTTTAACCCCAGCACACCGTTTGGATATTCTTTTGTCACATTTCTAAACGAAATGATCTTTTTATTTGCTAACGCCATGGTTCTCCTACTTTCTCTCATTAAACTACTTTTATAAAATTGAAAAGGGTATCTGCTGATACGATACCCTTTCTCTGCCGCTTATTGTCCTACTTGTTCTGCATATTCACGAACGATATCAAAATTACTGTCTTGGGAGACTACATAGCCTTCATGAGAGTAGATATCTGAAATGATTTGATGACCTTCTTCATCTTTACCAATTTCGATAAAGGCATCTTGGATTTTTTTGTCCCATTCCTCACTCATATCACTGCGAACACTAATGGTGTCATTCGGGATTGGTTCTGTGAAATACATAGGTTCCACGTCATTCATGATTTTAGGATAATCTTTCTTCACTGTATTTCGCGCATCTTCAAAAACGAAAGCCGCATCTACATCTCCGTTTAAGACAGCCAAAACTGCTTGGTCATGACCTTTGACTTGAACTGTCGTTACATCCTTATTGATGTCTATCCCTTCTTTTTGAAGTTCCGCAACTGGCCAAACATACCCAGCCGAAGAGGTTACATCTTGTGTAGCGATCGTTTTCCCTTTCAAATCAGCTAATTCCTTGATATCGCTGCCGCTCTTGACCACAACCATTGATCGATAGCTATCCACCAATTCATCTGTCGCTTCACCACCAGGCTGCTTGATTCCATATCGCTGTGCCTGCAGTAATACTTTTACATTGCTTTGTTCATGAGCCAAAACATAAGCATTTGGAGGCAAAAAGCCCACATCCACTTGCTTAGAAGCCATTGCTTCGACGATCGTATTGTAATCTGTTGAAACACTTACGGTAACTGGAATTCCTAATTTATCACTTAGCAGCTTTTCAAGCGGTTTCGCTTTAGCCTCTAACGTTTCTGCTGCTTGCGAGGGCACAAATTGAACTGTCAACTTTTCTGGAACATATTGTTCCTCTGCACTCGAACTAGATTCTCCCGCTCCGCAAGCTGCTAATGCCAATCCAGTTGCTAACCCTAATCCAACGATTCCTACCTTTTTCCAAAGCTTCATTCTTCTTCTCCTTTGTGTTAAAAATCAGAACAACCAATTAACGAACTTTACCTTTTTGATTATAGAAAAATGTACATTTAATTACAACTATTTTTCGCTATAAATAGATATTTTTTTAGTAAAATCAATCTAATCACGAACATTAACTTGTGTGCCTTTTCTCAATCAAAGAGTATTTCACAGTCTGTCAATTGCTTTGCTCTACTTTAAAAAGAGTACCAAAGCAATTTATTGTTTGTATTTACAACACGTAAAGTTTCTGTTAATCCTCTCGAAGATAGTTGTGATCTATTGGACATGTCATCAATCAGGAAATTCTCTACTTTTGAGGCTACAATTCTCTCTTCACATCTACCGGTAACTAGTTTGACCAAGATTACCAAAACAAAAGTTTGAAGAGACAGATCGAAAAGATGATCGCCTTTTCTTCCCCGGACTTACAACAGCAGTCTTCCAAGTGCAAAAAAACTCATGGCTGTCGGCTCCTCACATCCAACACCACCATGAGTTTATTTTCAACCAGATTATCTCCATTCTTTCAACAACACGGTCTCATCATTTACAAACTCTCCAGTTGCAACAAATCCAAAACCTTCGTACATTTGTTTAGCGATCGTATTTTCTTTAACGGAAGAAATTCGTAGTTCTTTTGCTTGGATCGCCTGCCGGAACCATTCAATCGCTGCTTCCATTGCCTGTGATCCATATCCTTTTTGCTGAAAGCGATGATCAATCATAAAACGCTCGATCCACCATGATTCTTTTGCATAATCTTCATCCGCTTCGTAATAACTAAACAATAAGAAACCGATCATTTCTTCTTGATGATAAATCGCAAAAGCCTGCCGAGCTTCTTCATATACAGCTTCCAGCAAAGAATACCAATTAGGCGCAACAAATTTTTCTTGTTCTTTGGTTGTTTTTAGTTCAATACAGCCACGATAATTCTCTTTTGTGATTGGTTTTAACCGGATCATTTCAGACCTCCTCTAATTAAATCGCTTTCAAACAAACCGAATAAAAAAAGATGACTTACTAAGGATATAGTAAATCATCTAACTGTATTATTAAGCTTCTTGCGCTACTGGGTATACAGAAACTTGCTTTTTATCGCGGCCTTTACGTTCGAAACGAACAACACCGTCAACTTTTGCAAATAATGTATCATCTCCACCGATACCTACGTTTACTCCTGGGTAAATTTTAGTACCGCGTTGGCGATAAAGGATTGATCCACCTGAAACAGTTTGACCATCAGCACGTTTAGCACCTAAACGTTTTGATTGAGAGTCGCGTCCGTTAGAAGTAGAACCGCCACCTTTTTTGTGAGCGAAGAATTGCAAATTCATTTTCATCAACATGAGATGCACCTCCTAGTTTTCTTTGATTGTTTTGATTTGGATATAATCGCTGTATTCTTCTTGAACAGATTGCAGACCAATCAATAGATTCTCTAAAAGAATCTGAGAGATATTCGACTGCTCTTGGGTCAAACGAGGAACAAGTTTAACAAGAAGGTAGCCACCTTCTTCATTGTTCGCTTCAACGATTGGTGTTACACCAGCCAAAGCATCGATCCCATTTACCGCACTGATCGCTAATGCTGAAGCAGCTGCGCAGACGATGTCTTTGCCATATTCTCCTGCTTGCGCGTGACCGGTAAGTTCAAAAGAAACAATCCGACCAGAGTCATTACGCTTGAATGTCCCTTTGATCATATTCGTTACCCTACTTTTCGTAAGAATTATGCATTGATTGCGTCAATAACAACTTTTGTGTAAGGTTGACGGTGACCTTGTTTGCGGTGTGAATGTTTTTTAGGTTTGTATTTGAAAGTTACGACTTTCTTTTGTTTGCCGTGTTTTTCTACAGTTCCTTCAACAGTTGCACCAGCAACGATTGGGGCACCTACTTTTGTTGATTCGCCACCTACTAAGATCACTTCATCAAAAGTAACTTTTTGTCCAGCTTCTACATCTAATTTTTCAACATAGATTGCTTGACCCACTTCAACTTTTACTTGTTTACCACCAGTTTTGATAATTGCGTACATGCTCTAAAGCACCTCCTTCTATTATACTTAGACTCGCCATCCCAAGTGACTTTCGTACTTAATAACTTGTTCTGTGCGGTTGTAGCTGTGGAGTCCACAATTACAACAGATTAACTTTATCAAAATGTTTCCGTAAAGTCAATGAAAAATAATGATTTATTTTCGTCATGCCGCTTTACTATTTTTTTTAAGTAAGTTGTTTTACTATAGAAGAAAGAAACAAATGAGGTGTTAAAATGAACTACCCAAAAAAACTAGCTGAGCCAATCATTGAACAATCAAAAGCCTATCAGCTTGAAGGTTTTGTTCCTGGTCAAGGACCGCTTCATCCCAAATTAATGATCGTTGGTGAAGCACCTGGACGGACCGAAATCGAGAATTTTATTCCTTTCAGTGGCCAAGCAGGCAAAGAACTGATGGCCTCTTTGGCGTTAGTCGGACTGACACGTGAAGAGGTATATATCACGAGTGCAGTACGGAGCCGTCCCTATTCGATCAAAGAACGAATCAACAAACGAAGTGGCGCACATGAAGTAGTGCACCCCAATCGAACGCCAACAAAAAAAGAAGTCTTGTTGCATGCGCCTTTATTGGATTACGAAATCCAAAAGGTGGATCCGCCTTTGATTGCTACGGTTGGAAACATCGGGTTACAAAGATTATTAGGCAATCGCTATTCCATTACAAATGTTCATGGGCAGCCAATCAGAAGTGCGATCCAACAGTTGAATGCTGAAAAAAATGGTTATACGTGGTCTGACAAACAATACCTGATTGTTCCAATGTATCATCCCGCTGCCATTTTTTATAATCGAACATTGGCTGAGCGGATCCATCAAGATTGGTCTGGCTTGAATCACATCAGAGAGCATGGCTTGCACTAGCATCTCGCAATTCTGTCTTTTAGTTGCGGCGATAATGAGGGATTGTTTTTTCATAAGCAGTGATTTTTTCTTCTTCTTGCAACGTGATGCCAATCTCATCTAATCCATTGACCAGTTTATGCTTCCATGTTGCATCGATCTCAAAAGGATAGACCGTTTGTTTGACAGTTACGTGCTGTTTGGGAAGATCAATAGCGATCCTCTCATCAGGAGCCAATGCTGCCAATACTTGACGAGCAGAAAGCGATAAAACGATAGGCAGCAAGCCGTTTTTCGTTGCATTCATATAAAAAATATCGCTAAAACTGCCGGCAATCACTGCACGAAAGCCGTAGTCCATCAGCGCCCAAGCCGCATGTTCACGCGAAGAACCAGAACCAAAATTATCTCCAGAAATGAGGATAGATGCTTCTTTGTATTCTGGAAAGTTCAAAATAAATTCAGGATTTGAACGGCGATTTGGTAAATAGCGCCAGTCATCAAAAAGGTATTGACCAAATCCTGTCTTTTCAACCCGTTTTAAATAATTTTTCGGTAAAATTTGATCCGTATCAATATTATCATTCATTAATGGGATCGTTTTCCCTTGATAGTAAGTGAAGGATTCCATTAATTTTTCCTCCCGACGATTTCTCGAACATCTACAAAGCGTCCATAAACAGCGGCAGCCGCAGCCATTGCTGGACTGCATAAATGGGTACGGGCATTCTTACCTTGACGTCCAACGAAGTTCCGATTTGATGTAGAAGCACAATGGACGCCCGCTGGTACTTTATCTGGATTCATGCCTAGGCACATGGAACAACCAGGCTCTCGCCATTCGAAACCTGCATCTTTAAAGATCTGATCTAACCCCAGTTTTTCTGCCGCTTTTCTAACTGGACGTGATCCTGGAACCACGATGCCTGTGACCCCATCTTTGATTTTTTTTCCTTCCAAAATAGTTGCGGCTTCTTGCAAGTCAGAGAGTCGACCATTTGTGCAGGAACCGATAAAAATATATTCAATTGGAATATCTTCGGCTCGCTGTCCAGGGTGCAATGCCATATATTGATAAGCTTGTTCATCATTATGGTCACGAATTTCAGGAAAGACTCCACTGATAGGCACTCCCATCTCAGGATTGGTTCCCCACGTAATATAAGGTTCCAGCTGAGAGGCATCAAGTGTCAATTGGGTATCAAAAACAGCATCTTCGTCGGTTTTTAGCGTTTGCCAGTCTGCAATTGCGTCAGCGAGCTCTTTGGGTGCATATTCCCGACCCGCGACATAAGCAAAGGTTGTTTCATCAGGGGCAATCAGCCCTATCTTCGCCCCACCTTCAATCGACATATTACAAATCGTCATGCGCTCCTCCATTGACAGATTCCGGATTGTTTCTCCATAAAATTCAATGGCATGACCTACTCCAAAATCCGTACCGTGAGTGGCGATCAGGGCAAGAATGATATCTTTAGCGTAGACGCCCGGTTGCAAAGTTCCCTTGATCTCAATCCCCATACGTTTTGGTTTCGTTTGCCAAATCGTTTGAGTTGCAAAAACATGCTCCACCTCACTTGTGCCAATACCAAAAGCGATAGCTCCAAACGCGCCATGTGTGGCTGTATGTGAGTCTCCACAAACGATCGTCTTCCCCGGTTGTGTCAGACCGGTTTCCGGGCCAACCATGTGTACGATTCCTTGTCGGGCTGAGCCATTGTCACATAACTGTATCCCAAATGCTTGGCAGTTGTTGCGCAGTGTATCAATCTGTTTCTTTGCAACCAAATCCGTGATCGTAAAAATATCTTTAGTCGGGACATTGTGGTCCATCGTTGCAAAGGTCTTTTCAGGGCACCGAACACGCCGGCCAGCTTGCCTCAGTCCTTCAAAAGCTTGAGGAGAAGTCACTTCATGGATCAGATGCAGATCGATATATAACAGCTGTGCCTCACCTTCTTCCAGCACTACATGACGTTCCCAGAGTTTGTCAAATAATGTTTTCCCCATTCAGTAGCCCCCTAATTTTTTGATTACCGCATCCGTAAATTCTGTTGTAGTAGTATTTCCTCCAAGATCACAAGTCACGACCCCATCTTCCATCACTTGATAGCATGCCTGCTCCATCTGATCAGCAATTGATTTCATCCCAAAAGAAGTTAGCATCATCCCCACAGACAGAATCATTGAAATGGGATTAGCAATATCTTTGCCGGCAATATCCGGTGCTGAACCGTGAATCGGTTCATACAGTGAAACCCCAGAAAGACTATGACTTGCACTAGCCAAAACACCTAATGATCCTGGTAGGACTGACGCCTCATCGCTGAGAATATCGCCAAAAAGATTTTCAGTCACAATCACATCGAATGCAGTTGGCTGTTGCAAGATCTTCATAGCGGCAGAATCAACATATTGATGTGTTAACTGACAATCGGGAAATTCTTGCGCTACTTCATTCGCCACCTTTCGCCATAATTTGCTTGTTGCCAAAACATTGGCCTTGTCCACGGACACTACTCGCCGTTGTCTAGTTCGTGCGATCTGAAACGCCTTTCGTAAGATACGGCGAATCTCTTCCCTATGGTAATAATTCAGATCCGAAGCCTCTGTTGCCGATAGCTTTTTTTCTCCAAAATAAATGCCGCTCGTCAATTCTCTTACCAGTACCAGATCGGTTCCTTTAACGATCTGCTCTTTCAAAGGAGAAAAGGGTAAAAAAGCATCCGTTACTTTGATGGGGCGAATGTTGGCATAAAGATCAAGCGCACGCCGCAAGTCCAATAAACCTTTTTCCGGTGTATAAGCTGCATTTTCCCACTTGGGATCCCCAATGGCTCCGAGCAAAATGGCATCCGCTTGCTGACAAGCTTGCAATGTTTTTTTTGGCAGTGGTGTGCCATACTGCTCAATGGCTTGTCCGCCAAATGCATAAGACTCAAAAGCGAAATACGGGTTGCTTGGCAAACACGCCTTTACAATTTGCAATGCACTGGTCATGATCTCCGGTCCGATGCCATCACCAGCAAGAACGACGATTTTTTTCATTTATTCTCGCCTCGATTCTTCAAAGCAGCGCTGGCTTGTACATAGGCTTTTGCAGAAGCTTGCAACACATCAAAATCAACACCGATCCCACTGATTTGTCGGTTTGTCTCTGCGCATTCGATAGCTACATGAACTTCTGCTTGCGCATCTTCTCCACTCGTAAGAGCCGTGATTTCATAATTTAGCAGTCGCGGTTGCTGATCAAAAATCTGGTCGATCGAATTATAGATTGCTTGAATGCTCCCAGCGCCAATTGCTGAGGCAACATAAGATTGATGATCTTTTGTGATCGATACCACGGCACCTTGATGACCATTGGAGACATATTGTAGCTGAACAGCCTCTAATTCAACGCCCTCTGTTTGCGTGCGACCTTGATCCGCTGCTAACGCCAGCAAATCCTGCTCCGTTACTTGTTTCTTTTTGTCTGCCAGTTCTTTGAATCGTTTGAACAATGCATTTGTTTCCTCAGAGTCAAACTGATAGCCTAATTGATTCATCTTTTCTATAAACGCATGCCGACCAGATAATTTTCCCAGCGGTAGCGAATTTGTTTGAACACCGACTAATTGCGGCGTAATGATCTCGTATGTCTCAGGATTCTTCAAGACGCCATCTTGATGGATGCCCGATTCATGTGCATAGGCGTTTCCTCCAACGATCGCTTTATTCTTAGGAACAGCGATCCCTGATAGTCGAGCGACTAGGTCACTGGTTCGTTTGGTTTCGCCTAACTGGATATTCGTTGTGCAGTCATAGAAATCTTGACGCACATGCAATGCTAATGCCACCTCTTCCAACGCCGTGTTTCCGGCCCGTTCACCAATGCCATTGATCGTTCCTTCCACACGAGTGGCTCCGTTCTCAATAGCTGCCAGAGCATTCGCCGTTGCCATTCCCAGATCATCGTGACAGTGGGAGGAAAACATAATCGGTTCCTTGCTTTTGGTATTGGCAATCAAATAGGCAAATAATTCGCCATAGGCAGTGGGATTACTATAGCCAACGGTATCTGGAATATTGATGATGGTCGCCCCGGCATCGATCGCTGTTTGGACCGCTTCTAACAGAAAATCTTTTTCTGTGCGGGTCGCATCTTCTGGAGAAAATTGAACCTTGTCAAATAAGGTTCTAGCATAGGTAACATGTTCTTTGATTGCTCGGATTACTTCTTCTTTAGTCATGGCTAATTTATAACGGCGATGGACTTCACTGGTTGCCAAAAACACATGGATCTGGGGACTTACTGCTTGCTTTAATGCCTCATAAGCGCGATCAATATCTTTAATTTGACAGCGTGCCAGACCTGCCACTGTCATCGTGGATACAGCAGTTGCGATTGCTTGAACCGCTGCAAAGTCTCCTTCCGAAGCAATTGGAAAACCTGCCTCAATTGTATCAATTCCCCATTTTTCCAGCTGTAAAGCAAGCTGTACCTTTTCTTTCATATTGAAATTCACTCCTGGAGTCTGTTCTCCATCTCGAAGGGTGGTGTCAAAAAACTGGATCTGTCTCAAACTAATTCCTCCTCTGGCTCATTTATTCTTTTAGGGTATAAAAAAAGCACTCCATAAAGGTCTTCCCTTTATGCAATGCGAATAGGACTCTTCTGTTTCACGTCATCAGATCATGAAATACAAAAAAGAGTCCTCACGGTAATAATAAGTTGCTAGTGTTCATCGGCCTATTTCTATTCATTTTATTCACCTGTCACTTTCTGCTTCTCGTTACCTTATATAAGAAGATACCGAAAGACACTGCATCTGTCAATGCTTTTAATTGAATTTTCTGAATATTTAGATAAGAGTTCTTATCAGAAAAAGAAATCATTTTTTTCTTTCTTAGGATCCATTGGAAATACTTCTTTTGAAATACGTCCCTTTAAAACAGATTTTTTTCAGCAAATACTGGTTATATCTTCACAGACTCTTAACATAATTTAAACATTGCTCTGTTAGTATCATTGTATACCAAAAATTATTTTTCAACCTTTCTCCCCTACCAGTCATTCGACTGGTTTTTTTGTCTTACTGAGCAAAAGATCTGTTCTTTTCCCAAGTAGAAAGGATTGAACTCAAAGAGAGTTATCCGTATAATAAGTAACAGAAATTATTTAGGAGGATCAGGATGCGTAACGAAATGATGCATCGTCCAGTAGTAAAAAAAGAACTAGTGGCGTTTATGCGGGAAAAACAAAAGCAATTAACTGGGAAATTAGGTCAAATCGAACAGGCAGCTCATGAAAAAGAAGTTCCTATTATTCCGCATGAGACAGTGGTGTTCCTGCAATTTTTATTAGGACAAATGAAGCCCAAGCAAATATTAGAAATCGGTACAGCAATCGGCTTTTCTTCAAGTTTGATGGCACAGTATGTAGGTGATGGTCACGTAACTACCATCGATCGCTATGATGTCATGATCAAAAAAGCCAGAGAAACTTACAAACAATTGGGCCTTGAGGATAAAGTCACTCTTTTAGAGGGACAGGCAGCAGACGTTTTGCCGACACTTGATGGCCCTTACGATTTTATTTTCATGGATAGTGCAAAGTCTAAATACATCGAATTTTTACCGGAATGCTTACGACTTTTACGTAAAGGCGGCGTGTTAATGGTCGATGACGTCTTTCAGGCAGGAACGATTTTAGATCCTATAGAAGACATTCCACGAGGACAACGGGCCATCCACCGTAAACTAAACCTTTTCCTCAATACAGTGATGGATCATCCCCAACTGACTTCTAGCTTAATTCCCTTAGGAGATGGCGTTATTCTTATTACGAAAGAAGCAGATCATGTGGACGTGGCTACAACCAGCGAGTAACGAGTCATTTTAAAGAAAGTTGGCAAAAATAGCGAAAAGCGATTGACATTAGGCGCTCCTTTTTCTATAATGTTATTTGTTGCTGACTTGTCATAGTAGCTCAGCTGGATAGAGCATCCGCCTTCTAAGCGGACGGTCGGGGGTTCGAATCCCTCCTGTGACGTTATATTATCATACGTTCTATATACAAACCGTTAGGAATATGAATTCCTAGCGGTTTTTGTTTACCGTTTATGGACATCCCGGGACCTTTTTACGTCATACTAGTTTTATAAGCACACAGATTACACAAATCTATCGAAATTAAGCTTGTCAAATCTTGTATTTATCGGGCGACAAGAATTTGAACTTTTTTGTCACGTGAAATCATAAATTTTTCTGAGCTAAGGTGACGCAAAGAATATCTATAGGAGAAGCGCTCATCTCATGTAGCCTGTCTTTTATTCACTATCCTACTATGCTTGTAGGTTTAAAAAAATGAAACTAACCATCATTATTGAAACTAACCATCATTAAAGAAAAAATCTTCTCCTCGATTCTAAGTAAAAAGGTTCTTAGTGGAAAAACCTTTTTCGGTTGTTCAATAATCATGTGACAAAGGCGTAAGTTGTTTTTTTACATTATTAATGTTAATCTCCACTTAGATATAATATATATACAATTAATAACACTACAGAAAGGCGTGAATTAAATGAAAAGATTATTTATCGTCCTCTCCATTCTCTCTTTGTTATTCATTGGTCTAAGCTGCATTGGAAACGCTTATTCAGAAGAACACTCAACGCGTTCAACTACTACCACCGATACAAGCAACACCTTCATAACCGTTTCATCAACTGATATTTCTGATCCAATACTAACAAACTCACTTGAAGAAGAAACAGCACCTACTACAGCCACTTCATCAGAGCAAGAATCTCGAACATCTCTTTGGGATATGGAAGACGAAAACAAAGTAAAATATGATTCTGATCAAACAAATTCTCCAGAACTAACAGATCAAGAAGCAACGAAAATTAAAGAATTATATGAAAAAGGAATCGCTGAAGGAAAAGTTAATCGAGAATTATACTCCTTATGAAGCTTTTCAAGAGAATTATCAAGTAAATAAAACAACTTATGAAGAAATGAAAGAAGTTGTTGGCGCTGGATTAACCTATGATAACTGGTTTGGAGAAATATTAAATTACAGTGCCTTCCCGGATGGAGAAGGACATTCTCCTCGCAATAATCAACGGCAAAAACGTGCAACCCAAAAGCAAAACGCAGACCGTTTCAAACGTGATCTTCGTAAAGGAGATATTATTGTTGTCAGTGGTGGTATGGGGCATGCAGCAATCGCCACTAGTGATAACTATATCTTAGAGATGTCTGGAGGAGGAGTAATTAACAAATGGCCTACTGGTGTCATGAAAGATAATAACCATCAATTTAGTAAAGAAAAGTGGATAAATGGTGGTAGTGAACAAGGAGCTAAGAGTATCAGACATATAGATAATTGGGTCCAAATCTGGCGGCTCCCAAATAAAACTATGGCAAATAAATGCGCTTCTTATGCGGACAAAATTTTTTGGAATTCATCTGGTGGCTATAAAAAGAACCGTCACTATGATTATTTCATTGGTCCTAATACGCTATCTACGAATCCAACCTACTGTTCAAAATTGGTTTTCCATGCTTTTTGGTATGGTAGTGGTTCTGCTCCGGTCATGCAAAGCTATGCTTCAGGACTTACGTTCATTGCTCCAGGTGCCTTGCCTAATATATTCACTACTTCTTACAAACCATATAAAGTTGGAACTTATTAATAGGAGAGATTCTTATGAAAAAAATTTTGTACATTTTATTAAGCTGTTTTTTATTTGTAATAGTGGTGATCCTATTATATTTCGGTTATTTTAAATATCAAGAATACACATCTTACCAAAAGATCGATAACTTTATAGGCCAAACAAAAGAAATCCCTCAAGAAGAAATCCTATTAGTGAAAGATATTTACCCACTTTCTAATAAAAATGAAACCTATTTTTCAAAAGATATCACAACAAAAAAAGATTTTGAAAATTGGAAAAAAGAAATTACCAAAACGGGAAAATTTTATAATGGAAATCTTGTTCCCAAAGATTACATTCCTACCTTAGAAGACTGTGAATTAATTTATAGTTTTATTTACGCAGTAGAAAATTATGGATTTAAAAAACGTTTATCATTTAATTATATTATATCTGGAACCTCAGAAAACAGTAAAAAAGTAATCAAAGAAAATTTTGCCTATCCTGATATCCCTTTCGATTATCCAGAAGAATAAAACTCATGAACTTCCTTGATCGAAATTACTTAGGTGAACCCATATTCAAAAAACGTTATTTTACCGCTAAGGACCCTTGACCTTAGCGGTTTTTGTTTTGCTTTGTACCCAATCTGTGCCAAATATAAATCAAAGATGCACTCTTTGTTCAACCAAAAAGTGCATCTTATCAAACTAGCAAGTTCTTTTATTTTTCATCTCACGAATGTCCGAGTTATCGCGAAAAAACTGTAACACATGGATTCATAAATCAATTATCTAAAGGTGTTGGTCATTGCTGCTAGTCATCAATTATCTTCTGTCGTATTTCTTAGCAGTAAAAACCACCTTCTCTTTCGATCACTTCATCCAAGCGATACGTACGCTACCGTTCTTCTCTGAAAGTTATTTACCGATTAATTAGCAACGTGTATTTGCTGTTGTTCAACTAACGGATAACTAATCAGTTTTTCACTGTCTAAGTCTTCTTTATGCATATCTACAGCGACGATTTGACTATTTTCATAGGTCCGATAGTAATAAATCCCTTTGTCGACATTGCAGCAAGAAGAATAAATGGTATATTCATATTTCCCGTCTCCCACATCACATAATCCTTTTTGCTGTTCGACAGACCCTAAAATATGGAAAAATTGGCTGATACTTTCTGATTCTGAATCACCAGATACAGAATTCAGTTTCGTGAATGCAGCCTTCACAAATCGAGACATCGAGGACAAATCCCCAGGCAACCCAATTCCGCCCATTCCTCGACTATACTCATTCAATTCGATTGCATCTGAGAAGGTATTGGTTGGCGTTTTACTAGATAAAGAACGATAGTTATTTAAATTGAACAAATGATAGTCAAAAGAAGGATTGTTCGTTAGGACACCAACAGGATTATCATAGATATGAAGTCCGTCTTTCATACTTTCTACAACGATTGAAGATTCTTTATCCGCTAATAACCAGTGTAAAGGCGATAGCGGAAGATTTTCGCTAAAATTGATATTAACCAAATTGATTTTATTCAACAATTCTTTTGCTTCAGCTACTGTGCTGCATTGCCCTAATATCCAGGGAATGAATTCAAATGGTGTGACATTGTCTTTATTCTCAACCGGTTCTTTGTAATCTGCAAAACCAGCAAAATTTAACCCAGCCATGCTTAAACCTTTTTCATTGGTAGCATCATAATACAGCGGATAATCCGCTATACCAGCAGCAATCCCGATCATCGCATAATGCTGTGATAACTCACCAACTTTTCGAAAAGACAGCTTATAGTTCCTAGGAGTAATCGTGACTACTTCTTCATAAGACAGCTCATAATCAAAGTTTCTACCAAAATAGTGATCTCGCGTTGAATAAGTAATTGATGTACACATATTTTTTCCTCCTAATGTTCATTTTTTCACTTATATTTTACTCCTATTCACTTTTTTTTCAAAAGAAATGATTGTGTCTCGAACTCAGTTCTTTTATTGGTTATAATCATCTCTAGGAAAATGAACGTTAACAAGTACTCTATTCGTACTTTTCAATAAAACTTATCGTTGTTACACTAGATTTCATACCTATCGTAAAAAAGCATTAATTATCAAAAAACCTTCCAATAAAAGATGTATTCTACATACAAGGAGGCAGTGAGGTGATTTATGGATTATACAAAAGACATTCAACTGGCATTACTCTACATTGAAAATAATTTGACTGGCGATCTCTCCTCAAAAGAAATTGCAAAAAAAGCCGGCATGTCAGAATTTCATTTTCAGCGTGTATTTAAAAAACAACTGGGCATGGGAGTATATAAATATCTTCAAAAAAGACGTATGGCCCATGCTTCCCTACTACTTTTGAAGAGCGAATTGAAGATTATCGAAATTGCTCTGATCAGCGGTTTTTCCTCACAAGAGGCGTTTTCCAGAGTTTTTAAGTCCTATTATCAACTCCCTCCTCGACAATATAGAATCCAATTTAAAAACTTTTTTAGGGGGAATCAAAAAATGAGTGAGACAAAAATAAATGGCTGGTTGCTTTCTGGAAATAATTTTGACAAATATGAAGTGACAATTGATCAAATGAATTTTCATAGTGGAAATCAGTCAGTAAAAATGAGCCAAACAGAGAGCTTATACACAGAGAATTTTGCAACTGTTATGCAACAAGTGAGTGCAAAAAATTACATTAATCAACGTGTGCGATTAAGCGCATACCTAAAATCAGAATCAATTGAAGGTTGGGGAGGAATTTGGTTGAGAATTGATGGCAAGAATTTTGAACAATTAGCGTTCGATAATATGCAGAATCGTCCAGTAACAGGCACAAATGATTGGAATTATTATTCTTCTGTCTTAGATGTCTCACAGGAAGCTGAAGTTTTAAATTTTGGGTTTTTGTTGCAGGGAAAAGGCACTTTGTGGGCTGATGATTTTTGTTTAGAAATCGTTCCCAATGATATTCAAACAACCGAATTTAATAGTGAACAGTATTACCCAACGGAACCCCAAAACTTGTCGTTTTCGGAATAAGAATAGTTAATAAATGAGCTACAGTAGAATTCAAGATGCCACAAGACCTTATGGAATACTACTGTGCTTGAATGATCCAAGCAAAAATCCTGCTCCCCTCCTTTTCTTATACGAAAAAGAAATAGCATTCTGAATCAATGCGAGGTAAAATAAAAGAAAACTTTTTACCAATCAGCTTATTCTGAATCGGAGAGGAAGCTTTCTATGGATACAATGATGAAAAGTATCATTACAGAAAAAGATTTATTACGGCAGATCCTGCTTCTCGAAGAGTTATCCAATCACAAAACGATTACGGCAAAGGCATTGGCTGCTTCGATTCAAACTACAGAGCGGACTGTCTTTACAGATATTCAGTATATTCGAGAGCAATTGCCTGACGGATGGGAAATCGAAGCGACAAGTAATGGCTTTTCTTTACTTAAAAAAGATTCCCAACTAACCAATCAATTATGGGAAAGCTTCTTGCCGCTTTCAATTGGCGCTATGTTGATCAAACAGTTATTCTTTGCAAAAGGAATCTCAACACAATCTTTCTTGCATGACAGTGGTATCTCTTTTGAAACATTGAAACGTCATGTTACAAAAATCAACCGTGGCATTAAACCATACAGTATTCGAATTCAGTTGAACGCCAAGCAAGCCAAACTGTCAGGTAGTGAGATCAGCATTCGAGTTTTCTTCCATCGTCTGCTGCTGCCTTTTACCCACAATAATTATTTCTTTGAAGATTATGCTATTCATGAATCACATTATCTTATCTTTTTACAGTCACTGAAACGTCAAGAGTTGGACGTTCTTTCTGAAGAAATTTTTGGCACTTGCTGGTTCTTCATCAATACAATCCGAATCAAAGCCAATTGTCGGGTCAATGCACTCGCTTTTGATCCTTTAGATCCGCTTTTTTTACAATATCAGCAGTCGCTCCAGCAAGTTTATCAAAAAGAAGGCGTCTATTTGAATCAGGAGGAGTGTTTCTTTAGTTTCTATTGTTTTCTGGAAAGTTGGAATTACAACAATCAGTGGACAAGCAAAATTGCTGTCACACTAGATGCCTATCAGGAAATCAAACAATCCGTCCAGCGATTTGTTCAAGAACTTGGGCAAGAATTGGCGATTCCCCTACTTTCTGAAACCCAGTTAGCGGACAATTTGCTGCTTTTGGTCTTAAAATTCAATGAATCCGCAAAACTGTCTGAACAATTTCAATTAGAGTATCAAGAAATGATGCACATTCGTCAACACAACTATCAAGCAATTTTTGAACGATTACGGAAATTTATCTTAGATCCAAAATTTGCCATTGTAACCGATGAACCTAAGTATATCTTGAATATGGCTTCACTCCTCGTACAACAAGCTGTGCTTCAGGCACGACCAGTAACGACCCGAGCTTTCTTCTTCTTTCAAGGAGAACCAGCATGGAAAGTTTTCTTGCAACAGGAAATAAGTGATTATTTGGGTTCTAGGATCGAATTAGTCCCAGTCGAACCAGCTGAATTCGCAGGGATGACTACTCGAAATGACGACTTCATTATTTCGAACGTCCCTTTGGATGATCCCAAATTACCAGTCTTCTATCTTTCAATGCTGCTAACTAAAAATGAGCTCAATCAATTGACTGAGCTCATCCAAACATATTATCTGATCAACCAATGACTTAGCTTAGTTCATTGGTTGTTTTTGTATTTTGCCGATTGGCGCGCCGCTTCATTAGATGCTTTTCAACTTCAACCACCGCAAAGAGTAAGAAGCCATTTGCTGCGATACTAAGATGCTGTACAAGCGTCAATGTAGTTGTCCCAATCAGTTGCTGCGCAACTGGCAACACCAGAACCATTCCTTGCAAGATCACCAAGATTCCTAGAGAAATGAACAGTGCCCGATTTTGGAACATACTCTTGTTCAATGCTGGCTCTAAAAGCTCTCGACAATTCAACATGTATACTGCTTGTCCTAATACGATGTTCTGCAGGAGAATCGTTTGCTGGACTGCTTGCCCTTCAAATTGCATGGACAAAAAGTAAGCAGGAATCATGATCAGTAGAGAAACATAGACGATTCGGAACATGCTGTACATGGAAAGAATTCCTTCATTGACTGGACGTGGCGGCCGATCCATCACATCTTTACTCGCTTTTTCGAATCCTAGTGCATAAGACAATGTAATTGTTGTTACCATATTGACCCAGAGGATCTGAACTGGAGTCAAAGGTAATGGACGATTTAACAAGAGAGCAAAAATGACAATCAATCCTTGCGCTAATGCTGTTGGCAAAAAGAAGTTGATAGTTTTTTTCAGATTGTCAAAGATCCGTCGCCCTTCTTTGACTGCATTCGCGATTGTATGGAAGTTATCATCTGCCAAAACCATATCGGCTGCTTGCTTGCTTACTTCACTTCCTTTGATCCCCATAGCGATCCCGATATCTGCTTTTTTCAATGCGGGAGCATCATTGACACCGTCTCCGGTCATGCCTACGATCTCACCATTATTTTGTAGAGCGGTCACAATTCGTAGCTTGTGCTCTGGCGTTGTCCGAGCAAAAACATCCACGTGATTGACTTGCTGTGCCAACTCCTCATCGGTCATTTGGTCGATATCTAATCCTTCAAGAACTTTCTTCGTATGTTTCAACCCGACTTGCTCGCCGATGGCTTGCGCCGTTTCTTTGTGGTCTCCTGTGATCATTTTGACTCTGATCCCCGCTTGTAAGGACTCTCTCACTGCTTTGATTGCACTGTCTTTTGGCGGATCAATGATTCCTGCAAGACCTATGAAGACTAAATCAGTGACTTCTTCATGAGCAACTTGACTGGATGCTGGAACTGTCTTGTATGCGAACCCTAAGACCCGCTGTCCTTTCTGTGCTAGCTCAGAAGCCGCTTGCTGCCAATAGGATACTTGATCTTCTGATAGCTGACTTTTATTTAGCAAAACTTCTGGAGCGCCTTTTACATATAAGATTGATTGATCCTCTTGCAAAGGATGCAAAGTTGCCATGTACTTGTAAGTAGAGCTAAAAGGAATTTTTGCTGCAACTTGTTGCAAGGGTAATTCCTGAGTCTCCACAAACTGCAGCAGCGCCCGCTCAGTAGGATTACCTTGCAAATCTGCTGCCCGCTGAGAACTATCTTGTTTCAGATCTTGACAATTTGCCATGATATCGTACATGAGCGCTTGCTCTTTTTCGGTTACAGTGACAGTATCTACAACGGTCATTTCATTTTTTGTCAACGTTCCTGTTTTGTCCGAACAAATGACTGTCATTGCACCAAGCGTTTCCACCGACGGCATCGTCTTGATGATTGCTTGCTGATCTGCCATTTCTTTGACACCCATTGACAAAATCATGGTTAAAACAGCTGGTAATCCTTCCGGAACCATTGCTACGATTAACGCGATCACTGAGGAAAACAACACGTTTAGTTCTAGAACATACCGGAATGCGGTAAAGAAAATTAAGAAGAGAATCAGCGCGACAATACCGCGAAAAATCTGCTTGTTC
The DNA here is from genome assembly GCF_051714805.1 of Enterococcus sp. AZ091. Lineage (NCBI taxonomy): Bacteria > Bacillati > Bacillota > Bacilli > Lactobacillales > Enterococcaceae > Enterococcus > Enterococcus sp. AZ091. Next base: position 770,205 of record NZ_JBIOSO010000002.1, on the reverse strand, counting down.
AACTGATGCATTTTCTTTACCAACGGTGTCTCTTGTGATTTCACTGACTGCAAAGCTTGATTGATCTTACCGATTTCTGTCTCGTCGCCAGTTGCTACTACCACACCGATAGCTGACCCACTTTGAACAAGTGTACCAGAGAAGACCATGTTCTTTTGATCTCCAATAATACTGTTTTCTGTGATGACGTGTTCTGTTTTCTTGACTGGCTCAGATTCTCCAGTTAAGATCGACTCTTCTACGACCAATCCATGATTTTCGATCAATCGCATATCCGCTGGTACGACATCGCCCGCCTTCAATGAGACTAAATCTCCTTGAACGATCGACTCTGCGGCAACAGTTTGCTGCAGTCCTTCCACAATGACTACGGCTTCTTGGCCCATCATTTGTTTTAAGCCGTCCAAAGATTCTTCCGCTTTTCGTTCCTGCCAGTAACCCACAATGCCGTTGATGATAACAACTAGAAGAATGATGCCACTTTCTACATAATCACCTGTAACAGCCTTTAAAGCTGCAGCAACCATCAACACGATCATCAACAGATCCGTAAAATGTTTTGCGATTTTTTGCCAAGTTTTGATTTGAACTTTTTCTGCAATGCGATTTGCACCATCTGCTTCTAACCGTGCCTGACGTTCTTTATTTGAAAGTCCCTGACGATCGGACTGTAGCTGCTTCATCAATTGTTCTTTTGAAATTTGATACCACTTCATTGTCATTCCCCCTAATGTCTTTTTAGCTTTCGCTTGTCTATAAGTATAGGGGGGATTCTTAAAAATAAACGGTCGATTATTTCAGTCTAATATGAAAAAAATGCCCATTAAAAAAAACGTTCTATTAGAAAGATCCATTTCCTCCACCATCACCATGATTCGCTCTTGTGATTTTTTCATGAAACATCGCGATAGCCTGTGCGGTTTCTGCCATATTTGCGAGCGTTACACTTTTTTTCATTGCTTCATCAAGGAGAAGTGGGCCTGGTTGAATACTGAAAATACCAGCAAAATACTGACCGATCTCTCCTAGATCAGGCTCCCTTTGCCCACACAATGCAACAACTGGAATAGCATGGGGCTGTGCGATTTTGGCCACACCTAATGGCACTTTTCCGGCTGCAGTTTGACGGTCAAAACGGCCTTCACCGGTGATGATCAACGTAGCATCACTGATTCTAGTCTCTAATTTCAACAGTTTCGCAATGGTCATAAATCCAGAACAGATCTGTCCCCCTAGTAAGACCATCGCACCGCCGATACCTCCAGCAGCACCCGTTCCAGCGATCCCATTTAAATCAATTTGGTATTCTTGCTGCACGAAATACGCTACTTTTTTTGCTTGCTGCTCCAATACCTGTACCGTTTGAGGTAAAGCACCTTTCTGAGGTCCGAAAGTAGTTGCAAATCCTTCAGCTCCAGTATAAGGATTAGTTACATCTGCTAAAACCAACAGTTCGATACCAGAAAGCAGTTTCTGCACTGCTGTTATCGAAAAATAATTTATGGTCAACAAAGGATTGCGCGCATCTGCCGCAGGTTGATACATTAGTTCCGCACCTAATGCTTCCAGTAAACCCAGTCCGCCATCTGTTGTTGCACTGCCACCTAACGTTACATAGATCTGTGCTACTTTTTCATTGATTGCATCTGCGATCAAAAGACCTAGCCCGTAGGAACTAGCCTGTCTGGTTGTTTGATCTGAAGGATCAAGTAATTGGATACCGATGATTGCTGCACATTCAATAATCGCTATTCGCTTTTGATTGATTGTTGTCAGTAAATACGTAACTACTCGTTCTTCTCCTAGGGGACCGACACTTGTTACGGATTTATAATGTCCTCCATAGGCAGCAAATAACGCAGCCATTGTTCCTTCTCCACCATCTGCGATGGGGATTGATTCTTTTTCCCATTGTACTGGAAACCCTTTAAGTGCTGCCTGATTTAATTCTTCCGAGGTAGCACTCCCTTTAAATGAGTCAATCATTGCTATCACTTTCATATCGAACCCTCACCTCGTTTTCTTTCATTAAACACTGAAATACGTCTTACAACAAGAAAAAAGAGTGTTGCTACTCTTTATCAACCCATGGTTAACTTTATCAATCAAAAGTTAACTTGTTCTCCATTGTGCTCCTCTCTTTCCTGTTCTACAATAAAGCTAGCCAATTCAATGGAGGTGCGTCATGGAATTACCAATTGGACAGGAAATAGCTAAGAGAAGAAAGGACAAACAAATCACTCAAACAGAGCTAGCTGATTTTATGAGTGTTTCTAAGGCCTCGGTTTCTAAATGGGAGACGGGCCAATCTTATCCAGATATTACCTTGTTGCCACTCTTGGCTGCTTTCTTTGATTGCAGCGTCGATGATCTTTTAGTGATCAATTCTCAGCTAACAACTCAAGAAATCAAGCGGATTTACCAGTTGTTGAAAGACTCGTTTGAAACTAAATCCGCTGATGACGTGTTACTTATGCTGAGAGGATTCATTCGCCGTTATTATTCCTGCTATCCATTTCTGCTGCAGATGGGACTTTTTTATCTGAATCATTGGGATCTGTTGCCTATTCCAGCTCAAGTTACTAGGACAGAACAAGTACCAAATAATGAGAAAACTGTTGAGGATCAACGAAAGTATTACTTACAAGAGGCGGTTAAATTATTTGAATTAGTCAAAACTAACGGTTCCGCTGACCTCCTGCAACAAGCTAGCTATTATGAAGCCTATTCAATGCTTATGCTTGGTCAGGCAGAGGACGTTTTAGGTGTATTAGGAAATAAGACACCCGTTTTCTTGCCTGTGGAATCTTTGATTGCAGCTGCGCACCAACAAATGGCAGATGGCTCAGCCGCAGAAACTGTTCTTCAAAGTGCCATTTATCAATATGTCACAGTTTTACTCAGTCTGTTGACTAACTACACGCTTTTGCTGACCAAAAAACCCCAAGCTATGGAAGCAACTTACCAACGAGGGCTGGCCTTTTGTGAAACATTTGACTTATCCAGACTACATCCAGTCATTATGCTCAATTTTTTGGCTGCCTGTTTGACCACTTTTGCTGTACAAGGCAATAGTGCCCGCTTGCTTTGCGCTTTGACTCGTTATGTCTCATTGCTGGAAAAAACAGAAGATCCTTATCTCCTTCATGGTGATGCGTACTTTGATCAGATCGAAAGTTGGATTGATGAGTTGGAACTTGGAAATCAGATGCCCCGTAGTTCTAATATGGTAAAAAAACAATTGACAGGGCTGATTCTTGAATCACCCCTATTGCAGCCCTTCAAAGATCAACAATCATTTACAGAATTATTCCAGCGCTTGCAAGCAGTAGCCGCCCATACTGCAGATGACACTCATGGAAAGGAGGAAACACGATGATGACCACGAGCATTCCAGAAAATATTGGTGACTATCTACCCATTCTGATCCCATTAGCACTTTTGCAATTCGGGTTGATACTTGTTGCTGTTTTAGATATCGTTAAACAGAAACACTTTAAATTCGGCAACCGCACGTTATGGATACTTGTTTCTTGTTTGATTAGTATTATCGGACCAATTTTGTATTTCACTTTTGGGAAAGGAGAAAAAGAATGAACGTCATTGAGATCAATCAATTATCTAAGTCTTTTGGCGAAAGAAAAATTCTAGATGCCATTTCTTTTGTCGTTCCCAAAGGGAGTGTTGTCGGCTTTGTCGGGGAAAATGGTGCTGGTAAAACAACAACGATGAAGCTGATTTTAGGCTTGCTAAAGTCAGATAGTGGGCAGATCACGGTCTGCGATGAGCCAGTTGTCTATGGAAATGCTCAAACAAACCGTAAGATAGGCTACTTACCGGATGTTCCCCAATTCTATTCTTTCATGACCGCAACAGAATACCTGCATTTTTGCGGAAAAATAAGCGGTCTTGGCAAACAGCTGACTAGCCGAATTGATGAGATTCTTCAGCTGGTCAATCTTGAAAAAAATACCAAAAAAATCAGCAGCTACTCACGGGGGATGAGGCAACGGCTGGGTCTAGCACAAGCTTTATTGTCAAAACCAGAAATATTGATTTGTGATGAGCCGACTTCTGCGCTGGACCCGCTGGGACGCAAAGCCTTTCTAGATCTTTTACTTGCCATCAAACAAGAAACAACAGTTCTTTTTTCTTCACATATTTTATCGGATGTTGAACAAATTTCGGATTACGTGGCGATTTTACATCAGGGAAAGATCAAACTCTTTGGTGAAATAGAGGAATTAAAGACACAATTTCGCCAAGAAGATTATCTTCTTCAATTTGCCAGCTCACAAGAAACAGAGCATTTCTGTCAGCTCGCGAAAGGTGCGGCGATTAATTGGACGAGGGAAAAACATCAACTGATTATTCCAGAAAATCAAACTTTTCAACAAGGCCAAAAAGTGCTGCAACTCATGGCTGAAAATGAATTGGTCCCCTTACTCTTCCAAAAAAATGAATCCTCGCTAGAAAAAATCTATTTGGAGGTAGTTAAATGACGCAGCTAACAGTTTTTTTAAGAAAAGAAGTATTAGGCGGCTGGCGGAATAAAAAGATCATCATTTGTGGAGTGATTTTTCTGATGGTGGGCATGCTCTCGCCTTTTCTGGCAAAAATAATGCCGGATATCTTTTCTTCCATGGTGACAGATGGGATCCAAATCACTGTTTCCACGCCGACATCTGTCGATTCGTGGATGCAATTTTATGGCAACATCGGTTCATTGGGTCTCTTGGTTTTTGTGATACTCTTTGCGGATACGATTTGTGCGGAAATTGAGCAAGGAACTCTGATCAATCTAATCACAAAGGGATTGCCAAGACAAACGATTCTTTTAGCAAAAACACTTTATCTTTATTTCCTTTGGACACTTTTCTATGCTGCCGCTTTTCTCATTTGTCTTCTTTATACAAGAATTTATTTCAATGACTCTTTGACCCATCATCTTATCAGTGCGGGTTTTAGTTATTGGTTATTTGGGCTATTGTCAATCAGCTTACTGCTGTTAAGCTCCGCATTTGCTAAAAATGTTTACCAAGTCTTACTCTTTTTAGCTGCTTTTTATGGTATTGGCGTATTGGGCAGTCTCTTTGAATCTCTCCAAAAGATCAATCCTTATTCATTGTCCAGCCAGACAATTGCTTATATTCAAGGAAATTCAGAGCTGATGGACTTCTTACCAGCTGTTCTGATAGCTGTAGTCGGATCGTTTCTGTCATTAATCATTGGTCGTTCGATTTTTCAAAAAAGAAAGCTTTAGACTAATTTGATTATTTCTGGGAAGTAGTAAATAACAGCCTCTCTGACAATTGATGTCAGAGAGGCTGTTATTTTGAATAAGTGATATTTTTTAGTCCCGACAGTAATCTCAATCTCTCTTCGCGAACGCGATTATCAACAAAGGGAATCGAAGAGAGGTTCCCTCATCCAGCCGTTCTTTTTTCTTTGACAGGAGCGGATGCAAGTGTGGACTCCTTTGCTTCCTTTCTTTTGACAAATTGACGCTGCCCTTTGAGCAAGATACTCATAAAGAAAGCAATGAGATAGATCGAGCAAGCAGAAATGATCGCTTCTCTCAGTCCAAAGACCAGAAAGTTCAAAACAATGATCGTTGTATTGGTCAAGAAGATCCCGACTGCTTTTTTTATGCCGAAATATTTTTCAAAAATCAACGGTGGGATCGTGACTCCCCCATTGGATGCACCGATACAGTAAAGGGAAAATATCCCTAAGCTAAAGAAGAAGCTTCCTAGAATCAAAGAGGCTGGGTAAAATTCCCAAACCATCCATTCAGGAATCCATGCTAACATGACAGGAAACAACAGGCTTCCAAAGACGGTATTGATAAAGACTTTCCGCTCTAAAAAAAGAAACGCTAGTCCTAACATAATCAAGTTGATTCCCCAGACAATCAGATGGCGATCAATGGCTAATCCTGTTTCTATAAGATACCCGATTGAGCCCACCCCGGCCGAGGCAATGCTGTGAGGTAAAAGAAAGAAGTTCAATGCAATACAGATCCATAACACCCCTAATGAAATCAAGCCTATTCGTTTGATAGTCATCCACCTGTTTCCTTTCTGTATTTCAATCTATCGATCTTCTTGATATTGCTGCCATTTTAACAAAAAAAGCAGCAGAAAGAAGAGTCAAATTTTTCATGTCGCTATGAAAAATTTGACTCTTCTGGTAATCGCTAAAACGACAACCTTTATTTAATTCAACGGATTTTTTTATAACAAATGATTCGAAATAGACAAAGTTCTCTTAGCCAAGAAAGTTGGCTGCTCACTGATTTGCGCAAGTAGATCTGCTACTTGTAATTCGACTTCTCTTAGCTGATTGTCCTTGCTCGTTTCCAGATCAGATTCAGGTGAACACTCATGCAAAAAAGCAGGAAGATGCAAAATCGTATAGTCACACATCGCTTCTTCAATCATCCGAATAGATAATGTCATTTGACTGCTTCGAGCTTTCTTGTGCGTCGTTTTTGTTTCCGGAATTTGATCTGACAGGAAGCTTTCCTCTGGTTTCACCAGGCAAACGATTCGGGTTAAGTCAAGTAGTTTCATCGCTTCTATGATTCGCCAGGTGACTTGTGGCTCAGGCATCTCACAAAGGCAAACGATTTCACAACCAATCATTCCTCGCAAGATCCTGCCTAGATCTAGTAAATCACCTTGAAACATGCTTTCTCGTTGAGGATCAAGCAATGTCGTCTGATTCTTTTTTGGCACGTACAAAACAAGCGTCTCGTCTCTCGCTAATAATTGTTTTCTGATAACAGAAGAAGATCTTGGGTACCGAAAATCATTACTTTTGTCATACGATTCCTTTCCTATTTCGGCTGTATCCTAAAAGGGATTGCGTGTAATTGCAAAATTAATTCGTAAACGTTTCTTTGCGTAACCGAGCTTCAGCAGGAATGATGTGGTCATCATAATGTTCCAATTTGTATTCCAATCGTTCTACCGCTTCTGTCATGGTTGCAATTCGTTCATGCAACGCTGCGATTTGCTCTGCTAGCAATTGTTTTCTTTGAGGAACTGTCTGACTCCCTTCACGAAATAACGCCAAATAGGTTGACAAAGCCTCAATCGAAAGTCCTGCTTTTCTCATCTTACTGGTAAACTCGATCCACTTGAGATCTTCTTCATCAAAGACTCGAACACCATGAGCATTGCGTTTGACTGGTGGTAGAAGGGCAATCTTTTCATAGTAGCGGATCGTATCTGCAGAAAGACCGCTAAGTTCACTTATTTTTTTGATATTCACATAGATTCCTCCTGCTATTCCTACGATATTTCTCTAGTAAAATCAATTGGCGCCTACAACCGCATGCGGAAGATAAGGTTCTTCTAAGTAAGCAACTTCTTCTGTGGATAGCTTCAACTCAATGGCTGGCAAAGCATCCAGTAAATGACTTTCTTTTGTCGCCCCAATGATTGGTGCCACGACTGATTCTTTTTGCAATAGCCATGCCAAGGCCACTTGTGCTCGTTTGACTTGACGTGTCTCAGCAATCTCTGCCACACGGCGAACGATCAATTGATCTTGTTCTTTAGTCTGATCATATTTTGATTGTGCTGTTTTATCTGTCGCAAAACGTTTCGTTTGTGCATCCCAATCACGAGTCAAACGACCGGCAGCTAATGGACTGTAGGGTGTGACCGCAATTTTTTGATCATCACAAAGGGGGAGCATTTCCCGCTCTTCTTCTCGATACAATAAATTCAAATGATTTTGCATGGAAACAAATTTGGTCCAGCCATGTTTATCTGCAACCGCCTGTGCTTTGGCAAATTGCCAAGCGTACATTGCTGAAGCACCAATATAGCGAACTTTCCCTGTTTTCACTAAATCGTGAAGTGCTTCCATCGTTTCTTCGATCGGTGTTGTATAATCCCAGCGATGAATAATGTAGAGGTCTACATAATCCATTTGTAATCGTTCTAAACTTTGTTCAATTTCAAAAAAGATCGCTTTGCGTGAAAGCCCACCGCTATTGGGGGCTTTTTTCATTTTAGAATAGAGCTTGGTTGCGACGACGATTTCATCTCGTGGGGCAAAATCATTCAACGCTTTTCCCAATATTTCTTCGCTGGCACCATAGGAATAGATATTCGCTGTGTCAAAAAAATTGATTCCTAGATCAAGGGCTTTTTTGATGACTTCTCGACTTTCCGTTTCTTCCAATACCCATTCATGAAAGCCGCTTTTCGGATCACCAAAGCCCATTGCCCCTAAACAAAGGGGGGAGACTTCTAATCCAGTATGTCCAAATTTTACATAATCCATTGTCGGTCCTCCTTAAGATTGATACTTCTAGCATACGCCTTCGAGTGAACTCCAAGTCAACCCCTTTTTAATAATTAAAAAAATTCAGATTGATCGTCAGCTCACGATAATTCGTATCTTGATAATTTTCCCGCCAATTCTTGGCCCGCTTCTCAAAATAGTGTTCGGTTTCCTTCTGATAAAAAATTCTCGCTAAAGAAATTGCTTGGTCAAAGCATCCATTGCCCTGTTCTGGTTGTTTTTCCAGATAAAAAAGAATTCCTTGGTTAAAAATATAGGTGATTCTGGGGCGCAATAAAATTGTGCGTTCGTCCAGACTCTGCCGATACAGTTTCTGGATCTTTCTGGCTGCTGGAAGATTGCGGTGAAACACATATTTAGAAAAAAAGTTCTCCAACAGATCATAATAAAGGGCATTGGTTTGCGGAACACTTTGGTACAGCTTGGCTTTTTTCAAAATGCTTTTCAGTAATAGATCCATCTGTTCTGTGTCCAATGCAAAGGTAAAAATACTGATCAAACGCAACTCCATCTCACCCCAATTATTGACTTGCTGGAGATAGCTGAGTACTTTTTGAGAATGAATGAATGGACGATTATTTCCTGCATTGAGTACATCTTCAATGAAACAGCCTAAAAACTGCGGCCAATCATACGGACTCTGACTTTCAGCAAAAAAACGTTGTGCCAACGAACGAGCCGCCTCTTCTTGATTCGTATTAAGATACTCCTGCATCTGCTCGATAGACTTTTCAAAACGGTCTTTAAAAGTCTGTTTCCCAACAAATTGAAACTCCTCGATCGTCACATTGATATTTTGCAAGCATGTAAAAAACTGATCGACTGTCAACATTGATTTTCCATTTTCAAAACGTGAAAGTTGTGCACTTGATATCCCTTGCTGACATGCTTCCTTCAAAGTAATCCCTTTTTCTAAACGCAGTTTCTTAAATGTCGCTCCATAGTCCATTCACAGCACCTCTTTACATATATGTAATTATTCCTTCGCTTTTACTTTACCCTTTTACAATAAAGGTATCAAGAAAGGTAATAAGAAAGGAGCAAAAAATAATGAAAAAGGTGTTATTGGTACATTGGAAAAATCAGGGGGTCGTCCTGCTTTTAATGGCAGGAGTCGCACTTTCACAAACGATAGCCAGCTTGCAAAATGTGCAGGTTCTAAACAGTCTCATCCAATTCGATCAAAAAGGATTTATCCAAGGTGTTGTAGGGATGGTCTTAGCCTATAGTTGTTTTCTGATGTTTATTTATCTGCAAATCCGTTATACAGCCTATACATCTCAGAAGATGTCCCTTTATTTGCGAGATCAATTATTGACTCGGCTACGATACAGTGATTATCAGACATTCCACAAAGTTACCGTAGGCAACTATGCATCAAAATTGAGTAACGATATAACCATGATCGAAACAGATGGCTTCGCCAATATCTATCAGGTCATGCAAGGTGTATTGTCTTCACTATTTGCCGTTATCGCATTAGCCCAATTTCATTGGTCATTGATCGTGCTCACCTTAGGTCAGTCCTGTTTGTTGCTTTTGTTGCCGAAAATCTTCCAAAAAAAGATGAAACAATCTGCTGTCGCTACCGCTCAGGCAAATGAAGCTTTTTTGAGTAAAACCAACGAACTGTTAGCTGGATTTGATACTTTCCTAAATTTCCAGCGTCTTGATTTTCTTAAAAATAAACTCTTGGGTTCCGCACAAAGGATCCAGTCTTCAAAGCTAAAACAAGCACAAGTGATGGCTGCTGTCTCTGTAACTGGCGGAATTGGCAATGTGACTGGTCAATTGAGTGTCTTAGGTTTTACTGGCTACTTGGCTTTTCTGCAAATCGTTCCCATCGGAGCGATTACAGCAACAGGAAATCTTGCTTCGACAATCTTTAATACATTAGGAAATATCAGTTCCTATCTGTCAAAAATACAAGGCACATTCCCTTTATTCGATGCATTGGCTTATGAGAAGCCAGCGCATGAGATTTCGCTACCCAGCAAAAAAACAAACGATGCAAAAGATCTTGTGTTGGCACAAGCTTCTTATTGTTATCAAACGACCGATGGAAAACCGCAACGAATGTTGTTCAATCTCTCAACCACTTTTAAAGCTGGACAAAAGTATGCCATCGTGGGGGAAAGCGGCTCAGGCAAGTCAACATTATTCAGTTTGTTGACTGGACGGCGCAAAGACTATAGCGGATCGATCCGCTTGGGAGAAACGGAAATAAAAGAATTCCCTTTAGAAGAATTGCAAGACAATGTGACAGTTATTGATCAACGTCCCTTTGTCTATCAAGCATCGATTCGCGAGAATCTGACATTAGGACAATTTTTTCCCGATGAAGAAATCGAGCAAGCGCTAAAAAAAGCGGAACTCTTTGCAGTTATTGAACAACTACCTGAGCAGTTAGACACAGTTCTTACCGAAACAGGTGGTAATCTTTCAGGGGGACAATTGCAGCGTCTTGCACTAGCTAGAGGCTTCCTATGGAAAAAACCTATTTTGTTAGTTGATGAAGGAACCTCTAATCTTGATCAAGAAAATGCTAAAAAGATCGAGAAATTACTGTTGCAACAACCGCAAACCGTCCTGTTTATTACCCACCACCTTCGAGACGAAATCGTCCAAAAGTTAGATGGTGTTCTCTCACTTACCCCCTCCTAGCAAATTGATCGCGATGACTCTTTTATCAATAGGTCCTATTTGCTAAACTGAAAGTAGCTGATTCAACAAAAATCAATGCTTTGATTCTTAATAAAGCATTGACTTTTGTTGTGATGACTTTTTGTCTGCTAAACAAGAAATGAGCCAATGGAGGTTTTTGATGGTCAACCCACAGCTAATGCATTATTTAGAAACAACAATCATTCCACAATACAAGCAATTAGACACAAGTCACTCCCCTGAGCACGTCTATCAAGTGCTCGAAAACAGTATAGAAATCGCTGCCCCATTATCGGTTGACTTAGACATTGTCTCTACTGTTGCTGTCTTTCATGATCTTGGTCTATTAAAAGGACGAAAAAATCATGAACGCGCTTCAAGATCTATGGTAGAATCAGATGCTTTTTTGGCGGATTACTTTACCAAAGAACAGCGTAAAATAATCGGAGAAGCCGTCGAAGATCATCGTGCTTCCCTCTCCTATGAGCCACGATCCATCTATGGCAAAATCATTTCAGAAGCTGATCGTGATCTTGATTTTTATCGGATTCTCGAACGCACGATTTACTTTGCCATCGAAAAAAAGAGTCTTTCTGATCCTGATAATCTTTGCCAAGAGGCATTTGAATACATTCAGCAAAAATACGGTCCCCACCATCACTTGACCTTTTGGCTCGGCTATTCAAAAAATATCGCAGGCTTAGCAGAGATCCATGAAATGCTCACAGATCCGATCAAATTTAACAGCGCTTTTTCTGATTGCTATGAACAACGAATGAAAAAAGCCGACTTCTTGAGCTAAGACGTCAAGATCCGGCTTTGTTTCATTTTTCTAGTCGTTCGATCATTTCTTTCATCTTTTCAATTTCTTCTTTTTGAGTTTGGATAATATCATCCGCTAGTTCTTTGACCTCAGGATCTTTGATGGCAGCATTGGTACTGGTTAAAATGGCAATCGAATGATGAGGAATCATTGCTTTCATCCATTTCAAATCATCAACAGCCGTTTGGGAGCGCACCATGAAAAGTGAACCACAGAATACGAGTACACTGACAGCTAAAATCGCTAGATTCCATTTCTTATTTTCGTACATTTTCCACATAAATAAGAGCATGATCATCGCCATCACGGCCCCCATCATCAACGCCATAAATAATCGAGTCTGACTATAAAAGATATGATCCCATTGAAAAACATTCAGGTACATCATCCCAAACATCACGACCGTCGATACTAAAATCATCACACCAAAACGCACATACTGTTTCATTTCTATCTCCTCTTTCCATAAAAATATCCACTATTAGTCTATCAGGATTGAGTGTTCCTACTCAAACGAAACGCTTAATTGTGATTAGGAGACGAAGCATTGTTCACTCTTGCAAGTTTTTTCCTGGTTCCTCTATGGATTGCCAGGTATCAGGATTTTTGTTCTATCGCTTTTCCTAGGCTTTTTTTCAGCTTTTCTGTCAGATCTTTGCAGGAAGGAAGAATCCATGCCAAAGCAATAAATTTTGCAGCTGAATAAGAATGTGGTAACTTGATTTTATCACATGATAAAATTTCTAGGAGGAAGTTGTATGTTTTTAGCAATAAATGAAATCCGCCATTCTAAATTGCGGTATGCACTGGTTACCGGTGTCATGTTTTTGATCGCTTACTTAGTTTTTTTCTTGACCGGGCTAGCCTATGGTCTTGCCCAAGAAAACCGAACTGCTGTCGATAAATGGTCGGCATCAGAGATTTTATTAGCCGAGGAAGCGAATAACAATTTGAATATGTCCATGATCCCTCGTAATCTCTATGATGAAGTCAAAGCAGATGAGAAAGCTGTATTGGCTCAAACTGCGGGTGTGATCACCAAGGAATCCGGTGGTGAAAAAGTTGATGTCAGCTTTTTTGGGATCGAACCAGATCAATTCTTGGCTCCTAAACTCACGGAAGGCGAACTTTTCGCGAACGACGATGAGGCAGTTGCTGACAGCAGTTTGAAAGAGGAATACGACATTAAGATCGGCGATACCGTCAAATTAGCCGGCAATGAAAAGAAACTGAAGATCGTCGGCTTTACAGAAAATGCTCGCTTCAATGTCGCACCTGTTCTCTACACGACGATTGGTGCCTATCAAGAAATTCGCTTTGAAACAAAAGATACCAGCGATAAAGCCCGCATCAATGCCATCGTTACGCGAGGAACAGTTGAAGAAGTACCGGATGAATTAACAGCAACCAAAATTAGTGATTTCATCAATGAATTGCCTGGTTATAGTGCTCAAGTGCTAACCTTTGGGTTTATGATCGGCTTCTTGATCGTCATTGCTGCCATCGTTATTGGGATCTTTATTTATGTCTTGACTATGCAGAAATCTGATATTTTTGGTGTCATGAAGGCACAAGGAATTTCTAGTCGTTACATCGCATTTTCTGTCATCGCACAAACTTTCCTTTTAGCAACGGTGGGCGTATTGGTAGGATTAGCGGCGACGATCGGAACGGCGTTGGTCTTGCCGCAAGCTGTGCCCTTTCAAGTAAACAGCCTCTTTTTTGCAGGTATTAGTGTATTGATGATTTTGATTGCGATTGTCGGTGCTTTCTTCTCAGTAAGAACGATTGTTAAGATTGACCCATTGAAAGCTATTGGATAGGAGGATAAAAATGAGTGCCATTGAATTTAAAGATGTGAAGAAAACCTTCAAAGATGGAGATACGATGATTGAGGCTTTGAAAGAGACAAACTTTTCCGTTGAAAAAGGAGAATTTGTCGCCATCATTGGACCCTCTGGTTCAGGTAAAAGTACTTTTTTAACTATTGCGGGAGGATTACAAGCACCTACAGCTGGTGAAGTTTTGATCAACGATCAGCCTTTTAGTGACCAGAAAGAAAAAAATCGGGCCAAATTACGATTCAAAGAGATCGGTTTTATTCTTCAAGCTTCCAATCTTGTCCCATTCTTGACCGTTAAAAAGCAACTGAAACTAGTCGACAAAGTCAGCAAAGAGAATAAAACCCAATCTGCCCAAGATTTATTTACCCAATTAGGAATCGATAAATTGCAAAACAAATACCCTGAAGATCTCTCCGGTGGGGAACGTCAACGGGTGGCGATCGCTAGAGCTTTGTATCATGACCCAACAATTATTTTGGCGGATGAACCAACAGCCAGTCTGGATTCCGAAAAAGCCTATGAAGTAGTCAAAATTCTTGCGCAAGAAACAAAGGAAAAAAATAAAGCGACGATTATGGTGACCCATGATACCCGACTAACTGATTATTGTGATCGGGTGCTTGTAATGGAAGACGGTGTCTTAAAGGAAAAAGAACACACAAAAACACAACACGATTAATCTGAAGCCAAGAAATATTTGATAAGGAGTTCTCATGAAAAAAATTATCGTTGTCGGCGGCGGTGTCGCAGGACTATCCGCCGCTGTCAGATTGCAACAAGCAGGTTATGCGGTCACACTATACGAAAAAGAAATCCAGCCCGATGGCAAAATGAACCAAATCAAGCAAGCTGGTTTTACATTTGATGTCGGCCCGACCATTGTTATGATGCCGGAGATTTATCGCGAGATTTTTCAACTATGCGGTGTCGATCCAGATGACTATATCCCGATGGAAAAGGTTGATCCTATGCTGCAGCTCTACTTTGCTGATGAAGCACCTCTCACCTTTTCCAATGATCTGATTGAACTCACTAAAACTTTAGAAGGGATTTCTGAAGAAGATGCCCAAGGTTATTTCGCCTTTCTGGCAGATATTTATAAACGCTACGTGATTGCAAAAGAAGCTTTCATCACTAAATCGTTTCGAGGATTCTGGGATTTTTATAATCCTCAATCCCTTTGGGCAGGAATGAAATTGAAAACATTCAACGATGCCTACACTTCGATCTCAAAGTTTGTTAAAGATGACCGCTTGCGCAAGTCGCTAGCCTTTCAAACATTGTATATCGGGGTTTCTCCCTATCAAGGGCCCTCTCTTTATACGATCATCCCTATGATCGAGTTGTTCTATGGCGTCTATTTCATCAAAGGCGGTATGTATACATTAGCGACTTCGCTGGCTCGCTTATTTGAAGAATTAGGCGGCGTGATTCATTATGACTCACCGATCGAAGAACTGATCATTGAAAACAAGCGAGCAACAGGGATTCGTCTAAATGGGCACATCCATTCAGCAGATGCGATTGTCTGTGCGGCTGATTTTCCTTATGCGATGCAAGAATTGATTCCTAATGAAAAAAATCGGGGCAAATACACCAATAAAAAAATCAGCCGAATGGCCTATTCTTGTTCGTGTTTTCTCTTGTACCTAGGGCTGGATAAAAAATATGAAGCCAATGGCTTGCATAGCATCTACTTTGCCGAAGACTTCAAAAAAAATGTCGATGACCTTTTTGAGTCTGGTGTTTTGCCAGAAGATCCTTCCTTTTATCTCTATCGTCCCACATTGAAAGATGCCTCACTAGCACCCGAGGGTCACGAAGGCTTGTATGTGTTGGTGCCAGTTCCCGAGCTGTCTAAGTTTAATGATTGGCAACCTAATACAATCACGAATTACCGCAACAAAATTATCCACACGCTAAAAGAAAAAACGATTTTCAATGATATCGATGAGCATATCGTTTTTGAAACCTACTATACACCACAAGATTTCAAAGACCACTACAACGCTTATAACGGGGCGACTTTCGGATTGAAACCGACATTATCTCAAAGCAATTACTATCGTCCTCATAATAAGTTTGCTTACGCAGAAGGTTTGTATTTTTGTGGCAGCAGCACTCACCCAGGAGCCGGTGTTCCAATCGTGATGCAAAGTGCAAAGCTTGCCGTAGAGGAGTTACTAAAAGATGATCAATAAGGAAAGCACGCTTTTTGAACGATATAAGGAAGACTTTGCTTATTGCGAGCAAATCATCAAAAAACATTCGAAAAGTTTCTACAGTGCTTTTTCGCAATTACCCTCAGAAAAAGCACGTTCCGTATTTGCCGTCTATGCCTTTTGTCGGCAAGCAGATGATGCCATCGATCGTTATCAAGACATCGTTAAATTAAATGAACTAGAACACGGGTTACGACAAATGGCTTGCGGAAAGGTTCTGGATGCCCCTTTATGGCGGGCTCTTTCTGTTGTCTTTGAGAAATATGATTTACAGTTCCAACCATTTTATGATATGCTCGCAGGACAGAGGATGGATCTAAATTTTCAGCCACCTGAAACGGAGGCTGATTTGAGTAGCTACAGCTACTTTGTTGCTGGAAGTGTCGGGTTGATGTTGCTGCCGATTTTATCTAGTCAGGCAGGCAAGATCCAAGAACCGGCCAAGAAGCTAGGGGAAGCTATGCAGCGAACGAATATTCTCCGGGATATTGGGGAAGATCTTGCGATGAATCGAATTTATTTACCAAAAGAAACGATGCAGCGGTTTGAGATTACCATTCAACACCTCAGACAAAAAAAGGTCACTGAATCCTTTATCCAGCTTTGGGAGTTTGAAGCTCTGCTAGCAGAAAAACTGTACGATGAAGCCTTGTCCATGATGCCTCAGATCGATGAAGACTGCCAGGAAGCGCTTATGGCTGCTTTATTGATCTATCGCGAACTATTGACGGTCATTCGTGAGAAAAATTACCAGGTTTTTCTCAAAAAAAATGCTGTCTCTATCCAAAGAAAAGCTTTTTTATTACGTTCTGTAAAACAGCAGATAAAAACCAACCGGAGTGAAAATAATGCAAGATGAGATTTTAGACGTGGCTGAACAGTTGTTCATGCAACAAGGGTATAAAGGAACTTCAACAAGACAAATCGCGGAGTTGTTAGGCATTACTCAGCCTAATTTGTATTATCATTTCAAAAGAAAAGAAGATATTTATTACGGTGTTCTTGCGCGGTTAGCGATAGATGTATCTGAAAACTTATATCAGATCGTTAATGATCCCAATGACTCCTTAGCAGAGAAACTGCAACGGATGGCTCGATTTCTGCAAAAACGTCACCCTTTCAATTTCTACTTAATGATGGATGATATCAAACATACCGTCTCTGAAGAAACCGCCAGAAAACTCTACTTGATTTGGAAAGAAAACTATCAGCAACCATTTATTCGCCTTTTTCAAACAAGTGAACTACGATTACGAAACGAACTTTCCTATCAGTTTATTGTCAGCCAAATGTTTATTCTCATTGCTTCATACTTAGATTCAGCAGAGAAAGAAACTGAACTCTATCAGGCCATTGATTTATTTTTATATGGTGTTTTAGATAAAGAGTCTAACTAGACAAACGTATCCACTCATTCTTGATTACTAAATAAGGAGGAAGAATATGCCAGAATATACTGACTTGACTGCGTCTGCTGCTATCGTCAACGCCTTTATCACAAAATACAATCAGCTCAAATCAACTTATCCAGAAGCGGTGATTGAACTTTGTGACGACCAAGGGCATCAAATCACTGAGGTCAAAAAAATCAACAGCGAATTGATCGAATTGATCATCGACGATAGCCAAGGACCAAAATTTCGTTACATCCACCCTTCTCAATTTGATTTGACATTCACTGTCAAACAATAATCCATTAGGACGATGAAATAAGATACTGCTAATGCTTCTCGCAATGAGAAGTTTCAGACACAAAGGCATACTCACCGTTGCCTTTTGAGTTAGCTTTGATCTTATATCACTGTCCTTTTTTTATTGCAATTCTCTTTGATAGACGAATCGTATCTATTGACGTAAACTAACACTGATTTACTATTCTGAAAGGAGCATGTTATGTCAAAGAACCGAATCGAGGCCTTTACAGATGCAGTGATTGCTATCGTGATGACTTTGCTGGTCTTAGAACTTCACCAACCAAAAAACGATACCTTTCAAGCGTTTCTAGGCATCGAACATCAGTTTATCATTTATTTGATCAGTTTTGTGATGCTGGCCATTTATTGGAACAATCATCATCATCTCTTTCAAGTTGCAGAACATATTGATGGATGGACATTATGGGCCAATCATTTGCTGATACTCTCGTTGTCGCTTTTTCCTTTTGTTACTTCGTGGGTCAGTCAATACCCGCTGTCCCTCGCTCCTCAAATGCTCTATGGTGCTGTGATTTTCTTGACTGATTTTAGCTATTATTTGTTAGGACGAGCATTAAGCCGGGAAAGCCAAAATAATCCAACCATTAGGAAACTATTTCAACGCTATCAGAAATTAACCTTTACTCTTTTTGTCAACATTGTGGCATTGCTCCTTGGCTGGTTGATTCATCCGCTTTTTGTGATCAGTCTCGATAGTCTCGTTCTACTTCTTTGGGTGATTCCCGAAAAGAAAGCCGAACGCTACCTGAATCAATAATCAATGAAAACGACTGCTTGATATCCCCCTCGACAATCCATTCACTTGTTGTTCGTCTTCTTACCTGTCGAATAAAACAAAAATCATCCAACAAAGAGCCCTTTTGACGGCAGTCACTGATTCGCCATCAAACGCTCTTTGTTGGATGATTTATTATTGTTTACGCGTGCTTTGTATATCCTAGCGAATAATACTCAACGAAATAAATCTACCCCAGGATTCTTTAGCACTTGCTCTACTTGTTCCCGTGTAATCAAGGGAACATCTCCTAACATCGTATGGGCCAATACAGCATTGGTGATAGCAAAATCCGCGGTTTTTTTTAGTGGCCATTTCTCGGCATATCCTAAAAGAATACCTGCTGCATATGCATCCCCTGCACCGATTCGATCTAGCACTTGTAACAATTGAGGTGCAGTTTCAACAGTTTCTTCTTTAGTGTAGATCATCCCGCTGATAAACTGTTTGTCTTCACTGGCTATCCGTCTGGTTCCTGTAAACCATTCAATCCCGTACTGCGCCATAAAGGCCTGAACGATTTGCTGTTCCTCTAGTCCATCAATAGGCAGCTGCTCACCAAATCCCAAAAGACCGTGCAAATCTCGTACAGACCCAAATACCAAATCACAATAAGGCAGAATCGCTTCGTAACGTTTTTTTAAGATTTCTCGCTGTCCTTCTTCCAAATTCAGACTGGGACGAAAATTAAAATCGAAGCAAACTTTGATGTTCTTCAAAGTAGCTTGTTTTGCCAATGTTATCGCGGTTTGCCACGTTTCTTCGGTCAAGCTCAACGAAATACCACAAATATGCAAAAGATCGATCGTTTCTAAATATTCAGCGATGGGATAAGTTGCAGGTCCGGAAACCCCAAATGAACTACCGCGGCGGTTCTGATACGTCACATAGGTGGGGCGAGCGCCAAAACCAACTTCAGCAAAATAACTGCCGATATGATTGTGTGCCTGACCAATAAATTCTGTCTTGATACCATAAGTTTGCAAATTCGCTTTGGCCGCATCACCCAAACGGTTTTTTGGTACTTTCGTCAATAAGGATGCTGAAAGATTGAAGTGCGCCAGATTTCCTAAAATATTTACGCCCGTTCCTGTAAAATCCATCCGCAGCGAATGGGTTTGTTCTAATGTCCGATATTCAGGCGGTGTCAAGCGCAGCATGACTTCACCGTATGCACCGATTCGCATCACAATTCCTCCTTCACTCTTACTTCAATGAATCTTTCATCATCTTCAGTAATCGTCTCACATCTTCCGGACGGGTATCGCCCGTCTCTGGATCAATGATCGAGCTATACACGTGAGGAATGATTTTCTTGACTCCTGCATCCACAGCAATCTGCAAGATTTCTGCAAAGTTATCCAAATCAATCCCACCGGTCGGTTCAAGATAAAAGTCATGAGCTGCACAAGCTTTTGCCACCGCTTGATATTCTTCTTTGTGCGCCAATCCTTTCATAGGGAAATATTTGATTGAACTAGCGCCCATATCCTTGAGTAATGCAATCGCCGTTTCAAGAGGAACCTCAGTGGGTTCTTCCTGTGAACTTAACGGGCCAGTGGCAATATTGACAAAGCCGACTTTGCCTGTCGGAGAAACTAATGCATTAACAATAGTTTCTTCTTGTCCTAACAACGCCCGAGATGTTGCAGCTCCCGTGAATACTTGATTGACATGTTGCGGCTGCAACACAGCAGAAATTCGAGAGACCATCTCGCTCTGATTCGGATCACCGGCACCGAGACCAACTGATAATGCATTTTCTATTTCTGCTTGGTATTTTTTCATGTCTTCAATCGCTGCTTCATCCGTGGAATAATTTTTGGAAAGAACGCCTAATAAGATTTTCCCTTCGGCTGCTTCAAAACATTCTTTGGCGTTTTCCACTGAGTTAGCTAAAACGTTTAAACAAATTCGATCTTCTAAATAAGTCGGGGATTTTTTCATTCTTTTGGTTCCTCCGGATTCATGATTTCTTTTAATCGATTGACAATCACATGCATTTCAGTTTCTGTGACTGCCCGAATATCAAATTCAATAATGCCGTGATTTGCTTGATATTCTCTCGTGTAGATGGCTGGTTCTTCTACTTTTAATTTCTGGATCACTTCCATCGCCGATGGCCCATTTTGGACCCGAACCCGGGCGCGATAAATGTCTCGCCCTGCACCATCTTGGACGATATCTGCAGACAAGCCAGTAATTTGATTGAGCGCTGCGATGAAGGGTTCCAAACGATGCTTCATGGAAGCGCCAGACTCACTTCCTTCAGCCAGATACTCTTCTACTGCTTGCGTAAGCCCCATCATATTTTCTTTACCGATCTTCATGGAACGCCCGATGCCTTTAGATTGCAGTCTCACCCATTCTATTAGTTCTTTACGACCGATCACTAAACCAGCACTTGGCCCAGACAAAGCCTTGGCTCCGGAGTAGATCACTAAATCGGCACCCTCCTGGATGTACCTGAAAAGATCCTCTTCCGCTGCCGCATCCACGATCAAAGGGATGCCCGACTGTTTTGCGACTTGAGCAACTTCCTTTACTGAAAGCATACTTTTTTGTACTGTATGATGACTTTTGATATAGAGAATCGCAGCTGTCTGGGGACTGATCATCTGAGCAATATGGTCAACAGAGCACATATTGGCATAGCCTGCCTCAACAACTTGGCCTCCACCTTGTTGAACCATCACTTCAACAGGTGTGCCATAATCCACATTGTGTCCCTTCGGCAAGATGATCTCTCGACGCTGAATCTTTTCTGAATAAGGATGGTAAAGATGGAATGATGAGCCTTGTCCAATGACTGCTGCTACAGATTGAACAATTCCAGCAGAAGCTGAAGAGACGATTTGAGCATCTTCAACTTGAAGTAGTTTGGCCAAATAGGCCCCTGTTTTGACTGCTAACTCGCTCATCTCAAAAAAGTGTTCCCCACCAAAGCGTTGGGCTGTTAAGACACCTTCGCTCACTTTAGAAACACCGAGAATCGTCATTTTACCAGAAGCATTGATGACTTGCTTCAAGCCAAGTTTAGTCAGATTCAATGTCATATACTTGTCCTCCAATTATAGTCTTTAGCGGAATGATCTGTCGATCAATACTTCGCTTGTTCCCATTTGAATCAATCAGTACTTTGGCTGCTTCTTTGAATTCAAAGATCGTGAAATCAGCATCCATTTCTTCTTCGATGGCACCTTTTCCTTTTAGTTGAAACTGACGAGCTGGTGCCAATGTTACTTTCTCGATGATTTCTTGCCAACTATAACCGACAACGGCTAATTTCTCCATAGTAGTAGCCAAATCATATACCGGACCCTTCATACGGTTACGTATATAAATATCGGTGCTGATAGAAGCAGCTTTCAAATTGGCGGTATAGGCTTTTTCTGCCACCGAAAAATTGAAACTATCTGTACCATGACCAATATCAAAAGCAACACCTTTGCCATAAGCATCAAAAACAAACGATTTGATGGTATTTGACTGACGATCTAAAATACCATTTTCCTTGCCATTGAAACAGTGGGTCAGAACGTCACCTTTCTCTAAACAAGACAAAATGTCAGCCAAATCTGGTGGTGCTGAACCAATATGAACCATCAATGGTAGGCCTGGGTGTTTTTTTTGGATATTTTTGGCTAATTTCAATGGAGTGATGCCATTTTCGCCAATCACTGTCCTGCTCATTCTCGCTTTTAACCCCACGATGAAGTCAGGAAATTCATTTAGGGCCTTTGTGATCAGATCCCCCTTGATCTTAGAAAGATCGGCTAATTCATCTTGTTCGACGATGCCCCATTTTGAAATATTGACAAGCGCAAAGACATTCGTTTTGGCTGCTTGTGCAAATTCGTAGAAACGATGAATATTTTCGGCGCCAGTAGTCCCCGCATCGATTACTGTCGTTACACCTTTTGCCACACCGATCTGATCGGGATAATCATAGTACAAGCTCATTTCTTCAAAACAATGGACATGATCATCAATCCAGCCTGCCGAAAGATACTGATTCGGAAGAAGTGTCCACTCCTTTTGTGCGGATTCTTCGATCGTTTTTGCGATCTGGCAAATTTTCCCTTGCTTGATCCCGATATCGAAAATCTCTTCATTGAGTGTACGTGCCTGGCGGATAATCATATCCAACATGTTAATCATTCCTCTCGGTAAATTTAAATTTGGTCCACGGATGAATATACGACAACAACAGCCGTTCTTCTGCGACAATTGATCCAACTTTATTTTTTCGCGGATCGCAATGAGGGGTCAACACCACCTGTAATTCGTTTTTGTACTTGCCAAAATCATCGTTGCCGATCACAATATCTCCAGGTTGGAATTCCTCCAGATTATCGTGGGCTGGGTTATCAAATTGCTTGTATTTTTTTCGGACTTCTGTTGATCGAATCATCCGATCAGTAATGTCCCCTCGACGGTAATGCTGCTCTTTCAGAACGATCTTTCGTTCGCATGAAGTGCTCTCCGGTGTAAAAGTCACCGAAAATTCTGTTTGGTAACGATTGATTGCGCCAAGTGCTGCAAGTTCTGCTTCTGAGGCATAGGCATTCCCAATGATTACATCATCGATCAATCCTGTTGCAAAGAGATGTTTTGCTGCGATCTCTACAGGTAAATGCCGATGCATCTCTAATGTCGGTAATCCGTCATTGATATCCCATGGACCGATCGTTCCAGACTGTGAAGTGATAAAAGCAGCAGTTCGAATTCCTTTGGCTTTAAAACGCTGGCTGCATTTTTCGAAGAACTCATACGGTAATGCGGTACCTTCCTGAGGATAAAAATTGTGACAGCCATATAAGAAAGGCAAGTTTGCTTGATACGTCAAAATATTGTCTAAATAAGCGACGTCGTTGCTCATATTTAGCTCGATCGCCAATCCAAACGGATTATAAGTCAGCATTGCTTCTTTGCTGCCGTCAAAACCTAAATCCAAGCGGATGCCATCCGCACCCAATTCGTGGAAAAACGTCAAATCATCATAAGAAATTTCCAGCTCTTCAAAAATTGCCGGTGCAACATCCAAAATCGTTTCGTAGCCAAGTGATTTGGCAAATCTTAATAATTCTGTGAATTTCTTGCGAACAATTTCTTTGCCTTCTGTCACTTCTAACATACTCATAAAAATTCGACTAAATCCATAGCGTTGAGCCAATTCTAAATAAGCTTTGTCTTCGTCATTACTGCTGTGGTCTGGATAAATAGAGATTCCTAGTTGTCTTTTCATTTTGTCCACTCCTTCTGCGCACCAATTTGAGAAAATTTTGTGATCAGCAACGTACTGCAACCAACAGTCAGTGTTGTCAAGATCACCGGGGCAATCGTTGTCCTGCCAAATAGCATAACGGCAATGACTAATACTAATAAGGATCCGGCTATCAGTGTGCGGAAGCGAATCTGCTGGATAAATGCTCCATGTCTGGTTAGCCAAATTTGTAATCCGATAAATAATAAACATGCATACATCAGCATCATTTTATGCACTTAGTCTCCTTTCGATCATCAAACGCGGATCCTCGCGCATGAACCACTGTTTAAGCAACAAATGAACCCTAATTGCTTCACTCAAAAGAACCATCTAGAAAGCACTCTGGGATTGAGGTGTTTACTGGGATGATCCCGTAGAATTGTTTCTGTTCACCTAGAAGAACTCGGTATTTCCCAGAGAGCTCATTTGGTTGTCATTTATGGATCGTTCTTTGCTCCTATCCCATCGTCTCGTTTGACTTCTTGATAAAGAGACCCTTCATTCTTGAGTCGCTTGTTCTTCTTCACGTTCTAATTGCTGTTTTTCAAAGACTTTAAAGAATGGGTAATAGATCGCCAATGTGATCAAAAAGTTCACCACAACTAAGATTCCAGCGGCAACACTCCAATTTGTACTCATCCAAGCAGCAATGGGTGCTGGAATGGCAAATCCTAGACGGGCAGCCATCATTGGAACGATCCCTGTCGTCGTAGCAAAGTACGAAATTGTCGTTGTAATCAAAGGTGCTACAAGAAACGGAATCCCAAGAATCGGATTCATCACAATCGGAGCTCCAAAGATGACCGGTTCATTGATATTGAAAATACCTGGCAAAATCGAAAGACGTCCTAATTGTTTCAAATAGTTTGATTTTGAGAATAAAAACAAGACAACCAGCGCAAGCGTCGTTCCTGCCCCACCAATCCAAACAAACCATTGCAGAAATTGTTCTGTAAAGATGTTTGGTAATTCATGCGCATTGCCGGATGATTGAAAAACTTCCATATTTTCTGCAATCGAGATATCCCAGAAAGGACGGATCACCGGACCCATGATTGCTGGTCCATGAATTCCAAGAACCCAAAAGAAACAAATCAAGAAAACTGTCAATAAGCCGCCAAACAAACTGTTTCCTGCTAAAACATCTTTCAGCGGCATCAAAAGGTTACTTAAGAAGCCATTGATATCAAAACCGATGATATGACGAATGACCCAAAACAAAACAAGAATCGCTCCCCCGGGAATCAATGCCATGAAGGAATTGGTCACTTCAGGCGGTACACCATCAGGCATTTTGATCGTGATATTTTTGACAATAAAGAAGCGATAGATTTCCACTGACAAAATAGCTGTGACAATTGCACCAAATAGTGATCCAGAACCAAGGTTAGCAACATTGATGAAACGTCCAGCATCGATCACACCTTCTACCGATTCAAGAACCCGAATTGGTGGTGCTGCCGTGATCAAAAAGGACATTGTTGCCAAAATACCTGCTGTCAATGAGTCTAGTTTGTAACTTTTTGCCAATGAAGATGCGATACCAAAGGTCGCATAAAGTGCAAGCAGACCAACTGTATAGCGAAACGGAATGTCTAGAACTTCACGATATGGTTCAATAAATGCTGCAACTGACTCAATAGGAAAATTCAATAATATCGTGAAAAAGGAACCGACGATCGTCAATGGTAATGTGGCAATGATTCCTTTACGTATGGCCACCATATGTCGCTGCATACCTACCTTATTTGCCACTGGCATTAACTTTTGTTCAATAAACCCTACAAATCCATTCATTTTAGCCCTCCTGATTATAACATTATAATCTTTACAAGGACAATATAACACAGTGAAAAAGGTGTGTAAACGTTTTTTTAATAGGAAATAAGCTTTCTTCCCACAAACTGAGCGATGGAAAAAAGCTTATGTCTTTCATTGTTTGAATGTTTTTTCGTAGATATAGTCATCCATTACAAAACCTTGACCGATATCAACCTTTCGTTCCCCGACCCGGACAAAACCCCGGTGTTCGTAGACGGCAATCGCTTGTTGATTGCCTTTATTGACGTTCAAAAAGAGTGTTTTGCCAGCGGCTAAAGATTCAACCCAATCAAATACTTTGCTGGAGACGCCTTTTCCTCGCATAGCAGGTGTTAAATAAAGTTTACTCAAATACAGACGGTCTGCCTCTTCTTCGTAAGCTGTGTAGCCAATAATCTCATCTTCTAATCGAAGAATAAAATAAGCGGCGCCTTCTTTGATTTCTTGTTGGATCGTTTCTGGAGATTGATAAGTTTCTAGCATATAGCTGACTTGAGCAGACCCGATGATAGGTGTAAAGACTTCTGACCAAATCTCCTTAACGACAAGCTCTAATTCTTGAATCTCCTCTAAAGATCGGACTGGTTGAAATGTAATTTTCATGGTGGACTCCTTTCAAAGATGTATCCCTACATATCTTTATTATATCGGAATGTTTTTTAAATAAATAGAAAAGTCTTTCCTTGTCTTAACTATTGATAATGTTGTCTATCCGCAATTGAAAGAAAGATTTAGCACCATCAGAAAGTTCTGCTGATCGCATCAAGTTTGTTAGGAAAAATTAGATGCGATGACGAGAAACAGGACCAGCTCATTTTCTGGAACAGTTTCTCTTTCTTTCAATTTTTATCCGAAAGTGCTACCCCTCATTTTTTCGATAAGTTTTTTTCATTCCCCAAAAAAATCCGAGTGTGCTATACTGGTTACAAGAAAATAGAGACTGCCACCGGGTAGTTAAAAGAGGACGATCATTCCAGTAGGTCTTAGAAGGAATGGTCTTCCTCTTTTTGTTTTCTAAATAATCAAAAAGGAGGGAAATAGAATGGCTTGGCTCGAACTATTATTAGCTGGCGTACTAGAAGTATTCTGGTCCACAACGATGAAATGGAGTGAAGGATTTACAAAAATCAATTTTACGATTTACACCATTATTGGTATGATCGCCAGTTTTTTCTTTTTGTCGCAAGCAATCAAACAACTGCCAATGAGTTTATCCTACCCTATCTGGACTGGGATCGGTGCGGTGGGTTCAGTCATCATTGGTGTGGTATTGTTCCATGACAAGATAAACCCAGCCACTTGGCTTTTTGTTGGATTATTATTGATCAGTATTGTAGGCATTAAAATGACTAGCGGTCACTAACCTCAAAAAGGTTTTTTTGAAGTCTTTTAAAAGACTTTTATAAAAATCGAATCACTTCTTTCTACCGAAATCTTTCTTATTTCTACTTTTGCTTTCCTCTAGGATATCATCAGACTACTGATCTTCTCTGACAAAAGAAAAGTTGGATTACCTTCATTCTTTCTTTTCTCAAAGGCTAAAAAAGCAG
The DNA here is from genome assembly GCF_051714805.1 of Enterococcus sp. AZ091. Classification (NCBI taxonomy): domain Bacteria; kingdom Bacillati; phylum Bacillota; class Bacilli; order Lactobacillales; family Enterococcaceae; genus Enterococcus; species Enterococcus sp. AZ091. The sequence goes on along the minus strand of NZ_JBIOSO010000002.1, from coordinate 743,200 downwards.
CAGCTTGATCATTGATGGATCAAACTGCTGCTTTTCTTTTTGTACTTGACTAAAACGAGTTGAATCTCAAACGAGTTCAGCTTTTTTTTCTGTAATTTGTTTCTGAAGAAGAGCTAGTATCTGTCTATCTTCTACTGATAAAATATAATTTTTACAAATTTCTAAAAGGACAGGTTGTCCCACTTCATTAATTTTCTTTGCTTGAAGGTCAGTGATATTTATCGTCTCCATACGATCCCTACTTTCTTTTTCTGATAAGAATAGTTTGCCATTCTTTCAATAAAAAAAGAAGCAACGGGATGTTTACATGCTAGAAACGTGGTGTTTACACTGTTTTTTTTAACTTACACAACACAAAATGACCCTTAAAAATAAATCGGCGATTAATCTGGTTCAATATGAATATCTGTATCATAGACATTGAAACGATCAGACAGCAATGCTTCTATGGCATCAGCTACTGCATGACTTTTTTCAACTGTCAAATATTTGTCCATCGTAATAACAATATCAAGAAACACATTTGCGCCATACATTCTGCCGCGAATACTCTTGACAGATTTTACTTCCGGAAAATCGGCTACGACTTGTTCGTACTCGTTGACCAATGTTTGATCAAAACCATCTGACAATGAGAAGGCACTTTCTTTAAAAATATCAATGGCCGTTTTTAGGATCAGAACAGCGACAACGATCGCTGTTAGACTATCAAGCCACCCCCAGCCAAAAGAAGCGGCAAAAATGGCAATGGCGGTTCCGATGCTGGTCCAAGCATCGCTGCGATTGTCTTTGGCAGCAGCAAGCAGTGCGGAACTTTTTACTTGTGCAGCCAATCTTCGATTAAAGGTATACACACCATACATGAGAATAGCCGAGACCACACCTATAATTGCCGCAAGCACATCAGGACTTTCTGTCTCCCCTTGAATCAAGGACCAGACAGAGGAATAAAGTACTTGCAGCCCTACAGCAAGCATGATCAATGACGTAATCAAACTTGCTACATTCTCTGCTTTCCAATGTCCATACTTATGTTCTTCATCAGCCGGTTTTTGAGCTAAGCGTAGACCTATCAAAACAGCCACTGAAGCGATTATATCGGTGGCATTATTTAAACCATCTGCCCATAAAGCTTCCGACCCAGCTATTTTACCGATCAATAATTTAACGAATGAAATCAATAGATAGGCGATGATACTAAGCAGAGCGCCCTTTTCTGCTCGCTTCAATTCTTCATATCTAGTCTCTCTCATTTATTTCCCTCCAGCATCAAGATAACAACTTGAAAATAATAACTGAATTCCTGAAACTTTGCAGTAATTATTGGAGAGATATAATCTTTTAGGAATAACAAACATTTGCTTTCTGCGCCACGAATGCATCTTGCAGGTCAAACTGAATGAAAAAAAATTCAGAAGGCACCTTGTTGATTTCCTTTAGACATGTTAAACAAGCTTTAAATCATTCATTGTTCCCCCCGTTTAATGAAAACCATTGTCACTGAATGGGAGACACTATGGGGTGTCCTTGCTGCTTTGCGTAGTTCTCTTCTATAGTTCTCTTCTATGGTTTTCTTCTATGGTTTTCTTCTATGGTTTTCTTCTATGGTTTTCTTCTATAGTTTCCTTCTAAAGAAATAAGAGGGAAAAATACGGGGGAAAATGTGAAAATTTTCTATTTTGGCAAAGTTTTCTGTTCCATTTCGAAGTGATCTCCTAAGATATGGCTAGAAATGAATCTAAAGAGCAGCATCTGTCTGATTTCTTAATATAATAAGATAGCAGTTTTCTAAGACAAAAATGAATAAACGATGATTATTTCTAGTGAAAAATCACCATTTGATTTTATCAATCGCGGGCTTCAAGGTATACTCAAAGAAAGTAGGTGAAAAAATGGAATCTGAAAAGTGTTATGCCAAAATGCAAGATGGCTCGGTCCTTTACTATGAGAAAATTGGAAAAGGCAAGCCATTATTCTTATTGCATGGCAATGGCGGGAGCAGTGCTTACTTTGCTAATCAGATAGCTGAATTAAGTCAGAAACATCAGCTGTACTTGATAGACAGCCGTGGGCATGGCAAATCAACGAATACCCGCAAAAAAATTGATTTTTTCTTGATGGCTGATGACTTGTATGCCATTATTCAAAAAGAACACCTGTCAAAGGTAGCTCTTCTAGGATTTAGTGATGGCGCAAATTTAGCTATGGTGTTTTGTTTTAAATATCCGGAATTAGTGAGTTGTCTGATTTTAAATTCCGGCAATACGGATCCTAAAGGGGTTCGGCTGTTTGCACGGATCGGCAGTCTGATCCAATATGCAGTCGTTTGGCTTTGCGCGCCTTTCGATAAAGGCATGCGTGGTTTTTTACCGATTCTTGCACTACTCTTTCGTAACATCGGTTTATCAGCCACCGATTTAAAAAAAATTACTGTCCCAACACTGATTTTGGTAGGAAAAAGAGATTCAATCAAATTGTCTCATTCATTTTATCTAGCCAATCATATTCCGAATGCCAATTTCATGGTAGTAAAGGGACAAGGACATAGTTTTGCTCGCAAAAATCCAAATATATTCAATCAGAAAGTTCTTTCTTTCTTAGATAAGGTGGGACAATAAAATGAAACTTTTTACATGGATTCGTAACCATCTCTCCTTGTTCAAAGGACTCTTTTTGATCGCTGTAGCAGTGATCGTTTTAGGTGAATTGCTTTCCTTAAGCAAGACGATTTCCGTCGATCAATTGACGACACTGTTTTCCGAATTAGCGGTTTGGCGTGTTGCATTGATGCTTTTGATTAGTTTGCTTTGTATTGCGCCAATGATTGGTTATGACATTATCTTAAATCGGCTCTTAGGACAAAAGCTTTCTGCCCGTTATTTAAGTGAAACAAGCTGGATCATCAATACCATGAATAATCTTGTAGGATTCGGCGGTTTTATCAGCATTGGTCTTCGCTCCGAATTCTATGGCAAAGAAAAAAATGGCAAAGATGTTGCTCAAGCAATTTCGAAAATTTTTATTTATCTTATGTCTGGGTTATCGCTTTTATCATTACTGGCATTAGGGTTCGTCGTCTTTGGGCCAACAACTGATTATCTGCAGCAATATTGGATTTGGCTATTGGGAGGAAGTTTGTACTTTCCAGTGGTCTATGTCTTAAGTTTGTCGAAGAAGAATGGCTATTTAGGCGGTCTGACCCCTTCTGACCGCGGTCAACTGATTTTGGTTTCATTATTGGAATGGGTAGGGGTATTTACGGCCTTTATCACCACCGGTATGCTGATGGGGATCTCTGTGGATATTTTTCAAATACTGCCATTATTTATTGCTGCATCTGTGATAGGGATCGTATCAATGATTCCCGGAGAATTAGGAACCTTTGATGTCATGATGATCATGGGAATGGGTTCATTGAATATTCCCCGAGAAAGTGTCGTAGCGTGGCTTCTGCTATTCCGGCTATTCTATTACATCATTCCGTTTTTGATTGGGGTGCTTTTGTTCTCTAAAAATGTCAGTGTAACGCTCAACACACGCTTTTCTGGTATTCCTAAAGGATTGCTTTTAGAAGTATTCCATAAGATTGAAGTACTGTTGCTCTATTTGACTGGTACGATGCTGGTTTTGTCAGCAACGATTCCGGAAGCATTTGACCACATTCAATGGTTAGCACATCTTAATCCGATTCGCTTGAACTTTGTCATGCAATACCCAAGTATTTTCTTAGGTTATCTTTTCATCATTGCTGGTCGTGGGGTTTCAGCTCGTGTTTCGCGCGCTTATTTTCCAACATTGCTGTTGATTGCAGCAACGATCGGCTATGCGGTCTTAGCCGGTTTCCGCTTTTCAACCATGTGTTTCTTGCTCTTCTTATTGGCGATTATGGTCCTTTCCAAAAGTGAACTATTTCGTAAGCAACTGGTTTATTCTTGGGAATGGCTGACGATCGATGGCCTTTTGATGGGATCTTTGACTGTCCTTTATGTGATTATTGGGGTCTATAACATGCCCCATTTAAATCGTCATCCCGCCCATCGTTCCATTGATTTTCTTTTGTTTCCTTCTGAAAAGTTATGGTTGCAAGGCTTTCTGGCTATCATGATCGTCGCTATCGCGGTCTTGCTTTTCTCACGCTATTTAATGGGACCCAAACATCAAATTGGACAGAGACCTGAGAATGAAAAAATCTTGACTCTTTTAGAGACCTACGGTGGTACTAGTGATAGCCATCTTGTCTTTTTGAAAGATAAAGAAGTCTATTTCTATCCGAACGAGACCGATCCTACCGTCTTTTTCCAGTTTACGACCTATAACAATAAATGTTTGGTCATGGGGGACCCAGCTGGTAAGCAAGAGGATTTTGCTGCTGCACTAGAAGCCTTTATCACAGAAATGGATCAGTGGAATTATTTGCCTGTCTTCTATGAAAGCAGTGAAGAAATGGTCATGCTTCTTCATGAATTTGGCTATGACTTCATCAAATTTGGTGAGAAAGCCTTCGTGGACCTACAGAATTTCACCTTGTCTGGCAAAAAAATGAAGGGTCAACGGGCATTAAACAACAAAATCAATAAAGAAGGCTTTACTTTCGATGTCCTACAACCACCGTACAATGCGGAAACATTTGCCAAGCTACGAGATATTTCTGATCGCTGGCTAGATGGTCGCAAAGAGAAAGGTTTCTCATTAGGATTTTTCTCTGAAGATTACTTGAGCACCGTCCCAATCGCTGTCGTCAAGAACCAACAGCAAGAAATTGTGGCATTTGCTTCTTTTATGCCTACTTATCAGACAGGTTGTGGGTCAATCGACTTAATGCGTCATGATCCTGAAAAAGCACCTAATGGCACAATGGACTTTTTGTTCATCAATCTCTTCGATTATTTTAAAAACCAAGGATTCGAACAGTTCGACTTAGGGATGGCCCCGCTGGCGAATGTAGGGACGTTCAGAAGCAGTTTCATTCAAGAACGGATCGCCTATTTGATCTATAACTTTGGTTCTCACTTTTATTCCTTTGAGGGATTGCGGGAGTACAAGAGCAAGTATGCAGCTTATTGGTCTCCTCGTTATATTCTCTATTCCAGAGATAGTTGGATCGGTTATGTGATGATCGCATTGTTGATAGTAGACAATCGAACTATTACTACGTCTTCTCTTTAGGATAAACAAAGACTACGCCACAAGTACCAATAAGACAACAACTATCCAGTAATCAAACTATTGTTCAACAAATCAAAAACGAGCTCCAGCCATGTTTATCAAACAATGGGTGGAGCTCATTTATGTTGGTTGATTCAGTTAGTTTGTTATTCGCTGGTTTTGTCTGTTTGTTCCCAGAGTTGTTTCACAACTGGAATATTGCCTAATTCTGTCATGTTTGATGGTAGAATGACTGTATTCGTCTTACTGTTGACAATATCTTTAAAGGCTTCAATGCCCAAGTAAGAGAGTGAACGTTCGTCTAATTGACTTTCTTTGATTGCTTCATTGATGGCTAAGATCCGTTTACGTTCTGCTTCAGTAATTTTAGCAATTCGTTCTGCTTCGGCGTCTGCATCGATCCGTACACGTTTAGCACGAGCTTCCGCATCAATCTGAGTTTGTTCCGCTCGGGCTTGGGCATCGATCGTCATTTGAGAAGCTTTGGCTTCCGCACTTAAGACAGCAGAAGATTTCTCCCCTTGTGCCCGCGTGATCATGGATTCTTTATCCCGTGAAGCAGTGATCAGTTTGTTCATTGATTCAATGATTTCTTGCGAAACTTTGATCTCACCAATATTGATTCGGTCGATCGCCAACCCATACCCCGCTGTGATATCTTTAATGGAAGTAAACAACGCCACGTTGATTTCTTCTGTTCCGTTGAGAACTTCATTTAGATCCATTTTCCCAATGATTCCTCGCAAATTGGATTGCGCATCTTGGATCATAGAAACGACCGAGTTTTCATTATCATAAACAAACGCCCGGACATCTGTGACATGGTATTTGATGGCTTCATCAATTTGAACGATAACATTATCCTTCGTGATAGCACTTTGCGGTTCAATTTCTAAAGGAATCTGTTTAAGTGATACTCGTTCTCTGACTGTATATAAAATAGGGACTAAAAAGTGTAGACCTGGTTCAAGTGTCTTAACATACTTCCCAAAACTCTCAACTACTTTTACTTCACCTTGTCGAACGATAACAGCAGTGCTTGCCAACAGCCAAATCACGATCGCTATGACAAGAACGATTAAGATAATTTGTACGATGATCATTGAATATACCCTCTTCCATTTTCAAATAATGTATTGTTCACTTGTGTCAGCAAGATCCCATTTTCAACGCCGATGATCTCCAGCATCACATTCTCTGCTGGAATACCGGCAACAACCCGATATTCAGTATACGTACCAAAGATTCGAATGAATCCGGCATAATGATCTGTCGCGGAACGAAAATATTTCCCGACTGCGCGGTTTTCCATATATTCTACGATTTTAGTCACCCTCTTCACTAACCAACTATCCTTAGATTCTGTGCTATCATCATATCATGTTTTGCCTTGCTACACAGTAATTATTTAAACTTTTACTTTCAATTTAATGTAAAAACAAGTAAAAATATAAAAACCTGCTTTTGCAAGCAACTTAATTGCTTTCCACAATTAAATTGCGTACAATCTAATTGTACAAAATCAAAAAAACAGGAGTGAAGTTAGATGAAAAAAATGTATTCTACAAAGATGATCAACACAGGTGGCCGTTCAGGAGAAGTTCATAGTCCTGATCATTCCTTCGAATTATCCATCGCAGCACCTGGTAAACGGGTCGAAAATGCCACTAACCCAGAACAACTTTTTGCCGCTGGTTTTAGTGCTTGTTTCAACAGTGCTCTTGAACTTGTAAAGCAAAGTAAAGGAATTGATGGCGCATCAACCGTAAGTGCACAAGTTTCACTTTATGCCGAAAATGAAAGTAGTTTTGTTCTAGGAGTAGAGATTGAAGGATTTGTAGAAGGTCTTTCATTAGATGAAACACAAGAATTACTAGAAATTGCTCATACCGTATGTCCTTATTCAAAAGCAACAGCCGGCAATATTGAAGTAACCGTCAAAGCTGTTAGTGAGTAGACTTTCCGATACAAAAAAGCTATGATAAGAAGCGTCAGTATAAAAAGGAGTGAGGACATGAATGACTTAGCACTTGAAAACCAACTATGTTTTCCTCTATACGCCGCTTCGAAAGAAATTATCAAGCATTATAAAGGATTACTGGACCCTCTGGACTTGACCTATACGCAATATCTCGTGATGCTCGTCTTATGGGAGCAAGGAACATTGACAGTAAAAGAATTGGGCGATTCTCTGTGTCTGGACTCTGGAACTTTGACTCCGGTTTTAAAGAAACTCGAAATGAAAGGCTATCTTTCAAGAACTCGCAATCAAGAGGACGAACGTTCTTTAAATGTGTCATTGACAGGAAAAGGGCAGCTGCTCCATGATTCTGCGGTGAATATTCCCAGTAAAGTCAAAGACTTCCTGCCATTGTCTCCTACAGAACTAGCTGATTTACATCGCTTGACGACAAAAATGCTGCATCAGTTTCAGAAAACTAGCTAAAAAAGATCCGACTTACCGGATTGCTCGAAACGTTAGCCGAAAAACTAACTTCTTAAGCGCAGTCCATAAGTCAGATCTTTTTTTGTTGGCTCTCTTTGGACAAGCAAGATCACTGATGATCTTTTGGCATTGAAAGCTCTTGTTTTTTAGCAGTAATTTTGTCCATTAACATCGCTAACTGCTTTTCTTCGAGACGACCAATCGCCACCTGAAGCATAGCAAAAATCTGATCTTGATTAAGAATCGACTGCAGTACTTCTAATTCAGTCACTTTGGGTTGAAAACGACGTGCTAAAACCGAACCGCTCATTTTGATGCTCGCAACTTCCAGTATGCCTTTATTGACTAATTTTCTGATGACTGATAACGAAGTGTTGCGATTCAAGTTAAAACGCTCACTAAAATCACTGCAACATAGTGGTTCCTGAGCATTCCAAAAACAAATCAGAATCTCCCACTCTTTTTTTGAAAAATTCAAATAATCCATATATGCCCCTTTCTCTTTGCTCATTCCATGAACAATGTTATATAGCTAATTTCCTGAATCCAGTCTAACTGTAACGCTGAATTGAAAAGATTTTTCAGTTATTCTTTATTCATACATCAATGATAATCTATATTTACCATTTTTTCAAAATATTTTTAAGATTATTGAATAAATAAAGCGTAAATTTAAACAAATAAACAGCCGACCACTGATGCTGGTCGGCTGCTCCTTGCGATTTTAGGAAATCATTTATTTGATATTGAAGATAAGGCTTTCATGTTCCTGATCTTTCAAAGAATAACCGCAAGATTCTTTATTTAAATGAGTATAATCGGTTTCGATCATTTGGATGATTTCTTCTTCTGTCAAGAATTCATCTCTTACTAGAATCAATGAGTTCAATAAAACAAACCGTGAATCATACCCAAGTATTTCTGGAAAAAGTTCCCAAAAATTTGAACCATCTATTTGTTGGACAGCACATTTGAAAGAATCAATCAATTGGTGGATGTAAGTATATACCTTAGGGTACTCTACTTCCACAAGGTCAAGCACCTCTTTATCGATCACTTTCTCCAAATAGTCGGCTGTTTCTTTATAGAGCATTAAATCAATCACGCGAATTATCAATCCTTTCATGCGGACAGTTCACAGTCAATCTACTGAAACTTCCTACGTATATATATATCATAAAATCGGCTAAAATTATTCTCATTTTGAGGGAATAACGAAGAAAAAAATGAGAATAACATCACAAAGTACGAGTGAAGCTGAATTATACTCAACAAAACAATGATTTTAGCTAAGAAAAATTTGTTATATATAACGGTAGTATTATTAAAAAAAAGGAGGATTTTTACGGACCTGCTTTAAGAATCAAAAAGGCCCGTAACTTATAAGGCAAACATAGCCAGATAATCTAAGTGTCTTGCATCTGCTATCACAAAAATCACAGTTATCAGGTTTGTTTGCTCTTAGTCACGGACCTGCACCTATTAATGTGCTTGATGATTGACTGAAAGAGATGATGCTGTGCTAGTAGAATGATCATTCTTAGCACGAAGTGCAGATAGAATGGATACTGTATCGATCACTTCTTGTAACAAAGCGCCAAACAACGCTGGGATCACACCCGTGCTGGCAATCAACATTAAAACGATACAAATGAAGATTCCTAGCAACACGGATTGGCGGGCGATTCTCATCGTGTCTTGAGAAATCTGTACGGCTTGAGAGACCTTGCTGAGATCATCTTGTAGTATTACCGCATCTGCTGCTTCCGTTGCAGCACTAGTACCATGGGCTCCCATAGCAATGCCTATATCAGCTGCTGCTAAAGCTGGGGCATCATTGACCCCATCCCCCACCATGATGATCGGGCGTTCAGCTGGTTCTGTTTCTTTTATAACGGCAATTTTTTTTGCCGGCAAGCAGTCTGCTAGAACGGTTTCGATCCCTGCTTCAGCTGCGACCTTCCGAGCAACGAATGCTTGGTCACCTGTCAACATGATCGTCTTTTTCAATCCTTGATGACGCAACTGCTCAACCGTTTGTTTGGCTTCCTTGCGTAATGTATCTTCAAAAAAGATCGTTCCTATCCATTGGTCATCTTTCCCAACACAAACATTGGTTTTAGCTTCATCTACACCAACTGCTCCAACAAATTCAGGTTTACCGATTTTGATCTTGTGTCCAGCAACTGTTGCTTCGATCCCTTGCCCTACCACTTCTTTCAAGTTGGTGACTGGCAGCAAAGTCAGCTTTCGTTCCATAGCAGAAGCAACCAGAGAGCGGGCGAGAATATGAGTGGAATCCTGCTCAGCACTAGCTGCAATGCGCAAAAGCTCTTCGACCGATAGTTGATCAGCAGTCACAGTTATTTTTTCAACGTGCAACTTTCCCTCTGTCAATGTGCCTGTTTTGTCAAAAGCGATCGTTTTTGCTTTGGCTAATTTTTCGATCGTGGTGCCGTTTTTCATGACAATCCCATTGCGGCTTGAGCGACTCATGCCTGCTACTAAAGCTACTGGTGCTGCCAAGATTAATGGACAAGGTGACGCCACTACTAGGACTTCCGCAAAGCGGACAGGATCTTTTGATACAAACCAAGCAATCCCCGCAATCACATAGGCTGCCAACGTAAATGGTACGGCATACTGATCCGCTAAACGAACAAAGCGCGCAGGTTTTGCTTCAGATTCTTTGACTAAACGAACAAGAATTTGATATTGGCTATCTGCTGCTTTTTTCGTCACTTCAAAAGTAATCGCAGTTTCCCCATTGACTGAGCCAGACATCAATTCATCACCAGGATTTTTCTCTACAGGTCGTGACTCACCAGTCAAGGATGATTCATCGACAAGGGTATTTCCTTCAGTGACACAGCCGTCGACGGGAACGATTTCTCCCGGGCGGACGATGACCAGATCACCAATAGCTAGTTCTTCAACCGGAACATCTTTTTTATCATTCAGCCGATGGGCGGTCTGTGGAGAACGTTGCAACAGTTGCCGAAGTTCTCGGCTGGCTTGTTTGCTGGCGTATTCTTCCAAACTATCGCCGCCTGTCAGCATGATCAAAACCATTAAACTGGCCCAATATTCGCCAACAGCAAGTGTAGCAACAATGGCTGTGATCGCTAACAGATCCACGCCATATTTTCCTGAACGCAATGTTTGGATCATGTCGATCAACATCGTCAACGCTGTCAATCCGCCGATGATCGCGATCAAACCAAAAGCAATGGGAGGTCGATCAAAGCCAAATTCAGCGATCAACGCCGCAGCTCCTACGCCGATGGCAATCAAAAATTTACTTAAACGATTCATTTTATCCACCTCACCTTTCACCAAAAGCGTACCACTTGCAGGAATGAAATGAAACAAAAAACCGTTAAATGAGAAAGAGAATCGTTAACGTAGCAGGCTTTCAAGCCGTTTTCAAAGTTCATCCGCCTCATTGTAGATAAACCTATTGCTGGTGTTTTAAGGTAGCACGTCAAATCTCCCGAATCATTCATACCCAAGAAAATAGGCTATCCGCGGTCACTGATTGCTTTGAGAGGAGAACAGCGTTATCTCGGACATAAACCCGTTGTCCATGTATAATTGATAGTAAGAGATTGATGAAACATCGATAAAATTGTAAAGGAGACGGATCAAATGAAAAAACACTGTAGGTGCGGAAAAAAACTAGATGGCGCTGAAACGAAATGTGCTGCTTGCAAACAAAGCAAAAAACAAAAAATCGAGTCACTTGAGAAATTTGTCAAGTATGGCAGTTTTGCCTTGGCTGCCCTTTCTTTAGTACTAAAAGTAGTCAAAGATCGGGAAAGCTGAGTTCTTATCCTTAGACAGACAAAAAAACGCCGAAATGGCGTTTTTTTGTCTGTCTTTCTGACCAACGTGCATTAGTCTGTGATCGTGCTGTCTAACTGCCAATTGACTTTTCCTTGATAGGTTCCTGGGGAAAGGGTCTCTATCTTAGGGGCAAACCGTAAATAACAATTATACTGACTTAAATCGAGAGAGAGATCTTTATCGCTAGGCGTCTGCTCAAAAAGTACTTTTTTATCTGAAGTAATGGTGCAAAACAATGAATTATCAGTAGAATCGTATAGAACTAGTTGGACTTCATCAGCCAATGAGGCGCCACTATTCATAAATGGGGTGGTTTGTCCCGATAATTTCCATGTACCTTCACTCGTATTGCTGATTGCGAGAGGCTTGCTGGTTGTTGCAATTGGAACTTTTATTGATACCAAGCCATTAGAATCCATTGCTCGAGCCAACTCGTTGATTGTGACTGTTGTTCCTTTGAAAGATTCTGGGACTGATTTTAATTCGACGATTCCTCGAAAATCAATGGCAAAGTAATGGATTGCTGATGAATTGCCTTCTGTGTCAACGATATATGTTGCAAAATAATAGGTAGTCCCTGGGGAAAGATCACTCGTCTCTGACTCTAAAGTGTAGTGAAAGGGATCTGACAAATCTGTTCGTTCAAGAACTGTTTTTAGAGTAAAGTCTTCTTCCTGTAATTCCTTCTCTTGTGAAAATAAATCACTTATAAATAATTGCGCCTGCGTAGAATTACTATCTTCCACAGAGATGTCAGTATAGGCATTTCGATTTTGTCGAAGGATCGGCGCAGTTTTCTGCGCTTCTGACATTGTGGCTTGTCCGCTGGTCAATGTTGGTGGGAGTTTGCCTTTTACCGTATAAAAATGGGTAGCGGCTCCTCCTGAAGTAAAACTGGATATAAAAGCATTTCCACTAAAGGTAGTCTCAACTGGTATTACTTCATCAATATTCGCATCTATAGGGGTCCCACTATACTTGACCCTAAAATGAACAATATAGGCATTCCCTTTTTCCAATTTCGGCAATACTACACTTATTTGTCCTGTCTCTCTTATATATTCGATTGGGGACCCCCCATCAGGAAAACCGTTGATCATGGTATCTTCTGGTTTACCAAAATAGACAGTATCTTTCACAGATACATTATCTGGAAGTGTGAGTTTGAGTTTAATCCCTGGATTCAAACTTGATAGATCGCTTGTTTGTTTAAAATCAATATAGGTTGCATAAGTAATCTCTTTACTTGCATCCACTTCAATTGGTTTATCCATTACTGTTCCCGTGTCCAGCATAAACTGATCTGGCTCTCTTTGGAAGACGCCCGTCCGCATATCAATTTCGACTAGACCTTGAACATCCACGAAAGCGACTGCTTTGTTTTGGGCAAATCCGCCATTGGCACCGGTAAAACCAAAATAAACTGGCGCCGAATTTGTTAAATTAAGATTGCTTTTAAAAGTATCATCGACAGGAATCGATACATCTACATTAAAATCTGGAACAGCATAATGAAACTGTTGCGTAGATTCATTGTAATCCACGATAAAGGTATGCCAATTTCCATCGGAAATGTCCGTAACGCCAACCGTGTTATAGTGATTTAAGACTTTATCCACCATCAGCCAGCCGTCTGTCGTATAAGAAGCATCGGAACCAGGGTAAGACCAAGCAATATGGTGTCCCTTTGTTGTCACATCACGATCCATCATCCGATCAGTAGCAAGGATACCGCCATTATTGTTGTAATATGTATCAAATTCAATTGCGATACTATTTGCGATTGCACCTTGACTAAGTGGGTCTGTTCCAGAAATATTCGACCAAACTCCAATTGTTGATCCAGCTTCTGAAGCTAGTGCTTGAGGCCCGCTACTTTGCATCACAAAAGCCAGTCCGTCGCTATCATTAGCCGTATTCTCAATATAGAAAGCCATTTCCAAATGGAAATCTCGTGTGAAAGAAATCGGATTGTTGAACCAAACTGCCCCGCTAGAATTTATGGTTGTGTCATTGATTTGAACGTAGTTATGCCCTTCTACACCTTGTAATGAACCTGCTTTACCTGCAGTAGAGATCATTACTTGATTAATTGGTAAAGTAGCAAAGTCCGGCGCAGTGACCGCCGCAAAGACTGTTTGCTGTCCTTGCAACAGCCAAAAAGTTCCTATAAAAAGAAGCGATAAACAAAAAGATTTTAGCATTTTTTTCATTCTTCTCACTCACTTTCATCGGAGTTTTTACGCCGCTTCACTAACAAGAAAAGGATGATTGCAATCAATAGAATGATTATAGCAATCAATAGATAGAACAGAAAATTTCTTTGAGCGATAGCCGCTGCATATATCGTAGTTCGGTTGACAGCTTTTGCTGCTTGACGATCGATAACGACCTTATCATCAAAAACCCATGTGCCTCGCTGAGAGGATAATTCGATGCGAATCGTATAAGTGCCCGGTTTGAGTTCTTCTTGTTCAAATTCACTATAGAGATCTAAGACAGAGTTTTGTGCGAATTGAAAATTTTCTGACTTAAAGCCACCGACGATAGCTTGATTCTTGTCACGTATCGTCGTATTCACGGAAATATTCCCAAATGCGACGGGACGAATATTACTGATACTGCTTTTTAAAGTTGGCTTGCCATTTTTTTCGACTGCTTTAGTTTCAACTAGTTTTAAATCTGGCTTTGGCAACTCTTGTAGACTTTGACGCATTCGTACCCCTAACTGCAACTGATAGTTTGATTCCAAACTTGCATCAGCTTCGTGAGCAGTTTCCTGAGGTTTGACTTCTTCGAACAAAAAAGCCCCTAAGATTTCTCCGTCAAACACTGTTTCCTTTAAATCAAGTGTAAAAATCACCTTTCGTTCCTCACCAGATTTTAGGCGTACTTCTTGAATGGGGTTTGAAACAAAGCTAGTAAAAGACTTACCTCCATAGTCTTCGGCCGTTTTCTTTCGTTGATAACTGATGATTCCAGTGGAAGCAGAATAACTATTCAGTGCATCAGCGGTGATCGTTATCTCTTCGGAACTCGTATTGTGTACGGCGATAATCAATTCCTGAACAGTCTCTTTATTTACCAGCAAATCGAAATAAGTTGCTTCACTTGCTTGATTTTGGGGAAGTTCTGGTATAACAGTAAATCTGGTGGTCTCAGCATAACCACGAGTCACAGGAAAATAAACAAAGCTGATAAATAAAAAGATCCATACTGCATTCTGAAGAAGTCTTCTCATTGTCATCCATCCTATTACTGTGCTTGATAAGAATTAGATAATGTCCACGTAATCGTTCCTGTATAGTCACCACCATAAACATTTTGTTGGGGAACGGTCAACGTTGTGGTCGAAAAATCAAAGGTATTGATTGCTAACCCAGTTGCGCCATCTGCGGTTGCTACTGAAGTAGGATCGGTAGCTCCAGCAACCAATTCAGCATTTGCTGATAAAGCTGCATCTCCTGCTGTTTCGGTACCTTTTAGTGTAATCTTTGCATTTGCTAATTCTTTTTGATCGGCATTCGAGATTTTTGATAATTTTGCTGTTAATTGCCAACCAACTGTGTTTGGACCACGAAAATCAGAAACAGATGACGTTTCATTTGATACCGTGGTGATCACTTTCTCTTGTTGAGCGAAATCTGCGATATTCCCAGTACCAAAATCAAAATTTGAAACACTATCAAGGGACAAAATCCCTGGATTGATGGTTAGTGATGCTTCACTGGTCATTGAAGTAGATGGATTTGCTTCCGCAGCTAAACCAGTCACTGGGACCCCTAAACTACTTATTCCTAAAATACCTAATGCCAACACCATTTTTTTCATAAGTCATTCCTTCTTTTTTGTTTATTAAACAAGATGCCAATTTTCTGGCAATACTTTCATTTTTTCAACCACAAAAAAATGATTGTTTCTTCATCGCCTCACATTGACTTCTCATTTGTACTTAGTATAATCAAAAGTACCAAAAAAACGGATCACAAAACCTTACAAATAGGCTTCATATTTTGCGTAAAAATGGAGCAAAAAAGGAGAATACTGATGTACCGAGAGTTCATTTCTCCCGCAGAGGAAAAAAAGCTTGATATATTCAAAGCAGTATGTAACACCAATGGAATCAGCTTATTAAAATTATCAAGAGTATTGAAAATCCCCATCAAAAGCTTACAAAAACATATCTACTTTTTGAATGAAGACTTTAAATATCTGTCCGTCAACCTTTGTCTCGCCAAAAATTCCTACAACCAATATTGTATCGAAAGAAATGGAGATAGTGCCGAACCTTCTTATTCACAGCTGGTCTATCATTACTTGCTCAGTTCTCCACAATATCAACTGGTTCAGTACCTTATTGGGCATACAGATTCTTCAATGTCCCAGTTATGTTCGGATCTTCACGTTAGCCAATCTCACATGTATCGTCTGATAAAAAAAGTCAGTCTAATATTAAAGAAATTTCACCTCTCAATCTATTCCAATGAAGAAAATATTGTCGAACTTGCTGGAAGAGAGTTGGATATCCGCATCTTTATTTATAGTTTTCTTACGCAAAGTGCACCAACCGAGTTTCAGCTTTTATCTGATCAATATATAACAGAATTCGAGCGATTCAACAGCTTTTTTGATGCTACTCTCTTAGATCAGTTGACTAAAAATAAATTGTTTGCCTTTTGGAAAACAATTACCATCCGACTTTCTCAAAAGAAATATTTGCCTGAAATCGAGAAAAAAGCTAAAGCACTCTTGAACTTTTACTCCTTTTTGCCGATGGAAGTTCTCGATTCGTTCTTTTTCTCCAAAACTAATTTAGATAAACGGATCGCTCAAGCCGAATACTTGTATTTAAATTTCTTTTTGCATATTTTCCTTCCTGCAGTTGTTGATCGCCAAAAGATTCAAGAGAGTATTGCGCTGGTTTACCAATCAAAAAAGCCTCTCGTTCATTTTTTTATTGATATGATCGAAGATTGGCGACAAAAATTTGTGCCGACTATGAAGCAAGATTCATTTGACCAACTTCTAAACAGTTGTCTCTTATTTTTTAATCTATCGATTTTTATCGATGTTGATTTGCTGAAAGTTTGGAATTTAGACTATAACTTGCCCGATGAAAGTTCGATTGACAACAATAGTCAAACTTATGCAGCAATTGCTCACTTGTTAACAGAACATGTCAATACCTTTCCAAACAATGATTTAGACAAAGAATTCTTTCACCGTAAACAATTGCGCTATCTTGCCCAACTACTCTATCTGGAAACCACCATGCATGAAAGTCCAACTATTCGGATTTACATTCGAACAACGATTCAATATCGAACCAAAATGCTGATAGAAGCCCGTATCCGATCCATCTACTCAGAGAAGTCGGTCTCATTCACTAAAGATATCGAAGGGGCGGACTTGATTATTACCGACAATTACGAAGAAGTAGCGATAACGGAAAAGCTTCTGCTACTCTCAGATATACTTAATATGTATGAATGGGAATCTTTGTTTGCAAAAATCAATCAAGTAATTACCAAAAAAATGTTTGCCCTCACTTGCAAATCCTCTTGTTGAAACAAATTTTTTATCATGATTCCATAAAAAAAGCGAAGCTGAAATATCAGATGGGTTCCTTGCTAAAGCAATGCAAGGCCTCTGTATTTCTTACTTCGCATTTTTTATTGTCGTAAGCGTTTTTTAACAACGGGTTTTAAGCAAAGAAGCTTCCGCCTGTTACACTATAGACTTGTCCTGTGACATAGCTGGCTTCATCTGACGCTAAGAAAACATAAACTGGCGCTAATTCAACGGGTTGGCCAGCCCGTTTTAATAATTCTTTTTGTCCAAACTCAGGGATCGCTGATTGTGGTTGTCCTCCTGAAATTTGTAGTGGTGTCCAGATTGGTCCTGGTGCTACAGTATTCACGCGAATACCTTTTGAACTCAATTGTGCTGCCAATCCTTTACTAAATGAAGTGATCGCTCCTTTGGTTGCTGCATAGTCTAACAGATGAGCACTAGGTTCTGCACTTTGGATGGAAGTAGTGGTAATGATACTGCCGCCAGCCGGTAAATAATCCAGGGCTTCTTGAACTGTCCAATACATGGAGATGATATTCGTTGTAAATGTGTCCGTGATTTGTTGGGTGGTCAAATCTTTAATATCTTTGACCGCTTGTTGCATACCTGCATTCAAGACCAAAATATCTAAACCATCCAGCGCTTTCGCTGCATCATGAACCAACTGACGCGCAAAAGATTCGTCTTTCAAATCGCCAGGAATCAATACAGCTTTTTGACCTGCTTCTTCGATGATAGTCTTCACTTCTTGGGCATCTTCTTCTTCAAAAGGCAAGTAGTTGATAGCCACATCCGCGCCTTCTTTAGCAAAGGCAATGGCTGCTGCACGACCGATGCCAGAATCCCCGCCTGTGACTAATGCTTTGCGGCCTGCTAATCGTCCTGAACCATTGTAGCTAGTTTCACCACAATCTGGTACTGGCTGCATTTTTCCTTGGACCGCTGGTGCTTCCTGTTCCTGCTTTTCAAATGTGCCGTTATAGTACTTCGTTAATGGATCATTGATTTTTTTTGACATGTTCATTTCCTCCTTATTTTTTTCATGCTCGTCATGTAGAAACATGACCTTACTTAAAAGTGTAGAGGAATGTTCATGAAATGAAAAACGAAACGCTCACTTCATGGAAAAATGCGTTTTTCTTGCAATTTTTGAAAAAAGGACCACGAATCCTTAAGGATTCGTGGTCCTTTAATTTATTTTGCGATTATTGTTAATAGCGAGTCACGGAGAGCCTCATAATCAGATGCTGTTTGTAGGAACAGATCTGGCTGACTTTGGTGACTATCTACCATCCATTATTGACTATTGGGATTTGTCAAAAAAGTATCCAGTAAGTCTGCTGTCTGTTCTGGCTGCTGTCTTTCAGCTTGTTTGACTAGATAGAAATCTTCGATTCCCCGCTGTAACTGTTTGTAGCGTAGCGACAGTGCAAAATGTCCGGAGTAAGCTGGATAGATCAAGCACATATCGCCGATCGGCAGCGAACTCGTATTGTAGCGAATATCTTCCCGCGCGTTTTCCGGCCAACAATTAAAAGCCCAGCGTAAAAGCCCAGCGGTTTTAAAATGGTGGGCCAAGATCCCTTGAACGCGAGTTTCAAGTAATGGACTATGGAGGAATGTATTCGGCTTGTCTGGGTAATTGCAGACATAATACTGGGTTTTTCCTGAATGACTTTGACTCAACTCTTGGTAATGATTGCAGGTACAGTAATAAGAAGTCACTGGATAATCAACCAATGGCAAAAGTTCCGTCAAGACATCCTCTTTGTCAAAAGCGACTTTGACTTGCAGCGTCTCATCGATTGCTTTTAATTCAGCAAGCGACTCTTTGAACAGGTTGATCTGATGTTTTTTTGGTTCATCGGAAACGATCCGGACTTTTTTCCAGACACCCAGCTCTTTAAAGTGGGCAAAAACTTGTCCAATGTAGTTTTGCAAATCTGCTTTCTGCTGAATAAACATCATTTTGCCAGTCGCTTCATCTAAGTAACGAACCACTAATGCCTCCGGATAATCAATAGGCACTACCGGGAAGAAAGGCGGCTGCCAAACACCTAACAGACCAAAAACATCGATCTCTTGATCAATCCCTGCTTGAAAGAAACAATTCAAATACCGATCCAAGACAGAAAAATCACAGGTGATAGCCCCTGATTCTGTCTTATTGACGTTGATCATTGAATACTCATAGAGATTCGCAGGATAGTCTTTGACGATATAATTAAACCAACCTTTCCAGGGAATTTCACCGGCAATCACAGTAATCGCCTTTTGACCGATTTTGGCCAAACTTGCTGCCATTTCCTCTAACAGACAGAAGTGTTGTTCACTCCATAGCGGTACATCATAAGTTCGCGCAAGAATCGATGGCTGTTGCCAAACATCTAAGTTAAAGCCATCGCGGTAATCTGCCGGAAATTCAAATGCGGAAACTTCCACCGTGATTTTTTTGCTTAAAACAAGTGAATCAGCGCCGGCCAATTGGGCGCGGTAAATAGTGATCTCCACTGGATAGCTGCCTGCTGTAATGGACTGATCCAATGGGAATTCTAAATAAACTGTAGCCATCCGATCTCCTGGATAGGTTTTGGCTGTTTGATCCAGCAATTTATCTGCAAAATCGATTTCCTGCTGTCCAGTATAATAGCCGACAAATTGACTCGTAACCGGCAATTCGCTAGTAATTTCGATCCGGTACATAGGGATCTCGATTTCGTCAGGGATCGCAAATTCACGTCCTAAAACAAAGTGGTTTCGCTTGCCATCATGCAGTAACAGTTGACAAGCGGCAAAACTATTTTTGCACCCTTTCACCGTTGATAGTTCAGCTGGCACCTCAGCAAAAGGTGTCGTGGCTGCTTTATAACTTTCATGAACGAGCCAGGCTTTCATTCTATTTCTCCTCTCCTTGGATCCACCAGCTGCGCAACTAACTGATCACATTGTGCTTGTGAGAAGCGTTCCGGAATGATGGCAGTCAACTGTTGCAAACTGAAGTTTTTTACGATTTTGAAGGTACTCTTCTCTTGCCAACTAGGAAAACTGTTGACTAATAAGGCGCGATTTTTCGGTTCTTTGATCAAGGCTGCAATGGGCCATTCAACAAGCGCAGCTGGCATTTCACCTGTCGATGATTCCGCCCAGTTGATCTCCATCCATTCTACGCACTCGTTAAACCAGCGTCCAAAACGGGGATCGACCATTTCTTCTCGATTACCGAAACGCTCCGTTGCCAATGAAAGACCGTGTTTGCCTTTTTGAAAAAGATGCGTTTCGAAAGGCACATCATTTTCTTCCAACGCCCGCAGATATAAAAGTGAATTCTCAATTGGTACCACATTGTCTTCAAACGTCGAAAAGACAAAAGTAGGCGGCGTTTCTGGCGTCACACAAGTTTCTAATGACGGGGCCTTGATCTGCATGACTTTTGCAAAAGATTGTAAGATCGCAGGATAACCTAAAATACAAAGACTCGGTTTTCTCTCAGAAAGCGTTGATAATGCAGCTGCCAGATGACCACCGGCAGAAAAACCAATCACGGCGATTTTCTCTGCATCGATCGAAGGCCATGCTCCAGCACTCAATTCGGTGATTTTAGCTAGTGCTTCTTGCGCATCTTGTAAGGAAGCGTCAAAACTGCGAAACTCCCCGACATGATAACGAAGCACCCCCGCATGGTATCCTTGAGCAAGAAAATTCAATGCAATGGGTTCCGCTTCCCGTTCGCTACAAAAGGAATAGCCTCCTCCGGGAATCACTAAAATGAATGGTCGTTTGCCGACGCGGGCAAACTCAGGCTTTTCTTCATGAAGGTAGACGGTTAATCCTGCCCCTGCTGCTTCATCGAAAGAGTATTCTTGCATGTACATAACTTACTCTCCTAATCCATTTTGTGCAATCACTTGTTGGTACCAGTAAAAACTATCTTTTTTCACTCGGGCTAAATCCAACAAATCATCTTCTGTGCGATTGACATAAATGAAGCCATAACGTTTCGTGATGCCTTCATGGGTACTGATCAAATCGATCGCACTCCAAGGACAATACCCAATCACTTCGACGCCATCTTTGACGGCTAATTCCATTTGAGCAATATGCTGCTGTAGATAATCAATGCGGTATTGATCGTGCACCTGTCCATCTTCTGTTAAAACGTCTTTGGCACCGATACCGTTTTCGGTGATCAAAATCGGCAACCGATAGCGAGAATAAACTTCATTCAATGTGAAACGGAACCCTTCTGGGTCAATGGGCCAGCCAAATTCAGTCATTGGCAGATTTTTATTTTCAACTGCTTGGAAGAACCCTGGAATTCCAAAGCCTGATTGCTGATCGATTTTATTTTCTTTCTGATAATAACTGCTGACGGTCATCGTGTTGTAGTAATTCAATGCAATATAGTCACAAGTGCCGTCAAGAAGGATTTGACGATCTTCTGCCGTAACTTCTGGTGCGGCACCAATGGTTTCCAATAAGTGCCAAGCATTGTGATTGTATTTCCCAAAAACGGCCACATCAAGGAACAACCAATTTCTCAAGGCACTCATGTATAAAGCGGCCATCTGATCTTCAGGCTTATCCGAAGCTGGATATACACTGGCAATATTTGGCGCTGGACCAATCTTTCCAATGTGATCGCCGGCATGGAATTGCTTCGTGACTAACGCTTGTGCTACTAGCATATGATGGTTTTCTTGGAATTTTTCTTTCATACTCTTTTGGCTTGTACCGATGACAGAACCAGCTAATGCCATCACATTTTGTTCATTGATGGTTTGCCATAATGGTACTTTGTCACCAAAGTGTTCAAACAGCACTTGGCAGTAGTCTGCAAAAGCTTGAATCGTTTCCCGGTTTTCCCAGCCACCTTGTTCTGCGATATAAACCGGTAAATCAAAATGGAAGACAGTAACGACCGGCTGAATCTCGTTTTCAAGCAATAAATCGATCAATTTCTGATAGAATGCCAAACCTTCTGGATTAACGACGCCATTTGGCATGACACGACTCCATGAAATAGAAAAACGATAGGCTTTCATGCCTAGTTCTTTGAACAATTTGACATCTTCTTCATAGCGATGGTAATGATCCGAAGCCACTTTAAAATCTGTGGTTCCAGCAGGAATCTCTTTGACATCTTGGACAGAAGGACCTTTTCCATCAGTGTCCCAAGCCCCTTCTATTTGATAGGCACTGGTTGATGCCCCCCATAAAAAATCATTTGGAAATTTACTCATACATTTACCCCTTTACCGCGCCAATCAAATTTGCATCTGCCTGAAACTTGGCCGCTTCGATGTTGATTGGTCGTAATGTTTGTTCAATGATTGGTGCTGCTTTTAGTAGCCGCTGATAGCAGCTTTGGATGGTTTCAATTAGTTTTGGCTGTTGGCTGATCCCGCCGCCAATCACGATTTTATCGATATCCAATAGGCATTGGATGTCAAAACAGAGAACGGCGACCTCATGGCAATAACCAAGAAAGAGATCCTGTGCCATTTGGTTATCAGAATCTGTCAGTGTCTGAAACACGATTGGTCCGTCGTTAGCTACTTGCAAGGTTTCAGATAATTTTTGGATCAGCGCTACCGCCGACAATCCAACGCCAACAAATGAATCTGGACCTGTAATGCGCCGGTCTCGGATCATAAAGCTGACTTCTCCTGCTTGATAGTGACTCCCTTTGTAAAGCTGACCATTGATACACAGTCCAACACCCACGCCGGTCCCTAAAATAATCGCTGCTCCATTGGATACATTTTGTAAATGCCCCCAAGTCATTTCTCCTAATGTGGCTGCCTTGGCATCATTCTCGACGGATACTTGGTAATCTTCCGTAAGATCGAAGTTTCCAATTAGCTGACCTAAGTTGACTTCATTTAGATAAGGCAATGCGCCACCAAAGAAGACAGTACCGGATTCGTTGACCGAACCTGGTACTGAAAAAGCGATTTTTTTAAATGAGTGGCTCTCTGAATAGCTGTTGATGATCGTTTCCAGCAATTCAGAAAATTCTTCGAGAGACTGAGGTGTTGGGAAATTGTTCTTTTCTATGACGATATTTTGCTGGACCAATCCTGATTTGATTTTTGTGCCGCCAATATCGATACTTAAATAACTCATTCTTCCCACTTCCTTATATTACGCTTGAGCAAACTTGACTATGCTTGAATTTCTTCTGCAGTCATTTCTGCTTCTGTTTCTTGTGCTTTCATCTTTTCTGATTCAAGTTCTAATTCGTATTCTTTCTTGTCCGCAATTTTCAGGAAAGGATACCACATAACGATACCAATCAACATACAGATCACCATCAAGATCGTGTAGTTGACGCCACCTGAGAATGGCATTTTAATAAATGTTGGTGTCGTCCATGGCAATAAGCTCATTGTTGGATTCAAATTGATCGGCAAAATCGTTGTAGTTAGTCCCCATGTCACAAAACCAGCGATCAGTTGAGTAAATACTTGTGGAATAAAGAATATCGGATTCAAAATAATCGGCATTCCAAACATGATTGGTTCCGTAATATTGAAAATCGATGGGATAAAGGATAATTTACCTAATTGTTTCATTTTTGCTGATTTGCTGCGTATCATGAAGAATGTGACAAAGCCCATGAACCCAGCCGCATACATGCCCATGTAGATAACTGATGGAACGAGATAAGGAAGTTCTTGTCCTTGTTGGTATGCCGCAATATTTGAAACGACCATTGTCATACTGATTGCCCCAAGAGGTCCTTGTAACACAGCATTGTGGATACCGAAGAACCAAAGCACCGCCAAAACTTCCATAATAATGATGATGGACAGTGGACTAGCGACCAATGAATTCAACGGCGCATTCACCACATCAATAAAGAATTGGAAGATTGATCCAGACGCCGTTAAGCCAAATAATACGCGAATGATAAAGACGAGAACAAAGATGATCGTAACGACAAAGACTGGAGCCAAAGATTGTGTCACCATTGGTGGTACACTGTCTGGCAATTTGATCATGATGTTTTTCTTAGAAAGAAAGGCATAGAAACGAGTAACCAATAATGCCGTCAACATACCAATAAAGAGTCCTTGGCCTCCTAAGAAGTCCAATTTCAATGAGCCAATCGTTTGTTCTACGGCTTGACCATCTTGCATCACAGTTGTAGCGATCGTTTGAGGCATCAGCATGATAAAGCTGGCTAATGAAATAATTGCTGAGTTCCGTTCATTGGAACCTAACTGTTTGGCATATGAATACGCTAAGCTATAGACAACATACAATGCAAAGACGCCAGTAGCACCATTAGTGATGGCTTCGACATGTTGAAAAATACCGATTTTCGTTAAGTAGTCTGTCCAACCAGGAATTGGGAAGTTCCCGACGATCGTAATGAAGGCGATCCCCAACGTAATCGGACTGGTACGAATAAATCCTTCCATCAATGCAGCTAACACTTTATTTCGTTGTAGCTTTTGAGACATTGGCAATAATTTGCTACTTAAAATTGCTTCTAATTTTTCCATGTTTTTTTACACTCCTTCTCTTATACTGTCACAGTTAGTGACTCTTCTTTTCCATCAATCGCTAAAACGAGCTGATAGTTTCCTTTAGTAAAATGTTTTTGTCCTTGATTATCATAAAAGACAAGATCTGTCAGCGATAGTTCGATATTTAAGGAACGTTCTTCCAGTGGTCCCAACGAAACAAATTCACTAGCCACCAATTGTTTTATGGGACGTACGATCGTTGCTGGTCGTTGATTCAAATAAACGTGAACAACTGTGTCAGCCGTGCGATCAGAATCATTCTTGATGTGACATTCTAAGTTGATCGTTTGCTCATTGACTTCACTGCCCAGCCATTTTCCTTGGAACGAGCTATAGCTAAGCCCTTCACCAAACGCAAACAATGGGTCATTTGACTCATCCCGATATTTAGAGATAAAGCGATCTGTTGGATTAGCCGCTTTAAAGGGACGTCCTGTCGGAAGCTGGGCCCCATAAATAGGGATCTGGCCCTCACTTCTTGGGAAAGTCATTGTCAACCGTGCAGAGGGATTCGCTTTTCCTGTCAATAGATTTGCGATACCGATGCCCCCCATGATTCCGGGATACCAAACGAGTAACAAACTATCGAATAGTGGTTCCACATTTGTCAAGACCAGCGGGCGCCCTGTGTATAGTACACCAACGATTGGTTTGCCTGTTTCCTTCAGCGCTTTGATCAAGCGAACTTGTTTTTCCGGCAGGTGCAGATTCGCTCGAGAAGCGCCTTCCCCGCTTTCTAAAAACTGTTCGCCAAACGTCAAGACGATCACATCGGCTGCTTCTGCGGCTGTCACGGCTTCTGTCAACAATTGATCAGCTGGCTCGATCGGACCATTCAGCATCTCAATCCCAGCTTTGAGGAGACCAAACCCGTCATAAGAGTCAAACAAATTGTAGCCACGAGCAAATTGAACTTGCTCGGTGGATAAGTTCTTCAATAATCCTTCTTTTAACGGAACAGCATCTTGCGGTTTTCCACTGACGGATGCCCAGAAGCCTAAAGTCAATCGGCTTTCTCCATAAGGTCCGATCACAGCGATTTTTTGGTCTTTTTGTAAAGGAAGACTGCCATTGTTTTTCAGCAGTACGCTGCTTTTTTCAACGAGCTTGACTGCTAAAGTTTTGGCTTCTTCTGTTAAGATTTCACCAGTTTGCTCACTCTGCAAGCCTCGGTAAGGATCTTCAAAAAGTCCCAATTTATTTTTTAATTCCAAAATACGCCAAACTGCTTCATCCAATAATTCTGCGAAGGCAGGCTCTTTAATTAATTCCGGTAGATGTGTGGCGTAGACCGAAGTCATCATATCAAAATCGACGCCTGCTTCCAATCCTTTTTTGGCTGCTTCTCTGTCATCCGCAGCATAGCCGTGTGGAACTAGTTCTTTGATTGCCGCGTGATCTGAGACAAGAACACCATCAAACTCAAAACGTTCCCGCAAAATTTCTCGATTTAACCACTTACTGCCAGTTGACGGTTCGCCGTTCAACACATTGAAAGCCGTCATGACTAACATCGTTTGCGCTTCGATCGCCGCTTGATACGGCTGCAAGTATTCATTGAATAGACGCTGGTTGGACATATCGACAGTGTTTATTCTCGACCACCTTCTGGAGCACCGTAAGCTGCAAAATGTTTGATACAAGCTGCGACATGATTCTCAGGGACACCCTTGCTACAATCTCCTTGGTAGCCAGTCACAACACTCTTGGCAAATTGTTTCGCGGTATACACATCTTCTCCTGGCGATTCCATCACTCGACCCCATCGAGGATCCCGAGATAAGTCCAACATTGGTGAGAAAATCACGTGCAATCCATTCAGATAACTCTCTTTCGCTGTCATTTCAGCGGCTTGTTGAATCAAATCAAAATTATATGATCCAGCTTGTGCTAAAGGAATCGGAAAGATCGTCCGAAATCCGTAGATCACATCTGACATGAATAGTAAGGGGATTTTATGCTTACTGTTCTTCAGTGTTTCTTCTTGCAATCGTTTTAATTTTGCAAAATCATTTACATTATAAATCGAACCAACCTCGTAAAAGTTCAACTCTTCTGGTAAACCCAAATCTTGCATCGGACCTGTATTCATTACATCGTTTTCCACGACCAAACTTCCGTTAAGCTGGACTGTCTGGGCAACTTTTTCTTCAGGTGATAATTGCATAAATAACTTTCTTAATTCTCTTGTGTCCATTATGTTTCCTTTCTGTAAGCGTTTTAACATAATGTATTATAAAAAGAAGTCAACAGATTTTATACTAAAAAAATAGCGTTCATAGCAAAATATTCGTTGCATGCTAAAAAATTTTGATTATACTTTGAGTAGAGATAGAACTACTAGGTAGAACTATTATGTAGAACGAATAGATAAGGTGGTCAACACATGAATATAGAAAGCATTAAACTTGCGATGGATCTTTTATACCGGAAATATCTTATTCCTATGATCTTATTAGATGAAAATGGTACTTGGTTGCATCCAGAAAGTTCATGGCAGACAAAAAAGCCCATCAGTCGCTATTTAGAAGCAACTGATGAACAATCCGTAACGCTTTATCATTTTGGAAAATATATGCTAGGTTGTTTTCAATTTCAATTGGAAGGCCAGCGTTTTTACTTAATGGTTGGTCCTTGCGGCGTGATCGGGACACCAGAAAACTCCTGTGTTTTTCTAGGACACGAATACCATTACAATATTCACTACTCTAAAGAAGACAAATATTCATTTGAAGAATACATTCAATTAGTGCATACCTTGTTTGCGAATCAGCCTTTAACTCAAGAACAATTGCGCTGGCATTACCAAACAGAGCCAGGTAATCGATCGATCCAGACAGACTTCAATTTAGAAGCCAATCTGTACGACCGGCGTGTCCATGAATCAACTTTTGACTCTTATCATTTTGAGTTACGCTATCTTGATTATATCAAGCGGAATGAACCAGAAAAAGTTGCTTGGGTCTTTAAAAAGATGAAGGAAACTTATAGTGTCTCTTTGTCCCCTTTTGAATTGGAAGGCTTGAAATTAAAATTTTCTGCTTTTGTGGCTGTAGTCACCCGCATGAGTATCGATGAAGGCGTCCCAGTCAATCAAGCATTCGGATTATCGGATTCATTGATCCAAGGATTGATCTACATTCACACGGCGGATGAATGCCTGCGGTATATCAAAGAAGCGACCTATCGTTTTATGGAGCTGTTGCACAGCTATCCTTTCGCCCAAAAATCGTTGCTGGTCAAAACGATCGTCAACTATATCGATGGCCACCTCTATGAAAAAATCACCATCGATGACTTAGCGGATATTACTCAAAAGCATAAGACCCATCTTTGCAGTCAATTCAAAAAAGAAATGGACAAAACAATCCATAACTATATCCAAGAAAAGAAAATTGCTGAAGCCAAACACTTACTCTTATTTACGGATCATTCTTATGAAAAAATCAGCACATTATTGGCTTTCTCCAGTCAAAGCCACTTTATTCAAAGTTTCAAGAAAATCACTGGGACAACCCCAAAAGAATTTAAAAATATTCATTACGCTCATGCCCTAAGCTGACTTCACTCAAATCGCATCAGCTAGATCGATAGGATCTTTCCTGTCATTCAACCATTGAAAACCTTCTCTCAGCGTTAAACAGAATAATGAACAAACATACCCGAAAGACTTAGTAGCAGTAGCGCAAACCTACAGTCTGCGCCACGATGCTCTGGCATTGCCAGAACACGGCTACTTAGTCCTCCGGGTATTCATTTATAGCGAAATCCTTTTTACTTTTTTGCTTTTTACTTCCTTCTATTTATTCTAACTCTGCTTTACCGAGAACTATCCGTCACACCAATCGCAGCCCATGGATTATGATCGACATCGTAAGCCCATGAAAAATTCGTCACGCGGTCAGAGATCGGCAGGATCTCACTTCGGAACAATGTTGGAATCGCAAATGCTTCTTCAAAGGCATATTCTTGCCATGCATCAAAAGCTTCTTTCCGTTTGTCCTCGTCAAACGAAGCATTCGAGTCGATGGCAGCTAGCAACTCGGTATTTTTATCTGACTGATAGCGCGTATAATTGAACGGCGAATTTGGTCCCCACAATCCTGTTGGCGAAGGGTCAGATCCGGTGTTCCAAGCACCCATGAAAACATCAATGTCTGGATCATCATTTTCCAATTTGTCATAAAATGCTTGGAAATCAATCAAGCGTCCAGTCGAAAGCTGAACATCCAAACCGATCTCGTTCCACTGTTGTACATAGTAATCGGCTAATGGTTGAGCAGTTTCTCCGCCAGACATAGAAGCAAAATTGATCGTTAGTTTATTACCGTCTGGATCTTCACGGAACCCATCGCCATCGGTATCGATATAGCCAGCATCATCGAGTAGCTGATTGGCTTTATCTAAATCTAACGTATACCCTTTGATTTCTTCGTTATGCAAAGAACCGAAAACTGGCGGGATCAATGTGGTTGCGTTGGTGCGCAATCCATGATAGAAACGTTCACCGATTGCATCGTTGTCTACTGCATAACCCATTGCTTGACGCAATGCTTTGTTCGCCATTTTAGAATTAGGATCATAAGCAACCGTTTTGTTTTCAGCATCCCATGTTCCCAGTTTAAAGCCAAGATAAGTGTAAGACTGCTGTAAACGACCAAGCATTTGGTACCCATCAGTATTTTTGTAAGCATCAAAAGTATCAGTTGGCATCGACAGTGCTATATCATATTGCTTGGCATTCAGTGCCTCATTGATGGAAGCAGACGGTACACCTCGAAGAACGATCTTATCTAAAGTTGGTTTTTCCCCATAATAATATTCGTTGGGAACATATTCTACTGTTTCTCCGGCCACGATATTGCTCATCACATACGGACCAAAACCAATAGGATTTTTCCTAACCGGATCGCTTGATTCCATGTCTTTGATTTCAATTCCTTCAAAGGTATGCTTTGCTAATGCAGACATCCAGACGCCTCCGCCTGATTGCATCATACCCGGGTGAACTTCTTTGTATTCGATTTGAACAACTTTATCATTGACAGCAGTAATTCCAGAAATTGTGTCTGATTCACCAGCATGATATTCTTCCATACCGATCACGTTCGTGAAATCATTGTCATAACGAATCCCTGTGTAATCTGCGTGCCAATCACTTCATAAGCAAAGATCACATCTTCTGCAGTTACTTCTTCTCCATCCGACCATTTCAAGTTGTCTCTTAGTGTAATGGTGGCAATTTTGTTTTCTTGATCCAATTCTAAATCCGCAGGGCCACCGTCCACAATCTTAAAGTCATCGTCATTTAAAAATAAGTATTCATGACTTGGAGACATAAAGTGACGATCATAGGTATCTTGATAGAATTCCCATTGAAATAAGCCCTGAAACTGTGTATCCATCACAACTGCCACATCCAGGGTTTCTCCTTCGATAGGATCACCATCATTTTTGACCTCTAGTGGCATATTTTCTACATTGTTTGCTGTTGTATCCTCTGTTCCCTGTGCCCCTGTCGAGTCCGTTTTGTTATTTCCTTGGCTACAGGCGCCCAGAACAAAGACTGACATAAGTGTAATTAAGCCAAACCGATATTTTTTCATAGCTTCCTCCTTAATCTTACCCGATAATCGTCCACTTATTCGTTTTTCCTTCTCTCAGACTAATCTCTATTTATTCATATACTGCTAAAACAGTTAACCTGTGAAAGAAGGCGACTTTCCCCGTCGACCAATAAGATTGCTCTCTAGATGCGCATAAATTAAAAAATAAAGAGAGATTAGTGTTGATTATAGCAAGTTTCCTCATTTTTTATATGTCATTATTTTCATCGATCACTGAAATATTTGATTGAAAGATGCGCTTTTTTTCAGTCATAATTAGCTCTGCCAATCATTCAATAACACTATAAGCTTTCGAAATTGAGCAGCTCATCTTTATGCAAATCCGTGCCAGGTCTATCCTATCTTTTCTCAGAAATAAAAAATGTACAGCGCTTTTTAGCGTATTCACTAACCAATCTCAAAAAACAACAAAAAAACTTTTTTGAATGACTGAAAGTATCCCGAATCCAGTCGATCTATGCTAACATAAAAAAAAAGGAGGATTTATGGCAAATAAAAAAATCTTTTATCAAACAACGAATAAGTCTTTTGCACCGATTTCGCAATTGTTGACACAACGATTATTGATTGCTTACAGCATCCTTTTGATTGCTATTGGTGTCCTGAGTACACCGATAAGTGATCTATGGTTCGGTTCACTACGGATTTTGACTTCTCCTAGTAATCTCGTTTCGGATTACTTTGCCATCGGCAACTTAGGCAGTGCCTTTTTAAATAGCGGCGTGTTGACCTTGGTAAGTATCCTAACCACCAAAACAAAAGGAAACAGTATCACCGGACCAATGATTGCTGCCTTTTTCACCATTTCCGGATTTTCTTTTTTCGGGAAAAATTTATTCAATTCGATTCCGATCCCGTTAGGCGTTTATCTTTATGCACGGATTCAAAAAAAGCCCTTTGGACAGTACTCGATTGTTGGTCTATTCGGGAGTGCAGCTTCACCTGTCATCAGTTATTTGGCTTTTGGGATGGGTTTCCCATTAATGACCGGCGTTCTATTAGGCTATACTATTGGAATTATCTTAGGCATTTTATTGCCGCCTCTGGCCGCACAATTCTTACACTTTCATCAAGGCTTCTCTTTGTATAACATTGGCTTTGCCACCGGAATCGTGACCATGTTCTTTACAAGTTTCACGCGTCTATTTGGACGTGACATTACCGAACAAACGTATTTGACGACTGAGTACAGTTCCTTTTTACTCTTCTTTTTGTGCGGCTTATGCGGGTTGCTCTTTTTAACCGGTTATTTATTGAATCACCGTTCTTTCCAAGGATTGGCTCATCTATTCGATGTTTCCGGTAAACTGGTGACAGACTTCGTCACGATTTTTGCATTAGGGGTCACACTGATGAACATGGCGATCATGGGGATGCTGCTGCTTGTATTCATCTACTTGCTTGGGGGCCAGCTATCAGGCCCATTACTTGGTGCTATTCTGACAGTGGTTGGCTTTAGTGCTTTCGGAAATCACTGGAAAAATAGTCTGCCGATTTTGATTGGGGTCGTTCTTGCCACACGTTTAGGTTTTACCACTGAGACTTCGACCTTTCAATTGCTGTTGACTGCGATTTTTGGAACAAGTTTAGCACCAATCAGCGGCTACTATGGACCAATTGCAGGAATCTTTGCCGGTATTGCCCATGCGGCGTTAGTAAGCAATATTACCTACTTACATGGCGGGTTGAATCTTTATAATAATGGTTTTTCCAGTGGCTTTGTGGCGGCAGCTATGGTACCTTTGTTAGATGAGATCAACCAAATCAAAAGGCGGATGAACCAATGATAGAAAAGGAACAAGCACGGCGGATCGTGGATGAAGTGGTCACCTACTTTCTTTCCCACGACTGCCCTCATATCACTACTGAGATGTCTTTCGAAAAAACAGGATTTCGAGCCATTATTGCTGGGACCTGTCCAGAAGAGCCCAGTGATTTAGCCCAATTTGCGGAAATGTTGAATACCCCACGAGACATTGCGCTAGAAAGTTATTATATTGAACTTTTAGGCGGGCACCAGTCGATTCATGAAGAAAAAGACTTTTATTTATTAGGATTGTTGATCGATGAAGCAACAATCAGTTACGAGAAGGATCGTTTGATCATTACATTGTTTCGAAAAAAATATTAAAGACCATGGGATCTCTTTGATGAAGGAGATGCCATGGTCTTTCGTTTACAACGGTCTCTTGATACACGGAATGCGTTGAAAAGGTGAACCTTTGATTAACAGTTCCCAATACAAAGAAGGACATCATGAAATTGCTTTCATGACAAAAATGAAAGTTTATTGATAGGTTTTTCACACTACAATTGTTTTTACGCCCGCTATAATTCTCTTTAGACTTTACAAATTAAAGGAAGTGAGAATAGATGAAGAAATTTTGGATCGGCCTGGGTATCCTAATAATCGTTTTGTTTGCCGGGTTACAAATTGCTGAGAAAGTCATCATGGGCGGCCAAAGTTACTATGTTCAGATCACGACCGATGGCGAAAAGATCGAAACCGAAGACGATCGAGGCAATCAAGTGATCGAATATAAATATGAACTACCTGGTTACGACAAAGACGCAAAGAAGAAAAATCTGGAATTCTTAGGGATGAAAGATCGTCCTTTGAAAAAAGACGCTTACTTAAAAATTACCTGGAATCAAAACAAGGGCGTGACTTCCTATGAAGAAGTGCAAAAGAATGCTATTCCTGAAAAAGCGTTGAAACAATTAGAAAGTGAACGGTGATGAACAAATGGCAAAAATTATTGAAGCAAACGAATTAACGAAAGTTTACGGCAAAAATAATGAGAAAAAAACCGAAGCCCTAAAAGGGATCAGCTTTGCGATTGATAAAGGCGAGTTTATTGGTATTATGGGTGCTTCCGGTTCTGGTAAATCAACGTTGTTGAATATTTTATCCACATTGGACCATCCATCTTCCGGAAACATCCGCATCAACGAAAAAGATATCACAAAATTACGCGGTGATGCATTGGCAGATTTTCGCAGTAGAGAAATCGGCTTTATCTTCCAAGATTTCAATCTACTAGAAAATCTAACGGCTTCCGAAAACATTGCTGTGCCTCTCTCTTTACAAGGCGTACGGCCGAAAAAGATCAAACAGCTCATTCAACAAGTCGCGAATCGCTTATCCATCAGCCAAATTTTGGATAAATATCCTTCCGAGATCTCTGGTGGTCAAAAGCAACGGGTATCCGCTGCGCGAGCATTAATCACCGAACCAACGATCTTGTTTGGGGATGAGCCAACAGGTGCCTTGGATTCAAAAAGTGCCAAGGATTTATTAGACATGATGGATGATTTAAACAAAAATGACCAAGTATCGATCTTACTCGTAACACATGATCCCCTTTCGGCAAGTTATTGCAAGCGAATCTTATTTATCAAAGATGGTAAGATCCATCAAGAAATCAAACGAAATAATCAAACCCAAGAAGACTTTTATCGTCAGATCTTAGTCATCTTAGGAAATCTGGAACAGTAGGAGGATAATGGTATGCTTTGGAAATTATCACTTACTGGTATCAAAGGCCGCTTAAAAGACTACATCGTCTTGTTTTCTGGTCTGGTTATGGCTTCTGCCATCTTTTATATGTTTCAATCAATGGCTAGTAATGAAGAATTCTTGAAAAACAATTCGACGATTGGTGTCGTTGTCATTATCTTTCACTTTGGAACGGTCTTACTAGGAATCATCACATTTGCCTACATTCTCTATGCCAATTCTTTCTTAATGTCGATGCGGCAGAAGGATTATGCCATGTTTATGATG
Organism: Enterococcus sp. AZ091; assembly: GCF_051714805.1. Classification (NCBI taxonomy): domain Bacteria; kingdom Bacillati; phylum Bacillota; class Bacilli; order Lactobacillales; family Enterococcaceae; genus Enterococcus; species Enterococcus sp. AZ091. The sequence goes on along the minus strand of NZ_JBIOSO010000002.1, from coordinate 709,219 downwards.
TTAGGAGCAAAAGGACGAAAAATCGCCCAAATGATCTTCATCGAAACATTTTTTGTAGGGATTATTGCAACCATTGCTGGTGCTTTAGCAGGTATCGGATTGACGAAAATTGTCAATGATCTTTTAGTACAACAGTTAAATATAAAGATTACTCATTTTTCGCCATTCAATGTAAAAGCACTTGTGATCACACTGGTCTTTTTTGCCATTCTCTTCCTGATTGCAGCAATCGTCAATGCTTCAGCCATTGCCAAAAAAGCCATCTTGGATTTATTGAGAGAAACTAGTACACCTGCACAAATCAAGCAAAAATTCCCATTCTTATTGGTTCAAACCCTTTTGGGGATCATCTTTCTTGGAATCGGTTATTATGTTATGAGCGATCTAATGAAATTTCAAATTATGGGTATTGCGATTGCCCTAGTCACGATCGTTTTGGGAACCTATCTAGTTTTCCGCTCTGTGATCGTATTGATTTTGACATTATTAAAGAAATCAGATGCCATCGCACTGAAAAAATTGAATAATTTCACTTTGTCTCAGTTAAACTTCCGTATCCGTGACTATACGCAGATGCTTTCGTTAGTATCCATGCTGTTCGCATTAGCACTGGGCGCATTAACCGTTGGCCTTGGTTTCAGAAATGAAATCCCTAAAATGGCCAAAGCGATGACCTCTTATGACTTGGTTCTGAATAATGCCCAAACTGTCGACCAACAAAAAATTGCGGATTTACACCCAACATTGAATGTCAGCTATCGCCAAAAAGAGGATGACACAGCCGTTTATTACATTCAAGAAGAATTTGACAAAGATCCTTTGATCGTTACAGAACAGGGAGATCTTAGTCAAAGGGCTGGTTATCGTACATTGGATGGGCAAGCCATTGCCGCTGATGTGGCGAAACAGGATGAATTGCGTAGCTTCGAATTACCAGAACAGCGGACAAAAGAAATCAAACTGTTGTCTGCTGCAGCCTTTGCCCAAGTAAATGCACCTGAAACCACTTTGCAAATGATTCAAGTCAAAGATTTTCAAGCGATCTTACCAAAATTAACAGCACTTGCTAAGTTGAATCAAAAGAACAACCCCTCACTCGCTGGAGAAAGTAATCTTATGCAACGAGCGGATGCTTATGACACATTCAACGGCATTTTCTCAGGATTTGAATTCATGGGCTTCTTCTTAGGAATTGCCTTTCTAACAATGTTAGCTAGTTGCTTGATGTTCAAAATCCTTTCAGGGGCTAATAGTGATATTATGCGCTACACCATGCTTAGAAAAATCGGTGCTCGCAATGGGCTTCTGAAAAAATCGATCCGCAAAGAGATCGGCGTGCTTTTCTTAGTCCCAGGATTATTAGGAATCGTTCACGTACTATTCGGACTGCAAATGTTTAAAATGCTATTGAGTGATCCCTATGATCAGATCTGGTTACCATTTGCGATCTTTGTTGCCCTTTATGCCGTTTATTATCTTTTAACGGTATGGCTCTACACCAATATCGTTTTAAAAAATACCAGAAAACAATAAGCACCCGCAAAATGAACACAGTGAAATAGACAGCAAAAAACCAACGTCCAGTGTGAACTGACGTTGGTTTTTATTTTGATCTGAAGCACTGGTCTTTGTTTTCGAAAATGAGCTGATTTTCTCAGCAACATCCCTTTAACAGCTTCTATGTCAACACATGCTTTTTATTGGATTCAGTTGGTTGGTTTATATCCGAGATGCATGGCTACAGTACCTCCACTATAGCTTTTGACAACTATATTAGTCAGTCCTGCTGATTGAAAGTAGTGAGACAATTCTTCTTTGCCAGGAAAATCTCTAGCTGATTCTTGCAACCAAGAATATTCTTGGTAACTTTTAGCAAACAGTTTTCCTAACAGCGGCATAATGAATCGGAAATACGCATAATACAGCTGCCGCCAACCAATTAAAGTGGGCTGTGATGTTTCCAGACAAACCACTTTTCCGCCAGGTTTTACGACCCGCTGCATTTCTTTTAGAACGGTTACAAGATCAGGAACATTTCTCAGACCAAACCCGATCGTCACAACATCAAACGTATTGTCTGCAAAAGGAAGTGCCATTGCATTTCCTTGCATCCATTCGATCTTTGTCTTTTGCTCCGCTGCTTTTTTCTTTGCCACAGCCAACATATTCTCACTAAAATCAATGCCGATCACGTTCCCAGTAGATCCTGTTGCTTCTGCCAGTGCCAATGTCCAATCTCCTGTTCCGCAGCAGACATCAAGGATATCATTACCTGCTTGGACTTGCATCCGTTTCATCGTATCTTTTCGCCAGCGTTTATGTTGTTGAAAAGAAATCACGGTATTCATCTGGTCATAGTTCTCCGCAACACGCTCAAAAACGTGATGGACACGTGCTTCCTTGCCTTTGTCGCCTATCAACCTCTACACCATCCTTTTGCCTTCCAATCACGCAACCTGCGTAACCAAACGATTGAAAGCTTTTTCCATTTACTACAAAATTTAGTGTAGCATGGATAGTCAAAAAAGAAAAAATTCCTGTTTAAATCTGCATATTTTCTATTAACGTCTCTATTCTTTTCGCTCTCAGTTTTCGTAACTCTTCAAACCATTAGTAGAATTGGTGGTAACGCAGCAGAAAGGCTATATAGATTCAGGAACATTTCTAAAAAAAGGCTCCTGCGACATGGACACATCGCAAGAGCTTTCTCTTATAGATCAGCAATTATTTGCTTTGGTCCAGTTTCAGCAGTTACTGATTTTTTTTCTTTCTTGATTTGAAGAAACCAAGACTACCGATCGCAACCAGTGCAGCACCGATCATTGATGCAAACCAAGTACTTTCACTGCCAGTTTGCGGCAAGTATTTGCCTCCACTATTATTACTATTGATGTTGTTGCCACCGCTGATGTTCCCATTGCCGATGATATTGATTCCACCGTTATTGACATTACCGATATTATTTCCTCCGGTATTGCCGCCACCAGTGTTACCACCTCCGGTATTACCGCCACCAGTGTTGCCACCGCCAGTGTTACCACCGCCAGTATTGCCGCCGCCAGTATTACCGCCGTCAACTCCAGCAACCGGGACTGTGACTGTAGCAGCTGCACTGCGGTATTCTTTGCCACCAGCAACGACACTAGCAACAACATATAAATTATCTTTTGGTTCGACGCGATTGGCTGCTACTACGATCCGGTAATTGCCTTCACTGTCTGTCGTACCAGTGCCCACCACTTCTCCTTGAGCATTAGAGATTTCAATGGTTACATTTGGATCAGCTTTCCCCGTAACCGGATACCCAGATGATTCATTGCCGCTGATTGTTGCAGTAGGTGCGGCAACCGTCACGGGACTAACGACGATACTCATCGGATCACTGACATATTTCCCATCAGTTTGTGCAGTAGCCGTCAACACATCTCCTTCCGATAGCTCGGCTACATTGATACGCCAATTGCCAGCTTCATCCGCTCTTAATTCAAGTGGTGCGGCAAAGGCACGGGTGGTGTTCAACCCACCCAGAATTCGCGCCATCACTGGTGCTGCTTCATTGATGGTCAGAATGACTGAAGAACCTGGCTCTGCGGTTCCGCTGACTGTTTCATCCCCGGCAATCGCTGGATCAATGAGTGGCGTAGCCGTTTTTTCCATAGGTACTGTGATTGGTGTATTACCACTGCGGTAGTCTTTGCCACCAGCGGTCACAATTGCTGCGACATTCAAGTTTTCTTCTGGGGCCACTTGCTCTGGCGCAATCACGATTCGGTAATTGCCTTCTTCATCGGCTGTGCCGGTACCCACAACTTCGCCTTGTCCATTAGTGATTTCAATCACTGCATTAGCCACTGTTTCCCCAACAACTGGATAGCCATCGGTCTGATTGCCGCTGATTGATGCGGTTGGTGCATCAACTGTCAAGCCATCCACTGTTACTGTGATTGGGGCACTTGGATCCTTGCCATCGGTTTCTGCCACGACAGTTATAGTGTCGCCTTCCGAAACTTCTGGTACTTCAGCGGTCCAGTTACCTTCCTCATCTGCTTCAACGACTACAGGATCTTTGTCGCCATTGGTGATGGTGACAGTGGAACCTGGTTCTGCTGTTCCGCTAATTGTATCGTCTCCGGCTGTTACAGGATCAATCGTTGGGATTCCTGTTTGGTTGTCTTCTGGTACAGTGATCGGCGTGTTGGCGCTGCGGTAGTCTTTCCCACCAGCTGTTACGATCGCTGCGACGTTCAAGTTTTCTTCTGGAGCTACTTGATCTGGAGCGATCACGATTCGGTAATTGCCGTCGCCATCAGTAGTGCCAGTCCCTACCACATCCCCTTGCGCGTTAGTAATTTCAACTGTGGCATCAGGTGCTGCTTTACCAACAACTGGATAACCGTCAATCTCGTTGCCGCTGATTGATGCGGTTGGTGCGGTAACCGTCAGTCCATCCACCGTAACTGTGATTGGTGCACTTGGATCTTTCCCATCGGTTTCTGCCACAACGGTTATGGTATCCCCTTCGGAAACTTCAGGTAGTTCAGCAGTCCAATTGCCTTGATCATCTGCTTCAACGACGACGGGATCTTTGTCGCCATTGGTGATGGTGACGGTTGAACCTGGTTCTGCCGTTCCGCTGATTGTCTCATCACCGGCTGTGACGGGATCAATCGTTGGCGTGGTCGTTTGGTTTGCTAAAGGCACGGTAATTGGTGTTGCTCCACTGCGATAGTCTTTCCCGCCAGCGGTTACGACTGCCGTCACATTCAAACTTTCTTCTGGAGCTACTTGATCTGGAGCGATTACGATCCGGTAATTGCCATCACCATCAGTGGTGCCAGTAGCTACCACATCTCCTTGCGCATTGGTGATTTCAATGGTTGTATTCGCTGCTGCTTTACCAGTCACTGGGTAACCATCGATCTCATTGCCGCTAATTGACGCGGTTGGTGAAGCAACAGTGATTCCTCCAACAGTGACACTGATCGGTGCGCTTGGATCTTTCCCATCCGTTTCTGCCACAACGGTTACAGTATCACCTTCGGAAACCTCTGGCACATCCGTCGTCCAATTGCCTTGATCATCTGCTTCGACAGTGATTGGGTTTTCTCCGGTGACTGTAATAGTTACTGTTGAACCCGGTTCTGCCGTTCCGCTGACTGTCGTATCACCAGCACTAACAGGATCAATCGTTGGTGTTGCTGTTTGATTTTCACGATTATCGGCTGGCACAACTACTGTGGTTGCTCCGCTACGGTAATCTTTCCCGCCAGCAGAGACGACTGCTGTGACATTCAAGTTCTCTTCTGGTGTGACTTGATCTGGCGCAATCTCAATACGGTAATTGCCATCGTCATCTGCAGTGCCGCTACCCACGATATCTCCTTGGGCGTTGGTGATTTCGATCGCTGCATTAGCTACTGCTTTACCAACTACTGGGTACCCATCGGTTTCGTTCCCACTAATTGCTGCAGTCGGTGTTGCGACCGTCAAACCACTAACACTTACTGTCACTGGTGCGCTTGGGTCTTTGTCGTCAGCTGTAGCTACGACGGTCACTGTATCTCCCTCTGACAATTCCGGTACGTTTGCTGTCCAATTGCCTTCTTCATTGGCATTGACAGTCACTGGCCCTTCGCCACTCACATTGACCGTGACTGTTGCTCCAGGTTCTGCTGTCCCGCTGACCACTGTATCTCCTGCTTTAACTGGATCGACAGTCGGTGTTTCTGTAAGAACCGTTGCTGGAACAATGATTGGTGTATTGCCGCTGCGGTAGTCTTTGCCTCCGGCAGTCACGACTGCTGCCACATTCAGATCCTCTTCTGGTGACACACGATCCGGTGCAATCACGATGCGATAGTTGCCATTCCCATCAGCAGTGCCACTACCTACGATTTCTCCTTGCGCATTGGTAATCTCGATCGCAGCGTCAGCCACAGATTTACCCGTAACCGGATAACCGTCCAACGTGTTGCCGCTAATAGAGGCTGTTGGTGCATTGACGGTCAATCCATTGACCGTGACGCTCACAGGTATACTTGGTTCTTTTCCGTCAGCAGCAGCTACTACAGTCACTGTTTCACCTTCAGAAACTTCCGGTACATTCGCAGTCCAATCACCTTGGTCATTCGCAACGACTGTTAATGGCTCTTCTCCATCCACAGCCACTGTGACGCTTGCCCCTGGTTCTGCTGTACCGTTGATTGCTGTATCTCCTGCTGCTATCGTATCAATGGTTGGGATTTCTGTTTGACTGGCTGCTGGAACCGTCACTGGTGTATTGGCACTCCGATACTCTTGACCTCCAGCAGTCACGATTGCTGCCACATTCAAGTTTTCTTCAGGTGTCACTTGATCTGGAGCAATCACGATCCGGTAATTGCCATCACCGTCGGCAGTACCACTACCTACGACTTCTCCTTGGGCATTGGTGATTTCAATGTCTGCATTCGCAGTTGTTCGACCAGCTACAGGATAACCATCTCTCTGGTTACCAGTGATTGATGCAGTTGGTGCAGAAACACTTATTCCGCTGACGATGACACTGACGGGTGTACTTGGCTCTTTGTCACCAACAGTAGCTACCACAGTCACTGTTTCGCCTTCAGAAACTTCCGGTACATTCGCAGTCCAATCACCTTGGTCATTCGCAACGACCGTCACTGACTCTTCTCCGCTGACAGTTACCACTACATTGGCGTTCGGTTCAGCTGTACCGCTGATCGTTTGATCCCCGGCGTTCACCGGATCGATCGACGGCGTTTCAGTTTGGTTTTCTTGAGTATCGGCTGGCACAACAACCGGTGTTGCTCCACTACGATAGTCTTGCCCTCCGGCAGTCACAATTGCTGTAACATTCAAGTTTTCTTCAGGGGCAACTTGATCTGGCGCAACCACAATCCGATAGTTGCCCTCCCCATCTGCGGTTCCGCTGCCGACAACAACTCCCTGAGCGTTCGTGATCTCGATGGCAGCATCAGCAACCGTTTGTCCAATTACTGGATAGCCATCTGTCTCATTACCGCTAATCGTTGCCGTCGGTGCCTCAACCGTCAAACCGCTAACGCTCACACTGACTGGCGAACTTGGTGTTTTTCCGTCAGCTGTGGCTACTACAGTGACCGTGTCACCTTCCGTCACTTCTGACACTTCAACTGTCCAATTTCCCTGGTCATCTGCCACTGCTGTCACTGGGTCTTCTTCGCCGACTGTGACTGAGACTGCTGCTCCAGGTTCCGTTGTGCCATTGATCGTAGTATCGCCAGCCGTCACTGGGTCAATCGCCGGCGCTGTTGTTTGTTCCGCTGTATCATCGATTGGAACAGTAATTGCTGTTTCTGGACTACTGTAGTCTTGACCACCAGCCGTCACGATTGCTTTGACATTCAAGTTTTCTTCTGGGGCGACTCGATCGGGGGCAATTACGATGCGATAGTTGCCATCACTGTCAATCGTTCCACTGCCGACAACGTCTCCTTGAGCGTTCGTGATCTCAATCGCTGCATTCGGTGTTGCTTTCCCAATGACTGGATAGCCATCTGTTTCATTGCCACTAATGGAGGCTGTAGAGGCTGCAACGGTCAAACCTGCGACGTTCACTGTCACTGGCTCGCTTGGATCTTTGCCATCTGCTTCTGCCACAACGGTCACTGTTTCCCCTTGAGAGACTTCTGGTACCTCAGCTGTCCAGTTGCCTTGGGCATCCGCCACTGCTGTGACTGGCTGTTCATTTCCGATAGTCACTGTTACTGTTGAATCTGGTTCTGCTGTTCCGCTGATAGTGGTATCACCAGCCGCAACAGGATCGATGGTTGGTGTTTCCGTTTGTTCTGCTGCAGGTTCTGCTGCTAACCAGATGGAATTATTGCCATCCTCATCTGTAAATAAATCAAGTGTGAGTAGATTAGATTGAGAAAAAGTACCTGCAAATCGAGCTTCGTATGGATTCGACGGATTCGTCATACCATTTGCAATCAGCTCTGAAGTCGTTGGTGTCGTCACGGTCGTTGGCATCACAACTGTCGTTTGACCTAAAACAGATGCCGATGCGATTTGATCAGCAAGATCTGTCGTTCCATTCAACACAGCTTGTGCAGCATCGACGGTAACATTCAGAGTGGCTTTAGCTGTGTTGACTGTTTCTTGGACAAGTGTATTGACGCCATCGATCAATGAGCCAATCCCAGGAATGTTACTTGCTCCGCCCAAGATGCTCACTTGGATTTGCGCCTGTTTCAAGTTCTCCAAAATGGATTGGATGCGTTGGTTGACCACAATAAATAAGCCGTCATCCACATTGGCAATCAAGGCACGTTCATTATCTGTCAATCCAGCAGGCACTTCAAAATCGGCTTGTCCAAATTGTCCTAACTGATTCAATAAATCCAATTGTTCATAGATGTCATCTAGATTGACGGATACTACTTGACTGATATCAACGATGGAAGCTGCTTGATACAATAAATTTGGAAAGCCATTAATCGTTTCTGGAATCCCTAATGCATCCGCTAAGTTCTGATTCACAAGAGCATCCACCGTTCCTACCAATGTGTCAACAGCAGGCGTAAGCGTTCCAATCAGTGTTTGGATAGCGGCAATATCTTCAAGTTGCAGAGTGATATTTGTTGATACCCGGGCATTGCCATTTGGTTGTACAAAGCCAGTCAGCCCTTTTGGCACACCAACGATTGCTACTTTATCACCGTTTAAGACGTCAAGCGTCACCGCGTTCGATCCGCTGATGGTAAAGTTGACTGGGTTGGTATCTCCAGGATTTGAATATGGCGTTGCAGCACTTGTTCCAGAATCATTTGATGCTTGGACATTACTAAAAATCTCAGCAGAAACCAATGATGCTTCTGCGGTCTTTGGTGCCCATAACAACGTAGTGGGAACAACCACAGAACTCGTCAGTAACATCCCGCTGACCGTTAAATTCGCTAGTAGCGATTTTTTGTTTATTGCGCGTCTTTTTCTCCTTGAATTCATTATTTTTTTATAGTCATTGCCCTTCATTCTTACTCCTCCTATTCAAATAAATACAACCAACAAAAGTGACCAACCAACTTTGGCATTCGTCTTTTGATGTTCGCTATGATCACATATCCGGAGAAAGAGATCACAAACAAAAAACGTTTGCAAAATAAAAAAACACCCATTCAAATACTCGAAAAAATCTCAATTACATTTTTCAACATACCAGAACGATTTCCGTGCTTTTTTGTGATTAAATAACTAAAATATTCAGTTATTTAAGCAAATTCTAGCATTTTTATTTTTATACAACAAATTATTAACACCATGAATAATTAAAAAAACATTTTATTGGAAGTAAAATAACAAAAACCTTTTATTTTTATCGCCATCGTTAATTATTTATTACTTGTGCTCCTCTTTTCGCAAAAAAATCATTAAAAAGAGATTTTTTTGATTTTACTCCTTTTTATTAACAAAAATTAGAAACTTTTTAATGTTCTCAGAATACGCTTCCATCTTTTCTTCTAATATTTATTTTGTAAAAAAGTGAAATAAGAATTATTTTCTGAACAGTATTCTGTTTTTTTTAAATCTTTAAAAAAAAACAGAAAAAAACTCCTTAAAAAAGGCGATTTTCACCGCTTTCTCCTTTTTAAAACAATTTTCAAACAAATAAGCCACCAGAAATCGTGAATGATTTCTGGTGGCTTAGACCATTTTATGAGCTACTTCTAAAGGATCAATCTTGTAATTTCTTATGCATAAACAACGTTGTTTCTCGATAGTCATAGAAGATTTTTGAGAAGGCCATCAAATCACCTTCTCGCAAGTAACTGTCGTCTCGAACAACCAAACTAGGGCTCCCCGCGTTCATGCCAAAAAAAGCAGCTTGTTTAGCAGTCAGTAATTCACAGCGGATAAATTTATCGATGAAACTGACAGTCACTCCCTTTTCTTGTGCAAAATATTCAAACATGGAACCGTACATAGCAGATTCTGGGATCTGACCAACGATATCTGCCAGATAATAGGATTTCTCAATCAAATACGGCTGATCATCCAGTGTGCGAAATCGTTCAACTTCAATAAAAAGCTGATTATCAGAAAATCGCTGGTGGCTTGGCGAAAAGTCGATCTCAGCGTACGAGACCAAACGCTGCGTTGCTTGAACGGTTTGAATCAGTTTTCCTTCTCTAGCAAGATCTTCGGTAAACCCAAGATCACTTTGGACTGCTTTTTGCTCTTGCGTCAATTGATCGTGGACATAGGAGCCTCTCCCTTGAACTTGATAAATATAGCCGCGTTTACTCAATCTGCTTAGTGCTTGCCTTAAGGAATACCGAGAGACCTGATAGTGTTCCATCATTTCCTTCTCACTAGGTAACTTTCCGTTGCGATCAGCTAAACTCTTTTTTTCGATTCGGGCAATTAAATCTGCCGCTAATAAATCGATCGTCCATTGTTTTGTCATTCCACTTCTCCCCCAAATGTTGTACTATTCCTATTTTACCGCAAAAGCCACTGCCTTAGTGGAAATCTTTCTTTCATCTCATGATGACAAAAGAAAACCCAGCTAAACATGCCTTAGCTGGGGTCTGTTCATTCAAACTTGCACTTTCGGTCAAGCTTTTCCTTGTTCTTGTGCAAAAAGTTTGCCATCATACATTTTGATGAATGGGAACCAAATTAGAAAGGCGACCAAAGCGCAAATTAATGCCAGTACAAAGGCACGCCAATCACCACCTGAACCAATAAACCCTGAAAGACCAATTGGGGTTGGCCAAGCGACTTGGGCAATCGGTGGATTGACAAACCCTAAATTGATTGCAAAATATGCCACCGACATAGAGGCCATTGGTGCCAAAAAGAAAGGAATTGCCGTATATGGGTTATAAACAACTGGCATCCCAAACAAAATTGGTTCATTAATGTTAAAGAATGATGGGACGATCGCGGCTTTACCTAATGCACTTAGTTGTGCCGATTTAGCAAAGAAGGCGATGAAGATCACCATGCCCAGTGTCGCTCCTGAACCGCCAATGGTCACGAAACTATTATTGAATTCACCGGCAAAAGCAATATTTGCACCGCTTTGGTTTTCAACCATGTTGGAAAGAACGATGGGCGTCAAGAATGAGGTCACGATCGTTGCTCCGTGGATCCCGACGATCCACAATGCATGCATCAAGAAATAGATGACTAACAACCCAACCCACGTACTCGTCAATTGCGAAACAAAACTAAAGGGAATCGCAATGACTTTGAAGATATCGGTCCCTAAAGCTACTAAAGCACCGTTGATCACGATCACGACTAAAGCAATCAACGCAGTCGGAATCAATGCAGTAAATGAACTTGAAACACCAGTTGGTACAGTATCAGGCATTTTGATGTAGATATTTCTCTTGACACAAAACGCGTAAATTTTCACTGCAATAATAGCCATAATAATTGCAGTAAAAATACCAGTCGTTCCTAAACGTGTCACACCACCCGCCATTTCCCAACCATCAATGATTTTTTGATCATCGGAAATAAGGGTCACAAGAGTCGCTACTCCGCCTTCAAATACTAATTGAGATAAACACATGAAGAATGCCATCATTGACAACAAAGCCCCGTTTACAGGACTTAACGAAATTTTTTCTTCCTGCGCTTGGATCTTGGTATATTCATAACCAAAAACAATACAGAAATATAAGGCCAAGATCCCCATTGTTGCAGTATTTCCTAGCATATATAAACTTTGGATCTTATCAAAAGAAGCCGCCCAAATCGATGCTAAAGCTGGAAAACTTTGAGGTAAGACACTAATAATCAGGAACATTGAACCAACGATCGTAAACGGAATCGAAGCCATCCCGGCCGCCATCACCCCACGGACGATTCGAAATTGCGAGATTCGCCCCATTGGTCCCATTAAGTACTTATCCAGAAAGGTAAACATTTTACTATTTTCTGTGTTCATCTATTTTTCCTCCTTTATTCTCAAATGTCCGCAGATAGTTCAAGTAACTATCCCGATCTTTTTCGATCAACCATGCTTTTCGTTCCATATATAAACAACAAATCAATCCCAGAGTCAGACTAACCAGTAAAATCGGTCTGGCCGCAAGATTCAAAAATGGGAAAAATCCGTCTTGCCACCCTAACAGGATAAAAAGGATACCAGTAATGTTGACCCCTGTTTGAATCCAATAACCAACTTTAGTCAAGTGCAATCGATTTGATGTCTGCCAATATTTTTGTGTCTGCTCAAAGATGATGGCGCCATCGACCAAAAGCAAGAACACCGGTACCAGACCCATCACTGTCCAATTTGCCAGACTAAACAACGCCCAATAAAGATTGATAAAGAAAAAAATTGCTGTCATATAGCGAAAAATCAGATAGCGGTTAAATCGCATATTTTTTTGTGCGTACGCATTGGCACCGGACGACTGATTTTGTCCTCTCATAGTTATGATCCACTCCTCTCTCATCATTTTTATCGCGAATAATAACCAAACTTGTTCGAACAAGTTAATTTTAGCATAAATCAAAAATCATGCAAGCGATTACTTTTTGATGTTTGGTTGTAAAAAATAAACTCCTGAAGAAAATCGTCTATATTCGCACAACTTTTTAAGGACTATTCAGGTATCTTCCAGCAAAGTTTTGCTCTTGTGAAAACGGGGATTTTATGTTAAAAATGAATAAAAGGAATGTTGATTCAACAAGATGTTCGCTTTTCAAGTTATAAAAAAAGGTTTTTGGTGTAAAATACTTACTTTAAAAGGAGAAAGACGAAAATTATGGCAAAAGAAGTAACCTACGAATTTATCAAAGAAATTCCCAAAGCTGAACTCCATCTGCATTTAGAAGGAACATTGGAGCCTGATTTGAAATTACGATTGGCACAAAAAAATCAAATTGATATTGGTCAATCAACAATCGAAGAGGTGGAAGCAAGTTATCAGTTCGACTCCTTGCCTTCTTTTTTGAACATTTATTATCCAGCGATGAATGTCCTCCAAACAGAAGAAGATTTTTATGAATTGGCAATGGCTTACTTCAAGAAAGCTGCCGAACATCACGTCACTTATGCTGAAGTTTTTTTTGATCCGCAAGCCCATACCTCTCGCGGTATTTCTTTTGAAACCGTCATCAACGGCTATTATCGAGCGACACAAGAAAGTGAACAAATTGGTGTACGAAGTGCACTAATTATGTGCTTCTTACGGGATTTTTCTGCTGAATCAGCAGCAGAAACCTTAGAACAAGCACTACCTTTTAAAGATAAGATTTTGGGGATCGGGCTTGATTCGGATGAAAAAGGCAATCCACCACTGAAGTTCAAAAAAGTCTTTGAAAAAGCAAAAGCCGTTGGATTTCATTTGACGATGCACTGCGACATTGATCAGGAAGATTCGATCGAACACATTCGCCAAGTCATTGAAGAAATCCAAGTGGAACGAATCGATCATGGAACAAATATCGTAGAAGATGAACGGTTAGTCGATTATGTGCGGACGCACCAAATCGGATTGACGTGTTGCCCTGTCTCCAACAGTTTCGTCGTGGATGATATGAAGGGAAAAGAAATCATCGAGTTATTGGCAAAAGGCGTCAAAGTGACGATCAATTCAGATGACCCAGCTTATTTCCAAAGCTATATTTCTGACGACCTTTATGCATTGAGCAAAAATTATCAGCTAACAGAGGACCAAATCATTCAATTGGTCAGAAATGCCTTTGAGATTGCTTGGTTACCAGAAGAAGAGAAGAAGTTGTATCTAGCGGAAGTCGATGCTTTTGTCGCGGAGAAAAACAATTAATTTTTATTCTTATACAGGCAAAGCTGCACAAGGGTAAAACAAACAATCACTCCAAATACAGGATTGGAGTGATTGTTTTTTGCTTGTTCACTAAATATGAAGATCTTTCTTACAAAAGACCATGCCCGATGCCACGAACAGGATACACGCTCCAATCAATAGGACAAAGATTCCGATGAGACCACTACGATCTCCTGCGATCAAAGCATCTGGATCAAACAATGTAAAGAAAGTAAAATACTTTACTTTTTCTGCATTTCCGCCGGTGTTGGCAAGCATCTGTAAGACGTACATTAATGCTGGTATCCCACCGCCGACAGCAATACTGTATTTTGAATCATTAAAAACACAAGAAGCTAAGAAAGAGATTCCTGCGATAAACAACTGCAAACAAAGCAACCCACCATTCAGCAGCAACAGTTTGGGAATCTCGAGTTCTCCTTTAAATTGTAATCCGCAAAGGATCTCTAATGCAGTGCTATAGATGATCAAAAAGAAAATACCCGTTAAAAGAACCGACATCTGCGTCATGACAATCGTTCTCCGTTTGATGGGTGCTGCCAGAAGGGCCACCATCGCATTACTGTCCACATATTTGGCAATCAATGCATTCCCTCGAAGAATCGAGAATACCATTGGAAAAATGATCAAAATAAAACCATAGAGGTAAGAAGACATGAAACCCAATAATGAGTTAGCGCCGGCTTTCATGCCGACTGCCGACATCAATTCTGGCAGCATCTTGCGCATTTCTTCAAGAGACTGCATCATTTCTGGATTGTACATACTGACAATGATTGAGATGTAGAGGGTCATGACGGCACCAAAAATCACAAGCGTCAGGATGCTGCGGCGTAATTCGCGTTTGTAAAGGGTGAAATTGATCATTTCTCTTCACCTCCATAATAATCCATAAAGATCTGTTCCAATGTTTGACTCGTACTGACTTGAACTTGACTAGGTTGTGCCGGATCGATTTCTCCATTGAAATCTGCTGCAAAGGCTGCCGCCAGTTGTTCATTTGGCAAAGTGACGGTATAACGATGCAGATGTTTTTCTCTTAATGTGTCGGTGGAATCCAACGCAACTAATTTTCCGGCACGAATGATGCCAATTCGATCACAGGTCCGCTCAACTTCTTCAAACATGTGGCTAGACATGAGGATGGTTTTGCCGCGCTTTTTTTCTTCAGTGATTAAATCAATAAAACGTGACTGCATCAAGGGATCTAAGCCACTAGTAGGCTCATCCAAAATCAAGATCTCTGGGTCGTGCATGAAAGCCACAACGATGCCAATTTTTTGTTTCATCCCTTTACTCATTTTTTTGATCTTGCCGTTCGGATCTAACTCGAATCGATCAAGTAATTCTTTGGCCCGTCCATTTTCAGTATTTCCCCGATACTTTGCGATAAATTTAATAAATTCGCTTCCGGTCATATCATCAAAAAAAGTCATTTCGCCAGGAATGTAGCCTAAATTTCTTTGGATTTGTTCTCGTTGCTGCCAGCAATTCATCCCATTGATCAAACAGTTGCCGCTTTGAGGTTTGATGAACCCCATTAGATGACGGATCGTTGTGGTCTTCCCAGCGCCATTAGGACCCAGAAAACCAAACGCTCCTGCTTCCACAGAAAATGACAGGTCAAAAATTCCTTTGCCATTGCCATAATCTCGTGTCAGATTGGAAATATCAATTTTCCCCATCATTCATTCCTCCTATTGACCAACGTCTATTCACTAGCAAATCGTTTGCTGGTTTGCCCCACTTGCTTTTTGATACTCCCGCTTTGCAAGTGATCAGTCAAGGCAATCGGTCTTTGCCATACATATCGTATGATGATAGCCAAAGTATAGCCTATGTTGCTGTTTTTGACTACCAAAATATCCACCGTATTCTAGAAATAGTCTGACCAAAAAAAGCGTCTTTTTAAGTCGCGAATTGACGAAAAAAAGCGGCCTCTTCCATTCGAAGACCGCTTTATTCGACGATTGCTGTTAATATGATTTGAAAAAAAGACGCTTCTCATTCAATTAGAACTTAAGGCACCAAATCATGGTCAACATAAAAGGAGTTTATCAAGTACCAAGAAAAACTGTCATTACCTGTCGATAATGCGAAAACAGTTTAGACAAAAGGTGCCTTTTGTTCCTTGATTTCAGTTTACAAAAAGAAGCTGCACGATACAAGAGGAACGAGTAAGAAAGCTCCTGTCTGGGGCCTTCACTTTTATTCTGACTAAATAAAACACCTATTTTTTGCTGTTTGTCGTCTCCTCGTGAATAAATTGCTGCCAACGGGCTCTCAACTTCTGACGATAATAATAGCGAGACTGTTTTGATCCCTCTTGATTGACCCAATCAAGCCACATTTGTCGTTCTTTCGGTTTCAGAAATGCCCAGAATTGCATCAGCAATAGATGATTGTCGATGTCTTCTTTCAGATCAATCGTTTCTTCCTGCTCTGATGCGATTGCTTGAATCAGTTGTTTTTGACGATTACTTTTTCGTTGTAAATCAATCACTCGCCATAGCAAAAAGCCAAATAGATAATTCACTTCATTTTCGTTGCAAAAGATCCCTTCATCAGGATACCTTCGTGCGCGCTCAAAGAGCATGAGTCGCAACTCTTGCAAATAATCTTCAAAATCTGGATGACTGGGGAAAATGCCCGCCCGAATCAGCACTTTGTAAAAGAGGCGCTCATAAGAAGCCATCAGTGTGTGCCATTCTTTCATTGTATTCCTCCTTTTGCTTGGTGTTCCCGCGGGTACATTAACCATAGCAAAAAGAGGAAGTGACTATTTTTATCAAAAATCAATAAATCATTTGAATTGTGCACTTTTTATTGCAAAAATAGTCAGATAATTTTATAGTTGAAGTATCTAAAATGAAGGAGTTTTTCTATGAAGAGATGCTACTCCCCTATAAGTTCGAATAAACTTGATCCTTATCGTCTGTCCTTTGATCCAAAATGTAAACGATTCCTCAATTCTAGTGATCAGGCCACTTGCCAGGAACTTGCTGCTTTGATCCGTCCAACCATGACAATTGACTTCGAGAAAGAAATTTTTGCCATTCTGCCTTTTGTTCGTGATGATCGCACGCATTCTTTGATCAATTATCAAGACTATTGTTCACTTCTTCCACAGCCGCCATTTCCTATCATCAAACAGATTCTTCTCCATTTCCATTTTTATGAGTACGCGCTTTTCAAAGATACACTGTACCATTTATTCAGCCAGTCGAATATCAAACGTCAATACAAGATTCCTTGTGCGACTAGTGAATATAGCTTGCTACCCCTAACAAACGCGACCAAAAAAGACACGATTTGGGTGAACCCTGGAAAAATCATGACTTTGTCCGCTTCTGGACCGCAGCTGTTCATTGAACTGCACAATCAGTTCTCTTTCCCCTGCTTGGTTGAGTCCCGCCGCTTAAAGCAAACCATGCTGATCAGTTTCCTTGCTCACGGCATTATCAAACGAGAACATAGCTATCAACTGCCTCGGGCGAACACTAGCCTCACTGAGTTTTTGGAACTTTCTTTTTCTCCCCTCACCAACCACTTACTAGAAGATCTTCATTTTCATGATCTGCCTGGCAAACGAGGAAGTTTTAGTCTGATTTATCAAGATCTCTATGCAGAAGAAAGCCAACAAAAAATGCGCCAAAAATGAGTGCATTTGGTCAAATTTCCCTCTTACCAACGCTTTTGCTTCTGAAAGGAGCAGCTACAGAAAATTTAGAAGAAATTCAAAAGAAAAAATTTTTTTGATCTTTTAGCGTATTTTATTTTTGAGAAACAAAAAAGCACTAGTTTAAGAAAATAGTGCTCTAAGAAAATAGTGCTTTAAGAAAGTAGTGCTTTAAGAAAAAATTACTTTAAGAAAATAGTGGCGGAATGCTGCGAAGGAGGAAAACTAGTATGCGTATCGTTAAAATTTCAGAGACAGAGATCTATGTCGAAATGACAGGGAAAGAATCATTTACAGTTACTTGCAGCAGTGAGCAGCTCGCTGAGCGATGGCTAGCGTTGTTAGAAGGTTTAGCCGAGTAGAGAACTGATCTTCGAAGTAAGATCCGCAAGCGAAACTGCAAGTCAGCCGAACCCATTGGCAGTTGGCTGATGCAATGCCTGAAATGCCTTTCTTTTCTCAAAAGAGGACAGCAAGCAATGACCATAATAAAAAACAGCGGCAAAAATGAAGTGTGTCCGAAAAGTTGACTTTTGGTCCAACTTTTCGGATCACTGCAAGCAGCCGCTGCTTTTTTTATTTAGAGGCCTAATTCAGACGCAGGGTCAAAGAAGCCTGACCATAGTCCTGTCGCCATTCCCAAATGTAGATGGACACCAGTCGAATTTCCAGTTGTTCCCATTCCACCAAGGTATTGACGTGCTGTGACACTTTGACCGCTACTAACAGCAGGCAATGCATTGAAGTGCATGTAATAACTATAGATGCCATTCGGATGCTTTATGATCACATAATTTCCTGTGGACGGACCATAACCGGCTTCTACCACTTTCCCACCTTGAATCGCATAAATCGGTGTTCCACTGCTGCCGGTAAAGTCCATCCCATTGTGCTGGTTGCCGGAAGAGCCCGTTGGATCTGTACGGTATCCAAAACGACTCGAGATATGGACAGAATCGACCGGTAAAGACCAACCGCTTGTTTGATTTCCACTAGCAAGCTCCGGTGTTTCTTGATCAGTATCTTGATTGGTTTCTTTTTTACTTGTTTCTTCAATGTTGGTCTCTTCATTGATTGGTGTAGAAGCATTAGCGTATGTCGTTGCTTCTGTGCCGGTTTCTTTTGCCGACTCTTTTTCTTGAGAGACCGCTGCTTCAGCGGCTACTTGTTTTTTCGCTTGTTCCTGAGTTTTTTTTGCCTCAGCTTGTGCTTGTATCTTAGCTTCTGCGGCTAACGCTTCTTCTGCTGCTAATTGTTTCAGTGTTTCTTCCCGTTTCTTTTCAGCAGCCGCTTTTTCTGCTTCCAAGTCAGACTTTTTGCTCTCTTCTTGATTCAGAGACAATCGTAAGTCGGCTAATGCCACGTCCTGATTCAATCGTACATCCGCAAGCTCCCCTTGCTTTTGTTGCAGCTCGCTCGCATGAGTTCCAATTTCGGATAGTTTTTCTTCTAGTTCTTTTTCGAGCTTGATACTTGTCTCGATGTCTTTTTGCTGTTGCTCAACGATACTATTGCTGGCATTCATGATGGTGACAGAAGCAATGGCTCGTTGAATTGCTTCACCTAGTGAGTCAGCATCAAGTAATGTCGTCATCATGGCATTCGAAGGTTCTGAAACTTGAATATCTCTTGCTTGATTCGCCAGTGTTTCTTTCCGTTTGGCGATTTTCCCCTCCAATTCCTTGATTTCAACCGCGATTTTGTTGACCTTTTGCTCTGTGCTGGCCTTTGACGCCAAAATCGAATCCATTTCAGATTCAAGTTGTTGGATCTCCGCTTCCGTCTTTTGTTTGAACGCTTCTATTGAAGCAGATTCCCCTTTGATTTCATTGATTCGCTGGGTTTGTTGTTGAATTTGACGATCGACATCCTCTGCGTTTGCAACCAATGGAAAACCTATCAACATCAACGAGCTTGCGACTATCAATTTTTCCAGTTTTTTCATGCTATCTCCTTTTGAATCCTACTTTTCATTTCTACTAGCATACCGAATATTTTGCTGCTTTTGGGCAGAAACACAGGAAAAACATCTGGTTGCAAAATTCTGACATCTCGTTGCAATCAACTTGTTAGATTCCAGCATGAATCGTAAATTGCTTTTTGATTCTTTTCGGACTAAATAAATCGGAGGTTTGTTACACAAAGAGATAGAGGCATGCTCACTCATTGCGCACGCCTCTATCTCTGTTTGATTTTCATTGAATGATCGACACCACAGTCAATTGAATCGTCCAGCTGCCAAATCAGCTGCAGCTACTACCATCGCTTCTTCAGGAAAAACCATTCCGGTGGTAAAAGCATTGGGATAGTCATGTTCCTACTAGTGCAAAATTACTGCAAGCGCCCGATAGCCGATCCAATCGCATTCCCTGCTAACAGCCATGCCTTCGCTGATTTTTGTAAGGTGGTGTTTTCGGATACTTGCTGACATCGTTAGAAATAGTATTGAAGAGCCAGAGTACGCCGTCATTTTTTTCTGGTTCTGTCAACAGCAGTTCGTAGTCATTTCCAAACAAAACGAGGTTGGAAGTTGCTGGCAGCCATTCTTTCAACTTGGGCGAAAGCAGCCAAGTATCCGTCACAATTGGTGCTGAAGCGTATGCAGGAAAGTAGGTTTCAAAAAACATTCTGGCTGACTGATAATTTTCTTGGACTTGCTCATGAACCAGTTTTGCATCTGAAGGGATGTGAAGAGAAAGATAGGCTTGACCTTCAAGTTGTGGTGCTTTGCTCTTATGATCAGCGGCGATCATTTCAAATTCTAGCTGATCGATCCTAAATTCTAATCCGCACAAATACCGCCATGTCCAAAATCCACGATCAAACACATCCTGATTACCGGCTTGTTTCGTTTCTTTTAAGAATCGAGTAAATGCCCTCATCGTAGCCAAATAAATCTCATGAGGAATTTGCAGCGGTTGATAAATATGTTTCCAGCTGATGGTCGCTGCATACAAATGGATCGCCAATTCCTTCATCGACTCCTCTTTGTACAGTTGGGATAACCACTTGGCTTCTGCTGAAGCTGTTACTGGATCGAGCAATTTATGTACACTAGTAATCATCTCTTGTTCTTGCAGCTCCTCTATGGCTGCGTTCACTTTCTCTTGGACTAAAACGGGGATTTCAATTAAATCCATCAATTGCTGTAATGGCTCACTGTTAGCTAACATGCTATTCCTCCTATTATCAACTTGGAATCTTTCTTTTTGATCAATGACATCAATGCTTGTTTGTAACCGCTTCATCCAATTATAAAAAGTTTAGGGCTTAAATGATACTAAAATATACCGGTTTATACTAAAATCCTAACCCATTTATTGCTTCAAAGAAGATAGACTCATTTGGGTCGTCTCTCTAGACAATTTTTTCACGAAGAATCCGTTCTCTATCCGAAAAGGCACTCTCACACGTTTCTTCAAGAATCTATTCGTAAGAGAGCGCCCTCTATAGGATAGCTGAAACAGCTAACCTATAGAGGGCGCTACATCGTTTTTCGATAACAGTTCTTTCTTGAATGTACTTTCTTGATATTTCTTTTTTATTGCAGTAATGACGATTGTTAAAAGTGACAGTTTTTCAAAAGTACGATCGGCTTAATAGCAACTGCCAAATCACCTAGATAGGATGTTTAGCAGTATTTAGTTGGGGCTGTTTTATAAATCACAGCCCCAGACTTCATTGTTGCGATAAATCGCTAGCTCCTGAAAGCCTAATTTCTCCGCTGCAGTTCGTTTTCCATTTGCCACTGCGATCATCTCAGAAAGGATTCTTTCGCCACCTTCCTTGATGGACATTTCGCCGGTAATGATTGCAGATAACTCAAGATCCATATGTTCGGTCATTCGTTGATACGTCTCATGATTACCGGTAATCTTGATCATTGGTACGATGGGATTTCCAATGGGCGTGCCTCTCCCCGTTGTAAAGACACAGATCTGGGCGCCGCCAGCCACCATCCCCGTTACAGATTCAATATCATATCCTGGAGTGTCCATGATGATCAACCCTTTTTCAGTGGCGATCTCTCCATATTTGACGACTTGATTGATCGTGGCGTGTCCTGCTTTCATGATTGCGCCTAACGATTTTTCTTCAAGTGTCGTCAAACCACCTTTTTGATTACCAGGTGAAGGATTTGCTCCTCGAATATCTACTTGGAGACGTTCAAATTGTTTTTCGAGACCGCCAATGATAGTCTGAATATCCCGTTTGACTTGTTGGTTTTTGGCACGACGGATCAAGATATGCTCTGTACCGATCAATTCTGTCGTTTCTCCTAGGATCGATCGACCGCCTGCAGCTACCAAAAGTTCTGTCGCAACTCCCAAAGCAGGATTGACGGATAACCCACTGGTTGCATCACTGCCGCCACAATTGGTCGCTAAAGTAAGAGCAGATAGTTCAACGGGTTCCCTCACAATCCGGGCAGCCGCGCCTACCAGTCTTTCTAATAAAGGAACGACTGTCGCGATTGTTTTTGTTGTCCCGCCTTCTTCCTGGATGCTAAAAGAGTAGACCGGTTTGTCTGATACCTTCTGAACCCGAGCCACCATTTCGTGAGGCTGAATCGTCTCACAGCCTAACCCGACAAAGACTGCCCCATAGACATTGGGATTTAAGACAAATCCCCTCAACGTTCGTTTGGTGATTTCTACTGCATCTCCAATTTGACCACAGCCTTTTCCAGCTGGGATAAAGACCGTGCCGGCAATTCGTTCAGCCAGACGGCGTGCAGTTTCATTGGCACAGCCCACTGTCGCAATGACTAAAATTTTGTTGCGGATTCCATATTGCCCATCGGATCGTTTATAACCCATTATTGGTTTCATTAGACTCTGATGCTCCTCACATTATGTGTATGCACATGTTCACCTTTGGTAATCGCTGCTGTAGCAATCCCTATCACTTCGCCATATTTGATAATCTCTTCGCCAGATTCAATATCTTTTACAGAAAATTTATGGTAGCTGTCAATAGACTGGACAATCAGGAATTCATTTAAGGTCGCTTGATTAACAATCTTCACGGATGATTCCGCCGGCGTTGGTTGCAAAACCATGGCAACATTGTCCTCGGGACGCATCATTAATGCCGTATACATAGACTGCCTCACTTTCTCTTCACTCATATTTGTCTTGAAAGACAATCGTGTCGATCGCTGCCTGACGCAAATGTGCGACTAATTGTGACAAAGACATCTGTTCACGTTGCATGATTGCTTCAATCACTAACGGCAGATTGAACCCGGCAACGATCTGATAATGGTTAGGGTCAAAAAATTGTGAATTATAATAAGCACAGTTGTAAGGCGTTGCTCCAAACATATCGACAAATACCAAGACCCCATGCCCCCTATCCAGCTTGCGACTTTGATCTAAAATTTTTTGACGGAAACTGTCGACCTCTTCATTTTCAGCAAGTGTGTCGAACACCATCTGCTGTGTCTCACCAATGATCATTTGTAACGAATGAACGATCCCTTGGCTGAGTTCGCCATGAGAAATAATTTGCATACCAATCATACCGACCAACTCCTTTCATTCACCAGACCAAAGGGTTCTAAGTGCGCAAAAAAGCGCTCAATATTCGTCACTACATGATCTCCCATTCCGGCTAAACTTTCAGAAGTATACGCACCGATATGAGGGGTCAATGTGACATTTTCAAAAGCCAGTAATGGATGCGTAGGATCTAACGGTTCCTGACAAAAGACATCGGCAGCATAACCGGAAATTTCTTTTCTAGCCAACGCACGGATCAAAGCTGCTTCATCCACCAATTCCCCACGTGCAGTATTGATCAGCAAGACATGCTGCTTCATTTGATCAAAAGCTGCATCAGAAAGCATCCGCTGGTTTTCATCTGAAAGATTGCAGTGAAGTGTGATGACATCCGCTTCTGACAATAATTCCGGCAAAGATACTTTTTTTCCTTTTGCTTTGTGAATATCTTCAGCAGACTTATAAGGATCATAGACTAGCACTTCAGCACCAAAGCCTTCATGCAGAATCTGGCCAACCTTGGAGCCGATATTGCCATAGCCAATCACACCGACCGTTGCGTGCTTGAGTTCAAAACTATTGCAACTCGACCGCAAGTGCCACTCATCATTTTTGATCAGCCGCTGCCCTTTATTGATCTTACGAAGTTCGTTCATTAACAAAGCAATCGCATGTTCTGCTACCGCTTGCCGTTCGATTGGTCCTAAAACTTTGGTCACCAGTACCTGATTTTCGGTTGCAGCACTAAGGTCTACATTATCGACCCCTAGACCATGACGGCAAAGCAATCCTAGATTTGGTGTATTCTGAAAAAACGTACGATCGAAAGTTGGCGTGACACTAGCGATAATGCACTGATAGTCGCTGAGTGCCTCAGCCAGTTGTGCCCCTTTAATCGTTGGTTCAAACAGATGAAAGTCCACTTCACCAAATGCTTGCAGTCGTTGGATATGTTCCGGAAAAAACTTACCAAAACTTTTTGAATTGACTACTGCAATTTTTTTCATCGACATCCCCCCTAAATCGATTTCTTCGCTGCTTCAGGAACCGTTTGCGCATAAATCTTGATGTCCTTTTCAGCTGATAATTGACGCAATTGTTCCAACTCTGTCTCGGTTAGGGCAACATTTTTGATGAAGAACTCGGCCGCTTGTCTTTTTGGCGTGCCGCCTAGATTCAAACAAGGTAACGGTAACCCCAACTCCAAACACTTGATCGCTGTTGCTACCGTTTTGAACAAAGCAAATACTTTATCTGCACCGAACTGATTGGCTTCCCAAGCTGCCAGCGCTTCCGCTATGCTGTATACCTTCACTTGAAAACCGTAACGTTTTCCTGAAGCCATATAAATATCCATCGAAAAATCATCGGAACGCACCGCGTCATCGATAATATAAATCGTATTCGCACCCGAAGACTTGGCCCACTTTGTCACGATCTGACCATGAATCAAGCGACTATCTACTCGAGCAAAAGTAATTTTCCCCATTTGTGACACCCTCTTTCTGATTTATAAAATTCCGATCGCTGCCAGCAATCCAACGATAACAGTCAGCAATAACATCCCTTTTAGTACATTCAGACCCTTCTTTTCAAAGTAGAAGTACAAGCCCATGACTAGTGAAAGTGGTAAGATGCCTGGCAAGATAGAGTCCAGAATACTCTGTAAAGCAAATTCTCTTTCTGACAGGACAAAAGATAATGAAGATTGAATCGTCACAAACCGTGCCGCCGTCACTCCCATCATGAACATACCAAGAATCGTCAACGCTTTCATGATTAAATTGGCTCTTGTTCCGGCAATCAGTTCTCGAGCCGCTTGCCTCCCTAACCGATAACTAAAGTGGACAAATGCACGACCATAGAGATACGTCACAACAGAAAAGACGATCCAAGGAATAACCGCACCGAACCACAAACCATCTGCAGCCCAAGGCAGTGCAATCGCAATCAATAGATACTGCAACGTGCCATTATTAATGGAATCCCCGATCCCTGCCATTGGCCCCATCAATCCGACTTTCGTTGCTTCGATCAATTCTGTTGAAACGGTCTGTTCAGAACCTGTTTCTGCCAACTCTTTGGCCCGCTGTTCTTCCAGAGATGCAGTAATCCCAGAAATGGTACTGCCGCCCCAGATCGCATCAGTGTTCCAAAAGGTCAAGTGCCGATTGTAGGCATCCCGCAAGTCTTCAGGATCTTTATAGATTTTTTTGAGCAGAGGCGTCAATGCATACATCAACGCTGGTGCGACTTGTCGCTCATAGGTGCGAGGGATCTCGTTCATCCAGTACCAGCGATTCCAAATCTGGTTCAGTTCCTTTTTAGTCAGTCCATTGTTTTCAGTCGAAGTATTCTCTGCATCCATCTAGGCTGCCTCCTTTGCATTGATCATAATCATGGTGTAAATGCCTGCAGTCACGATACCCAAGACAGCCCAAGTAACCATGGTGATTCCTAAATCTTTCAAAATAATCGTTAAGAAGAATGCCAAAAAGAAAAAGAACATATCGGTCTTTTGACCAATGATCCGAATCAAAATCGCGATCCCAACAGCTGCTAACGCACTGGCGACAACATCTAGTATATGAAAGACAACCGTGCCTTCCAATTGTGTCACAACATTAGCTATCGAATCTGCCCCGAAATATAAAGCGATAAACAATACCGGCACATGAGTCAGCATCGTCAATAGGGTTGGCAACAGACCGATTGCAAAAGTAAATTTCTTGTCCTCCAGATTATTGACCACCCGATCAATGTATTTGGTCACAAAAGAATTCACGATAATTTTTAATGTATATAAATAACTTCCTAGAATTCCGACGGGAATCGCGATTGCTACTGCCGCTGTCGGCTCTAGATTACCCAAGATAGCGACTGCTGTAGCCACAGTTCCCGAGACAGCCGGTTCTGTTGCCATCTGGCCACCTGGCGCAATCTGACCCATAGAAATCAATTGGATAGCTGCACCAACCGTTACCCCTTGGGCAACATCTCCCAGAACGACACCGACAAATAAACTCGTCATAAGCGGACTAAACCGCAAATTCAAGCCTGCATACCCGAAGAAGCGGGCTTGAATTAACGCCACCCAAATTGAGATGATCAACGCCTGGATCACTGACATATTTTTTCCTCCGTTTCTAATTCTATCAATACCAACAGTGAAAAATGAAAGGCGAATAGAAACCAAATCTTGCTTTTTACCTAGGATGAAAGCATTTCTTGATCCGCCAACAAAAGCAGCTTCCAATAACGAAACAGCGTCCCATTCCCATGAAAACCCCTCGATCAAGAAACAGCAAAAAAGGCATCAGACCAGCGTGTCCAATGCCTTTGACATAGCGAAATAAACCTCAGGAAAAACGTGAAAATTTCAAAAAATTGCACAAAGCGACTAGTAATCGCTATCAACTTTCGGTAAAATAAACACGTTGGTTCCTTCGGGAAACAACTATGGCAACTTGATTGGTCAGCTGTGTAAACGTTGTGACTGATCAGGGCTTTCTACAGGTGCGCCAACACCCGTAGAAAGTGCCTTTTTTATTTGGTTTCTATTCCATTTCATCATATAGAAAGCGTTACCTTTTGGCAAGAGGGAACATACGTTTTCGTGGAGTTTTTTGAGGGGATTTTTTCGGGAAAGAAAAAGAAGATACGGAGTATCTTCTTTTGGGGATGTATTTTCTTAATAGAAAGGAGAAAATTATTTTTTAATCAAAAGTAAGTATTTTTAAAGAAAAAGCTTGTTTCAATCTAATTATCACCAAAGATATCTCTCGTATAAACTTTTTCCTCTACATCTTTAAGTATCTCTTCAAAACGATTGCTGACAATGATATCAGAAACACTTTTGAACTCATCAAAATCTTTGATCACCCTAGAATGAAAGAAATGATCCGCATCAAGAGTCGGTTCATAGACAACCACTTCGATTCCTTTAGCCTTGATCCGTTTCATAATTCCTTGAATCGATGAATACCTGAAATTATCAGAGTTCGCTTTCATCGTCAGTCTATATATACCAACCACATTTGGTTTTTTTGCAAGAATTTGTTCCGCAATAAAATCTTTACGAGTCGTATTGGCTTCAACAATAGCCCCAATTATATTACTTGGCACATCTTCATAATTTGCACGAAGCTGCTTCGTATCTTTTGGTAGACAATAGCCTCCATAACCGAATGAAGGATTATTATAATGGGAACCAATTCTTGGATCTAATCCTACACCTTCAATAATTTGTCGGCTATCTAATCCCCTAGATTCCGCATAAGTATCTAACTCATTAAAGTAAGCCACACGTAAAGCCAAGTAAGTATTTGAAAATAATTTAATCGCTTCTGCTTCCGTTGAATGGGTTAAAAGAACCGTTACATCTTCGTCTAATGCATTTTCTTTAAACATATTAGCCACTTCTTGTCCTCGATCAGATACTTCGCCAACGACAATTCTCGAAGGATGTAAGTTGTCGTATAACGCTTTGCCTTCTCTTAAAAATTCGGGCGAGAAAATAATGTTCTCCGTATTAAATTTAGCTTTAACATCTAATGTGTATCCAACTGGTACAGTTGACTTGATAATAAACGTTGCGTCTGGACGAATTGCTAACGCTTTTTCAATGACATCTTCAACAGTGGATGTATTGAAATAATTTTTCTTTTCATCATAGTCTGTTGGCGTTGCGATGATCAAATAATCTCCAAAAGTAACGGCATCTTCAAAATCTTTTGTGAATTCAACATTTAAGTCATCCCGTTTTAAGAACTCATGTACTTCTTTATCTTCTAACGGAGAAATTCCTTGATTCAACAACTCGATTTTTTCTCCTACAATATCATAAGCTTTTACTTGTTCATTTTGGGACAACAATAGTGCATTTGCTAGGCCTACGTAGCCAAGACCAAAAACTGATACTTTCATATTTTCCCTTTCTTCTTAAGAATAGAGAACAAATCCCTATTAATATATATTTCTAATAAAACAAAAATAAATTGGACTAAATTCAATGTGTTTTCCTTTTCTAAAATATATAGAAAAATCATCTGAAAGAAAATTAAGATAAAATTTTTTGACAGTAAATTCCAATTTATTTTTAACTTGATTAAATTATGTGAATCCCTTATTCTTAAAATCCACATTATAAAAAAACCAACTACACTCGAAACACCCGCTCCAAAAGCTCCTAAAAAAGGGATGAGTGTTATACTCATCAATATATTCACAACGCCAGCTATCATAGACGTTTTGAATATACCTTTAGTTTTTTTTGAGGTATTATATATTATCGCAAAAAAATTAGCAAAGCTTGATAAAACTGCTGCCAATATGAGCGGTGGAGTAAAAACCCACGCCGAGAAGAAATCATTTGAGATAAAAATTTTCATTACTGGTATTAGTAGTCCTAGAAGTACTGATGCAACCAAAAAAAGTAACGAAGAAAAATAATTAAATACTGTATTGTATATTTCATCATCATCATTACGTTCATACATATCAATTGCAAAAAGTTGCCACGCTTGAAAAAATATAGTTGTAACTAGAGTCACTAAACTTGGTAATTTGTTGGCTACGGCAAATAAGCCATTAGTCTCAGCATTCCAAAAATATAAAATCGAATATCTACTTACCCCATTCATAATCCACCACATTAAAGCATTTGGTATTAAAGGAATACTATACATCAGCATCTCTTTTGCCAATGATAAATCGACAACTTTTACATCTATAAAACTTGTTATTTTAGAAAAAGATAATAGAAATATGATTGAACAAATATTTGTAATAATCAATGCATAAAAATATCCTGAAATTCCTAAATGAAAAATCATCAAAAAGACTATATTTAAAAGTCCCATTACAAATGTATAAATAATTCCATTAATAGCATATAACTTAGTATCACCTAAAGATCTAACAATTTGTGCAAATAAAGTTTGTATTGATTGAAATGAGACTAAAAATAATGAATAAAACACAAAATTTTTCTCTATAAAATTACCTAAAAAGAATCCTATTATAAATACCACTATTATTCCCAAAAAACTAATATTCAAAGATGTTGATACAATTCTTTTTTTACTTAATGATTTATCAAACAGAAATCTTAATGCACCTTCGTAAATACTAAATGACATTATGGGAAGGATAATATTTGTGGTGGTAATTATTATATCTATTGTCCCATATTCAGAAGTACTTAAATATCTTACATACAACGGCACTAAAATTAATGATAAAATCTTACTTCCAAAGTTGCCAATTGCAAAAATTATAGAATCCTTATATAGCTTCTTATACTTACTTATTTTTTTCACCTTCTATATTCTCTATCAATGCTATTAGTTCGGAAGATAAAGTTTCATATTCGTGTTTATTATTAGAATTTATTAAGTTATTTTCTAAGATTTTATTTAATTTATCTTTAGGCATCATTAGTACTTTTTCTATAACCGCTGCCAAATCTCTAGGATCATTTTTTTTAAAAGTAAACCCGGTCACATTATTTTTTATAAATTCTTCTGTATTTTTAAAATTAGAAATTATTATTGGTATTTTAGAAAACCCAGCTTCATAAACTGGTCTAGCTTGATGAGGCAAGGTCGATGGGAAAACTATAATACTAGCTTCTTTAAAATATTCTTCTGGAGAAGATGTAATATTCCTGAAAATTATTTCATTTTCTAATTTATTTTGTTTGATTATCTTATTAACATCTCGCTCAACATTCTTAATGAATAATCTTTTAATTTTCTCTAATTTATTCTGGGATTTTTTTGCTTCTTTATTTCCGACAAATATTAGTTTGATATCAAATTTACTTTCTTTGAGATACTTAAGAGATTTCACTAAAACTTTTGCGCCCTTCAACTTTGAAAATCCACCTAAGAAAAGAATATATTTTTTTTCTCCTTTACTATATATTAATTTTGATTCAAAAAATTTTTTTGAGTCAACCCTATCATATATTACAACTTTTTTTTCCTTAGGATAATTTTCGAAACTCGAACAATCATACTTTGAAATAAATACTACTCGATCAAAATATTTTCTTAAATAATGCTTTATAAGCTTAGTTCCTAAAAAGTAGTTTGGTAAGAAAGTTTCTCTATGAAAGCATATTGTTTTTTTCTGTTTTTTTTTTAAAACTGGTCCCAACCAAGACAATGTCATTGAATTTATTGCTACTACATCACCTTCAAAGTTGTCAATCAATTCTTCAAATAATGGCTTCGCTTTTTTTCTGTTTAAGTATAGCTTACATGCTTTTCTAGAAAAGAAGAACCTACCTCCACCACTATAAAAGTCAAGTATGTAAGAAGAATAAGGTATGCTTATTACATTAACACCCATACTTTCTAACAAATTTATCATATTATTTGGTTCCACAGGACACAAAACAGTTACATCATAACTTTCTTTCAGAGACTTTACAATGTCAATCAAGCTAACTCCGGCCCCACCTATACCTCCAAAATGGTGTATCAACATAATTTTTTTCATGATTTCCTCCAGTATAATTTAACTGATCTTTTTGACTAAGCATCTCATATATCCCGTAAAATGTTAGAATCGATAAAAATAAATTATTGGATATATTCTCACCAACAAATAAAACTTGTAAGGCAATAAATACTACAAGTGAAATGATTTTGTTATTTGAGAATAGTCTCGTAGTCTTGTATAAACAAAATAACCAAAGTATTCCAAAAAATAGCCCGAAAGTAGAAAATTGTATTAGAGTTGTATTGGTATTATGTTCAGAGTATATTCCATAGTATTGTGCTGTTAATTGAGGAAATATCTCTGTCAATTTCGAAATTCCAACACCAAAAAAAGGAGAGTTCAGAAATATAAGAAAATTTATTGTTAGCGATGCATATCTTGCTACTGTGTCTGTTTCATTGTTAAATTTATTAAAAACAGATTTATATTGATTCTCTGAAAAAATCAACTCGGTATGATAAATCAGATAGTAACCAATAGCTAACCCCAAAATAAGAAAAATTAATTTTTTAACTAGTTGATTTCTATTTTGAACTTTCGAAGTAAATACCATGAAGTATATAAAAATTAATACTATAAATCCAGTAGTGGATTTTGTTGTGATAAGTGTTAATAAAAATATTATTTGATTTAAAATTGAACTATTTTTTTTATAAAATAGTTCCAACATCAAAGAAAAAACAATAAATATAACAAATACTCCAGGCTCTCTAAAAATCCCATAATTTCGTGGAACACCCCAATTTTCAACAGGAGCAACTGTCAAGAACAAGTTAAAATAAGCATTTCCTGCTGAATTCGTTAGTATTGGAAATTTACTCAGTAAACCTGGGGAGAATAATTCTATTAAGTATACTCCTAGAGAAAAAAGACAAATAAGTTTAAAAATTTTAAGGAATATATGTGTAAAGTAATCAAACCTCACAGAATGTATTAGTAGAACTCCTAAAAAAAGTGACAAGATTCTATATAAATAACCAAACTTAAAATCTAAGTTTACTAAACAAGTTAAAATTATTAATGAAGACATAATAAAAAAAAGTTCAATAATTTTAATATTAAGTTTTATTTTATTAAAGTTACAGTAACTCATCAACAAAATAGCCAACAAGGCGTATATTGGAAACTTCATAAAAATAAACAAATTATTTGAATTAGTCCCAAATAATAATGAATCATCACTCACAAATAAGATAATAAAAATTATTATTGATAGAAACATATCTTTAAATTTGAAAGACATTTTTTTCTCCTAATCTTTAAAAACTGAGTTTAATACTTGTTCTGCTTTTTTTCGTGACAAGTTTTTTGTAGCAAATATCTTCCCTTTACCTCCAAAAGAAATCCGTAGGTCCTCATCGTCAATAAACTGTTGTAAAAAATTTTGAAAATCTTCTTTATTTGAGGCAACTTTAGCTAGTCTGTTTTCCATAAGAAACTCAGCAACAGACAAGTTGGCAGGACCAAAATAGATAATCGGAAGACCAGAAAACAAATATTCTGATATTTTTGTCGAAAGTGAATATTTTGTATAAAGAATAGTATCCTCATCATCAGCCTCAACATGTAGTAATATATCAGTATCTGAATAAGCTTCCGAGATATCGTCGTGTCTCAATTGCGGATGAAAGTGGGTTATCTGACAATCGAATTTATTAATAATATCATCATTAATATTACTATTAGTATAGATATTCAGTCTAATATTGTAGCTATTAAATCTATCCTTAATTACTTTTTCGATTTCCAAAATTTTTTTATATCTATTTAGATGAAGCCCACCAATATAGGAGATATTTATTGAATTTTTTATCTTTTGATAATTTTTCTCGATAGAAAGTTCATCAGATACATTAAATAAGGTGTACATATTTTTTCTCTCAAAATAAACTTCATAATTCACTTTCATTTTTTGTGAAATTACTAATACTTTATGGGCATAATGTGTTATTTTTTTTACTTCCCTTTTCCAAAACCTATTTATAATAGGATTATCTTTGTAAAGAGTTTCTATCCAATTGTCCATATAATGAATTATTAAAGGTTTTTTTATTTTCTTAGATATTAAATAAGAAAGCTTTAAGCTATATAAACTTCCTCCAATAGTATAGATATAGTCTGGATTATATTCGGTTATTTCTCTAAGAAAAGATGAATTTTGAGGTAAGAAAAGAAAGTTTTCTGAGATGAACTTCACTGTATTCTTTATTTTACCTACAAAAGTTGTTTTAGAAAGATTGGCCATTTCGTTTTTAGAAATTCTATTTCTATTTTTTCTTAGATGGCTATCTATCAGGTTAACATTATTAGGTACTTTATAACTAATGAAAATACTATCTTTTTCAATGTTTTTATCCATTCTATAAAAATCTCTAACTTCAAAGCAATCATTATTGAAAAAACTTCTTAAAGTTATTCCTACAGCATCTTCATTATTAATAGAATAATCGTTAATAATCAATATTTTGGTTGGCATTACTTATTTCTCCATACTGTGATATTCACATAATCTGTATATGATAATATAATCCTAAGTACTTTCTCTGATACATTTGGCATTGAGTAGTCTGAAACTTGTCTCAATGTATCTTTTTCTTGTGTTTCCAATACACTAAGTCCTTCCAGTATACGCTCGCTACTTAGACCTACCATCATTACAGATGCTTCTTCCATAGCCTCTGGACGTTCATGGGCTTGTCGAATATTCAAGGCTTTGAAATTAAGAATAGATGATTCTTCACTGATAGTTCCACTGTCACTTAAAACGGCTTTTGCATTCATTTGTAATTTATTGTAATCATTGAATCCCATTGGCTTCATCGTTTGAATCAAAGAATGAAATTGAACTCCTTTTTGTTGAATCATTTTCATCGTACGTGGATGTGTACTGATAATTACTGGATATTGATATTTTTCAGCAATAGTATTTAACGATTCAACTAAATTAGAAAAGTTTTCTTCTGAACTGATATTCTCTTCCCTGTGTGCTGAAACCAAAAAATATTCATCTTGTACTAGAGATAATTCATCTAAAATCATTGAGTTTTCAATATCTTCTTTTCTTGAATTCAATACTTCAAACATTGGGCTACCAGTTTTAATGATACGATCTGCTGGGAGTCCTTCTCTTAGTAAATATTCTCGAGCAATATCACTGTAAGTTAAATTGATATCTGCCGTATGATCAACAATCTTACGATTTGTCTCTTCAGGGACACGCTGATCAAAGCAACGATTTCCTGCTTCCATATGAAAAATAGGAATATGTCTTCTTTTAGCTGCAATAGCACACAAACAACTATTCGTATCCCCAAGCACTAAAAAGGCATCTGGTTTTACTGTATCAAGAATTGGATCAATTTTAATTAAAATATTCCCTACGGTTTCAATAGCAGTACCCGTTGCAGCATTCAAAAAGTAATCTGGCTTTTTCAAATTAAAGTCTTCAAAAAACACTTCATTTAACTCATAATCATAGTTTTGACCTGTATGAACCAATATATGGTCGATAGCTTCAGAATTTTCTAAACGATTGATTACAGCCGATAACCGGATGATCTCTGGACGAGTTCCAACAACTGTCATTACCTTCAATTTCTTCATATTCAAACCTCCAAATAATAAGTGTCCGGTTTTTTAGAATCAAACGGCTCATTTACCCACATAATGGTAACCATGTCTGAGGACCCTAAATTTTCAATGTTGTGGGTATAACCTACGGGAATATCCACTACCTCCAATTTTTCTCCGGATACAAAATATTCAATAATTTCTTCAGAATCAATTTTTCTAAACCGAATTACTCCTTCACCACTTACAACTAAGAATTTCTCATTTTTGGTATGATGCCAATGGTTTCCTTTAGTGATTCCAGGCTTAGAAATATTCACAGAAATTTGTCCACGATCTTCTGTTCTTAAAAATTCAGTGAATGATCCTCTTTCATCTATATTCATTTTTAATGGATAAGAAAAGTCCTCCTTAGGTAAAAAGCTTAAATATGTGCTATATAAATTTTTCTCAATTCGATTATTCAAATTCGGAACAGACAAATTCTGACGATTGTTTTTAAAAGATAAAATGAGATCACGTAATAATCCCACAGTGATTGTATCAGTTTCTGGAACAACACAGTAACCTTCTTTTGAATTTGGATTTCCTTCCAAGCATTGAAGTAATTCCTTAACCACATCATCAATATAACATAATTCAATTTTAGCTGTTTCATCGTTTACGATGACTTCTTCGCTTCGAGCAATTTTATAGCAAAACGTGGCAACAACTGTATTATAATTTGGCTTCGACCACTTACCATATAGATTAGCAAAACGATAGACATATACGTTAGCACCAGTTTCTTCTTGATAAGAAAATAGTAATTCTTCTCCTGCTTTCTTACTCTTACCATAAGAGTTATCTAATGCAGCTTGGATAGATGAGGAAATCATTATTGGACAAGTATTGTTATATTCTTTTAGCTTATCTAATAGAAGAGACGTGAACCCAAAATTTCCGTCCATAAACTCTGAATCATTTTTCGGACGATTGACCCCAGCTAAATGAAAAACGAAATCAGCCTTTAAACAATATTCATCTAATAAATAATCTGGTGTATCAATATCGTAACTAAATATTTCAGAATATCCTTTATTCTCTAATTCAGCAACTAAATTTTTACCAACAAAACCATCTGCGCCTGTCACTAAAATTTTCATTGATTTCTCCACACTTTCAACTCTTCTTGAACATATTCTAGCTCTAATAGCTTTTCTTTGATTTGTTCTACTGAAAGACGTTGTGTATTATCTGAATTATATTCCCCTTCTTGAGTTAACTCTGTACTTCCTTCCACAAAATACTTATCGTAGTTCAAATCACGTGTATCAGCAGGGACACGATAGAAGTTGCCCATATCTTTTGCCACAAGATATTCTTCTTTTGTAAGTAAAGTTTCATATCGCTTTTCACCGTGTCTAGTACCAATGATATGAATTTCATTATCTGCATGAAATAGTTCTTTCACTGCTTGTGCTAGATCTCCAACGGTAGAAGCTGGCGATTTTTGAACCATGATATCCCCTGCTTTTGCATTTTCAAAAGCAAATACGACAAGTTCAACTGCTTCTTCTAAGCTCATTAAAAATCTTGTCATACCTGGGTCTGTCACAGTTAATGGCTTACCGGATTTGATTTGTTCAATAAACAAAGGAATAACAGAACCTCTAGATGCCATAACATTGCCATAACGGGTACCACAAATCATAGTATTATCGTCAGAAACAGTTTTCGCTTTGGCAACAAAAACCTTTTCCATCATTGCTTTTGAAATTCCCATAGCGTTGATAGGATAGGCCGCTTTATCTGTTGAAAGGCAAATAACCTTTTTGACTCCCATTTCAACAGCTGCAGTCACAACATTGTCTGTCCCCATAACATTCGTTTTGACAGCTTCCATAGGAAAAAACTCACATGAAGGAACTTGTTTTAAAGCAGCCGCAT
This sequence comes from Enterococcus sp. AZ091, assembly GCF_051714805.1. Classification (NCBI taxonomy): domain Bacteria; kingdom Bacillati; phylum Bacillota; class Bacilli; order Lactobacillales; family Enterococcaceae; genus Enterococcus; species Enterococcus sp. AZ091. The sequence continues at coordinate 673,214 of NZ_JBIOSO010000002.1, read as the reverse complement.
GGAATATATAATCAACATTATACATTGCGTTTTTCACGCTATTTATATCCCTTACATCACCAATATAAAATTTTAATTTATCATTATTGTATCTCTTACGCATATCATCTTGCTTTTTTTCGTCACGAGAAAATATACGGATCTCTTTTATATCGGAATCTAGAAATCTCTTCATTACAGCATTTCCAAAAGAGCCTGTACCGCCAGTAATTAGCAAAATTTTATTTTTGAACATTTTAATCCCTCTTTAGTTATTCTTAAATTTTTTTGCTCCTGTTAGCATTAGTTTATACGCTTCATGAAAAGTAAATTTTTCGAGAACAAAACTTCTTCTCATAAGAAATGCGTAAGAAAAAATAAAATGCAAATTAGGGAATAGTGAATAATATAAAGCACCTTTATCTTCGAAAAATTTTTGATTATATCCAGTAAACCAAGATGAACAATCATTGTATACATCTGCAATAATTTTTGTTGAAGAATATACTTTACATTTTCTTTTTAATGCATCCATAATAAAAAGAGAATCTTCCCCTGAACCATATTGTGTACCTCCACCAAAAAGCTGTGAAAAGTAAATTCTTTTTTTTTCAAAGACTGTTCTTTTAAAAGTAAATGTAACGGCTCCATACTTTAAAGAATTAAATTTTCTCACTCTGCCATTTTTTTTAACTCTCTCACTAACCTTATTATTCTGATGTATCCTCACATTAAAGACAATCATGTCTGCATCGTTTAATCTTTCATATTCTTTTTTTATTATATCTTCATAACCATTTACAAAAACCTCGTCCTCATCAGCAATAATTAATATTTCATCTTCAGCTCTCATCAGACCATTATTACGACTTAAACCGACTCCTACTTCAGGCATGGAAAAAAATTTGATGTTCGAACCCTTGAAATTTATTTTCTCATATTTAAAAGCATCCTTTTTAACTTGATTTATAATTATAGCGTTCGTAGACAAGTTCATAGTTTTATACAAATTACTGTCCTTATTCATGCATGATACAATTACTTCCATTGAATCACCTAGTACTTTCTGCTTTTTGCCAAAATGGTTTTGATTTTCCTGTGATTTCATTTTTTGCTCCTAAGAATTGTGCAAATATTGTTATTACATAATAAGCCATAAATCTAAAATATTTATTTTTAATTTTTTTTATGTTTAATCCAGATAGAATAGATACGTTTTGTACGATGAAAGCTACAATAAAAATAAAATTATACTGATTTAGAATCAAACATAAGTTGGAAAGGTATGCAATCATATGAAATAAATAGAGATTATTTCTGAAAGTACGATGCGATACATAAAATAATGTAAACAAAGGATGCTTTACGAAATTATACTTTGATATATCTAAAAAATTAATTCCTATTATTTTTCTTGACATCCTAACTTTCCGCGAAAATTCATCTCCTATAGATTCTCCAGCTTTTTCATAAGCTATAGCATTTGGGTTAAATACAGCTCTTTTACCATAAATTACATATTTAGGAGGAAAAACACTATCATGACTATATATTGGATCTATACATATATAATCGTCTTTTCTAACCGCATAAATGCTTCCATTTCCAGCGGTTATCGAAGATAAGTCTGATTCAATTTTTCTTTGAGCTAAATCCAAATTCCAATACGAACTTTCTGATTCACTTGCTATGGAAGTGTCGTCATTATTATAAACTAACTTTCCACATACATAAGCTACTTCCGAATCTGACAAGTATGAAACCAATTGTTTAATAGAATTTTTATCGAACATTGCATTAGCATCTGTAAAAACTAGGATATCTCCTCTAGCTTTAGTTACTGCTTCGTTTTGTGCATTAGTTTTTCCTTGTCTTTTTGCAACCTTAACTAATTTTATATTTTCTGGAAATTCTTTTGAATATCTTTCAACTATCGTATTTGTATTATCCGTACTAAAATCTGATGCAACAAGTATTTCATATTTATTTTTCTCGTAATCAACATTCAATAAGTTAATAATCTTATTTTCTATAACGTTTTCTTCATTGTGTGCAGCAATTATAACGGTCACATTTGGACTAAATGATTCATCTATTTTTATTTTCTTATGAGGTAGTATTTTATTTAGCAAAATTAGTAAAATAGGATATCCAACCATTGTATAGAAAATTAACAATACTGAAATCCAAAAAAGATTTCCCATAATTAAACTCCTTTTTTCGTTAATTTTTTGTGCCCTTAAACTTTTCGACCGTGGCTTGATTTTCGTCTGTAATGCCTTCTCGCTTGAAAACATTTACCATAGTTTTAAAAATAATTAATAAGTCTCCAATAAATGTAATATTTTCTACGTATCTAATATCATAGAAAAACTTTTTTTCCCAACTAATTGCATTTCTTCCATTAACTTGAGCTAAACCTGTCAGCCCAGGTCTAACTAAATGTCTTTTTTTTTGCTGTTCATTATATAATTCTAAATATTCAACAAGTAACGGCCTTGGACCGACAAAAGACATATGCCCCATCAAAATATTCCATAATTCAGGTAATTCATCCATACTTGTCGAACGGAGAACTTTTCCGAATTTTGTCAACCTTTCATTATCGGGAAGGAGTTTTCCGTGCTTATCTAACTTATTTGACATAGTCCTAAATTTATACATAGAAAATATCTCTTCATTTTTTCCTGGTCTTTTTTGCACAAAAAATATTGGACTTCCTAATTTACATCTTATTAAAATTGCTAAAATGATTATTAAAGGAGAGAAAACAAAAATTGCTAGTAGTGAACAAATAATATCTAATAATCTTTTAAAATATCTTTCATATAAACTTTTAGTTTGCATCAGTAACCACTTTTCTTATATTTTTCACAACTCTATTTAAATCTTCTTCAGTCATTTTTGTATCCGAAGGGAGACAAATGCCTGTATTAAAGAGATTTTCTGAAACTTCGCCACCAATATAATCATATTTCTCAAAAAAAGGTTGAAGATGCATTGGTTTCCAGATGGGTCTTGCTTCAATATTTTCTTCTTGTAATACATCTATTAGCTGATTCGGATTGATATTATTTAAAGTAATAGCACTTAACCAGAAATTAGGCTGATTCCAACTATTTTCAGGCATAAAATTAATATCATCTAAATCTGATAAATGATTTTTGTAGAAGTTAAAGATATATCTTTTCTTGGCAATTCTATCATTTAGAACTTTCAATTGTCCTCTTCCAATGCCAGCCACTATATTGCTCATTCTATAATTAAATCCGACTTCACTATGTTGGTAGTGTCTTGCATCATCTCGGGATTGTGTCGCCCAAAAACGAGCTTTATCAATCCTTTCTTTATCCTTAGAAACAAGTATTCCACCACCAGATGTCGTAATTATTTTATTTCCGTTGAAAGAGTATATACCATATTTACCAAAAGTTCCTGTGTGTTTGCCTTTATAAGTAGTTCCGAGAGACTCGGCTGCATCCTCAATAAGAGTAACTCCATATTCTTGGCAAACTTTCATAATTTCTTCTAAATTGGCAGATAAGCCATAAAGATGCACAACAATAACAGCTTTTGTATCAGGATATTTTTCTAATGCAGTTCTCAAATGTGTAGGGCTCATGTTCCAAGTTTCGAAATCACTATCGACAAAAACAGGAATCGCTCCTTGATAAATAATTGGATTAGCTGTAGCAGAGAAAGTTAAGGACTGACATATTACAACATCATCTTTTCCAACTCCAGCAGCTTTTAGTGCTAAATGGATTGCAGCAGTTCCCGATGATAGAGCCGCCGCATAATCTATTCCTACATAACTTGCTAACTCATTTTCAAAACCATCAACGTTCTCTCCCAACGGAGCAATCCAATTTGTATCAAAAGCTTTTTTAACATATTCTTGCTCAAAGCCTTGTTCACTCATGTGAGGTGAAGAAAGTAATATTCGTTTTTCTACCATCTTAATCCCAGCTTTCTATAATTTTTGCAGGTACTCCTACTAGTTTTGACTTAATTCCGACACTACGAATTACTACAGCACCGGCCCCGATAATATTTCCATCACCAATTTGGAGGTTCTGAATTACCTTCGCTCCTACTCCAAATTCATTGAGTGACTCAATGACTGTATTTCCAGAAATATTTACACTTGGATAAAAAGAGTTATAATCTTTTATTTTAACATCGTGCCCAATTGTCGCATGTATGTTAATCATATTAAAATCACCAATAGTTATACTTGAGGTGAACGTTGTATAAGGCATTATTATATTTCCAATGCCAAAAATAACACTTTTTCCAATTAGTGCTGTGTTATCAATGATATTGGGAAAAAATAAATTTTTATTTTCTTTAAGGCTGGTATATATAGTTTTTTTTGTTTCAGGAGACGCAATTCCTATTACCACCGCTGTACTCTTTGAACTCTGATATAAATAATCCAAGCCGCCCAAAATCGGGTATCCAAGTATTCTTTCAGGAAGATTACAACAATTATCGTCAACTATTCCTTCAATATCGTACTCATCATTTCGCTCTACCATAAAAATTATTTCTTTTGCTAAGCCACCTGCCCCAACAATAACTAAATCCACTGTAATCACCTCATTTATTTGAAGCATTGGCAAAAGCAACAACATCTTTTGCTAGCTGTTTGTCATCATCAGATAATTGTTCAACAAATTCCATGACTTCTGCTATTGAATAGCCAGTGATATTGCCAACAAAAATTTTCTCAAACACAGCTTCATCGTTTCGTTCTTTATCTAATAGCAGTTCTTCATAGAGTTTTTCCCCAGGACGAATCCCGGTCTCAATAATTTCTATCTCATCTTCACTATAGCCACTCAATCGAATCATATTTTTTGCTAAATCAATGATTTTGACTGGCTCACTCATATCTAGAATAAAGATTTCTCCACCTTTAGCTAAAGCTCCTGATTGAATCACTAATCGGCTGGCTTCCGGAATCGTCATAAAATAGCGCGTCATGCGAAAATCCGTGATGGTAATTGGTCCGCCATTTGCGATTTGTTCCCTAAACACGGGAATCACACTTCCTCTAGAACCTAACACATTCCCAAAGCGGACAGCCGAAAATTTCGTACATCCTGCTTCATTTAATCCGGTAACGATCATTTCGGCGATTCGTTTCGTCGCTCCCATGACATTCGGAGGATTGTTTGCTTTGTCAGTTGAAACCATAACGAAGTTTTTTACTTTGGCTGCTTTAGCAGCTTCTGCCACATTTTTAGTTCCGTAGACGTTGTTTTTAACAGCTTCTCTTGGATTGTATTCCATCAATGGCACATGTTTGTGGGCCGCAGCATGATAAACAATTTCTGGTTGATAATCTTCCATGATTGCAAAGATTTTCTTACGGTCTTGGATGTCTGCAATGATAGGAACGATTTCCGTAACACACTCTGAGTAGTTGTTTCTTAATTCGCGATCAATTAAATAGATTGAGTTTTCTCCGTGACCCAGTAACAATAGCCTACGAGGGTTGAAGCGGATTACTTGACGACAAATCTCTGAACCGATTGATCCCCCGGCACCTGTCACTAGGATCGTTTTTCCTGTGATTTGATCTTTGATGGCATCAATGTCCAACTGGACTTCATCTCGTCCTAATAAGTCAACCACATCGATTTCTTTTAAGCGAGAAAGATTGATTTTTCCTGAAGCGACTTCTTCCATTGACGGCATACTATTTACTTTTACATGTAACGGCTCGATCAATTCAAAAATCTCACGAAGCTTTTTGCGAGAAAGCGAAGGAATCGCAATGGTGATCATAGCAATTTCATATTTTTCAACTAGTTCAGGTAAGTCTTTGATAGAGCCAAGTACTTTCTTGCCAGAAAGATAGGTATGTCTTTTGTTGGGATCATCATCAATGAAACCAATCACATTGATATCGCCAGCTGTTTTTGAACCTAGCAAGCTATTATAAAGGATTCGGCCACCCTCTCCAGCCCCGAGAATCAAGGTGTTTTTTACTTCTTCACTCGTTATGCAGCGGCTGTTTTTCTTTTCGATGTACAAGCGCCAAATTAGCCGGCTAGCGATAATAAAGAACATCGAAAGAAAGTACGTAGAGATCACCAGACGCATACTATAATTTTCTTTACTGAAAAAAAGAAGAATGATCGTTGCAAATGAACTTAATGTCAACGCTAAAAAGATAGCGATCATTTCTCGCAGATTCGTGTAACGATTGATTCTGGAAAAAACGCGGAAAATCCAACCAAATAGCCAGTATAAGACAATTGAAAGAACAATTGAAATTTGCATAAAATCCATTGGAATCCTAACAAATGGTTTCATAAAATAATACGAAGCAATATTGGCAAAAACCAATAAGATGCTGTCCACTAGAATCAACGTGGCTATTTTTCTTCTTCTTGTTAACTCAAACAACCCAAAAGCCCCCTAAAATAACCCAAACTTTTTCTTTTTTATCATTGTGTATTCTGGATAATCGATTTGATCCCCATTTATCAAATCTTTCGCCACTTGTTTCATTAAAGCCACTTTATTTGGATCAAAATCTTTGGCGATTTGCTCATAAGCCTCTTTCATATAAAAAGTCCGTTTCTTGACTCCGTGAGCATCTGAAGCTACCATCTGAACCAAATTGTATTCAACCATTAATTTGGCCGTTTTTTGTATGTCTTTTCCAAAGACTCCCATATAGCTTGGAGCCGTCAATTGTGCTAAGCACCCCATTTCTAGGAATGGAAGCAAATTATTCGGATCTTTTCTAAAATAGGCGTTTCGCTCTGGATGCACGATAACGGGTGTCTTTCCAAGACTCTTCAACTCAAAAAAGACTTGTTCGGAATAAGTTGGTACTTCCATTGTAGGAAATTCTATCAAAATATACGTATCGTCCAGATCCGTAAATAAAATCTCATCATTACGAATATCCTCAATTAAATCTCCTGTTATCCGTACCTCTTGTCCTTCTAATACGGTCAACGGCAAATTTCGTTGGTCTAATTCTGATTGCAAAGAAGAGACCAACGAAATAACGTCAGATTTTGGATTGTGATATTTCCCGTTGTTGTGATGTGGCGTACACAGGATGTGAGTGATTCCTTGACTAATGGCTTTTTCTGCCATCGCAATACTTGCTTCCATCGTTTCGGCACCATCATCGATACCAGGTAAAATATGACAATGTAAATCAATCATTTCGTTCGTCTCCTAATTCATTAATTCCCGTAATAATAGTAATAGCCTGAATCTTTGTTATTCTCTGCCCCGTTGTAGACTACCCCTAATACGCGAGCTTGCACCATATTCAATAATTCTTTTGCCTTTGTTAATGGCTCTTTGCGGGAAACATTTTCGCGCACAACGAGAATCGTCCCATCTGCTTTGGAAGCCATGATCTGGGCGTCCGTTACTGCCACTACTGGCGGCATATCAAAAATCACAATATCATAGAGTTTCTTTGCTTCCGCCATCACTTGGTTCATTCTAGATGATCCCAATAATTCCGAAGGGTTTGGTGGTTTAGGACCACTTGGTAAAATGGAGAGATTGTCGATCACTGTTTGCTGGGCTGCCTCAGCTAGATTCGTTGAAGTGCTCAAAACTGTACTAACGCCCACATTATTCAGTAAATTAAACGTTTTGTGGACGGTGGGTTTCCGCATATCTGCATCCACTAACAATACTCGTTGACCTGATTTTGCAAAGACCACTGCTAGGTTAGCAGATGTGGTCGATTTGCCTTCTCCTGGTCCCGAAGAAGTGACGACTAATGTTTTTATTTGTTGATCCGCTGAAGACGCAAATTGAATATTGGTTCGAATCGTCCGATATTGCTCTGAAATAGGAGAAGAAGGATCCACTAAAGTGATCAGACTTACTGCATGGGTTTGGGTCCCTTTACGTTCTTGTTGTTTAGCCATGTCTCTTCCTCCTATACTCTCGAACGGCTGCGACGAGATTCCGTCGTTTTGTCATTCGTTGGTTTCTTCAAAGTTGGTCTTGTTGGTTTCTTTTGGATCGTCGCATTTAATTCTTTTTGCGACATTTGAGGTACAGTCCCTAAAATCGTATAGCCAATCGTATCGGTAACAAATTTGTCGTCTTTTACGGTACGATCTAATAATTCAAATAAGAAAGCAAGTCCGACACCGACCATCAGCCCCAGCACTAATCCAATAGCTAAATTTAATTTATTATTTGGCGATACGGGTGATGTGCTGGCAACAGCACTTGAAATGATGGAAATTTTGTCCACATTCATGACGTCTTTGGCATTTTCCTGAAAGACTAGTGCTGTGGTGTTAGCAATTTTTTGGGCGGTCACAGCATTCGGATTGGTTGCTTGAATCGAAAACATTTGGGAATTTTGAGATTGACTGACTGAAATCGCGTCTTTGATTTCTCCAGCCGTCATTTTGACATTGCTTTCTGATTCCAGACGATCTTTGACTTCGTTCAATACTAAGTCACTGACGATCATGTCTTTATACGTATTGATCATTTGCAGATTGGTATTGACATCATTGACATTTGCGGTTTCCGATTGCGGCAGTGTCACGATCAATTGGGCTTGTGAACTATACTTTGGTGTGATCACAAAGAAGGTTGCAATTCCTGCAAGTGCCAAGCCGGCAAACATGGCAATAATGATTGAAGCCAAGTGTTTTCGCAAGACTTCAAATATCTCTTTTAAGCTAATTGTTTCTTCCATTTCTTCTCCACTTTCTTATTCATTCTCTAGATTTAATTGTTCTTTCAGTTCTGTTTGAACTCGATTCAGTTCTTCCTCACTAACCCGTTGGTAGGAAATGCCATCTTGCATGAAGCCTTCCCCTTTAAGTTGATCTTGTTTGATCGTTTTGAAAGCATCCCGATAATCCAATGCAATCGTCCGCATATTATCAAAACTCATATCTGTCTTCATATTGCTTTCGACAGCACTCAAGATATCTTGGTATTTGCTGACGCCATCAAAGCTCAACACTTTCTTAGCAATTCCCTCAACGATTTTGCGTTGTCGTTCTTGACGGCCATAATCGCCATTGGGATCTTCATGCCGCATTCGGGAATACGCCAATGCTTGATCGCCATCTAGAGTGATTTTTCCAATCGTGAAATCATAATTGTCTTGACTAAAAGTCAGGTCGTTATTGACCTCAATGCCTCCCACGGCATCTACCAATTCTTTCAGACCGGCCATATTGATTGAGATGTAATGATCAACGGGAATATCTAAATATTTTTGCACGGTATCCATCGACATTGCAGGACCACCAAATGCATAGGCATGATTGATTTTGTCTTTCGTACCATGACCGACAATGTCCACATAAGTATCCCGAGCAATACTAACGATCGTTGTTTGTTGATCTTCTGGACTAACCGTCGCTACCATCATCGTATCTGAACGGCCTTGATCGACACGTCCCAAGTCCCCAGTATCGATCCCCATCAATAGAACTGAAAAGGACTCTTGTTTTTTTAAATCAACAGGATTTTCCCGTTTCTTTTCATCTTGTGAACGCTCCACTGATTCATAGGTCTTTTGGATCGAACCAGATAGATCCATGTATAACTTGGCGCCGATTCCTACCACACCGATCACGAGTACAGCAACGATTCCAAAAATAATCAAAAAAATCTTTTTTCCTTTTGACATAATTATTCCTCCAGTTGGCTCTTCCTATCAGTAATAGGATTCTGAATCTGTTTCTGAACTATCCGTCATACTATCTGAATAGCCATCATCAGTCGTTGCCGTATCTGTTGTATTGCTGTAGTAACCAACATAGCCCATTTGTGAAGCGACGGTTTCTGCAAGCTTGGTATATTTTTCTTTCAAGTCTTTATTGCGAATTTTGCTGATGCTGTCAACGGCTGATAAGTAGTTCTCATAGGTCACTGCATCCGTCACTTTGTCGTCTTTAAGCATACGATCAAATTCTTTTTGCAGTTTTGTCACGCGATCAAGTTGAGCATCTGCAAAACCAAGGTATTCTTTCACTAACGCTGTCCATTTGTCATCCTCAAAAAAATTCAAGTTTTCACGAATGCTGCCAACGTCAGTCTCTTTCAGATCTTTTTTGATAATGACGTCATTTTCGGCTTTCTGCCAGTTGGAGACGCCTTTCGTGAAGAGCTTATCGGTTGCTTCTTGGATTTTTTGCTTTGCTTCGATATCCTTCAATTCATCGTCAATGGCTTGTTTCTGCTTTTGGATCTCTTTTGCATCTGCCGGCAATGCATTCTCTTCGATGCCGTATTCTTCACCAGATACTTTGATCATGGACAACTTTCCAACGAGCTGGCTGATATCATCAGCGGTGATGCCCGCTTTTAAGAATGTTCGATCCTCATTGAGATAAAGGCTTGCGACCTCCTTCTTCAATGTTGCAATACTGTCGGTCTCACTGGCGATCGCAGTTTGCGCATATTCTACCCGCTGCTGGTATTGTCGCTGATTGTTCTGGCGATACCCAACCAAACAAATGGCAACGGATCCAACACCGACTGCCACAACGGTCAAAGTCTTAAGTAACGGCTTTCCCATGAACACACTCCCTAAATTATTTGTGCTTTATAAATTTATCTTTTCAATCAAGAAAAGCAAATTTGCTCAATTCTAGTTAATTATAAGAGAAAATTGAAATTAAATAAAGGTAATTTACCAAGTTTTTACATCATTAAGAACAATGTTTTTGCAAAAATTGTGATTTAACTTGAATAAAACAGCGATTTCTTTTATATAAAAAAACATTAAAAACTATATATTTTGTTATTTAATTTCTGACGATCAATTTTTCCATTAAAAGAATTTCATTCTCTTTTTCATCTTTCTTCAGGCATTCGTTAAGGTGTATCCCTTGTAATAAAACTAGCATCATAAACAGCGAGAAAAATCACGATTTTGTTTCTTAAAGGAATCTTGGATGTTTGCAATTATTTTTGAGTCTTTTTTCAATCTAGTAATTAAATAATTTAAATAGTTGAAAAAACCATTTTTTACTCATTTAATTTTCTATTTTTAAGTGCTCGCTTTGATCTGTTCTGATAAACTAAATTATTTTTCAATATTCTATTCTTTGAAATGGGAAGGTGTCTGTTCTTTTTCATCTGGTTTTTTTGCCAATAAATGACTGCAAAAGAATGGTTTATTGGCAATTCATGTCAATTTTTTCACCGTTTGATGAAATACGTGATTTGTTATTGCGATTCTAACTTCATTAAGATAGCTATAGACAGATTCAATTCTTTAATTGGAAAATGAAAGGAGCAAACCAGTGAGAGAGCTTCAGATGAAATTCGTTACGAATACTGCAACGATCCGTTGGATGCGCATTCTCGACTTATTTGAGTTAGAGCCGCTTTGCTCTACTCGTGCACTGGCAAAGGCTTCCTCAAGTACAACGCGAACGATTGTGACTGATATCACAGACATGAAGTCCCATTTCAAGGATGCCCTCCATATCGATTCGTCCCACAAGGGCTATATTTTCACCGTATTGAACCCGACGAAGTACCTCGCAGCGAAACGAGCACTGATTACTGACGAGATTCTTTTCCATATTGTCGAGAGTATTTTTCAGCATGAAGAAATGCGTTCTTCAGAATGGGCAGAAAGGTATCATATCTCGGAGAGTACGGTTCTTCGTTACTTGAGAAAAGTACAACCTGTTCTTCGCGACTACCACTTGCAGCTGGATTATAACCCAATCACATTCATTGGCGATGAAATGGATATCCGTAAATTTTTTCATGATTTTTATTATGAATCAGAAATCACGGCACACACGATCTTTCCCCCTATTGCGATTCACGACATCACCGTCAAAGCTTTTTCTGACTGCCAGCGAACCAACAAGCAAGCCTGCTCATTTGGAGAGCTCAATTATTATTTGTACATAACCCTTGAGCGCTATTGCGGGGGACACACAGTGAAACTACCAAAAAAAATCAGCAAACTGTTTTCAACTAAAGAAGATTTCAAAGAATTTGCGGAAATCAATCAGCATATCTTTGAACACTACCAACAAAGACTGCCCCAAGAAGAGATTCTCTATCTCTTTCTGTTGGTTTGGAGCCGGCGTTCGATTAGTGACGTTACTGGTGAGGAAGTCTTCTGCCAAAAATACAATCAGTGGGCAGAAATCACTCAGCTGGCCAGTGATTTTGTAGCTACCTGTATTCCTGAAACCAAAAATTCCTCCCGCGATCATATCTTGATCGAATCTTTCTTTACCGTAGCCAAAATCAAGCAGTTGCTCTCCCCTTTGTTGAATCATAATATTGCCGATGTCAATCTTTACGCCCAGCGCTTGTTTCCTGAGTCTTATCAAAAATGTCGGAATTTTCTCACAGAAAATCCATTAGCTGTTGCTACTTGGAATAAAAAGAGTTTATCCCATTTAAGCGCCAGTCTGACGATCTATTTGGAATCTATCAAATCGCTTTATTGGCATACCAAAAAAAATGTTGCTTTCTTATTTGAAGGCTCATATATTCTCTGTCAGTATTTAAAAAGCAAATCGATGCATTACTTGCATAGCTCAAAAAACTTTTTCTTTCCTGATTCAAATGAATTGTCACCTGATTATTTAATGATGAATCACATTGATCTCGTGGTAACAAATTACACAGAATATGTTTCCGATTATGCTAATGACATTGATTGTTTGATTTTTAAAACTTTCCCTGACAAAAATGACTGGAATAAGCTAGCCAAATGTCTCAATCCTCATATGAATGCTTAAGAGCACTTCCGACTATGACAGGGGAAGTGCTCTTAAGCGTCTATTGCTTCCCTAATCATAAGACAGCAACGCCCCTGAGAACGTATCAATACTCTTTTTTCTGGTTCTTTGGTACAGTTTAGGTGTATTTAAGTCGAATCAAATTTGGGAGGATCTTTCATGGAGAAAATCATTCTGATCGGAAATGGGGATGTAGGTTCGAGTTACAGTTTTGCATTAGTCGCTCAAGGAATTGGCAATGAAATTGGTATTATTGATTTAGATAAGGCAAAAGCAGCGGGTGACATTCAGGATTTAAATCATGGCTTGGCATATGTTGGTCCCAAAACACTATATGTTGCTGATTATGAGGATTGTCGAGATGCAGATCTTGTAGTGATCACCGCTGGTGCAGCACAGCTGCCCCATGAAACACGACTGGATTTGACGAAAAAGAATGCTCAGATCATGAAAAAGATCGTGAAATCTGTTATTGCTAGCGGTTTTCAAGGGATCTTCTTGATTGCTAGTAATCCAGTAGATGTTTTGACTCACTATGTCAAAAAAATCACTGGCTTTCCCTCTCACAAAGTGATTGGTTCTGGAACTTCTCTCGATAGTGCGCGCTTGCGTAATGCGATTGGCGAGCAGTTGACCATTGATCCACGGGATATTCAGATTTACGTCTTAGGGGAACATGGTGACACCCAATTTCCAGTCTGGTCCCATGGCAATATTGGTGGCTTAAGTGTTCACGAGTGGTTGGAAAAACACCCAAATTTTTCGGAGCAGGATCTCAGCCTGATTGCAGAAAAAGTGAAAAATGCCGCTTATGACATCATTGCTGCCAAAGGTTCGACACATTATGGGATAGCAATCTCGCTGGCTAGGATCACCCGCAGTATTTTAAAAGATGAACATGCAGTACTGCCGGTTTCTGTACACTTAGAGGGACAATATCAAGCAACCGATGTCTGTATTAGTTCCCCTGCAATCGTCAATAGTCAAGGCATTCGCGAAATTATTGAAATGTCTCTCAATGAGTCCGAGCAACAACAAATGTACGATTCCATCCAAACATTGAAAACGATGCAGGCACAGTTGCAGGAATGAAACGAGCTTTTCTAGATGATGCTTTTACCCACTAAATAAAAAAGCGTATCTTGTCCACCATCAATCATGAATGATGGTAGGGTTACAAGATACGCTTTTTCGTTTATTAGTCTAGAATCGTGACTTTTACTTGACGTCGGCCCCATTGCAGACATTTGGCTACATTATCAAAGTGGACATCAATGATATTTCCTTTGATCGCGCCTCCTGTATCTAGCGCTAGCGCCACGCCATATCCTTCAACATTCACCAAGGTACCTAATGGGATCACACTTGGATCGACTGCGACCGCCATTGGATTGCTGCGAAGATCTGTTCCGCTGGCAGTCAGGTGGCTAGCACCTTTCTCTGCATAAGAATATGCGGTTGATTCCATGATCATTGTCTTGCCGCTGGAAGGTGTGTTGCTACCCGAATTGTTGGAGCTGTTATTCGAGTTGTTTGAACTATTATTCGTCGAACTGCTGCTCGTATTGCTTGAAGCTGAATTGCTGCTTGAACTGCTGTTTGATTGCGCGCTCTCACTTGAAGATGACGACTCTTGACTTGAGCTTTCACTCGCTGCTTTTGCCGCTGCCTTCGCTTCTTTTTCTTTAGCTTCTTGTTCGGCCGCTTCTTTGGCTGCTCTTTCTTTGGCTGCTTTTTCAGCAGCTATCCGAGCTTCTTCTGCTTCTTTGCTGGAAGCAATCTTTGCTAAGGTCGATTCGTTTTCTTTCAACTGTGTCTGCAAGTTGGCGATCTTACTATCCAACTCTTGCGCCTGTGCTTCCAAAGAGGATTGATCCTGCTGTAAGGATTCTTTGGTAGACTCGGCTTTTTCTTGCAGAGACTCTAATTTTTCTTTTTCAGATGTCAACGAGTCGATTTTTTCTTTTTCTAGATTTTGGAGCATTGTCATGGCGTAAGCCCGGTTGATGAAATCTTGGATATTGGAAGATTCCAACAAGACTGTCCAATCTCTGGTTACTCCACCGTTGACCTGAATGTCTTTCATTCGTTCTGCAACTACAGCTTCACGTTTTTCAATCGTTTCTTGAGTTGCCTTTATTTCTTCTTTGGTTTGTGCCAACGTTTCTTCATTGTTAGCGATTTGTGCTTTTAATGCTTCAACCTCGCTGTATTTATTATTGACATCGGTCAAAGCGATTTGTACTTCTGTACTGATTTGCTGACTTTGCTGCATAACGGCACTTTCTTTCTCTTTCAATGATTCCAGAGATTCAGCCTGCGCAAAGATCGGCGAAACGATACCTGCCGCAAAGACTGCGACGACCATGGTACGTAATTTCTTTGCCTTCAAAAAAATTCCCTCACTTCTCACTATGGTTTCCAACGCTTATTATTATACAAATTCTGGGGGCAAGATATATTGCAACTCTTTTACAATTTATTACAATTTTTAGCCAAAGTGGGAGAAATAAGAGTCTATTAAAAAATAATTCACGTGAAAGTGGGAAATCAGAGCCTTGAAAAGGCTTTTTTTATTGTAACACTTTTGTAATATTACTCTCTCTTCTTACGTAATTCTTCCACAAACCGCCGTAAGTCTTGAACATTGGTAATCTCATTGATTTGCAGTTTTTGAAAGTTTTTTAAAAGTCTTCGCTGATGAAAATTCAGCTTCGGTAACGTTTCACGCAATTGCTGCCAATCGATTGGCAGTTCAGAAATACGTTCCTGCCAATTGTTTTTCTTTTGTTCCAAACTTTCTGATAAAGTGGCTTTCTGCTGTTCAATAGCACGGTCCAGTCGTTGAACCGTTCGTTGAAAAGCAGCAAGATTAGCCAATGTATAGCCCATATCCAACGACATCACCATCAACAATCCAACAGGTAGATAAAAACTGAATCTTTCAGCCAACATTTGGACAATGATCAACATTTGCGGATGAACGATGCGGACGATCAAGACACAGCAAATGCCCCAAAAGATTGAAATTGGGACAGCCACGCGACCATTGATATTCAAAAAAACATTGTGGTAATCCCACCATGAAGCATGAAACAGTTTTTCTAATAAAAAGCTCGTCACGTACTCTAATAAGGTCACTAAAACAGCTGCTGCAAAAAAGAGCAGCAGCAATTGGTTATGTAACGGTCGCAGTAAATACAAGACACCTAAAATTCCAAAGCCATAAATAGGAGTGATCGGTCCTACCAAAAATCCTCGATAAACAAAATGTCTGGCTTTTATCGAGCAGTAAACCGTTTCCCACAGCCAGCCTACAAAAGAATACAAGAAAAACAGCAAAACGATCTGAGTAAATTCAGTCATGGAAATCTCTCCTAACGAATGGTAAATAACTTTTTTGGAAAAGCATTATAAAAGAGCAATATAATAGTAGAAAACTTTTCTTTCTTATTCCAGTATACGCTTCGTTTGTCGTTAAAGAAAAGATTTGCGTTAATCTGATCGAGTCATCTGCCCTTTCCAAAAAGGATCGAGGGATGTCCTGTATCTGTTAAATTGTAACCGCACAATTCTTTTGTATAGGTGCTATGATCTAGTTCGATATTCTCGATGATTTCTTCCTCTGAAAAACCTTGGAAATCAAATTCGCTGATATAGCTTCGCAAAAGGACCAATTTGGCATCGAGTAAGATGATTTGTTGTACACTTGTCCAGAAATCTTCCTCAGATTCTTCACGAACAATTCTTTCTACTTCTGCTTCCGTCACTTGCCAGTATCTATGAACCAATGGCAGACGTTCCTTCATCACTGCAAAATCAATATTCCCACGCATCTTTCGCAAATACTCTTTGACATCTGGATAAAACATCCACTCACCTCTGTTTTCTAGCATTTCCCTGCTTAGGAGACTATCAATGGATAATCGACAGCTAACAAAAAGTTCTGATTGCCAATGACAGCACAAGTGTACCTTTCCGACAATAATCATCCTGAGCAGCGAGGGATGCATTCACTTTTTATATAGCATAGCAAATGATTTGTGGGTTTTATAATCAATTTTTGCATCATGTAAGGAAAAATGTGTACAATCTCCTATACTATCCAGACTTAGCCAGCAGATAAACGAAACTTGAATTTTTAAAATTCGATAAACTACTTTCAATAGTGCTTATTTAAAAAGATTCTTCTATTGCCTTATTTACGAGCTTATTATAGGATAAATAAAATAAGTTTTTTAAAAAAACTAGAAGGAGTAAAAAAATGAAAAAGCACATGGTTTTAGGTTTAGTTGGGTTTGGGTTATTTTTAGCAGGATGTACAGAAAAACCATCGGGATCGGTTGATTCTTCCACAAAAGAAAAAGAGCGTACACAATTATCTTCCACTGTAGGATCTTCTGAAACAGCCAGCACTGGCACTTCAGAAAATGTGATTCCTGTTGAGAAGCAGACGATCACTGGTGTAAGCGGTTATTCCTATTCGCTGGAACTGCCGACAAATTGGCAAACTGTAGCCGATTTTGAGTCACTAAATCCAGATAATGATTTTATGCTTTCTGATTCGTTACAAACAAAATTTCTGGCGGCTGTTGTGGAGTCTAAACAAGACTTTGCAGATTTCGACAGTTATCTTGCATTGGTTCAAGACAGTTTAGCATCGAATTTTGGTACCAACGCGACATTTTTACCGGTTCCTGGTACTCAAACCCAAATGGTTGATTTTGCTGCAACTGTAGAAGGGTTGAACATACATTACTTATATTATGTAACAGAAACCGATAATAATTATGTTCAATTGTATGGTTGGACCTTAGCAAGTCTTTTTGATTCCTCAAAAGATGAACTAACAAAGATCATGGATAGTTTCCAGGAGCTCCCTCAATAAAGGCATGAATGCAGAACAGCCGTTGCTTTAAACTCAAACGAACAAAAGAAGGAGACCAACACAAAAATTGTGCGGTCTCCTTCCTTCGTTTGGAAATTTTTTACATCTGATTTTTTTTTCATATTTCTTTTATCTGGCAGCTATTCGAATATTGCCCTCTTGTGCCTTTATCATTGTACTTTCATCTTAATGTTTCTATCTATTGCCTATTATTAGGGTCATTTGCTGACGATCAATCGTTGTCCCACAAAAATCAATGAGCCGCTGATATTGTTCCATTGCATCAGCTGATTGATTGAGACCCCATAGCTCTGTGCAATTCCCCATAAGGTATCTCCTGATTTTACGGTATATGTCTTAGAACTAGAGGTACTGCTGACTTCTTTCACATAGGCACCACTGACCCAGCCTTTGCCTTCCACCCGGTACCAGGTACTATTGCCATTAACACTGGTTCCTTGTTTTTGGGCCACTGCCTTGAAGGTCGTATTGTTGGCTAATGACCCCACTACACTGGCACTGGTTGAAGAATCTGAACGAATATTCAGCGCTGCCGTGGTCTTGAATTGCTTGTTGATGGTTTGCTCTGAATTATTGCTGTTATTGTTGGATCCTACTTCCGTCACATACGCAGCGCTGACCCAGCCTTTGCCTTCCACCCGATACCAAGTACTGTTGCCATTAACACTGGTTCCTTGTTTTTGGGCTACTGCTTTGAAGGTCGTATTATTGGCTAATGACCCCACTACACTGGCACTGGTTGAAGAATCTGAACGAATATTCAGCGCTGCCGTGGTTTTGAATTGCTTGTTGATCGTTTGTTCTGAATTATTGCTGTTATTGTTGGATCCTACTTCCGTCACATACGCAGCGCTGACCCAGCCTTTGCCTTCCACCCGATACCAAGTACTGTTGCCATTAACACTGGTTCCTTGTTTTTGGGCTACTGCTTTGAAGGTCGTATTATTGGCTAATGACCCCACTACACTGGCACTGGTTGAAGAATCTGAACGAATATTCAGCGCTGCCGTGGTCTTGAATTGTTTGTTGATGGTTTGTTCTGAATTATTGGTGTTGTTGCCATTCCCGCTGCCGCCACCGGTCGCGGAATCAAATTGTGTCAAATTGTAGGTTTCGATCAAATTATTCAGCTTGCCGGCATAAGTCGTATCTGTCGCATACCTCCCTTGAAGCCATTGTGTGGCATCACGATAGGAAGAGGTATTGGATTTCCAAGCCCCACTGTAAAAATAAACGCCTGGTGAAAAAGAAGTCGTTTTTAAGACATGGGCATTATCTTCAAATGATTCCTTTAAAGACGGATATTTGCGGAATTTTGCAACGATCTCATAAAGATTGCCGTTGCCATCATCTTCCATTGTTCGCATCTCAACATATTGACCATTGTATGAACCTTTGATCCCAAACATATTGTTTGCTTGCGTCGTAAGTGTGGATTGTCCCCATCCTGATTCAAGGATCGCTTGTGCTATCATGACGGAGGCATAAAGATCGTTGACACTTGCTACTTGTTGCGCCATTGGTCCTACTTGCTGGATGAAGGCTTGTTGTGTATTAGATCTTGCCATCACACGATCGATATTAGGCATAATCTTTGTTTCTAATGCAATTCGCTCTGCCTCTGACAACATTGGGATCTCACTTGTCGATTCTGCAGAATCAGCGTCACTGGCAGGCTCCGTTCCTAGAGGTTCTTCTAAAGACTCGCTGGTAGTTGACTCACTTGATGATACTGTGGAATCTGTGTCCTCAGTCAACGATGTTTCGGTTCCAGTATCCTCGGTGGTTGTTGCTTGACTCGCTTGTGATTCATTTACTAAATCGTGTAAATCGGCTGTATCATCCGACGAAGCTACCGTAGGCTGTTCAACCACTTGTACACCTGTGTCATTCGATTCTTCAACAGAAGTTGCGAGCACACTAACCGGTACTAAATTCAGCGTACTAACGAGAGCGGTAGTGGTAGCAGCTCCTTTTCGGTACAATTGACTGCGTTTTTGCCGTTGCAACTCTTTGCGGATCTGTTTTCTGCTTTTCATTTTTCTCTCCTTCTACTAGCACTGATTCATTCTGCGCATTGGGTTCAATGAGAATCAGTCCACTGGATCAAGTATTTATAAAGATAAAATAATTAATTGACTCTAACAGCAAAGCTCGGAGTGTAGTACGCTGTATTCCCCACAGAAACTGTCTGTCCTGGACGAGGGGCATGAATGTACTGGTTGCCTCCTAAAGAGATGGCTACATGGTGGGTACTGCCGGCAGCACCCCAAAACAGTAAGTCACCAGCTTGCGCTTGACTAACAGAAATCATTGTACCAGCAGTTTCTTGTGGTACTGTCCAGCCACCGATATCTTTTCCGGTTACTTGTAAATAGACATAGCGGGTAAATCCTGAACAGTCAAAACTATCTGGTCCTTTTGCTCCCCAGACATACGGCTTATTGAGATGATGGTAAGCTTCTGCTACGATCGCAGCTCCAACGTTCCCAATTGGCGCAGATGGTGTCGGAGGTGCAGGCTTAGAGCTAGGAGCAGGCTGAGAATCAGGATTTCTGCTGCTTTCCGTACTTGCTGCCGTCGAAGAAGAATCTGGAGTAGCTACGGGGCTTGTTTCATTATTTGTTGGTATTTCTTGGATATCCCCTTGTACATCAGTGGATTCTCCTTGAACAGAACGTTCGGTTTCAGAAGAATCAGCTTCAGAAATCGAAGAATTTTCAGAAGACTCGGTAGTCATTGGTATGAGCTGATCTTCAGCTGCTGCCTGCTGTCTTGCTGCGACCCGCTCTGATTCTTCTCTTATTCGAGTTTGTTCTGCCTCATAGGCTTCTTTTTGAGCGAGCAATGCTTCCTTTTCACTTTCTTTATTTGCTTGCCGTAAAGCAAGGTTTGTCTGCAAGACATTCAGATCTGCTTGCTTGGACGCCAGCTTCCCTTTTTGGGCTTCCAGCTGGCCTTGCATTTGCTGCATTTCCGCCATTTTGGTTTCTGCTTCATTTTTCTTTGTCTTAACAGCTGCTTGGTCCGCTTGTTGCTGTTGGATCATCTGATTATTGGCATTGACGATCGTCGTCATTCCGTGGAACCGCTGAACAAAGTCACCGAAAGATTCGGAATCCAAAAGCACGGAAATAAAGCGATCACTTTTCCCATTGACTTGAGTGTCTCGTGCTTGATTCTGGATCGCTACTTGTCGTTTCTCGATCCGTGCTTCCAAATCAGTCACTTCTTTTTCTAAATCATTGATTTCATTCCCTAGTTTTTTCTGCTGAGCGATTAATTCAGCTGCTTGTTCATTGATGTCAGACACTTCATTTGTTAACTGATCTATTTGTGTCTGCACCGATTGATGCTGTTGTTTCAATTCAGCTACTTCGTTATTTTTTTGCTGAATCAATTGATCGTAATCATCGGCGAACACGGCGGTTGGGATGACAGGACTTGTCAGCGCTATTGCACAAATGCACAAAGATGATGCAAGTTTCTTTTTCATTTTCTCCTCCAATTCGTCAATTTTGATCATCAAATTACATTTATTTGACATTTATCATTTTAACATACTCCTATTCACAACCCAATTGATTTCCCGTTTACATTTTCATTACAAGTGAAATCACTTGTTTTTTAATTCTCGATAGTTCCTTAAAAAACACTCAACCTTCCATTATGATCACTTTTCGAAGAGACATCTAAGTTGGTGAGTTTATGAAATCAAGCAGTATCTGTAAGATACAAACCGTTCTTGATTTCAAAAAGATTACAAAGCCGTAGAAAAAAGCCGTAACAAAAGAATTCACTACAAAAAAGTCCAGAGATCGTTCGATCTCAATCGAACTTGAGAAAGGCTATTTCTCCATTTTTTGTATTATCTTCTATCACAGCTTCTAAAAACTTTTATTGGTACGGCAACAGTGTTCGCATCACTTGAATTTGATGATCGATTTGTTCTTCTTGAATATGACCCGTCAAAGCTAAAATACCCAGACCTTCTATAACAAACATATAGTTTTCCGCGATTGCTTCCAGATTCCGATCGGCAATCACGCCTTGCGCAACTCCAACTTGAAAAATCTCTTGGATCGTGCGTTTCGTCTCAGTCAACTGCGTTTGCTGCAACGAACTCGTCTCAACTGACTTATGCGTATAATAATACTCATACGTCGCTCGCAGCATGCTGTCGGATATGCTATGAAGCAATCGGTATTTATGATCCTCAAAATATTTCGTCAAGATAGTCTCGAAAGAAGCATTTGCTTTGATCATTGCTCGAACTTCATTAAACCGTCGTTGCGAACGTTGTTGCAGCACTTCTAAGAAAATCGCATCCACCGATTGAAAGTACAGATAGATCCCGCCGCGACTGATGCCGCATTCTTCGATGATGTCTTGCATCGTCGCATCGATCAATCCTTTCTTGCTGAATACTACTTTGGCACTTTCCAAAATCGCTTCTCGTTTTTGCCGTTTTTTTTCTTCGATCGGCTTTTTCATGCTTCCACCTCACTTTATTAATGACACCTGTGTCATTTTATTGTATAATCATCCTAACATAAAAATGACACGAGTGTCATTCTATAAGAAAGGGTGTTTTCTCATGAACACAAAAAACAAAACGTATCGTTTAGTGATCCGTGCAATTCTAACCGCAATCATTATCTTACAAACTATGGTACCTTTCCTTGGCTTTATTCCTATCGGCATCACTAGTCTGACGATCATTCATATCACGGTCATTGTTGCTGCCATTGTTTTAGGAACGAAAGATGGGATGTTTATCGGCTTGGTTTGGGGGATTTTCACGATTATTCGGGCATTCACTTCCCCTACGACCCCTTTGGATATCACAGTATTCACTAATCCGATCATCTCAGTCCTGCCAAGGGTCTTAGTAGGTCTCGTCGCTGGTATATTGTTTACTTGGCTCTATCGTAAAACAAAGAAAGTCGTCCTTGCTTCTATTGTTGCAGCCATCTTTGGTACCCTTACCAACACGGTTCTCGTGTTAACGTTGATGGGAACCCTGTACACTAGTTTGGTGGCAACTACCTATGGTGTTGATGCTTCCGCTTTGTTTGTCACATTAGGAGCTATTGCAGTGACTAACGGCGTTTCTGAAGTGATCACAGCAGTGATCCTGACACCAATATTAGTCAAAGCGCTTTTCGCAGCCACCAGTTTACGTCCAGAAAACCGCTGAGTAAAAGTCCGATTCTTTTAGGTTTGTATCGTTAGCTTTATCCTATCATTTTTTACGACAAGTGCAAACTTGTCCTCTCATTTAACAAATGAAATCAACAAAAAAACCTCTCACTAGCAACGGTTCCATCATTTAATGGAACACATAACTGTGAGAGGTCATTTTGATTATCTTTCAAAAATCAGAAAAAAGTTGCTATCAATGCAAGGATTGCTAAGCCACCTTGTGTCAATATAATTTTTTTGTCACTAGTGATGCTGCCATACAGAGCAACTAAAATGATATAAATCAAAAGCAGGCGACTCAATTCGACAGGAGAAGCGGAAAGAAACACGCTATAGAGCAAGCCGATGCCGATTAACCCATTATAGATTCCTTGATTTTTGAACAATGTATTCAGTGAAGGGCGTTCTAATTCTTCTTTTGATAAATTGAAAACCCGTTGCGTTCTCTTTGAAGTAGTCGCAAAAGTTTCCAAATACATGATAAATAGAAATTCAAGTGCAACGAACATGATTAAACCTATAGTAATAGTGGACATTTTGCTTCCTCCTTTTTTAAATCTGGTTTTCTTTATTATAAAGTAAACCAAGCAATCTTCCGTCCTTCATGCTTCTAGCGAACACAAAGACAAACGGAAGACCACATAGAAAGTAAGAGTAGATTTATTTAAATGTCGTGATTTTTTCTGCATCCAAACGAATGGATTCATAGCCTAATTCTTCAGCTTTACCAATTGATAGAATCATAACTGGAACGTAGCGTTCTGGATCGACATCAAAAGCCTCTGCTAATTGGTCTGCTTCAAAGCCACCAATTGGATTCGTTTCGTAGCCATGGGCACGCGCGACTAACATCAGCTGCATTGCCGCTAAGCTGGCGTCAACTTTTACGATGGAGGTCATTTGATCTTTCGTGAAGCTCTTGTAGTAAGGAATGATCGTTGCCAATTGTTGGTCTCTGACTTCTGCCGGCATTTTTCCTGCTTCAACTGCTTGATTGTAAATTTCTTCCCCGTATTCATAACAAGCTAAATCACCAAAAATCAAGATCATGGCTGCCGATGTGTCGTTTTGGCGTGTGTTGAATCGGATCAGTGGTTTTAGTTTTGCTTTTTGCTCAGCACTTTCAACGACAACGAAACGCCATGGTTGCATGTTAACAGATGAGGGGGCAGTCGTTGCTTCTTGAATCATCGTTAACATTTCCTCATGAGAGATTTTGACCGTCTCATCATAGACACGGACGGATTTTCTTCCAAAAGTGATATCTGAAAAATCGTTGTTTACTCTATTGGTTGACATATTAGTAGCCTCTTTCATTTCATTAATTTATTCAACAACTGCAAAAACGCAGCTGCTTCTTCTTCGGTCAGCGATAGGGCGAATGCTTCCTTCTCTTGGTGTTTCTCGCAAGCAGACAGCTCTTGCTTGGCTTTAGGTGTTATTTCCACAAAGACTTCACGATTGTTGTCTTTGTTCCTTTCCCGCACTACATAATTCTTTTGTTCTAAAATTTTTAGATGTCTTGTAACTGCTGCACTATCGATCTTCAATTCAGTCTGTAAGTCAGATTGCGAACAACGTCCATTTTCTTTGATGAACATCATTAATTCATATCGGGTCAGACTGAACCCGGTGCTTTTTTCAAAAGTTGCCGTCAATTCTTGATTGGCAATTTTCAACTGATAAAGCAGGCGGCTGATTTCTCTTAGCTGCATGGAATACTCCTCTCTAATAATTGACTCATCAATCATTGACTCGTCAATAATAACTTTTTTTCTTGCTTTTGTAAATAATTTCCTGCGATAGACAAAAAGCAAACAGCAAGAAAACCAACGATGATGTTGGTTTTCTTGCTGTTTTTCACTTCAACTGAAAGGCTTTTTTTAATCCCATTACAACCAGTGTGGAAAGACTAGCCGCTAAGAAAATGATTCCCCATGTGCCAACTTGCAATGGTGAAGTCCCTAATAATTCATTCATGAAAGGGAGATAAACAGCTGACAACTGCAATCCCATCGAAAGGATCAGTGCGCCGATCAACGGTTTATTCTTGAAGAAAGACTTGTCTAATCCAAATCCGCTTTGCTTGCGAACATTAAAAATATGCATCAGTTGTGCGATCGCCATAAAGGTAAACGTAGCGGTCTGGGCATAAGCTAATTCATGATTTGTTTGTATCAAAAAATTAAAAAAACCAAAAGCCGTCAATCCGATCACTATCCCGCTTAAAATAATTCGACCTAAGAATCGTTTATTGACCAAACTGTCTTCTTTGGAACGAGGCTGACGTTTCATCAGGTCCTCTTCTGCAGGTTCAAAGGCCAACGCCATCGCAGGAGCGATATCGATCACTAGATTCAAGAACAAAATATGCAGCGGTTGAATCGGCATGGGAAGAAGAAAAATGACACTTAGAAAGATTGTCACGATTTCGACCATATTACAAGAAAAAAGGAAAGAAACGTATTTTTTGATATTGTCAAAGATGATTCTTCCTTCTTTGATTGCGTCGACGATCGTCCCAAAGCGATCATCAGTCAAGATCATATCAGAAGATTCCTTAGCTACTTCCGTGCCGCGAATGCCCATCGCGATCCCAATATCGGCACCATTAAGAGCAGGAGCGTCATTCACGCCATCACCAGTCATCGACACGATCTCTCCTTCTTCCCGCAGTGCTTTGACTAGTTGAAGTTTATTTTCCGGCGAAACCCGAGCAAATACAGCCACTTCTTCGATCCGTTCATTAAACGCTTCTTTACCTGCCAAGGCGTCGATCTCTTTTCCCGTCATCGTCTTATCAAAATCGATCAAACCAATTTCTTGTGCGATCATGGAGGCAGTTTGCGGGTGATCACCTGTGATCATTTTGACACGAATCCCCGCTTCTTGAGCGATTTTGACAGCTTCTTTAACATCTGTTCGTGGGGGATCAATGATGCCAACAAAACCTTGGATCTCTAAATTATCCAATGATTCTGTCAGCTCAGACTCCGACAAACCACCCTGATAGT
This sequence comes from Enterococcus sp. AZ091, assembly GCF_051714805.1. NCBI lineage: Bacteria > Bacillati > Bacillota > Bacilli > Lactobacillales > Enterococcaceae > Enterococcus > Enterococcus sp. AZ091. The sequence continues at coordinate 647,355 of NZ_JBIOSO010000002.1, read as the reverse complement.
TACTGATTTGTGCCACCGCAATCACTCGTTGCCCATTGGAAGCTAGTGTATGATTGATGTCGTTCAACTGCTCTTTCACAGACGGATCGACGGCAGCTTTCTCAATCAAAACATCCGGTGCACCTTTCATGATCAACGTTCGCTGTTCTTTTTCATAGACGGTGATCATAAATTTGTTTTCTGAATCAAAAGGAAGCTCAGCGATTTTTTCAATGCCTTGATCCATCAGTGTTTGACGATCGATGCCTTCTTTTTTTCCTAATACAACAAACGCTCCATCGGTTGGATCTCCTAGGACCTCAAACTGGCCATCCGTTTCTTTCAAAGAAGCGGACGTACATAGTGCACCGTTTTCAATCATCGCTTGAAGTGCTGGCTCTTCATTGACTGAGATTTCTTGTCCTTCTTTATGGAAGCTCCCCATCGGTTCGTACCCATTACCGGTCACAGTGTAGTGCTCTCCATTACTTAGAATGATCTCAGCGATCGTCATCTGATTTTCTGTCAATGTCCCGGTTTTATCACTGGCAATGATACTCGTAGCGCCCAAAGTCTCAACCGCTGAGAGGGTTTTGACTAATGCTTTGTGTTCAGCCATGATCCGCATGCCGCGAGAAAGAGTAATGGTTGAGACAGCGGGCATTGCTTCTGGAATGGCTGCTACTGCAAGGATGATTGAGATATGCAGCATTTCTACCAAAGGCTGATCCGTTAGAAGACCTGCAATTAGGACCGTCACGGCGGCAAAGAGTGCCGCAATAATGATTGCTTTCCCTAATTTATCCAGCTCGATATCCAAAGGTGTTTTCGCGCTTTTGTTTCCAGTCAGCATATCGCTGATTTTTCCGACTTCCGTTTTCATCCCGATGGCTGTAACGACGGCATAGCCATTTCCTCTTGTCACTGCTGTTCCTGCAAAAACAACATTGCGGCGATCACCTAAGGGGACGTCTTCATCATATTGTTCTGCCGCATTTTTTTCTACAGCTTCGGACTCGCCCGTCAATGCGGACTCAATACAGGCTAAATTGCGGCTTTCCAGCAAACGTGCATCGGCAGCGATCGCATCACCTTCTGCCAAAACGAGAATATCCCCTGGAACGATCGCAGCAGATTCGACTTCCATCACTTGCCCATCACGAATCACTTTTGCGGTAGTGTAAATCATTTCCTGAAGGGAATCAATTGACTTTTGTGCACGCAACTCTGTCACAAAACCAGTCATCACGGCAATTACCACCGCAATCAACACAGCAATTCCTTCTATCGTTTCTCCCATCGCAAAAGAGAGCAATGCGGCGGCTAGTAATAAATAAACGATTAGATTATTTAAATTGTGCCATAACAATTTCCAAGGGGAGGTCGATTCTTGCTGCTGAATCGTATTTTCACCATATGTATCTAGCGCCTCTTTTGCGCCTTGCTTACTAAGCCCTTTCGTCTGATCTGAATGAAAGTATTCAAGTGTTTCTGTCGGTGTTCGTTGATAAAAATTTTCCATCTATTCTCCTCCTTGTATAAGTATCTTCTATGTCTATAGCTCTGTTTTTATAGTGAGATTTTGTCCATGACAAATTATGGCTTCAAGTAAAGTTGTGTCACTTGTGCTTGGAGTCAGGGCGTATGATTGACAAAACGGAAAAATCAAGCAAGGATTGCTTCTTTCGTATGTTGTGAGGGTGTCTGTAATCTTGATCAAATGCGAATACAGATGGGAAAACGCCTCCACAAGTTTTTTACGAGTTGATTGGAACACAGCAATTGAAAATCATTGGTTTTAGAAAGGGAGATCTGGGTACTTCGTAAAAGGGTGTCTGCAGATAAGGATGTTTACTTTGTGAAAAAAACTATCTTTCTATCTTTAAGTTATCATGGAATAAAAGACAGGTAAATTATTTTGCTTGAAAAATATCAATATCATTAAGATAAAGAACAAAATTTATGTAAATTTGAATCTAAAATAAAGAGAATCAAGATTTCCGATTTCTTTTCACAAATAAATCTGATAGAGCAATCCCTTTCCTTGTGAAATAAATAAAAAAAATAACAACTTTTTTTAATAAGAAATTTCTTTCGCTCGCGCTTTTCCACCTGAATTTATTCGTTTTAAGTCAATCCAATTCAATCCAAGTCAACCCAGAAAAAGAAGTGATCCTCTTGAAGAAATCAGCCTGCCGCAAGTATTCATTTGAAATACTACGAACGGGTTTGAGAGTAGCAGAAGATCATTTAACCCCAGATATTTATCATCTAGAGGAAAACTAACCACTGCTTAGTAAAAAAACCAATTCCTTTGAGGTCTTCTTCCCCTCATGGAATCGGTTTTTTTACCTGTTCTTGCTGCTGTCTTTCTGTCTCTAAGTAAATATATGTTTTTTTCGGAGCTAATACTGTGCGAATTTCTTGTTCCAATTGATCGATCACCTCATAGTCACTCGAAGTTACTTTAGGAGAAATCGTCAATTCAGCAACGATCAGTAATTCATCTGGACCTAAATGCAGAGTACGCAGGTCAATCACTTCACCTACTTCCCTAGATGATAATACTTGACGAATTTTTTTCAGATCACTTTTCGAAGCACTCTCTCCGATCAATAAACTATAAAATTCTTTCCCTAAAAAACCAGCTACGATCACTAGAAGGACCCCACCAATGACACCCCCTAAAGAATCAAAGATGGGGTTGTTGGTGATTGCTGTCAATAAAATACCCACCAATGCAATGCTCACACTGATCAATGCAAACAAGTCTTCTGTAAAGCCTAAAAGGATCTCGCTCTCTCGGCTTTCTTTCAAAAAAGCGATCAACGGCTGTTTATCCGTGTTTTGCTCTTTGATTTCTTGCCATCCACTTTGGACTGCTGAACTTTCAATAAAAAAACCAGCAAAAAGAATGGCTGCAACTAGTTGGATGTTCTCCACTTCGTGGGTAGGATCCAAAAGATCCTGACTTGCCTCCACGATTGCCAACAGTCCGCCACCGAAAAAGACCGTCATTGCCACAACCGTACTAAAAAAATAAGTCGCGCGCCCCTCACCAAATTGGTAAAGTTCACTTCGGCCGCGCCGTGCTCGTTTTTCGCCGATTGCTAGTAATCCCTGATTGAGACAATCAATGACACTATGAATACTTTCATTCATCAACACCGCACTGCCGCTGAAAAGAAATCCAATGATTTTGACCACTGCTGCAATAATATGCGTGACTAAGACAATCCCTCGTGCCTGTCGTTTTTCTTGATCGGCCTCTTTCATTTTCTATGTCTCCGTTCTGTCCACTTTTATCAAGTGTTTCCTTCTGCTTATTTAAGAATAGCACCTTCCAATAGAGGAGGAAAACAATTGCGCTTAGCGCTGACGAGGCCCAGAAATAGAATTTAACTTTTTTAATACAAAAAAAGAGACAAGTGAGCGTTGCATTCTCCTTCGAAAGCTGGCTACAAGTGAGAGGATTGCGACAGTAACTGTCATTCTCTGGCTTGTCGTTCCGAGTGAGTCGCGTTGCTTTTTTGTCTCTGGTTGATTCTGTATTCATTTGTTCCATGCTTGTTCGTGCCGAGAGGCAATGGTGGTCAAGCATTGGTGATGGGCATCGTCGCCGCTAGTCGATATATTTTTCTAAATGATGAATCAACTGTGTGGCTTGCTCTTTAGATGGCGAGAGAATCAATAATACATCAAAGCCAGCCATCGTGGCAACAATCCCTTCAAGATCCATTTCATCTAGATAATTCGCAATAACATCTGCCCCATTGCTGACAGTATGGATCACTGTGATGAACTCCACTTGTTCAATTGATTTCAAGTATTCATTCATCGATAGCTTCAGCTTTTCGGTCACATCTGCTTCCGCCGTAGCAATCATCGTATACTTCGTTTTGCCTTCTTTCGTATAAGTTTTTGCGATATTCAACTCCCGCATATCTCTTGAAATGGTCGCTTGTGTGGAACACACGCCTTGTTCGTTCAATAAGCGCATCAATTCTTCTTGTGTCTCTACTTCTTGGTTGAGGATCAAACGCCTGATAATCGCTTGTCGCTGGTTTTTCTTCAAAATGATCACCTGCTTCTACTCTATCCATTATCTGCGGATACGTCATGTATCCGCATTCAAAAAATTATCACTGATGGACAATCGAGTCATTTAAAAGTAAGCGAGATCGATCATCCGTAAATCAGCTGCTTGCCACAGTAGTTGTTTGGAAAATCGATCCCACCCTTTAATGATTGTCGTCACAGTGCTTTTATTATTCATCTAATTGGAAAAACGCATCATCGATAAATATCAATTCTTTATATTGGTAGGAAATTTTTTTCTGTTTGATCAATTGTTTCAGCACTTGACTAACCGTTTCTCTCGTCGTACCGCTGAATTTCGCAAGATCGTTGATCATGATCGGATAAGGAATATACCAAGACTCATCTAGCTTTCCATGCTTTTTCATAAGGATCGCTAGTGTATTGATGACACGATCATGGGCACTGGAAGTAATACAGTATTGCATTCTGGTCACTTGCTGTTCCAGTACTCGACCTTGTTTCTTAACGATCATTTTCAATAATTCTCGATCCGCTACCATCAATTGTTCCAAAACAGCAGTTGCCACATACGCGACTTCGATCTCTGTCACCGCAATGGCAGAAAAGTCATAACACGCTGCTTCAAAAAGGCCATTTACCGGAAACAGTTCACCTTCACTGATGAAATCCGTATAAAAGAAAGAATCGGTTTGATCATTTTTTTCGATACGAATCAGTCCGCTACACAGAACAAAAATACGATCACGCAAATCTCCATCGTTGAATAGAATCTGCCCTTTAGGAAAGGTTCGGTAATACATATTTTCTTCCAATCGTTCCCTGTTTTCTTGCGTCAGCACTTTTAGACAATCAAAATTGTCTTTTACGTATTCTCGCATGTTTCCACTAATATCCATCACTCCAATACTTTGTTTGCCAGTTAATCAGAAATGATACGAGTCCCTGTTTCGTGATCAAAATCAGCTAGATCTTCTAACGAGGTAATGATCGCAACATTGTTTTTGCTAACCTGCACAAAATCCATCGCTGCTTGAACTTTTGGCAACATACTTCCTGGCGCAAAGTGACCTTCCTGGATGTATTGTTCCAGTTCTGTTAAATTGACTTGGTCTAACCATTGCTCATTGTCTTTTCCATAGTTTAAGGCAATTTTAGAGACACCTGTCAAAATAATCAACTCTTCTGCCTCCAAGACCTCTGCCAGTTTCTCTGAAGCAAAATCTTTGTCGATCACGGCTTCGACTCCTTGTCCTGATTCAGTAACGGGTATCCCTCCGCCACCTGCACAAATGACAATAAAATCGTTGTCGACCAATGCACGAATGCTGGCTTGGTCATGGATTGTGATCGGTTTCGGGCTGGCAACGACTTTGCGCCAACCGCGACCGGCATCTTCTTTAAAGATCGCATTGGTTTCTGTCATCATCTGCTGGGCTTGCTCTTCAGTCAAGAAAGGTCCTACTGGTTTTGTCGGATCGGCAAATGCTGGATCCTTTTCACTGACTACTACTTGAGTGACCAGCGTTGCTACCTTTGTTGGTAAGCCTTCTGCTGCTAATTCTTCTTCTAATGCATTCTGCAACCAATAACCGATACTTCCCTGAGTCATAGCGACACAGGTATCTAATGGCATCGCAGGATTTTTGGGAGAGTTTGCTGCTTGTTGCTGTAATAAGAGATTCCCAACTTGCGGTCCATTTCCATGGGTGATCACTACTTGGATCTCTTGTTTGATCAAAGATACTAAATGTTTGGCTGTTTGTCTAAGCGCCTGTTGCTGCCCTCTTGCGCTAGGATCATCGGTCAAGATCGCATTTCCACCTAATGCGATGACTACTGTTCTTTTATTCGTCATGGTATCCCTCGTCCTCTCACACTCTTGGAATAAATAGATTTCCTAAAGTAGCGGCCATGATTGCTTTGATCGAATGCATCCGATTTTCAGCCTCTTCAAATTGACGGCCATATTTGCTGCGGAAGACTTCATCAGTGATCTCCATTTCTTTGATCCCGAATTCTTCTTCGATTTTCTTTCCGTAGACAGTATTCGTATCATGGAAGGCAGGCAAGCAATGTAAAACAATCAAGCGGTCGTCTGGTGTACCTGTCGCTTTGATCAAATCCATATTGATTTGATAGTCTTTTAGCAAATTGACCCGTTCGGTGAACTTGTCTTCTTCACCCATTGATACCCACACGTCCGTATAAAGGACATTCGCACCACGAACACCTTCAGCAGTGTCATCTGTGATCATCAATTGGCTGCCAGATTCTTTGGCAAATTCATTGGCATAACGAACGACGTCGTCTTCTGGGAATAAGGATTTAGGTGCGCAGATTCGAACATTGACCCCAAGAATCGCACCAGTAACTAACAAGCTATTCGCCATATTGTTACGGCCATCTCCCACATACACCAACGTGATGTCTTTCAACGTGCCAAAGTTCTCTTTGATCGTCATGAAATCAGCGATCATTTGGGTTGGATGCCATTCATCTGTTAATCCGTTCCATACAGGAACACCAGAATACTTCGCTAAATCTTCGACGACTTGCTGGCTGAAGCCGCGAAATTCAATTCCGTCAAACATACTGCCTAACACTTTCGCTGTGTCTTCAACAGATTCTTTTTTACCTAGCTGAATGTCATTGGCGCCCAAGAATTCTGGGTGAGCACCTAGATCGATGGCAGCTGTCGTAAAGGCCGCCCGTGTCCGAGTCGATGTTTTTTCAAAGAGCAAGGCAATATTTTTTCCTTCTAAATAGCGGTGCGGGATATTTTTTTTCTTGAGTCCTTTTAAGTGAATCGAAAAGTCAATCAGATACTCGATTTCTTCTTTCGTAAAATCTTTTTCTGCTAATAAACTTCTTCCTTGAAATACTTGTTCCATTATTCATTCCTCCTATGATACCGTTAGTCTTTATTTTTGTAAATTTCAGGTTGCTCAAAGATCTTCTCTGATAAATGGCATGCTCATACAACGAGGGCCGCCACGTCCGCGAACGAGTTCACTTCCTGGGATGTAATTAAGTTTGACCCCTGCTTCGACTAGTTTTTCATTCGTAATCAAATTCCGGTCATAGACGACTACTTCTCCTGGTGCAATCGTCAACGTGTTCGAACCATCATTCCATTGTTCTCTGGCAGCTGCTGTGATATCTCCACCTCCGCAACGAATGAGTTCCACTGCATCTAAATCAAGATAGCGGCAAAGAATCCGTTCCAATGTTTCTTTTTCTTCATAGATTTTGATTTGGTCATTTTGTTTGGAGATGGAATAAACCGTTAACTCGCCTTCGATTTCCGGATGGATAGTGAACTTGTCATAATCCACCATTGTAAAGACCGTATCCAAATGCATGAATTTACGCTCTTCACCGATATTGAAAGCTAGCACATGTTCAAAAGTCGGTTCTTTCTCAAATAATTTTTTCGCCAATTTTTCAATTGAAGCGACATCTGTACGTTGTGAAATCCCAACAGCTAACACTTTTGATGACAAGACTAATTCATCGCCACCTTCGATTCGTGTGGATTCATCCCGATTGTATAAAAGATGCTCGGCTTCTTTTTTGAAAATTGGATGATAGTTAAAGATATACTTGCCGTACAATGTTTCTCTTCGTCTCGTTTCTGAATACATTCGGTTCAAGGAAACACTATTTCCGATCGTAGCAAATGGATCGCGGGTAAAGTACAAGTTCGGCATTGGATCGATCAGAAACGGATACTGATCGTCTACAAGATCGGTCAGATTCTGATGGCCAGCGATCTTCATTTCATTTTTTCTCAATCCTGCCATCGTTCGGTCGATCAGTTCACGATTATCAGAGATCGATAGTAAATATTCTTCAATCACTTTGCGGGTGTTTTCACTTTGGATGTTTGCTTCCTGCAAGTACTCTGCAACAAATTGTTCCTTGAGTCCTGTAGAGGTCAAAGATTCAGCTGCTAAATCTTCCAAATAAAGCACATCAACCCCTTTATTTCGCAATGTTTCGGCAAAGAAATCATGTTCCTTTTGCGCTTGCTGTAAAAAAGGAATATCATCAAACAGCAATTGTTCCAAATAATCCGGCATTAAATTTTCCAATTCTTTTCCTGGACGATGAAGCATCACTTGTTTTAATCGTCCAATCTCTGAAAAAACGTGAATAGGTTCATTCATTTTTTCATCCTCCTCATTCCTATACAATTTGTTTCCCTTTTTCTATGAAACTTTTTTTAAATAGTCTGAGAGTAATCTCAAACCAGTTTCTAGCGTCTCTTTCTTACAGCAATAACCTAAGCGGGCGTGCCCTGGTACCCCAAAAGCTGTTCCCGGAACAAGCAAGACCCCAGTTTCTTCTAATAGATCCACACAGAATTGATAGTCCTCTTGTTGGATCTTCAACTTGATAAATGCCGTAGAAACATAATGGGGAACGATTAATTCCACTTTCGGTTCTTGGTCTACCCACTGCTTGACAATGGCAAGATTCTCTGCGACGATTTTCTTGTTTCGTGCGATAATCTGCTCTTTGTTTTCCAATACTTGAATCGCTATTTCATCAGCGATAACACCGCCACAAATCATCGTATAATCTCGGTATTTACGAAAATGTTCCGTGAGTTCTTCACTAGCGGCAGTCCAACCGATACGAATACCTGGCGTTGAGTAGGTTTTTGACAAAGAGTTGGTGGCAATTCCCTTCTCATAGCAATCGACGATGGAACAAAATGTGCCTTCTTCTGTTAATGGTGCATAGACTTCGTCTACTAAAATGTAGGCATCCGCTTCTTTAGCGATGGCGACAATCTGCTGTAATTGCTCTTGATCAAATAGCGTACCGGTGGGGTTATTCGCGTTATTTAAGCAGATCATTTTTGTTTCAGGTTTCACTTTGGCTTTCAAAACTGCTAGATCAAGCTGCCAGTTTGCTTGATTTAATTCAACAAAGTCTACTTCTGCCCCAAATGCTTTTGGCAAATCATAGAGTTGCTGATACGTTGGCCGCATGGAGACAACATGATCCCCGCTTTCGATCAAAGCGAATAGTGCCAGGAAATTTGCTCCTGTAGCTCCGTTTGTCTGTAAAATATTCGCTGGTGTCATGTGTTGGTATAATGAAGCGACGAGTTCTTTGAACCGATCCGATCCTTCGATCCAGCCATAATCTAAAGGCTGCTGCGCGACACGTTTCAAAAAATCTGTACTCGTTTTGCCACTGAAGGCCATGATTTCCTCTAGCGTCAGTGCTTCGATAGAACTTTGGGCAATGTCATAGGTTGCTTTTTTCTCCCAGATATTCAACCATTCCTCGACACCAAAATTAGCAATATCCATAATCAACCCCCTTATACTGAGATCATTCCAGTAGCGATTGCTACGATCGATAATACTGCTGCTAAACTGACCACAGCCATGACCATTTTTTGCCTATTGCTGATTTGATAGTTGTTCTCTTTACATGCCCGTAAGTAGAAATAGAATCCTGGTAAATAGGCGATGCTGCATAAGAGAACATAGGCAAAGCCTGCTAATGTGATCCCAATGATCTGAAAGGCCGTTGCGACTGCACCAATAAACAATTGTTTATTGTCTTTTTGCTGATAGGAATAAATCATTTGATAGATCCCCACGAGCAAGTAACAAATCAAAATCGCTGCGGTACACATCGAATAAGCAAATTGATACGCGTAATCGGTCACAAGGAACGTTAACAAGAACACGTTCGTCAATGCAGCAGTGATAAACAATGAATAACTTGGTGCTTGTTTTCGATTGACCTTGCCCCAACTTTTTGGCAGCATCCCATCGCGGGACATCAATAAGGTTGTTTCTACTGGTAACATCGTCCATGACAGCCAGCAACCAATGATGGAAATGATCAGACCGATATTGATAAAGGCTGCACCCCACTCTCCAACCATATAGCGCAAAATGTTGGCCATTGCTGGTTGTGGTAACGCCATCAATTCAGCTTGCGACATGACGCCGTATGGCAATAAGGAAGCTAGCACATAGATGACTAGCAAGGAAAGCAAACCGATGACTGATGCTTTTTGGGCATCCGACCGTTTTTCCGCACGATTGGCTAAAACACTTGCCCCTTCAATCCCAACAAAGACCCACATCATCACCATTAGACAACCTTTGATCTGTGACCAGAGACTGACAGAAGCACCACTTTGTAGTGAGCTGCTGACATTTCCCCAGAAATCTGCTGAGAAAATATCGACATGAAAACTAACCAGTGCGATAACCATAAATAAAAACAAAGGAACTAATTTACAGATCGTAACAATTGTGTTGATAAATGAAGCGCTCTCAATTCCGTTATTCACCAGAAAGGTCAATACCCAAATAAAAACACTTGCTAGTAAGATTGACGGAATGTTTTGTCCTCCCTTGAATGCGGGTATAAATTCACCAATTGCACTCATGAGCATTGTCGCAAAGGCGACGTTTCCCAGCCAGGCAGAGAGCCAATAGCCCCAGCCACTGATAAAACCTCCTAATTTCCCAAATGCCGCTTCTGCATACCCAAAAATACCGCCGTCTAAATCTGGTCGTTTGGCGCCTAAATTATTCAATGATAAAACTAATGCAAGAATGCCAATTCCGACGATGATCCAGGCGATGATTGCAGGTCCAGGAGCAGCGGACATCGCTAAGTCATTCGTGATACCGAAGATTCCACTACCAATGGATGAACTGACTACTAAGGCAATCAAGCCGATTTTACTGATTCCTCTTTTCTTTTCCATTGTTCTCCAACTTTCTTTAGTATTGTGTAGTAACTTGCATAAATCCCACTTGCAAAAAAAATCACAAAAAGCATTAAAACCAATCTAGCTAAATGAAATACTCTCTCGCCTCTTTCCTTTTATTTATTGATTTTTTCAGCTGAAATCAATCACTCTTCTTCCTGAGAAATAACAATTATTTATCAGGTACATGTATATGATAACGAGTTAAAAACGCTTACATTGTGGTTCAGTTATCATTTCCAATGCCAAAAAATTGGCATTATTCATCCGTAATGAATAATCGCTTTTATCCTCTTTTTTTACCCATTTTTTTCTCCTCTAGCTCATAATCATTCAGATATTTTTTTCTAAGAATTTCATTAGAAAAATTGAATAGTGTCTATTTTTTGAAGAAAATCAATCATTTTCTAACTACATGTCCAAAACCACTCTCTTCTCAAAGACCTATGAATTTATTGCATACGACCGCCAAAAACGGCCTCTTTAGAAACAAAAAAAAAAGAAACGCCGCAGCGTTTCTTTTTTTATTATTTCCTATTATAAAAGAACATCATTTCATTAATAGTTTGTACTTGTATCCGTAGTCGTCCCTTGATTTTCTGATGTCGTCTCATCTAATTGACCCAATGCTTTCAGCATATCATTACGGATCTCATTATAGGAGTAATCTTGAATATAAACGATTGATTGGCCATCATAAGATTCACCATCATACCATTCATAAGTATGTTTATCGATAGTAAAACCAGAAAGCATATTCCCAGCTAGTGAAACCAAGTCTTCAAACTTAAAGTTGGTATTGACATTGTCACTGACAGAGTCAAGAATCTCCTGATATTTTGTGACATTATTGATTTTCAATGCTTGACTAATGGCTGCTTCAATGACTTCTTGCTGCCGATTGCCACGGTCCACGTCAGTATCCATTTTACGGATTCGAGCAAAAATCAATGCTTGCTCTCCATTCAACGACTGTCGGCCCTTTGGAATCAGTGTTTTACCAGAATTGTCCGAAGTATACTTTTCATTAATGTCATAAGGAACATCTACGGTAACACCGCCGATTGCATCAATGATCTTCTCAAAACTTGTAAAATTGATATTGACATAATAATCAATTGGCAAGTTCAAATAGTTTTGCACCGTTTCAATCGTTGCATCTTCCTCACCAATCGCAAATGCACTATTGATTTTTGCCGTGTTGACGACCGTCCCGTTTCCGGTACCATCGTAGATATTTGTCCAAATATCTCGAGGTAAACTTACCATGTCGATCTTTTTATTTTCGCCATCATAGACCATATAGATCAAACTGTCTGCTCGAGTCGTATCTAGATGCTCTTTCTTTTCTCGTTCAGCATCATTGTCGACCCCCATTAACAGGATCCCAAATTTAGAATCAACATTTGCTGATTTCAATGAATTGTCTTTTTCTTTATTGGATTTGATCACAGCGGATTCTTTAAACATTTTATCCACAGAATTTTTTGCAGCATAATACGTATATCCTGCAAATAAAAAGACTCCTGCAATCGCAAAAAGTACGACGCCTCCTATGATTCGGCGCTTATTACGAGCTTTGCGGGCCCGCTGTTTGCTAAATTTCGACTTTCTATCCATAGTGCCTCCTTCATGTTTCCTACTTCACTCTCCCCGATTGTACCAGATTTTGTTTTCAGCGCCTATTTTTTTAAGATATTTTATATTTTTGCTGTGAATTTTTATGCTAATGCAAATTTGTTCGAAAAAATTTCCCTATGATTATTCCTTGAAAAAATCTAAAAAGATCATAGCCAAGTAAAGTATCATACGCAGTATTTATCGTATAATTATCAAAAAAATTGAAAACTAATTGTTTGTTTCTGAAATAAGAATGAAACTTTCTTTTCTTTCTTGATTGCTCCCCCTCAGTTTGGAACTATGGTAAGATATGCTAGAAACGAAAGATTTTTTATTCGTAAATTCACAGTGGAGAATTCCTCTCCTGATGCATTTTTTCTTTCATTGACTATTTTATTTTTACAGGAGGTTTTTATGATTGGATTATTGCGCTATGCCAAAGACTATCGTAAGCAGATCGTCTTAGGTCCTTTTTTTAAGTTTTTAGAAGCTGTGTTTGAACTGGTTTTGCCACTCCAAATGGCTGCACTCGTGGACCAGGGAATTCGCCAAAACAATTGGTCGAAAGTAGTTGAAATGACCCTCTGGATGATTGCGATGTCCGTCATCGGGATGATCTGTGCGGTCATCTGTCAATACTATGCAGCCACTGCTTCTCAAGGTTTTGGCACGGAATTACGCAATACATTAATGAAAAAAATCAATTTGTTGTCCCACAATGAATTGAATCTATTTGGAACAGATACGTTGATCACTCGAATGACCAATGATATCAACCAAATGCAAGTTGCATTGGCTATGTTGATCCGTTTAGTCGTCAGAGCACCTTTTTTGAGTATTGGTTCAGTGATCATGGCGTTTGTCATCGATTGGCAAGCGGGCTTGATTTTCTTATGTGTGCTGCCACTTTTTTGTATCATTTTATTTTGGATCATTAGCAAGACAGTGCCATTATATAAGAAAGTCCAGATCCGCTTGGACGAACTAAATGAACTAGTCAGCCAAAATTTGAGCGGTATTCGCGTGATTCGTGCTTTTGCTCGATCAAAAACTGAGACCAAACGTTTTGACCAAGCCACAGATGATTTGACCAATGTCTATATTCGTGTGACCAATCTTTCTGCATTATTGACCCCGGCTACAACCATGATTATGAACTTAGGAATTATTGCACTCTTTTACTTTGGCGGTTTCAAAGTGAACATCGGAAACTTGGAACAGGGGGAAGTACTGGCGTTGGTCAATTATATGAACCAAATGCTGTTGGCACTGATCGTTGTATCGAATCTCGTCATCATTTTTACTCGCGCTGCTGCTTCGGCTTCACGGATCAATGAAGTTCTTGATACAGAACCGTCGATTGATGATAGTTTATCTGAGGTTTTTATGGATCAACAAAAACAGGCAGGTGCCCTTCGTTTCGAACATGTGGACTTTCGCTTTTCACCTAACTATGGCTTAGCATTAAAAAATATCGATTTTGAGATTGCTCCTGGCACAACCTTGGGCATCACTGGTCCAACTGGCAGTGGGAAATCGACATTAACGCAACTGATCCCGCGTTTTTATGACACAGCTGCTGGTAAAGTGATCGTTGATGGACAGGATGTACGCAAGTGGCCGCTGAAACAATTAAGACAAAAAATTGCCATGGTTCCTCAAACGGCTGTTCTGTTCACTGGTACGATTCGTGAAAACTTACAATGGGGAAAAAAAGATGCGACAGACGAGGAATGCTGGCAAGCATTAGAGATCGCCCAAAGTCGCGACTTCGTCGAAGCACTACCGCAAAAGTTGGATACGCCGATTTTTGAAGGAGGCAAGAACTTTTCTGGTGGGCAAAAACAACGCTTAACGATTGCTCGAGCAATTATTGCTAAACCTGATATATTGATTTTGGATGATTCATTAAGTGCGCTAGATTACCAAACAGATCTGGATCTGCGGATGGCTTTAAAAGAAAAAATTCGCGGAACGATCATCATCATTTCTCAGCGTGTTCGTTCGATTCAAGACGCACAGCAGATCTTAGTGTTAGATCAGGGAAATCTGGTCGCCAAAGGCACCCATGACGAGTTGATGATCACTTCCAAAGCTTATCAAGAAATTGTGGCATCTCAAGAGGAGGAAGAAGAATGAAAAAGAAATCATTTGATTGGTCTGCCTTCCGCCGCTACCTCCCCTATCTCGCTGTGTATGCCAAAGAAACTTGGACTGCTGTCGTTTTAGGGATCGCTGCTGGCATCTCAACGGTTTTTATGACTTATGAAATAGGTCAGGCTGTCGATAAAATGATTGGTCCTAGCAAGGTTCATTTCGAAGAACTTTATCGCATTCTCGCGTTGTTTGGCGGTGTAGTGATCGTTACTGTTGTCAGTCAATGGCTGATCCAACGATTAGGGAATCGAGTGGCCTATCTGTCTGTCGCTGATCTGCGCAAAGAAGGTTTTGCTCATTTAAATACACTGCCCTTGCGTTATTACGATCAAACGTCTCACGGGAATATCGTCAGTCGTTTTACCAATGACATGGATAATATCTCAATTGCGGTTGCTGCTGTCTTCAACCAATTATTCTCGGGTATCTCTGTCGTGCTGATTGCCTTGGTAGTCATGGTTAAGATGAGTGTGCCACTGACTCTCGTCGTTCTTGTTTCAACACCGATCATCTTTTTAGTCAATTGGATCGTGGCACGAACATCACAAGCAGATTTTGCGCGTCAACAAGAGATCGTCGGTGAAATTTCTGGATTCGTTACCGAAATGATCGGCAATCAAAAAATTGTCAAAGCATTTGAACGAGAAGCAATCAACCAAGAACAGTTTGAAATGATCAATGACGAATTAAACCTTCGTGGCCGAAAAGCACAGTTTTCTTCCTCGTTGACCAATCCGCTTTCCCGTTTTGTTGACCATCTTTCCTATCTGTCTGTCGGCTTCGTCGGTGGTTTATTGTACTTTTCAGGCTCGGGGCTGGTAACAGTTGGGATGATTTCAAGCTTTACGATCTATTCTAGCCAATTTTCAAAACCATTTATTGAACTGTCAGGCATCACCACTCAGATTCAGACTGCATTAGCTGGTTTGGCACGAACCTTCCAGTTATTGGATCAAATGCCAGAAAGTGCGGATGACACAGCAACACAAACGATGAAGGAAATCAAAGGTAAAATCGACTTTGAAAATGTGGCTTTTGCTTATGATCCAGGACAAAAACTGATCGAAAACTTTTCTTTTACAGCTGAACCAGGTGAAACGGTGGCAATTGTCGGAAAGACTGGTGCCGGTAAATCGACACTAGTCAATTTGCTGATGCGTTTCTACGATGTTGATCAGGGAACTATCCGAGTAGACGGCGTCGATATTCGTCAATTGCAGCGAACAGCGTTACGAAAGAGTTTTGGTATGGTCCTTCAAGACACGTGGCTGTTCGATGCTTCTTTAAGAGAGAATCTCCAATATGGCAATGACACGGCTACCGATGGAGAAATATACGATGCTTTAAAAAATGCATATATGTATGAATACGTTATGCGGTTACCAGATAAATTGGATACGCCGATTGGGCAACAAGGCATCAAGATTTCCGATGGGCAGCGACAATTACTGACCATTGCTCGTACTATGATCAGTAATCCCCCGATGCTGATCCTCGATGAAGCCACCAGTTCAGTCGATACACTGACAGAAAAGAAAATTCAGGATGCCTTTTTGAAAATGATGGAAGGAAAAACCAGTTTCGTCATTGCCCACCGCTTATCAACGATCCGTGCGGCTGATAAAATTTTGGTTATGGATGCCGGACAAATCGTCGAACAAGGTACTCATGAAGAATTGTTAGCGGAAAAAGGGTATTATTACCGTCTCTACCATGCTCAATTTCAACATTAACAGGCACATGTTGATAGATTAACGCTAAAAGAAGTGGTTCCCTAAAAGAACCACTTCTTTTTTTAAAATTGAGAATTGTTATTTACTCCAAACATCGCTATATTCCGGTTTACGTTCAAACTCTTTTTTTGCAAATGGACAGAGTGGAATGATTGTTTTCTTTTCCGCACGCGCTTTTTCTACCCCTTTTGCCACTAACTTTTCTGCCAGTCCTTGACCACGATAGGCTGGATCGACAAAAGTATGATCAATGATCATTCGTTTTGTTCCTGCATTTGACCAAGTCATTTCGCCGATCTCTTTCTCGCCGTCTAATAAGGCAAAACGATTTTTTTCTTCCTTGATTTCCATTAGTTTTCTCCCCTTTGAATAAATTTTAATGCGCCGCTTGGACAAGATTGATTCACTTGAGCAACTTGTTCTTTTTGAGCATTATCGGGAATGACCCACGGTCGACGTCCTACCTCAAAAACAGTTGGATTACCTCAAACACACTTCCCACTGTGAATACAAATGTCTTTGTGAGAATAAACATCGAATGCTGAGCCATGATATTTGCGATACCCATCAGCAAGCAACTGTTCCTCTGCGTGTTCTTTTAAGTGCTCTGTCGTTGTTTTCCCTCCGTCACTGCTTGACTTTTATTGACCGCCTTCATCATAAGCTAAATCAACAAAAAAATAAAACAATCGCCATTTATACGTAAAAGATTTAGCAGAAAAAACAACTCTACTAGAAAAAACTGCAACATAAGCACTTCAACAAACAAACGATCCGAAGACACATCGAATCCTCTCTACAATCCGATCCTCGTCCCTAGTCACAGAGAGAAGAATTCTTTCTCAAGTCCAGTTTGGATCATTTCGTCTGCTTTTGCTTCTGTTACAGCTCTATTCGTTTGATTTCATTTGATAGTGATTACTGAAAAGAACCTTAGTCATTGTTGATCGCTGTTAGATGAACCATTTGTGTTGCATAGTCGCCGGATAAAGCAGGATCAATATAGAAACCGATCCGCATCAATTCATCGCCGCCGATTTTATATCCCCCCATTTGATACACTGTATCTGCCGCTAATCCCGCCAATTTGAGAGTGATTAGCGGTGCTGATGCTTCGGCTAATACACGGAAATAGAAAACAATCGCTTCTTGTTTATCTTCAGAAACGTACATCCATGCAGTATCATTTCCTGCAAAAGGACTCAACAAGCGAATAAACGTGCCATATTGGAAGAGTTGTCGATGTTTTTTATAAAAGGCAACTTGCTCTTTGATGGCTGCTTTTTCTTCATCGGTCACTGTCGTCAAATCCAGCTCATAGCCCAAGACACCAGACATTGCAACGTTTCCGCGGATCGCTAAGTCAGTGATCCGCTGTGTTTGGTGGTTAGGCACTGCTGAAACATGCGAACCCATGCTAGAAGCCGGGTATGACAGGCTGGTTCCATATTGGATTTTCAAACGGGCTACCGCATCGGTATTATCACTCGTCCATATCTGCGGCATGTAATACAAGAAACCTGCATCAAAACGACCGCCCCCGCCAGAACATCCTTCAAACAAAATAGTGGGATGAGCAGCTGTCAATCGTTCTAAAAAGTCATACAGACCTAAAATATAGCGATGGAACACCTCCCCTTGCTGGGTAGGATCTAACAACAATGAATAGACATCCGTCATGTTGCGATTCATGTCCCACTTAATATAATCAATGGGTACTTCGTTAAATAGAAGGGCTAACTGATCAAAAATATGTTTCCGAACATCTTCTCTAGAAAAGTCCAATACAAACTGACTGCGACTTAATGCGGGAGAACGTCCAGGTACTTTTAAGGCCCACTCGGGGTGCTGACGATACAACTCGCTCGCTTCTGAGATCATTTCCGGCTCTAACCAGAGACCGAATTTCAAACCCTTCTGATGGACTTTTTCCGCAAACCCTCGCAGACCAGAAGCTAACTTTCCTTCATTCTCATACCAGTCACCCAGAGAAGTCAAATCATTTTCTCGTGCACCAAACCAACCGTCATCCAAAACAAACAATTCAATTCCCAATGCCTTCGCTTCATCGACGATCTGCTCCAGTTTTTCTTCATCGAAATCAAAATAAGTGGCTTCCCAGTTATTGATCAACGTCGGACGTTCAGTCAGCTGATACTGTCCACGAATAAGATGACTATTATAAAAGCGATGATAGGTTTGTGACATTTGGTTGAGCCCTTGATTACTATAAACTGTAACCACTTCTGGTGATTGGAAGCTTTCCTGAGGTGGTACTGTCCAAGCAAATCGATAACTATTGATGCCCATGATGAGCCGCGTTTGATCATAAGGATCTTTTTCGATAATCATTTCGTGATTGCCGCTATACAGTAAACTAACGCCATAACATTCTCCCGAGAATTCTGTTGTAGCGGGATCTGCCAAAATAACAAAAGGATTCTGTTGATGGCTGCTGGAACCTCGCTTGCTGTCCAATTTCTTGATACCTGTCTGAACTGGTTCTCGACTGATTTGCCGTTCTTTCGCCCATGCACCATTCAATTGGATCAAATCAAGCGGTCGGTTGGGAAAATCCAGTGATTGACTGGCTAGTTGATGGATAACGATTGGTTCAAGACCGTCATTTTTTAAGGCACTTGAACGAATGATTGCTGATGTATCAGTAAAAATACTATAGTTCAAAACCAATTCAAGCGCGGCAACTTCATCTCGCAATATGATTTGCAACGTTTCGATTTCTTGCGGAGCACCGTGAGTTTGAGGCAACCCCGCAAGTGCTGGTTTGCCTTGACTGATTTCATGGCTTTGATAGATAAAATGCGCAACATGACTGCCATTTGGCAGTTGGATATCATATGCCGCTTCACGAAAATCACCGAACCCATTCCCAGGAAATTCCATCATCAGTGTATCCAGCGAGAATAAGCGATCCTTGCTGCCTGCTGGATTCGGCGAAAAAGAACGATCTAATCGCGGGTAACGATAATGGCCAGAATAATGGGTAATTTTCTTTCCAAAGTAGATATGCGCTAAATTTCCACCTTCTTCGATCTGCATCACATAACTGATTTTGTTGTTGCTTAAATGAAAAATTTGGTTTTTTTTATCAAAATGGATCATTTCATTTCCTCGTTTTCTCTTTTCTTTACTTCACAGAACCTAACATGCCTTGTACGAATTGTTTTTGTAATACGAAAAAGATAATCGCTGTTGGCAAAGTGGCGATCACGATCCCGCACATCATCATGCCGTAATCCGGTGTATAGGAAGCCCCCATCGCAGATAAAACCAACGGAACTGTCCGTTTATCCGGTGATTGCAAGGCAACTAATGGCCACAAGTAGTTGTTCCAGCTATTCATAAAGGTAATGATCGCTGCTGCTGCATAAGTATTTTTAGCAGTAGGCATATAGACTCGGAAGAAAATACTTAACTCATTTAGCCCATCAATGCGGGCTGCTTCTACTAATTCTTTAGGGAAAGCTTTGATATTTTGGCGGAAAAAGAAAATCAGGAACGCTGTACAAACAGAAGGTAAAATGACCACTGCAAAAGTATTGATTCCGATTGGGGTTCCGCTAAGCTGACTAAACATGCGGTATAACGGAATCATCAAAGCCGCAAAAGGAACCATCATCGATAAGAGTAAAATATTGAAAATGCGATCTTTTGTTTTGGTTCGATAGATCTCAAACCCATAGCCCGCCATGGAAGAAAACAGCAACGCGAAGACGGTCGTAATGACCGCAATCACTGCAGAGTTGCCCAAAGCACGAGTAAAGTTCAGTTCAGAAGCAAATAAATTTTGGAAATTGATCACCAGCTGATCACCGATCATGATTTTTCCTGCCACAATGTCAAAGGTTTGATTGGTCATTCCCAATACCATCCAGACAAATGGAAAGACGGAAATAAAGGCCAAAAGACCTAAGAAAAGATACTTTAAGCTTAAAGAGAGTGTTTTCAATTTTCTTTCCCTCCTAATTTTGTTTGGATGACGGATAAGACCACAATAGCGATCACGATCACAAAGGATACTGCCGCCGCATAGCCAAAGTTCGGGGTGAATTTATAACTTAAATTATAAATGTACTGCGAGAGCGTGGTGGTTGCATTGGCAGGTCCCCCACCTGTAATATTTTGTACTTCGTCAAATAATTGCAATGTTCCGATCGTTGAAGTAATTGTCGTGAATAAAATGATTGGCCGCAAATTAGGAATAGTTATCTTGAAAAGTTGATCCCATTTAGTCGCACCATCAATTTCAGCAGCTTCATAGATGCTAGGATCAATGTTTTGCATACCAGAAATAAAGAAAATCATATTATAGCCTGTCCAGCGCCAAGTAATGGCAAAAATAATCAAGACTTTTGCCCAGAAAGGATCCGTTAGCCATTGAATCGGCACCTCAATCAAATGAATTTGCATTAAAAAATTATTGACTAACCCATTCGCTGAGAATAAACTTTTCATGATCAACGAGTAAGAGACCAATGAAGTGATACAAGGTAAAAACAAGGCCGTTCGGAAAAGACCTTTGAATTTTAATTTTTTGTCATTTAGTATGTTCGAGACGATCAATGCCAAAAACAGCATGATCGGTACTTGGATCAATAAGTATAAAAATGTATTACCAAAAGCTTTCTTAAAGGTTGAGTCACTCAGCATCCGCTGATAGTTTCCCAAACCGTTGAATGACATCGTTGTCGGCGGTCCCGACTGGAAAGACGTAAAAAGAGCTGAAATCATAGGAACAAATACTAATAGTGTAATCAAGATCACAGGCAAAGAAATAAACGCGTTTCCATTCGCAAACCAATTTTTCGATTTATTTTTCATGGTGATTCCTCCTTCAAACGACACTATGGCACCAATCTAATGACTATACGAACGATTGCTGCTTAACAATCTCCTCTAATGGGAAATTATTGGTACCAGCAGCTATCGTTCGTATCTGATTTATTGATTATGAAACCATAGCTAAATGATTTGCTTAGTTTGCGATTTGTGCTTCTACTTGTGTTTGTGCATCTTCTAGTACTTTATCGATATCTTCCCCATTGATTACTCGCTGCAAGCTTTCTGTCAATACAGATTCGATCGCATAAGTATGATTGCCGTAGTTGACGGCCGGGATCTCTTGTGACCATTGAGAGAAGTCTTGGAAAACTTTTTGTCCTCCATAAAAATCAAGTCCTGAAGTATATTCTTTTGTCTCTTCGGCAGCATTCATCGTTGAAACCAGCCCAATTTCAGTTGCCAATGTTCCCATCAATTCTTTATTTGAAGCAAACGTTTTCGCTAAAAAGTCTTTCGCATTCTCTTCACCAGCTACGCCTTTAATGACATACCATCCTGCTCCGCCAATACTTGATGCGTTCACTGAATTGCCACCAGCTAGTGCCGGAATCGGTGCAATCGCCCATTTGCCGCTTTGATCTTCAGCCCCTTGAATCGTACTAGAATACCAAGCGCCTGTTGGTGCTGCAGCAACATTTCCGGATTGGACTGCATTGACGCCGCCATCCCAATCAGAGACTTGTTCAACTAATCCTTCATTCAGTAGTGTCGCCAATACATTCAAGCCGGCTTTGAATGATTCGTTGTCTTTAATCGTTACTGTGGTGCCGTCTTCACCGGTATACCATTCACCAGCTGACTGCATGATGATCCGTGCCAATCCCAAATCGCTTGGATCCAGAGACATCATGGCATGTCCCGTTTTCTCCTTGACATCTTTGGCAATTTGAATAAAGTCATCCCAGGTAATATCTTGGAGATCAGCAGCTTCATATCCTGCATCTGCTAAATAATCTGTACGATAAAACAGCCCTGCTACCCCACTATCAAAAGGTACACCGTAGATCACATCATCGATTTTGTTGACGGCGAATTTGTAGCTGGAAAAGTCATCTTCATTGACAATATCAGTTAAGTCGCTGAAAGCATCCGGATAGGAAGATAAATAGCCTTGAATACGATAGTCTTCGATCAAAACGATATTTGGCAAGCCATCCGTATTGCCTGATGCTAGACTAGTGTTCAACTTTTGAACGATGTCATCCTGTGACATGGTCACTACTTCCACATCAACATCCTTGTTTTCGTAAACCTTTTTTGCTTCATTGACAGCTTTGATATTGAAAGTCTCATCCCAAGCCCAAACTGTAACCTTATCAGAAGAACCTCCAGTGTCACCAGTACTTTCGTTGTTGCTGCCACAAGCTGTCAATGTCAATACAGTAGCGGCAGTCACAAGTGATGCAAGCAATTTTTTCATTTTTCTCCCTCTTTCCTTTTAATTACATTTTTACTATACACTGGAGTTGTAAACGGATACAATACGCGTGGAAGAGCTTACTAAAATAGTCCAAAAATAGAAAATTTTTACCAATACCTTTCTTTTATGAAAGCGTTTATACTAGAATAAAGAAATAGGGGGGATACCATGCATCATTTACATACAGTCTTGCTTGTGGATGACGAGACCACTATTCGTGATGGTTTAAAACATATGATTCGTTGGGAGCAAGAAGGTTTTCGCTTGCTAGGAGATGCAGCAAACGGACAGGAGGCTCTAACCCTGATCCAGCAATTACAGCCAGAGATCGTGATCACAGATTTAAAAATGCCGCAAATGGACGGCATCCGATTAACAACCATCATTCAACAACAATACCCATCTATCCATTTTCTGGTATTGAGCAGTTATGATGATTTTCACTATGTCAGTCAGTCTTTTAAGAACGGTGCCATTGATTACTTGCTAAAGCCAACATTGACGCCTGCTTTGTTGCTGAAAGCCCTAAACACCATCCGCGAAAAAATATCTGATACCCGCCAAATAACCGCTGAGGTCCCATTACAAGAATCTTTGAATCGCTATCTGGCTGGGTATGAAGAACCACTTACTCCTTTTGCTGACTATCTTGAAATAGCTATGAAACAGCAACTATGTTTTCTTTATACGAATGTCAGTTATTTTCGTTCCACTGAACAGCTTTTTCATGCATTGACAGAATTTTCGCAATCGAATTCTCGCTTGAAAACATTGGCGTTCAAGACCAGTAATAATGATGCGGGACTATTGATCAGTTACGCAGAAGAAAGTGATTTTTTTGCTTCTTTGAAAAATTGTTTGGACCAGTTGAACTATACCGAACCGAATGCCTTTTTTACCCTTGGATGCCCGTTTGAATCGATTGAAGACTTGCGTTCGGCTTTTCTGACTCTAAAAGATAAAAGTCGTGAACAATCCTTTTTTTATAAGCAGCAGCGGCTTGTCTTGGAACAAGAGCTTTTTTTGTATATGGAAAGTGATCGTTTTGATACAAAAAAATTTTTACGGGCATTATTAGACAATAATTTTTTATTGGGGATTACACGTATCGAAGACTATTTCAATGAGATGATTCTATCAAATGTCGATCCTAACTTTTTGAAGCAGCAGGCCAGCAGTATTTTTTATACGCTGTTGTCCCGCTTAGAAGAAGAATTTCCAACAGCTTCCCGCTTTAGTCGCTTGCGAGCGGAATTTCTCCATGAGATCGGTCATGTCTTGTATTTAGAAGATTTTTCCGATTTGTTATTGTCAACGATCGATGAGATACGTCTGCAATTGACGACTCTTTCCCCTATGGATGAAGATGACTTACTGGTCTCGATCCAGCGCTTCATTCAAGACAATTATATGAAGAGTCTCTCACTATCTGAGTTGGCAGAAACGTTCCACTTTAGTTATACCTACTTGTCAGCTTTCCTTTCTTCAAAATTAAAAATGAGTTTCTCTGATTATTTAAAAAATACACGTCTAGAAAAAGCCAAAGAGTTGCTGACCCAATCTGAGTTGAATTTGTCAGAAATCAGTGAAGCAGTTGGTTATTCCGATATCAGCTATTTTTCTCGAATCTTTAAAAAAGAATTTCAAGTCACTCCTTCTAAGTATCGGCGGTTGAACCAATTATGAGAATCCAACAGTGGCTCAAAAAAAATGAATTGTTCAGCCGAATCTTTTTGTTTGTTGTGGTAGGAGTAATCAGTGTTTGTTTACTGACAGTGATCGTTATCTATGGACGGTCCAAAGATGCTTATGTGGCTTCGTATCAGAGCTCGAACCGCTTGCTTTTGGATAAGATCCAGGAAGATTATGAGCGCTTGAATGAGAATATCAATCGTATTTTTGATGTCGTCGATGAGAGTAAAGCCGTAGAAAATTATTTAAAAGGACAGCTAAATCAGGGAAGAACGATTTTAGAACTCAATGAACAGTTGAAAGATACTCGCTCGCTTTTTCAAACGATTCCTTCCAACTTGGTATTGATTGGAACGAACGGACGATCATTCTTTCAAAATGATGCTGTCCGAAACCAGTCGGTTGAAACTTTTTTGGCAAGTGAATTTACGCAGCAAATCAATGAAAATGAGGCTATTAGTCAATACTATTTTCTGGAGCAAGGGTTGAGCACTTCTACGAGCCATTCACCAGGACTGATGTACGTGCGGAAATTAATGAAAGACGATGCTTTATTCGGTTACGCGTTGATTTTTTTGAAAGAATCTGATTTTTCTTCTATTTATCGGCAGTTGTTAGACACCACATTGCATACCATCTACGTGGTCAATGATCAAGGACAGATCTTGTCCTCTTCTGAAGAACAAAAACTAGGAACAGCTTTTGATCCAGCAATGATCGAAGTGAAAAATGATTCTGTTAATCAAATGCCTCTTTATTCTTATCAATTCACATTTTATGATCTCCTAGATGAATCTCATTTAGTACGCAATATGAATCTGATCAAACCAGCCGTACTGATCGCTTTTCTTAGTATTTTGCTTTTTAGTCTGTTCGCTTTCTGGATCATTCGAACAATCACACAACCTATCTATCAATTGATCGACAAGCTGCCGGCAGTCACACAAGGTGATTTCAGCAATAAAGTCTCAATCAATGGCACGTATGAAACGCAAGAACTAGGTCGTGCCTATAATTTGATGCTGGAGGATTTAGAATCCTATGTCGACCATTTGATGATCACCGAAGCGGAAAAACGCAAATTTGAGATCCGTTCCTTACAGATGCAGATCCAACCCCATTTTGTTTATAATACACTAACAGCAATCAAATTTTTGATTTGGCAAAATGAACAAGAGAAAGCAACTCAAGCCATCGATAGTTTCGTTCAATTGCTTCGCCATACATTCAACCGCAAAGAGATCGTTCCATTAAAGGATGAACTAGCCATCGTAGAAGAATATCTGATCCTGATGAACGTTCGCTATGGTGACCGGATTCAATCAACGATCTTCTCCGCAGAAGAATGTGAAAATTGTTTGGTTCCTAAAATGATCTTGCAGCCAATCATCGAAAATGCTTA
This sequence comes from Enterococcus sp. AZ091, assembly GCF_051714805.1. Taxonomy (NCBI): domain Bacteria; kingdom Bacillati; phylum Bacillota; class Bacilli; order Lactobacillales; family Enterococcaceae; genus Enterococcus; species Enterococcus sp. AZ091. The sequence goes on along the minus strand of NZ_JBIOSO010000002.1, from coordinate 621,673 downwards.
TCTGCATGCGTTTCCTGAAGAAGAAAAAGGCTATATTCAAATCTTTTCTCGCATCAGTAAATCAGGACTAATCATCGAAATCATTGATACAGGTATCGGCTTTGATGAAGCATCCTCGTTGAATAAGAATCAGTCGATCGAACATTATTCTGGTATCGGATTGGAGAATATCGATCAAAGAATCAAGTTACTCTACGGGGAAAAATATGGCTTGACCGTTGTCTCTCGCGTCAATGAAGGAACTACTGTACGCCTATTACTACCAAACCAGTAAGCAGTATAACTATTGAAAGAACATAAAAAATCCAACCATTAGCACTCCGGCTGTTTTTCTCAACTTTTAGAAAAACAGCTTCTTCAGAGGGCTTATGGTTGGATATATTTTGATAGTAATTGTTTAAGTTTTCACCATTGGAGGCAATGACTTGTTGATACAAAAACCAACCATCAATGATCCGTCTCCCATGGAGATACTGCATCGATGATTGGTCACTCACTACTATTTTCGTGCTTGTCTTTTTCCTTTAGATCCGATTTTCATGATCGGCAGTTTTGACTAAGTTCGCTCCGACCATGCCGCCGATCGATGTTAGAACTAGTCCTAAGACCATTGCTACAAAGCCCCAAATTGATGCTTTAGCAGTTGCATCACTTACTTCATCAGCTTTTTTACGCGCATCTTTGACTGCTTGATCGATATCTTGTTTTGCTTGTTCAAGATTTTGTTGTGCTGTTTCAATTTGCTGTTGTGCTTCGTCAGAAGCTTTTTGCAGCCCATTGACAATATTTTGGGTAGCTTCTTGTGCTTCTTGTTGATTTAGATCGGTATTTTTTGCTACCGCATTTGAAATGGCATCTTCATCAACGGAATCGCTGATTTTCGTTGCCCGATCTTGTAATTTTGTTGAAAGATCATCGATGATTTCGTCTGCTTTATTTGGATCCGTAGCGATTTTCTTACCTGCATCGGTAATATCACTCGTTGCATCAGAAACTTGATCTTGCAAATAGTTTGGCTGCAATTCAGGAACATCAGTGTCTTTTAATACGTCGCGGACGTCCGTTTGCAATTGATCTGTATCAATATCTCCCATGTTTCCTGTAATTTCATCAAAGGCTTTTGATGCGACATCTGCTGTTCCCGACGCGACATTCTCTACGCCACTTCCGACAGCTGAAGCGATATTGCCCAATAGTGAACCAACTACAGAAAAAGCCCCAATCGTTAAATATGATAACATAACGATCGTAACGATCATACTGGTTGCCCAAGTAAGAAATCCATGTACCAAACCAACGCGTCTAGCTGCTACACCAGAAACAAATCCTGCGCCGAATAATGAAAGAATCAGTGTCACAACAGTCCAAATCATCAAGCCTGTTCCCACACCATCCAGCGGGTTGTTTGAAGTAGGTTCTACCATTCCAAAGCCGATCGCTGAGCCGATTAATGAAAATGTCATGAATAATGCAATAAACGTCACGACTCCTGCGAAAATTGAGCCCCAGGATAAGTTAAAACCGGCCTCCCGCTCATTTGCTCCTAAATAATCTCTAAATCCGTGTTTCATTTTACGTCCTCCTTTTTTTCCTCTAAAAACAGTCTAACACCCCTACGTTTTTTTATCAATCAAGACGACTTATCCCTCGCCCAGAAGTAAAAATACATTTGTTTTTCTATTCATCAGCACTAGCTTTTCAACTTATATTTATTAGGTTTTGTCACCATTTCTTGAAAGATAATAAAAAAAATCGTTTTTGAAGAAACCCACGCCATTCTCAATTGTCTCCTAACCATTCTCACTCCTAAATGGACAACAATTTTTTCAGATTATTTCTATGTAAACAAAAAAGCACAACTAACATCTCTCTTGTTCTCTAAGAATAATCGTCAAAAAGCTTTTGTACCGCCTTTTTCTAAGTTCAGCATGTAGGATTTCCTAAGGATCAGCATCGTCTATTTACTGAAATCACATGGATAAAAATAAGTACACGCACTTGTCACTGTTTTTTAACTTGTAGGAACAGGTATTATGTGTTATTTTAAAAACAAAAAATCTTCTTATATCGTTCGTTTATTAATTACGTACATATATTTAAAGACCGAATAATTATTCTATAGTGATTCTTTTACTCTAAAAAAACGCATAAAAAAAAGAGAAAATCTGCTATTTTTGAATAGCGATTTTCTTCACATAAAATCCAATGATAATTTTACACCGAGATTATTTAATTACACAACACGACAAAAGAAGAACTTTTTTAATCAAAAATTGGCATCTCAAACTTACATTTTTGATTCATTATTAAATAATATTTATGATAATATTTTTAAAAGGAGGATGATTATGTTTGAAGATCTGTTACTCACCAATCATGCAAAGAAAAAATTAGCAATTTTGACTTATTTAAATGAGAATACCAATCAACCAATCAATATCAGTAAAATCGCCGAGCATCTGGGCTTGTCTTATCACGGGATAGCACCACTCATAGAGGAAATGCAACAAGAGTTTTCAGCGCTTTATCAAGTTTCGTTATGTGAAAAAGGTTTCAAGGTTCGTTCATTAGAAGAACCACTTTCCTATTCACTTTATCAGAAGTATTTGATTCAGGAAAGCCTTGCTTTCCAACTTCTACTTACATCGATCATGAACCCGGAAATGACCATCAATGATTTTTCAACTGTTCATTTTGTCAGTCATTCAACGATCACCCGGGCACTTAAACCACTGAAGACTTATTTATTGGGAAAAGAAATCCATTTGAATGTTTCTCAGTTGAAACTGACTGGAAATGAAATCAATATCCGTTCATTTTACGTTCAAATTTTAACTTATCTAGAGAACTCACCATTAGAAGCGGATTACTTAACGGACTTCAGTGATCAAACGGTTTTGATCAACGAATTAGCATTACAAAAGTTTTCTCCTGTTAACCAACGACTGATCTTAGTCATTTTATTTGTATCCAAACTTCGATTCGAACAAGGCTATTTGCTTAACCCAATCAATGGTTTTGAAAAATTATTTTCAAAGATGAACCATCCTCTAGAAAATTATTTTACGGCATTTATGACTGACGAAAAACAAGTAACTTATCAGATCAATTATGTCAAAGGAATGCTGTTCTTTCTAGTCCGTTTCGCTGAGCCAACACCAGAAAGAGCTGCTCTACTTTGTGATTTCTATGAACAGATCAAAGAAGATGATCCTATTTTTCATGAGTTTATGGCTGATTTTAGTCACGTATTATTACCAGAAATCGTTGGGATCCCTTTTGATGAAGAAGTATTTTCTGAAATTCAAAAAGATAGCTTCATTATTCTGTATATTTTTTATGCAAACAATGGCCTATTGATTGATTTTTGGTCTCAAAATGAGTTGAATCTATCCTTTCAAAAGAAAGGATTTACAAATCTACAGAAAAAGATTCGTCCATTTTTGACAAAATACACTCGACGTGTTGGTTATGAATGGCTCAAAAAAGCCAAATCACTAGTCCTAGACTATCTGACTTTTTTCATATATCCGTTTTATCAACAGCATCATTTACAAAAATTACAGGTGGGAATCATTCCTTCATTGAATTTATCAGCCATTCAGCAAATCAGTTTTTTATTGGATCAAATTCAATTTGTGGACTATGATATCGTAAGAAACCACGAAAAAGACTTTGACTATTACATCGTTCCAGCAAATAGATTGTTGCCAGCAATTGAGTATCCTGCTTATGTCATGGAAGAAACTGAGACTCTAAAAGAGTTGTCGCCATTATTTGACGCTTTATGGGAGGAATATCTGACAATCAACGACTTTTCGATAAACTAAAAAACCAGTGGCTTCCTTTTTGGAATGCCACTGGTTTTCTGTCTATCATTCTTGATTTAAACATAGGAAAAAGCAGAAATCGCTGTTTTCCTGCTTTTTCCTACTTCAAGTTCCTGTTTCCTCCTAAGATCGACAGCCTAGAATGCCTGCTAAGCAGGACTTTGGGGAGAGGTCAACGACCTTGGAGGAGCAAATAGTAAATTATTACTAGAAACCACCTATTTTTGCGTTACTGAAATCTGATGTTGATCAGATTTACTGAACGAACTTTTAGCGTAAGAAAGAAAAAATGTTGATCATATTTTCAACAACTTCCCATGGAAACCCAAATAATTGAAACATTTTCTTTTCCTCCTTTAATTGACTTTCCTTCAGTTTAATTGGAAAATAGTACTATAGTTGATTTGGACTATTTTTTCGTCCACCTATTTTCTAGGTGCATTTAGGAGGTGCTTTTTTGGAAGCCAATCTATTACTGAAAAAGTTACGTACTGAACGTAATCTTTCCCAAAGAAAGTTAGCAGCCGATATATCTGAGCGGAGCACGTTAGCTACTTTTGAACAAAAAGGTCATCGAATTGCTTTTGATATTCTTTACAAATACCTTGATCGCTTGAATGTGACTCTCGAAGAATTTGAGTATCATTTGACAAACAATCAATTAAATGAAAAGAAGCAACTCTCGAAACAATTTCACAATGCTTATTACCAACATGATTATGATCAGCTAGCAATCTTGATTGACGAGTCAAAAACAACCTACCAAGAAACACAAGACTTTTTCTACTATCTTCTTTATAGCCAGTACTATTTGATCCTAAAGAAAAAGGGTTTTCTACATACCATCGATGAAACAGAAAAAATCGAGGCAGCGATAAAGAGCTACCTCGACAAAATAGAAACCTGGGGAAGATTTGAGATTACCATATTTGCAAATCTAATGTTTCTTTTCACGGACGAATATATTTTGTTTCAAATCGAGCAACTAAACAAGCAGGAATTTTATAATAATTTGCTTAGTCTCAATTATCATATTTATTCTAAGTTGTTGACTAACGCGGCCTTTCTTTTCATTGACCGCAATCAGATCGATCATCTTAAACAAATTTTGTTTTATATGACCAAAAATATTCCATTGGATAACGACCGGATTCGATTGATGATCCGCTATTTCGAAGGGATCATCGCGATCTTCCATGGTGAAATCGAAACTGGAAAACAAACAATCACGAAAGCAATTGAGATCCTACACTTTTTAGGTCAATCTGCCTACGCTGCTGAACTATCAGAATTAGCAACCAACGTCCTTTTGACAGTGGCACCATCTGAAGAACCTTTTTTATAATGTTGCTGCCGGAAAAATCTGTATAGGATAAAAAAAAACGATCTGAAAGTCTTCTTTCTGCGCCAATACTTGTTAGCAGAAAAGAGTGTCTTTCAGATCGTTTTCTTTAATTGATTAACCCAATGGAAGCTTTCCATTCAAGCACTCGTTTGACGGAAGCATCGATGGCTGCTTCCGGATAATTACCACTTCTGACAGCATCCACAATCACTGGGATCTGTTGCTGATAGGTAGATGACATCACTAAATCGTTCCCTGCTTCTAATGCTCTCAGCCCTGCTTCTGATTGAGAAATAAAGTCAGCTAGACCCGCCATATCCATGTCATCCGTCATGATTACTCCTTTGAACCCCAGCTGCTTCCTCAATAATTCATGGACAGGCTTCGAGATAGAGGCTGGTGCGCTGTCATCAATACTTGTGACAATATTATGTGAGACTAAAATACTGTCAGCTCCTGCTTTGATCCCGGCTTCAAAAGGTAAGAAATCATTCGTTTCCAACTCTTCTAACGGACGATCATCGGTAACGATCTCTACATGTGAATCACGGTTATTGCCGTAACCCGGAAAATGCTTCAATGTCGAACCAATCCGATTCTCTTTTAAAACGGCAATGTTTCTACGAACAAATTCACTGGTTCCTGCTGCATCTAAACCTATGGTCCGATCATAGATAAATGAATTAGGGTCAGTGGATACATCGGCGACCGGAAACAGACCGGTAGAAATGCCATATTCGTGGAAAATAGCTGCCTTTTGAGCAGTATCTTCTTCAATTGCTTGCCAGCCCCCTTGTTGGTAAAGTTGCTGAGGGGATAAAAATGGTGTTTGTACCAATGCAGGGTTGCGACTGATTCGAGTGACAGTTCCCCCTTCTTCGTCCATTCCGATCAGCAAAGGTATGGAACTGGCTTGCTGATAATCAGCAATCTTTTGCTTCAACGTCTCAGCTGTCTCATTCTCCGTATCACGTCCGAATAAGACATAGCCGCCTAAATGATAGGTTTGTATATCTTCGACTTGATTGATTTCAGGCACTCGTACAAAAAATAGTTGCCCGACTTTTTCTTCTAGACTCATTTGGTCAATCCGCTTATCAATCGTCGTTTCCTCCTCAGTTGATTGTTCGGGAATACTCGACTCGGTACTTAGAGAACTTGTTGACGTTGTTTGTGAAGCGTTTGTCGGTTCTTCCCCATTTGACTGTTGGTCCATCAGCCACTTCATTCCTCCTATAATGAGCAACAGAAGCAAAATAAAGCCACCCATAAGGATTCCTTTTTTATTCATAAATTCCTCCAGTTCATCAATTCCTCGTCTTGTTTTACATCAGCCTATTTTAGCATGCCTTTTAAGGTAAAAAAAGCGAACACGACACACTTAAGTGTACTGTTCGCTTTAATGGATGTTTGTTTTTTATTCTTTTTTTTTTGCTAAAATGATTAGGTAAAACGCCGAGTCAAGCGTTTATAAGGCACTGCGCGCCCAACAAAGTAGATCAAAACTGTCTGAATAGGAAACATGATAACAGCTTTCATCAATCGAGCCGACCAAATTGCCCAGCTTGTTAATGGAATATTCAGCATCATTGCCAACCAGATCGGTGTCAAAATCAATGTGATCAGAAGGGTATTCAGCAAGACCACTGTTGCTGCCCGTTTCCAAGTTACTTCCTTTCTATAAAAAAAGTAACCGTAGATCAACCCACCTACGAATGCATTGATCGTAAATCCGAAGAAATAAGCGGATTTAGGGAATAAAATCATTCCTGCTATATCAGCGACCGAAGCCCCTACAGCAGTCCAGAATGGCCCAAAAAGCATCCCCATAATCAACTCAGGAACAAAAGTGAAGGTGAGTTTCAAATAGGCTGTTTCAAACCCCAAGATTTGCGACAAGACCACCATCAGGGCAATCAAAAGCCCCATGACCGCGATCATGTGTGCGTCGACTTTTCTTTTCATAACGAGCATCTCCTTTTAGAGCTGCTACAAATTCATGCAGCGAATGCGAAAATAAAACCGCGAACGAATCGTTCTTCGTCCAAAAGGCAACATCCCATCCTTTCGGCACTTAACGCTTTATTTCCTACTCTGATTTATTTAGGTATCTCTACCCAGACAAACTATAGCACAGATTCTAGTGGTCTTCAATTTTAGTCCCTTTAATGACAGCTGTTTTTTAAGAATCGTTCGTTTTTTTGCCGTATCTTGGGCAAAAATTAAGGCAGAGCAGTAGTGAAACCCAATACTACTGCTCTGCCACTTTGATTAACGTTGATCAGCCAATGATATTATCGTTGATCAACACACGCTTGATGTTTTTCAATTCGTGAGCAATCTCAACTTGCTCGATCGTCAAACGTTGATTTACTTCTTCCATCGAATGGATTTCTTTGTTCAATTCATTGACATTGTTTACCAAATTTTTCAGTGCTTCTAAAATCAATTGATTGCTGTCCATTATTCCTACACTCCTTGTCTTTATTCTTCTCTCGAACGTTCTGAAATAGCGGCGCTTTCGACGACTTTTTTGGTTTTATAAAAGAATTTGTACAGTACAATAACAACGACTGGAATCACTCCGCAAATGATATAGATTTGAGAATAATTAAACATCCCGTTTAAGCTACCTAATGCATAAGGACCGACACCTAATCCTAAGTCTAGACCAATGAAATAAGTAGAAAGTGCAACACCGATCCGATGAGAATCGACTTCTTTTAGACATACGGCTTGTCCATTAGACATGAATGTACCATAGCCAAGTCCAACAAAACAGCCAGAAATCAACAGCATCAAGCTATTGCCTGTAATACTCAACAAGAACAATCCTAATGTCAAGAAGATAAAACTTGGATACATCACTGCATCTGCACCACGACGATCAAACAAGCGACCTGTCATTGGTCGAGTGAAGGTTACGGATAATGCATAAACAACAAAGAAGAATGCGCCTGCGGTTTCTAGGCCAAGATTTCCGGCATAAATAGAAAGGAAACCTAATACACTGGAATAAGACAACCCAATCAAAAAGGCCAGACCTGAAATAAACAAGACTTTTGGCTCAACAAAACTGCTGAATGACCATTTCTTTAGTTCTGCTCGGTGTTCTGGTGTTAAGGAAATATTTTTCACTGGGAAAGCGAAACAAGCAATGGCTGTTACTATCGAAAGAGCAGTTGCTAATAGGATAATAAAATCAAAACCAAAAGAGGGTAACAGCAGCATTCCGATAAATGGACCGACAGCAGCTGCTAAACTCGTGCTTAATCCATAGTAGTTGATTCCTTCTCCATGTTTTGAAGAGGGGATGTACGCCGTAACAATTGCATTTGCCGCTGTAGACACTGCTCCATAGGCGAAACCATTCAAGAAACGGACACCATCCAAAATCATGATATTCGATGAAATCAAATAAGCCGCCGTAGTTATGACATAAAAAATCATTCCCCAACGTAAGATGGCTTTTCGTCCAACTAGCTCCAATACCTTACCAATATACAAGCGGGCAATCAATGTTCCTATAATATAGATCCCTGCTGCAAACCCAGCTTGTGCAGCGGAAGCCCCTAATTCTTGCGTAGCAAACTTTGCCGTGATGACGACAAAACAATAATAGACCAGAAAAACAATAAAATTAATCAATGTAATAGTAATAAAACCTTTGTTCCATAGTTTTTCTGTTTGTTGCTCCTGTTCTGACATGTTGTGTTTTGCTCCTTTTTTATTGTTTCTTTGTTTCATCATCCTCTTTCTCAGATGACAGGTCTAACTATACCTGATATTTCAAGAGCGCAAATTCGCTTTTGTTGCTGAAAAAACGCAAAAACATAATACATTAACATTTGTTATTGCTTTTTGAGTTAGAATGTTCTTTAATTAAAAAAGAATATTCACCCAGATTTGGCGAATGTGACTGTTCATTGAAAAGGAAACACTATAGGAATAAGAGGAGTGCTTTGTTTGGTAAAACAGCTATTAATGGACTATTTAGAACAAAATAATATTCCAGTAGTCATACGTAAAAAAAGAAGTTATTTGACGTATGAAGGAATCCCTGATCGTTATGTCTATATTTTGAAAAAAGGGATCATCAAGACAAGTGTCGTCACTCATGAGGGGCGTGAATTCAATTTGCGCTATATGAATGATTTCGATATTGTTTCTCTTTTTAAAGATGAATCTTCACAAGAAGTCGAAGCGCCCTTCAATGTGCGTGTCGAGTCAGAAGAAGCCGAATTATATAAGATCGTGCGCGATCAATTCTGGACAGATGTCAATCAAAATCGGGCGTTACAAGATTATGTCAAAGAGTACTATCGCAAAAATCTAATGTACTCCATGAAAAAAATGCAGCAAATGCTGATGAATGGCAAATTTGGTGCGGTCTGTACACAATTGAATGAATTATACGAAACCTTTGGGGTACCAGTGGGTGAAGGAACCTTGATTGATTTTGAGGTAACCAATGAGGAAATCGCCCGCTTTTGCGGTATCACTTCAGCAAGTAGTGTCAATCGAATGATGCAGCGGTTGAGAGAAAGCGGTGCTATCAAGACTCAAGACCGGAAACTATTGGTTTTAGATATCGGGTCAATTCGCGAAAATATTATTTATTAAAAAAGGCAGCTAGTCGAATTTCTTTTGACTAGCTGCCTTTTTGTTTAACGTGTTTTGTGTTGTTTGAATTAAATGAAATGAACTGTTTCTGCTACCGTGATCGTTGGCTCTAATGATTGGATGACTGGACAATTCGGAGAAACGAGTTTGAGACAGCGAATGGCTTTTTCTTGATATTCCGCTGAAATCCGCGCATAAAAATCGATCTGGATCGAAGAGATCGGCTCTGCTTTCTTCGTAGAATCTCTCGTATAACTGACTTCGATTTTTTCAATCTCAGCAGGCACATGAGAATTTTCCAAAACAGAAGTATACACATAACCGCCACAAGCTGCGGCTGCAGTTACAAGTATCTGAACCGGTGAGTATCCTAGTTCTCGAGCCAAGACCCAGTTGCCATTTTGCTGTGGTAATTCTAATTTATCTTTTCCTTGAACCAGTGTTAAGGTTTCAACTGTCATTTTTTTCTCTCCTTACATAATGTTCTTTTTCTACTTCTATCCATTCAAAAAGAGGACTTAAAGTGATCGTTTCTTGGATGTCTTTCTGATCCATTGCTGCTCGAGCCAGAATTGGATCAGCGATTGGTGCTGCTGCCAATAGTTTCTTTGTATAAGGATGCTGAGGGCTTTCAAAGAGTCGTTTTGTTGGCGCCAATTCAACCAATTTTCCTTGATACATGACTGCGGTGCGGTCACTGATATGACGGATCACGGACAAATCATGGGAAATAAATAAATAGGACAATGAAAATTCTTTTTGCAGCTTTAGAAGTAATTGAATGATCTGCGCTTGAATCGACACATCTAATGCAGAAGTTGGTTCATCACACAAGACAAAGGCTGGTCGATTAACGACTGCTCGAGCAATCCCGATCCGTTGACGTTGTCCACCACTGAAATTCCGAGGAAATTTATGGATGTCCTCTCCTTTGATTCCAACGATCGCAAGTATCTCTTTAGCCTTTGCTCGTGCAGCGTCTTTCGTTTCTTTCAGTAAAGGCTCCATCACTAACTCCAAAGCAGTCATTCGTGGATTCAACGCAGAATAAGGATCTTGAAAAATTACTTGCATCTGCTGATAGCGTTTCTTTTGTTCCTCTGGTGACAAACTTGCCAGCTCTTGTCCCTCAAAAAAGACTTTGCCTGCAGATAAAGTTTCCAGATTCAAAATACTACGGCCTAATGTTGTTTTACCACTGCCTGATTCTCCTACAAGGCCTAGAGTTTCGCCCCGATGGATCGTCAAACTAACATTCTCTACTGCGCGCACTTCTGTCACTACCCCACGCCAGTTTTTGCTTCGAAACGTTTTGCTGGCCTCTTCGACTCGTATCAATTCCTTCAATTGCTTGCCCCTCCTTCCCAAACACGATGCGTCTCAGAGATTTCCTGAACGTGTAACACATCAGGAAGTTCTTCCTGATAGTCAAAGACAACTGTTTCTTCTTTATCCCCTAAGTGGGCGGCCTCGAGCAGTTGCTTCGTATAGAGATGCTGAGGTTGATAGAAAATTTCTTCAGTAGTTCCTTCCTCTACCACTCTTCCTTGGTACATCACCTTGATAAAATCACACATGCCAGCGACAACCCCAAAATCATGGGTCACCAGAACGACCGAAAGGTTCTCTGCTCGCTGCAATTGCTTGATCAATGCCAAGATCTGAGCTTGAATCGTTACATCTAATGCAGTCGTTGGTTCATCTGCAATCAGCAACTTCGGCTGTGCCAACAGTGCCATAGCGATCATGACCCGCTGCCGCATCCCCCCTGATAATTCATGGGGATACTGCTTCATCCGCTGTTCAGGAAGGGGGATCCCTACCTTGTTCAACTCTGCAATGGCAATTGTTTGCGCAGCTTTTTTTGACATTTTCTGATGTCTGCGAATGACTTCAATCAAGTGATACCCGATGGTTCGCAAAGGGTTCAATGATGTCATTGGATCTTGAAAAATCATGGCTAGCGGTAATTTGCTGCGATCAACAACTGGTTGGCCTTCAAAAACAAACGAGTCAAAGGAGTCGGAGATATTTTCTGGTAAGATCCCCATCACGCTTTTCATCGTCATACTCTTGCCACTGCCTGATTCACCGACGATCCCCACGACTTGTCCTTTAGGAATGACTAGGTCGATTTCTTTCAGCAGCTGCTGATTTCCTTGTTTTCTATGAAAAAACACATTTAAGTTTTTCACCGTCAGTAATGGCTCTGTCATGCTTGCTACACCTCCCGCTGCAAGACACGTTTGATCATGTCCCCCAGATTATTAAATGAATAGATGGTAAAGATCACGAATAAGCCGGGCAGAATTGCCATATAAGGGGCTCGTTGCAAACTGCTTTGGGCATTTTGCAGCAAACTCCCCCAAGAAGCCATTGGCTGTTGGATTCCCATTCCCAAAAAACTCAACGCAGATTCTGTCATGATCGCTCCTGAGATGCTGGCAGAAGCTGCCACGATCAGCGTAGGTAAAACTGCTGGAAAAATATGGCGGAAAATAATACTAAAGGATGTCCGACCAATAAACTTACCATAGACAACATATTCTCTTTCTTTCGCAGCAAGTGTTTCTCCCCGAATCAGACGAGCGATATTCATCCACGAAAAGCCGCCAATTACAATAATGATCGTCGTCAATCCCGGACGCAGAAAGACACTTAAAACAATCACTAATACCAACCAAGGAATGGAAGACAAGACATCAACAAGACGCATCAAAAGACTGTCCACCCAACCACCAAAGTATCCAGCAGCTAAACCGACCATCGTGCCGATCAATGTCGCTGTAATCATCGCTAGTACTCCCACTAATAACGAGACCCGACCGCCGTAGACAACTCGAATGAAATAGTCTCGTCCAACTTCATCCGTTCCGAACAGATGGGCCCAGCTAGGTGCTTGGGACATATTGCTGACATCCGTCGCATTCGGATCGATTGGAATCAAAGGTGCCGCTAATGACAACAAAATCAGCAACGTCAAAAAGATAAAAGAAAAGGCGTAAACTGGAGAAGAGAAAATCGCCTTTCTGATTTTCTTCAATCGTTTCATGAACGATTCCCTCCTTTACGTATTCTTGGATCAACAATCGAATAAAGAACATCCGCCAATAGATTGCCTAAAATAACTAAGGTCGCTGACAGCAACATGATTGCCATGATCACGGGATAGTCCAAACTTTTCGTAGCACTCATCAAATAAGGACCGACCCCTGGCCAGCCATAGATGGTTTCTGTAATGATTGCTCCTGTGACCAGCATTGGCAGTGCCAAACCAATTTGCGTCACGATCGGGATCAACACATTGCGACTGATATGACGGCTAAAAATCTGCCATTTCGTAGCGTGAAATGCCTGCTGTACAACGACATAATCTTCTGATACTTGTTGCGTAGCTGAGGCGCGAATGTACCGAGTTAATTCTGGGAAAAAAGCGACCGTCAGTGTTGCATAAGGCAAAATAAAATGTTGCAGAAAATCGTTGAAATCTCCTTCTTTTCCAACAGTATACATCCCAATGATAGGAAACAGATTCAGCCGATACCCAAAAAGATAAATCAAAATCATTGCAAACCAGAATGTAGGCACCGCGATTCCTAAAGAAGCAATACCGTCGATCAGACGATCCCATACTTTTCCCTTGTTTGCTGCCGCCAACAGTCCGAGTAAAATTGCTAACAACAATGCAGTCAGATACGCTGGCAGAACCAGTCGAATCGTATTAGGGATTCTGACCGCTAATTCTTGAGCGATACTGTTCTGGGATACTAATGAAAATCCCAAGTTCCCTGTAAGGATGTTTTTGATCCATAGAAAGTATTGCACTAGAAATGGTTGATCCAATCCATAGCGTTGCCGCAACAGATCAATTTGCTCTTGTGTCATATTTGGCGTTGTGATTGAATCGATCACATCATAAGGTGCGATATGAATCAGTGAAAAAACGATGAATGAAATAACGAATAGCAGAGGAATAGCCTGCAATACTCGCTTCATAATATATCGGAACATGGTTTCCCTTCTTTCTCTCAAAAAAAATCATGACAGAAGGCAGCTAGACAGATAACAAATCGCATGCACCAGAGGAGCAAGAACCTAAGTATTTCATCCAACTGATATCCGAAGAAACTTGAGATGGCTCCTGTCATACAAGAGCGGTTGTACCTTCAGCGTCTACCTCTATCTCAACCATTTCAGGCATTTTCATCTGGATGTTACTTAGGGCACAGCCCAACTTCTTGGTGCAGATCCGCCAACTTTAAAGAAGGCGAATCCGTCTATGTTTTCCGTCTTTCTTTGACTTCTGTCACAACCATTCATGTTACTTGATCGTCAATTTTGACATATCTTCAAATGTGTAGATTGGAATCAAGCCAGCTTCTTCTACATTGGCAATGCGATTGTTGACGGCTAAAATCTTTTTATTATCTACGATAGGATAGATTCGAGCATCATCGGCAATGGCTTGTTGCAGCTGGTCATATAACTCTTTCCGTTTTGTTTCATCTAACTCAACCGCTGCTTTAGCAAACAAATCATCGGTAGTTTTGTTCTGTGTTTGGAAATAATTTGAGCTGCCATCCGTTTTGAAAAGCATACCATAAAGATCTGGGTCATTTCCCATGATATAGCCGCCTAAAAATAAATTGTATTTTGTCGAACCGGCTTTTTTCAATTCTGTAAAGATCGCTGTTCCATCGCCGCCTTCCAATGAAACGTTGATACCTGCTTGCTGTAATTGTTGTTGAATCAATGTTGCCTGAATCGTTTGTGCAGGATCCGTTGAAGTAAATGCTAGATTCAGTTGGAGATTGGATACACCCGCTTCTTGCAAAAGTTCTTTGGCTTTTTCCACATTTGTTTCATATTTTTCCACGTCTTCGGTCGCGTAAGGATTGTTCGGTGGCAAGAAAGAATATGGCGTATCATAATATTCATCACTCAAATACGCTGCCTGATTCATTTCATTTTTGTTCAAAGCATAAAGAACCGCTTGTCTTACTTTGACATCTTTGAGGGCATCAGAATGAGTATTCAATCCTAGATAACCAACCCGATTTTCAGTATACGGATATACTGAGATCATTGATTCATCCAAATCTTCAATATCAGAAGGCAAGACAACTGCCGCATCTACTTCGCCTTTTTGTAAAGCGACTTTAGCCGTATCAGTACTTTCAATGATCCGCAACGTCACATTTTTGATTGCTGCTTCGCCGCCGTAATAGTTTTCATTGGCTTCAAAAGTAAAATATTCGCCGCGCTTGTATTCCTTTAATTTGTAAGGCCCTGTTCCTACGGGGGTTTCAGGCAATTCGCTAACAGAAAAATCAGTCACATCTTTATAAATATGTTCAGGAATGATATACGTTTCAGTTGCGATATTATTTAATGCTGCTGCACTTGCAGAAGGTAACACAAACTTCACTGTATAATCATCAACTTTTTCAATGCTGACCGGTTTTCCATCTACCCATAACGCATCTGCATTGCCGTTTTCTTTTTTCACTTTTTGTTCATAAGTAAAAACAACATCCTCTGCGGTAAAGGCTTCGCCATCTGACCATTTCACATCTTTTTTCAAATGAACCGTCAAGGACAAGCCATCCTCAGCTGGCTCAACGGAATCTGCTAGTGCATTTTGGGTTGTTCCATCCGCTTCAACAATCACTAAAGGAGAATAGATCATGTTAGTGACAGTCAGCCCCCAACGGTCACTCGTATTGATTGGATTCGTTGACGTTGGATCACCGCTGATCGCATAAGTGAACGTGTCTTTATCTCCTGCTTGAGTTGAAGTTTTTGTTGTTGAATCTTGTGTACTGGATGAGGAGCACGCAGCTAAGAATAAACCTATACTGATAATCGCTGTCCCAATCAATCTTTTTTTCCAATTTTTCATCGTTCTCCTACTTTCTTACCATACAGGTATACTTGATTTTTTTGTTACTTTATCAATGATTTCTTTGACTTCATCTGTTTGATAATACTCAATGATCGTCTGATACGTCTGATTTTCTTTTTCCTCCGCTCGGGCCGCGATCACATTGTAATAAGGTTTGGACGAATCTGCGACAGGCTCTAAGAAAATCGCATCTTCTGTTGGCACAAATCCGGCATCAACAGCCATCCCATTGTTAATCAATGAAATATCGACATCCGTTATTGCTCGCGCGGTCTGATTGGCATCCAGCAACTTGAACGTCAGCTGCTTCGGGTTATCGGTGATATCATTCGTCGTTGGCAACAGACCTTTTGATTGATCCAATGTGATCACCCCGGCCGTCTGCAGCAACAATAATGCGCGGCTCTCATTTGAAACGTCATTTGGTAACGCGACAGTAGCACCATCAGCCAATTCAGCAATGTCTTTGATTTTGTCTGAATAAATCCCCAGTGGATTGAGTGTGGTATAAGCAATCGTTGTATTGGAATATCCGCTTTCCTGATTGACATTATCCATAAAAATCTCTGTCAAGGCTGCGTGCAGATCAATCGAACCGTCCTCTAGTGCCAGGATGGGCTGACGATAATCAGTAAATTTAACGAGCTGTAGATTGATTTGCTCTTTTTCCAACAATTGTTCCTGAACATATTCCCAAGCTTCATTTTGCTCTCCAACAACCCCAAGCTTTACTGTAGTTGCCTCTGAGGCAGGTTTGCTGCAGCCTGCCAAAGCAAAAACCAATACGCCTAAAAATACGCTAACCCATTTTTTCCAGCTTATTTTCATTTTTTTCTTCCCCTTTTTCCCCCTTTGAGCGAAGCCTACAGAAGCAACGATCCCTTTCTTGTGATTGTCGCAAATAGACGCAATGACTGGATAGAATACTTAGTACTTAACTACAACTTTACATTTTCTGCTGTAGTCAGTTGATCATCGGACTAACTATTCATATGTAGTGTAACTTTATCTTATACACCAAAAACTGTCAATAAAGAAACTCTAGTAAAGCCTTGCGCTATATCTTTCTATAGTACTCGCAAAAAGGGGTTTTTTTAGATGTAAGACAATGCCTGCGTAAGATCCGCAATCAAGTCCTGACTATTCTCGATCCCAATAGAGAGCCGCAAGAGATCCGGCGTCAAACCATAGGACTCCCGTAACTCTTTAGGGATATCTGCATGTGTCTGCGTCGTAGGATAAGTGATGAGACTTTCAACTCCGCCCAAACTTTCAGCAAATGTAAAAATTGAGAGTTCCTTCAAAAATGAACGGACTTTCACTGCCTCCTTTAACCGAAGACTGATCATACCTCCTACACCAGGATACAGTACGTCTTTGATTGCTGGTTGGCGTTTTAAAAACGCAGCGATTTCTTTTGCGTTTTGCTCTTGTCTTTCAAACCGTAACGGCAACGTTTTTAAACTGCGAATGAACAACCAACAGTCGAAGCTGCTTAAAGTTGGGCCAGTGGTATTGGCAAGATAGGTCAAGCGTTCACCAAGGGAGACTTCTTTTGCAATGATCACACCAGCCAAAATATCATTGTGACCTGTCAGGAACTTGGTCCCAGAATGAAGAACGAGGTCTGCGCCTAGTTCCAACGGTTTTTGTCTCAATGGTGTCAAAAAAGTATTGTCAACGATGAGTAAAGCATTGACTTGATGCGCGATCTCGGCGACCGCAGACACATCGATTTCTGTCATCAATGGATTTGTCGGAGTTTCTAAAAAGACCGCCGCAATCGTTGAACTGATTTGTTCTTCAAGTTCGTTTAGCGTATTGAAATAATGAAAATAAGCAATCTGGCGCGCTTGTAACTCTTCAAAAAAACGATAACTACCCCCATATAAATCTCTTGATACGAGAAATTCACTACCGCTTGGGAAAAGTTCAAAAATCAATGCGATCGCACTCATACCTGAGCTCGTGACGATTCCTCGAGCGCCATTTTCTAAGGTAGCCAGTCCGGATTCTAATAGCTCTCTCGTCGGGTTTTTGGTACGTGTATAATCATAACCGGTACTTTGACCTAATTCAGGATGCGCATAGGTGGTAGAGAGATAGATTGGTGCACTGACAGCTCCCGTCACTTGATCCGAACGATTGCCTAGTTGTGCTAAAAAAGTCGTCATATCAACAGTCATAATCGTATTTTCCTTTCTTTGTTTAGTGTGCTCAATGAAGCGGGATAAAGTCGTTGTCGCAAGATTCTGACGATAGTAGTGAAACTAGTTGCCTTAACTGTCAAATTGTTCGTTGATGAGTAGAATGAAGCAATCATAGCCTTTTGTGAAACAATGAAGCAAAATGAGCTGTTTTGATCATTCGCTGTGGAAAACCTGACCATTGATGGAGGGGAGGGTAGCAGTAAATGAGTACAGCAGTCACTGATTTAAAACTAGCGGGCTTTTCAGATCAACCTTCTTTGTCTAGCGCTCTTTTGTTTCACTGAAAAAAACATTGACTAAAGTCACTGCCGCCTATGTCCGCCCTCCCATTCATTACCTATATAATAACCAGTACGCGTTGGCAGAATCTGTAAATCATAGGGCGTGCGCTGGTAGGTTTCGTGGATCCAGTTACTGAAAAACAAGGACGCATGCCCTCGCCAGCGATTGATGACCGTTCCTTGCTGGTCGGAAAAATAATTTTTGGGGAGTGCCGTTTTGAGCCCTTTGGCTTTATCTCGCAAATATTCTTCTTTCAACGTTTCTGTATAGTATTCCAAATGCCCTAAAAGAAAACTATTTTTATGGTCATGGGAAACTAAGAGTGCTGGACCGGTCTCTATTCCTGTAACAAGCACATTCAGAGGTGCAAGTGGCAGCTGCGCCTCATTGATCCCCGTATAACGAGAATGGGGCATCATGAAGGAATCATTAAATCCTCGTATCAGCGGATGAGCCTCGATCACTCGCTGTTCAAAAATACCAAAAAGTTTTTGCTTATGAAGCACTTTTTCGATACCATAATGATAGTACAGCCCAGCTTGTGCTCCCCAGCAGATATGCAATACCGATGTGCAATTTGTTTGACTCCAAGCCATGACTTCCTGAAGTTCCTGCCAATAATCAATCATTTCAAAAGGCATTTTTTCGACTGGTGCTCCTGTAATGATCAAGGCATCGAAACGTTCCTCACTGACTGCCTTAAATGCGACATAAAACTTGTCTAGATGAGTCGAGCTAGTATTTTTGCTTTCATGTTGCTGCATTTTCAATAATGTTACTTCGATTTGCAAAGGACTTTGGGACAAAAGCTGCAACAATTTATTTTCTGTAGTGATTTTTTGCGGCATCAAGTTGACGATCGCAATTTTCAAAGGGCGAATTTCTTGTTTGATAGCTCGCTCTTGTTGTAAAGCAAAAATGTTGTGCTGCAAAATAGCTGCTGCCGGTAATTCTTTGGGGATGATGATTGGCATCTTCTCACTCCTTTTTCAATCGACTCCTATGAACATTTACTTTTTCTTACATTATCGTTTCTCGTGGTTTCACCTATCGTTGCTTCTGAACATGGTTGGTTCAGTGTGACTTGCATGCCATGCTTTGCATGTCAGTCGCAGTGATTCACAGCAAAAAGTCGTCCCTTTTATCGTTACATTAACGATAAAAGGGACGACTGACTCGTGTTACCACCCTAATTCGTGCTGCCTTTGCAGGCGTGCACCTCAACAGTACCAATGATACTTGGCGCGTTATCGGGCGCATACCGTCTATTTGGCGTGAACCAAATAAAAACTCAGAGCTCATCTTCAACGCCTGTCTCATGTCTCCTTTTTCACCAACCGGAGTCTCTGTACCTTCAACGTAGCGCTTACTCTTCTCTTCAACGTTTCATCTCTATTTGTAATTTCTAAGAATTATAATCGTTCTTCCATTCAATGTCAATCCGCTTTTAAGACTTTGGCTTATTTCTCTGAAAGATAGAGATATTGTTGATCCATTTGTTCATAGATTTCTTGCAGATCATCTCGTGAAACTTCACGATCCTTGTAGCCATAAGGATCGTTGACATACATTTTGTCTCCATCTATTCCAGTAATAACAACGGAATGGATCAATGTAGTTTCGTAGATCATTCCCGATTGCGTCGGCCACTCAAAAAAATCAGCATTGGTTGGTACTTGCAATTCAAGGGTAGCAATCATCCAGATAGGCGTGCCCTGCTCCAAAACTTCAATAATCTCATCAAAAGATTTGTCTCGACCACTTACCACTTGATAGGATGCCCCTACCATCTGGCTCGCAACTTTGGCGATTGGTTCTACCGCAACCCCCATTGCTCCATCGCCGCCATAAATATTCCCTACAAAACCTTCTCGTGGGTCTCCTCGATGAGTTTCATCTGCGTAAACAGGGACATAGTCTAATTTGGCAGCCAGCTCATTTTTATTTGTATCATATCCGTAGAAATTCAACAGCATGGATAAAGCAGTGACTTCACAGCCATTCCCTAAATATTCTGGATCAAATTGGCTTTCCAATGGTACATCTAATCGAATCACGGGCTCTTCTTTTTCTGCAGTCAGATCCAGTCCTGATATCGAAGTCACCGATTGTGCCGCTTGTTCTTGCTTCTTCACATAAGGAGTTGCTCCAGCTTTATCATAGAAAAGCAAGATAAAGAACAAACTAAAGGTGAGCAGACCTAAAAGCAAACGAATGCTTTTCTTTTTCATCAGTTTACTCCTTTCTTCTTTGACTATTATACCTTGAATGTCAAAGGAACGAAAAGAATTTATGTTTTAGAACCATAATTTAGGAAAACAATGCTTCTCAAAGCGTTGAATCCAATGATTTAGACCATCCCTAAATGAGCATAAAAAGAAGCTAAGAGAACATGGAGAAAGTTCCCTTAGCATTTACCATTACGCTTTGTATTTGTTGTCTAATTCTAAGAAAGGACTTGTTTCTTTTTTCCTAGTAATAGTTTTTTTGCGCTTGAAAAGGAACGAATATCGAACTGTTTGCTTAGTGCCCCGGCAACAAAATAGGCTAAGTTATAATCTATCAAACTATGGATCAAGCCACCGATACCCATCAAGACAAACAAGAAGTAGTAAAAATTGCCATCAAACGCGGTGCCTGGTACATTGCCGGTAAAATAGAAAACAGCTACAACAAGCATTTCCACAATAGAATGGATAAGGCCAATCACAAGATTAAAGGCTTGAAAACGAGCATTGAATAATGTTGGCTTGCCGTTCTTTAATAAAATACTTGGATTTTTTTGTAAATAAAATGCCCCGATCACGGCAAAAACAACGTGCGACAATGCCCGCAAAGCAATGATCGGCGGTAATGTGATAAAAAAGCCAAATGTGGTACCTAAAGCTACTGCTATCGCCATCCCTGGTGAAAAGAACATCGCCACAAACAATGGCACATGGCTAGCTAAAGTAAAGGAAGCCGGCCCGATGACGATCTTGGGCATCACCATTGGAATAACGATTCCCATACCAATCAAAAGTGCTGCAATCGTTAAATGACGTACTGAATGTTTCTTCATGAATAATTCCTCCTTCAATGTGTCTTGACACATTTATCTCGCTCATTGTAGCTTGAAAACACCAAGGTGTCAAGACACAAAAAAACAGGACGATGACCTAAGTATGAACAGACAAAAATACCTGAAGGAGATAAGGTAGCGAATGCTGTTAAAAGTGCCCCTTGAACCAACGATACGGTTGGAATAGGTCCTTTCCCCTTTCCTTCAGATATTCAGTTTGTTGCCTCACTTATGCCACAGCCCCTGCTGTTTCATTATTCATTTATTTCAAGTCCCTTTTTGTGCGTCAGCATTTCATTGCTCAAACGTGCGAATTCTGCTAATGACAATGTCTCTCCGCGACGAGTTGGATCAATTTCACTGGCAGCTAAACTCGCTTTAAGCCATTCTTTCGTTTTTTCATCTTTTCCATAGGAATTCTGCAGGTTATTCCACAACGTTTTCCGTCGTAATTGGAAGGCTGCCTTCGTCAACTTGAAGAATTCTTTTTCATCTGTTACTTCAACCGCAGGAGTTGCACGACGAGTCAGCTTCAAGATTGCGGAATCCACATTTGGTTGGGGCACAAAAACCGTCTTAGGGACAATAAAAGCAAGCTCTGCTTCCATGTAGTATTGGACAGCGATCGATAAAGAGCCATACGCTTTCGTTCCTGGAACAGCTGAAATACGGTCAGCCACTTCTTTTTGCATCATGACAACCATTTCTTGGATTGGTGCCTGTGATTCTAAGAAATGCATCATGATCGGCGTCGTAATATAGTAAGGAAGATTCGCTACGACTTTGATTGGCCGTTCATCGGTAAAAGCTTCTCTGATCATTGTAGACAAGTCTGCTTGTAAAACATCTTGATGAATCACTTGAATGTTCGAATAAGGAGCCAATGTATCTTGTAAAACTGGAATCAAACGGTCATCAATCTCAAAAGCCAGGACTTGACGCGCATGTTTCGCCAATTGCTCGGTCAGAGCGCCGATCCCCGGTCCGACTTCTATCACATTTGTTTGATCATCGATTGCAGCAGTCGCAACGATTTTGCGCAAAATATTAGATTCAGTCAAGAAATTCTGCCCCAGGCTCTTTTTGAAGGTAAAGCCATGTTTTGCTAATATTTCTTTCGTTCTTGATGGGGTTGCAATATCCCTTTGTTCTTTCACAATTCTTCCTCCACTATCTTCATTGCTTCAGCCAATTCTGTTTCAGTAATACGAAACATGGCAAGACGTTTTTCCAACTGTTTGGCATTCGTATAACCGATTCGTAAAACATCTCCGAGTTTTTCCCGTTTTGCTCGTGCTTGCTCACCAGCAATCAGCCCATAGCTTGCTAAAACTTGACGAGAAATTTTCTCACTCTCGTCTTCATCTTGCTGACTGACTGGCGTGACGACTTTGCGAAGTGCTTCTCTAAGCGCTTCATCACTAGCGTGTTCCACTCCTAAACTGCCCTTTTTCTTTGGTGCAGCTTGGCCTCGAGGCAAAAAGGCATGTTGGGCAGCCGGGACAGCTTCCATTATGATTTTACGAATTTTTTCACCTGAAAAATCAGGGTCTGTAAAAACGATCACGCCACGAGTCTCTTGGGCATGTTCAATTTGACTTAAGATGGTTTCGTCAATCGCTGATCCGATCGTTTCAATCGTATCGACATCAAACACTTCTTGCAATCGGCGCGTATCGTCTTTCCCTTCGACGACAATGATCTCTTCGATTCTCCATCTATCCTTCATAAAGGTTGAACAACTTCTCAGCATTGATATACGTTTGCTTGGCGACTTCCTCAAAAGACATCTGACGCAGTTCCGCGATTTTTTCGACTACATAGCGGGTATACCCTGGTTCATTGCGTTTTCCTCGGTAAGGCATTGGTGCAAGATAAGGTGCATCAGTTTCCACTAATAGACGATCGATCGGAACCACTTGCGCAGCTTCTTGGACATCCAACGCCTTTTTGAAGGTCACTACACCACTAAATGAAATGTGCATACCTAAATCCAAAAAGCGCTTTGCCCATTCGCCATCACCACTGAAACTATGCATGATGCCGCCGATATCAGTGATTTTTTCTTCTTTTAAAATCTGGTACGTGTCTTCGATCGCTTCTCGGGTATGAATACTGATAGGTAAATGCATCTCTTTAGCGATCGCGATTTGCCGACGAAAGACAGCCGATTGTACCTCTTTTGGATCTTCCATCCAATGATAGTCCAATCCAATTTCTCCTAAAGCTACAACTTTGGGTTGTGTCAGGCGCTCTTGGATGAATGCCTCAATCTCTTTTGTGTAAGATCCCGCTTCTGTTGGATGCCATCCAATGATACTGTATATCCCATCATATTCTTGACTTAATGCCAATGACTTTTCAATCGTAGGTTGATCAAATCCGACAACTGCCATTTTCGTTACTCCTAGCTCGTGAGCTCTGGCAATCGTTTCGGGAATCTCTTCATTAAATTGTTCTGCATTTAAATGCGTATGTGAATCAAAAATCATAAAACTTCCTCCTTGTTTCCTCTATACTCTAGCATATTTTGCGGCTTTAAGAAACGAATCCTTCTTGTTTTTTCATTTGCTAAAGAAAGTTTTCAGCAATCAAGAAAAATCAGCCCAAAGGTGGAGGGAGAAAAAAAGCCAGTCGATTATAATAGACCTATGATCCATCAGATTCGGAGGTGAAAAGATGGAAAAATCAAAACCATTTACAAAATGTACTTTACGGCAACGCTATCACTATTATCGTCAGCAAAATGCTCATCAACAATTTAACGGGGATTTTCAACAAAACTTCCAAAAAGATTTCCCAAGTTTTGCTAACTGGCTTAAATTGCAGCAAAAGCCGATTGCCAAAGATCAAACAGCGACATTTTCTCACTGGTTCTTACTGATTCTATTTAGTTTAGTGACTGTAGCCACATTTACCCAACAGCTCTTATTTCTTTTATTTGTTTTTGTCATTGCAGCACTAGTCAAAGGTCCTGGAATGATTCTCTGGGGAGTTGTCTATTCGTTTCTAGTGACACTCTTTCCTCCTCTTGGTTTGTTGCTTTCAGCGCTTTTCTTTCTGCTCACTCTCAGGCAGTTGACAAGAAACTTGACCTTTATTTTTACAGCCGTGTACTTTTACAGCTACCCTTTCTTGATCACAGCGATTCATCATTTTACAACATTCGATGATCAATGGATCATGATTGCAGCGGTTATTTTTGCCTTGATCAGCGGGCATCTTTTGTTTAAGCGAAATTATCAGTTTGCCTCTAGTAAAGCAGTTGCTTGGCGACTGATCACCACTCCTTATGATTGTTTGACTGCATTGATTCCTTCAAAGAAAGGACGCCGATTACAACGACTGCGAAACAAATGATTTTTGCGGAACCTAAAGCTTGATTCCACGCTGACATTGAAACTGATTTGCCAACATTTAAGATCCATGCCTAGTGGAAAAGGACGCGGTTATGAACACTTAGACTTCCTACAAAGGGCTTCTGCAATGCAGGAGCCCTTCGCCTATTATTTAAGATGTGCTTGACTGCTGCTCTTGTTATCTAAGCTGGATATTTTCATCGTTAAACAAAAACAATGGAAAAAGTGGATTTGTTTTTTTATTTTTTGAAAATCAATAAAAAAAAGGAAAAAAATTTTTACTGAATGTCTTTTGTTTGATTGCTTTTTTGGGGTGAATCTACTATGCTATTAGTTAGCTAAACAAAAAAGGAGACCCGCTATGCTGACCTTCATTTTTATCTTTTCCTTCCTTGTGGGCTTGCTTTTTTACGCCTTTATTATTGAGCCGCGCCGATTAAAACAGCGGCATTATTTGATCAAAAAAGAAAAGCAAACGGTCCTTGATATTTCCAAAGCCTATGATCTTTATCAAAATGAACAGAATGTAGTAGTCGCACATATCAGTGATCTACACTTTTCTCGTTGGTTCAAACCGCAACGCATCAATCGTATCATCCGTTCCACGATCTTAAACAAACCTGATTTGATCATCATCACGGGTGACTTGATCGACAATTACCGTAAGTGGCCTCACCGTTCAACCAGCCGCCTCATTGAAAAGTTAAAGAAATTGAATGCGCCAATGGGGAAAATCGCTGTGTTAGGAAATCATGATCATTTGAATGATGGGCAATATTTTGTGAATGAAGTGTATGAAAACGCCAATTTCACCTTGTTGGACAATGAATCTGTATTTGGTTCTGATGAGAAAACCTCGATGAATATCGTAGGGATCGATAGTGCGAGCAAAAGCGCCCACTACCATTACGAGCCAACCTTAGCAGAATGGCAGATTCTCTTGATCCATGAACCTGACTATGTCTCTCGAGTAGACAACATTCGTGACTATGATCTCGTTCTATCCGGTCACAGCCATGGAGGCCAGATTCGTGTGCCCTTTTATCGTGCGAAAACGAAAGGCGCCCTCAAATACACAGATGGTCTCTATCTTTTGGCCGCGAACACACTTCTAAGTGTGTCCAATGGTGTGGGGACCACGGCGATTCCAGCGCGCTTTGCTGTGCCGCCAGAAATCACATACTATCATCTCGTGCCCGCCGAAAAACATGCTGTAGCCTAAAACAAGCTCTTAAGTGATCCTCCTATCTTCATTTGGATAGTTAGGATACTTAAGAGCTTGTTTTCGTTATTGGCGTAATCCGTTATAGATCGTCTCCAAATTCCACTTCATCATCGCATAATAACTATCGCCATCTTGTCCAGGTTCAGCGATGGAGTCTGTAAAGACAGTGCCGTAGATCGGAATACCTGAATCCCGAGACACGCTTTGCATTGGGCGAGTATTAACGCTACTCTCGACAAACAATGAAGGAACTGCCGATGCTTGCAATTGGTCGACTAAATTCTTGATCTGAGCAGGCGTTTCTTCTTCGGTGTTGATTTCCCAGATATAAGCGGATGGCACACCATAGGCCTTCGAAAAGTACTTAAAGGCGCCTTCACTTGTCACGATCAATTTCTTTTCTTCAGGAATTGAAGCAAAATTATCTTTCGCTTGTTGGTCTAATTCGGAAAGCTGCTGCAGATAGTGTTCCAAGTTTTCTTGATAGACCCCCTGATTTGCAGGATCTTTCTTACTCAATTGTTGGGCGATATTTCGCGCATAGATCATCCCATTTTCCAAATTAAGCCATGCATGAGGATCTGCCTTTGTATGATCAGCATCATCCGATAGATACAGGACTTCCACGCCATCACTGACGGCAAAATAATCTTCACCCGCTTTTTTGTTGGCGTTGTTCATTAATTTAGTAAACCAGCCGTTGCCGCCCGTCTCTAAATTCAAGCCATTATAAAATAGAATGTCTGCATCAGTGGCTTTTTGGACATCTTCTGACAGTGGTTCATATTCATGAGGGTCACGCCCTACAGGAACGATGCTGTGGAGATTGATTTTGTCCCCGGCGATGTTTTTGGTCATATCTGCTAAAATCGAATTGGTCACTACAACATTTAATTTGTCATCAACGGTTGCCGCCTGCTCTGCTTGCTGATAAATCAAGAATCCTCCTGCAACAGCGGCAGCAGAAACCATTGCCGTGGTCAGCCAGCGTTTGGCAGGACTCGTTTGTTGTTTTGGTGAAAAGAGAAATCCTAAGACAAACAAAACAGCTGCAGTGAGGACAATGCTTGATCCGGCTGCAATATTAAAGGAATAACCGATAAATAACCCAATCACAGAAGAAGCACCGCCTAGAATCCCTGCAATCACCATCATATGGCTAAGGCGTTTTGTAAATAAATAAGCAGTTGCTGCTGGCGTAACCAGCAAAGCTACAATCAAGATCGTACCGACACTTTGCATCGCAGTAACGGAAACTAATGTCAAAAGCAGCATCAACAAGTAATGATATACCTGTACATTCATTCCAAAAGCTTTTGCCATCATCGGATCAAAAGAAGTGATCAGCAATGGCCGAAAGAAGATCATAATCAGTGCAATGACCAGTAAAGCAATCGCAATCGTGACCCATTTATCCCCCTCTTGGACTGCGAGCACATTTCCGAATAAGATATGAAACAAATCCGTAGAACTGTTAGCTACGCCAATCAAGATAACTCCCAAAGCTAAAAAGGAGCTGAAGGTGATCCCGATCGCCGTATCACTTTTGATCAAACTATTGTTAGAAATATAGGTGATAATGATCGATGCAAGAACACCAAAGAAAATTGCTCCGACAAAAAAGTTCACCCCTAAAATATAGGATAATGCTACTCCGGGAAGTACGGCGTGAGAAATGGCATCTCCCATCAATGACATTCCCCGCAAAATAATAAAACAACCAATCACCCCTGCAACAACACCGATCGCTACGGCGGTGATCAAGGCATTTTGCAGAAAATGGTAATGAACTAATCCATCAATAAACTGACTAATCATCTTAAGCCCCTCCTTTCACGATGATCGTATCGCCGAATGTTTCTTTCAAATTTGTTTCAGTAAAAACAGTCGTCGTCGGACCATATGCGATTAAATGCTGATTCATCATCACTAGTTCATCGAAGTATTCAGTCACTTTGCCTAAATCATGATGAACAATAAAAATTTTCTTTCCTTGTTGGCGAAATTCACGCAGAAGTCCTACAATAATTGCTTCACTCATCGCATCGATTCCTACAAATGGTTCATCTAAAAAAATAAATTCCGCTTCTTGCAGTAATGTGCGAGCGATCAATACTCTTTGGAACTGACCGCCAGATAGTTCGCCGATCTGCCGTTCAGCAAAGTCAGCCATTTGGACAGACTCCAATGCAGCGGCGACTTTCTGCCAATCTTTGGCCGTTATTCGTTGAAACAGAGAAAGCTGCGGATAGAGTCCTAATGACACCACTTCTTTTACTGTAATCGGAAATGTATAATCGACTGCAGTCTTTTGTTCCACGTAGGCTATCTTTTTTTGGAACTTATTGAGTGCCATTCCATTCGATGTGACATGTCCTTCAGAAGGGATCAGCTGCAGTGCAGCTTTGATGAAGGTAGATTTTCCCGCACCATTCGGTCCGATGATCCCTACAATGGCCGGCTTATCAACACAGAAAGATACTCCAGAGACAGCTTGATTTTTCCCATCATAGCTGGCGGAAATTTTTGAAAATGTGATCTTAGTTTGCGCTCCTTTACATTTATGTTAAAGTATCGTTTATTTATTTTTTAGGTATGCCTAACTTATTTCCAATTATACCGATTCTCCTGTTGAATGCAAGGGATTTTTTACACAAATAAAATCCAATAAGAAAAAATAAAGTGTCCCTTCAACTTCCTTGCCCCTAGCAGATCGTTTTATTCATTCGCCGTTACTTTTAGTGTGACCAAACAAAAAAAGTTTCCACTCCTTTGAGGGAAACTTTTTAAAAGAAAACTTTCTAATCAGCATTCGCTGTTTTTTTCAAAATTTGTGATGAAGAATCAACCTGGAGTACCAATTGTCGGCAATATACTCGTCACTACTCAGATACTACGTTGACTGGTTGATTCTCTAAGAAATGCTTATAATTTGAGACAGCGATAGCTAGCAATCGTTGCCGGGTCTCTAATGGTGCCCACGCAATATGCGGCGTCAAATAGCAGTTAGGCGCATGCAACAATGGATTGTCAGCCGTGATTGGTTCTTTCGAAACAACATCAGCTGCCAGAGCAGCAACTTGTCCAGCTGACAACGCTTCTGCTACCGCTTGTTCATCTAGTAATCCACCGCGAGCAGTGTTGATCAAGATAACATCCTTTTTCATTTGAGACAATGCACGGGCGTCAATCATCCTTTCAGTATCGGGAAATTGCGGTACATGGAGACTGATCACATCTGCTTGTTGAAAGAGTCTCTCCAACGAAACTTGTTCTGCCCATTCAGCCTGCGGCGTTTTTGGTCGATGATTGTAATAGATGACCTTCATTTGAAACGCATGAGCAATTTCAGCGACTGCCTGAGCAATCGCACCATAGCCGATCAAACCGATCGTCTTGTTGGCAATTTCAGTCAGTGGCGTTTGCCAATAAGAGAAATCGGGACTGTTTTGCCAATCTCCTTGATGGACGGATTGGTTGTGCCGCCCTACTTGATTCGTTACCTCAAGTAATAAAGCAAATGTAGCTTGCGCTACTGAATTCGTACTATAGCTGGGAATATTTGTGACGGTAATCCCTTGAGATGCTGCAGCTTGTAAATCCACAACATTGTAGCCAGTTGCCAGCACGCCGATATAATCGATGTTAGGGCATGTTTGTAGTATTTCCTTTGTAAGGGGCGTTTTGTTCGTAAAAACAGCCGTTGCTTTGCCGATTCGCTCAATGATCTCCTTCGTATCTGTATAGGAAGTGCGATCATAAATCGTGATTTCCCCTAATCCAGCTAATGGCTGCCAATCTAAATCTCCTGGATTCAACGCATAGCCGTCTAAAACAACAATTTTCATTTTTTTGCTCCTCTCTGTTGGAAATAAAAGACTGGAATCCCTAAACAGGTGATCAAAATACCGATCAATGCAAGCACAGGGGCCGTAAGGATCGTCATTATTAAAATGAATCCGCCCCCTAAAAGAGCAATGATCGGTGTGATCGGGTACAACGGAACCTTGTATGGACGATTGAGTTCAGGTGCTTTTTTTCTTAACAAGATCACACCTACAAACAATAATACACTAAAAAACCACATCACAAAAATCAACATATCCGTTAAGAGATCAAAACTACCTAACAACATCATTAAACACGCAATTGCTAATTGGAAAAAAACCGCCGCATAAGGAGCCTTGGTTTTATTTGTCAATTTAACAAAGGTCGAACTGAATGGAACTTCATTCTCGAGTGCCATGGCATAAGGCACCCGCAATCCGGTCATCGTATACCCATTGAGTGCGCCATAAACTGAAATCAAAATACCAATCGTCACTAGTTTGCCCCCAAAATCGCCAAATAACTGCAATGCGGTTTCTGAAGCACTATTTAAGTTTCCAGCAATCTGTTCTAAGGGCAATGTTTTCAAGAAAACAAGATTGATCAGGAGTTAAACCAAGGTTACAAAACTTAATCCAAAGATAATCGCT
This sequence comes from Enterococcus sp. AZ091, assembly GCF_051714805.1. Classification (NCBI taxonomy): domain Bacteria; kingdom Bacillati; phylum Bacillota; class Bacilli; order Lactobacillales; family Enterococcaceae; genus Enterococcus; species Enterococcus sp. AZ091. Next base: position 591,355 of record NZ_JBIOSO010000002.1, on the reverse strand, counting down.
TTCGGAAGATCCTTTTCCGGCCGCTTCATTTCACCAGCAATATTTCCAACACCTAACCAACCATCATAAGCGAAGAGAGTCGCTAGTAATGCACTGCTGATTCCTGCGATGATCGAACCATCACTTGTTGTAGAAAAATTGATTACCGAGACTGACACTCGTCCTGGTGTCATCAATCCCACTAAAACGATCAATGCGATGGGAATCAATTTGATTGATAATGTAAATGACTGTACGCCTGCGGCGGTTTTTGTCCCTAATAGATTGATCAAACTAACACTGGTACCGGTGATCAACGATAGCGGCAAGAGATAACTTGCGGGCAAATGAAACAGATTCAAACACTGAGTGGCAAAAATAATACTCAACGCTGCTATATTGGCAGGGAAATAAATAATGCTTTGAGCCCATCCTAGCAAGAAAGAAGGCAATTTCCCGTAAATTCGTTCAATGTAGCGAATAGGACCACCAGTTTCTGGTATTGCTGTTGCTAGCTCCGCTACCGTTAGTCCGCCACAGATCGTCAAACAGCCCGCAATCAACCACACAAGCAATGTTAAGCCAGAGGATTGCGTATGTTGGACCACTGCAGCCGCTTTAAAGAACACCCCGGCTCCAATCACAGTTCCCATGACTGTCGAAAGTGCTCCGAAAAAAGTGATTTCTTTCTTTAGTTGACTCTTCAAATACTCACGCTCCTTTTTTTGACTAAATCAAAGTATAGCGGATAGATGCTTTGTTGGCTAGAGTGATTCGTTTGGACCACAAAAAAACAGCTGCTTTTCAACAGCTATCCCTCTTATTTATTTACTGTTGAAACCAAAACTTGTGTACGCCTTTGGTGCATTCGTTTCACTAAGAAAACTGCAAGCAACAAGATCAAAGGAAAGATCCCCGCTCCCAAAATTCCTTGCTGCAAACCTTTGTCGCTGCCTTCTGCCAACAAACCGACCAATGAAGGTCCCAATGAACAACCTAAATCACCCGCTAAGGCTAGGTAAGCAAACATTGCTGTACCTCCATTACGAATGTATTTTGTCGTTAAACTAAAAATTCCCGGCCACAATATACCGACAGCAAATCCACTCAATCCACAACCGATAAAGCCTAGAATTGGGACACTTGATAACCCGATCAGCAAATACGCCACCAAGCATAGCAATAAGCTTGCAAACATAAATTTCCGTAGATCGATACGTTCGCCAAATTTCCCATAATACAGACGAGCAAGTCCCATCATGATCGCAAACAACATTTGTCCCGCAAGATCACCGACCGTTTTGGACACACCAAGTCCTTGTTCTGCAAAAGTGGATGCCCACTGACTAACTGATTGTTCACTTGCCCCGGCACAGACCATCATGACTAGAAACAGCCAAAAGCTTTTCAATGAGAACAGTTCACGATTCTTCAGTCCTACTTCGCCTTCTGCTACGATTGGTGCTAATGGAACTTGAGTAAAAACAACCAAATTGACCAGCGGCAAAATAGCCCAGATCAATGTAAGAAATGGCCAACGAGCAATACCGAAGACAAAGAAAAAGAGTGTTGAGACTAAGACGACCCCAACATATCCCCAACAATAAAACGAATGCAGCATACTCATGGTTTTTTCTTTATTCGGGGTTGGACAAGCTTCGACGATTGGGCTCACTAATACTTCCAGAAGTCCGCCACCAATTGCATAGAGGAAGACTGCCGTCAATAAACCGGTAAAGGGGGTCGGAAAGATAAGTGGAAAAACAGCCAACCCAATCAACCCTACAGCCGCAAAAAAATGCGCCGCGACAATCGAGATACGATAACCAATCCGATCGACAAAAAAGATCGCTGCAAAGTCCACACTCAGCTGCGTTAGAAAATTAAATGTAACCAAAAGCGTGATTTGACTTAGCGGAATCTGATACTGTGTTTGAAATGTCAAAAATAATAAAGGTGCAAAGTTATTGATGATTGCTTGAACAATATAACCAGCAAAGCAAGCAATGATCGTTCGTTGATAATTTTTCATTTTTACCTCCTCCAGATTTGTTTAGTATAGCAAGAGAACTTTCACAATCGCCATGGAAAATGCTATTCAAATTGCTAGAGTATGTTCTCTTTTTTGGTGTATTATCAGTTGAAAATGCTCCCTACTGGTATTGCAAGTCAGATCTCAATAAAGCTAGTGGTGATAAGTGCTAGTATCATAAAAAAAAACGAATCTCCCCTGCCGATTTCAGCAATCTGGAAATATCGTTTTTTTTTTGAAACACAACGATTGAAGATCTCTACTGGCTGAAGATCCTTGGTCATTGTACTAATTCTGTCCAACAGTTCTTTTATTTTGAATAAGTTGTCCGAAAAGGATTATACTTGCGCTTTTCAGAGACAGCAGATTAGTTGGAATGTGCTGCCAGCATTTTGACTGTGGCTTCAAAAATTGGTCCAATAAAGATGATACAGAGCAATGTACCGATACCGACATTGGCACCCAAACCAAAGCCAATCAAGACCATCGCTGCATCCAAGCCGATCCGGATCGTCTTTTGGGTCAGCTTCGTACGTTTATAAATCAGCGCAGTTAGTGCTTCTAATGCTGCTGATCCTTGATTTGAAGAGACATAGATCCCTGCCCCAACGCCGAACAAGATGGGGGCGATGAAAATCGCCAACCAAGAATAGAATGGCAAATGAACAAAAATCTTATCCATAACCGGCTCAAAAATCCCAATCAGCAAACCAAGACCGATCCCATTGATATAACTGCCGATTCCAAGCTCCTGGCGATCGAAAATAGCTACGACCAATAAGACGACCAGATTAAAACATAGACTGGCGATCCAAAACGGAACAGACACATAATTCAAGATTCCCAGCAAAAATGTACTGATCGTATCATACCCCTGATGGGCAGTGATCAGCAATGAAATTGCTAACGCAATCAAACACGTACCTAACAAGATTTGCCAAATTTTTTTCACGACATCACTCTCTTTTCCAATTTAGTTTTCTAGACTCTCTTAGTGTACCTTGCCGTTTCAGAGATTACTACTATTTCTTTTATCTGTCTAAAAAACCCTTCAAGCGGTCAATCCAGTGATTCGTAACTTTGCTCATACTTCTCTCGAAATTCTTTTGGCGTCAGACCATTCAATTTCTTGAACATCTTTGAAAAATAATTCGTATTATTGTATCCGATCGCATCGGCAATCTCATTAATTGTTTGTCCCGTATGCAGCAGAAGCTGCTGAGCTTTTTTGATCCGAATAAAATTGACGTATTGATTAAAGCTTAATTCCGTTTCTTTTTTGAACACTTGTCCCAGATAGACTACACTAACATGCAGAGCTTCGGCAGCCGATTTAACCGTCAGCTCTTGCGTATAGTGCTCTTCAATCATGCCAACCGCTTTTTGAACAATCTCAGAATAACGCTTTTGCTGAGGCTGGTCTTTGGCCAACTGCAAAATCTCGTTGAAGAGCTGACGCAGTACCTGGATCGTATTCGATGCTCGAATCCGAGTGATGATGCGATCATAATTTTCTCTAGTCAAAGCAGGGAACTGGCGGTAAATATCATTGAATAATAGAAAGGCTACGTAACGGACATGCTCAGGGTCAGCCTGCATCCCCTCGAGACTTGAAAAGATTTTGTCTAATTCATCTTGAACGGTTTTTGTATCCCCGATCGTCAATGCTTTATTGAAAGAGAGAAAAGGTAGCGCTTCGTTGCGGTCTAAGATATCGACTTGAATGATTTGTTCATTAAGCAGCAAATCCGGGTAAAAGGTCTGCAGTGATTGGACTTGCTTGATTTTCTCATACCCTTTGTATAAGTTTTCCCATTCATTGATCGTTTCACTGACCACCAATTGCCAATTTCCTGCTAGAATCGCTGACAGTTCTTTGAGCAGACACCAGAGACGTTGACGTTCACCATAAAAAACGATCAGCAACTGATTCTCTCCCAATCGTCCTGGCAGTAGCAATGGCTGTTCTTTTTCGACAAAAAAACGAAACCCATTTTCTAAGATTTCAGGTGTCCCTGTCAGCTGTAGAATCGTATAAGGCGGATGGATGGGTTGTGTGGACTGTTCCAATAATAAGTGGTACTCACTTTCATTTAATTCATCATTCAGCCAAAGCAACAAGCTGGATTCTCGATACAAGTCATTTTGTTCATCGATTCGTTGCTGATGTGCCAGTTCCTCCGCAATTGCCTGCACACTTTCATAGAGTTCGACCTTGTTGACTGGCTTAACGAGATAATTTCGGACTCCTAACTGCATGCCTTGCTTCACAAATGCAAATTCTTGGTAACCAGATAAGATGATGGAAAAAAAGGTATTGCCTTTTGCCTGTGCTTTAGCGATCATATCAATCCCATTCATTTCCGGCATGCGAATATCAGTGATCAGTAGATCAATGGCTTGTGTTTCTAAATATTCCAACGCTTCAGAAGCGCTTTTAGCTGTGTGAACGACTTCAAAGCCTAATTCTTGCCAAGGAATGATCATCTTTAGGCCTTCTAGAATCATGTACTCATCGTCCACAAACATGGCTTTATATAAACTCATCATTCAACATCTCCTCATCGATCGCAATGGAAATCTTGAATCCGTGATTTTTTTCAGATTCAACTTCCATCTGATAATGATCGCCAAACATCCCCCTTAATCGTTCATGAACATTTTTCATGCCTATGGATGTTTGTACGACGACTCGGTCATCTGCAAGCTCTTGGCGGATCATCGCTAATTGCTCTGGATCTGCTCCTTTTCCGTTGTCCCGTACTTGCAAAAGAATCTTGCCATTTTGTCGGAAGGCTTTGATACTGATGGCATTATCATTTCGCTGATAGTCGATTCCATGCACAAAATAATTTTCTACTAAAGGTTGCAAAGTGAACTTAGGCAAGAGCAGATGTTTCAGATCTTCTTCGATAGTTACGTGATAGGCGATTTTATCCGGATACCTCATTTGATACAAGTAAACGTATTTCTCACAAAACGTCACTTCTTCTGCCAATGTTTTGATCTTTTCCTGTGTCGTATTGTTGCGCAAAAGTGCCGAAAAAGCGTATACGACATCCGCTAATTCTTCCTGCTGGCGGCTCAATGCGTACATCCGAATGTATTCGAGTGTATTGTATAAGAAATGAGGATTGATCTGAGCCTGCAATGCCCGCATATCCGCATCCCGCTGCTTGATTTCCAGGGTATAGATGTCCTCAATGTAGTCATTGATACTGCCTGTCATTTGATTGATCGCCTCGGCGATTGTTTTTAATTCTTGTTGAACCCCCGTGGTATCAATACGCTCATTAAAATCTCCGTGACTGACTTTTTGGGTTGCTTGAACGATCTGTTTGACCTGCTGGGTGTAACGCTTGAACGTACGATGCAAAATCAATAGCAGCACAAAAAGAATCAGCGTACCGCAACCAAAAATCAACAATGTATAATTTAGGACATCCCGCCAAATCACTTGCTTATCTAGTAAAACCAGCGTGATTTCTCCGTTGATATTCCCTTGTTTTTTTATGTAAAAATCATGGGACAATTTCGGCACGATCTCTTTTTGATTATTGGCCATTGCTTGATCGATTTTGTCGATCATCGCCTGATTCAGATTCGGTGCATCTTTATAGAGACGCTGTCCACTGCTTGTGTATATGAAACTTTTGATACCGTGTTCTCTATTTTCATCACTACGATTAGCTAATACGTTTTCTTCATTAAATACCACAAACACTTGTCCCATTGGTTGCGCAAAATTACTCGGTTGTGCGATCGACCGCGCAAAATATAGGCGATTTTTCAATTGGATCTGGTCGCCCCGCAGTTTCTCTCCGTAAGGTCTGTCTGGTGTAGCAACTAAATATTCTTTGCTTTCATCCAATTGAACGATGATTTCTTCAATGTCAGGATGACTGCTGATCAAACGGTAAAGGATATTCGGCAGATAAATATTTTGTCCTGATTGTCGAAACATATCATTACTATAGGAAAAATAATCGGCGATCGATAACTGTAAATAGTTGCGCAATGATTCAAATGTGGCATCCGAACTGGTGAATTCTCCTAATACTTCAGAAACAATCGTATTACGCTCTTGGATATACGTATCTAAATACGTGCTTGTTGCATCGACGAGTCGATTACTCATCCGAAACCGATCCACACCCGTATAGACACTCAACCCTAACATGATCAAAATCGAAATCAGAATCAACAAGGCACTATAAAGCTGCATCAATTGATTGATCAGGAAGTCACGCTTGAAAAGGGCTAAGATTCGTTTATTCATATTGCAGTTTTCCATCGATCAATGCACGGTCTTTCCGGGAAGCGGAATGGACCCATAATAAGATCAAACTGAAGGTACCAAATAAAAACAATCCTTTCATGCTCCAAGTAAACACCAAAATACCTACGAGACCAAAAATGACTTTAGCGAAGGTGCCAAAATTTAGAAATAAACTGACAAATGCCAGTTTGATCGTATTCAATAAAGAGGTTTCATAAATTGATTCAAACAATAAACTATACAAATACAGTAAAACCAAGAGACCACTTACTACTACTAGCAAAAAGTCGATCATCAGCCACAGTAGTCCTTGGATCTGACTGGAGAGATACAAATTATACGCTGCGATCGCCAGCAAACCGAAAAATAAATAAAAACGGGCGTTGGCTCGCCAAAAGTTTTGCTTCCAGCATCGAAAGGCCTTCCTAAACGTTTGGTCCTCGTAAGATAAGCCCTCTTCTTCGATCAAATCACTGATGGTTTGAAATGCCGGACCAACCCCAAACAAAACTGCGCCCATCATTGTAAACAATACGAAGAAAAGATTCAGTTTAATGACCGCCCAAATCAGACGAAAGGCCTTTACTAATCCTCCACTTGTTGTCTCTTTCATTCTTCCTCATCCCCTCTTGGTATTTGCCCGTTTTATTATAGCGTTTTTTTGTCACTTCTCAAAATGCGAATCTTTACTTTTTCTGACGCTTATCGCCGCTTATTCTATCTTATTCTATTATGTACAACAAATGAGGAGTGACGAAATCATTCATCGGCTACTCCTCATCTGCTCCTACGCGCAGTTGCTCCGCTTATTTTAACTAATTATTTTCCAGATTCACGGTATTCGTCGAATTGTTTTTGCATTTCATCACGAACTTTGTCCCAACCAGCTGTTTTCAATTCTTCCACTAGTTTTGGCACATTTTCTTCTGGATCGATGGTCCCTGTTGCTAGACTTGCTTTATAACGATTCATCACATTGGCGATGTTGGTGATTTCAGTCTTCACACTATCTGTTTTAAAGTTGAAACCTAGAATTGGTGATTCTTCGGCTTTAGCAATGTTTTCGTCACGTTCTTTGATCATTTCATCAGTGATCGATTCTTGCGTATACAAGATCATATTGTTCCCAGTATTCCATGCCGCCATGTGAGTGTTTGGTTTGTAGCCATCCAACAATTTGATTTTGTTATCTTGCCCTTCCACTTTTTCCCATGCTTCTCCTTCAACACCCCAGACAAGTCCATTCAACAATTCAGGGTCGCTGTTTAACAAACCAAGGAATTCGACAGCTTTTTCTTTGTTTTTAGAAACATTTGCCACTACAAAGTTCGCCATTTGGGCTTGCCCTGTTGATTTCAATTGTTTGGTAAGCGGACGAGAAATCAATTCGTGACCGGCAGCATTGTTCAAGATTGTATCGCCGTAATCCATTGGTCCTTGGGTTTCTTCACGCATAAACCAAGTATTTCCTTCTAATGGATAGCCAGTGGTATTGGTAGCGGCATCTGTTGGGATCAATCCTTCTTTATACCATTTGTGCATCAATTTCAAGTTTGCCATTTGTTCGTCATCTTCATATGGGTTGATGATTTTTGTAGTGTCTCCGTCAAGTTTGACCGCAAATGGATAGTCTTTTCCCATGACATAGTCATAGTTTCCTGAAATGTTGAAGGTTTGACCAATTGCGAAGCTGGCAATATTCGGTTCCTTCTCATGGAATTTTTTCAAGGCATCTTCTGCATCAGCATAAGAATTGATATTGCTGATATCAATGTCGTATTTATCGAGATATTGTTTGTTGAATGTCAATACTTGTTGCGCATACACGTTTCCATTAACAGGAAAGGCATACAGCTTGCCATCGATGGTGTTGCCTTTGATATATGCTTCATCTAATTGATCATAAGCTTCCTTAGCATATTTTGGTGCGAGGTCGGTCAGATCCGCATATGCTCCTTTTTGGGCATTTGCCACAAAATTAGATGCAAAAGAGATATCATAGTTCTCGCCAGAAGAAATGATCGTACTCATTTTTTGATCCCAATCGCCCCAGCCGATGTACTGTAGGTCGATCCGTGCATTGATTTTTTCCTCGATCCGTTTGTTGGCGATCTCCATCAATTGATCAAAGTTCTCTGGTTTGTCCCCGACTTGATACATCAACAAAGTCGTTACGCCGTCCGCACTATTAGAATCAGAATCCGACGACTCCCCGTTTGACCCGCAAGCAGCTAAGCTCAACAGCATTGCTGAAGCGAATCCTGCAAACATTGTTTTTTTCCACGATTTCATTTGTTTTCCTCCTATATCCTTATTATTCTTTGACACCGCCAATTGTCAAGCCACCCACGAAATATCGTTGGAAAAATGGGTAAGTAATGGCAATTGGTAATGTTGCTACTACAACGATTGCCATCCGAGCAGTCTCGTTTGGCAATGCGGCCAATCCACCTTGAACTTGAGCAGCCATACCGGTACTTTTAGCTAAATAATCCAAGTTCGATTGAATCCGCATCAATAGTGCTTGTAACGGCACTAGTGAATCCTTTTGAATGTATAACAATGCATTGAACCAATCATTCCAGTAACCAAGTGCCGCAAATAAACTGATCGTAGCGATTCCTGGAACCGCTAATGGTAAGACGATCGAGATGAAAATCTTCATTTCGCTGGCACCATCGATCCGAGCTGACTCAATAATACTGTCTGGCACAGTCTTCTTGAAGAAAGTCCGCATCACTAAAATATTGAAAGGACCTAATGCAATCGGTAAAATCAATGCCCAAATCGTATCTTTTAATTGAATCAAATTAACCATTACTAGGTAATTGGCTACCATTCCTGGGGCAAAAAGCATCGTTACCAATGCAAAGAGCGTAAAGAATCGCCGAAATGGGAAATTGGAACGAGAAATCACATAGGCATACAATGAAGTCATCGTTGCATTGATGACTGTCCCGAAGACGGTGATAAAGACGGAGATCCCAAATGCTTGAAAAATCTTGCTGCTCATGGCGCCACTAAAGAGATAGCTATAGGCGGCAAAAGAAAATTCACCGGGCCAAAAGCGGTAGCCATTCTCAGCTAGCGAGGTTTCACTCGTCAGAGAAATTGCAATTACAAATAAAAATGGTAAGACACAAGAAAAGGCAAATAGCGCCAAAACAATATTGAAAATCAGGTTGACCGTTGGATTAAAGGAACGGACTTCGACCTTTGCTACTTTCTTTTTCATTCGTCCATCCTCCTTAGAATAATGCTGAATCTGGTTCTAATTTACGTACCACTAAGTTGGCAGCTAAGAGCAAGCACATACCCACTACGGATTGATAAAGTCCGGCGGCAGCAGTCATGCCAAAGTCACCTGTGGCCGTCAAGCCGTTATAGATGTAGGTATCTAAAACGGAAGAAACTTGATACAATGCACCTGAGTTGCGAGGAACTTGGTAGAATAGACCAAAGTCGGCCCGGAAGATCCCGCCAATATTCAAAATCAATAAGACAGAGATCATCGGCAATAATTGCGGCAGTGTCACGTTTTTGATTTGCTGCCATTTATTGGCCCCGTCCACCATCGCTGCTTCATAATAGGTTTGATCGATACCCATCACCGATGCGTAATAAATGATACTGTTGTAGCCCAAGCTCTTCCAGACGTTCATGAAAACAAAGATAAATGGCCACCATTTTGGATCGGCATACCAGTTGATTCCTTCACCACCCATGTTGGTGATCCATTGATTGATAATTCCCTTGTCAGGGCTCAAAAAGGCATAGACAAAATAGGAAATAACTACCCATGAAAGAAAATAAGGCAGCAATGACATGGTATGATACACTTTGACCAATCGCTTGTTCCGCAATTCACTCATCACGATCGCAAAGGCGATGGCAAAAAATAGATTGAATGCTAGAAACACGATATTGTAAAGCAATGTATTTCTAGTGATCAGCCAAGCATCATTTGATGCAAATAAAAATTTGAAATTATCAAACCCGACCCACGGGCTCTGTTGCAGACTGGCAAAAAATCCGTCTGGTGAAAGACGAAAATCTTTGAATGCAACGACATTGACAAATACTGGAATATAGAAAAAAAAGATGAACCAAATGACACCGGGAAGTGCCATTAAGATAAGTGCTTTAAATTGCCACACATTTTTCCAAAATCCCTTTTTCTTCACATTTGATCAACTCCTTCTGCTATAAGAATAACGCTTTCATTGTGAATAATTAAGGAACAAACTAAAGGTAAAAAGAAACAAATTAAAGATTTTGTCTTTTCTATTATCTTTTGTATGATTTTCCCCATCGATCAAAAGACGATTTTTCTTCACAAAAAAACAAGCAGCACGTATTGCTGCTTGTTTTACTTTTTTTTATTGGGCTTCTTTTCCTAATAACAGACTGCCAATAATGCCGCTTTTGTTCGGCAGCCCCCAAGCAACAATGTATTCTGTGACTGTCGGTGTTTCCATATAACCAGCCATTTGCTCAGTAAACTGATCGTGGATTTTCGTCAAAAGATGCGGTTGGTTCATCACTCCGCCTCCTAATACAATTCGATCAGGGGCAACTGTCAAAGTGATATTCACAAGTGCTTGCCCAATATAAAAGGCTTGTAAATCCCAAATCTCATGATCTTTTGGCAAATGTTGTCCTTTGATACCTGTCCGTGCTTCCAGTGAGGGACCAGCTGCTAACCCTTCCAGACAATCTTTGTGATAGGGACAGGTGCCGACATAATCGTCCTGCGGATGCCGTTTCACAAAAGTATGCCCAACTTCCGGATGACCTGCGCCTTGGAAGATTTCCTCATTGATTACAATTCCAGCTCCAATACCAGTGCCAATAGTTAGATACACGCAGCTGCGCATTCCTTGTGCTGCACCTTGTTTCAGTTCCCCAAAAGCCGCAGCATTGACATCTGTCGTCCAGGCAAAACGAGTGGCGGGATACCGTTTTTTCAAAGTCCCTAAAAAATCAAACTGCTGCCAGCCTTTTTTGGGTGTTGCTAAGATTTTGCCATACGTTTCTTGTTGAGGATCGATCCCAATCGGACCAAATGATCCTACCCCCATGGTGGCTAAGGTGTACTTATCAAAAAAAGCAAAAATAGCAGCCATCGTTTCCTCTGGTGTCGTCGTAGGTAGTGAGCACTCATCAATGATAGATCGTTCATCAGCGACCGCACAATTCATTTTTGTTCCACCGGCTTCAATTGCACCATAAAACATCTTTTTCACTCCTTCAAACCGATTGTTCGAATTTCATAAGCAGCCAGTGTTTCTCCGACTGATTGAGGCTGTTCTTCTTCCAACAAATTAAGCAGGCAACGATCTGTCTTTTCTTTCTTCGCGACAAAAGGTGTTGCTGTATCGGCAAGATTGTACCCTCTTAGAACGAGCAAGTCATCTTGGCGACGACGTTTAAGAGCCGTGATCGCCACTGTAGCGCCATTGGCTTCTACGAATTGTGACTGTTTTTCTAATAGACCTGAGTGGATGGCTGTTTGCCGGGCGATCCAAGGCACTTGAGCTGCTTGTGCTTGTCGATAGGTTTCGTAGCGTTCGTTGGCTTGAGCATGCAACTCAATCCCGTACTCAAACGTATGCTTACCGATACATTGCGCTTCTGGTGTTGGGAAATAGCCCCAATCGCCAAGTTCTCCTGTGCATCGTAACAATGTCAAACAAATTTTGTCTTCTACGATCTCGTATTCATTCAAACCAGTATTGGAAACTGTGACGCCGAAATCTTCCTCATGTAAATTAACAAATGCGTGTTGATGCTGCGGATTTGTCGGATTTTGCCAATGACTAGAGACTTGATTCGGCCTTCTAACTGCTTCATAGATACTATCAGCTTCATGTTGATCCGTATGGATTCCCGTAGGGAAAAGCGCCCGTAACCGGTGGTCTTTGCTTTGGTTGTTCACTGTCGTTTTAAAACTGATTCGTTTACTGTTGCAGTCCAAGCGAATTTCTGTTTCCAAGGTAAATGGCCCTGTTTGTTGCGCCCTTTGTGCTTTACGGAAACGGAAATCGACGACTGCTTTTTGTTCTTCAAGTAATTGCTCATCAGCCGATACTGGAATTTGCATCATCTGCGTTACTTTAACGACGCCATAAAGAACAGAATTTGCGATGACCTCAATTTGATGAGGAAAAGCTGTTGAGTAAATGGCGCGGTCCCCTTCAGGTTGTTTGAAAATATACTCATTGCCGATATCGCCAACATCTTCAAAAACCAATAAATCCGTCAATTCTTTCCCGGTTGCTTTTTCTTTGATGGTCAGACTGCCGTTTGAAGTGATCGTTGCTTGGACAAACGCGTTTTCTAAAACACGACCATCTGCTGAAACGATTTTTTCTGTCGTAGATGCTACTTGTGGCTTGTCAGCCTCAATCAGTGCAAAGGTCTGCCATGAAAATTCCGGCATTTGATCCACTTGGACTTGTACATTGACAAAACGCTTCATAAAAGGAATCCGAAAAGCGTCTTTCGGTAATTCATAGTCAAAAAGCACTTCTTCTTCGCTGATTTTTGCCGGTAAGATCTTTCCTTCAGAATCAATGATTTGGTAAGAACCTTTAGGTTGTTGCTGCAACTCTTGATATAACCGGCTAGGAAGCCCTTCTCGGAATGTTTTCCGGCTCAGTTCTACTTCCACTTCAACGATGCCCGAACGTGTCGTCCCCGAGGTATTAAAGACTACAAATGGTCGGCTTTCTTTTGGAAAAGCGGAAGTATCGATGGCATTTAGCAACTGTGCTACTGCTTCATCAGCGACATATTTGCCGATTTCATTGGCTTTTTCAAACCGCGGCATCATCTCCCGATGCACTTCGTCCACCGAACAGCCACAAATACTGTCATGAGGATGATTTTGCATCAATAGCTTCCAAGCGTGGTCCAGCACATCGTGGGGATACTTCTTCGTTACCTCATACGCCATCGTTGCTAATGGTTCAGCCACATTTTCCAATTGACGTGAGACGCGCGTATTCCATTGTTTCAAATAAACCCGCGAGGAGGCCGTGTTGGCTAGCGTATACCAGCCGTCTGTCTCTTGACTTGTCAATTCGCCGCTCACGGTCCCAAGGTCTGCTGGCAAATCCGCTTGAACTGCTGCAAGGTACTCTGTGAACCCAGCATGCTTGAATTCATAATCAGGGAACAATTCATTCGCTAAGCGGATCGCTTCACTGATATTTTTTTGGACAGGCTGATGATCCACCCCATTCATCATCAAGTAATGATTTGTCGAACCAAATTTCTCAACATCTTGCAATTTTTGGGTCCAAAACTGGTGTGCTTCTTCCCGATCAACCGGAATCTCATTGCCATTGGAATACCAGTTGGCAAAAAGTAGACCAAAGATCTCACTGCCATCTGGACCTCGCCAATTCATTTCTGAGTATTGGGAGGTAAACTGATCATCCGGTAAAACTTCGTTATCAAACCCGATTGGCTTAACTCCTCGACCAAAAGCTGCACTGTGTAAGTTGGCTTGCTTCATCATTTGCGGCGTTTGGCCCATATTCCCGAATGTATCCGGGAAATAGCCCAGCATGACGGGTGTTCCCCATTTTTTGCTTTCAGCCATTCCAATCAACATGTTGCGGGTATTGGACTCTGAACTAATCAAAAAGTCATCTTGAAGAATATAAAAGGGACCAATTTGTAATTTTCCTTGATCGATTGCTCGTTTGACCGCTGCCCGCTTTTCCGGACGAACTTCCAAATAATCATCTAGGATAATGGTCTGACCATCTAAATGAAAACTGTGGAACTCAGGATCTTTCTCAAACAATTCCAATAGATCATCCATCAATTCAATCAAGCGCATATGGTGTTGCTCATAAGGCATATACCACTCACGATCCCAATGACTATGAGATACGATATAAATTTGTTTTTTCATTGTCTAACTCCTCTCGTTTTTGCCGGAGATGCTTATTTTTCTACTCGAATATCAAAGTAATCCATGACAAGCTCACAAAACATCATATTGGCCCATGAGAACCATTCCCGGGTATATTTCGTCGGATCATCCACATCGAATCCTTCATGCATCAAATGGGTGCCAGCATCGGTTGCAACTAATTGATTGAGGATTCGTTCTTTCTCCGCCTTATCTGGTGTCGTCATGCCTTCCATTGCCATCGCGATCGGCCACACATAGTTTTCTGGTGTATGAGAGCTTCCGATCCCCTTCGCATATTTTCCTTCATAGAAGTAAGGATTTTCGGAACTGAGCAACGTTTTGCGTGTGGCTAAATAGGTTTCATCTTGATCTGATCCGTAACCTAAATAAGGGACGGCAATCAAATTCGGTACGTTGCTATCATCCATCACAGTGGCATTGCCTTGACCATCGACTTCATAGGCATAGATCGTTTGACCCGCTTGATTGGTGGTTTTGCCAAACGCATCGATCCCTGCTTGGATCTCTGATTGGAGCTGTTTTGCTTGAGTAACAATCGCTGGTTCATTCAAGATAGAACTAAAAATCTCAACAATGTAGCCTAAAACCACTACAGCAAACATATTCGAAGGAACCAGATAACCATAAGCACATGCATCGTCACTGGGACGAAATCCCGACCAGGTCATACCAGTTGGTACGACAGGCGCTCCTTTCCCGTCATTGATCAAGGTATCTTCTTTACGCCATGTTTCTCTCTCAAAGCGATAAGGAGATTCTTGATGATTTTGTTCCGTGGCAAAAACATGAAGGGCTTTTTTGATACCGCTCACAAAATCGTCATTAAACTGATCTGTTCTGCCAGTATTCTTATACAACAGGTACGCCAATTGAATGGGATAACACAAAGAATCGATCTCATATTTTCGTTCCCAGATCCAATCATTCATCTCTGTCAAATCGCTTTGATGCCCGGCGCCATTTGCTGCTTCATTAAAGGCATTGGCATAAGGGTCGATATTGATATAAAAAAATTGCTTCTTGACTAATCCGCTGATCATCGCTGCCAGCTCTTCATCTTCCTTGGCAATTACTAAATAAGGCCGTACCTGCGCGGTTGAGTCTCGCAACCACATCGCCGGAATGTCCCCTGTCAGTAGAAATGTTGTGCCATCTTCATGGCGTTTGACCGTTGTCAACAATGTGTTAGCAAAAGCAGCAT
The DNA here is from genome assembly GCF_051714805.1 of Enterococcus sp. AZ091. NCBI lineage: Bacteria > Bacillati > Bacillota > Bacilli > Lactobacillales > Enterococcaceae > Enterococcus > Enterococcus sp. AZ091. Next base: position 575,913 of record NZ_JBIOSO010000002.1, on the reverse strand, counting down.
TGAAGTTTTTTGCCCAATCCGCATGTTCACTTCCACAACGTTCGGTTATTTCCTGCATAAAGTTTGCAACTGAATTTGGTATTTCTTGATAAGCCATTTGGTCACCGCCCTAAATTTGATATATCATTTTATAAATTCAGTATAACGATGTTTCTCAGCATTGTCTAGTGCAATTTGACAAAACTCTATTTTCAATTTTGAACGAATATGCTATCCTGTGAATATGATATATCAAAAAAAGGAGATCAACTCATGAAAGAACCATTATACAAAAAAATTTATCACGAATTGTATGAGCAGATTCAAAGCGGTGAGTTAGCTCCGGAAAGCCGTGTCCCTACTGAAAAGGAATTGTCAGAGAAATACCAAGTGAGTCGCATCACCTCCAAGCGAGCCTTAACTGAATTGGAACAAAATCAGCTGATCTATCGTATTCAAGGAAGTGGCAGTTTTGTTCGTAGACCGATCCAACCACAATCAAAGGGGAAAGTGCTGTTTATTTTACCCTTCGCGAATGACCTTTCCCTTGGCAATTTTACGGAAGGCATCTATCCAGTCATGCAGGAACAGGGATTCGAATTGATGCTGACACCTGTTGATTATCTGGAGCAAACCACGGCCGAAGCGTTGACAGAAGAATTTGACGGAATGATCTACTACGCTAACAACACGAATTCAAATTATGATCTGCTTTTCGAACTGGCTTCACAAGGGTTCCCTGTCGTCACACTTGATAAAGCACTGCATGAGTTCTCATTCCCAGCTGTTTTGGCAGACAACTTTGAAGGAGGACAGTTAGCGACTGAACATCTTTTGGCACAAGGTCATCAACGCATTGGCTATATTTTTGGTGAACGTCACCATCCACAGTCTGTCCGCCAACGTTATCTAGGCTATGTGGATCAATTAAAAAAGCAACAGTCGTCTTTTCGAACAAAACTTGATGATCCTCAGGCACTTTTGTCATCAGCTGTTAGTTATATTCAAGAGAATCAGTTGACTGGGGCTGTCTGCGAGAATGATCTTGTCGCCATCGAATTGATGCGCCAATTGAAACAAGTTGGGGTTCAGGTTCCAAAAGAGTTTGCTGTGATCGGCTTCGATGACATTCAAGCGGCTGCATTGGTGGATCCACCTCTCAGCACTGTAAAACAAAATTTTGCCGAGTTGGGTCGTTTGGCTGGTACAAAATTAGTACAGTTGATTCAGTCAACTGCTGCCGACTTATCTACGCTCGCCAAAGAAGATGAGTCTGCAACAGCGAATCAGAAAGTCGCAGTCACTTTAGTTGTCAGAGATTCAACAATTGACCAAAAACAATGACATAAAGGAGCAAACAAAATGAAAGTAACAATGATCGATACGAGGCATGGGACAGATAATCAATACAGCTTTTCTCACGGCAACTGTCTCCCTTATACAGGGGTTCCGTTTGGCATGAACTATTTTGCCCCTCAAACAAGCGACCAACGTGGAAGTTGGTGGTTCCATCCTGAAGACCGTACGTTTCAAGGATTTCGACTGACCCATCAGCCAAGCCCTTGGATGGGCGATTTTAGTCACCTTACTTTTTTGCCTATTAATGGGAAGTTATCAGAAAATACACTATTTCATGCCCAAAGTTCCTATCGTCCAGAAGAAAGTGTCTTCAATCCAGCTTGTTTACAAGTGAAAAGCCAACGCTACCAACTCACTACAACATTGATCCCAAGCATGTACGGAGGCATTCTGGCTCTAGATGGTGCAGTGACTGATCCTGGCTTAGGAATCTCTTTGCCTGGGCGCTATCAGCTGCAGCAAGTCGACGAACAGACCGTCAAAGGACAGGTCATCAATTACTCTGGCTGTGAAGACAATGACTTTGCTTTTCACTTCATCTTGCGTTTTGAAACAGCTGTTCATGCGATTGAAGGGGAATTATCAGGAGAAAATGGCTTTGTGGTGATTCGTTTTGAAGAAAAAAATCAGCAAACGATCCGTTTTGGGACATCCTTTTTAAGTTCTCAGCAAGCCTTTCTGAATCTCAGCCGTGAGTTGGATCAAACAACAGCTGACTACTTGTCTAATGCGCAGCAATCATGGGAAAACTACTTGAATCGAATAGATATCAAGCACCACGATCCAAAACAAGTTTCAACTTTTTATCATAATTTTTATCGGTTGTTTTTATTCCCGCAGACTTTTTATGAACGAGATCAATCTGGTCAAAAAATCCATTACGATACACTTGCCAAGACCATCAAACCAGGACCGCTTTATACAAACAATGGTTTCTGGGATACTTACAAAACAGTCTACCCACTCTTTTCTCTGATTGCGGTCGAGCAGCTAGAAGATATGTTGGAAGGATTTTTGAACAGCTTTAAAGAAAGCGGATTCTTGCCAAAATGGTTATCACCTGATGAGCGAGGGCTGATGCCAGGTACATTGATCGATGCTGTGATCGCTGATGCCTGCGTCAAAGGAATTCGACCTGACTTGATGCCAGAGTTCTTAACAGCTATGAAGAAAGCAGCCTCCATTCAGAGTCCAAATCCAAATTATGGCCGGCAAGGAACTGCCGATTACTTGAAATACGGCTATGTTCCTAGTGAGTACCATGAATCTGTCAATCATACCCTTGATTATTGTTACAGTGATTTTTGCATTGCCCAAGTGGCAAGTTCTCTGGCTGACCCTGAAGCAAGCTACTATCAGCAGCAAGCAAAAAACTATTTAGCGATCTTTGATTCAGAAACAGGCTTTATGCGAGCAAAAGACAAAGCTGGTGATTTTCGGACGGATTTTGATTCCTATCGTTGGGGTCGTGATTATGCAGAAGGGAGTGCGTGGCAAAGTAGCTTTGCTGTGTTCCATGATTTTGCTGGCCTGATCGCAGCTCATGGCGGCAAACAATCCTTTGAACAAAAACTGGTGGATTTGTGCAATCAAGCTCCCCATTATACTACCGAGGGCTACGGTTTTGAGATTCATGAAATGAGTGAAATGGCGGCTTTGGATTTTGGTCAGTTAGCTATCTCGAATCAGCCTAGTTTCCACTATCCTTATCTCTTTAGTTACATTGGCAAACCAGAAATGGCACAACCATTGATTAAACAATTGCTGACCCAATGTTTCGATGATTCTCCAAAAGGGTATCCTGGAGATGAGGACAATGGCAGCATGTCCGGTTGGTATGTTTTTAACGCATTAGGTTTCTATCCTGTCACTCCTGGTACCGGCGAATACGTTTTGGGGATGCCTTTGCTTGACGAAGCGACACTCTTTTTGTCGAATGGAAAAGAACTTAAAATCCACAGCACGCCAAATCAGCCGCAGCAGCAATTTATCGACAATGTGACTCTAAATGGTAAACAACACTCTCGGTTGTTCTTTACTCATGATGAACTGATCGCTGGTTCGACGATCCGCTATACTCTAGGCATCGTTCCCCGCAGTAAGACTTGGTCAGCGGAAGCTTATCCTTATAGTCTGTCGCATAGTCAAGAGTCGAATGAAGACCATAATGAAAATCGGTAGGTACCTTTTTTAAAGAACGAGCAATACCGAAAGAAAAAAAGGTTGCGACATAAGGATCAACCAAACTAAACTATCTGAATGACAGTAATTGAATTGCGCGAGGTATTTCCCACTTATGGAGATACCCTGCTGACCGCCGGACAATTACAACAACCTTCAGATAGTCAGTTTGTTGAAGAACTTATGTTGCAGACCTTTTTTGCTGGTTGCTCTTTTGCAGCTATCAATCAATGAACCGATAGCCTAAATCGATTAGATCAATGCTTAGATTCCTGTAACGCCAAAATCAGTTCAATGGTTCGCAGCACACCATTTTCATCATTGGAGCGGGTCACAAAAGCTGCAGCTTCCTTGATTTCCTCAAAAGCATTTTTCATTGCAAAGCTGTAGGTGCCAGCGGCCATTAATTCGCTGTCATTCAATCCATCCCCAAAGACCATCGTTTCTTGGGGACTCACTGCCAGCAAATTCTGTAATTGGGCTACTGTTGTCCCTTTATGGACACCTTGATTAGTGATATCGATCCACGCAGCTTCTGAAGCAACGATGTAGGCATCTGCTGCAAAAGAAGACAGCTGCTTGACGCTATCGAAACAACGTAACTTAGGATCATATACCGTCACTTTCACGAAGTCTTCTTGGATCTCACTATAACTGGTGACCGTTTTGACAACACGATAAGAACCTCGAACCCGGGCTGCATTTTCTTCCGTTGTCGTTTCCTTGATATAAGCGGCTGTTGGGGTACAGGCAATGATCACATGGTCAGCTGCTATTTTTTCTAATCGTTGGATCAAACGCTGCCCTAATGCATTTGGAAGTAAGGATTCAAACACATAGCCTCCTTGATGTTTGATTCGTGTGGCACTATCCCCTAATATCCAGATTTTCGCCGCTTGATCCCCAAACAGTTCTTCTACGCGCTCGCACTGCTTGCCAGTACAAGCGGCAAAGGCTATCCCTCTTTGTTCCATCATCTGGCTGACTTTATCAAAATAGGTTTGATCAAAGGCCCCCTGGCTATTTAAAAATGTTCCATCTAAATCTGTAATGATCAGTTTGATCATCTCATTCCACATCCTTCGCCGCGTCGCTGCCGCTCTATTTATTTAACTACCTTAATTAAATATACTTATTTAACTGAAAACCGTCAATCGCTTTAGGAACTTTCTTTACATTGCTGCGCTTCATCGCTATACTTAATAAACTAGGTTCACTAAAGGAGGCAATAACATGTCTGCCAATAAAAACTTGATTCGCCACCAGAATATTCAAGTCGTCTTAAAAGAATTGTTTCAAAAAGGGACCTCTTTTGCATCCGATCTGGTAAAAGAGACCGGCATCAGCATGGTGACGATCAATTCTTTATTAAAAGATCTTGTTTCAGAGGGAATGGTAACGAAAGGCAAGCTCGTTCAAAGAGAGATTGGGCGCCCAGCTATCGAATATTGCTTTAACTATAAGTACTCAAAATCATTGTTGCTCGCTTTGATAGAAGTAAATCGTCAATTGGAGTTGAGAAGCTACCACATCGATTTGAAAGGAGCGATCTTAGCTGCGCAGCACCAAGTTTTTTCCGAGATCACACCGACAGCCTTTCAGAATCTTGTCCGACAATCTATCGAAGCTTTCGCTGATGTCGAACAGATCGCTGTGCTGTTGCCAGGAAAAATCAGTGAGGGTGTCGTGACTTCCAGCTGGTATGAAAAGTTTGATGGATGGGATCTTGACCAGTTATTCAAGGAGATTACGCCTATTCCTTGCTTTTATCAAAATGATGCCCATTTGCTGACCGTTGGCCATTGTATCGCCAAGCAGATTTCTCTCTCGGAAAACATCGTAGGTATTTATAATCCCGAAAACAGCATGCCAGGGATCACGTTGATCTTCAATGCTTCTCTGTTAGAAGGCCAAAATGCGCTTGCTGGAGAAGCAAAATACTTACCAGGCTTTATCGACAAAGGTGCTCCAAAAAGTACTCAAGAATTGGTGGCCCGCTTATCTGCTTTAGTGCCTTTTTATAATGCTGCTTTTGCTCCTGATCGCTTTGTTTTTGCCAGTACAGCAGCAATAGAAGAAGACTTGCTAGCGGCTATCACTCACGACCCTTTTATTACCAAACAGCCGAATCATCCTGTATATACCTTTGTTCACGACTTCGACCAAGCCATGATCTTGGGTATGCACTGGCTGCTTTTCCGCAATACCCCCTACGATCTATCTTGCTAAACCTTTCCGTTGGGCATTGGGAGTTGCGCCAAAAAAACGAACGAGTAGATCTCTCCTTTTTGCAGGCGAAAAGTTACGCCAAATCAGGGGATCACCGTTCGTTTTTTGTTTACGCAACAGTAATTTCGATCAAATTCCCTTCAGGATCTTGGATCACCGCTTCATAATAACCATCCCCTGTTGTGCGGGGACCGCTCAGCAGAGGAAAGCCATCTGAAACAAAACGTTGGGCATAAGCATCCACTTCCGCTTGGCTTTTCAGAGCCATCGCTAAGTGCGTGTAACCCAGTGTATCTGTTCCACCAGGGTGAAGATGCTGCTTTGTCGTTAATTCGATACGACTGCCAGAATCAAAACGCAAAAAATTAGATTGAAACCCAGTCTTGGTGTTGTGATATTTTTCAGAACGTTGGGCACCAAAATACGTTTCATAAAATTCGGCCATTTTTTCTAGATCACGAACCCAAATGGCAATGTGTTCCACAAACATTGTATCCCTCTTTTCGCTTTTTTATGAAAAGAATCCACTTTACTTGTCCTTTAATCATGCACATCCAAATTCTTCTCTTATTCATTGTATCGAAGTTTCTTCTTTCCAGCAATTTTATTCCTATCACAGAGCAATCCTCTTTCTTCTTATTTCCTCTTATTTTAAGCCATTACTTGAATGGTTTTTCTGAAACCAGTCGCAATAGTTGCAGTTCCTCAAAAATTTCTCTAAAGTGAAAGAAAATAAGTCATCGATCAAAAAAGATTCTCCAGTTTGCGAAGGAGGAATGAAAATGAACATCGCAATCATCGGTGCTGGACCACGAGGACTGTCACTATGTGAAAGGTTGATTGCTCAAGCAAGTATCAATCAGCAGTCCCTATCTCTCACATTGATTGATCCCTATCCCCCTGGAGGCGCTATTTGGCAAACGAATCAACCGCAAAGTTTGCTACTCAATTCTGTGACCAGTCAAGTCACCCTTTTTACTGACGAAACGCTAGAAACTGGCGGCCCGATCAACCCCGGTCCCAGTCTTTACGAATGGGCAAAAAAAGACGGTAGGAATTTTGCTAAAAAAAATCAGCCCTCACTGGTATCAGAAATTGACAAGTTGGATCCTGACGGTCATTGTTCTCGCGCATTATACGGGCTGTATCAGAAATGGTTTTATCAGCAATTGGTTGAAACATTGCCCCCATTCATCACATTCACGTATTTGCAGGAAAACGCCATTGGCCTAATACCGAAACAAACGCACTATTTACTAAAAACAGACAGGCATTCTCTTCAATCGGACCGAGTGATTCTGGCAGTTGGGCATCATCAAGTCTCGCTCACTGAAGAAGAAGATCGATTAAACGAATTCGCCCGCCAAAAAGGCTTTTTGTATTCTCCGCCTCAGAATGCAGCGGATGTCGATTTTAATAAAGTCAAAGGCGGAGAACACGTTATTCTCCGAGGTCTAGGATTGGCGTTCTTTGATTATGTCACCCGTTTGACCACTGATCGCGGCGGTGTCTTTATTGGTTCAGATCGCCTTCGCTACATTCCTTCTGGCAATGAACCAACAATCATTGCCGGATCAGGAAGAGGTTTGCCATACCACGCACGAGGAGCCAATCAGAAGCATCCAACAGAACAGATTCTGCCTCGCTTCTTGACAACGGAACGACTCCGCTCTTGGCAAGCGAAAGGGCAAGATCAGTCCACTGAGTTTTTCTTTTATTTGCAGAAAGAAATGGAACTTGTTTATTATCAACGCTGGCTGTCTCAAGAGTCTGAAGATGATCAAGCGGCTTTTACTGAACAATTTGTCCGCCAAAATGGCGCCGCCGATGTTTTGACAGACTTCCAAATTCCTCGCCAAAATTGGTTGGACTGGCGCTATATCTTCGATCCTTACAAAAGAAAAAAAAGCCAATCGGTTCGCGACTTTCTGTTGACCTATCTTACTTGGGATGTTACAGAAGCGGCCAAAGGAAATTTAACAAGTCCGATCAGTAGTATGTTTGAATTGTTAAAAGATTTGCGTGATCCGGTTCGCTTTATGCTTGATCAGCAATTGTTTTCGCCAAAAGCATTAAAAGAAAAATTCTGGCAGTCTTTCGTTCCATTGAACGCCTTTTTATCGATTGGCCCCCCACTTCAGCGCATTCGTGAATTGATCGCACTGATCGAAGCGGATATCGTCACGATTCTTGGTCCAAAGATGATCGTTGAAGGAAGCGGCACCTTTGTGGCTTATTCAGCCAGCTATCCCCAACAACGATACGCCGCTAAGCAGGTATTGGAAGCTCGGATTCAATCGACGGATATTCGTCGTACCGCTAATCCATTGTTAAGACACTTACTAGCTGATGGCATTGCCAGTCCTCATAAGTTATACATTCCTAAGGAGGCTCCGTTTTATACAGATGCCATTGCGCTTGATCCGGCCACAAGCCAGTTGCTTGATCCAAATGATCAGATTCAAGAAGGACTTTACTGTTTTGGTATCCCAACAGAAGGCATTCACTGGCTAACCGCCGCCACAGCACAACCGGGAACCAATGCTTTTAATTTACGACAAGCAGATCAGATTGCTGCCCATTGCTTGACTAGTTCTCTTCTTGGGGATAGGAGCTGCCTTCAATAAATTGCGATTGCAAATAAAAACCGATACAATAAAAGAAAAGGCTCAAGGAGGTTGAAAAATGGCAGATGAACTACAAAAGATCGATGCGTTGATCAATGAAGTCGAGAAAGTGATTTTAGGAAAACGAGATGTGATCCAATTAACTGTGGCGGCATTATTGGCAGGTGGACACGTTTTGTTTGAAGATATTCCCGGGGTAGGGAAAACGATGCTAGTCAAATCATTGGCAAAAGCCATCCAAAGCGACTATAAGCGTGTTCAGTTTACCCCAGATCTTTTGCCCAATGATATCTTAGGTGTATCGATCTTCAATTCAGAAAACCAGCAATTTGAATTTCGACCGGGACCTATCTTTACTTCTGTGTTATTAGCAGATGAAATCAATCGGACAACACCTCGTACACAAGCAGCATTATTGGAAGCAATGTCTGAGAATCACGTGACCATCGATAATCAAACCTACGCGCTAAGCCCTCACTTCTTTGTGTTGGCGACTCAAAACCCAATCGAATATGAAGGAACCTATCCTTTGCCGGAAGCACAACTGGATCGTTTTTTGTTTCGATTACACATTGGCTACCCTGCTTTTCAAGATGAGCTTGCTTTACTGATTGGACAACGCCAGCAATCCCTCAATCAAATTCAGACAATATTGACCTCGCAGGAAGTTACCGCATTGAAACAAATGGTCGATCAAGTTTTCGTGGACAATCAAGTTGCTCGCTATGCGCTGCAGCTGGTCCAAGCTAGCCGCAACCATAATGCCATTGATTTAGGCATCAGCCCTCGTGGCGGCATTGCCTTTTTGAAAGGGGCAAAAGCATTGGCTTTGACCGAAGGAAGAACCTATGTGACACCGCAAGACTTGCAACGAATTTTGCCAGCCGTTTTTGGTCATCGCTTATTATTAAAAGGCGGGATTACTGCCAGCCAGGAAAGTCTCTCTGAGATCATGAAGCAAATGATCCAACGCGTTCCTGTACCAGTGAGGCGCTGATGATGAGCAAACAGCGGTTATTCGGAAAATATCTGGTATTTTTTGTTACTTATTTTCTTTTACTAAGCTATTGTATCGTTTTCAATAATGAAGCAGGTTGGAGTCTCCTCTTTTTTGTTACTTTATTGGTACTAGCAGACTTGTTATTCATTCTGCCTTCCCTTAATAAAATCCAAGTGACTCTTGAAGAATCGATCCAAACACAAATAAACAAAGAAACGCCTTTGCCGCTGCAAGTTTTCAAGTATCGGCCAACGCTGTTGCCAATCCCAAAGCTGTCTTTGCTCTTTCAAAATCAGGAACAGACGCTCACTTTTTATCGGGGCGAATCCATCCGCTTAGAGGTGCTGTGGCTTCCTACCGCTCGAGGAGCATATAATGGACTGCCATTGACCCTCACAAGCCAGGAACTTTGGGGATTCTTCAGAAAAAGGCGGCAAATGAAAATCCAACAAGAAATCCTCATTTTGCCAGAATATCGCCCCGAGGTCCTATCCTTGATGACACTTTTTGAAAAAAAGCCGCGAAAATATACTTACGGGGAATCAAATTTCACCATTCGAAACTACCGTAACTATCAGCAAGGGGATTCATTAAAGCATATTGACTGGAAGCTCTCCAGTAAACAGCAAGAACTGATTTATCGAGAACATGAAACGGAACAACAACAGGAGTTGACTTTGTTGTTTTGGGGTGAATCTCACCCTGCTTTTGAAGACACATTGGCGATCTTCTTTTCGCTCCAAAATCTCTTGCTTAAAAAGATGCCTTTTCAGCAACTATTGATCGGCGAGGACCTGGATTCTCCTTATCAAATCCATGCTGGAGCTTTCGCAGCGATTCAGCCATTTATCACAGTCCCAGAACCATTGCCCAAAATCTCAGGGCGTCAGGTGATTATCATCACACCGGCTGTCTCGCAATCCTTAGAAGTCTATCTGGAATCCTTGACGCCAAGCAACATGCTGCAAGTTTATACGTATCATGACCTGATCCAACGACTGTCGAACAAAGAGGTGTCTGAATGAATCCTTTGATCAAAAAAGCCATAATCGGAGCTCTGACTTACATTGCGATCATTTTGACGGTGCTGCCGTTTTTAGCAGTCTACCACTTGGGGCACCAAACTACGTTGCTTCTGTACGCCTTTCTGATTTGCTTCGTGAGTATTTTAAGTCCTCGTCTTCGCTACAGTCTGCCTTTTTACATCGTAGGCTGGTTTGTCACTCTTTACCGCTTTTTTCCTTATGGTGAAGGATTTTCCTTCACTTGGTTCCAAAGATATTTTTATGATTTGCAAACAGCTCTCAGCGAGATTCTGGCTGGCAAAGTCGGTTATATCACTGAACTTGTTGCAGTGACCATTATCGTCACCGGCATTCTTCTGTTTGCTGTGTTCTCGATCTACATCCAGCATTTTTATATTGTCTACGGTGCAATGTGTCTCTATCTGCTGACTGTCGTGATTTTTAATGATTTCAATCTAACGTGGCATTTGTTGGGGGTGTGTTTTTGCGGAGTTCTTTGCAGCCTGATCAAAACCCAACAGCTGAAAACAGTACGAGAATGGTCGTTCTGGCTGGGGCTCACCCTGCTATGTTCGTTGCTGTTGGTTGGAGCAACACTGCTGCCAAGAACCGCGATTCGCGATCGCTTGGTAGCAGCTACCACTGGTATACGCACACAAGCGAATCAACGCGGCTTTTATCAGTTTATCGAAGAACATGGTGCACCTAGCGGGTCCCGTACAGGCTTTAGCGAAAATGATCGGCAATTAGGCGGTCCTTTATTAGACGATGATACCGTGTTATTTACAGCCCAACAAGATACCCGCCATTATTGGCGAGTAGAAAGCAAAGATTTTTATTCTGGCAAGGGTTGGATCAACACGATACGGGAAGAAGATCTGCGAACAGTGCCTGATTCCCTGCGGATTGCAGATGATAATTATCAACAAGATTATCTTAAAGAAGAAACAGTCCAGCTTTATTTGCAGAATCAGGGAGATTATTTGCCATTACCTTATGGAAGCAATCACCTCACTATTGAAGAAGGAGCCTCTGGTTTTATTGTGGATGATGCGGTTCAACGAGTCGATCTAATGGAGCCGCAACAACAGATTGAAGTTTCACTGGCTTGGCAGCCAGCGGACTATGCCGCTGAAACATTGCAATCCTTGCCGCTGCAACAGCCAGATACTCCTGTTGACTATACACAATTACCAGAGAACCTTCCTGCACGGATTCGGCAGCTTGCGCGCTCAATCACAGAAGATCAAAGTACCATCTTTGAACAAGTCACAGCCATTGAAAATCACTTGAAAAATTCAATTGAATTCCGTTATTCAAAAACGGATGCCGTCTATCCAGCAGAAGAACAAGACTATGTCGATCAATTTTTGTTTGAATCAAAAGTTGGCTATTGTGATAATTTCTCGACTGCGATGGTGGTATTATTACGAACGCTCGATATTCCGGCGCGCTGGGTCAAGGGTTTTTCGCCAGGAGATGCTCAAACTGAAAATGGTCTGACAACATTTACCGTGAGAAACCGCAACGCGCATTCGTGGGCGGAAGTCTATTTTGCCGGTTTTGGCTGGGTACCGTTTGAGCCGACGCCGAACTTTCAAAATCCTGATCGTCCCGAATTGCAAACAACAACTGTCTCTTCTGAAGTATTACCTGAAACGAGCAGTTCTAGTCGCGAGTCTTCTACCAGCAGCAGTAGTGAGACCAGCAGTTCCACAACAATGACGGCAACTGTTGCGCCAGCAGAAGAACACCTTTTCTCACCTGAAACATGGCAATGGATCCGTTATTTTCTGCAAGGTATCGCATGCTTGGTTTTCTTGGGATTACTGTATCTTTTGCGCCGCTACTTTTTCCGAATTCGCATCTGGTTGATTGCTCGCTTTCGCTCCGAACCATTACCAACCGCCTATCCTGTCTTGATGAAACAAGCAGCAAAAGTTCTTTTCCATGCTGATTCGGAACCTCTTAGTGAGTATGCCAGCCGATTGGAAGCTGTTTATCCTATTTTCCACGGGAGTTTTATCCAACTGACGGCAACCTATGAAGATTATCTTTACGGTGGGAAATCAATAGACGGCCAACAACAGCTGATTCTTCATGTCGCCCAGCAAATCAGTCAATTAAAGAAAATCAATCAAGTCCATTAAATGAAAACAAGAAAAAGAACCAAAGACGCAGTGCTGCATGCTGCGCCTTCGGTTCTTATTTTGTTCATCTGATTAGCGAAAACACTCCCGCAAGTATCATGAGTTCGTGTTGTTACCTCGAGATTGTACCGCTAAAATAATCAGTTTTGTGATTTCCATCATCAAGACAGCACCAGCTGCCATAGCTATGCTTAACCCAACATGGTTCATTGTAAAGGTTTCTGGAATCGCAAAGACTTCCCGAATTCCAGGTAGCAATGTCACACTATAAAGCAGACCACAAACCACGATCGCCAGCCAAACCATTTTATTCGCAAACAATCCAGCTTGCCAAGCAGTCTCTGTATTGGAACGAGCAGGCAATGTTTGTAATGTACGGCTCCAGATCAAAGTTGAGAATGCCATTGCAACACCTAACTCCGGCGATTGATTCATCCCGATCCATTGCGCTATAATCACCACTGCCGCAATCAAGATCCCACGATAAGTAACTGAGATCAGCGTTTTACCAGAAAAGATGCCAGCATCAGGATTTCTAGGTTCTCTTTGCATGATAGTTGGTTCCGCTTTTTCCATCCCTAAAGCGATAGCAGGAAGCGAATCATTCACTAAGTTGATAAACAGCAATTGCAAGGCTGTAAATGGATTGTCCCAGCCCATTACTAAAGCAAACACAATGGCGATAATCGCGCCGAGGTTACCAGCAAAAAGATAAGAAATCGCCTTTTTGATATTATCAAACACATTGCGGCCAACTTCTACCGCTCGAATAATTGAAGCAAAGTTGTCATCTGTCAAGACCATTGCTGCTGCATCTTTTGCAACGTCCGTTCCGGTCCCCATCGCAATCCCGATATCCGCTTGCTTCAATGCTGGTGCATCATTTACGCCATCACCGGTCATAGCAGAGATTTTCCCTTTATCTTGCCATGCTCGCACAATGCGGATTTTATTCTCAGGAGAGACGCGGGCGTAGACAGTGATTTTCTCCAATTGATTCGTCAGTTCTTCTTCCGACAGTGCATCAAGTTCTGTACCGGTCAATGCTAAGTCACCTTCTTGCGCAATCCCGATCTCCTGAGCAATGGCCACAGCCGTCGTTTTGTGGTCACCAGTGATCATCACTGTTTTGATGCCAGCCGATTTCGCGTCTGCCACGGCTTGCTTGACTTCCTTCCGAGGGGGATCAATCATCGCCATCAAACCAACAAAGATCAACTCTTCTTCGAGACCTAAATGCAGTTCTTCGTCTTCAGACACTGTCAGCGGACGATAAGCAAAAGCCAAAACCCGCAGCGCGCGTTTAGAGAATTCTTCATTTTGATGCTGCAACTGATGTTTGATTTCCTCAGTCAGTGGAACGATTTCGTCATTGATAAGAACCTTTGTACTTCTTCCGATCACAATATCCGGTCCCCCTTTTGTCAAAAGGAGTTGTTCCGAATCAATGGTATGCAATGTGGACATCAATTTCCGATCGGAATCAAAAGGCAATTCTTGTAATCGCGGGTATTGTTGACGAATCTCACGATACGGTTGATTCAATTTTTCTGTATAATCAAGAAAGGCAATCTCTGTGGGATCTCCTAGTTTAGCTCCTTCGGGACTGATTGCCGCATCATTTGCAAGCACACTGATCTCGATCAAGCGACGTTCAGGCAATGTCCATTCAGCAGGATTCTCAGAAAATTCACCCGTCTGTCCATTTGGCAAATAAAAATCAACGACCGTCATTTTATTTTGGGTCAATGTTCCTGTTTTATCTGTACAAACGATACTAGTAGAACCTAGTGTTTCAACTGCCGGCAACTTACGAATGATCGCATGTTGACGAGCCATTTGTTTGGTACCGATCGATAAAACAATCGTCACGATCGATTGGAGTGCTTCAGGAATAGCAGCCACCGCAACAGCGACTGCAAACATAAAAGCGTTGACTAGATCGGCGGTCATATCGCCAGACCCATCACCTAAAAATAGCCGAGCAACTTGGACACCTAAAATAATCAAGGAAAGAACGAGGATCGCCAAGCTCAATTTTTTGCTGAAGCGATCCAGCCCGCGTTGTAATGGCGTCTTGTGTTCCACTGTGTTTTCTAATAAACCAGCGACTTGCCCGATTTCTGTCACATTTCCTGTGGCAGTCACAATGAAACGTCCACGGCCGTAAGTCACGATCGTTCCACTAAAGACCATGTTATCGCGGTCTCCAATAGGCGCTGTGCGGTCAATAACCCCAAGTTCTTTTTCAGCAGGTGTCGATTCACCGGTCAGCATTCCTTCATCGACTTTCAATGCCCCTTCTTCAATCAGACGGCCATCAGCAGGTACATAGTCCCCTGCTTCTAGAATAACGATATCACCCACTACCAATTCTTTTGCCGGTACCGTTTGTTCCTTTCCATCTCGGATGACATTTGCATTGGGTGCCGAGAGGCTTTTCAATGCATCTAACGATCCTTCTGCTTTTTTCGTTTGGATGACACTAACAACCGAATTCAGTAGCAAAACAGCAAAAATGACAATCGATTCAACATGGGCGCCCATGATCATCTGAACGATAGCCACGATCAGCAAAACGATCACCATCGCATCTTTGAAGGTTTCTAAAAAGAGTATCAAACTTGATTTTTTGGGAGCTTCTTTCAGCTGATTCAAGCCATTTTCTAAGCGCTTTGCCGCTTCTTGCTGGGACAATCCAGATGGACTGCTGTTTACCTCGTTCATAACCTCTGTGATTTCTTTTTGATACATTTCTTTTGCCAATGATTTCTCTCCTTCATAGTTGCTATCCCTTGCATGAGTCCTTTTTTAGAAAAAAAGAGACCTAAGACAAGTGGATGCTTGTCTTAGGTCTCACCATTTCATATAATACCAGAAAACTGTCGCCAGTTTACTTACTGTTGATATTATCGCAGCCGAAGCCACTGGTTACTCCCCTAAGGGTTTATCAGAATGTAGAATCATCATAACGAAATTTTTTGAAGATAGCAACCTTTATGCACAAATTTGTCTTTTCTCAGATATATTTTTTTGAAAAAAGCTTCTTTTTTCTGTTACACTAATCTACAGCGTAACAAGCGTGACAGAGGAGGAACAATAATGGAAACCATTGATTTTTTTACAAGTCACACATCGGTTAGAGACTTCCAAAAAAAGTCTTTATCAGCAGAAATGAAGCAACAACTTGTCAAAGTAGCACAAAGCGGTTCAAGTTCAAATTTCGTTCAAGCCTATTCAATCATCGAGATCAAAGATCCTAAAAGATTGGCAGAAATCGAGAAAATCGCCGGTGCTCCCCACTATATCACACAGACGGGTGTCTTTTATCTGTTCGTAGCAGATTTATATAAACACCATCAATTGTTGCAACAAGCAAATTTGCCTAGTGATGGGTTGTCGAATATGGAAGCCCTTCTAGTTTCTGTGGTAGATACCACGATTGCTGCTCAAAATATGGCAGCCTTTGCAGAAACCCAAGGTCTGGGAATCTGTTACATTGGCGGAATCCGGAATGATTTGTTCCGTATCACTGAACTCACGGAGCTGCCCCCGTATACACTGCCATTGTTTGGGTTGACTATCGGTTATCCCGCAACGAAAAATGAGCCGAAAGTTCGCTTACCGCAATCCGCTGTGTTAAGTGTCGACCACTATCAGCCCCTGACCGAAGACCTCGTTGCTCGCTACAATGAAACTACCGCGGACTACTATGCCCATCGGAGAAGCAATCAACAAAAAACGGATTGGCAAACCAAAATGACTGGCTTTTTCCAAGAACCTCGCCGTCCGGACGTAGAAAAATTTTTGAAAAGGCAAGGCTTTTTGACACAGTAACTACGAAAACAAGCACCTGCTCCTTGTTACCGGTCGCTATACTGTCTCCATCAAAAACACACCTCATGAAGAAGTTCTTCATGAGGTGTTTCGAGTTGTTTTATTTTGCCAAACGGTAGATGGCATCTGCATAAATCACTGCCGCGTTGAATAGATCATCCAAGCTCATAAATTCGTTTGCTTGGTGCATCGTATCTGTGTAGCCTGGGAACATCGCCCCATATGCGACACCACGTTTTAATAAACGGCCATAAGTGCCACCGCCAATGATTTGTTCATAGCCTTTTTGGCCAGTATGTTCTTCATAAACTTCAAGCAATGTTTTCACCAATGGATCATCAATCGGCACATAGTGAGGCTCCATGTTGCGCTCGTTCCGAGTCACTGTTGCGCCTTCCATGCCAACGGTTTTTTCAATGCCGATTTCCAGACCTTCTGCAGTTACCCCTTGAGGGTAACGGAAATTCAAGGCAATAAAGTTGTCTGCTTGAACACCTGATTGATTAGCTTTAAAAGCAAACAAACCAGCATTCATGGTTAGTTTACCCATTTTTTCATCTTCATGCGCCACGCCTAATTTTTCACCATAAAAATCTTCATGGACATAAGCTGCCGCCGTATGGATAAATTGTCTTGCGCCGCCGCCAAAGGCAAAGTTGTCTAAAAAGACTGCCAAGAAAGTTCCCGCATTGATCCCAGACTGAGGACTTGCACCATGGGCGCCTTTACCGACTAGTTCAATGGTAACTTCTTCATTTTCTGTTTCGATGGTGCCAGTCACTGGTTGACCTTCGACATAATCAAAAAAAGCTTTTTCCATTTCTAATGCAGCTTCTGTAGATGGGGCAGTCAATTTTGCAACCGCAGTTCCTGGTACCATGTTTTCCCGCAAACCAGCAGTGAATTGTTGCAGTTGATAAGCACCTTCGTTATTTCCTTGGAAATGAAGCCCTAATGTTACATTCCCTTTTTCGCCATTGATGATTGGGAATTCCGCATCGGGAGAGAAACCAAAATCAGGTTTTTCTTCATGCTCGAAATAGTAGTCCATATCACCCCAGCCGCTTTCTTCATCAGATCCTACGACAAAGCGGATTTTTTTAGATAATGGCAAGCCTAACTCTTTAATGATCTTCATTCCGTAATAAGCAGCCATTGAAGGACCTTTATCATCGGAAGATCCGCGAGCATAAATTTTATTGTCTTTGATCACAGGATCGTAGGGATCTGTCGCCCAACCGTCACCAGCAGGGACAACATCCATGTGGCCGAAGATCCCTAATGTTTCGTCTCCTTCACCAAATTCGATATGTCCAGCATAGTTATCGACATTTTTCACAGCGAAACCATCACGTTCCCCATAAGCCAACATGTGCAGCAAGGCATCACGAGGTCCAGGTCCAAACGGAGCATCTGCCGTTACCTTGTCATCTTCTCGTTCACTTTTTACTTTCAAAAGATCAATCAAGTCATTTAGCAAATCGTCTTTACGCGCTTCGACTTCTTTTTTCCAATCGATTGTCATACGATTCCCTCCAATTTTTTTCTCGCCTTTTATGATAACACTCTTAGCTGAAAAAAGGAAAAAAAATTGTGTATTTTCAGACGATATCTTTCATAAAACGAGTATAATAAAAGCAATAGGTTTATTCTAGAAAATGAGCCCAGTGAAAGAAGCAGAAAAGGAGTCATTGTATGAAGCAACTGGAGCAAACTATTTTAGCAGCAGTGATTCGCAAACGCCCCGTCGAAAGTCACAAAGGGACCTTTGGCCGTGCCGTAGTGATTGGCGGTAACCAGCAGTACGGAGGCGCAATCTTGATGGCGGCACAAGCCAGTGTTTATGGCGGAACTGGACTAACCACGGTGATCTCCGATCCTGTCAATCGTACGGCGCTACATGCGCGACTGCCAGAAGCGATGTTCGTCTCCTGGGACCAGACTGAGCTTATCAGCACGGTCACTGAATCTGCGGATGTCCTATTGATTGGCCCAGGCATGGGGGAAGGCAAAACCAGTTTCAATCTATTGCAAACAGTCGTCGCTGCACAAAAAAGCCATCAATGGCTAGTTGTTGATGGGTCAGCGATCAATTTAGCTGCGAAATACCCATTGACTTTTCCTTACCCCAGTCACGTCGTATTTACCCCTCATCAAATGGAGTGGCAACGATTAAGCGGCATTGAGATCAGTGAGCAAACACCGGAGAAAAACGCAGCCTTCCAAAAAAAATTAGCCAGTATCGTGGTCTTAAAAAGCCATCGCACCCAGATTTATGGCACAGAAATCGTCGAAAACCCATTAGGAACGCCAGCTATGGCCACTGGCGGCACCGGGGATACCTTAGCCGGGATCATTACCAGTTTTTTGGCACAATTTGATCGAACCGAAGAAACGATCCACGCAGCGGTTTATCTCCACAGTTTGATTGGCGAACATTTAGCTGCCGAGAACTATGTTGTCTTGCCGACACAGATCAGTGAAGCATTGCCTAAATTTATGAAGGGCCATTCGTTGCGCTGATTGGCGTAACGAATGGTCCTTTTTTCTTAGTGTACTTCAGAGGGGTGATATACGATCCTGACTTCATAGGGTGCCAACGTGATTGCTCCCACTAGATGTCCATTGGTTTCCAGATCGGTTACTGGCTGCTTCAATACTAGATGCTGTTCTTCCTCTGAAAAATTCATAATAAATGAATAGTCTCGTTGCGTCCCAACTCGCGTTTGAATCGACACCTCAGGAAGTGCTTCAGCAATCGCTGTTCTTCTCAATCCCAATTTTTCAATCAACTTTTGATAAAAAGCAGCTAAGAAATCACTGTTCGTTCGGGCAGCCAAATAATACGAAGCCCCTGCACCGAATGGCTTCTTCGTAACCGCAGGCGTGCCTTGATAGAAATCTGTCTGATAATGGCTTAAAACTTCTGCATCCAACACGTCAATGATTGCTGAATAGTCTTTGGTGACAAATCGCTGATCTTGAAAATCAATCTGATTGTGTTCGTCTTCTAAAAGTGTTTCAAGCTCTAATACCTCAATGCCAAAGAGCGCCTTTAATGGTTGAGGCAATCCGCCAATATAAAGCAAATCTGTTTCATTGACCATTCCTGTGAAATAGCTGGATACTAGTATTCCACCCTTTTCAACATAGCTCGTTAATTTTAGCATCGTTTTTTCTGTCATCATATATAGCATTGGCGCAATGACTAATTGATAATCAGAAAAATCCTGCTCAGGAGTCAGAATATCAACCGGAATGTCTTGTTCCCAGAAAACCTGATAATGCTCTTGCAACGTTTGCGGATAACGTCTCGTAGGACGGCCGAATCCTCCCCCGCGCTTCAACGCCCAATTGCTTTCCCAGTCAAAGAGAATCGCCACTTCTTTCTTGCGAGTGGTTCCTTTGATTTCACTGATTTTTTCGAGACGAGCGCCATATTCAGCAACTTCTTTAAACACTCGATTGTTTGTGGAATCATCATGACTGACAACGGCGCCATGAAATTTCTCCGAATTGCCACGAGATTGGCGCCACTGGAAATACAAGGTACTATCTGACCCATGAGCTAACTGCTGCATACTACTTAAAACATGGACCCCGGGGCGCTTCGATTTGTTGTATTGGTGCCAATTGACATAACTTGGGGTACATTCCATAACTAAAAAGGGTTGTTTCTTCAAAGACCAATACTGATCATGGACATAGGCAGACTTCATAGCGGTTGTAGCGATTGCTTCAAAGCGATTGTTCCAATCGGGATAACTATCCCAACTAACCACATCCACATACTGAGAAAACTTGCCATAGTCGATTCCTTCCAGAGGAATGAAATCCTGTGTGGCATGACCTTCCGCCATAAAATTCGTCGTTACCGGGATATCAGGGGTTCGTTCCCGAATAGGGACAATCTCATTCAAATAAAAATCAATGGTCTGATCAGTGACGAATCGTTTCCAATCCAGATCCATCCCATGAACTTTATGTTCTCCTAAAGGTGATGGTGGCAAGACTTGTTCCCAATCGGAATAGCGATTGCCCCAGAAACTCATCCACCACGCATGATTCAATGCTTCTAGGTTTTTGTACTGTTTCTTTAACCAGTCACACCATTTTTCTTGGCAGTATTCGCAAAAACATTCCCCTGAATACTCATTGGAAATGTGCCACATGGCTAGTGCCGGATGGTCGCCATAGCGTTCAGCTAATTTTGTGTTGATCTGCCGCACTTTTTCGCGATAGATTGGTGAAGAATAGCAATGATTATGGCGAAAGCCATGGGTATGTTTTTGTCCATACGCATTGGTGCGATTGACTTCCGGATATTTCTGACTCAACCACTGGGGACGACCACCGCTGGGGGTAGCCAAAATGACATTGCCCCCCATAGCATGGATCGCATCAAACTGTTCATCAACCCAGTCAAACTGATAGACCCCTTCTGTTGGCTCCAAAGCGCTCCAAGCAAACACCCCAAGTGTGACCGTATTGACGTGGGCTTTTTGCATATACGCCAAATCCTTCTTTAGGATTTCCGGATAATCAAGCCACTGATCGGGATTATAGTCCCCACCATGCAGGAACCGCTGATCAAAGAAATAATTCGTCATCTTTTTACTCCTTTTTGATTGCTTTGATTTGATAAACAAATGACTGGAAATCTCCTGTTACTTGCGCCGTTTGGTGATTGACAGCATTGAATAAGTACGGTTTGCGCAGTCCAATTTGCTTCAGAACCTTGCCAGACAACTGCTCATTCTCCAGCAGATAGCTTCGATCCGGATCAATGAACGGTACCGGTATAAAAGCTTCCGCTGCAGGATTTGCTTCAGCAAGAATCCGAAAATAGGCAATCAGTGCTTCCTCTTGATGAGAGACTCCCCATACAACTTCATTTTTTTGGCTCAAATCGGTCATCCGATAGAAGGCGCCATAAGTCAGAAGTTGTCGATGAGCTTTATAGAAAATGATTTGTTCTTTGATTGCTTGTTTTTCAGCTGCTGATAAACTGAAAAGATCCAGCTCGTAGCCTAATGGGCCAAACATAGCCACCGATTGCCGAAATGCCAGTGACGTATTGCGCCCCACTTGATGATTGGGACAAGCGGAGACATGATTGCTGAATGAAGACATCGGATAGCCAAGTAATGTGCCGGTTTGAATTTGTAGTCGTTCCACGGCATCGCTGTCGTCACTCGGCCAAATCTGAGGACTGTAAAACAAGATCCCTAAATCATAACGACCGCCGCCGCCAGCACAGCCTTCGATCAAAATCTCCGGAAATTCTGTTAATATTTTCTGATAAAGGGCATAGACCCCTAAAATATAGCGATGAAAGAATTCTGTTTGGGGAATCCCTTCATCTGCTAAATAAGGTGAATAAGCTTCTGTGATATTCCGATTCATGTCCCACTTGATATAATCAAGATCCGTTTCGACGATGACTTTTTTGATCGCAGCAAAGATCGCCTCCACGACTGCCGGATTGGCAAAATCTAAGACATACTGGCCGCGTCCCACAGAGATGCGTTCATAAGGATGTCGGACCACCCAATCGGGATGTTTTTGATAAAGCTGGCTGTCAGGAGAGACCATTTCCGGTTCAAACCAAACGCCTAACTGCAACCCTAGATCGTGGATTTGTTTTGCAAAATGACCGATGCCATTAGGAAATTTCGCTGGATCTGGCACCCAATCCCCTAAAGAACTGCGATCGTTGTCTCTTTTACCAAACCAGCCATCATCTAAGACGAAGCATTCCATTCCTAATGCCTGACTTTCTGCTGCTAATGCTACTAATTTCTCTTGGTCAAAATCAAAATAAGTTGCTTCCCAATTATTGAAGACAATCGGCCGCGGCCGTTTTTGCCAATAAGGGGCAATCACGTGCTTTTCAATAAACGCAGCAGACTCTTGCCCTAACCCATTCAACCCTTCATCGGTAAATGTCAATATACATTCTGGGGCTTCAAAGACTGCATCTTGCTGCAATGTCCAAGAAAACTGTTCGGGATGAATCCCCAGCATCAAGCGGACATTGTCCCACTCATCCATCTCGACTTGCGCGAGAAAATTCCCTGAATAAATCAGATTTGCTCCATAGACACGTCCCTGATCATTGGTGGCATTGGCAGCCTTCAGTGCCACGAAGGGATTGTGCTGATGCCCAGAGGCCCCTTTTAAAGACCCCACTCGAAAGGTTCCTTGCGTCAATGGTGTGGCTTTGATTTGGCGTTCCTTTAGCCAAGCACCAGAAAGGTGAACAAATTCAAATTGCTGATTTCTTAATTCCAGTACCCCGCTCATCAACGAAGAAAGTTGTTTTTTCTCAGCGCCAAGATTGGTGATCCGCTGATTGCGCGCAATCGTGCCTAAACCAGCAAAAATAGTGTAGGTGATTTCCATTTTCAATTGCCGCTGCTCATCGATCAACATTATTCGCAGGCTTTGGCTTTCTGTTTTTTCGGCAAAACTCGCCGGTTTGGCCAGCTCTCGTTCCTTTCCTGCGAAAGTTTCGACTTCTGCGACTTTAAAATCCACATACAAAGGCACGTCTTCTGCAAAAATAGTAACGGCTCCTTCTCGAAAGTCAGAAGAACCATAGGTTGGCAACTCTTGAAAGCGATCTGCTAACGTAAACAGGCCATCATTTTCAAAAAATTTGACCGTGCCGGCAGATTTATTTTCTTTTTTGGTTAAATAGTCCATGTCATTGGCACTCAAATGCCCCAAAGATGGACCAAAGTACAGATGACCTAATTGTCGATTTGGTAAAACATGCATCACATAACTAATCTTTTCATTGTATAAATGAAAAAGCGTATCGGTTATTATCTCAATCATTTTTTTCCTCTAATTTCAACTTTATTCTCGTCTATTTCATTATATTTCTGGCATGCAGTTTCCAAATACTGCATGCGTTTTTTGACCCCTTTGTTAAAAAAGAACTTATAGAATAATGCTGCCAGCATGAAACTATACGTATTGCGGGAACGATCAAAAGAATTCTGTTCCGAATACGTAACCTCAATCTTTTCTGCTCCACTAGGAACAAAGCGATACCTTTGACAGATTTTTCCTTGTTCATAGGCTGTTATCAAAGCAACCTCATCTTGCGCGATTTTTTTGACTTTCATCACCGCTGGCACCAGCGTGGCCGCTGATTTTGTGCGAATCATCAAATCAATTTGACTGTTCTCGCCGAAAGGTTCTTCTGCTCCTTTTGAGCGAAAGAATGCCGCTTGTTGCACGATCATCACTTGATAGAATCGTTCCGGCGTTGTACGCATCTGATAAGTATAGGTCAATGTATCTGTTCGCATCTTCGATCCTCCATTTTTTCTGTTGCCATGCTGACAGAACGGAATACTAAGCTTAGCTTTCTTTGATTCTTTCGTCGATGGCAGGGCCAGTTTGTGCGAGCGCTTCTTTGGCTAGCTCTTCTTTTTCTTCTTTCAAATAGCCACGGTCCATCACGATTAGGAATGGCACCCAAATCAATGTCATCACAGCAACAGTTACCAATTGTAGAATGGCACCTGCTACAGAGCCAGTTCCCAGCCAGCCAGATAAGAAGACCGGTGTCGTCCAGACTACCGTTGCTCCGATTGGGCGAGGCACAAGACCAGCAGCGATTGCAAAATAAGAAATCGTCGTACTAGCAAGCGGGGCCAAAATCCACGGAACAAAAGCAATCGGGTTCAATACGATCGGCAACCCAAATGTCATTGGCTCTGACACATTGAAAACAGATGGTGCAATGACTGTCTTCATCAGCTTCTTCATCCGAATCGAACGAGCAATAAAAAATGCCATCGTAATCGAGATCCCTAATTGCATTCCTTGGTTTACAAAAACGCCCATGAAGGTTGTATTGATGATATGAGGCAGTTGTTCTGCACCTGCTTTATAGGCTTCGTAGTTTTCAATCGCCAATGCATTCATGATCGGATCAATCACAGCGTTAACAACCAGTGTGCCATGGATCCCAAACCACCAGAAGAATTGAGTAAATAAAACGGCAATCAAGACTGCAGGCAACGTGCCCCCCAAGCCCATTAATGGTTTCTGTAAGATTTCGTAGACAAAGTCGACCGCATTGCCCCATGACGTGAATGTAAACAAGTAACGGATCAAATTAAATAAAAACAATGGCGCAGCACCTGGAATGATAGCAAGGAAAGACTCAGCGATCATCGGCGGAACCGATTCAGGCATTTTGATCGTTAACCCAGAAGCACTGATCTTGCAATAAATTTGTGTAACGATAATCGCTGTGATGATCCCAACGAACATCCCTTCCGCACCTAATTTTGAAAGGGGAATCACTGTTCCCAGGTCATCGGAAGAACCGTAGGGCAAAAGCATTAAGAAAGAGGACAATGAGATTGCTCCGGCAAAAAGTTTTGGCTGGCCATATTTTCCTGCCAATTGATAGCCGATCCCGAAAACAACAAAAATCGCTGTGATACTCATGGTTGCGTTCCCGATAGGACCAAAGAAATCATTCAAAAAGGTCATCAGTCCTGCGGGCAGTTTCTCAGATAAGCCAAAGGTAGCGGGTAAATTTTGAATAATGATCATGATTGAAGCAAACATTGTCGCGGGAAAAGCAACCATAAAGCCATCACGCAGACTCAATAAATACTTATTATTGGCAATGATTTGGGCAAAAGGAACCATCTTCTCTGCTAATTTATCAATAAATTTCATAACTAATCTCCTTTAATTTGTCTGTAAACGTTTACTACAATCAGTATAATTGTTTAGTTAATGTTTACACAACTCTAAAATAAAAAAAAGATCATTTTTCATGATCTTTTTTTATCGGCAATCGATTCTCTTAATATCAATTCACTTTTACAAATCACTCGGACTGGCATTGTTCGAACGCCCAATAATTTGTTTTTCGCCAGCTCTACACTCATTTGACCCATTTCTTCCGCTTTCATTTTGACTGAAGAAAGCGCTGGTGTCATAAACTGGGCCATTTGAATATCATCAAAACTAACCACTGATATATCTTCTGGGATCTTCAGCCCGTGTTCATTTAATGCTTTATAGACCCCCACTGCCATGGGATCACTAGCAACGATGATGGCTGTCGGCCGCGGGGTCATCTCGGCGATTTTTCTGCCAAAAGCTAATCCAGTCTCTGGTGACCATTTTCCTTGAAAAACATGACTGTATTCTTCCAGCTTGTTCATCAGCATCCAATTTTTGTAATTCTCTGCACGAATTTCTTGTTCATCATAAACGACTTCTCCTGTGATCGTTACTCGACTGGAAACACCACCAATAAATGCTATGTTCTCATGTCCTTTTGCTTTTAAGATATCCAAAATTTGATGGGTCTTTCGAGCAAAATCAGTTTGTATGCAATCATAGGCGTCGTTTTCACTATAATTATCTACCAAAATAATATGTTGATTGTACCGGCTGATTTCTTGCAATGCCTCTTGCGTCATTTCCCCAATGATGATGACAGCACCATACTTTGCCAGTTGAGTCAGATCTTTGTCTTGGTCTCGCATCGAGAAGACACGAACCGTTTTTAAACGCCATTTGGCTGCCTCTTTCTCTATTCCGTTACGAATCATCATAAAATAAGGATCATTACGCTCCGATTCACTGTTATGCCGTGTAATGATTGCTATCGTATTTTTATCGCCAGCTTCTCGCGAACTCGACAAGCTCTTGTCTTTAGAATAATTCAGCTGGTTGGCAATCTCGATCACCCGTTTGCGGGTATTTTCGTTGATACTAAATGTTTCATCATTGTTTAAGATTCGCGACACACTTGCGACGGAAACCCCTGCCAATTTTGCAATATCCCTCATACTTGCCATTCTGCCACCCCGTTGTTTACTGTTTACTAAATCTCTTTTTAAGAATAGAGAGAAACAGCGATTTTGTCAATCCCTACTTGTTACGCAAGAAAACAGGTTGGGTTATCGCGTGCAGAAAAATAGTTGCTTCGTGTATGATAAAAGTAGAAATAGGAGGGATTCAGATGAATATCACAACAACACTTATGCAGCAATTGGAAAAAGACGAAGGGGAAATGATTGCGATTCGGCGGCACTTGCATCAACACCCAGAGCTTTCATTTCAGGAAAAAGCAACCGCCGCTTATATCAAAGCCTACTATGAAAAACTAGACTGCCAAATCACAGAATGTGGCGACGGCTATGGCCTGATCGTTGATATCATCGGTGAGCAACCTGGAAAACGGCTGGCTTTACGGGCTGACTTTGATGCTCTGGCTGTAGAAGAAGACAATCAGCTGCCTTTTCGATCTCAGGTTCCTGGTGTGATGCATGCTTGTGGTCATGATGGGCATACAGCCTATTTAATGGTTTTGGCTAAGAATTTGATTACCTTAAAAGACCAGTTAAAAGGAAGCATCCGCATCATCCACCAACCAGCTGAAGAAGTATCTCCTGGCGGTGCCAAAGGCATGATTGCCGACGGTTGTTTAACAGATATCGATCATGTACTTGGCGTCCATGTGATGTCTTCAATGGAAACAGGCAAGATTGGCTACCACTCTGGCGAAACCCAAACTGGACGTGCAAATTTCACTTTGACCATTCGTGGCAAAGGTGGTCATGCTTCCATGCCGCAACTAGCAAATGATGCCATCGTAGCAGGCAGTTATTTCGTTACTCAACTACAGACGATCGTTTCTCGTCGGATCGATCCTTTTGACACAGCAAGTCTAACGATTGGTTCTTTTGACGGGAGTGGTTCCTTTAATGCAATCAAAGAGACTGTGACCCTAAAGGGAGATGTTCGTGTGATGAAAGAAACCACTCGTCAAACGATTCACCAACAGATCCAGCGAATGGCAGATGGTCTAGCACAAACTTTTGCGGTCGAAACCAGTCTTGAATATGATGACAATTATCCGGTTCTTTATAATGATCCAGCTTTTACAATACAAGTGATTGATTCCCTCAAAGAAGCTCACTTACCTGAAGTGAAGGAGATCTTTGATTGCGGTCCTCAAGATCCCTCTGAAGACTTCGCCTACTATGCACAAGAACGACCTAGTCTTTTCTTTTATATCGGTTGTATGACAGAAGATCATCTCAATCATCCTCACCACAGTCCTGATTTCATGATGAATGAAATCTGTCTCTTGATTGCAGCCAAAGCGGTCGGTACCGCTACAATTGCTTATTTAATAGATTAACTCCTAATCAATGCAGTTAAAAAGAGTAGTCATAAGTTCCCAAAACGGCGGTCCCCATCATGCAGGGTATCGTATCGTTTTGTCTCAACTTATGTCTACTCTTTTTAATGAGAGATCTGGATTGAAGTAATCGAAGCAGGACAGATAATTAACTGAATCAAACAACAACCACTCATTCCCACCAAAAATAGGTACGCCGGACCGAAGAAGCCAAAAAACAACAATAGCGTAATCGTCCAAAAAAGATGGAGCAACACTCGTTTAGGTGAGCGACCGGCTTGATAAAAAGCATAAAAGAAGCTGACTTGCTGCTTCTTTTCGCCCATTAAAAGCGTCTGATAGAAAAAAATCAAGCTACAGATCATGAAGATCACGATCAGCATCGTGGCCATGACTTGAAAAAGCGGTTGTGGAAATCGACTAAGAATGGAATGATCAATCAAAAGAAAAAGACTATAAAAGCTGAATACAATATCTTTCTTTTTATTCAGTTGCCACAGCTCAGAAAATTTCGTAAAGAAAATCGTCGTCGTTTTCTCTTGTTCTGCCCTCTCTTGAGTGTCTTTGATCTGCTTAATCGCCGCAATCATACTTCTTGTCGCTGTTGCCACTGTAAAAAAAGGCATTGAGCAAACCAACCACAAAAATTGTAGAAGAATCAATTTGGGCATCCAATTGATCCAAGTAATCAGACCATTGAATAAACGCTGCGGCTCTATCTTTCTCATCCTTTGGTTCCTCCCGTCAGATCCATTCCCTCAATAAAGTAGCGTTGTGCAAAAAAGAATAATAGGATCGTTGGTAATAAGACCAGTGTTGCACCCGCCATCAAATAGTTCCACTGTGTCGTTGATTGATTTTGGAAAACTTGCAAACCGATTTGGAGTGTATATTTTTCTTGATTTTGAATATACAGCAATGGTCCTAAGAAGTCATTCCAAGCACCATTGAATGAATTGATGGCAATCGTGATCAGTGCAGGTTTGGTTAAAGGAATCATCAGATGGCTCCAGATATATAGATGATTGGCGCCATCCATTTTTGCCGCTTCAATCAGTTCATTATTGATCGATAAGTAAAATTGCCGCATCAGAAAGATATTGAAGGCATTCCCAAAAAATGAGGGAATGATCAGCGGCAGATACGTCCCTACCCAGCCGATTTTAGAAAACAGCACGTATTGTGGAATCATCGTCACAAATCCTGGAATCATCATTGTTGAAAGGACCAGAGAAAAAATCAGGTTTTTCCCTGGAAAATCCAACTTGGCAAATCCATAAGCGATAAATGAGTTTGAAAGCACGTTGCCGAACACAACTAACACCGTGATAAACAAGGTGTTCTTTGCATATTGCCAAAAAGGAAACGCATTGATCGTATCAAGGTAATTTGAGAGATTGATTTCTTCTGGAAAAAACGTTGGTGGATAACGGACGATCTCTTCCATTGGCTTTAATGAGGTGAATACCATCCACAGCAACGGAATGATCAGAACGATGCCAATCACAGTCATCACTAAATAACTCGTTAACTTTTTGATCCGCTGCTGTTGAGAATTGCTCTTTATTTTGTACATCTGCATACAGTCAGCCCTCCTGAGATAGTGTACTTTGTTGAAGCCATCAGTTTTGTCCTCCTGCATAGTGGACCCAACGAGGAGCTAATTTCAGATTGATAAATGTTAAGACTAATACGATTAAGAAAAGGATCATCGACATCGCCATTGCATACCCCATATCAAAAGCTACAAACGCTTTGTTCCACATATGGAGATTATAGAACAAGAGCGAATTGGCAGGTCCACCAGTGCCGTTTTTCGTCATAACATAGGCTTCTTGGAAGATTTGGAAAGAACCGATTGTCGACGTAATGACATCATAAAAAATAATTGGTGTAATCAATGGAATCGTAATATGTTTAAACTTAGCCCACATACCAGCACCATCGATCTCTGCTGATTCATAAAGCGTTCCGGGGATGTTCTGCAATGTCGCCAAGTACAGCAGCATCGCCCCCCCAGAGCTCCAAATTTTCATTAGGATCAATGCCGGTTTGGTCCATTCAGGATCAAACAGCCAGGCCGGACCTTTGATGTTGAACCAGCTTAAAAAAGTATTAATCAAACCAGCGGAAGGCGACAGCAGCTGCATCCATAACACATATACTGCCACACCGGATAAAATCGCTGGCAAATAAAAAGTCGTCCGAAAAAAGCTGATTCCTCTAATCTTTTGATTCAATAATGTAGCTAGAAAGACACTGAATAAGGTCGTCAGTGGGACATTAAAGAGTACAAAATAAATTGTATTATAAAGTGATTTCCAAAAAAGTGCATCTTGCGTAAACATTCGTTTGAAGTTTCCAAAACCAATAAAATTCATTTTTGACGTTAGATTATAATCCGTAAAGCTGCCGATAAACGAGAATAACATAGGGCCCAGCATGAACACCATGAAACCAATCAAAAACGGCGCTACAAACAAATATCCCCAGAGGGCATCTTGTCTTTTGCTTCTCGATCGTTTCTTTTTCATAATTCCCCTCCTTTAGTAAAGTGTTTTCTGCCATCTTTTTTCAGCAAAATAGCAATGATGCAATGAGAACAGTAACGATAGAAAAGGGAATGCGGCTAGCCGCAACTCCCTATCTCAATCTATTATTTATTTTGTTCTACAAGATCTTCCACTGCTTTTTGAGCATCTGCTAATCCTTCTGCTGGTTTTTTATTCCCTAGCAGAATTTGATCAATTTGTTCATTGACTAAACTGCTGAAATCTGGTGCATCCAATGGTACCGGAGTGATTACTGTATTAGCAAAATTCTCATCCGCCATTTGATAGATCATTTGACCTTTTTCATCTAAATGATCATTTTTGACAAGATTTTCATTTGCTGTTCGGTTAGCCATAATATCAAAGCTCTTTTCACCAAATTTTTCTTGAACTTCTGGGGTTGAAAGATACTCGATAAACTTGTAGGACGCTTCGGGATTTTTGGCTCCTTGAGGAACTTCTAAGACAAAGCCGCCTCCCCATGACCAGTGACCAGAACCTTTTTCTTTTTCTGGAATCTGGATGACGCCAAAATCAAAGTCATCTGGCGCATTTTCCATCAAGCTAGAGTAATAATTGATATTCTGTGCCCGCATGGCCACCAAACCAGAAATAAATGGATCTGCTACACCGGAGCCAAACTCAGCTTCTAAACGATTGATCGTATCTTGCCCATAATAATCTTGCCAATCAAGAATCCAATCCAGAGCCTCCACTTTATTTTCTGTGTCAATCGAAACCTTTTCATCTTTGTCAAACCAACTAACACCGTTATCAGCGTTCAATGCCCAAACATCCGCGCCAAGGTTCCACAAAGGATAGAATCCGATACGCTCAAAATCATCGCCTTTTTTGACATCTAATTTGTGTGCAACAGTTTCAAGTTCGTCCCATGTTTGGGGTAACTGATCTTCACTGATCCCTGCTTCTTTGAAAATTTGTTTGTTATAAAAAATCACTTGGGTATCGGTATTGAAAGGAATTGCATAAGGGTCTCCTTCATATTCTACCGTATCCCATAATTGAGGATAAAATTCATCAGACATGCCATCTTTAACGTACTCGCTCAAGTTCGTTGCTTGCTGTGCTTCTGCACGCTGCGCGACTGAATTGATGTCTTGAACAATAACATCCGGTGGATTTCCTGCAGTGATTGCCGAGAGAGACTTCGTCCAAATATCTCCCCAAGGCTGGTAACTATATTTCACTTCGATTTCATCTTGTGACTGATTAAAATCGTCGATGATCTCTTCGATGACTTCTTGGCGAGCCCCCGATCCCCAAAAAGACCAAAAATCTAATGTTATTTTCCCATCACTTGTCTGTTTTCCCGATGCGTCAGTATTTTTGTCTTCCGAATTACTGCCGCAAGCCGCTGTCACCAATGCGGTCGAAAACAGCAACAACCCTATTGATAGTGCCTTTTTCATCTTTTATCCCTGCTTTCATTTTTATCATTATTTTATAATGTTGTAATTTTAAAGTATCATGACTCTTAGTAATGAGCAAACAATAAGCATTGTTTTTTTATCAAAAAAAATAACGAATTTCATAGCCGGAGATTTTTTGGAGCGTTTTCTTTGAAATCTTATTTATTTTCAGGCATGATAGTTTTAGAGGATTTTTCTTAAGCTATTGTTCTCTTTTTTCATTTTTTTATCACTTAAGAAAGAACAATGAAAATAAAACTATGTTTTATGAAAAAAAGAAAGAAGGAATCGTCAATGTTAGTTGTTATTGATATGCAGAATCAGATTCGTGATGAAAATAGTCAATCATTTATTTCTGACAGCCCTGCTTTGATCACGCGAATCGCAAAACGGCTTCAACAAGCTCGTGCAGAAGGTGAATATATCCTTTTTACAAGAGATATCCCGATTGATTGTAAAGATACTCCTGATGAAGAACAAGAAGCGTTACAGATCGTTCCTGAACTGCAACCGTTGCCGAATGAAAAAGTAATAAAAAAATATTACTTTAGTATCCCACCTGAAGTTCTCTTGGAAATCAAGGAGCAACTTTTCAATGATAAAAATGAACAAAAACATATCGAAGTGACCGGAGTAGAAACCAACATCTGCGTGTTGTCTAATACGATCGAGATTCAGAGTGCTTTTCCAGAAGCCGATTTTCTCATTAATCAACAGCTAGTTTCAGGTAGAAACCATGAGTCTTCTGGATTGAAAATCTTGCAAGACTTCAATGTCGAAGTGGTTGATCGGACAGATAACTAAAAAAGAAACGCCAACCACTGGCGTTTCTTTTTTAGTTATTATGCAGTAATTCTTGCGGTATCTCGATGCGGACATCATTTGTTGTCTGACATGCAGGACAGACAAAGGTGCCTTCGATCGCATCTTTTACTTCACCATAATCATAATGAATAGCGATTTCATCTGAGTGTAACTCGTTTTCTTCTAGAGGCGGAACTGTTTTCAGCTTCCCATCTGCATCTTCTTGCAGATGAACAATCAATTTGCCATCATAATTTTCCTTGCAATTCACACAAGATGCTTTTCCACGAATCGTAATATCCATGTTTTTCTCCTCTTTTCTACTTTTATGTGAGTCCTCATTGGGGATACGCTTCGATGGATGGGCCCATCGATCCTGTTTTCGATCCACCTTTATAGTGTCACGCTTGTTTAGTTAAATCAACTATTCTGTTTTCAACTGTCTTGCCGATCGCAAAAAATTCGGCTGGTAAACCATGAGCGTTTCTTTTGTCAAAAGCATTTTTTCCCGGCACAATTATTAAGAACACGAATTTTTTGTCATCCCAAAAGAAGAAATGGCAGTCAATCACACGACCAGGAACCTTTCCCGTCACATCTCATAAAAGGAGGAACAAGTATGCGTGCAGTAACATGGCAAGGAAAAGAAAAAATGGAAGTTCGAAATGTGAGTGATCCGACGATCATTGAACCAACAGATGCGATTATTCGAATTACAGCAACAGCGATCTGCGGCTCTGATCTTCATTTGTATCATCACGGTGGTGCAGTACTAGAAGAAGGGTACGTTGTTGGTCATGAACCAATGGGGATCGTTGAAGAAGTCGGCAGTCAAGTTCAAAAATTGAAGAAAGGGGACCGTGTTGTCATCCCTTTTAATATTGGCTGTGGACATTGTCATTTTTGTCAAAATGAGATGGAGAGCCAATGTGATAACTCTTCTGATCAACTTTATGGTGGCCTCTTTGGCTTTGGTAAGCTGAATGGCAATCATTGGGGTGGACAAGCAGAATTCTTACGGGTTCCCTTTGCTGATTTCACTTCGTTTGTCGTTCCAGATACCGCGATCCCGGATGAAAAAGTGCTTTTTCTATCAGACATTTTGCCAACTGCCTACTGGAGTGTCCAAAATGCGGGTGTCAAACAAGGCGATACCGTCATTATTCTTGGCTCAGGACCTGTAGGACTTTTTGCCCAAAAGTTCGCCGTTATGGCTGGTGCGAAACGAGTGATTGCGGTCGATCCAGTTGCCCATCGACTGGAAAAGGCGCAAAGCTACAATCAGGTAGAGACCTTCCAATTGGATGACCTTGCGACAAGCGCTGATGATTTGT
Organism: Enterococcus sp. AZ091; assembly: GCF_051714805.1. Lineage (NCBI taxonomy): Bacteria > Bacillati > Bacillota > Bacilli > Lactobacillales > Enterococcaceae > Enterococcus > Enterococcus sp. AZ091. Next base: position 542,209 of record NZ_JBIOSO010000002.1, on the reverse strand, counting down.
ATGAATTAACAAAAGGCGGCGCCGATGTCATCATCGATTGCGTCGGTATGGATGGTTTAGAACCCGTCAAAGAAAAAGCCAAAAATTTGGTCAGCTTGCAAAGTGGTACGATTTCACCGATCCAAATGGCGGCGAAAGCGGTCAAAAAATTTGGTACCGTGCAAATTACTGGTGTCTATATGACTCCAGCATCGTCCTACCCTTTACAAGAGTTTTTCATGCGCAATGTGGCAGTGAAACATGGACAAGCACCCGTTATCCACTTAATGCCAAAAATTTATGAAATGATCCAAAAAGAGGAGATCGACCCAACACCGATCATCACTCATACCATGCCTTTAGAAGAAGCCGCTGCGGCTTATGACATTTTTGACAAAAAAGAAGATAACAACATCAAAGTGGTATTAAAGCCAAATTAACGCAAAGAAAGGATGATCGCCCTCAGTGCCAAAAATCAAACGAAATGAACATCAGATCGAACTTGGTAAAGACGAAGACGTCATTATTAAAGGACGCCGTTTTCATGTCTATTTCAAAAACCGGTATCTGCTGATTTCCCTAACGAATGATATTTTGACTGGTTTATTTTATATTTTCGGAAGTATCGTGTCCTTGACAGATCTGCCTGCGATCTATGGAACTATCGCCTATCTGATAGGAGCAATCTTCTTAACGATCCGACCATTGTTGAAGATCGTCCGTCATGTATTTATTTACAATGAACGGAAACAAAATGGAGAGAAAGAAAAGAATATCGAAGTATCCGATGATGGCGAATAAACAGTGACGATTTTCTTCAAGCAGTATTTTTCCCAAAACAAAACACATGCTATATACTATAAATATGCACAAAGAAAGGAGAATTCTAAAATGAAAGTATTAGACAGTATAGCTTTAGCGTTACTTATCGTTGGCGGCCTAAACTGGTTATTGGTTGGACTATTTGAATTTGACTTGGTTGCAACAATTGCGGGCGGATCAACTACATTATTCGCTAAAATCATTTACGTAATTGTCGGTATCTGCGCGATTTATTGCTTGAAGTTCTTTGTTGGTATTGCTCGTCAAGACAACGTGAACCGATAATCATTGATAAATAAAAAGCAAGAAACGAATGATCTGATCCATAGTTGCTCTACTTTCTATGGATCAGACCTTTTTGTTTGCATTGCCTTTTGTCTCTTTTTTTATTTGTTGTATAATTAGTGTCAACAGCGAATAAAAAAATTTAGATAAATAGATTTTGGTTGGACTAGGAATAGCAGCTCATTCACAATGAACCGACAAAGGAAGTGACACATGACTGATAAAAAACGTAACTCCAAGCTTCTCCCTTCTCTGCTTTTTTATTTCATCCTCCTGCTCATCATTGCAGGAATCTTAGGGATCGTTGTACTGACGAACATCAATATTGCCGAAAACTGGTTTGGACTGGATGAGTACACAGTTGTAGAAACTCGCGACCAAGTGATCGGCTATCTCCCGCTACTCTGGTACTTCGTTATAGCACTAATGATAGTCTTGGCATTATTTTTTGGTATCAGAAAAAGAAAAAGGGCTTTGTTCTATTGGATCGGCACATTGGTCATTCTCCCTAGCATCTTGTTTGCATTTGGTGCTTTAACAACCTTGCTACCCTTCGACCGAAATTTTTTTAGAGAAGAAGCCTCTGCTTCCGCGATCATGGCTGAATTAACCGACAAAAAAGCGCTGAAAGATCAAGAGGTTCAGCTCGTCAGTTATAGCTATCACATTCGGAACATTCCTTTGAAAAGCGGCGTCTATGCAGTCGCGCGAATCATCAACCCTACCACTAAACTACAAGATGAATACTGGTATTATTCGACAAATCTTTTACAAAAATGGCAGAAAGACAGTGATACGATCGAGTTACCTATTCAAGAGACCATTGCTTATAATGAAATCGATTGGGGCGTTATTCCCAAGGTTATCAAAGAAACGGAAAAACGGGTTGCGAAATTAGACCATTATTATCCCGGAGTTAGTATCGTGATCTTAAATGGTTCTCAAGGCAAATGGACTTGGACGGTCGGTGTCGATGATATTCGGGGACATACTGCACTGAATCTGGTTTATGATCTTTCAGGAAATTATCTTTCTCAATGGGATTAATCGGTCAACACAGGCCCTATTTCCATCATTTATTAAGACAGCAATTAAACAAAAAACTATCTAAGCGATCATTGATTGTTCCTATCAAAGAACGACTTGCTAAAAAAAGCAATGAGACAATCAAGATTTTTTAGATAGTTTTTTTATTATTATTCACAGATACGCCTAGCTTTTGGCACAGCGAAAGCCTAAATTATTGGCCGCAGACATCCCGGAGTTTCCATTGCGGGCTGCGATCCGATAACGTTTGCAGTAAGATTCATGACACAAGAACGACCCTCCCCGTGTCGCATACATGGCATCATCCACCTGCTGAAATCGTTGCTCAAAAAAATGGCTGTCCCATGAACGAAATTGTTCCAATGGTATCCTTGCGGGATTGCTGCACCATTCCCACACATTGCCAATGACTTGATAAAGTCCATAGCCATTCGGCTCATAAAACCGAGCAGGTGCAGTACTCGCAAAGCCGTCTGCCTTCGTATTTGCTTTGGGAAACGCGCCTTGCCAGATGTTGCAGTGATAGTCTTCTCCAGCTAAAAAATCTGTCCCCCATGGATAAAAGTCATTCTCTGTACCACCTTTCGCGGCAATCTCCCATTCAGCTTCTGTTGGCAACCGCTTATCTGCCCAGCGGCAAAATGCCAACGCATCATTTCGCGAGACTTGGACGACTGGATGATCCATCCGTTGCTCAATCGATGAGTCCGGACCTTCAGGATGTCGCCAGTCTGCTCTCGCAACCGCATACCACCAACTCATATTGGGGATCAGTTGGCTCCTCTGTTTCGTCTTTTCGGAAAGAAAATAATGAAAGACAAACGACCAGCCAAACTGTTCTGCTTCCGTCACATAGCCTGTTGCCGCAATAAATGCTTCAAACATCTGATTGGTAACAGTTGTTTCATCGATTTCAAAAGAGGCCATCTCAACTTGGATCTTGGGACCTTCTTGGTCCTCTTCAAAGCCAGCTTTTGTATCCGTGCCAATTCGATACGTTCCAGCAGGAATCTTGATCATCCCATCTGCCTTCTTTCTATAATAATTGATAGCCGTTATAAAGATTGATGGTTAGCACCAAGAGGATGACTGTCTGGAAGACCAGCGTCACTTTTTGTGGTGAGAGGACAGTGCTGACTTTTGCCCCTAACAAACCGCCAACAATCGCGGCTGGAATCACAAACCACAAAATCTTTAAGTCATAGAGGCCAAATCCAGTGGTCCCAGCAATCGTCACGATTTTCGCCAATTGAGAGAAAAAAATCGTACAAATCGAATAGACTGTCGCTTCTTTGATTGGCAAAGCAAACATCAGCATCAGCAAAGAAACATTGATCGGTCCGCCGCCGATTCCTAGAAGACTGGCTAGAAAACCAAGGACTAAACCACAGAAGCAATACCAGAAGTTATTTTTCAGTTGGAATCCGGGCCAGTCATATTTGGTATAAAAGAAAGCAAACAACAACGTCACGACGGTCAAAAAGATCTGCACCATCTGTACATGGTCTTCATTCTGGAAAAACAGCAACAGCTGATCAAAAGCGACATTGCCCAAGATACCGCCTAAGATGGCGCCTCCTGAAACCCAAAGGACGATTTGCCAATTGATCTTATGTCCGCTAGCCAACTGTCTTGCGGTAGAAACCAGCGACATAGTAAAGACTGCTACGGCAGAATAAAACGAGATGGCCGCAACAGAATGGGCGCCGATAAAATCAAAAATAGGTTTGATCAGAACGCCGCCCCCCATGCCTGAAACGGCACCAACCGTATTCGCCAACACGATCACTATAAAATAAATGAACCCAATCACACACTTACCCCCTGTAACAAACCTAAAATCCGATTGATCTGCGGCACAAATTCCTGCAAGAGTTGCTGATAACCACAATAGTCCCCATCCACATAGATGGCATCTTTCATGCGTTTGCAGCCGCCACGACACATTTTTTGAAACGGGCAGCTCAGACATTTCTTTGGCATTTCGGGCCGTTGACACACAAACGTTTTTGCAATGTCCTGTTCAAATAACTGACGCAAGGTCTGTTCTTGAATAAACCCCATTCGATAGTCATCTAACACATAGAAATCACAAGGATAAACACTGCCATCTGCTTCAATGACATATTGCACTTGACAGTTTCCTAAGATCCCGCAGGCGGTGACTTGTTGCTTGACCAATAGATTCAAAAGATCATCAAAAAGCTTGATACTCACATAATGCCCCTCCGCTAATTCTTGCAGCCATAACTGCAAAAGCTGGTGGTAAAATCCCGCAAAACGTTTTGGTGTGAGGGCATAACTATTTCTTTCTTTCGCATCTAAATCATCTAAACAAGGAATAAACTGGACAAAATCGATTTTTTGTTCTTTTAGAAAGCGAAAGACTTTCTTAGCCTCTTTAGCCAATGGATTGGTCAGGACACAAAGCACATTGTAGTCAATCTCGAAGTGGTCAAACAGCTGCTTTGTTTGCAGCACTCGCTGAAAAGTTCCTCTTCCTTTCGGATCGACCCGATGCAAATCATGGTAGAGCGGATGGCCATCGATCGAGAGACCGACCAAAAAATCATGTTCTTTCAAAAAAGCACACCATTTTTCATTGATCATGGTCCCGTTCGTTTGAATCGCATAATGGACCTGTACCTGCTTTTGCTGTTGATCCACTAGTTGGGTCACTTTTCGAAAATAATTGAGGCCCGCCATCGTTGGCTCTCCACCTTGAAACGCTAATGTCAATTGATCACCGTCTTCTAAGTCTGCATAAATATTTTTGATCATTTTCTCTGTCACTTCTTCTTTCATTTTGCCAAACGAGCGGACTTCCCGCAAGGAACTGACATTGGCATAAAAGCAGTAGCTGCAGCGAAGATTGCAGAGGGAAGATGCGGGTTTGATCAATACTGAAATATGTTTCATGGTAGAAGCCTCGATTCTTTTACGAAATAATGGATCAACGTTTGTCCCGTTTCATTGGCACATAATCAGTTGTCTCCATATAAAATTGGGTGACACGATTTTTCATAGTTTGTAGAAGATCCTGATAGTCTTCAGTCAATGCTAAATTGTTGATCTCCATCGGATCTTGTTCTAGATCGTACAGTTCATCCGTTTCATACAAACGCATGACGTATTTGTATTTGCCCATTTTGCACATAACTGCTTTGGTATGTTCGGGACCTTCGCTGTATTGTGTTGCTAAACGCGGCCAGTAAGGAGATTGAGGTCCGTGACCGAGTTCCATTGCTTGGGTTTCACCATGGATTCTTCCACCTTCACAAAAAACCGCGTCCTTATGCTCTTCATCTCCTGTCAACACATGTACCAATGAGCGGCCAAACTGAGTATAGGAGAGTTCGATTTCTGCCAATTCTGCAATGGTTGCAGGCAGATCAACTAGCTCGGCTTGTGCTTTAGTGATCCGTGGAACACTTTGAATGGATTTAGCTGGTTTGATTAATAAGGGCACATTCGAAATTGGGTCTTCAAAACAGTTCTGGACTTTTTCGGTGATTGTATAATCTCCCGTATAATCCCCATGGTCACTAAAGACGATCAAATGCGTATCATCATAAAACCCAGTTTCCTGCAGCTTCTCTTGGATCAGTCCTAACTGGTGATCAAAGCGAGAGACCATTGCTAAGTAAGTTGCCCGCAATTCATCAAAGCGTTCTTCTGTCCAATCATTAAGATTCTGTTTTTCATTGATTCCGTAAAGCATTGACGCCTTATTAGGGATTTCCTGAATATTTGGTCGACGTTTCGGAAGTTTCTTACGGTCGATGCTTGAATACCAAGGATCTTCACAAGCATATGGCGGATGTGGAAAAGAAATCGTACAATAGATAAAAAATGGCTTATCTGATTTCTCTTTTCCTCGTCGTTCAATGAATTCCAGCGCTTTTTGAACACAATTCCAGTCGGTTTTGCCATAGCCCTCTCCATCAGGCAATTTTCCCATATAAAATGAATAATAATTATCACCAGAAAGCATCTCATCATAAAGTTTTTGGCTGGCTTCATTCATATCTGCAGAATGATTGACTTCACTGTTTTTCGCATCTCGTGTATTGGCATCCACAACACCATCATAATATTCGTCACAATAATCGGTCTTGGGACGATCACCTGGAACGACATCGTTTCTGCCGATCCAAATAACTTCATAGCCTTGGTTCTTCATTTCTTTCAAAATATTAGGCTCATCTTCACGTTGCAGGTAATGCATGGTCCGGTGCCCATTGACATGGGGATAAAACCCTGTCAAAAAACTATTTCTCGAGGGAACACAAACTGGATTCTGACAATAGGCATTCTCAAATGAGACACCTTCTTCTGCCAACTGATCCAAATGAGGTGTGATGGAAGCAGGATTGCCCATATGTGCCATTGAATCACTTCTCATCTGATCTGCTACAAACAAAACGATATTTTTTTTCAAGAATCATTCACTCCTATCCGACAACCGTGATAACGGTATCCATGTTATTAACATCTGATTTATCTGTTTCAACGATATCTAAAAAATTATTGGTATTTGATACGATGACCGGGGTAACAATAGAATAGCCGGCTTGGACGAGTGCATCTTGATCGAAAGTCAAAAGCAATTGTCCTCTAGTAACAGTGTCCCCTTGGGCAACTTTCGGCTGGAAGTATTTTCCTTTTAAATTCACCGTATCCATGCCGATATGGATCAGAACCTCAATGCCCTCATTTGTGGTGATACCGATTGCATGATTTGTAGGAAAAAGTGTTGAAACGACACCATCAGCAGGTGCAAATACTTTTCCTTCAGTCGGGAGAATCGCTAAGCCTTTCCCTAACAATCCACTTGCAAAAGCTTCATCTTCCACTGCTGATAACGGAAGGATCTCGCCTTTTAACGGAGCACTTAAATCATAAAGCACCGTTTGCCCCACTTCATTATTGATCAATGGAGCTGGCGCTTCTGTTTCCGGTTGCTCCTCTACGTCTTCAGTTTTGGAATTATAAGCATAGAAGAAAGTAATCGCAAAACCTAATACAAAAGCTACTAGACTAGCTAAAGCAAACCCGATAAAACTATTGTCGATCCCATTTTCGGGATGGATAAAACGAGGTAAAGCAAAAACGCCCGTTCCACCATTGATATAAACTTTGGTGTTAAAAATCCCCATGATCCCACCAGCGACGGCTACCGCAAATGAGGTAGTATAAAAAGCTTTTTTCCTCGGTAAAGTTACGCCATAGAGTGCCGGTTCTGTGATGCCAAAAAGTGCTGAAAGAAAAGCAGGAAATGCGATTTCTTTTAATTTTCTGTTTTTTGTTTTTAGAAAAATCGCTAAAGTTACCCCAGCCATTGCAACAGGAGTTGCCAATCCTGCCATCATAACTACATCATAGCCTAATGTGGCATAATTGTTCAACGCAATTGGAACAAAGCCCCAGTGCAGACCGAACATGATGAATACTTGCCAAAAACCGCCGATCACAATGCCTGCGATGATTGGACTAAATTGATATGCGGCAGACAATCCTTGCCCGATCAGCAATCCTGCCCATGTAGTGATTGGTCCTACAATCAAGAAAACTAAAGGAACTGTGATCACTAAAATTAAGAAAGAGACAAAAAAGCTACGGACAGCTCGCGGGATCAGTTTAGAAAAAAGTGCTTCAAGTTTGGTAGCCAAGTATGCAGCAGCAATGATTGGAATCACACTTGAAGTATAATTCATCAGAATAACCGGAATCCCCAAAAACGTAAGGTAAACAGGTGATTCAATCGGTGTTCCTGCAAAAACTGTAAATAGGGCCTCACTACCACCATTGGCCGCAACGATGGTTGGATAAACCAATGCTGCTCCAATCGCCATGCCGATAAACGGTTTTCCACCAAATTTTTTTGACGCGGTATAACCCAAGAATAATGGGAAGAAGTAAAACAAACCATCTCCGGTAGCATTTAAAATCAGATAAGTACCTGACGCTTTGTCTAATACATTAAATGTTGTCAACAATGCTAAAAATCCTTTGATCATCCCGGCTGCCATCAAGACATTGATCACCGGTGTGAAAATTCCTGAAACAATGTCAATAAAACGATTCAGGATACCTTTTGGTTCGTCTGCTGCTGCTTCTCCTTGTCCCAATCCAGCTAACTCGGTAAACTCGTTATAGACTTCTGCAACATGGTTACCGATCACCACTTGATATTGCCCCCCACTTTGAACAACAGTTACCACACCGGGTAGATTTTTGATCACTTGTGTTTGGGCTTTACTTTCATCTTTTAATTTAAATCGCAATCGCGTCATGCAATGGGTCAACCCATTGATATTCTCTTTACCACCAATATTTTTTAAGATCTGTTCGTTCAATTCTTGGTATTGCATCGTTGCCCTTCCTCTCTCTGACCGGTAATAAAAAGACAAGACCAAACAAAACTACGCGCAGTAGTTTCGTCAAGTCTTGCCTGCATCACCAGTAACACCTTGATTATTTATTTTCAATTAATTTTTGCACATGTAGCGTCAGATAAAGCTGTTCATCATCATATAGCGTCGTATTTAAATAGTCTTCAATCAAACGTGTCGTTTCATAAGCTTTTGGGTATTTGTCGACAACGTGGACAAGCAGCGGGTTTCCTATGTCTTCATGGGTGCTGCTATTTTCTAATCGTTTAAAAAAGAAGCGTAAATGTGTGACAAAACGTTCAAAAGCTAAACTATCTTCATCGATCGCGATTCGATTATGAATACGTATCAGTGACAGAATGTCTTTGATTTTTTTCGTCAAAGCCTGAATATCTTCCATTTGCTCTGAGTTATCATTGATCTGTGCATTGATAAAGTGCATTGCAATATTACTGACTTCTGCTTCATCCAATTCAAAAGCTGTTTTTTGTTCAATCAAATCGATGGCATATTCGCCAATCGAAAATTCATTTGGGTAAAATTTCCTGATTTCCCAAGACAAACGGTTATTGATACTGATTCCTTCTTTTTTTAATTTGATAAGATTGAATAAATGATCCGTCAAAGAAATGTAGATGGAATCACTGAGCCGATAGGCCAATCTTTCTTTCCCATACGAAATGATATCATCTGCTAAAGAAGCATACTGAATCGGGATATTTTCCAACAGCTGAATCAGACGATCTGAGGATTGCTTATGCAATACAAATACTTTCTCTATTTTCGTCTCGTCTGCTGCTTGTCCCGGTTTCATTTTAAAGCCCAGCCCGGTGCCGATCCAAATAAAATCTTTGCCATCTTTTCCGACCAAAACCGCATTATTATTTAGAATCTTTTTGATCTTCAAGACGTATCTCACCTCCTTAAAATGAAAAAAGGCTATACCTCAATACATGTGTAGGATCCATACACACGTACGAAGGTATAGCCTGCATTATCAGTAACTACCCATTTGATTGTTTATACTATACTATTTATTTGATTTTCGTGCAAGCGTTTTTATCATTTTTTTCTGCTTGCATGTGTTTTGTTGAGTAAATACTCCATTCCTACTCCTCATCCAGTAACCGACTTTGTCCTTCGATCTTTTGGATCTCTGTGATGTCTTGCGTGACTTCCAGACAGCCTAGATATTTCCCCGTTGGATTTTTCAACGCAAAATAGCGAATATAGATTTTTCGTCCCCGCATGTCAATCCAGAAATCAGCTGTTTCTCTTTTGTCTGACCGAAAATCGTCTAAGATTTTTTGAACGATGTGCATACTTTTAGGTGGATGGCAATTCACTACTTCTCGACCAATCACTGAATTTGTCCGGGGGAAGACTCGATTCTTCCCTTCAGAATAAAAACGTACCCGATCTTCATTGTCCACAAACGTCAAATCGACTGGCAATGTTTGGAACATAGCAATCAACTGTTCCAGCTGCAAGGAACCAGTGGGAAATTCAATGGTTTGGTTCGTGGGAGCAGTCGTTGTCACTGGCGGTTCAGCGAATTCTTCAAACCCAAGTCCCGCGGCAATACCAGCTGTGGTTTCTTGGGCCTGTTTGATGGCCAATTGACGAGCTGGCTCCCGTTCCAATTCTTTCTCCAGTGACTCTTGGCTTGGTTTCCAAGGCAATGGTTCAGGAATATAAGCAAACCCAATGTCAAAGCTATCTTCCGCGATCCGTTGCCAATCCGCTAAACTGAAGACATCCAATGTCATAGGAACCATGATTTCTTCTTCTTTAAAAATCATTTCTTCAATTTCAGATTTTACTGCCTGCCATTTTTCAGCTAGAGGATTATATGCTGCTTTGTCAGTTGCCAAATACTGGTTCAACTCTTTGATCATCTCGCGAATATCATCGTCGACTCCCCACATGACTTTCGGCGGAGCAGAGATGCCATACTTCTCCATATATGAAAAGATCAGCGTTTCTTTTCTTGCATAATGTTTGTCGATCTGTAACAGATCCTGCAGTGCTGCTTGCAGACGTCCTTTTTGTGACCAGTCCCCCCTTTTGATTTTCTTGAGCAATCCGTCGATTTCGTCCGTCAATAACGATTGCAGGACTTGGTTTTCTAGCTTGAGGGTATGGACTGGATGACCAGGTTGTCCATATTCTTCATTTGAATGATGGATCTCGTTGATCGATCCCTTAAATACAGCCGCATGAATATTGCATAGACGTTGGATCTCCGAAGGGTCTAAACCGCTTTGAATCAATGCTTTTTCTGCCGAGGTGATCTCAGTGACATTTACGCCGTCAAATTCTTCATTGAATAAGCGTTTGGCTTCTTCAAAAGAACCGCCTTGATGAAGCAAGCTCAAAATTTCGACGATTCGTTCTTGCCGTTGTTCCTTCGTTCTCATTTGTCGACTCCTTTCACAAGAAAACCTTGATTTTCAAAAGATTGAATGATTTTTTCCAAAGGTATCTTTTTCATTTGTGCGCCTTTCGGAATCGTCATATAGCGACCGGCAGTTTGGAGCATGCCGGGTTTATTGATGGCAGTAAAGCCAAGTTTGCTCATAATATCTTTGATTTCCGGATGTTCCGACACTAAATCAAAGAGATTTTTTGAGAAATCTGCTTCTTTCATTCTTATCCTTCCTCCTACTGAGAATAATTCTCAATCAACTGCATATATTATATACGAAATTGCTCACAATTACACGATCATTTCCAAATTTGTCTCCCCTCACTTGGCACAAAAAGAAAAGAATCACTTCTCGACCTCTGCGAGCGAATGATTCTTTAATAGCAAGATGAAACTCTTGATTTAGTGATGGAAAATATTCAGCTGCGATAACGACATACGCGATTCTCTAATCCATCCACCACACCAAAGAAGAAAAAGCCCATCAATGCAATCACAACGATGCCTGACAGCATTTGCTCATAATCCATTTTAGACCAAGCACTCAAAATCAAGTACCCGACGCCATAAGTCGTATTATAGTTTTCCGCAAAGAACAAGGAGGCAAGCGAGATACCAATACTTACCCGCATGCTGGCAAACAATGCCGGCATGATTGCTGGCAAAATCAAGAAACGGATCTGATGCAGCGGGTTTTGCGTGTAATTTTGCATCACTTGAAAGTAAGTTGCTGGGATTTCTTTTACCCCATCTCGAATCGAAACCACAACTTGAATCACGATCACCGAAAAAATCAGGATCACCTTTGAAACATTCCCTAAACCAAAAAAGATCATGAAAACTGGTAGAAAAGCGACCTTTGGAATCGGATATAAGAAATAGAGCAGAGGATCAACGATTGCTGCTATTTTTGTTCTTCCGAGAAAAATCCCTAAAGGTATACCGATCAGCAACGCAAAAAATAGTGAGATCAGGACACGAATCATACTGGCCCCTGCATGTAACCCTAATTCTGCACGCAATTGCCAAAATCGTTGGAAAGTTTGATAAGGGTCCGGCAGCGAACGGTTATCCGCTAACAAGCTGATTCCCCACCATAATAATAAAAACGACATTGCCCCCCACAAAAAAGAACGTCCGGCTTTCATCTGACTTCTCCTCTCATCTTCTTTTTCAATGCCAATGAAAAAGCATAAAAGTCCATCGTCTCACGGCGGTTAGCTTGGTGGAAAACTGGGTTTTTGATTTGATGTATTTGATGTTCTTGAACCAATAGGATCGTCTCGCCAAGGTAAGCAGCTTCTTCTGTATCATGGGTCACTACGACTAAACCGTTCGCAAGTCGTTGTTGCTCAGATAAAATCAGATTTTGCGTACGTTCTTTGGTTTCCTGATCCAAAGACGATGTCGGCTCATCTAACAGTAAAAATGCTGGACCGGTCACTAATCCTCTTGCCATTGCCACTCGCTGTTTTTGGCCGCCACTCAGTTGACTAGGGAAACGCGCTTTGAAAGAATCTAGTTCTAACGCTTGTAAGCACGTTTCGACTAACTTTTCTCTTTGGTTTTTGGGGACTTTTTGGATTTGAAGAGGCATTTCTACCGCTTGATAAACTGTCTGCCACGGAAACAGACGTAAGTCTTGAAAAACCAATTCGATCTCAGAAGGATGGCTATCGCCATAATCGATATGACCTGATTGCGGCAGCTGCCACCCTTTCAACAATGAGAGCAGGGTACTTTTACCAACCCCTGATTTTCCCAAGACGACGTAGGTATGGCCCTTATCTAAGGTTAAATCTAGATTGTTAAAGATTAAGCGATCTTGAAATGAAAATGCGACTGATTCTAAATGAATCGCCATAAATTGGCTCCTTCTTTCTAAAAAATAGTTGTTCCCTCTTTCACATTCTATGCTATACTGATTGTTGCGAAAAAAAATAGAAAGGGATGCATTTGATGTTCCGCACACTTGTGTTTCATGAAATACGACCAGACAATGAGTTAAGTGAGCAACCAAGACCAATCGAAGTTGCCGATGGCTATCAAGATGCTCTTCCACTGCCGTTATTCAATAGCTGTTCTCATTTTAAACAACAAATCGACTTTTTGAAAGCAGAAAAATATCATACCCTTACTTTGGAGGAAGTCAAAGACTACTATCTTCAAAAGAAAGCTTTACCAGAAAAAGCGGTTTTGTTGACGTTTGATGATTGCTACCAATCCATGAGGGAATATGCCTACCCGTTATTGAAAGAGGCCGGCTTCAAAGCGACCGCTTTTGTTGTCAGCGGTTGGTTGTTTGCTGAACCGAGCCCTTATAAGCCGGCTGTTTCCAAAACACTCAGTCGCTCGGAATTGAACGAAATGAGTGATGTTTTTGAATACGCCAATCATACGACTCACTTCCATGAACGAAAAGGAATGATGGGCCGCTCAATGTGGGAACCGGCTGAAAAATTTGCGGCTGATTTAGATTGCTGCAATCAAACTGTAGCGATACAAGATGTTTTTGCTTATCCCTTTGGTTTCTATGATCAACAGACGATCAAAACACTAGAAGCGAAAGGTTTTGTCTTGTCATTCACGACGATTCCAGGGTTCAACACCCTAGAAACCCCACGCATGGAACTACGAAGAGACATTATTCCCTTCTCATTGGATAAGACATCTTTTGAACAATTATTCAAAAAGACCCATTAAGAACATCCCTTCAAGGAATAAATAAGAAAGAGGAACGAAAAATGAAAAAAACGATTTTATTTACTTGCTTATCATTATTGGCTTTAGGAGTTGCTGCTTGCGGAAACAATTCAGATTCCACTTCAGAAACTAAGACAACTGACACCTCTGCGACAACTGCTGAAGTGACCGATCAAACGTTGAATGTGGGGATTTTACCAGCAGAATCTGCGATTCCAATTATTCTGGCCAAAGAAGAAGGCTATTTTAAAGATTTAGGTCTAAATGTAGAAATCAAATCTTTTACTTCTCCAAATGATCGCAATGTTGCCGTACAAGCCAAAGAATTGGACGCAACTATCAGTGATGTGATGACAGAAGCGACGTTTAAGCAAAATGGCATTGACATGACAATCACTTCGGACATTCTAGAAGACTTTAAAGTCTTAGCTTCGCCAAATTCAGGCATCTCTGAAATGAAAGGATTGGCTGATAAAAAAATTACCCTTGTACCGAACTTCATTTTAGAATACATCATGGACCAGTTTGCTGCTGAAAATGATTTTACTTATCAAATCGTTGACATTGCTTCTTTTGCGGCTCGTTCTGAGGCACTATTAAGCGATCAAGTTGATGGTGCTGTCTACACAGAACCGCAAGCGAGTATGTTAGCCGCTCAAGGTGCAATTGTTTTGGGCAGTTCCAAAGAAGCTGGCATCAAAGGTGGTACCTTGCAATTTATGACTGATGTGGTAAAAGATCGACCACAAGATGTTGCCGCATTTTATCAAGCTTACGATCAAGCCATCGATTATATGAACAGCCACAAAGCTTCTGAATATGCTGATATCTTAGCCGACTATCAGTTCCCAGATGCCATGAGTACTTACTTAGATAGCCAAAAAGAAGACTATCCTTATGCTGCCAAAGTCCCACAGGACCAACTAGACAAAATCGTGGCTTGGACTAAAGACAAAGGACAAATTGATCAAGCTTACACTTATGATGAATTGACTGATTTTAGTTTCTTAGCGAACTAATTCCTGATCACTTATTACACAAAACCAATACTCGAATCCATCAAAGCCAGTGCTGTGATAGATTCGAGTGTTTTTTATCCAGCCATTATTTGACGGATGCTCGGTCACCGAGTATCATTCACTAAAGGGTTGTGAGCGATGAAAACTACTTTATCTGTTCGTTTCACTACATAAGAAAGGGAGAAAATATACCATGCCCAAAATTGATCTTTATTTACTGCAAAAGCCAGAAGAGACACAATTTTATGACTATTTACCTCAATCGGAGTCTTGGCACAGCGCCTATAAACAACTTCATGGTGAATCCTTGGTGATTCATTCTTCTGTTTTGACTGAAAGCATTCTGCCTTTCATTACTCACCCACTTGTATTGGAACTTCTAGAGCAAGAAGATCTCGCGTGCTTGCCTTTAGTTTTTGCAGAAAACAACCTTTATTGTAAGGGGCGTATTCCTACGCTCACCGAATGGGAAGAATTGACACACGTTGGTATTTCGATTCAGGAATTAGATGAATCACCGAGCGCCACGAAAACAGCGGTCTATCATGATCTTATATGATGGGGAAAACTATCTGCTAAACTGTCGTTGGTAAGCCTTCTCCTGATGAAAGATTCGGTCTTTATAGCTATAAAAAACAACTATGAATGAGAGTGAAATTATGGAAACGATGACTTTTGAAGAATTAATCCAAATCAACTGTTTTTCTGAAGAAAAAGAAGAACGAAAGAAAGCAGCTGAATTATTAGAATATCGTTATGGCTGCGAGATTCGTTGTGGTGAGATGGACAAAAGTGTCCGCTTTGCTCACCATGCTCGCGGCTGTACGATCATTGCTGCGAAACTTTGCGCCAATGTTGTGATTTTCCAGAATGTAACGATTGGTTCAAATCAGCGGTTTAACCGGAAAAAGAATGCCTGGGAAAATCTGGGCACACCTATTTTAGCAGAAAATGTAATCGTTGCAGATGGTGCCAAAATTCTTGGCCCAGTCATCATCGGTGAAAATACTGTGATTGGAGCAGGCGCCATTATTACCAAAGACATTCCTGCCAATAGTGTAGCCTTTGGCGTCAATCAGTACAAACCAAAAAATCCCGACTTCGATCTTATCATCAATGACCAAAATATCTCTGGAGAAGAGATCATGCGGATCAACGCAGAACGCGTAGCCGCATTTAATCAGCAAAATCAACGCTAAACCAGCGTTCATCTAGCAATCAATGTCGTTATCAAGCGGCATTGATTGCTTTTTTCCACTAGCAGATCATCCGATTATCGCTAGCAAGACAACCAAGGAATTATAAGCGATATGAGCAAACACAGACTCCCATGGATTTTTGTTGCGCAAATAGACGATTGTCAGCCAAAATCCAATAATAAAGTAAGGGTATAACAAAAAAATATTACCATTAGCATTAACAATATGGGCCCACGAAAACAACAAAAGACTGCACAATGTCGTAACAATTCTCAGCCATCTTTTTCTACCAGTATAAATAAGCGTATAGCGATAGAACATTTCTTCGAACAATGGGCCTACTACTAATGCCCCCAATAGTAAAGGAACGGTTCTCTGAGACGATGGATAATAAAAAGTCATTGATTGTTCACCTGGAAAGATAATCTGGTTGAAGAAAACCGTTGTTAAAAGAATCGCTACAAATGTCAGCAAGCCTATTTTTATCAATGAGAGAACCTTCAGTTCTTTTAAACGATCCAACAAATCCCTATAAAAAAGGATAACAAAGAAACAAAGCAACACTAGCTTGGCGTCCAACTCATGATAGCCCATTAAAAATTTCGCATAGGAAGAAGGAATTCCATGTATGGCTATTCCTTTCCAGATAACAAAAGCCAAAAGAAAAAGCAGTTTCTTCAAGTCTTCACTCCTTTTTGAGTAGTTTCACTAGAATTGCATGGTGCTTCGCTTCACAATTAACCTCTATCAGGATTCTTCTCGTTCCGTTCTTTCTCATGATTCTCTTTGGGTAGTTTTTAGATCATTCTCAGCATTTTTTTACTCACAATACAATTATACACTATAAAAAGGAATCAAAAAAACATTCATCCGAAAGAATGAATGTTAATCAGACATTTTTTTACTGAACAATGTCATTGACTGATTGGTTTTTTAGGAAGAACAGAAATGACCGTTCTCGCGACCAAGAGATAGCACCAGATAACAAGAATAAGCTAATGGCCGTTCCTTCCCTCACAACCAAAGGAAATGAAAAAGCTGTAGAAAGGCCGATTGAGATTATGATACACAGCACATCAACACTATACCGATATTGTTTGAAGGAAAAGCGACTTCTATCAGCCATCAGCTGACAAAAATTTTCAATAGGAAATTTCAAGTGATTGAGTCGCAACACTTGTCCCGTAGCGAGTCCTGAAATCAATGTCCCAATGATAAAACATGTGACTTGTGCCAAATAGTTTGGCACTATCAGATTTGGCAGTAAGCCATATAAAATACCATTGACTAAATTGCCAAAGAAAAGCAATGCTGCCATCATAATCAAATAGTTGATCCATTTCCGATAACGGCTTTTTTGACTGTGGTCCAGAAACCAACAAGTGACTAAGAAGAGCAGATTGATAGCTGTCGTAATGGTTCCGACCTTGATACCTGTGATTGTGGATAGTGAGACATTCAATGAATTAAAGCTGCTTACACCAATAGCTGCTTTGATTGTCAAGCTGATCCCTAATGCGCTGATACCATAGAAAAACAGTGACCAAAAGAGGGTTCGTTTCATATGAGATCTCCTTTCATTTGCTCCTCCTCCATTATGTGGTATGCTAAGAAAAACAACTAGGAGATTTCTCCTAGAAAGAGAGAAAAAATGAAACGAACCCTTTATCCTGTTGCCAAAAAGTTTCATCAATTGGACTTGCCTTTTTCCACTAGAACATTAGAACAGTCCTCTGTTTACGAGTTTTCTCACAACGAGATCATACAAGAAGAAGCCGGGACACTGACTCACTTGTACGTGATCCTTGAAGGAAAAGCAAAGATTATCAAGTCTCAAGCCAATGGCAAGCGATCGATTTTACAATTTTTGCATTCCGGTGATTTCATTGGAGATCTGACCTTAGTGTCCGCTGAAAAAACGACCAAAGAAGTTTTAGCGATCGGTCCAACTGTTTGCTTGGCGCTTCCTATCGATCATGCCAAGCAAGTATTGATGCAAGACATTGATTTTGTCAAAATGATCAGTCAATATATCGGCGATAAATTAATTAGACGGATGGAACATTTCTCCATCAATCAGACTTACCAATTGAATTATCGCTTGGCGCTGTTGCTCTTGGAAGTAGCTGTAGCGGGAATTTATCAAGAAAAACTCACAGAAACAGCAGAATACCTTGGTGTCAGTTATCGGCACTTGACCTACACGTTAAAAACATTCAAAGAAAACGATTGTGTCTATCGTGAATCTAGGGGTTATCGCATCAATGAAGCAAACCTTAAGCAATTGATTCGATCGATGCAACGCGAATAGACACGCTCTTTTCCTTCTATCACGCTTCTTTGCTGATTGCGCATGCTATTTGCTAATTTGAGAATGGCCACAGTTGAATAGCCAAACTGCCAGTCCCTGAGAAGACGATTTGGTCTTGCTCTTTTTGCGGATAAAGTCTGGAAGTAAAGGTATACTCCCCATTGTTTATGAACACTTCCATCGATGAAGTGTCCATAAACAGTTGGATCTGTCGTAATTCTGATAGTTGAATGCTTCTTTTTTTGCGTCCATAGCCGGAAGGCCCATGAGAAAGAGTAAAAATATGGCCATCATAAGAGAGAATCGTGTCTTGGCGCAAGAGAAGCTGCAGGTTTTTTGTCTGTTGGGTTAGCTCTACCTGCAGTTCGTAGACCTCTCCAGCTAATTTTGGAGCAGTAACGCTATCCTTTAACTCGACGTTCCAGAAGAAAGGCTTTCCACGTAATTTTTGATATTCTGGCAATGGTTGTTGGATCAATCGTTGCCCATTGAAGCTCAATTCACGCGGCAATGTCGCCGCATGCTGCCATCCTCGAGTAACAGTGGGATTCGAGTATTCAGGACTTGTGTCCCCTAGTCCCATCCAGCCCCATAACAATCTGCGCCCTTTTTGATCCAAGAACGTTTGCGGAGCATAAAAATCAAACCCTCGATCCAATTCCACGAAATCCGATGTTGGCTTAAATTTCAAATTTTTCCAATCTACTTCCCCTAATAAGTAGCCAGACTGGTATAAATTATTGAAAGCATAAGCTTGCGGATCTACTCCCTGTGGTGAAAAAAGTAAAATATCTTGTCCGTCAAGTTGAAAGAAATCGGGACATTCCCACATATAACCAAGGGAATAATCATCCCCTAAAAATATCCCTTGATACGTCCATTGTGAAAGATCCTCTGACTGATAAATCAAAATCTTTCCTTCACTTTCCCGAGTTCGAGCCCCTAAGATCATATAGTAACGGCCCTCTTTTTCAAATACTTTTGGATCACGGATATGATCGGTAAACCCTGCAGGATATGCTTCATGCGGGATCACTACTTCTTGTTTTTCAATCGAATAACCATCACTAATCACATGGACCGTATTTTGTTCTCTGCCACTAAAAGTATAATCATGGTCCCCTTCGTTTTTCACATTTCCTGTATAAAAGAAATGGATCTGATCATCCTTTACAATCGCACTGCCAGAAAATACACCATTTCGATCATACGAGTGTTCTGGTGAGAGAAAAATTGCTTCTTCTTTGAAGTCTACCAAATTGGTTGACGTTTTATGTCCCCAATGGGGTGCTTCTTTTCCTGCAGGATTTTGAGGAACATATTGATGGTAGAAATGATAAACCCCATTAAACTGACAAAGCCCATTGGGATCATTCATCCACCCAGTTTCCGGCATTAAATGAAAGTACAGTCGCCAGTTATCCTGAGCGATCTTTGCTTTTAGTTCCGATTGTTGTTCCAGCTCTTGCCAGGCTTCTTTTGCACACAAATCCATCCACCACTTTCTTCTCTACAATTTTTCCATTAATTCTCGGTTGCGCTTAACGTTTGAAGGTCATCCTCAATCGTTGTTTCTTCATTCAATTCATCGGAAATCTTTCTCCGCTGCAGTTGGACGCAGGCAAAGCCCACACTAAACGCAATGAGGATCACTGCAATGTATTTCAACATGGCGCCGAAATCTCCTGTATACAACAACAAACCAGGAATAAATGTAATGCCCATTCCTGTTGCTGCCAATTGAAAAACATACGTCATCAAGCCGCCGATGGCCCCCCCAACCATGCCAGAAGCAAAAATACGCAAGGACCGAAGATTGATCCCAAACAATAATGGTTCCGTGATCCCAAACAAGGTTGGTACAGCCGCACTAATGGCATTCGAGCGTTTGACTTTGTTTCGGTAAAGAAAAGCAGCTGCGATTGCTGCCCCAAATTGTCCTGCCATACTCGCTGTTCCTAGAACTTGCAAGACATTCTCTCCTGAAGTATTTAATAAACCAAGTTCGATGATGCTCAATGAATGATGCAAACCGGTGATAACAATCAATTGCTGAACCGCTGCATATAAGATATAGCCAATACCAAAAGGCGCTTGTACGAGGTAAACAATGCCGTTGATCACTGCTTTTTCTGCAACTTGCAAAATGGGACCTAATGCAAATAAAACTAATGTCAGCGTCACTACGATAGTCAGAAATGGGGTGACGACTAAATCCATCATTTGTGGAACAAATTTTCTAAATCCTTTTTCTAATTTGGAAACAAGCCAACCAACAATAATTGCGGGGAAAATCGAACCTTGGTACCCTGAAATAGAAAGACCGAATAAATGTAGCGGCTGTGCATCGCCACTAGCAACTGCCCAAGCATTGGGTAACTGAGGTGCTACCATCATCAAACCAACAACGATCCCGATGATCGGATTACCGCCAAATTTTTTGGTGGCACTATAAGCAATCAATACAGGTAAGAAAGCAAAGGCTGTATCTGTCAGCATTTCAAAGAGCGCATACCAGTCCGCACTAAAAGGAACCCCTAATTCAACTAGCAGACCACGGATCCCCATCAAAAGTCCAGTTGTAACTAATGCCGGAATCAATGGCACCAACACATCAGAAAGAGTACGAACAACTTTCTGAACAGGCGTCAGATTGGAATAAACATCTTCTTTAAAGGCTGTCTGCTGCTCACCATCTTTACCCATTGTTTGAGCAAAAGCCTCATAAACTTCATTTACTTTTCCAGTCCCAAAAATAAACTGATGCTGTCCTGTATTAAAGAAATAACCTTTGCTTTCAGAAATGTTTTCTGCCTTCTTTTTGTCTAGCAACGCATCATTTTTCAAAATAATGCGTAGTCGAGTGGCACAATGCTCATAATTTTTAACGTTTTCCTTACCACCCACTGCTTGGAGCAACTGATCAATGATTTTCTGATCTTTCATTTTAATTTTCCTCCATTTCAACTCACCTTATTTTATGGAACCGGTTCTACAAAAAAGGATAACAGAAACCGTTTGCAAAATCAACCCGTTTTATCAAAAAAAAAGACTGTGACAAAGTCATCATCCAACAAGTTAAACCGAATCATATGCTGTTGCGATAGATTCCTCGGACTTTTGCGACGAGGAGCCACTGCACCGCAGGAGCAATAATAGTTAAGGTTCGGATAGTGTTACTTGTCGGAGACTTATGGCACAGTCCCTTTCACGAATCATTATGGTATTTGTTCTATGGGAATCGTTGATTGTTTGATCACCAGTTGATTCGGTAACTTGATCAATTCTGGCACTTGAACTTTTTGGATCAACTTCTGGATCGTTTCTACCGCATCGACACCTAACTGGTGGTAAGGATAGTGAGTAGTCGTGATCGTCGGAAAGACATAATCCGTCGAATCATATCCACCGAAGCCGCTAAGGGAGAAATCCTCCGGCACTCGCAAGCCTAACTCATACGCGGCTTTCAATACGGCAACAGCAATGTTGTCTGTGGCACAGGCTAAGTAGGTCGCTTGATTCTCTTTTAGAAATAAGCGAGCTTTTTGATAGGTTTCACTTCTGGAAAAAGACGTTTCGATGAAAGATAATTTGGTCCCTTCCATTTGAGCGACCACATCCGTAAAGCCTTTTTTTCTCAAGATCCCTACTGCTTCGTCTTTTTCAGTCACTCCGATAAACAAAAAAGACCGATGGCCGAGTTCAATTGCATACTCTGCCAGTTTCTCTCCCGCACGATAATCATCATGGACAATCGAATGGACTCCTTGTAAGTGTTGACCCAACATCAGTACAGGAACGGTCAATTGCTGCAAGACTTGTGCTAGCTCACTCGTGATCTCTCTAGCAAGCATAATGATACCAGCAACCTTTTGCTTGACCAGCATCTCAATATTTTCTAATTCGCGTTGTTCATTTTGATTAGAATTCGTGATTAACAATTGATACCCATTCTTTCGAGCTGTTTCATCGATCCCTTCTAACACACTGTTGGTGGAAGGAGAATCCAGCCTAGGAATGATCACTCCCAACAGTTTTGTGTCTTGTGCTTTTAAACTGCGGGCAAACGTATTGGGCCGATAGCCGGTCTCTTCAATAATTGCATCAATTTTTTTACGTGTTTGCTCGCTAACATAGCCATTATTCAAATAGCGGGAAACGGTGCTTTTCGCAACGCCTGCTTTTTCAGCGATATCTTTAATCGTTACCGTTACCATAGTCACCCTACTTTGCTTTTTCTTTTATTATACCAAGAACTGAAACAAAAATAAGCACTGATTCTCTTTCGGATGCCATTCACTTCATCAAAAGATAGGAAGCCACAAAAAAAGACGCTTGCTACTCATGAAAGAGCTAGCAAGCATCCGTTTATTTCTCGTGATCAAACGTTCAAGATCCACATAAAACCAATAAAGACAAAGAATAACACATACATGATCGGTGAGACTTCTTTACCACGTTTGGCCGCAATCATTGTGATTGGATAGAAAATGAAACCTAGCGCGATCCCGTCAGAAATACTATAAGTCAAAGGCATGCCTAATAAAATCAGAAAAGAAGGAATCGCGATTTCCATTTCATGCCATTTGATTTCTTTTAGTGATTGCGCCATCAGTACTCCGACAACAATCAATGCTGGTGCTGTAACCTGAGAGGTCACTACTGATAAAAGCGGAGAAAAGAATAGACCAAACAAAAAGAAAATACCTGTGGTCACAGCTGTTAGTCCAGAACGACCGCCGACAGCGATCCCTGCTGAAGATTCCACATATGCGCCTACTGGAGAAGTTCCTAGTAATGATCCTGCCAACATCGCTGTCGAATCAGACGCTAATGCTTTCCCCACTCGAGGCATCTTATTGTCTTTCATGAAACCTGCTTGATTGGCTAAACCAACTAACGTACCGGCAGTATCAAAGAAAGTGACTAGTAAGAATGTTAGGACAACGACCCACATTTGCAATGTGTTGATGTCACCGATATGCTTCAATGCGACTAAAAAAGTCGACGACATACTAGGTGCTGCCGAAACGATCGAACTCGGTGCGTGGATCAAACCTGTCACTAAACCGAGAATGGTCGTCGCTGCCATCCCAATGAAAATCCCGCCAGGTACTCGACGAACCATCAACACAGCCGTAATGACCAAGCCAAAGATCGTTAACCATGTCGTACCTACACTCAATGATCCTAAGGCAACTAATGTTGAATCGTCGGAAACAATGATCCCACCTTCACTAAGACCAAGGAAAGCAATGAACAAGCCTATCCCACCAGAAATAGCATATTTCAAGTCGGAAGGAATCACATCAATGATCATTTCACGAAGTTTAAAAATCGTGATTGCAATAAAAATCAGCGAAGCGACAAAAACACCGGCTAGTGCCGTTTGCCAAGGCACACCCATCCCGATACAGACTGAATAAGAAAAGAACGCGTTGATTCCTAACGCAGGAGCTGTCGCAATCGGGTATTTTGCCAAGACTCCCATCAAAATACATCCGAGGGCACTTGCTAATGCTGTGGCTGTAAAGACCGCTCCCTCATCCATACCAGAAGCACCAAGGACCGTTGGATTGACAAAAAGAATATAGGCCATTGAAATAAATGTCGTGAATCCAGCCAAGAGTTCCCGCTTGATGGTCGTGTTGAGCTCATCAAGCCCAAAATAAGAGTGAAGCACATTTTTCATTTTTTGAATCCTCCATTATTCAGATAGGCGCGATTATTTTCTCTCTGAATCCTTAATAAAACAACGAAATCAATGATATACCAACTTTTCCTCCAAGTAAATAAACTTTTCTAAAAATTTCAGAACTATTTTCATTTTCATTTAAGATGCTAAAACCGCTTATTTCCCATACACAGTGCCTCATACTCGTTATGCTTCGATTGTACCACTTGAATAGTAAAAACAAAAAAAGTCTGTACTGTCAGAAACAAAAATAGGCAGCCAAAGAACGATCATCTTTTCCGAAGAAAAGCCAATCCTACCTGACAGAAAGATCCTATCAGGATTTCTTTTGCTGACCTATTGGTTAAACTGTTTTTGTGAATGATCAATCCACAAAATTTTGCTCTTCCTCAATCAAAATCTTTAATTGTTCTGCTGTCGTTCGTTTCATTGACAACGGCGGCAACTCTTCCAACGTAAAAAAGCCACTGGCAGAGGTTTCACTGTTCGTCACAAAAGAGCCTTCTTTGATCGAACAGGCAAAAACTAATTTATAATATTGAAACAATTGTGGAATGTCTTTGCGCAGATTAGTATCAAATACTGCACAAAGTTTGTCAACTTCAACAATTAATCCTGTCTCTTCCAACACTTCTTTTATAACGTTTTCTTTGGGTGAGAAACCGACTTCTGCATAGCCACCCGGTAAAGACCACTCTTTTGTATGAATGTATTCCACTAATAAGACTTTGTTATCCTGACGAATCAATGCTCGAACATCAACTTTTGGTGTTGGATACCCCTCATTGGCATCTAGCACAAGTTTAAGCGTATCGGTTGTTTCTTTCGTCGATCGGCTCATCAATTCCACTAGAATTTCTTTCATTTCGACATAACGCTCTTGATCATAAATATCCTTGCCATAATAGATCCCAGCATCAGCGATTGCTAGCAATCGCTGATACTTCTCAAAAATCTCCTGCATCTGCTCCCCTCGCTTTGTGCTCTGTCATTCTCTCTTTATGATAAAGCAAATTCTGGCAGATAGAAAGCCAGACAGCACTAATTTCTAAAGTCAGCTGGCATTGTTCAACAAGCAATCATTCTTTGCGATAGATCATACTTTGCTGGATTTGCTTTAACGCAAAATCCATGAGAAAAATCAATCCCATAGCCAATAAACTACCGATCAATGTTCCCGAGAAACGCCAAGGAATCAGATGGAGTGGTACAAAACTACTGCCGATAGTCATCAAAAGCAGCACTTGCGGATTGGTAAAGAAGTTGGCGATCGTATAATTGACAGGCATGAAATATTCCGTCAATACATTCAATACAATCAAAATAGCAGCTTTTGCTTCTAATGGTAAATCCAGTGCCATGAGTAAGAAACCTAATAAGAGCCCAACTATTCCTCCTAGCACACGACCGATTGTTCTTTTTTTGATGTTTTCCATATGTTCGCCAGCGAGTACCGCGGCTGCAGAAATCAAGATCCAATAACCATTGCTTGCTCTCAACAGATATCCACTATAAGTAGCAATAAATAAAATCATCGAAAAATGCATCGCTTTTAGGATCATTTCCGGTTGGTGGTAAAGAGCGACATAATACTTATCTTTGAGAGAAAGCTGCTGAAAGCGATCTTTGGGTAAATGAAAAGGCAGCCTTTCTGCAGCAGAGATCAGCAACCCAGCCGCCAGAGAACCTACGATTCCATAAAGAAGATAGGAGCTTTGATGAAGAATCGCCAGTAAAGCAGCTGTCACATTCTGTGTTTGATGGTGAAAATTGAATCCCGTTGCGTAGAGCATCAGTACAAAGAAATAATCTGGTTTTGGCAAGCGGTAGATTTTGGAAAGTAAAAAAGCCGTGAAGGATAAGCAGCCGATGATAAACGGTGCACTCCAAGGAATCAATGAAGTAATCGCCCCTAAAATAAAGGCACTCAACAATGCAAAACCGTGGATCAGGATTGCTTTTAAATTGTAACTGAAGGAACGGTGCTGAAAAGCCAAATAAGAAAAAGCTCCCATGGCTCCAACAGAACAAATCATGGGGTCTTTGGAAAGAATCCCAGTAATCAAAGGAACGCCCATTGCGATGCCAGAGCCCAATGGACGTGATAGTTTGGTAGTTAAATTCATGACATTCCTCCTCTAGCCCCTATTGGGAGCGACATCTTTTATAAGTGGTTGTTTGGGAAAAAATTAGTATGTAAATGATCAGAAGAAAGCAAGATCTTCAATGAAAAACACGGCATAACTGATGAAGCAAGCTATAGAAGATGGAAGATTTTTAACAATGGAAAAACAAGCAGCGACTTTCTAGCAGAGAGGCAACGGCCTCTCTATCAATTATAGGAATGAAAATCGAAATATGCAAATTTTTCAAGAAAGTTTCGTGAATCACTTGATCTCAATTAATCTATCAGAAAAGATGGTGCACTCTCATTGCCGTCAATTATACGGTTCAAGTGATATAAAAAAGATCAAAACTATTCTGGAGCAAACAAGAAGTTGCACTCAGTTAGTTTTGATCGAATCATTTTATTCCTCTATCTCCTTTAGGATAGGAAAAATTTAGTCCTCTTTTATTTTACAGATGCACTAGAAACAGCATCGACTACGACAGCCTCTGACGCACCAGTTGTCGTAGCTGACTCTGCGTTATCTTCATGGACAGAAGCACTGGTAACAGCATCTGAGTTCTCGTGAACAGAAGCGCTAGAGACAGCATCTTCGTTTCCCACCAATTTTTGGCCGGTTTGTTGCAGATACCATTCAATGATTGGTTTGAAATCTAGAATATACTCGTTGATACCTGCATATTCGCCATTTTCATCATGCATGGCTTGGTAATTGTGGACGATGTATTTCTCTGGAACCTGTTTTGGTACATGAACCCGAACAGCATCTGTAGCGCCGCTGCGCAATTGTTGGATCACCCATTCCACATTTTTATATGATTTTTCAGGGTGACAGTTAGCTAATGGATTGCCCACCTGACCGGGAACACGAGCTGCCAACATTTCATGGGCTTCTTGACGCAAGTTATAATACAAGAATTGATTATTGCTATCCGCAAAGGTCAACTCCATCGGCATTGAATCTAAAAAGTAATTGATTTGATCGACGGTCAATAATCCACGATTTAACTGAACATAAGTATTTCCAGAAACGGCCCCTACTGCTTCTGCAGCTTTCTCAAGCCATTGATCATCAGACATATCAACGCCTTCCACCGTTGTAGCGATCTTCCCAGTCGCATGTAAATCTTCTGGTGGCAATTGTTTAGGTCCAGCTAATGCAGAGACTACGTTAATAAATTTGACGAAGCTTGCTAACGTGCTGCCTAAAAAATCAATTGTTCGTTGATCGATCAGATTCCCATCTTCATCAAAAGCTTCTTTTGACTTTCCTAGTAAAAACTCATTCCCCGGCATCACAAGTGCATTGACTCCTGGGGCATCCAAGATTTGACGCAAATGCAACTGTGATCTGGAAGTTCCTTGATCATAATACGAAGCACCCACGACCATTACTGGCTTATTTTCAAGAGGATGAATCTTAAATGAAAGCCATTCCAAGACACTTTTCAGGCCTGCTGGTACTGTATGATTGTGCTCTGGTGTAGCAATGATTACGCCATCGGCTAAAATGATTTTTCGATTTAGTTGCTGGATCTCTGGACTGTTCGTTTGATCATCATCTTGATTGAATAATGGCAAATCTTTGATTTCGACCAGTTCCAAAGTAAAAAGTTCGGTGAATTGTTTTTTGATGAATGTTAATAATTTTCGATTGGTTGAAACTTCTGCTGTTGATCCGACGATACCGATTAATTTCATCTTTTCTATCTCCTATCGCAATTAAATGGTTTCCCAAGAAAAATTTTCTGCTTCACGTTTATTGGCTTGATGGGCATGTTGTAACTGACTTGTGATCGTCACAAACAAGAGAAAATCACTGAATAGTTCCCGCAATTTTGTTACTTGCTCTTCATCTTTCAGGCGTCCTTGTTCATCAAAAGCTTGCAATGAGTGCCCCAAAAGAAATTCTGAACTTGGCATGATCCGTGCTTTTAATTCCGGTGAATCTAAAATCTGCCGCAAATGAGCCTGTGCTCTGGAAGACCCTAGTGTGCCATACGACGCCCCTGTGATCATAACGGGCTTATCAACAAAAGGAAAAATACCATAAGAAAGCCAATTCAAGGCATTGATCAGCGAAGCTGGAACGGCGTGGTCATATTCTGGGGTACTGATGATCACGCCATCAGCAGCTTCAATTTTTTCTGCAATCCTTCTGACTGCTTCCGGCAACTCATGGTCTTCCGGCTTATTGAATAAAGGAAGACCGGCGATTTCGACAAGTTCGATCTCCGCTTCACTAGCAAAAAAGTTTTTCATGAAGTTTAACAAATCGCGATTCGTTGATCGTGATGAGTTGGTTCCTACTAAGCCTATAAATTTCATTTTTTATTCTTCCTTTCCAAAATAATTTTCTTTGATCCCTGACGTGTGGCAGACCCGATTCTCCCTTGTGACAAAGATTCCTTCGATTACGGTCTGAGCTTTCAATTGATCCACCACTTGAACAATCGGTTTACCAAATAAACGAGTTGTCCAGATTTCTCCTTCCAACGATGACTTAGAAACAATGGTCAGACTCGCTAAGTCACTTTTGGTTGGAAAGCCTGTTTTTGGATCAATGATGTGATGATAAACGGATGCTCCTTGCTGTAAATAGCGTTCATAGATACCAGAAGTCACAAGAGAGGCATTCTTGACTTTGATGATCTCCAATGATTGCTGCCTTGTTCCTTGGGGGTCTCTGATACCGATACGCCAAAAACCATCCTGATGTTTAGGAGACGCGCCATAGGTCACGATATTACCGCCTAAATTGATCAAAGCATAAACAGCATGGTTCTGATGACAGTACATTCGTAATTTATCAGCAATGTAGCCCTTAGCTAATGAACCGAGGTCTAGCAGCATTCCCTGTTTTTCCAAGAAGACACTTTGCTCTTCCTCATTCAGACGAATTTGTTGCGGGTCTGTCAATGGCAATAGTGCAGTTACTTCTGAGGGTGTGAGGACTTTTGCATCCGTAAATCCGATCCGCCATCTTTGGACAAGAGGACCAATCGCAATATTCAAGTGACTGTCTGCTGCACAACTATGATATTTGCCGATTTTGATCAGCTCATAAAGTTCTGGATCGACGACCACAGGATGTTGACCAGCTGCGTGATTCACCGCCATCAATTCTGAGTGGGGATCGTTTGCGCTAAATCGTGTTTCATATTCATGCAGCAGGCGTTCTAATTCTGATAGTAACCACATTGGATCGTTATGGGCAACTTGTAATGTGATGGTTGTACCCATTCTATGAATGACCCTTGTTTCTTCTCGAAAAAAGTTTTCACCCATTTGTATCCCTTCTTTGATTCCAAAAATCAAACGACTCGCTAGCGAACCATCATTTTTGTTAGTATTTTCACAATCAGAGAATACTCCTTTAAAACATTTTTGTCAATATCATTATATATTTTTTTATATAAAAAGCCGCGCTAATCTTATATAAAAAAAAGAACAACCTTCGATCTTTCGTTGCTAGATCAAAGGTTGTTCCCTATAAAACGGATCAAAAATAACGACTCATTTTCATTTGCTTTAGTCATGCATCATTATAGCTGTTTTTTCATCTGATTTAACTCATTGATCAACAGCCGATTTTTGTTGATTTTTGCAAACGCAAGTGCATCTTGTATCAATTCTAGAATGACAGAAGCTGGTTCGCCGGCAGCTTGGGCATTTTTGGACAACTGTGCAGCTGCACGGGCCAGATAATAGGTCAAATGATTCTCTGAGCAAATGGCGATCGCATAATTTAATAGTGCGTTGCTGGTTTCAAGATCATTCGTTTGCGCGTAAAAAACCCCGCAATGGAAAACGATATTCAAAACGCGCCAGATGTCTTCCGTTGTTTGGATGGGATACGTATAAATTTCGCTAAATACTTTATCGAAATATACTTCCGCTTTTTCCAACTCAGCTTCACGCGCATAAGCGATGCCGATCCCCGTGTAGGCCAGCAGTTGAAATACTGTGTCGGTCGTCTTTGACATCAGCAATTGATCAAAATGGAACAAGACATCCGTGAACGGCGCCTGGTTAAAAACCATCTCGAATCCTTTAAGATAATAATAACGAGCTCTTAAATCGGCGTCTTTGATCGTTTTGGGATCGATTTTCTCCAAAATTTGAGCCAATTGTTCAAATTCACTGGTAATCAGCGAAAATTCAGCTTTTTCTAGTTGTTCATCTAGTTGTGAATTCACCACATTGATTGAAGAAAAAAGATCCACTAAAGGCAGATTGATTCGATTGCATAACTTGATCAATATTTTCAAGGAAGGGACTTGTCCATTATTTTCAAACCTGCTCAGAGTTGCTTGTGTGCAAATACCCTCTGAAAGTTCTTTTTGTGACATCCCAGCAGCCTTTCGTGCTGCAATAAATTTCTCTACATTCAATTGCCTTTCCCCTCTCTGCTTCAACAATGGCAGCCATTCAGTATCGATATGATTTTAGCATGTTTTTTTGAAAACAGGCACCCTCTTTTGATTTTATTTTTCCCTTGTGAAGGGGAAGACTCTATGGAACAATCACTTTTCTGAGAAATCGCCTTTTACAACAGCCCGCTGGGTTTGATAGATTCCTATCTCTTTTCCTGTACGTATCTCGGCTAGCTTTGTTTCGATCATTTTCATAATTTTGTTCAAGTTTTGAGGGTCTGCTACAAAATCTAGTTCATCCCCATCGATCTGCATTTTCGGACAGACATCAAAATTTTCATACCAAGCATCATACCGTTCGTTCAACAATTTGTAGTAATCATACAAACTTGGATCATTTGCCACCTGTTCATACGAACGTCCTCGCTTACCGATCCGATCGATCATAGTCTCCAAAGAAACTTTGATGTGGATCATCAAGTCTGGTTGTTTCATTGGGGCGGAGTCTTCCAACTCACGCAGCATCGTGTTCAATAAATTGTCGTATTGCTCGACTTCCATTGGTGAGATCCTTCCAAGATCTGCATTCAAATGAAACATCATGCTGTCTTCATAAATCGAACGGTCGATCACATTGTCATCGTGAGACAAGGCTTCCCGCATTGCAAGAAAACTTTTATTCAAAAAAAAGATTTGCAACAAAAAAGCATATCTTTCTGGATTTGAGTAGAACAATGGTAACACATCGTTGTCCTCAACATTTTCATAAAATGGTTTTGAAGCCATTTCCTTCGATAAAAAATCGGTCAAACTACTTTTACCTGCTCCAATCGTTCCTGCTATCAATAACACATGCATCCATCCTTCTTACTAAAATATCGTTGAGCCATCCTTGTCTCGCTTTTTGTCTCACTGATAAACCTAACACTGAAGCTGATTCAAAACGTAGGCGTATCTTTACATGGCATTTGGTTAGCAGCAAAATACTCATAAAAGACCTTGTTTACTGATTTCTCTTTGATAACAAAAGATTTCTCGCGACTAATGTCTCAGTGGCAACCTCTCTAGTGTATCAAATCCAGCACGTATTACAAGATTGAAGGTCCTTTTTCCAATAACGGGCACTCTTCTGCTAACAGGTTGTCGTCTAAACTCGTGCGTTTCTCAGAGTCGTAATGGCGGATTCTTTATGCTTGTTTGCCTCACTTCGACACAAATCCCTGCTAAACGATTATGACAAAAACAGCGCTCCTTCCAAACTTCAAGATCCATTTTACCTAATCTTTAAAAAAAGTAAATACAATATATAGTGAACAGAGTGTAAGAAAAAGATTAAAAAATACTATATATTGTGAAGTAATGGTATCTAAAGGAAGGAAATATTCAGTCACTGCAGCTGATTTTGTTATTCATTTTTTCCCCCAAAAAAACACAACACCTGCTCTCCTATCAGAAAAAAGAGCAGGTGTTGTGTTTAAAATGTTGCTATTCCACTTCAATGGATCAGCAATCAGTCGTTTTTGTCCCCTTGAATCAAAAAACAAACTCTAGCTAGGATATATCCTTTGTGTCAGTGAACTGATTTCAGCCCCTTTCCACTAAAGAATATCTTTCCATGATCCTTAACGTAAGATTTCGATCGTTTTCTCGATTTTAACCGTTACACGACCGTTCTTGATCACATAAACCCGTTCGGGAATATCAATCAATGCATTGCTTTTCGACTTTGTATCTAACAATACAAGATCGGCTTTTTTACCAACAGCTAATCCATAATCAGCTAGTTTCAACGCTTTCGCCGTGTTGGTAGTGATCATCGGTAAAACCGTCGGCAAGTCGGCAGCCCCACCTAAGTGGGCAACTGGAACAGCTAGCATCGCAATCTGAATCAAGTCCCCATTCCCATAAGGTGTGAAGGCATTGCGGATGTTGTTGCTTCCTAAGCAGATATTTACACCACCATCTCTTAATTTGCGAATCGGAGTGACTGCACGACGCACATTATAAGGATCGTTTCTCGCCCCTAAATGAAGATCGGTGGCAGGCAATGGCATGACATTGATTTGTGCTTCCGCCATCAATGAGATGACTTCTGCTAATTTTTCAGGCGGCATCGCATGCAACGCGGTCAAATGACCTACGGAGACACGCCCGTGATAGCCTTCTTTAATGGTCTTCTCACACAGATAAACAATTGATGTCTCATCCGCTTCATCGGCGAAATCTTGATGGAGATCAATGTCTTTATCAAACTGTTTGGCAATCGTAAAAACCAAATCAATATGCTCATTGGCTGGTGCATCATTATAAGGAATTCCCCCTACAACGTCGGCACCTTTTTCCATTGCTTCGATCATCATCTTATCAGTACCAGGCGCCTTGAAGATTCCTTCTTGGGGAAATGCGACAACTTGCATATCAATCAAATCCTTGTATTCTTCTTTTAATCGCATGATTGTATCAAAGCCCGTAAATCCTTGGGCTGGATCAAACTCTGCATGAGTCCGCACAGCTGTCGTACCATGAATGATCAGCATCTCAAGTGCTTGTTTTGCCCGTTGGTATATGTCTTCCTCTGTGAAAGTTGGCTTTAATTTTGCAGTAACCGCGATAGCTTCTTGCAGTGTGCCGGAATTGTTGGGTTCACGGTCAGCGATCAATGCTTTATCCAAATGAATATGGCTTTCTACAAGACCGGGAATCAGCACTCGTCCATTGGCTTCGATGGTCTCATTTGCAACTGTTTCGATGGATGGTGCGATCTCGACGATTTTGCCAGCAGTAATGCCAACGTCTTTTAACTCTTCTCCATCCTCGATTCTTGCTTGTTTAATTAGTAGATCCATTTCTTTTCCTCCCTCTTACTTACCCAAAAATCAAACCAATGAACAACAATATAATTGAAGCAAGACTTAGCCATTTCACATTTCCTTTGACCACATCCAAAATGGGGATTTGGAATCCAGAAGATAATGCTTGCATCGTGATGTTGACGAAACTCATTTGACTGCCTAAGCCCACGCCCATTGTGACAAAACCTAAAGCAATCGGTGGGAATCCTAGGGAAACGGCGACTGGCAAAACAAGTGTCAACACTGAGCCCACATACGCTCCGGCAGGAATGCCAATCAAGACTCCGGTTAAAATCGCCACAGGTACTACAACAAATTCCGGTGCATTTTGAGCTACCCCAGCAATGACGGCAAACGTTCCTGTTTGCGCAATGATATTGATGAATGCCAAGAAGATTCCCACTTGAAAAAGACGAGTCAGAATATACGTTGATCCATCTACCATTGCTTCCACCGATTGATTCATTGAAAAATCAGTACATAAGTAAATCAATGCTAATGTGATCACCATATAAACAAGCGGTGTGAAGAAAACAAAACCAATCAACTCATTGACTAGCGGGCCGAATATAACTGCAAAAAGCAAGAAAATCGCTGGTAATGTGATTTTGAACAACTCGCCATTACTTTTTGTTTCATATTCATTTTCTGCAGAAGCTTTAAAGCCGATGTGACGGCGCTTCGTTCCCCAAAAAGCCAAAGCGATAGCTAACACGACAAACAACAACCAAAAAGGACGCATCTCAACAACATAAGAAGAAACGCTAAAGCCGCCCAGTTTGGAAACAATACTTGATTCTAAGGAGGCAGGAGAAGTTGTAAATGAAACAGCTGCCGCTAGCGACATGGCTGCAATCAATTCTGGAACCACTCCCACTGCTGCAAAGGCCAGTGGTGCGATCACCATTGCACTGCCGCCGCCAATTCCAGACATATAAGTAGCTGCTGCAAGCAAAATGACAATAAATGCAGAAACATATTCTACCTTGCCTTTTGTTCCTCGTTTAGCCAAAGTCAAAGCTGCCGTATAGCTTCCCGCTTTGAAAACAGCCATTGCCACAGCAGAATTGATGATGGGGACAGTGATACTCAACATCGTTGGCACAGCTTCCAGCAGTTGCGTATTGGCTTCTGCTAAACTGATCCCTCCGATGATCATTGCTAGTATACCAGCAACCAGTCCAGCAATGATCATATCTACCTTTCTAAATAAAAGAACTAAAACCAAGACCAATGGAACTAAAACCAAAATAGCTTTAAATCCTGTTGGTGCAACGATTTGGTCAATTGCTTCTTCAGCATGTACAGCAATGCCATAAAACATTCCTACAAACATAGCAGCAAGCAAAAAAACCCATTTTTTAAATGTTTTCATTTTTCCACGTCCTTTTTTGGATAAAAATAAATGCATTGAAAAAAACGAATGATTCAGTCTATTACGTAACTAGCTAAATAGGTTATTCCATTTAGAGAAACTCAAACGGGGCCTGCTTTCTCCTTTCTATAAAACAATTACTGCCGATTACCTATTGAAATCAAAATGAGATCACTCTTAAAAAACTACCCCTTTCACTACTTGCTATTCAGCTACAAGTTCTCTGAGCCACTCCTCCCTAAGAATCATTCCCTGCACTGTCCACTACTAATAAACGGCCACAAGATGCCGTTGGTGA
Source organism: Enterococcus sp. AZ091 (assembly GCF_051714805.1). Lineage (NCBI taxonomy): Bacteria > Bacillati > Bacillota > Bacilli > Lactobacillales > Enterococcaceae > Enterococcus > Enterococcus sp. AZ091. The sequence continues at coordinate 507,297 of NZ_JBIOSO010000002.1, read as the reverse complement.
ATCCTTTGAAGTTGTCGGACATACAAATACACCGCTTTTTTGTGGGAATGATTCTTCCTTTTCTCCTTTTCTGCCTATCTTCCTGTTTTCTATTTTACGCGAATGTGAATCCGCTTTCTTTAGACGTTATTCTAAAAAAAACGATCTTTTTTTAGCCGATTGTCTAAATCATTTGCATCAAAGTGAAACAAAAGCGGCTGTTCTGCCTATTCTGACCAGCCGCTTTTATCAATTATCTGGTTCCACTGAAGAATCGCTTGATCCGCTGATAGACCAGCAATTGTTTGCGGGCACGTTGAATCCGGCGATACCGATGAGGATTTTTTTGGTAAAACCCTTGATGGTAATTCTCGGCTGGCCAGAAAGTCGTGGCTGGTCTAATCTCTGTGATGATTGGTTTTGCATAATGACCTGACCTTTGCAGCTGTTCTTTTGACGCTTCAGCAATCGCTTGTTGCTGCGGATCTCCGACAAAAATGATTGGTCGGTACTGCTTTCCCCGATCTTGAAACTGTCCACCAGCATCTGTGGGATTCGTCAACTGCCAATACAATGAGACTAGCTCCTCATACGTAATCAACCGATTGTCAAAAATGATTTCCACTGCTTCTACATGTCCGCTTAACCCGCTACTGACTTGATCGTACGTGGGATGCGGGATATTCCCGCCGGTATATCCTGAAAGAACAGAAGTGATCCCTATTTTCTGTTCAAAAGGCTCCACCATACACCAAAAACAACCCCCCGCAAAAATGGCTGTTTCTTGATGACTCCAGTCAGTGATTTGATGTGTCTTTGTTTTTTGAGTTGTTTGAGTTGTTTCTATCCCTCTTAACTGATCATAAAAATCCTGTAAATCCGGTGTCAAGTTGCCTCGAAGTGCCAATGGTCGCAAAGCAGCTTCCAACTCTGATAGGACATTTTTTTGTTCTTGTCCGGATTCTAACCGATCTCGGGCTGCCAACAACTGGGATCGTTCCCAATCTCTTGTCCCTGGATTGATGATCAAATTGTAAAGCTGACTTAATCGTTCCTCGTCCATCCTTCTCATCCTCTCTGCCAGCAAAACTTTGAAGTGTTCCATCCTCTTGCAATTACTTGAAATGATTTATATGCAAATTACCATATTTCCTTCATCTGGCCTACTGATTCGCTTTCTGACCAAAGAAAAAATTCTCTAAATGACAAAAAAACCGAACAAATAGCGGTACAGACCATCAACATAGGAGGGTCTGAAATTCCTGTAGAACAGAAATCAGCTATCGTTCAGTTCGAGGTATTTTGCTGTTTGGTTATCTTAAGAGCATTGTTTATCTTGTTAGTGAAAAATACAATGGACTTAATTCTTCTAATGCTTCAGTCGTCAATCTCTCAACATCTTCGATGCTCTCTGATGGAAACCAAAGTTTGCCGATTTGAAAACTGCGTCCTTGCAGCTTTTCTTCAAGTTGTCTTTGTTTTTGCGGCTCTGAGAGGTATACAGCTAATGGGCAATGATCTTCTAGTTCATGTTCCACCTGTGGCCAAATATAATAATCAGCCAAATTTTTGTCTTTGCTCCATTCTTCAATCTGCCAGCGTAAGTCATTATAGGCTGCTAAACTCCCTGAACGTTGGCCACTTTTGTAATGTTGGAACATGAAATAGACTTGATATTGCTTTTGATTGATCAATGCAGCTAGGCAGGCATTTTGATTCGGATGTGCCTCATTCCGATAAGCACACCAAAAATGACTGCGCAAATTCCAACCATTCGTCCAACTCTCAACTTTCGGTTGAAGGTCTGCTGATACATTGGTTGCGACAGTCATTTGGATATGTTTCCATTTTTGCCAGCTCATCTGATAATCCTCTTTCAACCGCTGAATTGTTTCTGGTGGGTAGATGTCTTTGAGTTGTTTAAAGGCAAATACCTCACGATCGAATAAATCAAAATCTGCCTTAGCAAATTCCATAATGTCACCTTACTTTTAAGCTCTATTTTTTAGTGGTAGTAAACAGCATCTAGGAACAATCCTTGGGAAGGCACTGTCTCTCCGGCTGCTTTTCGGACTTGATTCGTAAATATCTCATCGATCGCCGAAATGTCCATTGTACCCGCACCAATCTCTAAAATCGTCCCGGTGATGATCCGTACCATTTTATAAAGAAAGCCATCTCCTTTAAAGCGAAAACGCAGCATATCTCCTTCTCTTGTGAGTGAGAGTTCCTCGATTGTACGAGTAGTGGATTTTTTGGTCTTTTTTAATGCAGAAAAGCCAATAAAATCATGAGTGCCAATAAACTTCTCACAAGCTGCTTGCATTTTGTCCCAATCAAGCTCTTGCGGACAATGAAAACTCCGATGACGTTCAAATACGGTTGGAATCGGACTATTCCAAACATAATAACTGTATTGTTTGCCGGTCGCATTGTAACGGGCATGGAACCGTTCAGAGGCTTCTGCGACCTCTTTGATGACGATGTCTTGAGGTAGGTAGCGATTCAGGAATTGCAACATTTTTTCGGGGGACAAATCGCTTGCTGTCTTGAAATTGGCTACTTGTCCTCTCGCATGCGTCCCTGCATCTGTACGTCCAGACCCGATGATTTCGATTTTTTCATTTGTCATTTGTGTCAAAATACTTTCAATTTTCTCTTGGATCGTTCGATCAGAATCGCCTAAACGTTGCCACCCCAGATAGCGCTTGCCATCATATTCAATCGTAAGTTTAATATTTCTCATTTATTTTAATTGCTCCTGTCATCAATGATTTACCCAAAAAAACGGGTTCCCTTGCTTATCATAAGGGAACCCGTCACCGTTGTAAATGCTCTAAAGAAGATTTTAGCGATATTTCAAGAAAACAGCCAAAGATTCAAATTTCTGATGTCATTAAAAACTTTTATTTCCCAATCACTAATCTCCTTGTATAGACTGCTTGGCCCGAATGCATGACTGCATCATCGACGATGGAGACGATCCGAGCTTGTCGTGTCACAGCTGGCGTCCAGTTCTCATCAATCACTTCTGATAAGCTAGTTTCATCGATAGACTGAAGGTAATTAACTGCTAACTCGACACTAGCAGAAAGATAATCCACTAATAGTTCTTTTTGATTAACGATTACCTTGACGGCTTCTTCTGGTGTATGACGCCAATCTTCTGTATCGTCAGGCAAATCCAAAGCAAATCGCTTCGTCCAGTCCGCTAGCCAAAGTGGTTCCTGATCCGCTAATGCGGAAATCTGCAGATCGATTTCGCGAGCGGTATGCCAGATCAGCCAAGTGACTGACTTAATCAGTGGCTCCGGCATCGTGTTCGCTTCCGCGATACTCATTTGCGCCAACGTTTCTTCAAATCGTTCTTGGGCCCGTTGCAATGTCTCGATCGTCAATTGTGTTTCCTTCATGATACTCCTCCTCTTTAGTAAGTGCTTATCTTTACTCTACTACAGAAAAAGGGAGAAACCAATGAATCAACCTGCTGGTAAAAAGGACTGAAAAATTATTCTTCCGCATAAATTTCTTTGGCTAAATTGAATGCCGACCATGCTTTAGGCCATCCGGCATAGAAAGCCAAGTGTGTGATCAATTCAACGATCTCTGCTTGAGTCACACCATTTTCTTTGGCGATTCGTAAATGAGCTTCTAATTGAGGCACACCTTGTGTCAAAAGGCTGGCAACAGTGATCAAACTACGATCTCTGGCGGACAATTCTTGTTCTCTAGACCACACTTCTCCGAATAATACGTCATCATTCAATGCCGCAAACTGAGGGGCGAAGTCACCTAACCGTTCACTTCCTGCTGTTTGTTTTTTCATTCTCATTGCCTCCTTATTTTTGTAACTGCTGATAGTCTTCCTCCGCCACAGCTTCGAGCCATTCAGGCGTTCCGGCAGTAATAGCCAGATGTTCAAACCAACTATCTTTTGCTGCGCCATGCCAATGCTTGATGCCATCATGGGTGACGACAATATCTCCTGCTGTCAAAAATTGGGCTGGTTTTCCTTCTTCTTGATACCAGCCTTCACCACCAGTAATCAGCAAAATCTGATAACCATCATGATGAATATGCCAATTGTTGCGGCAACCTGGCTCAAAAGTTACATTCCCAACGCCAACATTGACCGAGGGGTCTGCAACTAAAGTGTTTAAATAGCTTTGTCCAACAAAGTATTGGGCATACGCTTCATTTTTTGCGCCACTTGGGAAAATCACGCCATCTTTTACCTCTTCAAATTTTGCCATTGCTTGTCTCCTCCTTGCATACCTCTTTGTCTGATACCATTGTGCCATTTTGTCAGCTTTCACAATCAATAAAGCGGCAATCCTTTCAATAACTTACAAGTTCATGTTACTGCTTGATCCACATAACGTCCAATACTTGTTAAGCTGATTTCTATGCTTGCAAAGCATGCTTGAATTTCTTCAAAAATGTTTGGACTGTCGGCGCCAAAATCGTCTCTTTCCTCCATACCAGAACACAGTTCGTTTCCAGAGGTGGCGAAAAGGGGATGAATTTTGTTTGGTTTTCTCGATGATGAATCGCTCCAGCAATTGCTAAAGCAGCACCAACATTGTTTTCGACCAATAAAAGGACATTAAAAATCAAATTGTATCTCCCGACGATCGTCAACTCTTCTTCAACGAACCCGCCCCACGTGCAAAACATTTCCAAAACTTCTTTACGACTCGAACAAATCAACGGTGTGGTGAGGATGTCTGCAGGTGAGATACTGCTTTGATCAGCCAACGGGTGTTCATTTGCAACAAAAAGCCCCCAGACTTCTTTCTTAGGCAATGTCAGCCGATTGTATTGATCCGTCGTTGCAGGATCAATCAAAATCGCCACATCAAGCAAGCCTTTATCAAGTTTTTCCAGAATATCATTACTAGTTCCGCTAAAAATAGTAAAAGACACTTGGGGGTGATCAGTAACCATTTCTTCGATGATTTGTGTGAGCAAATAGGAGTTTTCTGCTTCCACACAACCAATCGCAATTTGTCCATTCAGAATCGTCTCCTGATAATTGAACAATTCTTGTTCTGTTTTCTGATTCAATTCAAGAATTTCTTCTGCGCGCTTTTTTAAAAACAGACCTGCTTCTGTTAAATAAAGTTTCTTATTTTGGCGCACAAACAATTCTGTGTGCAAACGCTCTTCAAACTCTCGAATTTGTCTGCTTAAAGTGGGTTGCGTAATGTTCAGCTTTTTAGCTGCTTGGGTAATATTTTGTTCCTCGGCTATTGCTAGAAAATACTTTAATACACGAGTTTCCATCGAAAACTCCTTTCTTCTATGACACAACATTTTTCCTACTGTTATCTCAGATTTTCGGGAAAAGAACGCATCCTTATTTATCTGTAACAACGAATACTAGCTTTATTCTACCACCTAACTAGAAATTCTTGACCGCTATTCGTTTGGTTCATCCAAACAAAAAGGCCCTTCATTCACTGAAGAGAACGAAGGAACCGATAGAATTGAATTTCAGTTGTTTCTAAAGGACGTTTTTATTACAAGCGAATCGGTGTAGCAGTCTTTTGCAGAACATTGTTTAGCGCTTCAATATTTGTACGTCCTTGGGTCTGCAGCCACTCTTTCGCCGCACCTTCTCCCTGAGTCACAAAAGGCTCTACACCGTTTGCCCAGGTTGCTCGTCCACAAAGTACGCCATTGAATTTTGAGCCGGATGTTTTGGCAAACTTCAACGTTTCTTGGAATAACTCAGCTGAAACCCCTGCACTCAAGAAAATATAGGGCAGATCCGTTGCTTCCGCTTGCTCTTTGAAATAAGCCGCCGCTTCTTCTTTAGTATAAACAGCTTCCTCCGCATAGCCCTCTACATAGTTCATATTCACAGGGACTTCCACTTTTAAGACATCAACGCCATAGTATGCTTGCGAAAATTCTCGCATCATATCGTTTACTTTATGAGGTTTTTTCAAAGCATATTCTTTCGAAGTGGTGTCTGGGATAGCAGCATCATAAGAAACCAGTTCTAAGAAAAATGGTAGATTTTCAGCAAGGCATTCCGAACCAATCCGTTCGATAAATGCCTTCTTTTGATCATTGATCTCGTCAGGTTCGTCCACATCATAATAGAGCAAAAACTTACAAGCATCCGCGCCATTTTCTTTTAGCCGTTTCACAGACCAGTTGGACAAAAGATCAGGCAAACGACCCGGAGTTGAAGCATCATAACCGGTTTTCTCGTAGGCTAACAATAATCCAGCTTGTTCATCCCGAACTTGGGCTGCTGGCAATCCGTACTCTGGATCTAGTAAAATTGCTGAGGCATAGGGCGTCAACTCGGCTGACACGATTTTTTTGAAGGCACTGATTTGCTCTGTCGTGACTGAATGGTCTTGGAATCTGCCAATCATTTTTTTCAAAGCCCCTCGTTGATCAATGGCTAAAGCACTAATAATGCCATTTTCATTACATAGCTGTTGGATATATGCTTGCTTATTTGATAATGTCATGCTTTCACTACTTCCTTTTTTAGTTTTCTGCCAGTTTTCCATTTAAAATTTCGGCAATTTCATCAGGAGACTGTGCTTGCTTCAAACAATTTGTCACCTCTTTATGCATCAAAAGCCGTGCCACTTGAGACAATAGTTTCAAATGTGTCGTTCCCGCTTCTGAATCAGGTATAAAAAGAGCAATAATAAAATCAGTTCCTTCCCCATCCAAACTTTTCCAATCGATTTTGCTATTTAATTGGACGATGATGACGTTGGCTTCTTCGATACTGTGATCTTTCGCATGAGGGATAGCAAATCCATCCATCATCCCCGTTGTACTCTCCTCTTCTCTTGTTAGCAATTTTCTATAAACAGCAGCTTGATCACTGCTGATGCCTAGAGTAACTGCTTGTGCTGCAAGGAAGGTCATTATTTCGTCTTGTGTCACAAAATCTCGCTTCATAAAAATGTGGTCTGTTTTGATCAACGTCATTTGTCTTCCTCTTTTCTATTCTTTCGCTGTTTCTTTCCATTCATCAGCTGAAACTTCTGCTTCACGTTTTTGTACACTGCGTTTTTGGATGAACCCTAAAATCACTCCACCTATGATCGAGCCAAGTAAAATCGAACCTACCCAAGCAATTTTCCCCGTGACAACCGGCAATACTAAGAAGCCGCCATGAGGAGCAGGAACTTGGACTCCAAACATATAGGTCAAAACCGCTGCGATCGATGAACCCAACATCATCGTAGGCAGAACACGCAGAGGATCTTTGGCTGCAAATGGAATCGCCCCTTCAGTAATATGCGTTGATCCTAAAATAAAGTTGACTAGCCCTGCATTGCGGTCGTTCGTATCAAAATATGTCCCAAAAAATAAGACAGCAAATCCCGTAATCAATGGTGGCGCGATACATGCCGCAGAAACACCTGCCATAAAGGTATGGTTTCCTTGAGCTAACAATGCCGTTCCCGTAACGTAAGCGGCTTTATTGACGGGACCGCCCATATCAAATGCGGACATACAGCCAACAATGATGCCTAAAATCAATGGATTCGAATTCTGGAATCCTGCCAAGAAATCCATCATACCTTGATTGATCGCCTCCATCGGGCTTGCTAATAAAGACATCACCACACCAATGACTAAAACACCAATCACTGGATATAAGAAAATAGCTTTCAATCCATCTAATTGTTTCGGTAATCCTTTCATGACTTTTTGCAAGAACAGAATAAAGTACCCAGCTAAGAATCCAGCAAAGATCCCGCCTAGAAAACCAGCGCCACCAGCATTGGCCAACAAGCCGCCGACAAATCCCACCACCAAACCAGGTCGTTTAGCAATCCCTTCAGCAATGTAAGCCGCTAAAATAGGGACCATCATTCCCATTGCCGTATCCCCAATTCCTTTTAACATCGCTGATGTCGGATTATAGGTGGGATCATTAGGATCAAAAGAGTAGACACCCCAGATTGCGAATGAGACGGCGATGATCACGCCCCCTGCTACGACAAATGGCAGCATATGAGAAACACCATTCATCAGATTTTTATAAATACTATGTCCGATTCCAGCAGCCATTCCCCCATCTGCTTGCTCCAATGCATCGACCGTCTTGTTTTCTGCAATCAGCGACCCTCTCAATGCTTCTTCAATTAGCTGATCGGCATCTTTGATTCCTTTGCTGACCGGAACATTGATCACGCGTTTTCCCGCAAAACGTTCCGCTTGGACATCTTTATCTGCAGCAATAATGACCGCATCTGCATTTTTTATCTCTTCTGGCGTTAACTGGTTTTCTATCCCCACTTGTCCATGAGTCTCTACTTTAATAGCTATTCCTTTGCGTTTGGCGGCTTGTTCCAACGCTTCTTGTGCCATATAGGTATGGGCGATCCCAGTGGGACAGCCCGTTGCAGCAACAATCTTGTAAGTTGTCATTTTTTATTCGCTCCTTCTTTTGATTTCAATTTGTTCTTCCAACTCTGCAACATCCGAAAAATCAGTTAATCCCTTACGAAAAGCGGTTGAACTGCCAGCAGCTAATCCTTTCTTCAAATTGACATCCAGCGGCTCACCTGTTAAATACCCTGCAAGAAATGTTCCTAGCAACGTATCTCCGGCACATGCTGTATTCACTACTTTGCCTTTAGGAGAGTTTCCAGAGTAGACCGTATCTTTTGTCAAAAGAAGGCCGCCTTCTCCTCCCAAAGAGAGCAGCACATTTTGCGCACCACTAGCCACCAATCGTTTTGCGTAGTCGATATAGCCTTTGCGATCATTGATTTCGGTCTGATACCATGCTTGCAGCTCTTCTTCATTGGGCTTTAACAAGAAGGGCTGATAAGGCAGACATTCCAACACCTCTGAATAACTTGAATCAATAATCAGATTCACTTGCTTTTCAAAGCAAATACGACTGATTGCTATAAGAATTTTGGGCGAGACACCTTGTGGCATACTCCCAGATACACAAAGATAGTCACCAGCTTGCAAATGTCTAACTTGGTCTAACAAAAGATTGATCTGCTTTTTTGAAATTTCAGGTCCCTTATTCACAAGTTTGTACTCCTTATTATCGCGATTTACATGCGTAAAAACGTTGATTCGCGTAAATCCCGGAACGGGAATAAAATCGGTCTGAATCGCTTGTTGATGCAAGTAGTCCTCAATATAATTACCAGTAAAACCAGCTTTGAACCCTAATGCTGTACTATCGATACCAAGTTTTTTCATGATCAATGAGACATTGACCCCTTTTCCATTGGCTTGGATATCATCATCCTTTGTGCGATTCACTTGAAATGGTTTCATCTCATCTGTTTCGATAAAAAGATCGATCGCTAGATTTAACGTACATGTATAAACAGCCATTTGCGCCCCTCCTTTCCTACAAACCTATTATGGATCACTACTTGATGTAAATGTTTTCATAAATAAACAAAACCGCTGAAAACTTTTACAAGAAATACTTCATGACCTTGAAGTAGGTGAATCTTTCGATTTACAATAAAGACTAGCTGAAGGGAGGCAGAACATGGATACAAAATTAAGTGAGTCAGAGCAATACCTGTGGGATTTTATCCAAAGTCATATCCTTGAGATTCCGTCTTGCTCCATTATAAAATTAAGTGAATATGCAAACGTTTCAACGGCGACTGTTGTTCGTACCATGAAGAAAAAAGGATACGAGGGGTTTACTGCTTTCAAGCATTCACTAAAAGAAAAAGATAATACCAATATCAATTTTGCAGCGCTTGATAAGGTGGACGAAGGGATAAAAACGGCGATTCTAAAGAATGAACAAGAAGTGATCCGCACGATCAATATGGTGGAAAGCGGCAATATCGAAGACGCGATCCAACGAATCAATGCTGCTAGACGAATCATGATTTTTGCTCGTGGATTTTCTGAACTGATTGCTCAAGAAATGATGGTCAAATTTCAGCTTACTGGCAAATACTGTGAGATGCATACCGATCCCAACATCATTAAGAACATCAGTAAGAAACTATCAAAGGAAGATATCGTGATCTTCGTTTCTTTAAATGGTGAAACCAAAGAATTGATCACCGCAGCTGAAAACTGTTACGAAGCGGAGATCGGTACCATTCTGCTGACAGCCAATCGGCACTCTAGCTTAATGGCGCATATCGAAATTCCTTTTGTTGGCTTCAAATCAGAAGGCTCCTTCTTTCCAGACTATGAAGTTCGTTCAAGACTGCCCCTCTCGATCCTTGCTAGAATCTTGCTCGACGCGTATGCGCTGCGGACTGCAGAATCAAAGAGGCACTGATATCTTGAGAAAATCATAACCGGTAAGGAAGCTGTAGTTGATTTGAGATTTTTCAAAATGAAGTGATTCACGCTGAACGCATTGTTTTTGCAGTTATTCATATAGAATTCGATACTCGTCAAACGATGGGGTTCTTTGATTTTTATCCAGTTAAATTTGCTTATATTTTTTTCGTCAAAAAATGATCATCCGAAAAAAAATCTTTCGATTTGATAAAGCGGTTCGTAACCGTCTATCTGATCGAAAGATTTTTTTGAACTGTTTGCGTATAGAAATGCTTCCTTTATTCCGCCTCCTGCCTACGGTCGGTACGAAACGTCAGGCATTAGGAGTCAGCAACTTTACTGGATAACTTAACTCGAATAACTAAAACCTAAAACTTAGTAGAATGTTTCATCGTATGCATGAATTTAACCCAACAACTACGACTATCACCAGCCCGCTCTTGCTTAATCCAAATCAATTGGTTGAATAAAATCCACCTGCCATTTCCTCTCTTTCTCAGAATAGTTAAAATACCATAGTTGAGAAAAAGATTGTTTTCGATGTTTCTTTCCTGAGAGGATCTGCTTATTCACCCGGTCTTCCACATAATCGCAACAACTGAAATCAATCCGAATGGAGAAGCTGTCTGCACGAAGTTGTCGATAATTTTCCACTTGATGTAGGATGACTTTCTTTGTATGATTTTTTATACCGTCCTCTTTATTCTGTTGCAATACTTGACTGTGTTCCAACAATAGTTTGTCAGTATAGTGTCTGCTTGCTTTTTCAAGTGCTTCTTGATCCCAAGCGGTTTGGATCGCAAAAAAGCTCTTTTGGATTTCATGAAGTAATTTTTTCTTTTCGTTCTTTTTACCTGGGATTTGAGCGAATAAATCATTCCTTCTGGTTCGTTGGTCTTTTTTTCGTTTAACTAAAGAGAGAATCGCGGCTCCGCCTACTGACGCCCCAACCAAAACATAATTTTCTATAACTGATGATGAACCATAGGGGCTATAATATCCATACCCTCGTCTTCCCCAAGAAGCTCTGGAATAATGATCCGAATAGTCATCAAATGTAGTGATGCCGCCAGAACCACTCCCCGACCCGCCGCCACGTGTCGAACCACCGCCGTGTCCCCCAGCAACTGCCATTCCCTGCACTGGCAGAGCAAACAAAAAGAATAAACTAAGTAAAAAAGCCATAAAGTAGTGTTTCTTCATTGGATACCCTCTTTTGTCTGACTCAGAAAGCCCGACAATTTTTTCAAAATCTTTTTCATGCCATTCAGTTCCAAGTGTTCTTCATCTTAGCACTGTTTAACGATTGGCAAGCTGAATAAATGCATTTTTCAATGATTCATTCGCTGTCTCTTTAAAATACAGATAATTGTTTTGATTTCCTTGATTTTGTTGTGTGATTAGAACTTTTGGCTGCTTTTGCTGGAAGCCAAAGAAATAGAGATGCCCTCCAGCTGGTGTAGCATGGTCGATGTCCGAATAGATTGCCACGATCTGAAAATCAGCTTGTCCCTCACCATTTTCTGACCACTCCACCGAGACTGGCGTTTGATTAATGACGGTTGTCCATTTACCATCAAAAATATCTTGAGGTACTTGGAGACCATAGTAATTTGCTTGCACATGGTCGTCATAGCTTCGATATTGCTGCCCCATTTCTTGTCCCCAACTCTGCATAAACGTCGCAAGCTCTGCAGACTTGGAAGCATCCCACAAAACGTGTGTCACTGGTTGATTGGTTTGTGCTTGATTGGAGGAAGTTTTGGTTTGAGCAACGAGTGACGCACTTTGATCTTTTGTCGATTGGCGCTCGGATGACTCAGTCGTATTTAGTTTAGTTGCTTCGGTACTCGTAGATTTAGAAGCTTGAGCTGTACTTGATTGGGTGGTACTTGATTTAGTCGTGCTTGTTTCAGTTATTGCAGCTTTTGCTGGAGTAGATGTTTCTGGCTTGTTTGTTGAACAGCCACCCAAAAGAAGCAGTAGACCCATCATTGTTACTAGAACTTTTTTCACTTGTAAGACCTCTCTTATAGAGTATTTAGTGTACACATAGTAGCAGACAACAGACAAAATGGTTACTAAATTTTTGAAGAATTATTTCTCACGACTTCCTCATACATGAGATTGATAAATAACATCACATTGCATTGGTATGAGTTTAGAATCATTACAGCTGCTTTTTGAACTATAAAAATAAAAGAACGATTTAGAGTATTTCTATGAGTAGCGTTTAATACTTTGCTTTTTCTTCTCAATCCGTCTTAAAATGTTTGAAAAAAGACAAAATACTCGTTTGTTCTTTACGATTTGACGTACGACTTTTCTGGTACCTTTGGTCGACTATCAGCTTTATTACCCGCTCCGCAAAAAAAGCCCAACCATCTACTAAGATGATTGGACCTTGTGGCGCCAACTGACTTTTTGAACGACTTCGTTCTCAATTCTTTTGTAATTTTTAATGCTTAACTATTTTCTTCATATAGAGAAGCTCCATCGCTCGCAATCACCTGTTTGTACCAGTAAAAGCTATCCTTTTTAAACCGATCATAGGTTCCGTTCCCTTCATCATCCGCATCCACATAGATAAATCCATATCGTTTTGACATTTGAGAAGTCGACGCACTTACTAAGTCAATACATCCCCACGTAGTATAACCCATTACTTCAACGCCTTCTCTGATGGCTTCATTGACCGCTTTAAAATGGTCTTCAAAATACTTTATGCGATAATCATCATGCACTTTTCCATCTTCAAACGCATCAAAAGCACCAATCCCGCTTTCAACAATGAACAGAGGCATTCTATAACGATCGTACATGTCGATTAATGCAATTTTCAATCCTGTTGGATCTACTTGCCAACCCCAATCACTTGTATCAAGATAAGGATTCTTCACACTGGTGACTAAATTTCCGCCAACTTTTTCCCGATCTTCTTCATCTTCTGTTTTAATCATAGACATATAATAACTAAAAGAGACAAAGTCCACTGTGTGTTGCTGAATGATCTCCTCATCCCCTTCCACCATTTCAATGGAAAAATTGTTCTCTTGCCAATAATTTTTGACAAAAGTCGGATACGTTCCAAAAACCTGCACATCAGAAAAAAAGTAGTTCTCCCGATTATGTTGTTGGGCTAGCATCACGTCCACTGGATTTGAGGTTAACGGATAAGCTAAAGCTCTTGTAACCATGCATCCCACCTGCGCATTAGGAATGATTTGATGGGCATATTTAGTCGCTAGGGAACTAGCTACAAACTGATGATGTAGCGCTTGATAAATGGCCTCTTCAGCTTCTTTTTTTGTTTTGTACTTTTCTTCCACCACTCCCATCGTAGTGAAGGGGTGTCTAAAGACGCTATCGATTTCATTGAAAGTCAGCCAATTGGTCACGTAATGTCCAAAATTTTCAAAACAAGTTTTACTAAATCGAACAAACATGTCGATCACCTCTCGGGAAACCCAGCCGTCATATTCATTGACTAAATATAATGGCATTTCATAATGAGACAATGTGACTAGAGGTTCAATCCCATTCTTCTTCATCTCTTTGAATAAGCCCACGTAAAAATCGATCCCAGCTTGATTCGGTTCACTTTCAATACCTTTTGGATATAATCTTGTCCATGCGATAGATACCCTTAAGCATTTCAGGCCCATTTCTTTAAATAATGCCAGGTCTTCTTTGTAACGATGATAAAAATCGATTCCTCGTCTTTTCGGAAATAACTTATCGTTTTTTGACTGCATGGCTTCCTCGATTTGTTCAGGAGACACGTGCCATTGACTGATATAATCTGTCCTATCTACATCAGGTTTGTACATTGCGACATCTGCTACCGACATCCCTTTTCCATCAACGTTCCAGGCCCCTTCTACTTGATTCGCCGCAATTGCTCCGCCCCAAAGAAAGTTCTTGGGAAAATAGCTTTTATTCATTCGATTACCTCTTTCAGATTGTTGTTTTTATGCTATTATTTCTGTTTGTATCGTTTTTTTGCCAGTGAAAGTTTGGATGATTTTACCCTTAGAGTCGATAATGTCTACCTCATCAAGATCATCCAAATTGGTTACTACAAGGATCGTGGTTGGATCATAGCCTTCAGACTGGATGCCTTCAATATCCACACTTCCGATTCTTTGCCCCTTTTGGATGTCATCGCCTGCTTTAACAGCTAAATCAAAATAGTTGCCGTTTAATTCAACGGTATTGATGCCAATATGAATCAATACTTCTACACCAGATGTTGACTTTAATCCAATCGCATGTTTTGTAGGAAAAACCAGTTCGACCTTTCCACTAAATGGTGCTTTAATTACGCCATCAGTTGGTATTACAGCAAATCCGTCACCCATCGTTTTTTCTGAAAACACTGGATCGTTGACTTTTTCTAACTCAATCACTTCCCCATCCAATGGTAAACTGATTGTATTGACTTGACCTTCTGTTTCTTCATTACTTGATGAAGATTCTTCTCCCAGTCCAAAAGCAAAAGTTAAAATTGCTGACAGGAAGAAAGCAAGAGCGATTCCGATGAGGTAATAAACAAAGGTATCACCCAAAAAGGCTGGTAACGTTGTTAATGCTGGAAAAACATAGACAATCGCCTTTGTCTGCATTGCTCCCATGAAAGCTCCAGCAATTCCACCTGCGATTGTTTGGGCAATCAATGGTTTTTTATATTTTACCGACAAGCCATAGACGATGGGTTCAGTTATCCCACCAAGTAAAGCTGGTACAATCGCAGATAGCGAGAGCACTTTAACATTTTTATCTTTGCTTCTTAAAAATACGCCTAACGCCACACCTGCACTTGCAAAAGTGGCAGCCGCAACCATTGGTCGAATAACGTCATAACCATAGACTGCAAGATTATTGATCATGATTGGCACAACACCCCAATGAATGCCAATCATTACCAAGAAAGTCCATCCTGCCCCAATAATCAAACCAGCCAGTAACCCACTGCGGTCACTGATAAAGTTCATAGCGCTTCCAATCCCATCCCCTAATGTAACGCCGATTGGTCCAACAACTAACACTGTTAGCGGAACCATAATAAGAAGGGCAACCATTGGCAACAAAAAAATTTCTAAACTCTTTGGAATCATTCGCTTTAGCAGCGTTTCTAACTTTGAATAGAGGTAAATGGAAATAATCGCAGGAATGACAGTTCCAGAATACCCCATTAAAATTGCTGGAATACCTAAGAAGTCAACCGTTACACCATTTTCTGTGACTAATGCTGTGAAATTAGGCTCTAAAAGTGCTGCTACAATTGCTAATGAAATAAATTGATTTGTTCTAAACACTCTGGCCGCACTAAAAGCCAAAAATAACGGTAAGAAGAAAAATACACTATTGCCGGCTGCTGAAAGAATCTTATAGGTACTTCCATCTGCTGACATAAAATGATAGGTCGTTAAAACCACTAACAAGGCTTTAATCATTCCTGCCCCAGCTAAAGGCATAATAATCGGATTAAAAATGGAAGACAGTGTATTAAAGAAGCGGATGAAGATATTTCCAGATCGGTCATCATCTAATGCTTCCGACTCGTCTGATCCCAAGGCGCTTTTAATGTCATAGTTAGCCATGATCGTTTTATAGACATCTTCCACTTCATTTCCAATAACGACTTGGTACTGATTATTTGCATCGACGACGGACAAGACACCGGGAATCTTCTTAATTTCATCGGTATTTTTTTGTGCAATACTTTCATCTTTTAACTTGAATCTCAATCTAGTGATACAGTGATAAAGACTAATGATATTCTCTGTTCCACCAACATAATCAATAATACTTTTGGAAAGAGCACTATAATTTTTCCCCATTGTTACAACTCCTATCAATTTTGTTTATGTTTGTTATAATACATGTGTAATATACAATTTTTTCAACATATTAAATGAAAATTTCGTTTTTTGGAAACTCTTTCACAGATAGGAGCTAGTATTTATGGGACCCTTAATTATTAGACTATTGACTGTTCTTAACAATGAAACAACTTCTTCTACCTACTACCATATCGCTCAGACACTTTTGAATAACTATAGCATTATCGATAAATCAAGTATCTCTGATATAGCTACTTTATGCACTGTCTCTAAATCAACCATTTCAAAATTTGCTCGTTCCATCGGATTTGAAGATTATTATGAATTAAAAAAATCCTCAACCTTTGCTGAAAATAAATACCATTTCGACTTAAATTACATTTCAAATATTATCAATCCAATTGAAAAAAATGGTTATGATGATTATTTAGATGCCATCATTAAAGATATTAGTGCGTTCAAACAGCAAAGCAACATGAGAAGTATTGATGAGTTAGCAAAATGTCTGACTACCTATAATAAAGTAGGTGCTTTTGGACTGCTATTTTCCGAATCAGCAGCCATTGATTTTCAATACAAATTGGCTTATGCGGGAAAGTTTATTATTACTTATCAAAGTGATCTCAAACAAATCGAATTCATAGAACAAGCCGATGAAGAGACACTATTGATTATTTTTTCTAACTCTGGCGGTTTTTTACAGCGACAACAACTTAGAGATGATATACCCTTCAGAAATGTATTTGAAAACACAAAAGCCAAGATTTTCGTAATCACAGCAAATGAAGAGGTTCGTAACTATCGTTTCGTTCATGATGTTATTCTTTTCCCTCATGAGACTATTTTTCAAACCCATTCTTTTATCTATCAAATCATTATGGATATCATCGTTAGTAAATATCGACAGTATCTTGAACCTCCAACAATCTCTCGCAAACAATAATAACCTACGAATGAAATTGACAAAAGAACTGCTAGTGATGAGAAACCTATCACTAGCAGTTCTTTTTGAGGTTTTATTTTTTAATTAAGAAGAAGTAGTCATCTACCATTATTAGCAAATATGCCGGCAATACTTTTCCAATGTATTTCTTCTCAATTGCAACTTCCATCTAACTATTGTCTATAAGGTTTTCTTTCTTAGAAAAATCAATTATCAGCATTTTTGTTATTTAAGTTATCCCGTCATATCATTTTAGTGTTGGGCTTTTCTTGAAACACTTTTCTAATGATTAATATATGCAATTGCACTTCCACTACCAAATTTAATCTCCGGCAACGATCGTTTGTATAAATTCAGCTCTCTTAACGTATCATCTCTTTGAGAGAGTGCACGAAACGCATAGCGTGTCCGTCCGTTTTCGTTTTTCTTCGATTCTGAATATTGAGAGGAGACTTTATATGCAGCAACAACCGCATTATCTGCTCCAGTATTAATCGCTATAATGTAGCGAATCCGATGAATTTTATCACGACCAATTACCCAATTACCTAGCGTACGAGATTTTAAATTATGATCATCACGAAATTTGTCGTCAATCGGATATTCATCTGACTCATCTTTACAAAGTTCAAAAGCATCTCTCACTTTTACTGCTAAGACCAACTCATCCGTTGCTATTTGATTTACAGATATGGGTTGAAATCCATATCGCTCTTCTACCTCTTCCACTAGCATTGGCTTAGAACCATGTCCTTTTACTAAATTCGTCAAAGAGAGTCCTTGAATCAGTTGAGCATAATTAATCAACGCATTTTCACTAGCGTAAGCTTCATTCTCAGTTAATCCATAGCTAAGTATATAACTCAATGGTTGCAGATTCATTCCGTTTATTTCTTGGATGGTTTTTATTTTTAATGTTCTAGCTGATTCATCTTCTTCAAAATAATCAGATTGACTTAACATACTTAGAGCCGCTTGACGATGTGCAAAAATACGGTTACCTTTGCCTTTCCCAATATAAAAAGTCTGGTTGTTTCTAGGATCAACCAAACAATAAACATAGTAAGGATGTTGCTCATCTTTTTGCAACGCAGCTAAAGTAGATGCAGAAAAATGGTTAAGTTCACTCATTTGTTACTCCTCTGTTTTACTATTTTTTCTTTCGTGGAGAAAACACCCTCACTTATGATAAGGCGCGCCTGTATTGATGCGAAAAGCACGATAGATTTGTTCGACTAGAATCAGTTTCATCAACTGATGGGGATAGGTCATTTTGCCGAAAGAGATTTGGGTGTCGCTGCGCTGCATCACTTCTTGGCTGAGACCTAAGGAGCCGCCGATTACGAAGACTAGTTGGCTTTTGCCTTGGATTCCTAATTGCTCGATCTGCTGGGCAAAAGCTTCACTGGTGGGATTTTTGCCTTCAATCGCTAATGCAAAGACGTATTCCTGGTCTTTGATCTTTGCCAAGATTTTCTTACCTTCTTTTTCTTTCACTTGAAGCATTTCAGCTTCACTCATGCTTTCTGGAGCTTTTTCATCAGGAACTTCCACGAATTGGATTTTGCAATAAGCGCCTAATCGTTTCACGTATTCATTGATGCCTTGAATCAGATATTTCTCTTTTAATTTGCCTACTGTGACGATTTTAATATTCATGCCCACTCACCTTCCGCTATCATTATAATGGAATTTCTTTCTAGAATATATGTCGAGATGGATTTTTCTTTTATAATAGTATGTCTCGTTTCAAGCAATCCTCTTCTTACTAAAAAAAGAAATTTCATTGTTTTGGTCTAAATCCTCCCTATCTTCTTCATATTTTTTTCAAAATCTCTTAGTAGACTATTGTCAGAAAGAAAGAATATAATAAATACATACAAACAATTCAATAGGGGGAATAACAAATGGTACGAAAAAATGTGACACCAGGAAGAAAACCTTCTTCCGGTTTATTAAAAAAATTAGGTATTGGCATTCTTGGCGGAGTAGTTGGTGGTTTGTTGACCTTCGGCGGACTTTATCTGGCGATGGGCTCTTCTTTGACTTCACCTGGAACGACCGCAACCAGCGGTGTTCAAGATAACAATGGACAAACGAAAGTCTCCAATGTTAAATATGACGTCAACAGCGATGTAACAAAAGCAGTCGAAAAAGTGCAAGGAGCAGTCGTTTCGATCATCAACTTGCAACAAAATAATGCGAATGGCCTCGAAGGGTTATTTGGCTCTGGTCAGCAAGGTGGTCAAGGATCAGGGACTGAGAATTCAGGCGATGACAGTTCACTAGAAGCTTCTTCTGAAGGAAGTGGCGTGATTTATAAAGTAGATGGCGACAAAGCGTATATCGTTACGAATAACCACGTAGTAGAAGGACAAGATGGTTTGGAAGTCGTTCTCTCGGATGGCACAAAAGTCAAAGCTGAATTAGTCGGAACAGACGCTTACACTGACCTTGCTGTTTTACGCATCTCTTCTGATAAAGTAGACACGGTTGCTTCTTTCGGCGATTCTGATTCACTAAAAGTTGGCGAACCAGCAATTGCGATTGGTTCTCCATTAGGATCTAGCTTTGCAAATTCTGTAACGCAAGGGATTGTTTCTTCTCTGAATCGTCAAGTAACGAACCAAAATGAATCTGGTGAAGCAGTCAGCATCAATGCGATTCAAACAGATGCAGCGATCAACCCAGGAAACTCTGGTGGTCCACTGATCAACGTTGAAGGACAAGTGATCGGAATCAACTCTAGCAAGATCGCTAGCACTTCTGAATCAACATCAAGTGTCAGCGTAGAAGGAATGGGCTTCGCGATCCCAAGTAACGACGTTGTCGATATTATCAACCAATTAGAAAAAGACGGCAAAGTTGTTCGTCCAGCATTGGGTATTCGAACAATCAACTTAAGCTCAATCACTTCGCAACAACAAGAACAAATCTTGAAAGTACCATCTTCTGTCACTGACGGAGTAGTCGTATACTCAGTAAATAACGCGACACCAGCTGAACAAGCAGGATTGAAACAATACGATGTCATCACGAAAATCGATGATACCGACATCAGCACAACCACAGATCTACAATCTGCACTGTACAAGCACAAAGTCGGTGATACGATCACAGTGACGTTCTACCGCGGCAAAGAAGAAAAAACAGCCAAAGTCGTTCTATCTGTAGATACTTCGATCAATGAACAATCGACTGACAGCAGCAACTAAATTCAAGTCAAAAAAAGATCTGCCACACAAACAGGACGTGGCAGATCTTTTTTATTATTTTCCAACTGAAAAAGCTTCACCAACAACGGCATCTTGTGGTAATTCAAGAATTCCTTTTTTCAATGGTGCATTTGCTAAGTGCAGTTCACGAGCAGAACAGATCATGCCGTAGCTATCGACGCCACGAAGCGTTCCTGGCCAGATCAATAACCCATCCGGCATCATTGCCCCTGGTTTAGCAACAACGACTTTCAAGCCTTTGCGAATATTGGCAGCACCACAAACGATTTGCAGGACCTCGCCTTCTCCGACTTCTGTTTCCGTTACAGATAAATGATCACTATCTGGATGTGGTTCACATGTTTTGACATAACCCACAACGATTTTCGGCGCTAAATCAATTGCCAATTGCTCCGTAAAGCCAGCTTCTGTGATCAATCGGTTCAAAGTTTCCACTTGTTGTTTCGTCAAAACTACTTGCCCGTTTCCTTCAATGGCAACTGTATCAGAAATGTGAAAGAAGTTCCAACCTACGATCGTACCTTCTTCATTTTTGATTTGAGCGACATTTCCTTTTCGTACAGCCGTTTGTTCCAGCCCTTTATCATCTGCTGTGATCACGATCAAAGTATCGCCCACATATTCTTTGTTGTATGAAAAAATCACTTGTCTTCCTCCTCTTACTTATTCCGCCCATAATCTTAACAAATTTTTGTCTGTTCGTCATGGGAATTTTCTCAGTTTACAATCGCTGCACTTCCCAATCCATAAAAAAACTGCGACAGAAATCAGACCAACAGGCAGCTAGTGAATGAAAAAGCACTCGCTTGCTCTTTTTTCCTGTCTCTGTATCTTCTGTCACAGCTTTGTCTTTTGCTTATTCTTCGCTAGGAGAGACAACCAACACATCACATTTCGCTTCGCGAATAATATAACTCGCTACACTCCCGGTGATAAACCGCTCAACTGCATTCAGTCCGGATTGGCCTACCATGATCAAATCAATCCCATATTTTTCTGGTAACTGTTTGGCCATTGCTTCTTTCGCAGAGCCGTAAGCAATGATCCCTTCGATCAAATCAAAATTAACGGATTTACCATATTGTTTACAGGATTCGATTAATTCTTGGGCAGTATCCTTTTCCTGCTCAATGATCGTTGTATCTAAAGGAGCATATCCCATCATCGTGGGAATCTGCTGATCGATGATATTCGCTACATAGACTTTCCCCTGATTGCGTCGTGCCACTTCAACTGCTTTTTTGAACGCTTCATTGGCTTGGTCGGAGCCATCGACACCTACTAAAATATTTTGATATCTTTGCCCACTCATGTTTTTCACCTCGAAAGTTTAATTTAGACTTGATAAGAAAGATTCGATTTCTGCTTTTGTTTTTCGATCTTTGTTGACTAAACGACCAAGTTCTTTGCCGTCTTCGATCACTACAAGACTTGGAATTCCAAAGATATTCCATTCAACAGCCACATCCATATAAGCATCACGATCAACTTCAACAAATTGAAATTCAGGGAAATCTGCTTCGATCTCAGGCAATTGCGGTTTAATATAACGGCAATCCCCACACCAGTCTGCTGTAAAAAAGAAGACATTCTTTCCTTTTTCGACATATGTTGCCAATTCTTCTAAATTTTTTGGAACAATCACACGCTCACCACTTTCTCTTCTCTAATCAAATTATACACCTTTTAAAACAGGGAACCAACTCACAAGCAAAAGAGCTGTGAACACGCCCATGCTAGTCACTGAAAACAGCACCCTAGTTGTCCCATTTCCTGATTATCGTAAACAGTTACAATAACAGATCAAAAATTGAACCAAATAGGTCTGATCTAGCGTTGAGTCGTATCACAGCTCTTAATTTTTATTTTCCTTCTACAATTGTAGCAACTGTTGATTTATCCAAACCTTTCAAGACTTGGATCACCATTTCTCTCGCAGCATCAAAGTCAGCGATGCTGAATAGTGTTTGATGGGTATGGATATAACGTCCTGGTACACCAATCACAGAACTTGGAATTCCTTCATTGGCCATATGAGCTGCACCAGCATCCGTACCGCCTTTAGACACAAAGTATTGGTAAGGGATATTGTTTGTTTCTGCTGTGTCCAGCAAGAATTCTTTCATCCGAGGCAACATGATCATTCCTGGATCATAGATACGCATCAGTGTACCTTCACCTAAATGCCCAAAAGTCCCATTCTTCGTCACTGTATCATCAGCTGGTGAACAGTCAACAGCGAAGAATAGATCTGGTTGGAATTTCGTGACAGAAGGTTTTGAACCACGTAAGCCAACTTCTTCTTGCACATTGGCACCAGCAATCAATGTATGACCCAGTTGTTCTTCTTTCAATGCTTCCAATGCTTCTAATACAACCGTACAGCCATAACGATTATCCCAAGCTTTTGAAATAATGTTTTTGCCATTCGCTGTCTTGATTGTTTCTACTTGAGGTACGATGGTGTCACCTGGTCGTACGCCAAAACTTTCCGCTTCTTCTTTAGAATCAAAACCAGCATCGAACAGAATGTCCGTTACTTCTACTGCTTTTTGTCCAGCTGTTCCACGTAGTAAATGTGGGGGCACTGATGAAGAAATACATGGATAGTTGCCTTTCGCAGTTTTTAAAGTGAAGCGTTGTGCTGAAACGACATAAGGGTTCCAACCGCCAAGAGGTGTCACTTTAAATAACCCGCGTTCGGTGATTTGTGTCAACATGAATCCAACTTCGTCCATATGAGCAGCTAGCATCACGCGTGGTGCATCTGCATCTGAATGATGACGTAATCCGAAGATCCCGCCAAGTCCATCTTGTTGGATTTCGTCCACTAATGGAGTCATCGCTTCCCGCATATAAGCCCGAACATCCTGTTCAAATCCACTAGTTCCTTGCAATTCTGTTAATTCTTTGATTCGTTGAAACGTTTTTTCTTCCATACTTTTTTCGGCTTGAATCGAAACAAGCCTTCCCTCCTCTTGCAAATCTATATTTATTATAACGCAAATTACTCATTCTGGTTCTTTTCTTATAGAAAAATTCTAAACTATGGTAAAATAATCTAAACAGACAAAAGGATTTCCGTTTATTCCTTAACAGGATAGAAGAAGTCTTCAAGGAGGCACAACATTTATGATCAATGAACGTCCATTCAATTATTTTAAAAACGGCCTGGCCATCGGCGTGGGTGTCGGTTTTGCAGGCGGGATCTTCTCGACATTATGGATGAAGAAAAAACAATCGATGAATGCAGATGACGTCCTCGATCAAATCAAAGCAGCATTTTTAAAAGAAGGTCCGATCGAAGGTTCCTGGATCAATTTTGAGAAGCAACCCCTTCGTAAATTTGCAGTGACATCTCAAGGATATACCGGCGGTATTACTCGGACCGAAGACGGACAACTGATCACTTACGAATTTTTAGCAGATGCGAAAACAGGAACTGTTTTGGATATTCAACGATCGATCATTGATTAATACGCATTGCTATACAACAGACGCTCAATGATTCAAACTCATAAAATAGTCGAACATCGCTAGATGATTTTTCTTGTCGTTCTTTATGAACAACAGTGATCATCTTGAGTTGTCCGACTATTTTTTAGTTGCAGCAATCTTTTTGGGACGTTTATTTGCATGAAGCAACGTTGCTAAGTCTAGTAATAAAACATTGGCTAACACAGGATTGGCTTTCTCGCGATACGCTGCGGCGCCACTTTCAAACAATACTGCTAGACGATCTTCTACAACAACGATTTGTTCCAAATACGGTGGAAATTTGATTCGTTTTAGGATCCGGTTAGGAGAGTCCCGCTCGGACACTAAGAGTTCCGAGGTATAAGGACCATAAGAACGACTGGCTAAGAGATAATGGCCATAAAAAGCCACACCTTGAATCTTATCAGATGTTTTTCTGCTCATTGTCACGGTTGGTTGGATTTTGTCTTTGCGGCGAATTGCTGTTTTCATTTCAGCTATCGTCGGCAATAGATAGAAAGTCAACTGTCCTTCACCTTTTAATGTGAAGTTGCCAGATACTAGTTGATCATTGTTTTGAGTCAAATACGATGCTTGTGGAATCTCTAAGAGATCAGTTGTCAGCCAATAAGTGATTGGCTGTCCCGTCGCTTCAGATGTATCTGCTAAGATATCGATCAAACGTAAAGCGGCTGCTCGTCCAGTAGCAGATCCTGTGATTGTCAACCATAAAAGTTCCCGTTTTGTATCATATACTAAGCCCCCTACATGTGGCCGTTTAGGTAAAATCAGCAGTTTGATCGGCTGTCCTGTTTCTCTATCCAGTACATGAATAATAGAATGATGCTGATGGTCATAGCAGTAGGCAGAAATAAACACAAAATCTTGAGAAAAAGCCAACCCTTGCGGCGTCATCCATTGACAAACCTCATTTTCGCCGGTTTCCGGCACCACCATTCTTGTTTCTGTTAATCCAGGAATGTTATATTGTTTTGCTTCAGCCTTTTCCCAAGCTGCTTGAACAATAGGATACCGTTTTAACTTTTTTTCAATATCCTGATGTATCCGTTGCTGCTTCCAATGCTTAAACTTTAGGACATAGTAAACAAGGAGGCCAATGACCAGCAACATTAAGATCATTATTGCTACCCGCTGTGTCATTTTTTGCCTCCTTGTTCTATTCGATCAATCGTACATATACCGCTATTAATTCCAGTAACTACATGTTTCTTTTACTAGCGTTTCTTTATAGGATCTTTCATAATCTCATTTATAGTAACATTAAGAATCCCTTATTCTACTATAGTCACTTCCACATCAATATTGCCTCTTGTTGCTTTAGAGTATGGGCAAAATGCGTGGGCTTCTTCTGCGATTTTCTCTGCTTGGTCCTTCTCAAGTCCTGGCAAAGAAACTTCTAAAACAACCCCGATTTGGTAGCCCCCATCTTCTAATTGAAATAAAGATACCCGTGCTTTGACTTCAGAATCTGACTCAAGATTATTTTCTTCCAGCATGTGTTGAACCGCGCCGTTGAAGCAAGATGCGTATCCAGCCGCAAAAAGTTGTTCCGGATTTGTCCCTTCACTATGGATTCCTGGGCGGTCGATCTTCATGTGCATACTTCCGTTTGGTGCCTCAACCTCGCCATCACGGCCTCCACGATTGATCATTACTGTTTCGTACATTTTTTTCATTGAGATCATCCTTTCTTTCGTCGTTCTATATTAAGTGTAACGAGTATTTTTTAATCTGACAAAGGTAATGCTTGCATTCGACGACCATCAGTTAGACAACATCGATGATCAGTGATAGAAGCAGTTTGTCCATACAAAAAAAGAAGCAGCGAAAAGCTGCTCCTTAAGATAATAGGTAAAATTGCTGATATGTTTGACGATTAACCTCTTGAACGTCCCAAGAAAAATGATACTACAGCAACAACGATGATCGCACCAATGATAGAAGGAATCAAAGCCATTCCTGCTAATTGAGGACCCCAGCTACCTAACAATGCTTGTCCAATTGCTGAACCAACTAAACCTGCAACGATGTTAGCGATCCATCCCATTGATCCACCTTTATTTGTAATTGCTCCGGCAATCAAACCGATAATAGCTCCTACGATTAATACCCATAACCAATGCATAATTTTCTCCTTCTTTCTGTGAAATATTTATTACACATATTATGTTACGCTTCTTCTTAAAAATACACAAAAATTTTGCTCTTAAAAAAACAAAAAAAATTTAAAACGTTGTTATATTAAGGATAAATCAACTTTTTTGGAATCGTTAACACTCACTGCAAGAGGTCAAAAAAACTGCCGCAGCTCTTTGAAAGCGTTTCGATCAGCAAAAAGTTATTTTCTGATAAAGGGTACCTAGACTATGTACGATTTTCTTTCATTGTCTGCTTTCAACTGTCATCTTCCCTATGAATAAAAGCAATCAAAGAAACCTGATTGTCGTACACACCTCATTCACTACATCCTTCTGATGAAACATCAAAACAATTGGCATTCCTTTGATTCTGCCTTTTGTATTAGAAACCTGCTTCCCCTCACTATGTAAAAGGATTATGAGAAAAAGCAGCGATAGAAGTGAGCGTATGCAATAGCGAGTAAAGTAAAAAATAAATTGTTCGGATTGTACCCCGGCCTTTCTTCTTAATATTTTTCATTTCTCGCTTCTCCCCTCTGCTTATTGGACAGTCTTCGCGATTGTGAAGTCACGAAAAAAAGCAACTTTGACCAGCGTTCAATGCTAGACAAAGTTGCTTTTTTATTTTGTTTTTGAAAAGTCTTTCTTTGAAAGATAGACAGCAGTAAGGATGCCTACTAAGACAGCTAACCCAAAGACTAGAATCGTTCCTATGGTGTTATCCTTCCCAGGCAGTCCGCCAGTGTTGATCCCCCAAAGTCCAGCAATCAATGATGGCACTGCAACCACTAATGCTGCTGAATCTAAATATTTCATCAAATGGTTCAAATTATTGTCCATCATATCCGAGAATAGACCACCGATAGTTTCCAATAAATCGCGATAGATCGTGACAAGCTTGTTGGCAAATTTCTGTCGCAGTTTAATGTCGTAAACTAACGATTCATTATCTAATTTGTCTAAAAACTCTTTTCGTTCCATCAAGTGATTCACTGTAAGATTCTGATCTTTCAATGTGTGATCCAAATAAACCATATCTCGTTCTGTGTCTGCCAGATTAAATAGTTCATTATTTTCGGTTGTTTTACGGGCAGCCGCATCCAATTGGTCGATTTGCTTTTTAATCTCTTTCAACCCATTGATATAGTGGGTATAGATCATTAATGTGGCAAAAGCAATGATATCCTCAAAATGTCGAAGCTCACTTCCATGTTTCTCGATCAATCGCTCAACGAGATTCGATTCTCTAGAGACATAGGTGATCATCAATCCTTTGGAAAGAATAAATGTGACAGGTTCAAGGCGTTTTTCAATGCGTTCTTGATGATTTGAAGAAAGATCGATCAATGTATAAAGAAACGGATTGTTTAATTTAGTGTCTCGTAAATGTTCTAATCGAGAAACTTCCTCTGGTTCATCGGAGCCAATAAAAATATCTTCCGGTAAATCAAAAAGTGTCAGCAGCTCTTTTTTTTCTTCTTCATTTCCATGTTTGACTACCAACCAATTATAGTCTTCTTCGGATGATTCTCTGATTTGGTTCTGTTCGATTTTATAGTACGAATACATTTTGCCTCTCTCCTTTAACTCCTTCACTTCTCTTCAACTATCTAATGGCGACTGCTTTTTGTCAAGAAAAAGCGCTATTTCAACGGTTTTTATTAATACGGAAATAAAGCAAGCGTTTGATTAGACCATTCTAAATAAACGTGAGAGAATATTTTTGGGCCCAATAAAAATCATTTTAGAGGAGGACAACTATGTTTCTACATCAGAAAGAACTACAGTTCGAAGCAAAACCAGACAAACCAAATCCACTAATTGCGAAGTATCTTCAAGAATTGATCGGTGGCCAGTATGGCGAAATGAGTGTAGCAATGCAGTATCTCTTCCAAGGTTGGAGCTGCCGTGGAGAAGAAAAGTACAAAGATATGTTGATGGACATTGCGACAGAAGAAATTGGACACGTTGAAATGCTTGCTACAATGGTTGCTCGTTTATTAGAAGGTGCACCGGTAGAAGATCAAGAAGCCGCAATGAAAAAAGACCCAGCAATTGGCGCAATTATCTCTGGAATGAATCCACAACATGCGATCGTTGCTGGCTTAGGACCACGTCCAGCTGACAGTGTCGGTAATCCATGGAGTGGCGCTTACATCATTGCCAGCGGTAATTTACTGGCAGACTTCCGTGCCAATTTAAATGCAGAATCACAAGGACGATTACAAGTCGCTCGAATCTATGAAATGATTGATGACCGTGGAGTTAAAGACCTCTTATCCGTACTATTAGCTCGGGACAGCTATCACCAAAACCTTTGGGCACAAGCTGTCAAAGAACTTGAAGAAAAAGAGGGTACAATCTTAGTACCGAGCACTTTCCCTCGTAATGAAGAACGGTTAGACATCGCCTATGACTTTTACAATTTCTCTGAAGGAGATCAAAGTAAAGAAGGCTCTTGGGCAAAAGGAAAAGCACTTGATGGCGAAGGTGAATACCAATGGCTTTCTACACCTAAAGTTGAAGGCAAAGCGCCAAAACTAGATCCTGTCACACCAAAAATGTATGGCACGCCACCTGAAAAATAAATTGATCGAAACGAATAAAAAGAGCAATGATTCCATTCACAAGAAATCATTGCTCTTTTCTTGTCTTATTGAGCAAGTTGGTTACCTTAAAGCTAAAAAAGCGTTAGAGTAGAATGTATAAGAAAAAGGAGGAATCATTATATGAAAGCACCTTTACTTACACTAAATGACGGCAATATGCGCCCAGCCGTGGGCATCGGTACCTATCAAATTCGCGGTGGCGAAGGCTTAAGCCAGTTGCAAGCAGCGATTGCAGATGGCTATCGTTTGATTGATTCGTCAACGAACTATGACAATGAAGGAATCGTCGGTAAAGCGATTCGCCGATCCGGTGTCCCTCGTTCTGAGTTTTATATCACCTCAAAATTACCAGGAAAATATCATGGATATGATGATGCACTGACCAGTATTCAAGAATCGCTGGCGCGCATGGGATTAGATTACTTTGACGCCTTTTTGATCCACTGGCCACTGCCTAAACGCGGCAAGTACATTGAAGCGTGGCAGGCGTTAGTGACTGCGCAAAAATTAGGTTTGATTCGTTCTATTGGTGTATCTAACTTTGAACCTGAACATTTAGATGCCATTATTGAGGCAACTGGTGTCACACCAGCCATCAATCAAATCGAGATTCATCCTTACTGGGTCCAAGAACAAATGGTAGCAGAAAACAGAAAACGTGGGATCATTACTGAAGCATGGAGTCCATTAGGCCGCGGCAGCGCGGCGCTCAAAGAATCCATCATCACTGATCTAGCAAATAAATATCAAAAATCTGCGGGTCAAGTCATCTTACGCTGGCACGTCGATCGCGGGATTCTACCACTACCAAAATCCCGAAACCTGAGCCATCAGCGAGAAAACTTAGCTATTTTTGACTTTGAACTGACTGAAGAAGAAATCAATGCAATCAATCGCTTGAACAAAGAAGATGGACGTATTGAAGGTCAAGATCCGAATGAATATGAAGAATTTGAGTAAAGTGAGACAGCACAAAGCTCCTGAGGGATTTCATAGGCTCACATCAATTATAGGAATTGGAATGGTCACAAAAAAAGAACTGCGAGATGACTTGCCCCAATTGAATTCCTTAGATCTACTAGCAGCAAGGCTCTACTGGAGTCTTGCTGCTATTTTATGAGAAGTAAAAACTTCTGACACGATCAGTTTTCATATGGATTATGCTTTTCTCACAGTTCTTTTTCTGAGTTAAAACTTCTGTACAATCAGCGTTACAACTGATAATGAATGGCTTCTTTGTATTGTTCAAACAATGATTGGTTCAATTCATCGCCGCCATCCATATTTGCGGAATAAAAGATGGGCGGATAATCGATTCCTGCTTGTTTCAATTGTTGGCAAACTTCGACGATAATGGTATTAAGGATCGTAGCGCCAATCACCGTTGAAGTAGGCCCTACTTTTTGATCCATCCCCTTAATCTGACAACCTGCATCACCAATTTCCCCATGATTATCGATTACAAGATCAGCGACTTCAAACAGACGAAGGCCCGAAGAATGGCGGCTAGTGACTGATTGCGAATACGTTTTGTTTGTTAAAGCGATAATTTTGACGCCTTTTTCTTTTGCCGCTAGTGCTAAATCGATTATGACGGGATTACGACCTGAAACTGAGTGTAAAATCAGCACGTCTCCTTCTTTGAACGGCTGAATTTCCGCTAATGCGGTGCCGTAGCCTTCTAGTCGTTCCATTTTGCTAGTAAAGGTGATGGGACTGCGATCCAACATCAGTTCTCGTCCAAAGATCGCATTGATCGTCATCATCCCTCCCGCGCGATAATACATTTCTTCTGCCAAGATCCCCGCATGACTGGCCCCAAAAATATAAATCGAATGCTTTTCTAGATTTGCTGTAGTCAAGAGACGAATTGCCTCATCGATTGCATGCTGTTCCTTTTTTTCAACGGTTTCTAGTAATGCATGAATTTTATCAACATATTGATACATATTAAATTCCCCCAAATAGACTGCCGAGACCACGACCAATGATTCCCCAAAGTGATAAGTCATTGCCACCAAAGATCAGAATCCAGTTTTGAATCGTTGTGCTGAATAGAACGGCAGATACACCAACTAACAAGACCATCACAAATGATGCGGCAATGGTACCAATGACTGCGCCACGCAAGCCGCCTTGTCCTTCTCCAATAACTGCTGCGCCGCCACATTCAAAGAAACTGGTGATAACTAATGGTACGATCAAGATTCCAAAAACATTCGTCGTATTGACAATGATCACAAGGATCGTTGAGGTGATCATAGCTACGATAAAACCAATAATCACGGCATTCGGACGATAATTGAATAGGATCGGTACATCAAAAGCTGGTTTGGCTCCAGGGACGACTTTTTCGGCAATCCCTTGGAAAGCTGGAATAATTTGGTTGATCAATAGGCGGACCCCATAAAGCATGATCAAGAGTCCTGCGCCAAAGTTCAAGCCTGCTTGAACAGCAAACATGACCAGATTCCCACCTTCTGGGACAAGAACTGGTGCGATAATTCCTACAACAATATTCATCAAAAACATCACCAAGGCACCTGTAATGGAAATCTCACGGAAAAAGGACAGGTTTTCTGGCACTTTTAAATCTTCTGTCGATTTTTCTTTGTTTCCTACTCGTTTTGCCACGAAGCCGGACACCATCGATAAGATCCCTGTAGGATGTCCAATCAAGAACGAATCATCGCCAGTGGCATCCCAAACATATTTCCGCATGATCCAAGGCATAAATGACCAATAACAAGCAGATAAAACAGCTCCTAAAATCAATAATGGAATCCCCGACATTCCACCTTCAACCCCACCAGCAACGATCACAAATGGGAACCACCATAACATATGACCCGTCAAGAAAATCGTCTTAACTGGTGTAAAACGAGCAATCAATAAGTGCAAGATCAATCCAAAAAACATAGCTAACCCAACAGTTCCCCCGTATTCTGCTGTGAAGGTCACATCAGAAAGACCATCGGCTACTTGAACCCCCAACTGTGTCTGAACCGCTGTGTTGATTGGTGCGATCGTTCCCGTCAGCATATTGACCCCTGCGGTCAATGCTACCATCCCAAAGG
Organism: Enterococcus sp. AZ091; assembly: GCF_051714805.1. Lineage (NCBI taxonomy): Bacteria > Bacillati > Bacillota > Bacilli > Lactobacillales > Enterococcaceae > Enterococcus > Enterococcus sp. AZ091. Next base: position 475,693 of record NZ_JBIOSO010000002.1, on the reverse strand, counting down.
CTGCTGTCAACGAGCCTTTCACCACTTCGGCAAAAGGTTTTCGTTGCACGATCAACCCGATCATTGCAATCAGTCCGAGCAATACTGGCGGATTCTTTAAAATATGATCTGTGACAAAACTCATGATTATCCCTCTCTTTCAGCTAAAAACTTTTCCATTTGCATTTTGACTTCAGCGACATCCATATATTTTTTGATGGGATAGACAGGTGCTTTGACGGAAGCTTGCAAATCATTCAATAATTCGTGGCTTGTAAAATAAACATCTGCAGGAGTTGCTTTTGCAGTAGACAAATCCGTATTCTCAGCAGTCGCCTTCAGCCCCAGCTCCTTAATCACCTTATCGATCGTCATCTTTAACACCATTGAACTTCCAACACCAAATCCACACACAGCTAAAATTTTCATCTTCTTTTCCTCCTATTGGAATAATTGGCAAATCTGTTCTTTGTCACCATTCAAAATAAGTTGATACTTTTCCTGATCCATAAACACTTCCATGATTTCCTGTAAACTTTCCAAATGACTTTGATTGTCTTTTGCAGCTAAAACAAGGAAAATACGGACCGGCTTGCCAGCTAAATCGATTTCGTTTTTAGTCACTAGCAAACTCATCCCTTGATGAAAGACACCTTCCCCCGGACGAGCATGCATCAATGCAAAGTAATCAGCCAATACCATATACGGGCCGTTCTCCTCAACGCTATGGATCATATTAGCGACATATTGTTGATCGATGGCTTTTTCATTTAATAGCGGCTGACTCGCCAATTGAACTGCTTCTTGCCAGGTGAGGATTTGATTCGTGGTCTCGATATGATCCTCAGGCAGTAATTTTTTTAAATTGATCATGATTTTACCTCCAACATTTTTGAAATGAACCATTCTTTGTCTTCGATCCCTTGCATGATCAACTTCATGACAGGTTCTACTTCTTGGGCCTCATCTTCTCGTATCATTAGTAACACGATGATATCGACTTTTTGGTTGCCCCAATCAACAGGACGATCCAAAATCAATACAGAAAAGGTCGTTTTTGAAACAAACTCAGGATTGCCATGAGGTATGGCAAAACCGTTATCTAAATAGGTCGACTGCAATGCTTCTCGTTCTAAGACGGAACGCTGAAAGTCCGTACGCTGATTTTCCGACGAAAAGTCATTTTGACTGATCAGAAAATCCAGTGCTTGTTCTTTGGTCTCAAATCGTTCAAAATAAATCTTCGGTGCAATCAACATCCGTGTATCTTGCAGGATTTTCACCTTATCCGCAATCGGTTCATTATCAATAATCAAATCGATATAGTGATTCATGATCCGCTTCATGTCTCGATTGGTCACCATCGGCGAGATGCGGACGACTGGTTTGGAAACATCAGGTAAATCGATCGTGGAAATAATGAAATCGATGGCAGAAATATCCATCTCTTTGAGCTTAGCGACAGAAGCGGTTTCAATACTATCGACATTAGGCAATATTCGACGAATCTTGGCAGAAATAAATGAACTGGTGCCAACACCGTTCGGACAAACAAAGACGATTTTATTCAATTGCCGCATCCGTTCTACTGCAGCTTGAAAGTGAATCGAAACAAACCCGATTTCATCCTCAGATATTCCAATATGGTAGGCCTTTAGAAAGTCGTTCAAAGAGAACCAAACGACCCCATACAACGCCGGATAATGCTGTTTGATCTCATCTAGCAATGGATTGACTACAGTAGTTTGGGCCTCAATGCGTAAAAACAGCTGGTACAAATGAATCGTCAAATCTTCTTCTAAGCGACTATCCTGTGTCAAATCGATCTGGATGCCTTCACTGACTTTCTGAATCAGATTTCTGACTTTCCCTCGAAAAGAGAACGGAATCGATTCGTTCTTCATAAAAAAACGTAAGCCACTACCTACAATGAGATAGGTTAGGTACTGAACTTCTTTCGATGAAAAATGGTAGATTTCTTGTTCTTCAATTTCTTTCAACAATTCATAAATCAACGGATACTTGTCAAATTCCAAAAACAATTTTCCAAATTGGCGCTTCTCTTCTATATCCAGCTGATTTGCCTGGTTCGAGCGCTCGACAATCAGCAAGATCGAAACAACGATGCTTTGGATGTAGCTTTCTGGGATCTCCATTTGCTTTTCGGTGATCGAATGGCGAAAAGCCGCATTTATCTTTTCAAATAATGACACATTTGTCAGAACAGAAAGGTTCTCCCCATGCTCCATAGTAAGGAGAATGAATCGCTTCAACATTCGTTGGATTTGTGACTCGCTTCCTTGAAAATAAGTGCCTGAATTATCAAAACGCAACAGTAAATTTTCTTTGACAAACAGTGTTTTTAGATAAGCGATATCTTTGGCGATACTGCTCCTAGAAACATAATACTCATCAGAAAGTTGCTGGTAACTCAAGTGCTCCCCATTGATCAGCCGCTTAAAAATTTGCATGCGTCGGTCTTCGATCAAAGAATAATTGTTTTTCATTTGCTCACCCTCTACCTTTATTCTAGTGATACCTTAACAAATATGAAGACCAATTGTTAGATTAAAAAATGATTAAAAGGTGTGCACACCCTTTCCCTTGATAGCAATATCGGTCGTTTGTTCCGCAAAATCGCTTCAAGCAAGCCAAACTTTTCTCATCTTCCTCGTTTTCTCTTATAATAAATGTAAACAGTCAAATGAGGAGGAAACAAAATGAAATGGCGTGGGGGTAGACAAAGTTCCAATGTGGAAGACCGCTCTGGTCGTTCCGCAGGTTCAGGAGGAAAAATAATGGCCGGCGGTGGTATCGGTACGATTGTTATCGCAGTCCTCTTTTTTCTATTCAGTGGGGGTGATTTAAACTCCGTCACAGATATTTTGGGAGGCGGACAAGCCGCTAATTATCAAACAGAAAATGTGGCTTCAGACGAGTATACAGAGGAAAAAGAATTCTCCGCTGTCGTCTTCGGCCATTTGGAAGATTATTGGAATGGTGTTTTTGAAGCAGAACAGACTACGTATCAAGATCCTAAACTGGTTTTATTTACAGGAAGTGTTCAATCGGCTTGTGGGAATGCAACTTCTCAAGTTGGTCCCTTTTATTGCCCTGCCGATCAAAATGTTTATCTAGATCTCAGCTTTGCAACAGAACTTTCTCAAAAGTATGGGGCCAGCGGAGATTTTGCCATGGCCTATGTCATTGCTCATGAAGTTGGTCATCACGTACAAAACGAACTTGGTATTACACAGCAACTCGATAAGATCCGCCAACAGGTTTCTGAAAAAGAATACAATCAATATAGTGTTCGTTTGGAACTACAAGCGGATTATTTAGCCGGTACATTTGCCAAGTATCTACAAGGAAAAACTTATAACGGCCAACCGATTTTAGAAGCTGGTGATATCGAAGAGGCTATCACAGCTGCTAATGCCATTGGTGATGATACGTTACAAAAGGAATACCAAGGATATGTCGTACCAGATAGTTTTACTCATGGGACTTCAAAACAACGAGTTGAATGGTTCAACCGGGGGTTCAAATATGGTGATTTGGAGCATGGAGACACCTTCAATGAAAAAAACCTTGATTTGGTCTACGGATCGTAACAAAAACGTTCCTTTTTGGTCACTCTTTTTTCACATTTGGGCGGTATAGTTTATTCATACCAACAAACCCTAACTTTTTCATTTTACTCCTTGCCTGCCAGTCCCCGCTGGCAGGCCCTTTTTTATCATGGTGCTATTTTAGTTTTTTTAACCTTTGGCCTGTTTTTTTCTTTGAAACGCTAAGGGTTGATCACAATTTTTTCATATTTTCCGGTTACTATATAAATAACCCAACAAACAACCCAACTTTTTCATTTTTTACTCCTTGTCTGTCAGTCCCCGCTGACAGACTTATTTTTTTCTTGCCAAAATTCTCAAAATGCGCTAAGGTTATTTATGCGCGGAAGTGGCGGAATGGCAGACGCGCACGCTTCAGGCGCGTGTGAGTATATCTCGTGTGGGTTCAACTCCCATCTTCCGCATTTTGAGCAGGTCATCTTGGATGATCTGCTCTTTTTTATGTGTTTCTTTTGTCTAAATAAAGAAAAAAGCTTAAGCTAGAAGTATATCAATTGGAAAAAGACAGGAGGAAATCCAATGAAAGAAGTACCAACAGCGAAAATCAAATTAACTGAGGTCAAAGAACTCTTTGATGCTGGTTATGAAATCTTAGGAGAATTACGGTCTGAGGTGAATGCCCCAGTCGTTAGAGCTAAATTTCTGAATCAAGAAGTAATTGCCATTTATGGAAAAGAAGCAGCAAAAATTTTTTATGATCCACGAAACTTTAAACGTGAAGGAGCAATGCCCAAACTCGTCCGTTCAACCTTGTTAGGGGAAGAGGGGGTTCAAACTTTAGACGGGGAACAACATCACCATCGGAAAAACTACTTTATGGACTTGATGACACCTGAGAGAATGACCGATTACCATGATTTGTTGGAACGAAACCTTTCTCATGAACTGAATAAACAATCCGGTACCTTTGAGCTTTTTTCACTCACAAAAAATGTTCTATTCAAAACGATTTGTGAATGGTCAGGAATCAATCTAGCACCACTGTCTCAATCAGAGATCAGTGAGTTAGCTGATTATCAAGTTGCTATGTTCAGCGGGACTGTCACCTCCCCTGTCGCCCATTTAAGAGGCGTCGAAGATCGTAAAAAATCTGAGAAATGGGCTCAAGGATTGATTGAAGAAGCTCGTCAACATCCTGTTGCTGGCAAAGAATCATTAGCACTTTATACTTTCGCTACTGCCACTGATCTTGAAGGTAATTTACTGCCGATCGAAGTTGCAGCCGTCGATCTGTTAAATATCATCCGCCCTACGGTTGCTTTAACCGTTTGGATCGCTTTGATGGGACATGCCCTTTTTAGTACAACGACCATCTACCAAGCACTTAAACAAAACTTTTCGGAGTTACAGGATTCATTTATTCAAGAATTACGCCGCTTTTATCCTTTCTTTCCAATGATGCCCGCCATTAGCTTGCAAGATGTTGTCGTCGATGGTTATCTGATCCCTAAGGACAGCTGGGTCGTCCAAGATATTTATGGTACGAATCATGATCCGAGAACCTTTGATCAGCCAGATGACTTCAAAGTGGATCGCTTTGTCGGACGTACACAAGCCATTTCCTATGAGGAAGAATATGAAATGATCGCACAAGGAGGCGGTGATTTCCGCAAAATGCACCGCTGTGCTGGTGAATGGATCACCTTGCATACGTTGCGCGTGTTCAGTGATTTACTGGTCAACTACTATCAGTTTGAAGTTCCTGAACAAGATTGGAAGATTCCAATGAATCACTTTCCAACCTATCCAGAAAGTAAAGTTCTCTTATTTAAAGAAGCTGCAATGACCACAGAAAATGAGTAACTATTGATCGTTGTTATTAAGTGCAGCTCACAAAAACGCAGCCCAAGCAAGCTTAGGGCTGCGTTTTTTGCTTACTTCTCTACAGATGCCGTACGGAAATAAAAATAGGCACCGTATGCGGGAAATTGGATATCTTTGATCGTTGACCTGATCAAATAATTTGATGCACTCTGATATAGAGGAACTTGAGCTGCATCTTCTGCTAACAGAATTGATTCTGCTGATTTGTAATCTTCAAATACTTTATCTGGATCATTGGCATCCACGGTACGTGCGTTTTCTGTCAATGCCGTATAGTCCTCGTTGACATATCCACCGTAATTGTAAGAAGAACCTTTTTTATATAAATTGAAATAAGAGTCCAAGTCACTGCTGCCAGCAATCCAACCAGAAATCGACAACTCATATTGACCATCTGCTCGTGATTGATTCAAATTCGTTCGTGGTTGTTTATTGATTGTAATCGTCAAACCAGGCAAATGATCTTGAAGCTGATTTTGCAGATATTCACCGATTTTTTGTCCGTGATCATCATCTGTTACCAATAAAGTCAGTTCAATTTTGTCACCGATAGCTGATTGTGCTTGGCTCCATTCTGCTTGTGCTTTGTTACTATCGTATTCATTGTAGTCCCCGCTATAAGTGCGAAAATCTTCATTGGTATTCGGATTGGCATAAAGCCCACTGGGAATAAGGCCATTCAATACGCTTGCTCCATCGTTCAACACATCATTCACGAGACTCTCTTTGTCAATCGCCAAAGCGATGGCTTTACGAAGGTGGACATTTGCCAATGGTTTATTTGCCTGTTTATTAAAATCTAAAAAATAGTTGGCAATATCCTTTTGAGTGACTAATGAGTCATTATTTTGGTACTGTTGCACATAGAGTCCGCTGATTTTTTGCAGATCCAACTCCCCGCTTTCAAACAACTGGATTCCAGTATTCTCCTCTTTGATCGTGGAACCTTTGATTTTATCCAACTTAACTACCGCTTGATCGTAATACTCAGGATTTTTGGCAAGCGTCCATTCTGCACCGGTCTGTTGCCAGTCTTTCAGAATGAAAGGTCCCGTATAGAGCAAGTCTTCACTTGTTTTCCCATATGCCGTCCCTTTTTCTTCAACATAAGACTGTCTTTGAGGCGCTAACCAGCCAATCGACACCACCGATAAAAAAGAAGGTTGCGGCTGTTCCAAATGGACGACAAAGGTCTTTTCATCCGGTGTTTCTAAGCCAATCGTCGCAATGTCTGCTTTCCCTTCGCGAATATCTTGACTGTTGACGACATTGTCTAAAAGATACGCATTAGGCCCCATGGTTTTAGGATCGACCAGTTTCTTCCAAGCATAAGCAAAATCTGCTGCTTGCACTTGCTGCCCATCACTCCATTTGGCTTCTTCCTTTAGTTTAAAGGTATATGTCTTGCCATCTTCACTGATGACTGCTTCCTCCGCCAAACCGGGAACTGGCTGACTCTTTTCATCAAAACGATACAACCCTTCAAAAAGATGCTGGATAACGGTAAACGTAACTTTATCCGTTGTTTGCGTCGTATCTAATGTTGTCAACTCTGCCGGTAAGCTGACTGAAATCTCTTGAACTTCTGGATCTGTCCCCTTTGCGGACGATCCAGTCGTGCTACATCCTGCTAACAAAAAACTTAAAATCCCTACAACAACCAAACCCTTTTTCATTTACTCTCCTCTTTCCTTTTCACTTGCGAGTTGCAAGCTTGATTAAATAAAAAAATCCTCGTCCCTTTGCTGATCATCATTGATCAACAAAGGGACGAAGACTTCGTGTTACCACCCTTTTTCGTGTCATTTTTACAATAACACCTCATCAGTACGTATGCATACTCGGCAGGATAACGGCTGCGTTCCGTCTAACCAGCGTAAACCAGTTAAAAGACTCTGAGCTCATCTTCACTTAGCGTTCTGTCCCCTTTCTCACCAACCCGGGTTCTCTTTAAACAGTCATCAAAGCTACTCTTCTCATCGATGTCCTATATTCTACTGAATTGATAAAAGTATACTATTCCTCGTTTTTCAAGTCAAACAGTTTTTAGAATTTTCAATCTTTTCAATAATGGCTTCGAAACTTTTTGGAGGGCAAATACTTGCCAGCTTAGTGTTTTTTTTCTAGGATAAAGAAAAGAAACCTTGCTCGAAAGGATGAAATCAATGAAACTTGCTGAAGCATTATTACTACGAAGAGATCTTGAATCCAAACTCACTCTGTTACGAGAAGAGATTGCCAGTAGTGCCGTGATCCAAGAAGGCGATACGTTAGACCGCAGCATCGACGACTTACTGCTGGATTATGAAACAACAAACCAAGAATTTGCCCAGTTGGTCATTGCAATCAATCAGCGAAATGCGGTCGCCAAAATCGGTGAACAAGAAACGATTGCTGCTGCATTAGAGAAACGGGAAGCTTTAAGGCGTTCGCATGCGATGCTAACGGCAACATTGGAAGCAGCCAAGGTTGCTCCACGGATGGGACGTAATGAGATTCGTATGATCCGAACGATCGATACCAAGCAAATCACCGACCGTTTGAATCAAACCGCAAAAGCTTTACGTGAATTAGACGGGCAGATTCAACAAACAAATTGGCTTGTTGATTTATAAAACAGCTGGGTGGGAGTCAAAAGCGAGCACAAAGCAGGTACAGGCTTATATGTACACCAATGGGGTCTGGCAGAGACCAGTTTAATGACTGCTGTTCAGTTACAAGCGTACAACTTATATTTTTCAATTAACGACCACGTGCTGGTTTGACAAGGTGGGTGCCTCTGTTTATCTTTTGTTACGCAAAAGGTAAACAGAGGTTTTTTGTTCAACAAGACCTCTTTCAAAAGAAAAAGACCCCCTGATCCGTTTCCAACATAGGAAACCAGATCAAGGAATCTTTGTTCGTTTAGCTAGTTACTTTCTTTTCTGTCTGCGATATACCACTACTACAATGCCTACTAGTAACAAGCCTACTAACATCCAGCTGACTTGATACGTTTCACCGGTTTTTGGCAGTTCGTTTTTCTTCGTCGGTGTTTTTGTATTCTGATTTTTTGCTGGATCAGGAGCTTTTTCTGGCGTGTAGCGGTTAGTAAAGGTTGGCTCGCTACCATAATCTGCTTTCGCTTCCAATGTTCCGTTTTGATCTTCGACATTTACGGTCACTGGAATCTCTGCGTCATCATAAGTGATTGTACTGTCTTGTCCGACTTTTTCCCGGATCGTATAGTTGTACTCACCGGCTTTGTCGTACGGAATCGCATCAAAGTAAATTTTTCCGTTTCCATCGTTGGTTTGACTTTGAATCACTTGTCCCTCTTGATCGACTAATTCAAAGGTAAATTCTCCTGCGACTAGTGAACGGCCAGTCAAGACTTTCTCAGCTTCCAACACTACACTGCCGGCTTTTGGTGTGTAAGTGTTCGTGAAGACGGCATTGCTTTCATAGGTGGCTGTTGCTTCCAATTGTCCTTCATTGTCTTTCACACTTACAGTCACTGGCACTTTAGTAGTGTCATAATCAATCGTACTGTCGTCACCGGTTTTTTCCCGGATCGTATAGTTGTAGTCACCAGCCTCTTCGTATGGAATCGCATCGAAGTAAACTTTCCCTGTGCCGTCGTTGGTTTGACTTTGAATCACTTGTCCCTCTTGATCGACTAATTCAAAAGTAAATTCTCCTGCGACTAGTGAACGGCCAGTCAAGACTTTCTCAGCTTCCAACACTACACTGCCAGCTTTTGGCGTGTAAGTGTTCGTGAAGACGGCGTTGCCTTCATAGGTGGCTGTTGCTTCTAACTGTCCGTCGTTATTTTTCACCTCTACTGTAACATTGGTGATTGAATCATCATAGCTAATCGTAGCGTCATGTCCTTGTACTTCATAAATTTTATATCGATAGGTTCCTTCTTTTTGATAAGTAATCTCATCAAAAAGAATATTATTTTCCTTTTTCGTCTTTTCTTGAAGGATTTTATTTTCTTCATCTGCCAAAACAAAAGTGAATTCCCCGTCTTCGATCTGTCGGCCTTCCAAAGCTTTCATAGCCGTTAAAGCTAGGCTAGTTTCGATAATTTCCCTTGTATTAGCTAGTTCAAAGACATAATCGACTTCCTCGCTCGAGATCGTAAACGTATATTCTTTTTCATCCCGCTCATATCCATCTGGTGCTTTCGTTTCTTGGATTTTATAATCTCCATATCGTAGCCCATCTAAGCGGTCAAATTCGCTAGTTCCTTGAATCAACTTATTATTTCTGACAACAAGTTCGGAGAAAACAACTTCGTAGTTTCCTTCGGCATTTTTACGACTGAGTTGGAAATGTGCCTCTTTGTTGATCCCAGCTTCCTTATCCCCTTCTCTGTCATATTTCTTGATTGTCAACGAGCCATTTGTTCCCGTTGAAGTACCGCTACCGTTGGTAGATTTGACGATTACGTCTTTTGTTACTTGATGGATTTCCGTCTGACTTCCGTAAAGAGACACATCATTTGAAACAACTTCATTATTTCGAATGCCAGGATCAAGTTTCGTTTGATAAACGATGAAGTATGGACTGTCAATGACATCCTCAAAAGCAATACGTAATGTGAATGTTCCATCAATACCATTCGTTGTTACATTTGGATTGTCTTGATTATTGAAAATAACTTTCTCACCTTTTATCCATTGATCTCCGTCTTTGACGGCTTTATACACATCAACAAGGACTTTTCCTGTCTCATCGTACAAGAAAGTCTGTTGATTATAATTGATCGTATCTTCAATCACAGCATTCTTGATCGTTCGACTATCTTGGTTAACCAGCACTTCCCAATCCAACAGTCGATTATTGTCAACATTTTGAGTGCCATTTTTTGTTAACCAGTTTCCTTTTGCGGATTTCTCAACTTGCGCTTCAGCAGTTAAATCCGTTGTACCATCTGTCAAAGAGATCATATTATTGTACTTGTAAACATCTGTAGCTGCTTCGACAGCAATGAAGACAGCAATCGTTTCTGAAGTGTCTTTCAACAGTTCTACTGTCACTTGTTTTGTCACTGGATCATACGTCAAGCGATAATCAGCTGAGCTCAATTCTTCCTTCAGAGATCTTACTTGGTTTCCTGTTCCGGATACGTCAACTGTATAAACTACTGCTTCTTTAAACGTTTGACCATCTTGTAATTGATCGACAATCTTGGTTCCTTCATGAAGTGTCGCTTTATACGTATTAAATAATCCCATCCAATAGATTTGATCACTTGTAGCAACATCTTCTGAAAAGATATTTGGGAAATTACGGTTAAAAGCTGCTTGCAAGTATGCTTTTACATCTCCTCCTTTTGGAATGAAAAGCCCTGCTTTTAGCGCGTTTAAGGTCCAAGTAGTGTCCATCCATGAATTTGCTTGAGCGGCTTCCCTATAAGAGTTACCGTCAATTTCATAATCGACAAAAGCAGAATTACTAAAACGTGTTTTGGCACTTCCTAAAGCGATCTGTGTCGTCATATCAAAAGTCGTTTTGAATCTGACCGTAATTTTGTCTGCTGTCTTTGCATAGTTTCCTTTTAGTTTAATTTGAAAACCAGATTCGTACTCAATTGGATTTTCTCCAGAAGTGGTTTCACGCTGCTTCGATAAATCAAAGTCGCTTGAAGTCAATTCTTTAACTTCTCCTGACTGGCTAGTTGCAGTTAAAACAAGAGAGTCTTCAATCAATTCTAATCCACTAATATTTGTCCCGCTAATTTCTCGATAGCGATCTGTGATGACCATATTTTCCACTTCTACATATTGCTGATTTATCTCAATCTGCCATTGAATCGTTTGATCCTGATAACTTTTTGATGGTGCTGTTTTTGTCACACCAATTTTGCTTGTTGGGGTCACTGTTCCCGACCCATTATGAGAAGTTGTCGTATCATCTTTGATAGTTATATAGTTAGTAATTCTAGTATTCGCCAGTACTGGATCAAAGAGTTGTGTCTCATAACGAATCACATATTGTCCAGCATGAGCAAACACAAGTTGAAATTGAACAAGCTGATTATCTTTTTTTATTTCTCCTGCTTCATCAAAGTGCCAATCTGTCACAATACTGTTATCATTTTTGTTTCTGACCACTACAGAATCGGCTACTAAATAATGCAATGCATTTTCTGAAAGTGATCCAGAATACGTTTTATCAGTGAGAATTGAACCGTCTTTGCTAAGATCTAAAGAAACCTCCCAAGAAGCACGACCAGTTGACTGATCATAACCTAAAAATCGCTTATATTCCGCAGATTCATCATAGCTGACTGTTGCTTCAACTGATTTTTCATGGAAATTATCTCCAGTGATTTGAGCAACATTTTTGAAGGAGTTAATCGTTGGATCATTGACAACACTATAAATTTCAATTTTGACTGGCTTATCGATTTTTTGATTGAATGTAAAAGTTCCAGTCGTTGAGTTATAAGTATACAAGTCGCTAGTTCTAACCCAAGCGTCTCCATCATAAAGGTAACCATAAGAATGAGAATATGCCAATCCGCTTGGTAGTTTATCTGTCACAACGACGTTTTCCAGTTCCTTGCTTTCCGTATTATATACGATCTCCCAAACAATTGAGCCACTAGTACTTACTTTCCCACTCTTCGTAATATCGATTTGATAGATTGGTAAAGTAATCAGGATCTCATTGCCATCACGGTCATAAATACCAGTTTCGATGACAACATCTTCTGTGATTGTTGACACTTTCAATTCGGTTTCAAGATTGATTGTCCCACTTCTACCTGATAGATTCTCTGCGTTTTCATTGAAAACAATCTTTAATTCTCCATTTGCATTTAGATAAAAGTCTCCTAATGATCCTCCACCTGAACGCTGTAATGTGCCTGACACCTCATTGTGAACAGCAAAATAGCTTGGTAGCTGATAAATATAATAATCACCGTTTTTGATTTCCTCCTGATCAGATAATGACCAGTCAAAGTGAATCTTAATATTGTCGTTATAATAAGGAGGATTGTTTTGATCAAAAGGTTGATCATTCATATCTGTAATTCGTACATTATCAAATAGTTGAATTCCTCGAGCATTTAAATCTGGATTAACAGCATTTGGAGTGGCTGCTTGTTCGGTAGATTCAGTCTCTGAATCCTCCGTGGGTGCTCTTGGCTGTATTGTATTTTGATTCAACTCTGAAGTGGACGTTTCAGTCGTAGTAGTAGTGGTCGCTTTTTCCGGTTGACTGTTTGAGGTATCTTCGACTGTTTGACTAATACTCTCCGTGTTTTCTGAAGTTGTTGTTGATTCTTCCGTTTTTGTGTCTGCCGCAGGTGAATTCGATTGACTCGTTTGACTTTCAACTTCTATATTTGAAACCATTTCAGCTACTGCAATTGCCGGTGTACAAAAAGTCGCACCTAGCAAAATCAACAAGCTCAAATATGCACATAGTTTTTTATTCATAGTGATTCATCCTTTCTAAAAAAACAACTGTTACTTTTTAGAAAAACTTAATTTTTTTACTTTTCTAAAATATAAGTTTTTCTAAAAGAACCAACCAATATAATTATTTATGATGGCACCGTACTGTACGTTCTTCCCTCATTCTTCCGAAGACAGCATAACGATTGATATAGCTAGACCAGAACCTATTTTTCATTCAATAACATACCTTTTTTATAGAAAATCAGAGACAAGTATCAATAAAAAAGCATGTGTTATCTCACCTTTATTTTCCCAAATTTGGCATAAACTAAGTGTTCAAAAAAAATCATTTTTCAAATATTTTTGACTATTTGGAAAAACGTGCTACCATCAATACATAACTGATTGGAGGAAAGCTATGTTCAGAGGTTTATTGTCAACTGCTTCACAAATAAAATTGCAGTTGATTGAAAGTTTGTTGCATGACCGTCACTGTTTTATTGCTGATTTGCTGGATGAATTTGACCTGTCTTTGTCGTTGTTCAGAAAGTATGTGACAGAGATCAATCACGATCTGTCCTTTCTTCAAATAAATATAGACAATCATTCCCAAGTGAGTCTGGAATTCCATTCTTTCGCTTCACGATCGGATGTCTATAGTTTTTTCTTGGCTGACTCTTCTGCTTTCAAACTCTTGGAACTTCTGTTTTCATCCCACTTTTCCAGTTATGAGACACTAGCGATTGAATTGAATCTAAGCAAATCCTCAATTATTCGTTTAATTAAAAAAATCAACACGGTCATACGTCCTTTTGATTTTCATATAGAAAAAAACCTATCCGCATAGCTGGGAATGAAATTACTATTCGCCAGTTTTACATGGTTTTCTTTTTGGAGAAATACCAACATGAGTTTAGAGATGCCAGTAAAAATCAGGAACAAGAATTTTTAAAGGTTGCACAACTTTTGGCTGAAGTTACTCCATTAAAGCTGTATTTTTCTGACATATGAAAAATAGCGTTTATCATTTATGTACATAGTAAACGAGAGAAGCTTTTTGCCACGGAAGTGCAATCGAATAAAATTGAATATTTTCTAGAAAAAATCGATCTCGCTGAATTCTCTCGCTACAAACGCTCTTATTTAGAAAAAGTTATGGGTTATCTGACTTCTCATATCACAGCCGACCCAGCTATCTATAAACAAGTAAAAAAAATCTTCTATCAATTGACTAAACAAATTTTTCTTAAATACAATTACACCGAAACAGACTTTCAAGAAAAATTGGATGCTGTTAGTTTCAAATATTTGCTGGAAACGAATTTGAATGTTCCGTATTGTATTTTGAATGATCGCCTGGCCCGTTTTGTTGACAACTGCGATCCTGTCCAGCAAGCAATCAACAAAGATATTGTTCAGCTAGTGACTCATTCTGAATTACCGGCGATTCGCCCTGCTACGATCAACCATTTGATTTATATTTTCCATACTTCTTTTCCACTATTTACAAAACAAATCATTGATCAACATGCAGATTATCATCTCGCCTTGTTCTACGATACCAATAGCGACCATACGGAAATGATCCGAACACAAATCAAACAGTTCGTCCCCTACGACCTGAAAATCACGATTCTCAATCCGTTAGACTCTTTTTCAATCCCTGCCGTCAAAGCAACCTATGATTTGATTATCGGAAATATCGTCCCTCCTTTTCAGAAAGTTCCTTTCAAAGCAACAGACATCTTTATTACACGAAATGAGATTGGCTATATCGCAAACAGTATTCAAGAAAAAGCGATCCAGCAGATTGAGAAACAAAAAGAACCTCTTAGCCCTACTCACTGAAAAAGTGAGTTTCGCTAAAGAGGTTCTTTTTAATTTTGTCGTTCGAGTAATTGTTTGCCTTGAGCACTCTGATAAAACGTTTCAATTAAATGATTTAAATTTGTTTTTGTCTCACTGGCGCCAAAAAGTTCACCGCCAGGTTCTAGCATAAGACCATTGGCTAGACGACCGATCACTACCGGATCAAAGTCAAAGTCGTCAACGATTTTGGCCGTTTGAGACATAGATTCCGGATCATTACCAGCGATTGCCATTGCTTTTCTGGCTGGTGAACCAGCCGGCCGTGCTTCGTCTTGAACATCATGATAACCCATATGGTTGAATGCCTTGATAACTCTGCTTTGGTCAAAATATTTTTGGACCCTTTCTGAAGATGTTTCTTCAACAGTCGAATACGTTTTGCTGGTTCCATCAACTTCCCACCAATAGTTCATTGCATCGATCACAAGTTTACCAGCCAGCTGCTCCTTGGGAAGTGACGGATAGTTGCTTAAAGGGATTGCTAATAAAATGACTGGCATTTCCGTCAGGATGTCTGAGACATTCTTCACCTTTGCACCTGGAGCAAGGATTTCAACAGCTAGAGCATTCTTTTCCGCTGGCTTTCTGCTAGCGATCCAGACCTCATACCCAGCTTCTGCTCCTAATTTTGCTAAAGCTAACCCCAACTTGCCGGCTCCTAAGATGCCAATTCTAGATTTTTCCATTATTTCCCACCTGATCTCAATAGTTCTTTGACCCTAGGGATTACTTTTGTACCATAAAGTTCGATAGTCCGCAGACGGTCTTTTTGTAATTGTCCACCGGTTCCATAAACAAGATCAAACCGTTCGACGCCGACTTGCGGCATCGTTCGCGCAATTTTTTGTGCCACAGTCTCAGGACTGCCTACATAGTAAGAGCCATGTTCTACTTCAAAATCGAAACGTTCTTTCGACATCTCGGGCCAACCACGGTCTTCTCCGATTTTATCCATACTTTTCTTGATATAGTGCCAACCGATTTCGTACGCTTCTTCATCCGTCTCCGCAATCACCCCATGGGAATGCATCCCTACCGGAAGAATCGGTCTGCCCATTTGTTGCGCTGCTTTTTGATAAAGTTGTACATAGGGGGCAAATCGAGCAGGCTCCCCGCCAATGATTGCCAGCATAACTGGAAAGCCGTAGCGAACAGCACGAATAATCGACTCCGGTGTTCCTCCCACACCAATATACGTATCCAGTGTTCCTTCGGGTTTTGGATAAACTTCGGCATTCTCCAAAGATTGAGTAAATTTGCCTTTCCAGGTCAGTGGCTCCCCTTTAAGGAGTTCGTGAAACATTGCTACTTTTTCTTCAAATAATTCTTCATAATCTTGCAGATCATAGCCAAACAGTGGAAAAGATTCAGTGAATGACCCTCTTCCTAACATGATCTGCGCACGACCATTTGAAAGGGCATCAACTGTCGCAAATCGTTCATAGACCCGAACTGGATCATCAGAACTTAATATAGTTACTCCCGTTCCTAATTTGATTCTTTTAGTGACCATTGCCAGCGCAGCTAGCACGGTGTCTGGACTTGAGATTGCGTATTCTTCTCGATGGTGTTCGCCTAATGCGAGGATATCGACACCGACTTCATCGGCCAACTTTCCTTCTGCAATAATGTTTCTCAATGATTGGCTGTAACTGATTCGTTGATGGGATTGGTCATCAAAGGCAAGATCGCCAAAGGTATCTAACCCAAATTCTAATTGTTTGTTATTGATTGTCATGTCATTTCCCTCTTTTCAAATACTTCCTGCATTCACTATAACAACTTCTTTTTATTAACGCGAAAGATATGCTTACTTTTTGTAAGTCTAATGTGTACGAATTGTTTTAGAAAGTAAAAGCGCGTCCTTGCTTCAAACAAGAACGCGCACTTTTTTGTTTTTTTATTAGCCATCAGAGATAGATCCCTTTGCTTCTTAAATTAGCTAAACACTCCTCTAAATACATTGCAGTATGTTCAGGATAAATAGGGACTGATTGCTCAATCGGCACTAACACCTGATAAGGAGGTGTCTTTTGACCGCGATAAGTAGGCTCTAACCATGCTGCTGCTGGACGGTATCCCCGATGCTGCATCTCTGCCATGACGAGTAGATGGTATTGATACAACTTATATGGAGAATGATCAAAAACATAATCGACTGTCGCATGTTTCTTTCCCCAGCCAGCGCCTCTCAGCGCAGCTACTTCCCGATGCTGTCCCAGCAATTGCTGCCGGGGTAATTTAGTCAAAAGTGCTTCATGCCACAATCTCATTTCCGCTCTTCCTCTACTTCGCTTGATTTTTATCCAGATTCTCTTGGTTGTCGAGCACGATTTTCCCTACCGCATGGTGTGTTTCACTTAATGCATGGGCATCATAGACACCTTGACGAGTCAATGGGAAAGTTTCGCCAATCACACTTACTAATTTGCCATCAGCCATTAGTTTAGCTAATTCGCTTAACTGTTCTCCATTTGTACGTAACCAAATTGCTTTTGCTTCAATTTGTTTCGTTGCGGCTAATGTTTCATCTTCAATACTCAGTACAGAAATCAAGCGGCCATGCTCTTTTAGAACGGAGAAGCTTTTCTTTTGGATCTCGCCACCCATTGTATCAAAAACTAAATCAATGTCAGTAAGAACTTCTTCGAAATCCGTTGTATGGTAGTCGATCACTTCATCTGCACCTAATTTTTTAACAAGTTCATGATTACGGGGACTTGCCGTCGTGATGACATAGGCGCCGGCATTTTTCGCAAGTTGAATGGCGTAGGTCCCAACTCCGCCAGCTCCGGCATGAATCAACACTTTTTCGCCAGCTTTTAACGAACCATGATCAAATAGAGCTTGTAATGCAGTCAATCCTGCTAGAGGCACAGCTGCAGCTTCCGTGAAGGCAATAGATTCTGGCAGAGGTGCCAATAAGTTGGTATCCACGATCGTATAATCCGCATAGGTCCCAAATCGTGTCGTCTCTGGACGAGCGAAAATCCGATCGCCTACGTGATAGTCTTTAACCTTCTGACCAACTTCAACGATTTCTCCAGCAACATCCCATCCTAGAATAATCGGAAATGACCAAGGAAACATTTGCTTCAAGTATCCTTCGCGTAATTTCCAGTCAATTGGGTTGATCGAAGTTGCTGCAACTTTCACCAACACTTGATCCGCACCGAGTTCAGGTAGTGAAACTTTCGCTTCTGCTAGTTTTTCTTTACCACCATATTCATTAATAACAACTGCTCGTGTTTCCATGTAAATCACTCCTTGAGATTATGTAAATGAGCTTCCGTCATTTTTCTAAAGAAACGAAAGGTCTCTTTCATAGCTTAGGCAATGATCCCTGATTTTACAACTGATTCGACTTTCCCTTTTCTATCAGAAAAAGCAGTTTTTTCACTGACTAACTTTTTATTGCCTTTTTAAAAGGTTTCATTTATTCTACAGGAATAAGAATGTGATAAGAAAGAAGGAATTGATGAATTGAAAAGATTGCACGTATTTTTTGGCGGGATCATTGCGATCCTAGGTATTCTTTTTGTTGGCAAAGCTGTACTGTCCAATGAAACAGGAAGTGCATCAGCAAATGATGCTAACACGGTTATTATTTATAATTGGGGAGAATATATTGACCCCGATCTGATAAAAAAATTCGAAACTGAAAGTGGCTATTCAGTGATTTATAATACATTTGATTCGAATGAAGCAATGGAAACAAAGGTCAAACAAGGCGGTACCAGGTACGATTTGATTTTCCCCAGTGAATCGATGATTCCTAAAATGATTGAGGAGCAGCTGCTGATTCCTTTAGAACATGATAAACTCGTCGGCAGTGAAGATCTTTCTGATTTTCTGATGGATCAGCGCTTTGACAAAAACAATCATTACTCCATTCCTTATTTTTGGGGAACTATTGGAATCATGGTTAATAGTGACCAAATCGATCCCACCACCATTCATGGCTGGGCAGATTTATGGCGCCCGGAATTTGCCAACGATATTCTAGTTGTTGATGGCGCAAGAGAAACGTTAGGAATGGCTTTGCAGACTTTAGATCTTTCTCAAAATGAGCTAGATACAGCAAACCTTCAACAAGCCATCGAGAAATTGGAAGCATTACGCCCCAATGTCAAAGCAGTCCTCACTGATGAGATCAAGACTTTGATGGTCAACAACGATGCACCGATCGGCATTGGCTATTCAGGAGATGCAGCGTATGTCATGTCTGAGAATCCTGCTATAACCTATGTCGTCCCTGATGATGGCGGTGCTATCTGGACAGATAACTTTGCGATTCCAAAAACAGTTGGCAATCTTGAAGGAGCTTATGCGTTTATCAATTTCATGCTGCGTCCTGAAAACGCCGCTCAAAACGCTGAGTATGTCGGTTATGCGACACCGAGTGAGACCGCGAAGCAACTGCTACCGACTAAATTGACCTCCAATAAAGCTTTCTATCCAGAGCCGGAAGCAATGCAACAGATGGAACACTACGAATACTTAGGAAAAAATGCCGTTGAACAGTACAACGATCTTTTTCTCGAATGGAAGTTGGGATTATAAAATGAATATACTATTGAAGTCTTCCTACATTTTTGATACAGAAAGAAAAACGACCTTTGCTGGTTTTATTTTGATTGAAGGAACTAGGATCAAGGATGTGGGTCCTTTGGATGCCACACCTACCAACTTACCGGCTGAAACAACGATCATTGATTGTCATGACCAAATGATCATTCCTGGCTTTATCGATGCCCATATTCACTTTTATCTTTCCGCTTTGCTTCATGCAGGGCATTTAACTCATGTCACTGGAACAACTGAAGAAGCAGTTGCCCAGCAAGTACCGCAAATTCCTGTGACCCATGGCTGGAAAATTGGGATTGGTTGGTTCAGCAGTGACTTTGGACAACAAGTCTATCCCACAAAAGCAACGATTGATCACTACTGTGACGAAGTGCCAGTCATGCTGATCTCAGGAGACGCCCACAGCATTTGGTTAAACAGTAAAGGAATGGAAGCCTTAGAAATCACAACCGATTCAGTTCCTACCGGAATCAGTGGAGAAGCATTGATGAAAGATGGCGAATTGACGGGTTGTTTTCTTGAGGCAGTTGCTATTAATTACTTGGCGGAGGTGCTGCAATCTTTTCAAGCCAACAGTTACTCAACGTACCTTTCTTACATGAAGCAGCTCAATCGCTATGGCATTACTACAATCGGCGATGTTGCCCTGACTGGCGAAAGCTGGGACGACTTGATTTATCCAGAGCTTTACCAAAAAGTTGCCGAAAAAGCGACTTTACGGGCGGTTTTTTACCCTGCGATGCGTATGGAAATAGAGCATTTAACTGATATCTATCAAAACTATCGATCTGAGAAAGTCCAAATGGGTGGTGTGAAACAGTTCTTTGATGGTGTAACAAGTACCCATACTGCTTTGTTGAAATCGGAGTACGAAACGCCTTATTTTACTGGTGATATTGGTATGCCGCTGATTGCAATTGAAAAAATGCGCCAGTTGATTTTCTTAGCAAACCAGCAAAATTGGCCGATGCGCATCCATACGATCGGTGACCAAGCGATCCATCAAGCGTTGTCTTTTTTTTATGAAAGTCATGCGCGCTTCCCTCTCTCTGCCGGTAAAAATAATACACTCGAGCATTTGGAAGTCATGGATCCTGCAGATCTTTCTTTAGTGGCACAAGACAATTTAGTTCTTTCTGTTCAACCTAGTCATTTATTAGTCGGCTATGAAACGTTAGATGAAGAAGTAGGTCCGCAACGCGCTAGTCAAATGTTTCCTTTTCAATCCTTTTTGGCCCACGATGCTGTAGTAGCATTTGGAACCGACAGCCCAGTAGTGATCGATGTGTCTCCATTGGATTCGATCTATTATGCAGTGGCTAGAAAAGAAAAAAACGGCTCTCCAGTAGAAGGATTGATGCCCTCTGAAGTGATGAATGTGGCAGATGCTCTGGTTGCTCATACCGCTGATGCAGCTCGGGCACTCAGTCGACAAGACATTGGTTCGATCAAAGTCGGGCAGTTGGCTGATCTTTGTATTCTTTCGAAAAATATTCTTTCCCTTTCAGAAAAAGAGCTGCTTGAGGTAGAAGTCACTGCAACCATTTTTAACGGTGCATTTGTCTATCAAAAAGACGAAGCTTCGCAGCAAAATTCCTAATTGGATCTTTGACCATATCCCTCGAATACCCGAATAATGGCTGACTTGCTTCTCTCGTCCGAGGGCTCTCATTCATGGAAGACCCTTGACTGTGTTCACGCTAGTCAACCGTATTATTCGGGATTTTTTGTCAACACCACCCTAATCCCCCATCCTTTTTTCGTTCTGGATACTGCCAGGCTATAATTTGGTTCCTCTTGATTGTTCCCTCTGATCATTTCTCGCTTTGTTTCGTCTTGACTCCTGCTCAATCATTGCCCTTTTGTTTTCCCTTCAATTCCTTAAAATATATACAATATGACCAACAGGATCCCACCAATGATTTCACTTATTGGATACTTGCGATTAATCGGTACCAAACAATTCCTGCACTTGCCTTTTAAGAATAAAAATGACCAAATAGGGATCAGCTGCCATGGGGTTATTACCTTTCCACAGTGCTCACAATGAGAGCGGCCTCCCAATGATTCCTGACGGGGCAAACGATAAACAACAACCATCAAAAAAGAACTAAGACAGCTACCAAGACTAAATACTGATAAAATGGGTAATAGCAACGCTCTTCCCAAACCACACACTCCTCTCATCTAATCGACACCTCAAATAAAGAGCCTATTCATAAGCAAATACGCTCTTTTAAACACGAAGTTTTTTTATTCTTCAGCGACGTACTGCTGACAGCGGATACCTAGCAGTACGTGATCGTCTGATTTATGTCATCAAATTGATTGGATGTGACTCTAGCCTCTTGCTCTTATTTGCTACTGCTGACATCTCCTTTGTTGCGAAACAAACTGAGTGTTACTGACCATTTCTTAAAGAAAATTCATTGATGATTCGAGGATTGATTTCCCACAATAGTCGATTCCAATCCTCTGCGTCTGGAATTGACTTAAAAAGCAAATGCCAGTTTCCAATCAATTGATCACTGACATATTCACTATAATTTGTCACTACTAGATCAATATGATTCTGCTCTAAATAATCTAAGTTCATCTCTAATGCATTCGGGAAAAACAGGTGCTGGAACCGGCCAAGATATTTGATAGCCATTGCTTGGATATTCTGACAAACAAGGTAGTTTCCCTCTAATAAAAATGCAATATTTTTAGGTGCTCCCCAATGGATTTCCTTTAGTGAGTCCATGAATAGGACGGCCATCACGGTGATTTCTGTTACTGCTGTCTTTCCCCCTGAGATTGTCTGATGGTGTTCGGTAAAGAATGCTAATAACTCAAGATACAAATCTGGGTATTTCTCTTGGACGACTTCATGAATATCAAGAATATTTTGATTTGTGACTGGTGATAGCTGTTCTTTTAAATACAGCATAGTAAAAAAAGAACGCACAAGGATCATGTCTCTCTGAAGGTCATTACTCTGCTGGCCAAAAGCGGATAAAAATAGTTGGGCACAGTCTGTAATCCCAACATTCGGCTGGAGTTCCTGAATAAACTGCTGCTCTCCAGCCAGATCCGTCAATGAACGCCGGCACAAAATCATCACATACAAATACAATAATTCCTCCACTGGCAAACGTTTGCCGATTGACGTATCAATCACATCATTGATAGCTGAAAAACGCTGGAATGCCTCTCGTTCTTTCAGCGCTTGAATCATTTCTGACTCGATAAGCAAGTCACCCTCACGTTCTAAAGTAATCATTAGAGTATAACTAAAATCTCCCAAAGAAACATTGGGATAGCTGCTGAAGAAGTGCTTTTTTTGTAAGGCAAAGGCAATCGACTGGATGGCAATTGATGGCAAGACCGTGTGTGGAGTTATTTCTGATTCATAATAAAAATCATGAAAGAAACTGCGAATATCGATTTCTTTTCCAATGAAATCCACTTTCTTCAGGGACAGTGTCAGTCGATAGCGCGCCAATTCATTTTCTACCATTTTGAAATAGCGCAGCAAACTACTTTCTGAGAAGTGGAGTTGATCGGCCCATTCTCCGATCTCTTTGATCTGCCTTTGAAAAATCCCTTCAATAATGTGAAAGAGTGGTTCATTTTCAAGCAATGACCGCTTTTTAGTTTGGTACGCTTCTCGATTGGTTTCTTTGAACAAATAGCCTGAACTCGTGTTTTCAATCAGAATCGACTGCTGAAAATATTGCCGAATTCCGGTAATATCGGCAATGATCGTTCGTGAAGTGCTTTTTGTGAATTGGGCTAGTTCTTTGACTGATCGCGTTGGTATTCGCTCGAAGGTATGCAAGATTTTCAGCCATCTTACAGTTTCCTTATTGGTAATAAAATTAAGTTGAAAATTTTTCATCTCTTTTCTCCTTACTGGTTTTCATTGCCGTTATTGACTGAATCGTTTTCCTTATTATACGCCCTGCGGAGGAATTATACTCAGTTGTAAGCTTCTGGCAGCACCAGTTATCGTGATTTATACGAGAAAAAGGGACCCAGTTATGAAAAAAACGGTCATCTTGACAAAAACAGGCATCGAATTGTATAAAATTGTTATTTTTTGTTAAAGCCCTCTTGATTGTAAGCGGTATTTTTGTTATTCTTTAAAGGTAGAGGAGGTGGATAGTGCAGTGTATGCTATCAAGATATTTCATGGTTATCTGACAGCACAAGGAAAAAGAACTCGAGATAAATCAATTGCTTTGACTTATACATGCAAAGAAGATGCCGAACGCTTCGCAAATAAAATTGGCGGGAGAGTTAAAAAAATTGGATAACCTAAACTATTGAAAAAGAGTCGTCGACCATTGATTGTTGACCACTCTTTTTGTTTTGTTAAAAAATATTCTCTAACAAATCCTTTTTTCTATTTGTTTTTATTTCTCGCTTGTCAAAAATAAAAATACACTGCTGCGATCAATTGTTGAATGGCCATTTCTTCCCCTTTTCACTTCTATTAGCCAAAAAAAATGACTGAAACGTCTGAGTTGAAACAAAGTGTTTTCTCGCTCAGAAACATTTCAGTCATTTTCTTTTTATGGAATCGCGATAGTCACATCGACTGTCTGGATCGCCACGTCATAAAACGGATCTTCTCGTCTTCCCAAGAAATCTTTTGCTTGAGCTGGGAAAAGTGCATACATCAGTACATCTTCTTCCGTTTTGGCATATTCTTTGATTTCTTGCTCGAATTCCGGGAGCTGCGGTGGAATCAAATCTGCTGGTCGTTCGGTGATCACTGCTTCCGTCCCAATGATTTTTTCTTGGATCTTCGTTTTGATTGGTGTCGGAGGACGACCGTAAAGACCACGAACGTAATCTTTAATCTCAGTTGGGACTAGTTTGTAGCGTTCCCCAGAAATCACATTCATCAAAGCCTGTGTGCCAACCATTTGAGACAAAGGGGTAACTAAAGGAGGAAATCCAAGGTCGGCACGCACTTTCGGCACTTCTGCCAATACTTCTTCGTACTTGTCCTGCAGACCTTGTTCTGTCAACTGACTCAATAAGTTGGATAACATCCCACCAGGCACTTGATAGATCAGTGTTTTTGGCTCTGTATCTTTAACTTTAGGATTCAAGATCCCTTCCTCTCGGAACCGATCGCGGATTGGATTGAAATAATCAGCAACTTCAGCCAATTTCTTTTTGTCCAGGTTTATATCAAATCCCAGTTCTTCTAATGCGATCGCCACAGATTCTGTCGCTGGCTGACTCGTTCCCCCTGCAAATGAAGAAATTGCTGTATCGATAATATCTGCCCCAGCTTCTGCAACTTTCAAATAAGTCATTTCTGAAATACCACTAGTAGCGTGGGTGTGGACCTCTAATGGCAGATCCACAGCATCTTTGATTCGGCTGACCAATTCAAATCCGATTTGAGGTGTCAGCACACCAGCCATATCTTTGATACAAATCGAATCTGCTCCAATATGGGCCATTTCTTTTGCTAATTGCACAAAGTATTCAACGGTATGAACTTCGCTTGTTGTATAAGAGATCGCTGTTTGGCAATGACCACCAGCTTCTTTTGCTGTTGTGATAGAAGTCGCCAAATTTCTGGTATCGTTCAATGCATCAAATACGCGAATAATATCGATTCCGTTCTTGATCGATGTCTCTACAAATTTTCGCACCACATCATCCGCATAATTTTTGTATCCTAGTAGATTCTGTCCGCGAAGAAGCATCTGTAATTTCGTGTTCTTCACTTCACGGCGAATCTGTCGAAGACGTTCCCAAGGATCTTCATTTAAGAAGCGGATACAAGAATCAAAGGTTGCTCCACCCCACATTTCTAATGAATGGTAGCCTACTTCATCCAATGTTTTGATGATGGGCAACATATCTGACGTCGGCATTCTGGTAGCGATCAAGCTTTGTTGGCCATCACGTAAGACTGTTTCCATGAATTGAATTTTCTTAGTCATCTGCTTGCATCCTTCCTTTTGAAACTAATTCATTTATTTTTTGCTGTATTGCTTCGACTGAATGCGTTCTCGATCGTCCGCATAGTTTTGCTTCCTTGTCACAAAGAAAGCAGCGCCGTCTTGGATAGCCTAACGCTTCGCGACTGATGGACTGCACTTCACCCGCTTCTAGCCAAAGCACGTCAAGATCTGCTAATCGCCCATAAGGATGTCTTTCTTCAAGTGCCACCATCCTTTTCTTTAGTTCTTCTTTTTTTAAAGGAAGTAAAAGAAAATATTCATAGCCAGTTTTTTCATTTCGATAAAGATGAAGGAATGAAAAGGCATCCGCCACTGCTCGCTCGACTTCATCCGTCAAGCTTTTAAACACAGCTTCTAACTCATCTGATGTTTTGACAGGTCCGGGAATATTCATGGTGGCAGATAGCAGTGTGTATTGGGGCGCCGACTCCAGTAACTCCTTTTGCCGTTTTGCACGCTGTTCTCTAGCCGCCAATACTTCTGCTAATGAAACTTCCGGTCCCTCAAATAACAAGCTACACATTTCTCACAACATCAATGAGCGTGCCGTCTCGATATTCAATCAATGCCACTACTTTATCGCCATAATGAATGGCTTCAGGCGTTCCAACAATCTGGTAAGCTTTCTCTTTTAACTCTTCGATCGTATACTGAGGCACATCTAGTGTTTTAAAATGTTCAATCAAATCTTGACGATCTGGATTGATGGCAATCCCTACTTCTGTCACGATCACATCGATACTTGTTCCTGGAGTGACCACTGTATTTACTTTGTCAACGATCGTTGGAATTCTGCCTCGCACTAAAGGTGAAATAACGAGACTCATTTTGCATGCCATACTCGTATCAGAGTGCCCGCCTGACGCTCCCCGAATCACACCATCGGATCCTGTCATCACGTTCACATTGTAGTCTGTATCGATTTCCAATGCGGACAAAATAGCGGTATCTAATTGGTTGATCACTGATCCTTTACTTAACGGTGAAGCATACATCTCAGCATCGATTTCATAATGTCCTGCATTGCTTCCTAATGAAACGGCTGAAGAATGATCGAAATCTTGTACATCAATGATTTTTTCAACCAATCCTTCCTCCAATAGTTCCACCATTGCATTGGTAATACCGCCTAATGCAAAGCTCGCTTTTATTCCATCTTTAAGCATCGCTTCGCGCAAAAAGCGGGAAACAGCTAATGCAGCACCACCGGTACCTGTTTGAAAGGAGAATCCCTCTTTATAGTAAGGAGAATTTGTGATCACTTTTGCTGCGTATTCCGCGATCAATAGTTCTTTCGGATTTTTGGTAAAGCGGGTGGCTCCTTTGGCAATCCCTTGTGGGTCACCGATTGCTTCCACTTCAACCACATAATCCACGTCGGTTTGCGGAATACTGATTGGTGTATTCGGAAATGGCACGAGCGTATCTGTGATGATCACGACTTTGTCTGCATATTTTGCATCGATCATTGCGTAACCTAATGAACCACAGGTTGCTTTTCCCACCGTACCATTGGCATTGCCATAGGCATCTGCACTTGGTGCGCCTAAAAAAGCCACATCGATATGCACATCTCCAGCTGCAATGGCCCGAGCCCGACCGCCATGTGAACGGATCACAACAGGATTTTCCATGATTCCTGCTGAAATAGCAGCACCCACATTGTCTCTCAATCCGCTGGAAGTAATATTGGTTACAACGCCATTTTTGATATGGTCAATCAACGGTGCATGGACATTTGCGATGGAGCTAGGGGCAATAGAAATATTTTTGATACCCAGACCAGCAATTTCTTCCAAGACCATATTCATGACATAATCGCCTTCACGAAAATGATGGTGGAAGGAAATCGTCATGCCATCTTTCAGCCCTGTCTTTTCGATCGCCTCGCGAATACTGCTAAGAAGTTTGGTATCTCTTGGACGAACGGGGGTAACGGTACGACTTGCTTCTTGATACGTATCGATATGCGCCAATTCCCCTTCAAAAACACCGTATTGGTCAGCATATACTTGTGGAATATCTTTTCCTACTTTATTCATGACCATGCCTAAATATCCTCCTCCGTAATCAACTTCGCTGCCTTAGCCAATGCAATCACTCGCTGTGCACGTTCAACGATTGGCTTGTCCACCATTTTCCCATTGACTGAAATAACTCCAGAGCCTTTCGCTTCGGCCTCGCGAATTCCCCAGATGACTTCTTTGGCATTCTGGATTTCTTTGTCTGTCGGTGTATAAATAGCATTTACCAACGGAATTTGTCGTGGATTGATCACTGACTTTCCATCAAATCCTAGCTGCTTGATTTGTTGCACTTCATTTTGGAATCCTTCTACATTGTCCACATTGGAATAGATAGTATCGATAGCCGCAATTCCTGCAGCTCTGGCTGCATGCAAAATCATGTTGCGGGCAAAGGATAATTCCTGTCCATCCGGATAGCGCTTGGTTTTCATATTTGTGACGTAATCTTCTGCTCCTAAAGCAATTCCGATCAGTCGCTCTGACGCTTTGGCAATCTCCCGTGCGTTCAATACCCCTTCTGCAGATTCGATGGCTGCCATCATTTTCGTTGTGCCCACTGGAATCTGATTGTCTTTTTCAACAGATGTAATGACCGCATCCACATCTAAAATATCTTGTGCCGTCTCTGTTTTTGGTAAGCGAATAACCTCAACGCCAGCCAAAACCATTGCTTCGATATCTTGGGCGCCACCTGCTTCCAAACTATTTATCCGTACGACTGTTTCTACATTGCTGTAATCAAATGTTTTCAATGCAAAGTGAACCAATGTACGCGCGGAGTCTTTTTCTTTAAGAAAAACTGCATCTTCTAAATCAAACATAATTGAGTCTGCACCATATAAGGGTGCGTCCCTTAGCATTGCTGCATTTGCACCTGGAACAAACATCATGGTTCTTCTTAAGCGTTCCATGAATCAATCTCCTTCCAATCATATGCGTCTTTTTTTGCTGCCCGATGAATCGCGGTAATGGTTCGAGCTTGAATCGTACAATCCAAAGCGCCTTTATCAACGGCAGCTACTCGAACAGACTTGATCCCTAAATTTTTGATGGTCTCTTCGATCACCTTTTTGATTTGTTGACCAAATTGTTTCTCTACACTGCTTTCCAAAGAAATTTGGATTTCGTCTGCTTCAGTCGGCTCGACAGTAATCAAAATGTCGCTTGACTCTACTGTACCGGCTACTGCGATTTGTGTAATTTCCATATGGTTTCACCTCTCGTTTTTTAAATAATGATATGTCGTTGATGGCAAAAATTGTCTCAAACGGCGGTCATCCTGATTTTTCAAGGCTTCTCTAACCTTGGTAGCACTGATGATCTCACCATCAATACTCAATCTAGGTAAAATAACCAATTCTAATGAGTCGCCAAACATTTCCTGCATCGCATGATTATACGTATCGGTCACCTTTGAATAGGGTTCTTCTCCGACAAACCGTGTCCGAATGTCTAATACAGGTGCTATCTTCTCTTTAAACAGTTGCGCATCAACCTTTGCCTGGATCTTCGCTACTGTTTCTATGGCACTGTCTTTCAGAAAGTAGGAAGGAAACGTTGCGGAAGATACAAGGTAATCATTGGTGGGAAAAACTGTTACATTGGACAAGTGTGCGACTCCACGTTTTACCATTTCCATCCGATCTGCAGTCGAAAACTCTGAACGATCTTCGGATAACACAAAGACATAAACTTGCTGACTCTGCTGCGCAGCTGTCTCGACAAGATACTGATGTCCTTTGGTAAAGGGATTGGCATTCATCACTATCCCGCTTCCGATCCCCATTTTTTTCCCTTTAGCCAGCGTAGAAAGATAGCTCGCAAAATTTGGCAATCCTCGTTCCATAAAAAGAATTTCTGAGGTTGCGATGATTTTCTGAAACCCTAGTGAGCGAAAGATCAATTCATTGCTGGGTTTTGAATACAAGAAATAATGTTGTTCCCCTTCTTCTGCCAAGCGATCAACCAGATGTTGAATGATTTCCGTCAGTAGATTTTCTGATTGAAAGGCTTTGCAAACAACCAAGCATTTCAATATGTTGTGATAATAGGATCCAGTAGCAACCAGTAAATCGTTATCGTAGATTCCCACTGTGTAATCAAGTTCTTCCTCTTTATTCAGACCGGCTCGATCCATCAAGGAAGCCCACTGTTTATAGACTCCTTGATCTCTTAGCCATAGCCGTTTTAATGAATACATAAACGTCTCTTCTTTATCTTTTTATTTTTTGATTGGAAAAAGTTTGCTAAGCAGCATCGAAGCAAGATAGATAATCAAGATAACCACGAAGACGCCGCCCCATCCCAGCACTAATAATTCCAGTGATTTCATTAAATCTGCTGACATCGAATCTCTCCTTTCTTAGGTTAGTAAGGCAAGCAATAAACCACCTGCAATAACTGAAGCAATCTGACCAGAAACATTGGCACCGGCTGCATGCATCAAAATAAAGTTTTGTGGGTCTTCATCCGTTGCCATTTTTTGGATCACTCGACTTGACATAGGAAATGCAGAAATCCCCGCGGCTCCAATCATTGGATTGATTTTTTCTTTTCTGAACAGGTTCAGCACTTTTGCAAACAAGACACCACCTACAGAGTCCATGATGAAGGCAACCAGGCCTAAAGCGATCACCATCAATGTATCGACTTGCAAAAATTCTTCATACTGCATTTTTACTGAGATAGAGAGCCCCAACAAAATACTAATGATGTTTACCAGCTCATTTTGAGCTGTGATAGAAAGTCGGTCTAATACGCCGCATTCTCTCAAGAGATTTCCGAACATCAAGAAACCAACTAATGGCAGAGATACAGGGGCAATGAGCCCGGCAACGACAGAGATAACGATCGGAAAAAGAATTTTTGCTGTTTGTGAGACTTCGCCAGCGCGATAATTCATACGAATCGAACGCTCTTTTTTCGTTGTGACCGCCTTGATCGCAACCGGCTGAATGATCGGCACCAAAGCCATATAAGAATAAGCTGCAACCATGATTGCTCCCATATATTTGGAATTCAAAGTGTTGGCTACAAAGATGGATGTTGGACCATCGGCGGCTCCAATGATTCCAATGGAAGCTGCATCATTTAAATCAAATCCAAATAAGACAGCGACGATAATCGTAAAGAAAATACCAAATTGGGCTGCAGCCCCAAATAAAAGCAGAAAAGGATTTTGGAGCAGCGGACCGAAGTCGATCATGGCACCAATTCCGATAAACAAAAGCAATGGGAATAACTCGGTTGAGATCCCCATATCAAACAATACTTGAAAAGGACCAGGTTCCCCGC
Organism: Enterococcus sp. AZ091; assembly: GCF_051714805.1. Taxonomy (NCBI): domain Bacteria; kingdom Bacillati; phylum Bacillota; class Bacilli; order Lactobacillales; family Enterococcaceae; genus Enterococcus; species Enterococcus sp. AZ091. Next base: position 445,106 of record NZ_JBIOSO010000002.1, on the reverse strand, counting down.
CAGCACTCAAAACACCAGAGTTCGGGAAATTTACTAAAATCGTTCCTAGTCCCATCGGAACTAGTAGTGTTGGTTCATATTCTTTTTTGATTCCTAAATACATCAGGATGCCACCGACTACCATCATGACAATCCGTCCGGGTTCTTGTCCCATCCCTAAAAAGCCTTCAATCAGAGTTTCCACTAACGTCACTTCCTCTATTCATTAAATTTTTTATTGATTCATCCCTATTAATGAATCGTGATCAATGGGTCACCAGGATTGACCATCTCTCCTTGATTGACATGAATACCAGCTACTGTTCCCGCTTTTCCGGCAACAATCTCATTTTCCATTTTCATGGCTTCTAATATCATCAATGGTTGATTTTCCGCCACAGTATCTCCAACATTCACTAAGATTCTCAAAATCGTTCCCGGCATTGGAGAAGGCATGGCATCTGCGCCTGCGGCAATGGGTGCCTCAGAAACAGATGGTGCCTCGGATGCGGCTGGTGTTGCGGTTTGCGGAGCTGGTGTTTCAACTACAGGTTGAACGGGTAGTACAGGTTGTGGTGTACCACCGATTTCTTCCATCTCTACTAGATATTCTTTGCCATCAATCGAAATTTTAAATTTACGTAACATTGTTTTTCCTCCAAAATGCTAATTTTTATTGATTCTTCGAATAACAAACTGACTCTTTTCATTTAATCCAGCAGCTAGACTTGACACGATGATGGAAACAAGTTTCGCCTCCGGATTGCGCTGCATTACTTTCTTGACCACAAATTGGCTCTTAGGTTGATCATCTGCCGCAATGGCTGTCGCGATCAAACTAACAAGTTGATATTCTTCTTCACTAGCTTCGATATATGCAGGAACCGCTTTCCATTTCATTTCAGATTCATTATCATCGAGCGTTTCAGAAGATGTTTTTGTTATTTCTTGATGTGGTTCACTTTTTTTGAAAAGTCGGGCGAATAATCCCATGAAGTTACTCCTTTCATTTTTTTCGTTCTCAACCACATTATATTGATAATGGACCAATCCGGTAGTTCTAAATCAAAGATTATTGTTTTTTTTCTGTTCCTATTTCTTCACCTTACAACAAAAAGGCTGATAAACATTGTTAAATCAACGTTTATCAGCCGTTAAGATTTTATTAATATCTTGTTAAACCTCTTTTAAGAATACCTATACCAAATTGTTTTTTTCCTGTTCTTTTTCAGAATTCAATCTATCTTATCAAATGAATATTGCTTATTCTATAGTCGTCAAACGGAAAAGCTAATTGTTTCCAATACGTGTCTTTCTCCCCCAAAGGCATGAAGCTTTGTTTTTTATTGGAATGAATTGGCACCGTTTACAAAAACAGAAATTATTAAATCAGTTGTAGAAAGGAAGAAAAATATGTTATTGACGGTTTTATCTTATGCCATGATTATTGTCTTTATGTTTGTAATCATGAAAAAGAAAATGTCTCCATTCACTTCTTTGGTGGTCATTCCTTTGATTTTCACCTTAGTTGCAATGGTGTCAGGAGTATCCAAAGAAGGAAACATCGGGGATTTTGTTCTAGAAGGAATCAAAACAACTTCTAATACGGGGATTATGTTGCTGTTTGCGATACTATACTTCTCGATCATGCTGGACGCTGGATTATTTGATCCGATTACCAAAAAAATGATCTATTTCGCAAAAGGCGATCCGATGAAAGTTTTGATGGCAACTGCTGTCGTTGCGGCCACCGTTTCTTTAAATGGGGATGGAACGACCACTACCCTGATCTGCTGTTCAGCTTTTATTCCGATTTATAAAAAATTAAACATGAAAATGATGAACCTTGGGGTACTGGTGATCTTGCAAAATACCATCATGAACTTGCTCCCTTGGGGAGGACCTACTGCTCGAGCTATGGCCGTTTTAGAAGTTGATGCCGATATCCTTACTTATCTGGCACCAGGAATGATCATCTCAGTTCTTTATGTCATCTTCTTTGTTGCTCGCAGAATGGGGAAACAGGAACGGGCACGCTTAGGAATCACTGAATTGACTGCAGATGAAATCGAAGAAATGACAACGGTAACAGACCCTGAAACACTACAGATTCGCCGGCCAAAAAACTTTCTTTTCAATGGTATCTTGACGATTGGATTGATTGCCTGGCTCGTAGCTAGCTCATTCATTGATTCGATTGCACTGCCACCACTTTTGTTGTTCTTAGTTGGAACGTGTATTGCTTTAATGGTCAACTACCCTGTTTTAAAAGACCAATCTTCACGAATTGGAGCCAATGGCGGAGATGCTGTTCAAGTCGTTATCTTAGTCTTTGCAGCGGGCGTATTTATGGGATTGTTCCAAGGTTCAGGTATGGCAGAAGCATTGGCTAACAGCTTTACTCACATTATTCCGAAAGAATTAGCCGGCTTCTGGGGGCTAGTTATCGCCCTTATTTCTGCGCCAGGTACCTTCTTCATCTCAAATGATGGTTTCTATTTTGGTGTGCTACCTGTATTAGCAGAAGCAGGGCGTGCTTATGGCTTTACCAATATGCAGATGGCTCTTGCTTCATTGATGGGACAGGCGTTCCACTTATTAAGCCCATTGGTTGCCTTTATCTACTTGCTGTTACGTTTGACTGGATTGGATATGGGTCAATGGCAAAAAGAATCAGCAAAATATGCATTGGGAATCTTTGTCATCTTTATCGTTACCATTGTGTTATTAGGTCATATGCCGCTTTACATTCCACAATAATATTCAGGATTGATAGGGACGGGTCGTCATTGCGGTCTCGTCCCTATTTTTATTAGTAATACATGAGGAAATCAAAGAAAATCTTGAAAAAAATTTACTAGCATGTTTTATTTTCAGAGGTATCATGAGAAATGAGGAAAATAAATGAGTAATATAGTTGAAGCCGTTAAAAAAAATCTTGATTTAACACAAAACAAAACATTAAACGTTCTGATTTATGAAGCGTTTCGAAAAACCATCATCCTTGGTGATATTCCAGCAGGTACTCGAATCAACGAGAAAGTCTTTGCTGAAGAATTGAACATTAGTCGAACTCCTATTCGCCTGGCTATGAAGCAATTAGTGAATGAAAAACTTGTCGAACATATTCCTAAAGCGGGAATCGTCGTCAAAGGTATTCGTATCAAAGATGCCTACGAAATTTATGATATCCGTAAATCATTAGATACCCTAGCAACGATCAAAGCCATGAATCAAATGACTGAAGCAGATTTCCAAGAACTGCAAACATTATTAGAACAAGGGGAACAATATAATGAGGCCGATGAAATAGAGCTGGTTTTAAAAAATTTCTCTGATTTCAACGCATTTATCTATGAAAAAAGTCAAATGCCTCGCTTAAAATCAATTGTCCTAGAACTACAAGCCTATCTCGTTTATTTTCGCGACATCGCTATCCGTTCGACGAAACGAAGAGATAAAGCATTGGAAGAACACTGGCTGATTTTTCGCGGGATGAAAACAAAAAATGTCGAACAAATCACGCTGATCACGCATGAACACCTTGATCGATCCTTGCAGTTTATTTTGGCGGAAATGGAGCGTAGACAAATTGACTGAGTCCCTTTCGAACCAGATTACCGACTATGCCATCAAAGCATTGTTCTATGAAGTCAGTCTCAGTCCTAAACCTGGACTTGTGGATCCCTTGACAACCGGTGCGCACCAAGACATGAACTTATTCACATTTATCGATAGCACGATCAGCTTACGTCCTTATTTTCAACAGTACCTACATGCAGGGCTGACACACAAAGGAACCCCTAGGGAGTTGTTTGATAAGCTTAGAAAAATCGGAGTAGCTGCAGAAAAAGCCATGCTGCGTGCAACACATGCCATCAATACGCATAAAGGAGCCAATTTTTCTTTTGCAGTCATTTTAGGGGCGACTGGCTGGTACTTGCAAGAAAAGGCATTGCCTTTAATAAAAGAAGATAGTGAGAGGATTTTGACTTACACGCAGCAAATGACAAACCACCTACTCGCAGAAGATTTCAAAGACTTAGAGATAAAGACCCAGCTCACTTATGGCGAAAAGCTTTATCTGGAATACGGAATAACCGGAATTCGAGGAGAAGCCGCAGCAGGCTACCCTAGTTTGTCGCATAAACTACTCCCCTTTCTACGGACAACTGTTGATTTCCCAATGGAGGAACGTTTATTGCGGGGACTGATTTTCTTGATGAGTGAGATCGAAGATGGGAATTTATTGCATCGCGGTGGTTTATCCGCTTGGCAAACAGTGAAAGAAGAAAGCAAAAAAATTCACCAAGCCACCTTCTCAAAAGAAGAATTGCTTGATGAATTACAAAGCTATGATAGGATTTTGACTCAACGCCACTTAAGTCCTGGAGGTTCTGCTGATCTATTGGCATTAGGTATTTATTTTGCTCAACTAGAAGAGATCCTTTAAACACCATCGGGCAAAAAGGTATAGCCTAATCCCCATACTGTCTTGATATAGCGAGCTTGCTTTGGATCATCTTCAATCTTATTTCTTAAATGATTGATAAAAACCATGACCGTATTTGCGTCTAGCTCACTGCCGTTCCATACGCTTTGATAGATTTGTTCTTTCGAAAAAACTTGATCCGGGTTTTCTATAAAAAATTGCATCAATTTTGTTTCCTTGGATGAGAGCTTGATTGGCTCTTCCTTTTTGTAGAGTTGGTAGCGGGACTTGTCAAAGCAGAAATCCCCAATCATGATTTTGCTCTCTTTTGAAAGGGCACGATGCTCTTTGATAACTTGCCCTCTATCAAGGGTCACTGTTATTTGCGCTCTTAATAAGTTAGGCAAAAATGGCTTGGTAATATAATAATCTCCACCCATTTCCAATCCAGTAATGATGTCTTCTTCATTTTTCTTGCCACTGAGAAAAATGATCGGGACAAGTGGATCTTCTTCACGTATAATCTGAGCAAGATAGTACCCATCGTTTTCATGTTCTAAACTAATGTCCAATAAAAATAAATCAAATTTTACCCGTGTCATGATATCGACTGTCTTTTCAACCGAATCACTTTGATAAATCAAGATTCCGGTCGATTGGAGTGATTTCCATATCAATCGTCGTATTGCTGGATCATCATCAACGACAAGAATTTTTTCGTTTCTCACTTTTTTTCCTCCTAGTTCTTTGGATCAAATTATTAAAGGGAGCGTTTTTTATGAAAAAGCCTTCAAGCAGATTGCTTGTTCTAGGAATGATGACCGTCCTCTTTTTGACTGTATTAGGAATGGTCATCACAGCAAACAGCTATCAGCAGACACAAAAACATGCGTTAAAAATGGGGGAGAATCAACTAGCCAAAATCAATGACTCTGTAATCAAAATATTGCGATTGGAAATCAAATCTTACACTTTAGCACTGGAAGATTATGCTTCGAATATTTTTAATGAAAAAAATTACCATGAACTGATCGAAGACACTCAGTTGGACAACAGTCTCCTATTCAAGACCTCGGCTGCCGCCGGATTATATCTTGTTTCACCAACGGGCACTCTCCTTTCTGGCAAAGACATCCATGCTGACCAATTTGTTAAAGAACCTGTCAAAGTCACGGCTTTTGATCAAGATCCCCTTTATCTCAAAGCTTTAAAGGGGTCGGTTCTTCAAAACGGCGAAGCTTACTTTGCTGATGATACGTCTTATGTCAATTTATATCGACCGGTCTATGACAAGCATCATGTGCTTCAATCTATCTTGGTTCTGCCAATCAATCTTGAAGAGCTATATCAGCAAGAGATTGACACAACAGAAAACCAAAATGGCTATACGATGGTCAAAAATGAAGAAATGAAAGTGCTCATGCACCCTTCCACCGAACAAATCGGATTAGACATCATCAATGGGCGAAAGCTGAAATATCCTGACCTCGACTACAGCGATTTGGCTCATTTAGAAGATGTCCAAAAGACCAATGAAAAAGGAACATTAAGCTACAATTCTTACTGGTGGACAGAAGAAGACCCCAAAAAAGTTTTAAAAATCTCAGCCTATGAATGGATTACGGTTGGGGATGCACGCTGGATCGTTGCCAGTTCATCGGACTTTTATGAACGAAATGGACTCGCACTGCAAAAAAATCTGATCATACTTGGCTTACTGACCATTCTCTTAGCAATCATCATTCTTTTAGCAGTCAGTTTTAGTCATTACAATCGCCAAAACCGGACCTATATCGAAAATCTGCGTTTAGTTGAACGGCAAAATTTTTTGAAGGAAAAGCATGCCCTTGAAAAATCAATGATGCAAAAATCGCAATTGGAAACAGTAGGTCTGCTAACCACTACCATTGTTCATGACATGAATAATTTTCTTACTCCGATGATCGGAAATCTGCAACTGTTGATTGAAGAATACCAGTCAAACGAAGCGCTCGTTGCTGATCTAAATGAAGTCTACCAAGCAGCGCAAAAAGGCCAAAACCTGTCTACGAATGTATTGCGCTTTACTAAGACTGGAATCAAAACGAAAGAATCCCTCTCGATCGAAGAAGTGGTATCAGAAGCCATTGACACCATGCGCGTACTCGTACCAAAGAAAGTCACATTGACCTATCAAGCTTCTTTTGTGGGCACTGCACTCATTGAAGCCAGTGACTTACAAGTTATTTTATACAATTTGATCACCAATGCTTATCAGGCTCAGCCAGAAAACCCGCACATCCAAGTCAGACTTAGTGCAGCAGCAGATAAGCAGTTGACAGCATTCCAAAACCATTCACTTGCTTATTGCGACAAACATTTTGCGCAACTTACCGTGACAGATAATGGTCCAGGGATCCCGAAAGAAATAGAAAGTAAAATGTTCACGCCTTTTTTCACAACGAAGACAGAGTCCAATGGAACTGGTCTCGGCTTATTCATCGTCTCATCGATTGCTAAGAAAAACGATTGGATCTTACAAGTAAAAAGCACCGTCTATGGAACGACCTTTACACTAGGGATTCCAGTAGATAGCGGCAACGTTCAGTAATCGCTTGCATTACTTATCTAAGCCTTTTGTTCGTTCATTCACTATACCTTTATTATAACGAAAAAGAATGAAGGTTTGACGAAAAGTACAATAAAAAACCAGCTATTGTTTGTCGTCATCAGCCGAAACTCACTTTAGTTTGTCACGGAAATTCCCTCTTGTTTTTCTGCAATGAAAAAAATTACAGGATAGCTCATCGCGTGATTATTAGCGCCAGCTTCTGTTCTGCTTTTATGTCATTAAAGCCCTTCTCAAGGGCTTTTTTTGTTGCAGCTGTTTTTAATTGCCGCGATGATTTTACAAAAATCAAAAGTTTTAAGGTGTGTTCGCTTTACAAAAGAGAACATATGTTTGTATTATACAACTAGGGAGGCGTTTTTGATGGGGAGATTTAATTATGAAGAAGAACCGTTACGGGATATTTTGTTCATTGATGTAAAATCTTTCTATGCATCTGTCGAATGTGTCCAGAGAGGGCTAGATCCTTTGACCGCCTTGCTAGTAGTCATGTCTCATTCAGATAACACAGGAAACGGATTAGTCTTGGCAGCTTCGCCAATGGCGAAAACTGTTCTGGGGATCACCAATGTCACTCGTGCTGACAACTTGCCCAACCACCCGGATCTATATAAAGTTTCACCTCGCATGAATCTATATATCAAAGAAAATTTGAAAGTCAACAACGTTTATCGGAACTATGTGGCGGATGAAGATCTCTTACTCTATTCAATTGATGAGTCGCTGATGGATGTGACGCAAACGTTACATTTATTTTTTCCTGATCCTTCTCTTTCTAGAAGCGAGAAGCGGCACAAAATGGCAGAAAAAATCAAAGCCCATGTCTTCAAAGCGACCGGACTGCGGGTAACTGTCGGGATCGGTGATAATCCTCTTCTTGCAAAATTGGCCCTCGATACCGAAGCAAAGAAAAATCCCACCTTCATTGCCGAATGGACATATCAAGATGTGGAAAGCAAAGTATGGGGAATTTCGCAGATGACTGATTTTTGGGGGATTGGTTCTCGAACCCAAAAACGATTGACTCAGTTGGGGATCGAATCGATCAAAGCATTGGCTCATGCTGATCCAGATTTTTTGCGCAGCCGTATGGGCATCATTGGGGAACAATTATACCACCATGCCAACGGGATCGATCGAACGATTTTAGCAGAACCAGCCCCAAAGACAATGGAAAAAAGTTATGGCAATAATCAAGTCTTAAATCGAAATTATTACTTGCAGAGCGAGATCGAATTAGTTATCAAAGAAATGGCAGAACAAGTCGCCGCCCGAATCCGCCGTGAAGGCTGCCAAACACAATGTATCCATCTCTATATTGGAACAGCTTTTGGAGAGACACAGAAGGGCTTTGCCCACCAAATGAAAATCCCTGCGACAGATAACACCAAACTATTGATTGCTCACGCACTGTCCTTATTTCGCAAATACTACACAGGACAAGTGGTTCGTCATGTGGGGATCACTTATTCGAGACTGGTTTTTACCCAAAGCGTTCAGCTCGATTTGTTCCAAGATCCGGAAGAACAACTAAAACAGCGAAAGCTTGATTTACTGATCGATAAAATTCGCGCCAAATATGGATTTACTTCAATCGTTCATGCTGCCAGCAAATTAGAAGGCGGACGAGCGATTGCACGGGCGAATCTCGTTGGTGGTCATGCCGGTGGAATGGATGGTATCTCAAACGAACCTCAAGGCAAAGCAGTTCGTCCAAAATAGGATGGCTGCTAAGCATTTTGCTATACGCCTATCTCTTTTGCTGATAAATTGAATCTGTAGACCAGCCGGAATTCACAGCATTGCTAAAAAGGAGGAAACACCATGTGTGGGAGATATTTATTTGATCCAAGGACAGGTGAGCTGTCTGATTATTATCAAGAACTAGTCACGATAGCCAAAGAACAAAACAAAAAAATCGCTGTTGATGAAGTTTTCCCTTCCAACCAGGTCGTCACGCTGATTGCCGATGACTCGCAGCAAATCGTACCGATCCTAACCCATTGGGGCTTTACTGGTTTCAAAAAAGGCCAACTTTTAATCAATGCACGAGCAGAAACCGTAGAAGAAAAACGTACTTTCAAGAAGCCATTTCTGGAAAAACGCTGTGCCTTTCCAATGTCTGGCTTTTATGAGTGGGATAGCGATAAGCACAAGTTTCTCTTTGACTCCTCGGAGCCCCTCTACCTTGCTGGTTTCTATCGGAACCATTCTACTGCCAGCGGTTCGGAAGATGAATCCATTATTTTGACGACCAAGCCCAATGCAACGATTGCACCAATCCATGATCGGATGCCTGTTTTGTTGTCGAAGGCAGATGTTTTGCCTTGGATCACGGATGTGACTTTCGCAAGAAACTATCTACTCCAAACGATGCCTGATATTCACCCACAACCTGTTTCGTAAACCAAAACGCCGCCAGAAGAATTTGCTTCTTCTGACGGCTTTTTTTAGCGAGTGACGGCCTTAATAAACAGTAAAGGTCCGTCCTGTCATGATACCAAAAACTGATTTTTCATAGGCAGCAAAAACTTTTTCATCCGCGACAGGCAGAAAGCCTTGGAATGAGGGAGCATAGGTCTCCCAAGAGCCTGCCAGCGCATTCGGACTGACCGCATTGATACGAATGCTACGACCAATTTCTAACGCCGCTGAAGCAACAAAAGCACCGATTGCGCCATTCACCAATGCCGAAGAAGTACCCATCGGAATAAACTCGTCTTGAATGATGCCTGAGGTCAACGTGATACTGCCGCCCTCCGTTAAATAATGCTGTCCGATCAACACTAGATTGACTTGGCCTTGCAGCTTGCTGTCAATGGAGCGCTGATTTTCTTCCGGTGTCAACTCCGCAAAAGGTTTGAAGACGGTACTACCCGCTGCGGAAATAATAGCATCTACAGTACCGATCTCTGCAAACAGCGTCCGAATACTTTCTGGATCAGCAATCTCCACCCGGTAGTCCCCTGCACTTCGACTCGCCGTGATAACCTCAACAGATTTGTCTTGTAAACCAGCCAGCAAAATTTTCCCTAACGTTCCGGTATGTCCCACTAAAAGAACTTTCATCCAATCATCTCATTTCGCTTATTTTTTCTCATTCTACGGCAGATTTTTTCTTTTTACAAACGTTAGCTGTCCTTTTCCTCTTTCCCTTCTTTCTGTGCAGGTAAGTCTTGATTTAAGAGGATAGGATAAAGACAGCTATTGTCAAATTCCGAAAAAAGTTTGAATGTTTTGTGAAACGCCTTCCTTGTAAAAGGACTTCTATGGTATAACTCTAAAAAAGAAGGTGAAGCTTATGAAAAAAGAAGAACTTTGTACAAGTAAATTCTATTTAGCGAAAGTAATCGGACAACCTACCTTACAAAAGATCAAGATCATTCGCTTACTGAGCAATACAGCGACTGTCGAACTTTTAGAAGGGGGCAACTACGGCGTAGCCAAACTCAGTGACATCCAGCCATTGTCCGATTAGCGGTTAGTAAAGACTGCTCTAAAAAAGCGTCAAGCAAACAAGGAAATTCCTAGGCTTGACGCTTCTTCTATCTTATTAAAAAAGTGAGTCTTATCCTTGATGAATCAGAGTTGCTCTGACTGCATTTGGTACATTTGCTGATAGATTCCCCCAGCTTGTACCAGACTGGCATGATTGCCCCGTTCAACGATTCTACCTTGATCTAAAACTAGGATTTGCTCTGCTTGCTTAATCGTTGATAAGCGGTGAGCGATCATAAAAGTGGTCCGTCCTTTTTGCAAGACTGTCATTGCTTTTTGAATGATTGACTCCGTTTCGGTATCAACGTGACTCGTTGCTTCATCTAGAATCAAGATTTTTGGATCAAATACCAAAGCACGGGCAAAGCTGATCAATTGACGTTCGCCACTGGAAAACTCATTGCCTTTTTCTACGACGGGATGATGGATACCTTTCGGGTAACGCGTCAGCAGGTAACCGGCACCAACTTGTTCTAATGCGGATAGGATCATCTCTTCTGTGATTGACGGATCATTCATACCGATATTGCTGGCAATCGTTCCTGTAAATAGATAGGGATCTTGCATCACGATCGCCATCGAACGACGAACGCTGTGACGGTCAAATGCTTCGATCACTTGATCATCGATCGTGATAGTCCCTGCTTGAGGGTCATAAAAACGGAACAGTAAGTTCAAGATACTGGATTTCCCAGATCCTGTATGCCCTACTAATGCGACTGTTTCACCTGCAGATACTTGAAAATCAATCTCGTGTAAAACAGATTGCTCTGGATCATATCCAAAGGTTACTTGATTGAAAGAAACATTTCCTTCTTTGATCGCAATAACTGCTTCTTGCTGTTTTTCAATTGGCTGATCAGCAAACTCGAAGACTCGTTTGCCAGCAGCTAGCGATTGCTGAACATTGGTGATCGTTTGGACCAGACCTTCGATTGGGTCATAGAGTCGATTGATATAATCAATAAAGGCATAAAGCAAACCTGCGGAGATAGCGAGCCGACCATCCAAGAAGAATGCCGATAATGTCGTGATCAGAATCAGGATCGTTGAATTCCGCAAAAGATTGCCCAATCCCCAGGCAATACTCGAATCCAATAACAGATACTTTCGACCTGTCTGAAACCATTTCTCGACGGTTTCATTGAATTCTTTCTGCAGTTGGCCTTCTCTCTGAAAGGCCTGAATAACTGCCATTCCTTGAACAAATTCATTTAGCTGACCACTGATTTGAGAAATATATTCCCGCATGGCAATATTATAACGGGAAGCATACTTCGTATAGACATGTTGCCAAATACCCAGAATCGGAATCAGAATAAGCATAGCCAATCCTAGAGTATGATTCAGGAAAAAGAGTGCCAAGAAAGCCCCAATGATTTGAATGATATTGCTCATCAAATTACTGATGACGATCACATAGAAATTGGAGCGCAAAACTTCCGTGTCATTCGTGATTCGCGCGACTACTTTCCCAGCAGGAATCTGATCAAAATAAGAAACGGGCAATTGATGCATATGGTCAAAAAGCTGGTCCCGCATTTTCTTCACAATGCGATTTGACATTTTACGCAGCTGCAGCAAGCTGATATAACGAAAGAGCGAGCCAATCAAATTGATCAGCAAGTAACCCGCTAATAATTGGATCAAGAAAAGGATATTCAAATTCCCTGTCTCAACCGATGGAGTCATGACGCCGTCAATCAATCGTTTGGCAATCAGCGGTGATGTCAATTCCAGTGCAGCACCTAGCAGTAGCAATACTGCACCGATCGAAAATTGTTTTTTGTAATAGCCTACATAAGACAGCAGGCGCTTAATCGTTGAGAACATCTTGATCGTCCTCCTTTAACTGTTGATGATAATATTGCTCTTGGTACCATCCAGGAACTGCGATCAGCTCCTGATGGGTCCCTCTTTGGATAACATGCCCATCTTCCAAAACAATCACTTGATCGGCGTCCGTGATGGCGGATAAGCGGTGGGTCACGATGATCGAAGTCGGTGCATCTGTCATTGCTTTAAGGTTTGCGATGATCGTTTGCTCTGTTTTTGCATCGACAGCTGACAAAGCATCATCCAGCAACAGTACATCACTCCTTCGCAGAAAGGCCCGTGCTAGCGACAAACGTTGCTTTTGACCCCCTGATAAAGAAACTCCCTTTTCACCGACTAATGTTTCAAGGCCTTCTGGCATCCGTTTGATGTCTTCAGCGAAACATGCGAGTGATAACGCTTGCCATAAGCGTTCTTCGGATGCGTCTGGATCCCCGAACAATAGGTTTTCGCGAATCGTTCGTGAAAACAACGTATGCTCTTGCGGAACTTCCGCAAAGTGACGACGAATCTCTTCTGTCTGAAAAGCAGTCAAAGGCTGCCCATTGATCATTGGCATTTGATTTGAATACGGGTACCGATGTCCGAACTGACGTAGCAAGGAAGTCTTACCACTACCTGTTTTGCCGACGATCCCCAACACTTCTCCTTTGGTAATAGTCAGATCAACGTCTTGTAAGACAAATCGTTCCGTATTCGGATATTTGAAACTGTACTCAGAGAATTCAATTGTTTGGATCATCGGTACAAGTTGTTGTCCTGTAGATTCTAGCTGATCGCCAGTCTGCAATACTTCATTGATCCGACGCCAAGAAGCAGCCCCTTGCTGCATCACATTTACCAGATCTCCTGCTGAAATCATCGGCCAAACCACCATCGTTAGATAGACTTGGAAAGATACCATCGCACCAATAGTGATTTGTTGATTGGCTACTAGGAAAGCCCCGATCCCGAAACTCATCACAAAACTAATCGCCAAAATGATTGTAATCAGCGGCCCAAAACGGGAATCAATCTCGGAAACGATGTCGTTTTTTTCACGAGTTTCTGTTGTTTTTTGCTGAAATTGCTGCGTCGTTGCTGCTTCTAAGCCGAATGCCCGTACCACTCGGATACCATCGATGATCTCCAACACTTCACTATTCATCTCTGAAACAGAGTTTTGTGCTTCTGTAAAAGCTTTATCTACTTGCGAACCCCATTTGAAAATGTAGTACGCCAAGAGGGGCATAGGAATCAGTGCAATGATTGTCAATACCCAAGAGACTGTAATCGCCATCATGGCAACGATGAAACTCAAATAGAGACTCGTATTCAAGAAAACCATCAACCCATAGCCTACGGTCATTCCCATGACTTGAACATCGTCACTAGAACGAGTCATTAAGTCTCCCGTTCGAAACCGATGATAAAAGGGAGCCCCCATGTTTAAGAAATGCTTCATCAATTGCTGACGCAATTGCTTTTGCAAATCGTATGATCCGATAAATAAATTAAATGTCCAAATAAATTCTGCAATATAGCCTAAAAGTATCGCACCGGCAAACAAGCTGACATAGCGAATCAAAATTGCCATCGTAAAGTCATCTTGAATCAGTGCATCAATGAATAAGCGCAAAATATAGATCGGTGCTACATACATCGCACTGGCAATAACCATAAAAATAAATACGATTGCATAACGCAATTTATGCGCTTTAAAATACGTCGTTAATTGTTGTAAAATATATTTCATTTTCTTCCCTCTCAATCTAAAAAAGTACACAAAAAAGCTCTGCCCTTTCGGAAAAAGGACAGAGCATAACGTCAAAAAATATCGACACTATCTTTGTACTAACGGATTACCGAATAAGGGATTAACTACTATTTTGTTGTTTGCGAATTTTGCTGTAACGTTTTGCATCGTAATCCCTCCTTCTTTTTTTATTTGCTGACTACAAGTAACACTTTACAGATAACTATGAGAATTTGCAAGAATTTTTATTAATTTTTTTTTAAAATGATTGACTTTCTTATAGTCCTTTTCATCACTTAATGATAAAAAAAGACCCTTTATTCTTTTCCCATTCTGTAATAATTTTTCTTGTTCTTTTTTCTCTTTTGTCTTGATAATCCTTAGTCTGTCAAGACAAAGGACGCCATTATTTGGCACAAAAAAAAGTTTTTCATAATCCGCCCACAAAGAAATCTGCTCCCAAAAAAAGACTTCCTGCATGGGAAGTCTTTTCTTAAAAAAGTTTCGTTTTTCAACACTTTGTTCTTTACTATTTTAATAATCGACAAACTATTACTCGTTTGAGCAGGCTTATGAAGGTCATTTTCGTCTCTTTTTTGCCGCGCTTTTTTTGAAATAGGATGTCCGATACCAGTTCAGAAGATGAAGAAATGGGGAACATCCTTTTAGGTCTTAAATAAAATGTTCATCCTTCAAAAATTCCAATACTTGATTTTTCAATGTATCCGTATCAGAAGCTTCCTGACGACGATTAGGTGAGACCGCAGGCTGAGCGATCGATTCGACGGTTTCTTGTAGAGATTCTGGCGGCAATTCCAGCAATTGGAAACTATCTACTACAACTTCGGCACCATAGACAGATTGTCCTTCCTTGGTTTCAAAAGGACACATATGCAAATGTCCATTGATTTTAACACTTGCACCTTTCTGGGTATACCGCAAAAAAGTTTCTGCTTGCTTGCCGTTGATAACACAAGCAAACCATTCTGTTTGCAACTGTTCGCTTGTTTGCCACTGTGCAGCGACTGCTAAATTAAACCGTACACACGTATTATTTGCTGCTGCAGAAGCCAGTTGTTCTCGACTGGGCATCTCATTAATTTTCCCAGTAAGGATCACCTTGTTCGTTGCCACGTTACTCCCTCACTCTACATTTTATTTAGACTCGCACTAATGCAAGATTAGCCATAGTCTATCACAAAAAAAATTTCTTGCAATTCTTTTGAGAACATCTATAGTGATCTTCTACAGTTTTTGTCGCTGACTTTTAAACAAAATTTAATCGAGCTTAGCCTTCATCAGTCGTTGAATCTATTTCAGAGACATACGTCCACGTCATGCCATTGTCTTCTGAGGTAAATACACCTTTGACTGTACCACCTTTGTAATCCCCCATGGGACCTTGATTGACCATAACTTTTAACTTTCCATCTTCTAGATAAGGTGCTTCAGCAACCACGAAAACCTTCTTCCATTCATCAGGCATTTCAAAAGCAGCTTCCAGCCATGTGTTTCCTCCGTCTGTCGTCACATAGAGGCTTGGTTCTGTTGGCGTTACTCCGCCGAAACTCATAAAGCCAACATTCTCGTTGAGGTAGCATGCGTCCGTCAAGAGTCGGCTGATTCCCTTAGCCACTTGCTTTTCCTGCCAAGTTTTGCCACCATCTTGGGTCACATATGAGAGATAACCTTCCTGCCCCATTACGCGGCCACCAGATAAGAAAATGTAACCAAAACCGTCTTGCCCAAATGTCAATTTGCGAAAACGTACAGCTGCTGTCTGCTCTGCCAGAGCAACATTCTTCCACGTATTTCCTTGATTTTCCGTATAAGTATAATAGACATTTTGAGTTGGACTGCCCTCACTAGCATATTCCGTTCGGATAAATCCAGTCCGTTCAGGAGTCAAAATATAGCTGCCAGCGATCAGCGCTTGTTTGTCGCCACTATACTCGCCGCCAAAAAAATCATCTAACGGATAGGGCAGAATGATTTGATGTTTCCAGCTATCATAAGTTAATTTCAATTGACTCTTACCAATTTCTGTTTTATACGCAATCGTCTGATTCGTTTCCTTTGAGGTGGTCATTTGATTGTTCTTATCGGTGATCGCACTTAGATCTCCCGCATCTACATTCGTGATCGCTTTGTCCCCTTGAGCAGTCGTAGCAACCTTAACTTGCCAACAAATGTCCCGCACAGAACCGTCATCGGAAACTTTCCCCCAATAAGATGTCATTGTCTCACGATTGATGGACTTGGGCCACACAGTAAATTTTACCGTCAGCAGCCCATCTTGATAGGTTGCACCACTCACACTGTAAGAATCGATCCGTACATCTTCTTGCACCTTCACAGAAGAAAAATAGCGCATCAAATCATAAAATAAATTAAATCCTTGTGTATTCGGATCATAGTTAAATTCGCTTTCAAAGGGCAGAAATTGATTAAAATAAGTAACGGGTTGTTCTTTGATAGCGGATTGGTTTACTTGAGAAGTCTCTACAGTTGATGATTTTGAACCACTCGAACTGACCGCTCGTCCTACAGAAAAGCCAATGATGAACCAGATGACTAGCCCAATCACAATCAGTGTCAAACCGACAGCTAACGCTACCCGAATTGCTGCTATTTTTTTATGCTCTTTCACGGGAAAAACCCACCTTTTGTTTTCAATTACTTGAAGTATAATGAAAAGTTTCTTTTCTCACAAGGTGCTTTTTCACTTCTTAAGAAATTAAGAAAAGGGTACCTCATTAAATAGTTTTTAGAAAAAACAAAAGCATTCGCAAAAAAGTGACATACTTCAGGCTTTCCAAAGATGGAAAAACTGAAGTATGTCATTTCTAACCATTCTACTGTTTCTTTCACTATTTATTCTTATATTGCTTCTCTGGTTTCTTCACACACGTTGATTAATGGATCAGGTTATTCCTTCAGATACCTTCTAAACATCTCCTATCATCTAATAAATATGTGCGAACTTGCGATACAAAATATAATGAACCAGTAATAAAAAGAGTATCTTTCGATCCCATTTTAGCAACAATCTCCTTAATACCTTGTTGCCACTCTTGATAATATTTAAATTGGCTATTTTCTCGAACAAGATCTTCTTTTTTCAACGCTTTCGGGTAATCGAATGTGGTTATTATAAGGCAATTATTAGGGATTTGCTGCATCTGTCGGATCATTTTCCTACTATTTTTGGTTGTTAGCGCTGAAAACAAAATATATTTCTTTCCTTGTTGAAATTTTTCTGTAACTGTATCAACAAATTCTTTTATGGCATGTGGATTGTGTGCCCCATCGATAATGATCGTCGGTTGTGAACTGATTTTCTCCATACGACCTGGCCATCGCGCTTTTTCTAAAGCTTTCTGTATGCTCTCTTTTTGTATCGCTTTGTTTTGCTGCTGACAATAAAGCAAAAAAAGTTGAAGGGCAGTTGCTGCATTTTCCACTTGGTATTTTCCACATAAAGGAATTCTAAGATTTAAAAATTGAAAGTCTTCATTTTCGAAGTGAAACATTTCTCCACTTATAGAATCCTTAGGACTATGACTTTCAGGGCTTTGCCTCACATAGTGAACTTGGTAAGAGGTATTTTTCTTAGAGAGTGGCGCATTTTTTTTAGAAGCGACTTCTTCAATTATTTTCACTGCATTTTGCGAAATGTTTCCTGTAACAATAGGTATGTTTTTTTTGATAATGCCAGCTTTTTGCAAGGCAATTTCTTCCTCAGTTTCGCCTAATATATCTGTATGATCTAATCCAATCGTAGTAATAGCAGTTAAAATTGGTATAAAAACATTCGTACTGTCCCATTTCCCCCCGATACCTGCCTCGAAAATTGCGATGTCTGCGTGCTTTTGAAAATAAGAAAAGGCCATTGCAGTCAATATCTCAAATTCTGTTATTCCCTGATAGCGTGTATCCTCATCCATACTATCTACCAGAGGGCGAAATTCATTTGCTAGCTGGACAAATTCTTCTGCGGAGATTGCTTTCCCATTAATCGAAATACGTTCATAAAAACTTTCAATGTACGGCGAAGTAAATGTACCCACTGCTAGCTTCTGCATTTCTAATAAACAACGCAAGTAAGTTACCGTCGAACCTTTTCCATTTGTTCCTGCGATGTGAATCCCGATAGTATTCTTTTCGGGATGACCGCACAGCTTCAGTAGCTCGTTGACTCGTATCAAACCAGGCCGCGATCCAAATTTTTTGCGCGAATGAATCCAGCGTACTGCTTCATCTCCTGTTTTAAACATTCTTATCATCCCCAATAGAATTGTTAGTTCGTTTAGAAAACATTACGAGCGAAGCGTTTCAAAGGAATCGCATGACCAAAGAATACGATCATGGCTGTTTGTACAGGTAGCATGATCACCGCTTTGACGATACGTATTCCCCAAAGTTTCGTATCGGTCAAAGGAATTGCATACATCATCGACAACCAAATTGGTGTCAGACACAAACTGATAATTAATGTATTGCAAAGAACACATAGAAAAGAATTTTTTATTGTAATGGGCTTTTTATAAAAAAAGTAGCCATAAAGCAAACCTGCAATGAATGAATTCAGTGTAAAGCCAATGAAAAAAGGAGCTTTCCCTAAAAGAGTATTCCCGATAATATCAGCAATTGAAGCACCAATTGCTGTCCACCAAGGGCCAAATAAACTAGCCATAACCACTTCTGGAACAAAATCAAAGGTAATTTTCAACAGCTGGGTTTCAAACCCTAATACTTGAGACAAAACGACCATTAATCCAATCAGTAATCCCATTGTTGCGATAATATGTGCGTCGATTTTTTTCTTCATTCTTAGCATCTCCTTTAATAGAGCTGCTACACAATTAATTTATGCAGCGAATGCAAAGATAGAATCGTGAAATTTGTTTCTTCGTCTAAAAGGCAACATCCCATCCTTATAGCACTTAACGCTCTATCTTCTACTCTGTTTTTTTATTTTTGTCAAAACAGCAATCCTGTTGTTTGCAAGATTCTGTTTCTCTGATGAACTAGATTCCACTTGTATAAATGTTTCATCTTTTATAACCAGCATTTCATTTTTTTGCAACATTTGTCGCTGTGTCCTATCGCCCAGAAGCACTATTGAAAGATTCTCCAATGCATAAATGACAGCAATAGTCTGCGGTTTAATAAAATGCATCTCATTTCCTTTAAGCGCCTGAACAAAGACGTCGTAATCGTCTTTAAAAATAACATTAAAATCTTGACACTCACCCTGACACGTTGTTTTTAATTTACCATCGAAATGGTGGGGCTCAAAAGCATTTAGGCTAATCCAAGAACCTAATTGCCCTAATCTAACTGGATTATCCAAAGACATAAGGATTCGTTGATAACCAGTAAAGTCAGAAAATTCCACGGTATTCATAGTCACTGTCGCAGTTGAGAGACGGAAATCAAAATCTCGTTTAGCTAAGCTACTTGAATCAGGTTCCACTAAAAGTTCTGTAGTCTGTCCTCCAGACCACTTTGTGGACAAGTAATCTTCACATGTTTTCTTCTCGATTGTTCCCACACTTCTTCCTTAAACAATATCTAATTCTTCAAATTGACTCAAAATTTTAATATCTTGTGCCACACTGACAAAAGCCTTTTGATCAACATCTTTCATGATTTGATCCAAAATTTCCATTTCGTAAGTAGTAATAACCAAAATCAGAATCGTTTGAGTTTCTTGATTATATGCGCCTAGTGCATATGGAATGATCGTGATTCCACGACTTAATTTTTCTTGCAGAGCTGGGATAACTTCATTCGGCTTTTGCGTAATAATCGTCACCTGAACTTTTTTATGTTTGACATACACTAGATCTGTAACTTTTCCACTTATAAAAATGGATAAAACACTATAAAAAGCATAGGGCCAGCCAAATAAATAACCGGCTACCAATACAATGACTCCATTCAAAACAATCGAAATCACGCCAATACTTCGACCGGTGATTTGTCTGATTGTAAGAATGAGCGCATCCATACCACCAGTTGAAAGTCCATATTTTAATGCCAGCCCCAAAGAAAAGCCATTGATTGTTCCCCCAAAAATGGCGCAAATAATCGGATCTGTAGTTAGCTCAGTACTTGGGACGATGTGGATGGCAAATGATGCAACCGTTACACAAATAACCGTATAGATGACAAACTTGCGATTAATTTTGAACCATGCAAGCATAAACATTGGAACATTCAGGAGATAATATATAACTGAAATAGGGACTTCAATATGGCTTTTAGCAAGACCAGTCGCAATGATTTGTGCGATCCCAGTTAAGCCGCCGGCATAAATATTCCCTGGCTGCCAAAAAAGATTCAGCGCCAAGGAATATAAAAAGGCATAAATAAGAATCACTGTTAATTTTGTAACCACCTCTTGCCAGATATCTATTCTTTTAAAACGTGACATAATCCTCTTTCCTTTTCTTTAAATAAAAGGAAGACATCGCTTCCTCTGATATCGGTCAATCGGCACAAATCACGTCATACCTTTAAAACTGCAGATCCAATGTCACTTGTTTCTCAATTTCTTTTAAGAAATCTCTATCTTCTAAAACGGTAGTTGCTTTGTTTAATTCATCATACATTTCGATGTCTTTATCATGCTCAATAAAGTTTACTTGTCGACGAAATGCAAGATAAGCTGCTTTTGTGCCTTTGCCAAGTCCTGACTGATATCCTTTGATGTCTAATGCTTGGCAAGCCGCCATGATTTCAGTTGCAACGACCCGCCGAGAATTTTTGACGATTTCTAGAGCTGTTCGGGCAGCAGTTGTACCCATGCTAACAAAGTCTTCTTGGTTTTCACAGGATGGTATTGAATCTACACTAGCTGGGTGTGCCAAGATTTTATTTTCTGAAACCAGAGATGCACATGCATATTGTGTGATCATAAAACCAGAGTTCAACCCCGGATGTTTCACCAAGAACGAAGGAAGATTACTTAATTGGTGATTCACCAATCGTTCTACTCTTCGTTCAGATACATTGCCAATCTCAGCGGCAGCAATACCCAAAAAATCAAATGGTTGCGCCAAAGGTTCTCCATGAAAATTCCCTCCGGAAATCACTTCACCATTTCTAGAAATGATTGGATTATCAGTAACTGAATTAATCTCAATTTCTACTTTTTCTTTTACATATGCAATCGAATCTTTACTAGCACCATGAATTTGCGGCATACAACGTAATGTGTAAGGATCTTGAACATGATCTGGTGTCGCTTCCGTAATATAATTACTATCTTCAATTAAACGACGAATATTACGAGCGGTTGCTAATTGCCCACTTTGCGGGCGAATCGTATGAAGGTCTTCTTTAAAAGGACTAGAAATTCCGTCATGAACTTCCAATGAGAGTGCTCCTGCAACATCTGAAAGTTTTAATAACTGAATAGCATCATACGTTGCCAATGCCCCAACCGCGTTCAAAACTGTTGTCCCGTTGATAAAAGCTAATCCTTCTTTGGCACTTAATTGAATCATTTTCAATCCTGCTTTTTCCATTGCTTCTTTCCCAGAATACAACGTGCCCTTATAATAAGCCTTACCTAAACCTAGTAATGGTAAAACCATATGAGCTAATGGGGCTAGATCACCGGATGCTCCTAATGAGCCTTTCTCTGGAATGTAGGGATGGACACCTACGTTCAACATCGCTAACAAGGCTTCTACAGTGCTTAAACGAATACCAGAATAGCCTTTAATCAACGAATTAATTCGAATCAGCATAATAGCTCGCACAATATCTTCCGAAAATGGCTCGCCGTAACCAGCAGAATGAGTACGAATCAAATTTTCTTGTAATTGCACAGTGTCTTCTTTTGAAATACTGACATTACAAAGAGAACCAAATCCCGTATTGACTCCATAAACAACGCGACGTTCCTCTACAATTTTATCAACAATCCTGCGCGACTCTTTCACTGCTTCTTTGGCACTTTCGGCTATTACACATTGACGATGGTTGCGTGCTACAGCCACTACGTCTTCTAAAGTTAGGCTAGCACCATCCAAAATAATCATTTCTTGACTAGGAATGGTATTCTGAGCTTCTTCTTTTATCAACATTTTCATCGTTTTATTCCCCACTTTTCTAATAAATTCCTTCCAAGTATCAGTTTCCACAAGTTTTCTAATTTACTTGCTTCGATTTATTATTGTTTAAGAGTAGATACAAAATGCTTGCTACTATAACTCCAATAACTCCAGCTATTAAATTGATCGGATTGGCCGCAGCGACCATCCAAATACTAACAACTATGGAGATAATTGGAATGACTGGACCAAACGGCAGCCGGAAAGCAGGCACATTTTCCATGTCTTTTTTTCTCAACCAAATAACTGCCAATGCAGTCGGAATGTACTGGAAGAAACGAAAGACTACGGACAGTTCCGCTAATTGTTCAAATGATCCGCTTAGTAGAAAAGCTATGGTTAGTAAACCAGAAAAAATAATAGCAACGATAGGTGCATTTTTATTATTTTTTTTAGCAATCACCTTAGGTAACAATCCTTCATCCGCGATTGAAGCTCCATATCGCGGAATCATCAGAGAATCTCCCATATTCAAGCCAGCAATTGAAATCAAGGCCCCGATTGAAATAATCCATTTCCCAGCTGGTCCAATCATTTCAACAAAAGCATCTTGAACTGGCGCATTGCTTTGTAAAATTCCCGTTCCAAGCATGGCAATCGTTCCCGCAATAATCATAAAATAAAGCAGCGAAACAATACTTATGGATCCAATAATCGCTTTTGGCACATTTTTTTTGGCATTCCGCATTTCTCCAGCTACTACAGGTAAAGCTTCAAAACCAATAAAAGCATAAAAGACAGTGAGTGACGTTGAGGCCATGGCTTTAGATAAAGTCATGTCAGGATTCAATTGTAGAAACGGTGTAAAGTTTCCTTGATTGATTCCATTTTTGATGAAAAAAACTGCAATCAGTGTGAAGGCAATAATTGGAATCAATTTAGCTATTGTAATAACAATCGTAAAAATTTTTGAAGTCTTAATCCCCATACTATTAATCACAGATAAGAAAATAACCAAACAAATGCTAATCAATGTATTCTGTCCTTCTAACGCTGGAAAAGTTTGGATCAGAAGTTTCGCAAAACCTGCAGCCATTGCAGCCCACGCAATAATCGTCACAAACCACCCCAGAACACCAACATTAAATCCAATAAAATCGCCAAATGCTGTTTTCGAATATTGGAAAGCTCCGCCATTCTTATTGAAGTAACCCGCAACTTCGGCGAAGCAAACGGCCAACATCAAAACCAAGACCGCATCTAAAACCATTGCAACAAGAGAAGCAGGACCTAAATCTTGGTAAATGGTTCGGGGCAAAAGAAAAATTCCTGAACCAATTACTGCATTGATTCCGTATAGCGTCGCACCACCAAAGCTAAATTTTGCATTCTCATTTTTCGCTAGCTCTGCGGAGTCAATGTCTTTAATATCCGTTATCTCTGAAACCTCGACATCTTTTTGCATACTATTTCACCTCTTCTTTTTTTATTGTAAAACGCTTTCAATTACACGTTTTATTCTAGTAAGCAGTTCATGTTAGCTATTTTACAAGGAGAGTTCCCTCCACCTCCTTGTAAAATAGCTCTCAACTGCTAGAATAATCCGGTTATATTTCCTTTTTCATCAATATCAATTCTTTCAGCTGCTGGAGATTTTGGTAATCCCGGCATCGTCATAACAGCTCCTGTCAACGCAACAATAAATCCTGCCCCTGCAGATACTTTGAGATTACGGATCATCACAGTAAAATCTTTTGGCGCTCCAAGTAGTGACGCATCATCTGAAAATGAGTATTGGGTTTTTGCCATACAAATTGGATAATTACCAAATCCAAGACGTTCCAATTCCTTTAATTCTTTTTTCGCACTTGGTGCCAATTCTACGCCTGCCCCACCGTATACTTTTTGGACGATTTTATTTAGTTTTTCTTCAATTGAATCATCCAAATCATAGACATAGCTAAAATGATTTGGCTCTTCTGCTAGTGCAACTACTTTTTCCGCCAACTCTTTACCGCCAGCACTTCCTTTCCCCCAAACATCAGATAGAACAACTGCAACGTCCATTTCTTTACAAGCTTTCTCTACCGCAGCTAATTCTGCATCTGTATCTGTTGGAAATTTGTTAATAGCTACAACAACTGGCATCCCGTATACTTCTTTAATATTCTCTAAGTGTTTAGACAAGTTAGGTATTCCAGCAAATACTGCATCGACATTTTCTATTCCTAAATCGCTTTTCTTCACGCCACCGTGCATTTTTAACGCACGAATCGTTGCTACCAAAACAACCGCATCTGGTCGTAGATTAGCTAAACGACATTTGATATCTATAAATTTCTCAGCTCCCAAGTCAGCGCCAAAGCCGGCCTCTGTCACTGCATAATCGGCATACTTTAGCGCAAGTTTCGTTGCCAATACGCTGTTGCATCCATGTGCGATATTTGCAAATGGACCTCCGTGAATAAAAGCAGGGGCATGCTCCAATGTCTGTACAATATTTGGCTGAATTGCCTCTTTTAATAGGGCGGCCATTGCCCCTTCTGCTTTCAAATCCCCAGCAGTTACCGGCTCTCCATCGTAATTATATGCAACGATGATTTTTCTCAGCTTATTTTTTAAGTCAGCAATATCGTTAGCTAAGCATAGAATGGCCATAATTTCTGATGCAACTGTAATGTCATACCCATCCTCACGTGGCACGCCATTTACTCGTCCTTGAAGACCATTTACAATGTGACGCAATTGGCGATCATTCATATCTACCACACGTTTCCAAGTAATTCTGCGAGAATCAATTTGGAGAAGGTTTCCCTGATGAATATGATTATCTAATAGTGCCGCTAATAAATTATTGGCGGCACTAATTGCATGAAAATCACCGGTAAAATGTAAGTTGATGTCCTCCATTGGGACTACTTGAGCATGTCCACCACCAGCAGCACCACCTTTCACACCAAATACAGGACCTAATGAAGGCTCGCGTAATGCAATCACTGCTTTTTTCCCAATGGCTGTCAATGCATCGACGAGACCTACTGAAGTAGTGGTCTTTCCTTCTCCAGCAGGTGTAGGCGTAATTGCGGTCACTAGAATGAGCTTGCCATCCTCTTTGTCATCCAATGACTCAATATTATTGATCTTTGCTTTATATTTTCCATAAAGAGACAGATTTTCTTTAGCAATACCAATTGATTCAGCAATTTCTTCAATCGGCTTCATCACAACAGAATTTGCAATTTCAATATCTGATAAGACCATGTCCATAAACTTCCTTTCTATCTACCAATCTAAATGATTACAGCGATTCAAGTATTTGTTGATAGGTTGCATCAGCAATTTTGCTGCCTTCCTCAACTAGCGATTCCCCGGCTTTGCGGTATTGGCGAACAAACATTTCGTCTTTGATGCTTGCAAGGTTAATCAATACATTCAACCACGCACCTTGTAAAGCTGCCTTTAAATTCAAAGCAGCTACTCCCAAATCACTAGCAGCATTGGTATTTGATTTGCCAACTGCAGTCTGTGTGACTTTTAACGCATCCACAATTTTTTCCATCATAGAAAAAGGTGTAACAGCTGCTCCTTTTAAAGCACTCTGCATTGCTTCTCGGCGGGCTTTTTTTTCTTCTTCGGTTGTTTTTGGAAGTCCAAAAACAGCTGACACTTGATTAAAAGCTTCTGTATCTTCATCAATTGCCCTGAGTAAACTCTCTTGCAAAGATTTAGCTTTTTTTTGCAGTAATTCAATTTCGTCTTCGAACTCTGCATATTTTTTTTTGCCAATCGTGAGTTCTGTCACCATCTTTGTCAAAGCAATTCCCTGTGCGGCAGCTAATGCTGAAGCAGATCCCCCACCTGGTGCCGGTGCATCCGAACCTAAAACAGCAATGAAATCGTTTATTTGCATCTCAACGAGTTTCATGACAATCCCCCTATCAATTCAATAAATGATTTTCGAAAACTTGCTTATTATAATTGAACTCTTCAATCTGTAAATAATACTCAGCACAATCAATCAAGGCTTTTGCTGGCGTTAATCCGATTACTTCACTGCCAATAACCGACACACCATAACGTTTTGCTTCAAAGCGAATCGTTTCAAACACACGATACAGTGGTGTTTTCTCGAAGTTCACCATATTCATAGATACTTGAGCAATATTACGATCTTCAAGCATGACACCAATACCCTTGCAGTATTTCCATCCTCCAGAGGATCCGCGAACAATTTTAGCGATTTTATTGGCAATCTCAATATTATCTGTATCCAAATTCACATTGAATGCAACTAAAGGCATTCTGGCACCCACTGCTGTGACACCAGCGGTTGGATGAATTTTGCGTTCGCCATAATCTGGTTGCCATTCTTCTTCCAAAAGTTTTTCTGGCATTTTCTCAAATTGTCCTTTGCGGATCTTCGCTAAATTTTTACGTACGGGTGTAGTGGCTGAATCTTCATATAGAAAAATGGGAATCTGTAATTCTTCATTGATTCGTTGAGCTACTTTCTTAGAAATAGCAATGCATTCTTCCATAGTGACATCTTTGATCGGCACAAAAGGAACCACATCTGTTGCCCCCATACGAGGATGTTCTCCTTGATGCTTCGTCATATCAATATTCTCACTTGCAAACTTCACTAATTGAAATACTACTTCTTGGATTCCTTCTTCATCACCAACGAGTGTAAAAACACTACGATTATGAGATGTGTCAGAAGAATGATCCAACAATGTGACACCTTTAACATTCTTAGCGATCTCCACCAACCCATCAATAACCTTTTGATTTCTTCCATCACTGAAGTTCGGAATACATTCAATTAATTTTGTCATGGTCTATTGCTCCTTGTTTTTATTTTGAACTTTAGGTACAACATAAATTTGTTCTTACTACATTAAAAAAAATCTATGAATAGCGTTATTTTTATTTCAACACCTCCTAATATCCCAGTTTGTTTGTTACCGCTTTCATTCACCAAAATCAGCTTAACACTCTTTCAAATCGGTTGCAAACTCCGTAAAAAAAAGCTTTTCATAATTTTTTCATAATTAAAATTCTGTTTTTTTTTGGAAAATCCGCCTAATTGTCTTCCGCATTTTTTTGTCTTTTATTTTATTTGACCTTTTTTTGACTTTCTTTTTTAAACTGAAGGTAACCTATCGTTGCGCATTGAATAAAAAACAAGACAGACTTTATTTAATCTTTTTGATTTCTTTTACAAAGTACTTTTTTTGCTTGAATAGGTACACTCATAAACAAAAATTTGTAATCAACACATAAAAAATCCTCAAGCTTTATTTTTGACGTTTAATAGTCGGTGCCCTTCGTTTTTTATACATAAACATTAGAAAAAAATAATTATTATGCCGATAATTCTTTTGAACTTTTGGAAAATTATCAGCAAATAAAGAGGTGGAAACATGAAGAAAATTGTTTTGTTGATTGATTTTGGCAGCACATATACAAAATTAACTCTGGTCGATCCTAGCGCCATGGAAGTCCTTCATACAGCTCAGATTCCCACAAGTAGTCAAGAAGGGTTACAGTTGTGCTATACAGAAGGGAAAAAAGCATTACTTCAAACGTTAAAATTTTCTGATCAAGTAAAGATAGAAGAACATTTCTGTTCTTCCGCATGGGGAGGCTTTAAAATGATTGCCATTGGTTTAACTGAGAGTTTGACATTAGAAGCGGCGAAAAGAGCGGCTCTGGGGGCAGGCAGTCGTATTCTTCAAACTTTTTGTTATCGTTTGACACTGGACCAGCTTGAGGAAATAGAACAACAAAAGCCAGATGTTGTTTTGTTGACAGGAGGATGTAATGGTGGAAATCAAGAAATCATCCGTCACAATGCCCGTCTTCTTGCTCAACTTTCTACAGAGATTGCATTGATTGTAGCTGGCAACGAAGACAGCTATGGAGAATTATCTAAGCTCTTGCAAGATCGAAATAATACTTACTTTACCGAAAACGTGATGCCTGATGTTAATAAGCTGAATCCTATTCCGGTTAGAAAAATTGCCCAAAAAGTTTTCTTAGAAAAAATTGTTCATTCAAAAGGGATCCATCAAGTTGCAGCTCACGCAAGTGCCCCCATCATCCCCACCCCTAAAGCTGTATTAGCTGCAGCCATGCTATTAAAAGAAGGGACACAAACTTCGAAAGGTTTTGGGAATTTAGTCGTTGTTGACATTGGGGGAGCGACAACAGATATTCATTCTGTTGGAGATGGTTTACCCCAAGCAGAAAATGTTTACTTTGAAGGATTGGAAGAACCCTATTTGAAGCGTACCGTAGAAGGTGATCTCGGTATGCGTTCTTCTGCAGCAAGCTTGCTAAGGTGCATTGTAGAAGATTCCAATCGAATCAGGGCATTGTCTTCTTGGAAATTTACGACCCTTCAAGCTGCTTGCTATTATAGATGTAGTCATCCAACATATGTACCAAAGACACGAGAAGAATGCCTAATTGATCAATTTTTAGCTCAATCGGCAACGGCTATCGCTTTAGAGAGACATGCTGGAAAGATAAGAAAAGAATATACGCCAAATCGTACAATCTACTACCAGCATGGAAAAGATCTTCGAAATTTCCAAACAATCATTGGTACTGGTGGCGTTATCATTCATAGTCAATCTCCTAAAAAAATAGTTAAACCTGACATCAAGGGCATGTCTAATACTTTGCTACCAGTAGATCCGCAAATTCTTATTGACCAAGACTACCTTTTATCTGCAATGGGACTTTTAAGTCAAAACTATCCCGAAGCAGCATTGAACATTCTAAAGAAGAAACTTTATCGACTCAACCCTTAGTTGTGAAAAGAAGCTGTGACAAAAGTTTTGTCACAGCTTCTTCTGAATAAGCGGTTAGTAATAGCTTTTTCGGAAATTCCTTCTCATTTCTTGAAACTGATCACATCTGTCACAGCCTCAGATATCAATCTTAATGATTTACATGAAAGAATTCTTTTAAAACTTGCAACTCATAGCGGTCTCGGTATTGACTAAGGTTGTCTATTGCTTTTGTCAAATAGTACGATAAATCTTCTTCAACCAAATGATTTAATTGTAGATTTGCATGCCTCTCATTTAGACACTTTTCTTTTACCAGTGCTTTGATAAAATAAACGAGACCACTATCACGCGGATTAGCTAGTTGATTTTGGTAACAGCTTGTCTTTTCAATAAACTCTATCACTTTTCCATAATCTTTTTTGTGAAGGTAAATTAATGTTAAATAAGCATTTAACTGAACCCTTTTCCATAATGAAGTAGTAACTTCAAAATATTCATTTGCCTTGAGAAAATAGGTTTCCGCTTGATCATAATCTTTTTTTGCATACAGTGTAATTCCCATATCAACATAAAAAATAGCCAAGCTCGTCACCAAATTATTTCCTTCACACAAATTGATGGCTTTTTGTTGCAGTTTGATAGACTGCTCATAGTTAGACCGCAAACGCTGGATTTCTGCTAGATAATCATACGCGGCAGCAATATTGCTGTTATACTTTTCGTCAAAACGGTTAGCAATATTAAAAATTGTAATCGATTCTTGGATGTACGATTCTGCTTGATCCAAATCACCGATCATCAGATGATACAAACCTTTCAATCGCAATAAAATACCGATAGATTCGTTGTTATTGGCAGTAATTGCTACATCCATTGCCAAATCGATATAATGTGCCATGTCCGTCGCATTATCAGTTTGAATATAGTAATAAATCATTTGGCGATACCCTCGCAATAAATAGGTTGTTAGATGAAAGTCTTTCGCTTTTACGATTACTCGCTGAATATTTTCAATTCCTCGATTATAGTCCCCGGAATTGATGAAAAAGCGACCTTCTAGATAAAGAAATCTGACGAGCAACAACTGATAAGTACTATCTTCTGCATACTGTCCTTCAATTTCTTTAAGTCTTGCACCTATCTCTTTGAATTTTTCTAATTCATTTGGGTCTTCTCTTCTGACCGATTCACGTGATGCCAAATGTTCTTGATGATAGATTGGAAAGAGTTCATGTTGAATACGTAAAAATAATTGATGATGAGAAAGTTCATAATCTAAGGACTTAAGTTCTTGATGCGCCTGACGATAGTGATACCCGATTGCTGCCAATAATTCGCTATCGTTTTTTGCTTCATTTAACTTTTGCTCTAATAAAACAGCAATTTTTTCATGTATCACACGTAATTTCATATCTGATTGTTGTGCATAAATAAATTGTTTCATCTTATTATGTTTAAAACTAAAGCATACTTCATCGAGATAAATATTCTCATTGATCAATCCTTGCTTGATTAAATTATCGAGCGCTTTATAAACCTCTGCTTTTTGACCATCGACTAACTCAATTAGTACACTCATAAATGCTAATTTCTGAAAGAAAGAAATCAAGTCAATCAATTCCACTTCTACAGGCAATAAGTTTACAAACTGTAGACTAAGCTTATCCTTTATGTTTTGCGTTAATCTTTCCAATGTGTTGCTCTCTTCCAATTGATTTAAGTACTCACTAATGTACAGAGGAACACCTTCTGATTCTCTCATAATAAAATCTATTGTAGATGTTTGGAACGTATGATTAGGCAATTGTTTCTCACAAAAAGCCCTGACCTCAAAATCTTGAAATGGAAGTAATTTCAATGTGATAATTTTTTCATAGCGGCGAACGCTTACGATAAAGTCTTGTATTTCCTTGCGAAAGCTTGATTGCAATGTCATGATAAAAATGATATCCCGATGGGGGTTATGCAGAATTAAACTCGTTAATAGCCTAATACTGGTTCGATCCATCCATTGTAAGTTTTCAATAAAAATGACAACAGGAGTTATTTTCCCCAACTGTTGCAAAGCTTCCGATATGCATTGTGCCAAAAAATTTAACTCAACAGAATCAATGGACCGAAGTACGCGTTGTGCTATTAAATCATTAAAAAATGGAAATTGTTGACTAAATGTTTGTTGCCATTGACTAACTTCAGCTAGCTTTTCTCTTTGCAATAAATGGATGATCTGTTGCAGTAGTTCACGCCATGGACGCAAGCAATGCTCTTGTTCCGTTTTATAACAAGTCACTTTGAATAGCTCATAAGGATATTGAATGTTTTCTATGACTAATTGACACAATGAAGACTTTCCCACACCTAAATCTCCGGTAACTAAGACCGATTGAAATGGCTTTTTTTGTTTTAAATTCGCCAAATTCAACTCCAAGCGCTCCACTTCATTGGATCGTCCATAAAAGTGATTCGCGCGTTTTTTTTGACTTACTCGCTGTTTTTGATTGGCAATCTGTAATGTTCTTTGATAGAGCTGTTTTGTTTCTTCACTTGGTTCAATTCCTAATTCATCTCTAAGTGTCTCTGCCAATTCATAATAGGTTTCAATTGCTTTCCCATTGCGATGATTTTCAATATAAAATTGCATCAATAATTGATAATTGCGCTCATCAAATTCATCAATTGCAATTAATTTTCTGATATTTTTTTCTACATCGGCTACGGCATGAAATGAAATGTCTTCTGCAACCTTTTGATAGCAGCATTCTATAAATTGATGTTCATAGAGATTACGCATCTTAGTCAACCATGCATCAAACAGATCGGAATCTTTCAAATAAAATCCTTTTAAAAATTCATCCCGATAGTCTTCCAGATGAGCATAAGCATCCTTTTCAAAACGATACGTATCACTCTCAATGATTAAATCAGAATTAAACGTCAAAATAGATTTATTCGGTGAAACAATAAATTCCCCTCCCAACGAGCGATTTGCTTGATAAATTGTATTTCGCAAATTCTTCTTGGCACTTTTTTCATCTTTACTAGGCCATAAAATACCTGCTATTTCATCCCGACTAATTTGTTTGTTGATCACCATGTAATACAGCAAAGCATTGATTTTTGAAAAAGAAAAAATTTTTATGTTCCCATCCACTTTTATTGTTGGTGTTCCTAATAATTTAAACGACAATGTATGCTCCATCACTGCTCCTTCTTTCAGTTTTACTAATCTTTATTTTAAAACAACCAACCTAATAAAGATACCGCTTACAACACTGTCCATTATAACCTTCTAAACCTTTTATAAGAAAAACTCTCTAACTCTATCACTAGAATTGGAGAGTTCTCTGCAAAAAGATTTCTAACTATGCTGACGTTGCGAGACGACAAGATCTCCAGCCTTATATACATGTGTAACCAAATTAGTTGCAAAAAAATACAATGGAAAATCGATATTCGGTGCATCAAAAATAGTAATATCTGCCGATTTTCCTTTGTCTAGGCTTCCTACGCTCTTTGATCGACAAATAGAATACGCAGCATTAATCGTAACCGCATTAAAGACTTGAATTGGAGTAAGCTTTTGCATGAAGCAACCTAACTGCATAATAAACTGTAAATTTGCTGTTGGACAACTTCCAGGGTTACTATCTGTCGTTAATGTAATTGCCATACCCTTGTCGATCATTTTTCTTGCTGGTGCATACGTGTCTTCCATTAAGCTAAAGGTGGTTCCAGGCAGCAAATTCCCGATAACTTTGGCTTCGCTCAACTTTCTGATTCCTTCGTCAGTTATCATCATTAAGTGTTCAGCACTAACTGCACCTAACTGTGCAGCAATATCTACTCCCCCAATCGATGCAATTTCATCCGCGTGTATACGTAATTTAAATCCCATTTCTTTTGCGGCTTTTAACAATCGATAAGATTCTTCGGCAGAGAAAACCCCTTCTTCACAAAACACATCACAAAATTCTGCTAGTTTTTCTGCTTTTACTTTTGGGAGCATTTCATCAATGATTAAATCAATAAACTCATTAGAACGTCCCTGATACTCTGCTGGAATCGCATGAGCTCCCATAAAAGTAGAAACAATATCGATTGCATGCTCGTTATTCAATTTTTTTGCAACTTCCAATTGTTTTTTTTCTGTTTCCCAATTCAATCCATAGCCGCTTTTAGCCTCTACTGTTGTCACACCATGCATCAGCATTTTATCCAGCAGATCTGCAGATTTATTATACAGCGTGTCAAATGAAGCTTGTCTAGTCGCATTCATTGTACTTAAAATCCCACCACCATCAGCTAAAATCTCTAAGTAAGGCACACCATTTAATTTCTTGGCAAACTCATGCTCTCGGCTACCACCATATACGAGGTGTGTGTGACAATCAATTAATCCAGGTGTCGCTAGTTTCCCTGTGTAATCAATAATTTCCGTATGTTTATCAACCAAATCATTGTTTGGCTGTCCTTCCCCTACGTGCAAAATCTTTCCATCCTTGATAGCGATATAGCCTCCGTTGATGATTATCGCTTCACTCATCTGCTTTCCTCTCAATGGTGCACCCTGATCAATCGGACAAAAAATTTGACTAAAATTGTTTAAAATTTTTTCTGCTTTCATTATTCTTACTCCTCTACAAATTATTCATATTCTGAGTATAAAAAATCATAGTCTAACAGAAGTCAAACGACGCGTCTCAACCATTTATAAAATTGGAATAAAATTATTTGTGCGGATAGACGTTTCGTTGACACCGCTTACATATACTGAGAATCGTAAGCCGATTAAGAATATTTTATTCATTCACCATTATTATACACTTGAGGAGGAAGTATTAATGATTCAATTACAAGACATCGAACAAGCGATGACAGTTAAGTTAGATGACTTTTTACCTGAAAAAACTATTTTTCAAGAAGGCATTCGCCGCGCACCTGATCGCGGATTCCGTTTAACAAAAGACCAGACAGAACTCGCATTAAAAAATGCATTGCGTTACATTCATCCAAAATATCATGAAATCGTGATTCCAGAATTTATAGAAGAGTTAAAGACACGTGGGCGTATTTACGGTTATCGGTGGTATCCTAAAGAAAGAATCTATGGCAAACCAATTGATGCATATAAAGGTAAATGTACTGCCGCAAAAGCAATGCAGGTAATGATTGATAATAACCTTGATTTTGCTGTGGCGCTTTATCCCTACGAACTTGTAACTTATGGAGAAACTGGTCAGGTTTGTTCCAACTGGATGCAGTATCACTTGATTAAAAAATATCTCGAAATCATGACAGAGGAACAAACATTGGTGATTGAATCAGGTCACCCTTTGGGCCTTTTCAAATCAAAAAAAGACGCTCCCCGTGTGATTATCACGAATGGATTATTAGTTGGAGAATACGATAATATTGATGACTGGGAAATTGCCGAAGAAATGGGAGTAACCAATTATGGACAAATGACCGCTGGCGGCTGGATGTACATTGGTCCTCAAGGAATCGTTCATGGCACGTTCAATACCCTTTTGAATGCTGGTCGTTTGAAACTTGGAATTAAAGATGATGGCGATTTAGCTGGAAAACTGTTTGTTTCCTCTGGACTTGGTGGGATGTCTGGCGCTCAGGGTAAGGCTGGAGAAATCGCCAATGCAGTGGCAATTATTGCTGAAGTGGATAAGTCACGAATCGATACAAGATTAGAACAAGGATGGATTTCTAATCTTGCGGAAACTCCAGAAGAAGCAATAAACATTGCTACAAGCTATCTAAATAAAAATGAAAAGACTTCAATTGCCTATCACGGCAATATTGTCGATTTATTGGAATACATTGACCAAAATGATGTACCAGTTGATTTACTATCTGATCAAACCTCTTGTCATAATGTGTACAATGGAGGATACTGCCCTGCTGGCATTACGTTTGAAGAAAGAACAAAACTATTAGCCACAAATAGTGAAAAATTCCATCAGCTAGTGGATGAAACATTGAAACGCCATTACCATGTAATCAAGTCGCTTGTTGCAAAAGGCACCTATTTCTTTGACTATGGTAACTCTTTCATGAAAGCAATCTATGATTCTGGCATTAAAGAAATCTCAAAAAATGGGATTGATGATAAGGATGGCTTCATTTGGCCATCTTATGTTGAAGATATCATGGGACCAATGCTTTTCGATTATGGCTACGGTCCATTTCGTTGGGTGTGCTTAAGCGGTAAACACGAAGACTTGGTCGCAACAGATCATGCTGCAATGGAAGTGATTGATCCGACTCGCCGTTATCAAGACCGAGACAATTACAACTGGATTCGTGATGCAGAAAAAAATCAATTAGTCGTTGGTACACAAGCTCGAATCTTATACCAAGACTGTATGGGGCGAGTGAATATTGCACTTAAATTTAATGAATTGGTTCGAGAAGGTAAAATTGGTCCTGTTATGCTAGGACGTGATCACCATGATGTTTCTGGAACAGATTCTCCATTCCGTGAAACATCAAATATTAAAGATGGAAGTAATGTTTGTGCCGATATGGCTACACAATGCTACGCCGGAAATGCTGCTAGGGGGATGTCTTTGATTGCACTGCATAACGGTGGTGGTGTCGGAATTGGCAAATCAATCAATGGCGGTTTTGGACTTGTACTAGATGGTTCAGAACAAGTGGATGAGATCATCAAGTCAGCGATTGCCTGGGATACGATGGGCGGAGTGGCACGTAGAAGCTGGGCTCGAAATGATCACGCAATTGAAACGTCCATTGAATATAACAAAATGAATCAAGGGACTGATCATATCACTATCCCTTATCTTGCAGACCAAAGCAGCATCGATGCCGCAATCAATGCGCTTTTTGATTAAATCAAACACGGATTATTTTTTCCCAGGAACTGTGATATAAGTACTTTTTAATAAACTAAACATCTGAACTGCATGATACTATTTACGGTGAAGTCGGTCTTCAGCACAATCTTAAGAGAAAGACAGTTCATCATTATAGAGAACGGATACCTTTTGGCTAGTTTATACTTCTGTCACACTTCCTTTTTTAAGTGATCTACTGAAAGGAAGCGAACCATGTACGCACCAGAAGAAATTGTTGAAATAGCAATCAAAAACGGGGCAAACAAAACAAAAAAAACACTAATAGCAAAATGTTTGTTAGGCTTTATTGGCGGTGCTATGATTTCTTTGGGATATTTAGCTTATATCCGAGTATCCGCCCCCATACCATCAAACTTTTCCGGATTAGGGACATTGTTAGGATCAGCAATTTTTCCTATTGGATTAATCGTCATTTTACTAGCTGGCGGGGAATTAATCACTGGAAACATGATGGCTGTAACAATTGCCTTTTACGATCACCGGATTTCTTATCAGAAGCTTGTAGGCAACTGGGTATTGATTACAATTACAAACATGATTGGAGCAATTTTTGTTGCCTATTTTTTTGGTTACTTTGTTGGACTGACGCATACTGATGTCTTTAGAGAACAGGTCATAAAAATAGCGCAGCACAAGCTAAACACTTCTTTTTCACAAGCCTTCATTTCCGGTATTGGCTGTAACTGGTTTGTTGGACTCGCATTGTGGTTATGCTACGGTGCAAAAGATGCGGCAGGAAAGATTCTATCTATCTGGTTTCCAGTCATGATTTTCGTGGCAATTGGATTCCAGCATAGTGTCGCTAACTGCTTTGTTATTCCCGCAGCAATCTTTGAAGGAGAAGCTACTTGGAAAGCGTTTGTTTTAAATTTTATCCCTGTCTATCTAGGAAATATAGTAGGTGGTGCAGTTCTCGTATCTGGATTTTATTATCTTAGTTATTCAGCAAAAAATGCTACTACCAAAGATAACTAGCACAGAATAAAAGAAGATGAACATATGTATCCTCAATACGTATGTTCATCTTCTTTTTAAGACGTATACCTATTCGTTATTTTCCACTATAAAATAGTTCAGCACCTACTTCGCAAATGCATCTTGCCCTCCATACTTATTCTGGTGGATGATCTCACTGATCAAGTACTCGTAGATGGAACGCGGAATCTGTACACCATCTTGCTTTGCTTTCTCAAACTGTAGTTGACTGATCTCGCCTGGATAATAGACCTCTGATTGTCCTTCGACAGGCGGAATTTCATGTAATTCATTTACCATTTGATCCATCTGTTCTTTAAATGCCGAAAGATCCGTAAAGCGTTTGGGATCAATGACTAGAAACATTTGTCCTAGGCGTCTTTTTTCAGTGAGATCGGCATACATAGAAGATACATGTTTCCCGAAAGGCAGTCCTAACAGTGAACCGGCTAAAATATCCACCATCATCATCAAGCCATAGCCCTTGGCGCCAGCGATCGGTAATAATCCTTTAACGGCCGTAGGATCTGTGGTTGGTTGTCCTGTCTCGTCCACTGCCCAATTTTCTGGGATCGGCTGATTTTTGGCTCGGGCATCGAGTATTTTGCCCCACGCTTGAACGGTGGTAGCCATATCAAAAACAATGGGTTCATGTCCCGCTCGTGGCGCAGCAAATGCAATTGGGTTCGTGCCAAAGTAATTGCGGGTACCGCCAAAGGGAACTGCCATTGGATCTGATTGACACATCGCTAATGCGATCAACTCTTCTTCTGCCGCTTTTTTGACATAATAAGCCATGGTACCACTATGACTGGTTTGTTCGACACCGACATAGGCAATTCCAGCTTCTTTGGCAAGATGGATCGCAATCTTCATCGCTTCATTACAGACGTATTGTCCCATGCCATTGTCGCCATGA
Organism: Enterococcus sp. AZ091; assembly: GCF_051714805.1. NCBI lineage: Bacteria > Bacillati > Bacillota > Bacilli > Lactobacillales > Enterococcaceae > Enterococcus > Enterococcus sp. AZ091. The sequence goes on along the minus strand of NZ_JBIOSO010000002.1, from coordinate 407,362 downwards.
AAAATCCCTGTAGCAGGGCCGGTTTTCTCAAAAGATAATTTAGGCGCCAATGTGATTCCGCCTTTAGCGATCCGTTCGGCATAATAGTCCATGCGTACAGCACCGTGGGAATGGACACCTGTTGCATCTGCAATAGCTAAATGTTTCGCCGTTTCGCTGGCAGCTTCTTGCGGCAACCCAGCAGCGATCAGTTTTTTCTTCATCAATTCTTCCAATTGAGTAATAGAAAGAGTGACTAGTTCTTCCATCGTGAATCCTCCTTTAACAATAAAGGAGAAGTACCTGATAGTGACAACAGCGACTTCTCCTTTCTCTTATTGATTAAATATCTGATAGTCCAATTCATCCGCAGATTTCGCAATGATCATCGCAGAATAAACGTCTGAATTGACATTCAAAATCGTTCGCAGCATACCGACAAACCATTCTACACCAGCAAAAATCGCGATACTCTCGATTGGGAGTCCTAATTGAGGGACGACAATCGCCAGTGAAACGAGGCCAGCTCCCGGAACAACTGCATTCGCCAAGGACACGAATGTTGCAGTGACAGCCACTGTAATCATTTGGATCAAATCAAAAGGCATTTGATACATCTGGGCAATCGTCATCACTGTGATCGCCATATGCATCGCAGAACCATTACTATTTAAAGACATTCCTAGTGGTAAGACTAGATTTGTGATACGGCTGCTTAATCCCAGCTTATGTTGGGCTTCTTCCATAGCGACCGGTAATGTGATGGCAGACGAGGTAGTCGCTAATGCCATAATGGTCATATTTTTCATATTTTGGATCAAGCGCCATGGATTCACGCGGCAATAGATCATCAAAGCAACAATCCATATGGCAAGAAACGTCAGTGTGGCTAACCCATAGATTAGAAGATACTTTCCTAGAGGTAAAATGATCTGTAACCCCAAAGAACTGATCGTTGAAGCAATCAGCGCAAAGATCCCGATGGGCGCTAAAATCATGACATAGCGGATGATCGTCAGCACGACTTCATTCAAGTCAACAATGATTGTTAATAATTGCGACTGCGGATTCTTTTGCAAAAAACGATTTAAAGCAATCCCAAAAAACAGGGCAAAAACGATGATCTGAATAATCGATCCTTTTGACAAGGCATCGAAAATATTGGTAGGAATAAAATTGATCAGCGTCTCCGATGGTGAGATTTCTTGCGCTTGGACAGTGTCAGCAGCCGTTTGTGAAAAATCGATCCCTTTACCAGGGGTAAAGAAAACTGCCATTGCGACACCCCAAGCCGCAGCAAGTAAGGAGGAAATCCCGAAGACCGCGATTGTTTTCCCACCTAACCGTGTCAATTCTTTGGGGGCAATGCCCCCAACAGCCTGAATGATTTGCCCTAAGATCAATACCGGTATTGCCATTTGCATGAGCCGTAGAAAAATATCGCCAACGATTTTTAAGTGAACGCCCGCTTGTGAAAACAGCAATCCAAAAACGATCCCCAACAAAACAGCAATAACGATTTGTGTGACCATTGGTATTTTTTTTATTTTCACCTTGATCCCCTCTTTATTTGCGGAGTATAGTCCCTACCTGTTGATCAAGTACAGCTAAATTTTCAATTGAGGTAATGATCGCTGTCCTTGACGCATCCTCGTTTACAAAGCCGATGGCTGCCTGGATCTTCGGTAACATACTGCCAGCAGCAAAGTGTCCTTCTTCAATATACTGTTCTGCTTGCTCGACAGTGATTTCTTTGAGAGCTTGTTGGTCTGGTTGATTGTAGTTAATGTAGATATTATCAACACCCGTTAAAATAATCAGACGATCTGCTTGGACATTGTCTGCCAAAACCTTGGCTGCAAAATCTTTGTCATTGACTGCTTCCACGCCAACATAGTGCTGATTTTCTTGATAAACAGGTACCCCACCACCTCCAGCACAAATCGTGATTACACCGGCATCGACTAGGGTCTTGATCACGTCTTTTTCGACGATTTCTTGTGGCATCGGAGAAGGAACCACTTTTCGGTAGCCCCGTCCGGCATCTTCTTGATAGACACCCCCGGTTTTAGCCATCGCTGCTTCCGCTTCTTCTTTATCATAAAAAGGACCAATCGGTTTCGATGGTTTCTGGAAAGAAGGATCGTTTTTATCCACTCTGACTTGTGTGACTAAAGAAATCACGGATTGCGGCACACCCCGTTGGGCAAATTCATTGGTTAGTGCATGTTGCAACCAATAGCCGATACTTCCTTGCGTCATCGCAACACAGGTATCCAATTTCAGCTGTGGATTTTTTTCGCTTTCAGCAGCTTTTTGCTGAAGCAGCAAATTACCGACTTGTGGGCCATTTCCATGACACAAAATCACTTGTTCGCCTTTTTCAACAAAATCAGCAATATATTTGGCTGCTTGAGCAACTACCGCTTTTTGTCCACTATCACTAGGGTCTTTATCCAAAATGGCATTTCCGCCTAGTGCGATTACATTTAAACTCATTTTACTGTCTCCTTCTCATTTTCCTTCGCTAATACGGCAAATATTCCTAATCCGATCAGCAGCAACACACACGATAAGTAAAAACCGACTTGCATTGATCCTAATGAATCTGCTAAAAATCCTGTGACATATGGCGCGAGGATCGAACCAGACATTCCGATGAAGTTGTAGGCACTAAGCGTCGTGCCTAACGCTCCGGCTGGTGCATTTTTCGTTACAAATGTCACCACGATTGGATCAAGAGCAAGCTTGCCCGTCAATCCATACAAAATCAACACGGCGATCAATATCGTGCGGTCTGTAACAAAGGCAATCGCAAAAACTGAAAGTGTCGCAAGGGGTACCAAGAAATACACCAGTTTTTTCGTTGCTCCTGTTTTGTCGTTCAACCGAGCAAAAATCAAGGCACCAGGAATCGAAGCCCATGGGACGAGAGAAGCAATAAATCCAACACTTGCTCCTTCAAATCCACGTTCTGCGATCAAAAATTGTGGTAACCATGTAATGATAACAAAATTTGCATAAATGCTAGTAAAACATAAGATAAAGGCAGCCACTAAATTACGATTAGAAAAAATTTGTTTAAGAGAGATTTTTTCTTTTGGTCCTTCTTCTTTAACCACTTTTTCTTCATCTTCAGGACGGATGACTTTCTCTTTCAATACCGTGTAAAACAAGATACCGAGAATCAATGTTGGGATCGCCATGATAAAGAATGGTTTGCTCCAATGATCGCCATTATCCAAAACAAGTTTACTTGACAATAGATACCCGCCAGAAGTCCCAAAAGCCATTCCGCTGTTGATAATCGCATTCCCAACGGTTCGTTTGTTATCTGGAATCGCTTCTGTTGATAACGCGTATTGAGGCCCATAATACGCACCTTGACCGATACCGGCAAGTGCGCGAATGACTAAGAACAAGACAAAACTTGTAGCTAATCCACTGAAATACGTGGTCACGGCCAGCAGTACAAACCCAATGGCAATGACTAGCTTTCGACCGATTTTGTCCCCAACGATCCCAAAAGGAATTTGGGCGATGGCATAGGTCAAGAAGAAGATACTATTTGCTAGACCTAGTTGCGTATTGCTTAAATTGAATTGTTCTCCGATCACACCCATGATTGGATTAAAGATCGTCCTTGTGGCATACATTAAGATCCAACCCACAAAGAAAATGGCAACAACTTTTTTCCAATAATTGTTACTTACTTTTTCAGCTGGTCGCTGGTTGATAGATTCCATGATTTCTCCTCTTTTCTATTCTAAAGTGATTGATTCCAATGCTAGCAGCATGCCAAAACACAGATCAATGCCCGATGAATGGCCGATTTTCATGACATCCTTTACATCTTTTTCGATCAGCTGCTGATCTTGGCTTTTCAAATCAGTCAATAATCGATAGATCAATGAATTGACATAACCTTTGATAGAGGCGGAAATATAGGCTTTACTGACATCAGTAGTAGACAAAGGAACCGCTAGAGCAGTTGCTAACTTCTCCGCTGGTTGATCAAAGGCATAAAGCATTGCTTGGTAAGCAACCAATAGATCATCTCCGCTAGGTGTCAATCCCTTCCCTCGGCCAATTAGATAAGCAGTCACTTGCTGCCAATCTGGCTCGGGATGCCGCAACGCTTCAAAAATTTCTAAGGCTCGTTTTTCTAAAGGAAGTCCAATTTTTTCTACTAAATTTTGCTGGGTCAGTATTTCTTTTAAGCTGTTTCGCTCCGCTGCAGTGAAGGTAAGGTCCTTCACTTGCAGCGAAACAAAAGCAACATCTGTCAAAGGCAAAACAATCGTTCCTTTGGTACTATAAAATGTCAAACTATGACTACGTATCTTGACTAAATTTCCCGGCTCCACATAAGGCATGATTGCCCGAAACTGTTCTTCAGGTAAATACATCCCAAATCCTGCCAGATAGCTGCGGTAATTATTGATGTTGATCAACTGTTCATTGACTTGAATATTAAATGAACGATCAAATACACTATGGATTTTCCCCATTCCTCCAAATTGCTGGATCGGAGACAGGTAATCACTCGCAATGATTTTTTCAGTCAACGTCGATCCCTAGTTTCTTCGCATAAGCTGTTAGAGCATTTTCAAAACAGCCTAGAGGTGCTCTAACCGTTCCCGCACCAACTTGTCCTACTCCAGCTTCTTTGTGGGCGATTCCAGTATTGATCACTGGTGTGATCCCTGTTTCGACTACTTTTCGAATGTCGATTCCTAAACATGTTCCTTGGAAGTCCCATGTTGGGATCGAAAATGTCGAATTGTGTCCCAGACAAATTTTTGCCATTTCATTCGATGTTTCCAAGGCATCTTCAAAACCGCCGGCACCGACAAAACGCGTCACGCCTGGTGCAGCAACCATTGCCATTGCCCCAACACCGACGGTTTCCGTAATGGCGCTGTCTCCGATATCAGGATTACCGTCTGCTTCAGTAAAGCCGGTAAAGTACAGACCTTTTGGCGTATTGACCGGGGCAATGTGCCATTCGTCCTCTGTTTCTGCGATACGAATCCCAAAATTGACACCGTTACGGGTCATCGTTGTCACTACTGTCCCTTTTGTTTCTGAACGAGCACCGTCAACGATGGCCTTACCGGTAGCCATCATGATGTTCAAGAAGAATTGATCAGTATCTGCTAAGAACTTGATAACTTCGTACTTTTGATCTTCCGGAATATCTGTTTGAATGATTAGTGGCGAAATTTCTTTCAAGAAGTTCAATGAGGCCGCAATGTTTCGTTGGTGGAATTCATCCCCCATCGTGATCGAACGCGCGATCAAGACATTCAAATTGATGCCTTCTTCTGTCAACTGCAATGCTTTAGCGATCGTCGGTCCTAAAACATCTTTGATCCAATCCAAGCGATCAATGACTTCTTGGGAATAAGCACCAAAACGTAACACTTTGCCGATACCCTCGTTCAAAATACAGTAAGCACGATTTCCTGTCAGACGATTTTCAACCACAAAGACAGGCATGTTTGCAGAAGTGATTCCACCCATCGGGCCAACAGCTTGTACATGATGACAAGGCATGAAACGAACTTCTCCGCTTTCCAACAACCGGCGTGCTTCTTCTTCATTCGTTGCCCACCGTTCAAATAACGCCGCGCCAATACAAGAACCTTGCATCGGTCCAGTCATTTCTGACCACTCGATTGGAGGTCCAGCATGTAATAACGTTTTTTGCTGCTCATTTAGTTCAGCAATGACTGTTTTAGCAGGTACCACATCGATCAAGAAAGGTTGCGCATTCTTGATTTTGTCTGTCACTTCTTGGTTGTCCGCTGCAATTTGATCCTCAAAATCTTCCAGTGCATCCAGAATGCGAATCATTTTTTTATTGCCGCTCGCTCTAGGACGCCAGTTAAATTGCTCCGTTTGTCCACCATATTGCAAGATCGATTCATTAAAACTTTGTAAGCCGACATTGATGATTCGCGGTTTTGTTGTCAATAATTCCATCACTTGCTCACTAACCGTTGGTACATCAATCGTTGTCCCCGTGTAGTCTTCCACCGCTTTATCTGCTTCTGACATTTCAACACCTTTTAACAAGAGTGCTAATTGAACAGCTTTCGCGTTGCTTTCTGCTACATAAACCCCCGCTGCTTTCAAGCGATCGACTGCATCTTGATAATTTTGCGGATCTTTCGTGGTTCCGCAGACTGTAGCCACGAAGTAAAGATCACGCCCAGCTGTTTTAGCTGTTGTTTGTGCTGCTTCGATGGCAGGTAGCAATGCTCCGACCATATCTTCATGTGCACCGTAACCTAAAACCACGTCGAACAAAATAATTCCTGTTTGTTCATCCTCTGCATACTCTTCGATTTTTTGAATCCGTACCTCTGGATCGATCATTGGATGAGGTTTTCCTTGCGTATAAATATCATCGCCTAAATCGATCACATCGTAGCCGTGAGAATGCAAAATATATCCTTCTTGCTTGACTAAACCTTCTAAGTTCAACGCTTCCGAAATCAACATGCCCGCTTCAGCAGCTAGTGTGCCGCCAGAATAAAGGCCTTTAACAACTTTGTCTTTGTCTAAAGTGGATACGTTTGGTTTGTCCAATTTTGTAAAATAATTCCGTTTGACAGCTTCTTCATTTGCTAAATCAACAGCGATTTGTGCAGTTTCTTCCAATGTGTGTGCCAAGTAAACTTTTCCTTCATGGGCTTCAGGTTTTTCACCTAAGAAAATAGCAACGACTGGCTTGCTGATGCTTTGCAGCAATTGAACGACTTCATCCCGCACTTCTTTTGCAGGTGGCTTCGAGATGACACAAATCACATCGGTTGGTTCATGATTTTCCAGAGCGACGATCGCATCTTTCACAGTGATGGCTCCCACCTTATCACTGAGATCACGTCCACCAGTTCCGATTGCATGTACTACCCCGCCACCTAGACGATCGATGATCGTTGTGACTTCTTGGATCCCTGTCCCTGATGCACCAACTACACCAATATTTCCAGGTGAAACCACATTGGTGAAGGCAATCGGGATACTAGAGATGATCCCTGTTCCGCAATCTGGTCCCATCATTAATAGTCCTTTTTCATGTGCTAATTTCTTTAAGCGAACTTCATCTTCAATAGCTACATTGTCCGTAAAAGAAAAAACATGCAGACCATTCTTCAAAGCCTTTTCCATCTCGGCTGCGCCATATTCTCCCGGAATACTGAACAACGCCACATTGGCATCCGGCAAAGCAGTCAGTGCTTCTTGCCAAGAAGCTGCAGCAGGTTTCTCTTTGTCGTCACCTTTAGCGGAAAGATCAGCTAGAAAGGTATCGATCGCCGGTAAAACTTCCTCCATGATTTGCTCGTCTTCACTGTCGACAACGATCATCATGTCATTCGGGGAAGCAGCTTCTGCTTCAGGCGTCAGCAAGCCAGTGTTATTTAAAATATCTTTGTTTGCATCTGTCCCCATCATGATCTGACTCATTGTCACGCCATCAAGATCATTGATCGTATTCGTCAACAACATGAGATTGATCGAATCTTGATAGTTGTTCTTTAAGATCACTGTGTTTAACATTTGTTCTCCTCCTTTTCTTATATTTTTATTCTAACGCGACTTGTTTGCGTTTTCATTGGATAAAAGTCTAAAAAAATGCTATACTTTTTATCCAAAAGGGGAAAAAGGAGAATCTTATGCAATTAAAAGAATTGATTGAGCTGCCGCTTTTCAAAGATAGCAAGACACTGACTGGCACGATTGGTTTAACAAATCCAGTGGCCTCTGTCATGGTGCTTGAAGCCATCGATATTGAAAAATGGAGTAAGAAAGATCAGTTGATCTTGACTTCATTCTATGCCTTCACGGATCTTTCTATGGATCAGTTGCGTGTTTTTTTTGAAAAGATGCAGCAGATTGGGGTCAGTGGGTTAGTCGTCAAAGTCGATCGCCTGATTCCAATGATTCCTGAATGGATCATTGGTCTTAGTTTTGATTATCAGATCCCATTGATCAAAGTACAGCAAGATGTTAGTTACGAAGCAATCATGTTGGCGGTTTATGAACCGCTTTTGAATCACCAAACACATCTCTTGCGAACCTACTATGAGGTCCGTCAGCGTTTCATGAAGGTTGAACGCAACCATTCGTCCTTTGAGCAGATCATGCAAGAGTTTTATCAGTTGATCGAAAAACCTTGTTCATTACGGATCCCCCATTTGGATGTTCAAGTTGCGATCGGTCAATCCTTTAAGAATTATGTAGTCACAAAGAGTGAACCAATGAAAACCATCGAATTCACAAAAAATCATTATGAATATCTAGAGCTTTTTTCTCATGAGAACAATCAGTATGTCACTGCAATCAAAGTGGATATCATCAACCCATTCAATGACTTATGTACATTGATCGTTTATCAAAAAGATTCTCAGATCCCCGAAGCAAAGGTCATGATTATCGAGAATGTCGTAGACGTTATTTACGAACGGCTGCAAATGGAATATCTTCTAAAAAAAGAGCGCTATAATCGGATGAACAATCTGGCCGAAGCCATTTTGCAAAGTACACCGAATAATTCCGAAGAATTAGCTGCATTGCTGCAAGAGGCACAATTAGATCGTTATGATTACTACCAAGGAATTGCTTTTGCCTCCAATACCTTTAAAGATAAGCAAAGAAAAATAGCTGTCCTGCACAAATTACGGGCATTGAAAACTGCCCATGTGTTTTTTGAGCATCATAATTATTTAGTCGTCCTGTATAATTTTCAGCAGCTAGCCCAAGAAATCAGTAAAAAGAACTTGGAAAAACAATTTGAAGTCTCTCTCTTATCAGAAGAATCTGCTTGCTTAGCAGTCAGCGAAGTCTTCACTAAAGAACATATCAAGGAAATCTTGCCCCAATGTCTCGATGCCATTCGCTTCAACCGCCAGTTCTATCTAGGACCGATCTTAACTTACAGTGATTTAGGAATCTTTAGCTCCTTTATCAAAGAAAATCAGTTGGAACGACTGCAGCAAAGCATTCCCCCAAAGTTGTACCAAATGTCAGAAGAAGACGAGGAATTATTCACTACTTTCTATACTTTTTTTATCAGCAACCGCAATTACAAGAAAACTGCCGAGGCTCTTTTTCTGCATTCGAAAACGATTCGCTATCGTCTCAACAAAATCGAGCAGTTGCTGGAGATTGATTTGACAAATCCTATCCAATTGGTTAATTATGAAATCGGTACGTATTTATTAGAATTGAAGAAAAGGAGTCGTTTATAAATGAAAACAGACTTTTTATTATCTACCGGTGCCTCAGTTAGTCTTTACCCTGCTGATTCCATTGAGCAAGAGAGCTATCTGATTTACTTGCATGGTGGCGGATTCGTTTACGGCAGTCGGCAGGATATTCCCAAACCATTGATCGAATTGTTTCATGAACACAACTATACGATCCTATCTATGGACTATTTGTTGGCACCAAACAGTTCACTTTCTGAAATTATTGCCGCTACCTGGGAGAATTTCTTGGAATTAAAAGCGAAAGTAATCAAGGAGCACCCTTATCGAATCTGCGGTCGTTCAGCGGGAGGGTATTTGATGATGGCACTGACGAAAAAAATTTTTGCTGAAAAACTGCCAATGCCCGAAAGCCTAATTAACTTTTATGGCTATACAGACTTAGCTTTCATTGAAACTTCTCGTCAGACGACTCAACCACCATTGTCTGAGTCCCTTCTGCCAAAAATCGAGTTAACAGAGAAAGTATGGGATGATCCCCAGTTTCAGCGTTATCTCTTTTATATTTATGCACTTCAGCAACAAAAATTGACTGAGGTATATGGCATTTCCTCCAATCAGTTGACGGATTATGCGCTCCCAGCGGAAGAGCTACAACTCTTTCCTCCTGTTTTTAGTACAGCCAGCAGTACCGATGAAGAAGTCCCATTTCGCTATAGTAAGGCATTAAAGAAAATTCCAGATAGTAAATTTATAGCTGTTTATGACCTGCCGCATGACTTCCTGAAAGAAACAGATGATGACCAAGTCCAAATGGTTTTTTCCCGTTTAAATACCTGGTTAAATGACCACTGACAAAAAAACTAAAACAAAATCATTTTTGACAGGCAGCAGAGTGTTATAAAAAGAACCCTCTGCTGCCTTTGATCAATTTTTCTTCTCTTTCAACTTGAAAATCAGCAAACAATGCTTACTTACACCAAGATTGCTGGTTACATGCTATACTAAAAATGATTATTTGAAAGAAAGAAGGATGAATTTAATGGAATTTGTGGGTATCTTATGCCTAATCCTCCTCACAACAACTCTTTTCTCTCATATAGCAAGACGGATTGGCGTCCCTGCTGTAATTGGGCAATTGTTGGCTGGTGTTTTATTAGGAGGTGCAGGACTTAATTGGGTACATCCAGACATTTTAGTACACGATTTTTCTGAGATCGGTGTTATTTTGCTAATGTTTTTAGCTGGTTTAGAAAGTGATATTTCTTTACTGAAACGCTATTTTCGCCCTGGAATGTTTGTAGCGATCTTGGGGATCCTCTTCCCGATGTTATTCGGCTATCTCACAGGTATCGGATTTCAAAGCAGCGGAACGGAAGCCTTCTTTTTTGGTATTGTTCTAGCAGCAACTTCTGTCAGTATCTCTGTCGAGGTACTCAAAGAACTAAATGTTGTTAATACCAAAGAGGGTTCGACGATTCTAGGCGCCTCAGTTGTCGACGATATTTTGGTCGTTTTGGTATTGAGCCTCAGCCTTTCCTTTTTGGGAGGTTCTGGTACGCAAAGCACCCCTTTGCCTGTCACACTATTTGTAGAACTTATTTATTTTGTTTTGATCTTCTTACTTGTTAAATGGATTGCGCCGTTCTTACTTTCTTTAGCAGAAAAGCTCTTTGCCAATGCCTCAGTCATCATCATGTCTCTGATCATCTGTTTAGGTATGGCTTATCTTGCTGACTTAGTCGGTTTGAGCTCTGTGATTGGTGCTTTCTTTGCCGGGATCGCTGTTAGCCAAACAAAAGTCAAAGAAGAAGTGGAACACAGTGTAGAAGCATTGGGGTATGCCGTGTTTATTCCAGTATTCTTTGTTAGTGTCGGCTTAGAAGTAGACTTTTCTTTGTTGAATGAGCAATTACTCTTTATCTTAGCCTTTACGGTAGTAGCTATTTTGACTAAACTTGTCGGAGGCTTTGCTGGCGGAAAAATCGCTCAGTTCTCCAACAATAGTGCTTGGATGGTTGGTGCAGGGATGATATCTCGCGGCGAAATGGCTCTGATCATTTTACAAATCGGACAACAAAATAACTTGATCACACCTGCTCTTTATTCACCCTTAGTAATTGTGGTTTTATTGAGCACACTGATCTCCCCACTGATTTTGAAATATTTTACAAAAAAAATCTATTGATGCAATTCGTAAAAGGCAAAACACCTTCTCAACTGAATTGAGAAGGTGTTTTATTGTATTTAAAGCAAAAAAACATTACAATAAAGCTATATAGGATCAAAAGGCCGACAACACATCGTGAAAGGGCGTATTCTCATGAAAATCATCAAGAACTCCATTGAAAATCACCAAAAGAAAAAAGAGCAAAAAAAACTGATTTTAAGAAAAAAGAACTTTGAATTACGTGAAAGAGGAAAAGATCCTCATAAAGGGTGGCACCCCATGGTCGATACCGGATCCGGCGGTGCGAATGGTGCACTCGTTAAAATCAATAGAGGCACCATCGATATTACCGGAAACAATGACGAAACATTCAACTATTTTTTAGAAGAACAAAGACGAGTTGCTGATCATTCAAAAAGGCAGAACTAACTCTTGTTTAGAATGACTGGCAAGAGCACTTTTCAACTGCTTCTACGATAAATACTATTCAATCCAGACGGTCTCAATCAGTAAATATAATAGTCATCGCTTCCTGCCTGATAGATCTCGATCACTAATTTATGAGGTAAACAAATACTGGTTTGTCCATTTTGAGAGATCCAGCCAGTTTTAACAGCAATCTGATCTGGACTATTGTCTTCTTTCACGCGAATTTTCCCGTTATTTATTTCGATAATATTATATTGTTTTCTAGACGGAGCATACGTTTTTGTCAATGATTCAATTTGTTCGAGATTGAATCGGTCAACCTCTTGCCCGTTGATTCGAACGATCGCGTAACGATCACCTGTATTCTCCGTAGCTTGTGCAGAGAAAAAGAATGGCAGAAAAGATCCTACAATCAATGCAGCAAAGAGGAGGTAATCAAAGGGTTTTAATAAACGAATAAAAGAATCTAGCAGCCTCATTCGTATCACCTCTTTCTTTTTTTACTGTTTTTTCTTTAAAACAGCTAGTCGTCTAGTTATGTCCTTTGCTGATTTCAATAATTGAATAAAAAGGCATTGGCAAAAATCACCTGATTTTGCCAATGCCTTTTTATTGAATACAATTAAAATCATAAATGATTGGTTGTGCTCATCATGCGTTTCAATGGATGCTTCCTGTTTTTGCATCATTGTCAGCTGTGGCTACTTAAATCGTTTCTTTTTTAATGGTTTCAATCATTTGATCGATTGCTTGTTTGATTTCATCTTCTGTATCGGGTAATTTGCTTGGTACCCCATCATGCTTACCACTGTCGACTTCTCCGGAAAAACTTACTTCATCCCCTGAAACATTGATTTGGTCTTGATACCCTTTTACAGCGATATAGGCTTTGGCAAGCACCTCAGTTTCTTTCACATCTTCAATTTTTTTCATTGTACTTCCCCTCCTGAATCTTATTGTAGCAACTTCTATTTAAAAACCAAATTGATTTGCTTTGTTTTTCCCAGTTTTAATATCTCCAAAAGAAAAACGAAAGTAGGAAGGGCTATTTTTCGGATGGAAAACAACACCGTTTTTTTGTTAAAGTATTTGCATATCTTCTATTGAAAAAAAGCTTTTTTCAATTGATCTTTCTATTCGATAGTTGGTTCTGATAATCTACGGTCTTCAAAATAAGCCGATAAATCAATCAATTCATCCTCTGTAAACTGATTCATTTCTACTTCACCTAAAATCCTTTCTTGCAGTGTTCGATCCATTTCCCAGAAATGGTCGATCTTTTTGAAATGGTCAGCCGAAAACCTGGCAAATACTGGATAAAGAATCAAGAAGTCGGTGTATGTCAGGTCCATGGACTCTGTATAATCCTTTACGTAACCTGAATCTAATGCTTCTTTGGTTGGTTCACCCTTTGGCCCAATCAATCCTTTGTGATATAACAGCTGAAAAATTTCTGCTTTAGTGACTGTCGGATCAACTTTCTTTTGGTAGCAATAAGCCTCTTCAACCAATGATGGATATTGGATCATCATTATTCTCTACTTCCTTTCAGTCATTTGCTTTCGTTATGATCGGTTTCTTCAAAAGATATTCCTTTAATGACACATGGTGACTTCGTGTATAATTCCCACTGGTACTGTCAAAATGGATGGCTGGCTTCTTCAATTGTTGATTTCTCCGCCGCCGGTTTTTCTTTACCTTTGAAGTTTTTCTAGCTGGTACTGCCATTTTTTAATCCTTTCTTGGAAAAATAGTTTCGTTAGCTAATTTTTTTCTTGTTCCGCTTGTATTCATGGATAATTTTTAGCGCACGCTTGCGAGTCTTGATATTTGGACTTTTCAAGCGGCGATAAGCACTTGCCAGATCTGTTTTTTCCAATCATTTTCCTCCTTTATCGTCCTACTTCTCTCTTTAAGATTCATCTGTATTCTTTACTCACTTCTTTATTTCGCGAAAAATTGCTTTTCGCCGTAGTTTTGGTGAATATTTTTTTAATTCCAATCGATAGGGTGTGTTGCGCTGATTTTTGCTAGTCAGATAGAGTCGTTCTCCGGTTTCTACACATTCCAATATAATATTATTTCTCATCCTCAAACTCCTTCCAAAAATCTCTTCAAAAAACAAAACGTAACGATTACGTTTTAAACCTTATCATAGAAAAGTAGAAGATTCAAGAAGTTTTTTATATTTTTGTTATTTTATAAATGAAAGATGTTTCATATGAGTCGTTGATCGTTTCTGAAAAAAATTCTATTTAATAAAATACCAGAAATAAAAATAGCTGTTTCTCTCTTTAAAAACTTTGATTTAACAAAAAAAATAAGATACCCGCAAGCTGGTATTTTAGAACAACTTCTTAAAAATTGTTCTAGTAATTATCCAATACTTTACTGGTATCTTGTTTTTTATTATTCGTGTGTCTTCATCCATTCCGTGATAGCCGACAACCGTTCAAGGCGTAAATTGGGCAACCCGCTGCGAGAAAGGCCATGACTAGAATGCGGAAAGAGGATCAATTTCGTGTCAATGTCATTCCGTTTTAATGCCGTATAAAATTGTTGTCCTTGTTCCTGTGGACAGCGTAGATCATTTTCACCATGTAAAACCAATGTAGGGGTAGTCACACGGTCTGCATAAGCTAATGGCGACATTTCCCAGAGTTTCTTAGACTCATCTAAATCATGCAACAACTGATATTTTACAAAAAATGGTCCAATGTCGCTGGTTCCATAGAAACTGATCCAATTGGAGATCGACCGCTGTGTGACGGCAGAGCAGAAACGATCCGTGTGCCCTACGATCCAATTGGTCATAAAGCCCCCATAACTACCGCCAACGACATGAATTTTTTGGGGATCGATCTCTGGATGATGATTAAGCACGTCATCCACACCTAAGAGCAAGTCTTGGTAATCTTTATTGCCATAATCTCCTAGGATCGAGCGAACAAACTCCTGACCATAGCCTTGCCCACCGCGAGGATTCAGCAAAATCACTCCGTAACCATTGGCTGCATGAACTTGCATTTCGTGAAAGAACGTCTCCCCATAGCAAACTTGCGGTCCACCGTGAATATATAAAATCGCAGGGTGCTCTTGACTGGTCTCGATCGGTGGTAGATACCATCCTTGGATTTGCCAACCATCTGCTCCCTCATACCAAAAGCGCTGCGGTTCACTGATCGACAGGTCATTCATCAGAGCTTCATTCGGATCAGCTACTAGTTCTAGCTCGCCACTAGTTAAGTCAAGCACCGCTAGTCGACTTGGGATCGTTGGTGTCGAATAAGTGATTGCTAAGTGGGTTTCATCAATCTTTGCTGCATCAGTGATATCCATTAATTGGTCAAATAGTAATGTCCATTGTCCTTTCGTATCGACACGGTACAATTGCAATTTTCCATGAGTAGTCACTGGTACAATAAACTGTTGTTTGTTGATCCAGGTTACTGAAACACCACGATTTTTTTGTTGAAAATCACCGATGATCGTATTGCCGATGGCAAGGTCTTGTTCATTTGAGAGGTTGACTACTTCCTTTGTTTCAAGGTCCATGAGATAAAGATCTTCCTGGGTAACAAATCCATAGGTTAGGTCATTCCCCAAAAGCAGCAATTGGTTGCCAGATAAAGCAGCAAAAGAATAAGTCCCTTCAGGCAGATCAGATTCAAATGAGTGATGCTGATTCGTTGTCAGATCATACGCATACAGCATACTTCCATAATGCCATTCTCGTTCGGGTTTCGTCTCTGCGGTATAGAGTAGACCTTGCTCTTTTTCCATGATTGCTTCAAGATGGATTTCCAGATCTGTTTCAAAAATAGTTGCTGATTCTTTCGTCGTTAATAAGACTTTCTTTACTCGCGTGATTTTCTCAGATAAAAAGCCCGCACCATCTGCTTGATAGCCTAATTTGGTCGTCATTTTTATTTTAGGAAAATCGTTTTCAGCAGCTTTTTCTTTTGACGTATCGTATTTTTTCTCAGAGTCATCCACTCGTTCTTTTGATTTATCTGCTGAGACTTGATAATAGACCGCTGTAGCATCGTCTGTCCAAAAATAATTGCTGATTCCCTGCTCTGCTACTAAGACAGAAGCTCGTCCACCGTTTAACGGCATAATCATTAGTTGATTTTTTTCTGTTTCTTTCTCTGTCGACAGAAAGCTCAGCCATTTTTCATCGGGAGAAACTTTTAGCTCGGTACTATTTTTTAATTGGTTGCCCCATACCTGCCTTTCTTTTGTCTCTCGATCAACACTGAATATCTCCGATTCATAGCAATTCTTTTCCTCATTGATTGTATTCTCAAGATAGAATATGCGCTCACCAGCAGCTACTGGCTGTGCCACACTCTTCAACTCAAACAACGACTCTTTTTTTATTTTCATTTACCCGCCTCCAAAATTAGGATAATTCCATTATAGCAAAATCCGCTGACATGATGTCAGCGGATTCACTCTTTATTCTTAATAGGTATATCCACGAACGATGCCGGATTCTTCAAAACCGGCAGAGAAACCCGTTTGTCGGAAAATCGTCTGACCATTTTCTATCAACGTCAGCAAAATCTCCGTACTGGCACTTTCCCGAATAATTCGATTCATGACACCATCCGTTGGTGCCATCAAGGAATGGCCCTCTTTTTCTGCAACTTCAATCGTTAGTTCAAGCCCTTTTTGCCTAACAATAATCACTAATCGACCTTGTTTGCGAGTCACAGAATCTAAGCGGGCACCATAATACGTTGCCAAGCGATATTCTTTATCCCCTATTTGTAAGACTGAAATAATCCCTAAAAAAGCCGTTCCTAAAAAAGGAATGTCTGCTGCTGAGAAAAAGAATCGGACATCAGACGCTTCAAATTGATTGCATTGTACCCATAGATAGGCAGCTGGAAACGAGGTTCCCCAGTCTTTTTCGAGATACCCGATTCCTTCAGAGAAATCAAGTGACTGCTCATTCCATAGCAAAGTTCCCGAGAGGCTATGAGCCATACTTAAAATACCATGGTAGCATTCCATAAATGAAAGGTAGGAAAATGGCCCCATAATACTTGGGGCATAGCGACTCCGAGATATTGGATGAAAGGCACCGTAGGTCAATGTGCCTTTAACTGATAATTCCGCACTCTCTAATGATAACGAAATTCCCTGTTCGCTAAAGTGATTCTCCCCGATCTTAATTAATAACTGATCTTCAGCAGCTGAAAATTCCGCTTCACTAAAAGGAAAATAATGGGAGCCTTCATGGCTGATCACTTGAATAAATGGCTGTTTTCTTCCATCCGATTCAATCGATAGCCCCGGAATAAATGCATACACCTCATCCCCAATTTGATGTTTGAAATACCATCCTTCAAAAAATGCAGCTTTCTTCGTATTGCCATGAAAAAAATGATCTGTTGTAATCGCCATACGTTCCCTCCATTCAGCTATAACTAGTGTAGCATGAATGGCATAAAAGATGGCTTATGACGTTTTCACCAATCCAGGATTGTAAGATCTACGATTTTTCTGTTCGTATTCTCGATCACGGCTTACTTATCTTTTACAGAACGTCTGGTCCAAAGGATATAAACAGCAAAAGCTGCCACAAGCAATGCAATCAACAGCCCTTTAAACCGATTATCATTTGTCAAATTCTCTTTGGAGGCCCATCGTTGAAGGATTCCAAGTATAACGAAAATCGTTAGCATAAAGGCGACGGGATAAAAGTCTTTTTCCTTGCGCAAGAAAATCAAGGCGCAGGCAGCGACTAATAGCACCAACATTAGCACCATATCCATTGGATAAGATAACGTCACCACAAAAAGGTTAGGGGTATATAGATTCAGTAAAACCAAACCACCAATCCAGACCATCGCTATCACCCACAAAACCAGAAATTTCTTTAACTTACTCTGAAAAAAACCTTGCTTTAAATAAATCGTTTTTTGCACCCCAAAGAAAAAGAGGATGACCAAAACGACTGAAAAAACAGCAGTTGTCACATAAGAATAAAGATTTAACTGCAAGACACTATCAGAAGAAAAGTCATTAAACAGTTTGACCAGCCATGAGGCGCCGACCATAATATAAATCAAATTCAACTGATCGATCAAACGGCTTTTGGGTGTGTTACGCAACAGCTCATCTGCCATTTCTTTAGGATTTTTCCCAAAATATTCTTCTGCTGTTTCACCATGATTTTGGGCTTCAAGTAAATCATTGGCTATCTCATAGACTTGAGCAACCACAGCATATTCATCTTGAAACAGGCTAGAAAAAAGTAAATACTCTCTCAAATCTTCAAAATATTTCTGATTGCTTGCTGACAGTTGTTTTGAAATCTCATTTGTTTTGTCTCGGTAATAAGCTAGTTGTTTTTTCTTATTCATGTTCTCACTCCTCAATAATTCGTTCTACTTTACTCACTAGGTTTTCCCACTGTTGTTTAAAGCTGTTTAGGTACTCTTCTCCAGCTTCTGTCAATGAAAAATATTTCCTGTCTGGTCCATCTGGTGATTTTTTCAGTTCAGCTTTGATCAAACGTTGTTTCTCCAGTTTCTGAAGTAAGGGGTAAATCGTACCGCCAACGATCGTTTCAAAACCATATCCTCTCAATTCTTGTACAAGTTCGTAGCCATAAATTTCTTTTTTTGAAATAATCTGCAAGACGCAACCATCTAAGACGCCCTTTAACAACTGCGTTTCTTTCACGACTTTCACCTCCATGAATCATCTTCTACTAGTATGTTTTACCTATTAGTTGATTTGAGTATATCAAAAAGCATCTAGTATGTAAAGCATACTAGTTAAAAAAATAAAAACACAGTACGTGTAAACATACTGTGTTTTCGGTTATCTTTTGATTCCTCGCCCATAGGAATCATTATAAGGTTGAAATGAGCGATCGTGGAGCTGGGTAGCGGCATCTGCCAACCAGTGAATATTTCTAATCAACGCTCGTCCTTGTAAAATTAAATCCGCTTGCTTGGTTTGCAGAATGTGTTCACATAAATTAGGGTTATCCAGCATCCCAACGGTAGCCACTGGGATCTTAACAGCTGCTTTCATAGCTGTTGCAAAAGGTGTTTGATACCCTTCATAAACCGGGATCGTTGGCTTTCTATCTAACAAACCGCCCGTAGAGATATCTAAACAATCAATCCCATCTGCTTCAAGCCACTGTCCAATTTGTTGCCATTCTGTGATTGAATTTTGTTTATCCTCTGTTTCATAATCGGTTAACGACAACCGCATCCAAAGTGACCCATCAAAGACAGCTCGAACCGCTTGAACAATTTCTTTGACGAAACGATAGCGGCTTGCTAATGATCCGCCATATTCATCTGTCCGCTGATTCACGATTGGTGAGAGAAATTGATCAATCAAATATCCGTGAGCTCCGTGCAATTCAATCATGTCTACGCCAGCAGCTTGCGCACGTTTGGCTGCTGCCACAAAGGATTCTTGGACACGATTGATTTCAGTAAGCGTCATTTCGTGAGGAACAGCATAGCTTTCGTTAAAGCGAACGGCGCTAGGTGCTATTGGGTAACCTGCATCCGCTGCTTTGCGCCCAGCATGGTTCAACTGAAGCCCCACTTTGCTACCGAAACCATGAAGCAATGCAACGAGTTTTGATAACTCAACTTGTTGCGCTTCATTCCATAAACCAAGATCATTCTTGGTGATTCGTCCATCTGCTTCCACAGCAGTTGACTCAATGATCAGCAAGCCAACTTTACTTAATGCACGAGCACCATAGTGAACAAAGTGAAATGGCGTGGCAATCCCATCCTCTTTTTTCACTTCATACATGCACATTGGTGAAAGGACAACACGATTCTCTAACGATAACCCCGCCAGTTCAACTGGCGATAATAATAATGACATACTGACATTCCTCCGCTACTCATTAAATTGCATTTTCTGCTTGTTATCAGTATAGTTGTTACACATAGAAATACAAGCAGAAAGAGTTAGTTTTTTTGAACATGAATCAAAGAACAGTAGGCGAATAGACCAAAAGTCAATTTACTTTGCTGAAAACTACAGTCTCCCGTTAGCTAGGTATGGAGTTAGCCTTTATTATTTTTAAAAACAAAAAAGAATTGCTGATTAATAATTCTATCAGCAATTCTTTTCCCTATAGTTATTATACAGGAAAAAACGAGTAAAAAACAGACTAGTATTTTTGCCGCCACCTCGTATAATGAAACATACTCTGGGAAATGGATGTGAAAACAGATGGAAAAGCAACGCATATTAGAGAAACGTCATTTATCTTTTGTTTATCAAAAAATGATCACTCGAAAAAAAGCCCTACGCTCTTTTCTGGATAAAGGCTACGCAAGCCATTTGCAAGACCTCCAAACAATTGGCACGGATATTCGACTCAATTTTGATAACTTGTCAGACAGTCTGGAAACTTATGCTGCCATTGAGAGCAAAAATCGTGAAATTGACCAAATGAATCTGAGTTTGCAAACAGCCGAAAAAGAACTGGCAGCCGTAGAACGTTTGCTCCAGTCACCCTATTTCGGGAAAATAGTCGTTGACTTTCTTGATGGTGAATCCGCTGAATCCTTTTATATTGGCATCAACGGCTTTGCAGATGAAGATAGTCATAACTTAGTCTATGATTGGCGCTCTCCAATCGCTGAGCTTTTTTATAACAATACGTTAGGAGATTCTTCTTACCAAGTCAATGAACATGAAATTGCTGTATCTATTAAAAATAGACGGCAATTAATTGTCGCTCATGATAAACTGATCCGCTTTTTCGATACTTCTGTCGCGATCCAAGATGATGTCTTATTGACCGCACTAGAAAAGAACGACGGCAAAAAAATGCGCGACATCACAGCATCCATCCAAAGAGAGCAGAATGCAGTCATTCGTGACCAATCAAGTCAAACCTTATTGGTCAATGGAGTAGCCGGTAGTGGAAAAACCTCAGTTATTATGCAACGGGTCGCTTATTTATTGTATCAATACCGTAGTCAGATCACATCTGACAATGTACTGATCCTTTCACCCAATCAAGATTTTATCCACTATATCTCAGATGTCTTGCCTTCATTAGGTGAAAAAAATCCTTTAAATCAGACGATTCGTCAATTTTGCTCGTATTTGCTGCAAGAAGCAAATACAGTTCCTTTAGAAAATGAGGAAGCCTATTTTTCCCGTTTACAAGAACCTACTTCTTTTCAAACAGAAACGCTCCGCAGCAATGAGTTTGTGGCCTTTCTGCAAGAATCAGCCAGCAAGACAGCCCTGATCGAACCTTCGTTTCACTCAATCCTTCGAAAGGGTAAAGTCGTTATAGCCAAAGAAAAGATTCAGTCAATCTATCAATCTACACCACAACTCCCTATGATCGAGCGATTGCAAGCAACCAAGAAACGATTAATAAGTGAGTGGGAGTCACAATTGATCAGAAATGCCAAAAAGAACCACTTGCAAGATCAAGTATTAGCACTTTCTGAACAGCAGCAGCAACGATACTTTGGTCATTTGATTGAAGACGACTCTCCCTCCAGTATTCAAAAGTATACTGAACAATTATTGCGAATGAGGTATCAAGTCGTTGATGAACAATTGAAACAGAATAGCTGGATCGATGAGGATCAATTTTTAGAACACTATTATACGGCGTTCACCCAACAGCCTTATCTGAAACATTCTACTATCACGTTAGATGAAGCAGTAATTCGTTTATTCAACCGACACCTATTTATCGAGAAACTTCCTGTACCCTCGCTGGCTTTTTTGCTGATCGATGAAATCCAAGATTATACACCCGCTCAGTGTACGCTGTTATTGACACTATTTCCCCGAGCAGCCTTCACCATGGTTGGGGATGAAAATCAAGCAATTTTTAATTCTGCGATTGATTTTAGAGAGATTCAAGAAATCTTTGAGGCTAACAATCGATCAGTCACACGCTATGACTTACGAACTAGCTACCGTTCCAGTGGTGAAATTACTAAATTGTTTGCAAAGCTTGCCAACCATACAACTATGTCGATCATGCCTGTTCGCCCGGTCGGAGAGCCTCCCCGATTTATTCGTTTTGAAAATGAGTTGGAATGGCTGGCAACTATCACGCCTTTCATAAAAAAGGGAAGGCAATATACGATACTGACAAAGAGCCATAAGGAGGCTGCTTTTTTGGAAGAATATCTCAAAGGACAGACAAATCAACTCCCCTTTCCTGTTTATTCGATTGACATCGCTAAAGGAAGAGAATTTGATCATGTCATTCTTTATGACGTTTCAAACGAACAATTCTATACAACACAAGACAAGCGAATATTGTATACACTGCTGTCCCGTGGCATGGAAAGTATGCTGGTTACTTATAAAAAAGAACTTAGTGCCTTTTTCTAATCCGAAAACCATTGATTCTTGAATAAAGCCCAGAATCAAACTACTGCCAGATCCAGCACTTAACAACTAAGTTTTTTTAGAAAAAAATACCTTTTTGTCTATTTGAGCAAATGCATCTGTCCAGGCTTAGGATAAATGAAGTTTCACTTTATTTACCCTAAGCCTTTTTGACTTGTCCCTTCAACCTCCGACTCTTCTTCGTTGATCCGCATCCCTTTGTGATAATCTTACTTGTCTTCTTCTATGATCTTAAAAACGTAGATGCAAAGATTTCCCATGGGATTAGAACTAGACGGAATAATTTCGTCACAACATTTGTCCAATAATTGAAATTGCAGCGATCGTCAACCCTGGAAGTTCGTGTCAGTTGTTCCAATTCAATTGTTTTATTCAAGCGCGGAAGGCTTTTTTACATAAATTTTAACAACAGTAGAGCATTGAAGCCCAACTGTCAGTTGGAATAGTTGGAGCAGCGTCCGCTATTTGCAGATACAAAAAAACCACTAATGACGAATCATTAGTGGTTAAATCTATTGATTAACGATGAATGTAAGTATAACCGGATGCATTCATTGTTGCTGTGTTTGGTCCTGTAGGTGAAGGGAAGCCCATTCCACCTTGAGAGATCGTAATGGTGTTGCTTGCAGGATCATAAGATTCCACATAGGCTACGTGTCCATACGTACCATCTGCTGTCCACTCTCCGCCAACGGATTGGCCTGCGGCAAAGACAACAACTGCTCCAGCGGCTGGTGTTCCATTCACTGTGTATCCATCAGCTGCTGCTGATGCACCCCATTGGGCACCATTTCCCCAGTAAGTACCAACCCATGGTGCGCGATTTTTAACATACCATGTACATTGTCCTACTGCATACATGTTACCTGATGATGAGTGGTCTTTACCACTACCACCGGTATTGACTGTAGAATTATTGCTGTTATTTGTATTTGATGAAGAACTGTTTGATGAATTTGAACTATTACTTGATGAACTTGAGCTGCTTGATGATCCAGCAGTTGCTGTTTCAACAACAGAAGTATCTGAAGAACTTTCTGTCTTCGTTGTACTTGTTTGAACATCTTCTGTAACAGCTGCTTTTTCTTGCGCTTCTTTCAATGCTGCTGCCTGTTTTGCTTCTTCTGCTTTTTTAGCAGCCGCTGCTTCTTGTTGAGCTTTCAAGACACGTGCTTTTTCAGCTTCCGCTTCTTGTTTTTTCTTGTTCAACGCATCTTTGTCTTTTTCAGCTGTTGCTTGTTCAGCAGCTAAATTAGCTTTCAACACATTCAGGTCTGCTTGTTTTGTAGCCAATGCATCTTTTTGATTTTGCAGCTCAGCTTGAGTTGCTGCTACTTCTTGAATTTTGCTTTCATTTTCTTTTACTTTTTGTTCAACATCTTCTTTGTCGCGTTTTTGCTGCTCAACTAGATCATTGTTGGCATTTACGATTGTTGTCATGGCTTGTACTCGACCAATAACATCCGTCAAAGAATCTGCTTCTAGAACTGCATCGATAAAGTTTGTGCTTTGACCATTTACTTGCACATCACGTGCTTGTTTTTTGATAGCTTCTTCACGTTTTGCGATACGTAATTTTAAAGTGGCAATTTTATCTTGCAATTTTTCTGCTTCTTTACCTAGTGCAACTTGTTTAGCTTCTAAGTCACTGACTTTTGCACTCACTGAATCAATTTCTGCTTCTAGAGAATCGATTTGTGATTGAGCATCTGCTTGTTGTCCTTTTAGGGAATCGATTTTTTGATTTTGTTGTTCGATTTGATCATCAATGGAATCTGCTGATACTAATCCTGGTCCTGCAACTGCTGTTAATGTTAGAGAACACACCATTAATGCTGATAACAAACTTTTCTTCACTCGTTTTTCCTCCGACTAGCGCTTTTTGTGTAAATTAGTTGTCTTAATAAAAAATTTACTTAATATAAGAAAATTTAAAGTTCGATTTAACGACAAATGAATTCTAACATAAGCATATGACATACAGATAAAAGGAATGTTACAAAAATGTTTCAAAGACAATTCTTATCAGAAATATTCTTCTATGCTAGCTATAAAGCTTGATAAAACAGCATTTTTAAAATGTTTTTCAAAAAAAGAAATCGATAAAAAAGCGCTTTTTTATTTTTCAGGTAGTCCAAAAACTCCTGAAAAAACCAAAAAATTTGCTTTTTTACAGTGTGAATCCCCTTTTTTCTCTCTTTTGGCCCTCTCTTTATCCGTTTCTTTTTTCATTAAAGAAGATACCGTGTAAGCAAAATACTTGATCCTTTCTAAGTGACAAGCAAGTTTTCTCTTCCTATAATAGGAAGAATACCGCTCGAAAGGAGGAAGCATCATTTCCAAAAGAAAAATAATTATCTGGATCAGTAGCATTTTGGTTTGCGGCTTACTTTTGCTTGCTCTTTGGACGACCAAAAAAGCGAACAGTGTGTTGCAGCAAGATTCAGAAAGCGAATTTTGGCTGCTAAGCGATGTTCATTTCCTGTCGTCAGCACTTCACGATAATGGTATAGCCTTCAACCAGTTTGCTGAAGGTGCCGCTGGTAAAGAAATGCGCTATCAGGCAGAAAGTTTGGAAGCTTTTGTTGCTGAAGCCCTAGAAAAACGGCCAACAGGAGTGATCTTGACAGGGGACATGACATTGAATGGAGAGAAAGCAAGTGCAGAATCTCTTGCCGAGTTATTGGCACCATTACAAGAAGCTTCGATCATGGTACTGAGTTTGCCCGGCAATCATGAGATTTACAATGGTTGGGCCAGAATTTTTGATGGGGATAAGGAATTTTATGCCGATCAAATCAGCCCGCAAGATTTCAAAGATATTTTTTCCGAAGGCTACGAGAAAGCTGACAGTGTTGATCGGACCTCATTAAGCTATAGCATCAATCTCAATGACCAGTATCGCTTAGTATTACTTGATTCATGTATTTATGAAGAACAAGTGAATTGGAACCAGCCAACTACGAATGGCCGCTTGAAAGAAAGCACCTTAGAATGGCTGAAGGATCAACTAGAAGCAGCTAAACAACAGCAGCAGACACCACTTCTCTTCATGCACCATAATCTTCTGGAACATAATTCATTGTTGAAAGAAGGTTATATTTTAGATAACTCGGCGCAATTGCAGCAATTACTCACTGCTTATCAGGTACCAGCGATTTTTTCTGGGCACATCCATATCCAAGATATTACAGAAGGACCCTCTGGTATTCAGGAAATTGTCACCGGCTCTTATTCCACACAAGAACTTGGCTATGGGGTCGTAACACTTACTGATAAAACGATCAACTACGAAAAAAAGGTGATTGATTTGGACCAATGGGCTGCTAAGAATAAGCGGAAAGATCCTCAACTTTTGCAGTATAGCAACTATCAAGCAACCATCTTTCAACAAGATACAACTAAAATGGTGCGCCAACAGCTCGCATCTGTTACTGAATTGACAGAAGAACAAATCAACACATTATGTACATTTATTGCAAAGATGAATGCAGCGTTATTTACTGGTGACGACGTTTATTCGCAAGAAGAAAAAGAAACGATTCGACATTCTGAAGAATACCAGCTGCTGGCAACATATTCTTATTTTCTAAAACAATATGTTGACTCGCTATTGGAAGATAAGAGTCCAGATAATGCGCTGACACTTCCCATAAAATGAACGATAGCCTTCCTGTCATAAGACGGGAAGGCTATCTAACGATGCAATATTTATTCTTTGAAAGTTGAAGCAGACTATTACTACTATTATTTATTTCTCATTTAAACGATGCAATCCCTAACCTCTACTGCATCCTTGTAACTCTGAAGTTACGCCAGTTTTGAATAAATTTCCTAAAAACAAGATAACGTTGGTACAAAAATATTTCTCGTATTCAATCAGTATAACACATTTTGGCAAAAATGTCGTCAACAGACTTCCTCTCTCCATTCTTGTGTAGATTTAGCTTGGTATTCTTTCCTTAACAGGCAACATCACTTCAAAAATCTGCTGTTCTTTTTGATCCGTGGATACATCATCTTGCCACATCAGTTCCCAGATATCTCCATCTATCTGTAAATTAGCTGATTCCAGATAGGCTTTGAATCGTTTTGTAAAATCTTTTAAATGATGGATCTCCCCTCTAACGAATCCCGACACATAATTTCCTGCTGGTCTACAAATAATTGCCTGATCCGAGTACAGAGGCAGTCGTTCTTTGGGAATCATCACTAATGCACGGTAAGGAGCTTCATGGATCGACTCTTGATCGAATGCAGATCCTTCTACTAAATAACCGATGGGGTAGCCACTAAATAAATCCTTGTAATCTAAATAAGGATAAAAACGTGAAAAAGCCTGAAAGACCGAAGTCTCATCATACTCATTGATTTCTTCAGAAACAGCAAAATATTCTTCTGACCGATAACTATAAGTCATATTGGTAAAATCGGCTGTCTGTACTTTTTCAAATCGCGAAATGAACCGATCCAAAACGGCTTTATGTTCCTCTAGTTCCGTTATTTTCTGATCTACTTCTTTACGACGGATGATTAACTCTTTTTGCATCGTCTCAGGATTGCGGTTTCTTAGAAATGTTTGGATTTCCTCTAAGGACATATCCAATGCTCGCAAGACCAAAATCACATCTAATTCCGCACACTGTTCAAATCCGTAATAACGATACCCGTTTTCACCGATCTGTTTAGGTTTGAACAGCCCGATTTGATCATAATAAAGCAGTGTACGACGACTAACACCGCCATAAGCCGCAAGTTCACTGATGGTCAAAAATTTTTTCAAAAAAAATGCCTCCCTCCTATTGACTGTTACGTTACGTTACAGTTTATTCTAGCACAGAACGACGTAATTGGAGGGAATTTTTATGAAACAATTAAAACAATTTTTTTTCACCGAAAAACGCCTATTTCTAGGTACTTTTTTATTTATGCTGAGCCATTCTTTCGGGACACTTTTTCTTCCCTATTTTGTAGCCAAGATCATTGATGAAGGCATTTTAAAACAAGATCAATCAGCTATCATCCGCTATGGGGGCTGGATGCTGGCTGTTGCACTAGGAACTGGTGTGATTGCTGTCAGTGCTAGTTATTTTTCTGCCCATCTAGCAGGGAAGTTCGGACATCATCTTCGGATCAAACTATTCAACAAAATACAGGAGCTTGCGATCTCTAGTTTTGAAAAATATGGTACACCAACCTTGCTTGCAAGAACAACGAATGACATCAATAACATTCAACAAATCTTGATGATGGCTTTACAAATGATTCTTCCCGCTCCACTGATCATTTTGGCTTCGATTATTTTAACAGGTAGTGTATCTTGGCGAATGGTGTGGATCCCTATTGCAGCAATTGCTTGTTTCTCGATCGTCGCACTTTTCGTCATTTATCAAGCAATCCCTTTGGCAAAGAAAACGCAGAAAAAAGTAGATACTATGATGCGGATTTTGCGTGAAACCTATACAGGCGTACGGGTGATTCGCGCCTTTGACAAAGCTAGTTTCGAAAAAAAGCGGACAGACCAAACCTTTGAAGGGTACGCAAAAGTGATGATCCAAGTCAATCGTTTATTCGCTGTTTTGAATCCAGCCGTACACTTTTTCATGGGGCTGTCCATTCTAAGTATTTTGGGATTCGGCGGTTTCCAAAGTCTCTCAGGAAACCTGCCCATCGGCAGTATCACTGCGATCATCGAATATACCGTTTTGAGCCTTTGGTTTTTGACCATGGCAGCAATGGTGATCGTCATGATCCCAAAAGGATTGACATCCTTGCAGCGGATTGAAGAAGTTTTGTCTGAAGAAGAAACGATGACAGACGGTCCACAGCCAATCTTGCCAAAAGAAAGCTCATTAGTAGCTGCCTTTCATCATGTCTCCTTCACCTATGCTGGGGCAGAGGAACCCGTACTGGAAGATATTGATTTTGAGATCCATCGCGGACAGACCACTGCGATTGTTGGCGGCACCGGATCAGGAAAAAGTACGATCGCCAAAGCACTTTTGCGGTTAAAAGACGTTTCTAACGGCTCAATCACATTATATGATCGTGATATTCGAGAAGTCTCACAGGTCGCACTACGATCATTTATCAGCTATGTTCCTCAAAAAGCATTGTTGATCAGTGGATCGATCTGGGACACATTGACTTTCGGGATTGTCAATCCCGATCCGCAACAAGTAGCACAGGCCGTCAAAATCGCGCAAGCAGAGTCGTTTATCGAAAGTCTACCCGATGGGATCGACAGTCACGTTGCTCAAAAGGGCAGCAATTTTTCTGGCGGCCAAAAACAACGCTTGAGTATAGCGCGTGCATTAGTAAAGCCCGCTCACATTTACTTTTTTGATGACAGTTTTTCGGCCCTTGACTATCAAACAGATGCAAATTTACGGCGAGCATTAAAATCTTATGTCCGTGATTCAGCCGTAGTGATCGTGGCACAGCGTGTTGCAACTGTCATGGATGCTGATCAAATCATCGTTCTTGATGAAGGAAAAATCGTCGGAAAAGGGACCCATTCAGAACTGATGGAAACCTGCAGCACCTATCAAGAATTTGCGGCTTCGCAAGGAATAGGAGGAGAAAAAAATGAGCAAAAAAATAACTGATGCACCAAAAAATTTAAAACATACGAGCATGCGGCTCTTACAATTATTATTCCAGCAAAAAAGCCGCTTCGGACTGATTTTGATTTCTGCTCTCTGCTACGCGACACTTATGACAATCGCACCATTACTGTTGGGTCAAGGATTGGATAATCTCATCACTTTGCTTCAGCAAGGAGGCTGGCAACCAAGTGAATTCTTGCAAGTCATCAAATGGCCACTGCTCCTTCTAGGCATCTCCTGGCTGATGATCAGTCTATTTTCATTTTTACAAGAATACACAATGGCAAGTGTCAGCGAAACATTGACCTTAACCCTCAGAAAAGAATTGACGCACAAGTTTAATCGGTTGCCGGTACGATTTTACGATACGCATCAGACAGGCGATATTTTAAGCCGAGCAATTCTAGACCTGGATAAAGTCTCTGAAGTCCTTCAAGTCGGATTGATGCAACTCATTACAGCCACTCTCAGTATCTTATTTGGTCTTGGTGTGATGTTTTGGCTCAGTCCATTATTAACTGTAGGGATTATCATTATCCTACTGATAAGTGCTTTCGCTACCCATCGACTGGCTCAGCGAAATTTGGTTTACTTTTCAGAAAATCAGACAACATTGGGAGCAGTCGGTAGCCGGGCAGAAGAGTTTTATACTGCCCATTTATTGATCAAATCCTACAATCAGCAATCTGCTGTCGCTTCAGAAATGCACGAATTAAGTGAAAAGCAATTTCATGCTTTTCGTAAAGCACAATTTGCTAGCTATGCGATCAATCCGTTCATTCGCTTTATCAACCAAATCGGGTTTGTCGTAAGTGCTGTGATTGGTGGAATGATGGTAATCAATGGACAGTTATCCATCGGGTTGATCCAAGCCTACTTGCAATATACCAATCAAGTTTCCGAACCGATCACACAAGCTTCTTATATTATTAATACGTTACAAAGTGCATTAGCGTCATTGGAACGGATCTTTGAGATTTTGGATTATCCAGAAGAAAAAGAAACCCAACACCCTCTTGCAGTCCCAGAAGAATTGTCGGGGAGAATCGATTTTGAAGATGTTTCTTTCGGTTATTCTCCAGATAAATTATTGATGCAACATGTGAACCTACAAGTTGCACCTAGACAGACTGTAGCCATCGTGGGGCCTACTGGGGCCGGCAAGACAACTTTGATCAACTTGCTGATGCGCTTCTATCCACTGAATGGAGGCAAGATCCGGATCGATCGCTACGATATGACGGATTTCTCAGCCACAGACATTCGCAAAAAATTTGGGATGGTTTTACAAGACACATGGTTGTTTGAAGGAACGATTGCAGAGAATATTGCTTACGGCAAAAAAGATGCAACGAAAGAGGCAATCATTGCCGCCGCAAAAGCAGCACAATGCGATCATTTTATTCGGACACTGCCGAAGGGCTACGAGACGATCATAGGATCCGAAACCGAACTATCACAAGGACAGCAACAACTTTTGACGATTGCTCGTGCAATTTTGGCAGATCCAGCTATTTTGATTCTGGACGAAGCGACTTCCAGTGTTGATACCCGAACCGAACAAATGATCCAAACAGCAATGGACACATTGACGAAAAATCGAACAAGCTTTGTCATTGCCCATCGCCTCTCCACGATCAAGAATGCTGATTTGATCCTTGTGATGGAAGCAGGACAAATCATTGAGCAAGGCAAACATGAGGAACTGTTAGCAAAACCTTCATTATACGCCCAACTCTACAATAGTCAGTTTGCCAGAAATTGATTAGAATTTTTGTCACGTTTCATCTAGAGATCAAAAAGCGAAGGCCATCGCCAACAAAAAAGACTGCGTCTAGTATACAGACGCAGTCTTTTTTTGAGATTCATTGACTCATTCCTTCATTTTTCCTTGGAGATCACCAGGTCAAGAAAATAATTTCCGGAAATGATTTTTTTACTTTAAAGCAAAAAAAGAAGACCATTGCCGGTCTTCTTTTAAAAGTTGTTATTATGCTTTAACGATGTTTGTTGCTTGTAAGCCACGTTGGCCTTCTTCAACGTCGAAAGTCACTGCTTGACCTTCATCTAAAGTTTTGAAGCCGTCGCCTTGGATAGCTGAAAAGTGTGCAAATACATCATTGCCATCTTCACCTGTAATAAATCCAAAACCTTTATCTGCATTAAACCATTTTACTGTACCGTTATTCATAAACGTATACCTCCATATTACACATCGTGTGTGTTTATTTTTGTAATAGAAAATGATGTGTAATTGAAGTGCGTATCAAAAGATAAACAAGTATTAACATATCAGAACTTTACTTTTATAGAATACCATGCCAGAAGAAAAATAGCAATGATAATGCCGCTTTTCTTTTTCGATACTCGTAAAACCTTAAGTTTTCCTTGGCAACAGCTTTTCTAATCCTGTCTATAGCTCTTTTACCACCTTATTCCTTTCACATATCCTTTGCGCTTTGTAGAATATTTGTAGAACACGCGACGCTTTTGCGTACATAAGAACATGTAAAATAGCGAATTCTAAGACAGTGCTATCTAGGCTATGGTTTCAAGTACAAGATTCAACGCCAATCGATACTTGCCTCTTGCAGAAACATGCACCGAACAATTCTTTTATTTTATCAAACTTGTCTCTGGAAACTTTAAGGAAATTTTTAGCCTTCTTTTTATTCTAGTTCTATTTAAAAGTAAAATTATTTAAAAGTTAGTAGAGAAAATCCCCAATGACTCGCTGAAACGTAAATTGATTCATAGATGTCCTTCTCATCCCTGTAAAGATAATTTCCATTAAAGCTGCCTTTCTCATAAATTTTTCTTTCTTGAAACTGGATTATGATATTTTCAGTAAGAATTGCTTGATATTTATTAAATTTCTCCTCATTTATGTTTTTTGTTTCACAAACTAAACCCCTCTATGGTATAATCATTTTGTTTTTAAGAAAACTATGGGCATACAAAGGAGAAGGTAACATGAAAAAAACAAAAATCACTTTAATCGCTGCTTCATTGCTAATGGGAGGAACTCTTCTAGCTGCATGTAGTTCTGATAACAATACAACTGCAAGTTCATCAACTGCTGCTTCAACTGCAACAACTGCATCAACAGATGATGTTGTTTCAACAGCTTCAGTAAGTGACCAAACTTCAGTCATTGAAAAAGCATTGAGCGCAGACGGTAACTGGATCGTTGCTGTTACAGACAACATGACTTTCGACAAAGATTTGACAGTTGACGGCGAATTCCATGACAAAGGGGACGATGCAAATGATATCTACCGTAAATTTGCATTGTACTCTCAAGATGAAAACCGTACAGTAACTGCTGAATACACTGTAACTGTTCCTAAATTAGTTGTTAACTCAGAAAACTTCAACATCGTTAACGGTGTAGTGAAAGGCGACATCGAAGTAAATGCAAAAGGCTTCGTATTGAACGGCACTAAAGTTGAAGGAAACATCACGTTCGCTTCTAAAGAAATTCAAGATTCAGCAACACTTGATAAAGAAGGCGCATCTGTTACAGGTGACGTGAAAGTCAGCGAATAATTTTTTACTGTTTTCTTTGTGAAAAACACTTTCGAAAAAGGAACCTTGGATTTGATTTTATTCATCTCCAAGGTTTTTTCTGTGTTTTTTTATTCTCTGTTTTATCGTTGTTTCCACTAACTTTGTGTAAGTAGCTACAAAGATTTTCTGATAATCTAAAAAATTCCTCCCATCGTTTTTCACTCTGAAGCACACTCGCCAAGAATGTTTGACGATAAGAGGATTTTTTACTTCTTGCCGATTAACTGCTTAATTCAATGCTACTCACTCTTCAATAGAAGCCCATTTGTAATCATATTGCGCACCTGCACCATGAGAAACGACTCCTTTGACTTTTGGCGCCCGCAAATGGGCTTCCACGTTTTGGTAAACAGGAATGACACCTTGTTCTGCCATAATGATTTTTTCTGCTTCTAGCAGATCTTGCCAACGAGCTTCAGGATCTCCCGCATGGGTTGAAGCAGCGGCATTCACTGCTGCATCATAATCTGGATTACTCCAACGACCACGGTTATAGGAATTTCCAGTAACAAACAGATCTGTAAAGCTGCTGGCATCTGCATAGTCGGCCCCCCATCCGCCCATTACAACATCAAAGTCTCCGTTGTTGGAACGATCTAGCCGAACAGAAAAAGGTACCGGACTCAAACTGACTTTCACACCATCCAATGTACTTTCGATTGCACTTTGGACATACTCGATCGCTTTTTTAGTCGAATCGGTATCAGAAGCCAAGATTTCAAAATCTAATGAATCGATTCCTAAAGCTGCTTTGGCTTTTTCCCAGTGTTCTTTCGCTTTGTCTTCATTGTATTCGATCACACTGCCAGCATCTTCAACAAAATCTTTGTTATCCGTCGGGCTGAAAGTCATACCTTCTGGAATCAATCCTGTCGAAGCTAGAGATCCGTCCCCCAGAATGGAGGATACAAGTGCATCACGATCGATTGCATAAGAAATTGCTTTTCGCAAATCTTCATTACGGAATGGAGAATTTTCTTCTCGCTGATTCAATTCGATATAAGAGGTCCGGGCCAAAGGCTCTGAAACAAAAGCTTCATCATTTGCCATTTGCTGCGCCAATTCTCCTGTTAAGATCACATCGTCTGCTTGACCATCTTGGAATAGATTCAACGATGTCGCAGATTCTTTGACAACACTGACATTGATGGTTTGTAATTTAACATTTTCTTGGTCCCAATACTGATCATTCTTTTCGTAGGACCATTCCGTATCTGTACCCGGTCCATCAAATCCTGTCAAAACAAATGGGCCATTGTACACAGAATTATCACTGGTCGTTGCATATTGATCGCCTTTTTCTTCCACAATTCCTTGATTTTGCGGGAAGAAAGATGGGAAAGCGAGTAAATAATCAAAATAGGGGGTTGCTTTTTCTAAAGTAATCTCTAATTCGTACTCACTGACTGCTTTGATCCCTAACTCGCTAGGATCTGTTTTTCCTGCAGTGATCGATTCAGCATTCTTGACTGGGGCAAACAAATAAGCGTATTCTGAGCCTGTTTCGGCTTTTACTGTCCGTTGCCAGCCGTAAACATAATCCGCAGCTGTTACAGGATCACCATTCGACCACTTAGCATCTTCTCGCAATTTCAATCGGTAGATCAATCCATCTTCACTCACTTCTGCGAGTTCAGCAGCTCCAGCAGGTTGCGGCTTACTGTCAGCATCCAAACGATACAATCCTTCATAGACATTATTCAATGCACTGAAGCTGATCGTATCAGTTGCAAGAGAAAGATCTGCACTAGGCATTTCTTGCTGGACGACAACATTGAAGATCTGTTCCGCTGCTGCTGTTCCATTCGAGGAAGTACTTTCTCCTGTGTTACTCGTGCCTCCTGTCGTACATCCGGCTAATAAGACACCACACACTGCTACCAATCCAAAGGCCCACTTTTTCATTTTCCTCTTCCCCTTAAGTTCATAATTTTCAGAATTTTCTGAAGTTGAATTTGATTTTAATCAATAATTATGATAATTGCAAGAGTTTTTCCCTCGTTTTTTTCAAAAAAGATTAAAAAAAATTTCTTTTTTTCATAAATAATTAATCTACAACCTTTATGTTCTCTTTCAAACAAGAAAAAACTGTGATACGCAAGAGCATCCTATCAGCTCCTTACGTATCACAGTCAAACAATTATCAAGCTTCCATTTTGTAGCTTTCTCTACTATTCTTACGATCTCTTATCACACTAAGAATCGTAGGGATCGCACCAATTGCAGTAAACAGATAGACAAGAGCTAGGTTCCCATAGTATTGACTAGCTTCCAAATAACCTTCTCTTAGCAAGTCAGGCAATATCCGAAATGCATAGAAATAATCAACATCGGTATAATAATTGGCTACACTGATAGACCAATCAATCCGATTGCCTAGATAAACCATGATGACCATAATCAAAACACTACCGATGATGCCTTTGTTGCTCAGCTTTCCGCCAAGAAGTTCATACCCTTTTAAAGCACAGACAGCCATTGCAATACCTGATAATGCCGCTACATAACCTAATTGGCCAAGTAAAATAATGACACCGACCCCAATCAGTGAACCTATAAATGCACCAACTATCCCAGCCAGCCAGTTTTCTTTCTTCTGATTCTGCTCATGCAGGCTAGCAAGCATCGCTTCATTTTGCTTTTTGAAACAAGCACTGCAAGCGATCACTGGCAGCCCACCTATGCTGTAGGTATCTATCGGCGCTTCCGATGTTCCGCAAAACTGACAGACAGTTTGATAGTGATTTTCTTTAAGAAAATCAGTGACTGTATCTAGACCAGCAACCAATTTTTCTTTGGTTTTGGCAACAGTCATTGCCCCTCGGAATGTATAAGTGACTTGGTAACCTTGTACAGAGCAGTCCAATATGTCTTTGGAATCAGTCACTACTTGTCTCACTTGCTCTGAGCTAGGTAGTTCTTGATTTTTGCTGATCGAAAAAGTTGCTGCGAAAGAATAACTATTATTATTCAATTGTGTCAATATAACTTTATACGAACGATACGTACCGTAAATCACACCCATTTTTGGATCTACCGACAACCCCAACGTCTCCGCAAAACTAGATAATGTTTTTACGAGCTTCTTATTCATTTGTCCTCCTTAATAAACGATAGATTATAACAAACGTTATAACTTTGAGTGTAAAATAGAAGCTAAAATCGTGTCAAAAGATACGTTTGTGTATTTTGTAACACGATTTGTTTTCTTTAAGCGATTCCCGATATTACCATCTGCTGGCCTTCAGGAAGTGATCGATAAGACAAATTTCTGAAGAGCAGCTGCAACTCCACTGTCTTTATTTGAAAGTGTAACGGCATCCGCCTGTTCCCTGACTCTTCGTGGTGCATTGGCCATTGCGACCCCTACTCCAGCTTTTAGTATCATAGGTAAATCATTGAAGTTATCTCCTATTGCCAACGTTTGCGCTAGAGGCACGTTGTAATAAGAAGCCAGTTCCATCAATGCTTTTTCTTTTGAAACTTCTCGATGCGTGACTTCTAAGTAATTATCTTTTGAAAGGTAAAGAGCGCTCGTCTTCAAAGATTGCTTTTCCCAGTATCCTTTTACTTTTTGGATCTCAGCAGACGTACCAATCAAAAGTAATTTATGAACGGGTATTTGCAAGGACTGTACTAAGGCCAATAAATCTGCCTCCTGCGGTACCTCCTGCGTGATTGCGGCTTCTTTTTTTACCCATTCATCAAGACGATCCACATACCAAACTGTATCTGAATAAAGATTGATAGAAACTTGTGAGAAGTGTGTTCTTGTCTCGCTGATGATTCGCACAACTTCTTTGATTGCAACTTCATGACTTGAGATAGGCGGAGCAGAAAGATTTCCGTTTGCCAGAACTAACGCGCCATTGTAACAAGCCAAAGGATACTCGCTGATTCCTAACGCTTCAGCTAAGTGCTGCATCCCTTTTGGTGATCGTGCAGACGCTAAGACAAAAGGAATTTTACTTTCTTTTAATCGTTGCAGCACCTGTTGTAAGTTTGGGTCAATCTGATGGGTATCATCTAAAATCGTTCCATCAATGTCGCTTACGATTAATTTGATTTCTCTCGTATTCATTTGTGCCTCCTAACTTTAGCTATGACTTTCATTCGACTATCTTCATCCTCAAATTCGCCTAAGGATGAATCCAATTAGCGTGATTTTTTGATTCGTAATGCTTGATTCTTCGCTAAATAAAATGGACGCAAATAAGCGACTGTGTTTGATAAAAGTAGAACATCGGGAGATAGTTGGATGTTCAAGCAGTTTTCGAGATATTCTTTGCGTTTCGTGATACGTTCCCACAATTCTGGATAATCGGCTTTTAATTCTTGTCGCAGTTCTTGATCAGCTAATGCAATACATTCTTCCGCACTGACACCAGTATACTCAGGAACAGATGGAATGATATCTACTTGGAACATCATGCCGCTTTCTAAAGGTGTAAGAGAGTCCGCGTAGATTGGTGAAGACATCCACTCATCATCCGAAACCAGATGTCCAGGATTCAAATGCCAGTGATAACTCTTTTTTGGCAGAACTTCTTCAATCAATCGATACATCTCGCCACCTGTTTGGTTGATTCGAATTGCTTCCAACCAAGTGGTGATCGCCTGGTAATACGGTTTCACGACACGTTCAAGGTAATCTTGTTGTTCAGCCGGCAATTGACTTGCTTCTGAGACGACAAATCCCGTGCGGCTGGAGAGTCCCCCTTTATAACCAATCGTCATTGAGAAAGGATCACCCAAAGCAATTCGTTTGTGCGTTGGATAAAGATTGGCAAATTCAAATCGTTTACCGCTAGCAGCGATTGGCACCACAGAAGGCATTTGTCCCTCTGCCAACAAATATGCCCCAATTTCGGCTTCTTTTTTGCCAACTTCAATCGCATTCATCGCACTCAAAATACAACGAGAAGAAAGGTTAGCCCCATATTCATAATGAGCGATCTCATTGGCATTGTTGTGACTACGGCTTCCTTTTTCACCAATCAGCAAATAAGCAGCATTTACCACATGACATGTCCTTGTGACTGCCCGTTTGACTGCATCTACGATAAAATAAGGAACATCAAAGAGTGTGGCTGGATCTTCGTGATGCGTCGTGAACATCTTCCACCCAATGATGCCAATTTTTTTCTTCTCTTTAAACCTTAAAGAAGAAAAAACAGAGGATAGTGATTTTTCTCCTGTCATAGGCTGATTCGGCAGCGAAAACTGCGGGTAATGGACTAGCTCTGCCGCTATGCGGGAATGAGCCTGCAGCTTTAAATTTTCATTTCCCAAAATGAGTGTTGCGGCGCCAGTTTTATCTAGAACCAATAGTCCTTCCTCGAATCTTGGCAGGAATCCTGTCAGATATTCAAAGTTGCTGCCATGTTCTTTGTCTGCATAGATCACCAACGTGTCAAACTCTTCAGCAGCCATTCGCTCTAAGACACTTTGTTTGCGCTGACTCATGGTCGCATCACTTAAAAAAACTGGAGCGACCTCTTCAAAAATAGGTGGTTCTGGTAAAATGGCTAATTCAATCGCTTTTTTCATGATTAAGACTCCTTCTGATTTACTCTGTTACATAAATGGTCACATTCGCTGCGGCAAGTGCTGCTTGTAACTCGATGTCTGGTTGTTGATCGGTGATTAAAAGATCGATCTCCGGCAGATCACAGACTTTAAAAAAACCAGTCGTTGCTAACTTTGTATGGTCAGCTACTGCAATGACATACTCTCCTTGTTTCACCATCTGACGCTTGACCATGCCTTCTTCTTCCGTATGGATAAATACGCCTTCTGTAGAAAGGGCAAATACTCCTAACAGTGTGTAATCTGCCTGAAATTGGGCAAGTTTGGCAACAGTATCCGCACCATATAAAAATAATTGTTCTTTGTCTAATCTTCCAGGCAAAACCGTAATCGTACTCTGTTTTAGCGCTGCCAATCGTTGGGCATGAGTCAATGAATTAGTGATCGCTTGAAGAGGATAATCTGACAGTTCATTGATCACCGCTTCTACAGTTGTCGATGCATCAAAAATAATCGCAGCTGGCTGTTTGATCCAATGAATAGCTGCTTTAGCAATTTTTGCTTTTATGTCATAGAATTGCCCGGCGCGAGTTTGATAATCATAAATCACGGCTGTAGGGTTCGTCGAAACCGCCCCTCCGTGGGTTCGTTTAAGTACTTGCCGTTTTTCTAATTGAATCAGATCACGACGAATCGTATCTTTTGATACGGATAACAACTTGGACAATCGTTCAATCGAAGCACTTTGCTCAACTGCTAGCACTTCTTGGATTTTAGCTAGGCGCTGTTCCACAAACATCTCTCTGTCATTCCTTTCCACTAAAAAATACAATGCAAAAAATTGCTAAACAATGCAAAAAGATGCAAACGATCTTAAAAAAACTACCTCCAACAAACATGTTGCAGGTAGTTTTGTCGTCATTGTTCTTCTTATTTTACACGAAGCGCAAAGCTGGCTGTTGAAAAACCTGAACTTGCTTCGGTAACCGTGTACCCAGTGCTTGGTGCATGAATGAAGCTGCCGTTACCAGTTGCAATTGCAACATGATACGTATTGCCTTTTTCACCCCAGAATAGAAGATCTCCTGCTTGGGCTTGAGATACAGGGATGATCGTACCGGCACTTTCTTGCGGAACGGTCCAATCGCCAATATTTTTCCCTGTTACTTGTAAAAAGACATAACGAGTGAAACCGGAACAGTCAAAGACATCTGGCCCTTTCCCTCCCCATTGGTAGGGTGTCCCGATATATTTACGGGCTTCAGCTACAATAGCAGCACCGTTAATATTCGTACCGATAGTATTGTTGCCAGAATTGCCAGGATTTGTTGTGGTATTTCCACTGACTTCTTTTACGTAAGCTGCCGTGATCCAGCCACCGCTAGATAACTTATACCACGTCGTATTACCATTGACAGAAGTCCCTTTTTTCTGCGCCACTGCTTTCACTACAGCGTTGCTGCTCAAACTGCTGACAATACTGGCAGTAGTTGAAGCGTTCGAACGAACATTCATCCCAGTCGTAGTCTGTAGATTTTTACTGATTGCTTGTTCGGCAGAATTATTGGATGAATTAGAATTATTGCTGCTTGATCCACCGGTTGATGGACTGCTCGTATTGCTCGCATCTTTGACATAAGCTGCCGTGATCCAACCACCTGTAGATAATTTGTACCATGTCTTATTGCCGTTGACGGATGAACCTGATTTTTGAGCGACAACTTTAACGGTCGTGCTATTGCTCAGACTTCCCACAACACTACCACTTGTTGATGCACTGGAACGTACATTCAATGAAGCGGTGGTCTTGACATTTTTGCTGATTGCTTGTTCTGTAGTTGATGTGTTTCCAGGGTTGCTTGTCGTTGAACCGCTAGACACAGCCTGAACATAAGCTGCGGTAATCCAGCCACCATTAGACAATTTGTACCATGTTGTTGTACCATTCACGGAAGTTCCTGATTTTTGAGCAACCACAGTGACCGTGGCATTGCTGCTCAATCCCCGAACGACACTCGCACTGGTTGATGCACTAGACCGTACATTCAGTGCTGCTGTTGTTTTGACGGTCTTATTGACAGCTGTTTCTCCGCTAGTACTGTTGTTGGAAGAGTTGCTGTTGCTGGCGGTTGTTACATAAGCGCCAGAGATCCAGCCCCCAGATGACAACTTGTACCACGTCGTGTTCCCATTGACGGAAGTTCCTGATTTTTGAGCAACAGCTTTGATCGTGGTATTGTTCCCCACACCGTTGATAATTCTCGCACTGGTTGAAGCGTCTGAACGCACATTCAGTGAAGCGGTCGTTTTAAATTGTCGATTGATCGTTGTTTCTGACGATCGAGCAAGAGTTGTCGTTGCAGTTGATTTAGTTGACTTTGCTACTTCTGTTTCATTTACTCCTGTAGCGTTGGCCTCTGGTGCGTTGACCAAAGTTGTGAATACACCTGATGTAGAAGCTAACACCGTTGTAACCCCTATACTTTTTTGAATAAAAAGTGATCGTTTTTGTTTCACTAAACGCTTACGGATTGCTTTTCGAGATTCCAATGAAACACCCCCTCCTTTTCATTCTATCAAAATCGATTGATTTTTAACATCTTTTTTCTGTCTGTAACATTTATTTAATGTAGGTTTATTCCTTGGCTCCGAAAAATTTTCTTTCTAAACCCACGTTTTACCTATACAAACGATACAAATACAATTCTATTTTAAATGAAAAAAATATAGAACGCTATCAAAACGAATGAACCCGACTGTTTTTTTGGAAACTAGAGTAGCTCCTATCAAATAAACAAGGTAGGCCAATTTTCTTCAATAATCCTGCCATCTACTCGACATTTATTTGCAATCTAGTCCTTTTTTCTTCACAAATACTATTTTAAAAAGCGTTAAAGCTTTAAAAACAAAAGAGAAACCGTTTTAATTCTTTGTGAA
Source organism: Enterococcus sp. AZ091 (assembly GCF_051714805.1). Lineage (NCBI taxonomy): Bacteria > Bacillati > Bacillota > Bacilli > Lactobacillales > Enterococcaceae > Enterococcus > Enterococcus sp. AZ091. The sequence goes on along the minus strand of NZ_JBIOSO010000002.1, from coordinate 366,527 downwards.
ATTATGCTATAGTAAAAAAAAGGAAGAGGTGACTTAAAATGAAAACGAAATCGAAAGAAAAAGTTTATGCCGAGCGTCAGCATAGTTATAAGCAAGAAAAAGAGGAAATTTTCAAAAAAGCCCTTGCTTCTGTACCAAAAAAAGACAAAAAATCCGCCGCTAAAGACAAACGATGACCCTTATCTGCCTGCGACATTTACTTTAGGCTGCTTTGTAGCTTGAAAAACATGCCTGACTATTCAACCGATCCGAGTAGACTCTCGGTTCGGCTAAATAATCAGGTATTTTTTGTGTCGTTAAAGCTTTAAAGATCCCGTCATTCCTTTGACAAACCCTCGTTGCATAAAGAGAAAAAGGACTAATGTAGGGATCGTTGCAATGACAATTGCTGTCATCTGCACGCCATAGTTCGCAACATAAGAAGCCGATGATAAGTTCGATATCAGCAACGTCATCGTTTGACGATCTTCTGTCTGCAAAAAGATCAGCGGGAGCAAATAGCTATTCCATGAGTTCATAAAAGCATAGATAGCCGCTGCTGCATAAGTTGAGCGCATCATTGGAAAAACGATCCGAAAGAAAATCGTATACTCACTTGCTCCTTCGATCCTGCTGGCATCTAAAATGCCATCGGGAAAGGACTTGAAATTTTGACGAAAGAAAAAAATCAAGAAGAGATTATTGACTAGCGGCAAAATAACGGCGATATGCTGATTTACAAGATGCAGGCCTGACATCATCTTAAACAATGGGATGACTAATGCAGCCAGTGGAATCATCATGCACAGTAAAAAAAGCGAGTAAATCATTTCACTGCTGCGGGTTCGAAATTTCTCAAAACCAAATGCCGCCAATGATGTGATCAGTAAACTAAATAGAACAGTAATTACAGAAATCTTGATCGAATTCCACATGATCAAGGAAACATTATAGTTAGAAAATAGTTGCTGAAGGTTCGTGATCAGCTGATTTCCTAGTGTGAGTTTTCCAGCAGCAATCTGATTCGATGTATTCGTCGCTCCCGCGATCATCCAATAGAAAGGAAAGATAGAGACGAATGCCGCTACGATCAAAAAAAGATATTTTATCAGTGTATTCACATTTCGCTTCATCGCTGCTCCTTTCTGCTTATTGTCGGTCGTCTTTTGCTAATTTGAACTGCGCATAGGATAAGACCGCAATGAGCACTACCAACGCCCACGACAATGTTGCTGAATAACCAAAATTTGAGGTATAGACAAATGAATGATTGTAGATCAGTTGTGCTGCAGTCAATGTCGCATTTGAAGGGCCACCGCCTGTTAAATTCACCACTTCATCAAAGAGCTGAATCGTTCCGATCGTCGATGTGATTGTGGTAAAAACAATCACTGGCTTCAATTGAGGAATAATGATCCTAAAGAACTTCTGAAAGCTGTTTGCGCCATCTATATCCGCAGCCTCCAACGTATCATCTGAAATATTTTGTAATCCTGCTAAATAAAAAATCATGTTATACCCTGTCCAGCGCCAGCATAAGGCAATGATCACCGTCACTTTCGCCCAAAAAGGGCTATTTAACCAGTCTAACGGTTGTTGGATAATTCCAATTGCCAGCAAGCCCCGATTAATGATCCCACCGATCTGGAACATCATCTTAAACAAAACCGCATAAGAAACCAGAGAGGTGACACTTGGCAGAAATAAGGCAAGCTTAAAAAAAGTTCGTCCAACTAGTTTTGGTGTATTCAACACAAAAGCTAGTAAAAGTCCTAAAAACACCATGATTGGCACTTGAAAAATCAAGAAAACAAAATTGTTGAATAATGCTTTGTGGAAAATGGTATCTTGAAACATCCGAACGTAATTGTCTAAACCAACAAAAACGGATTGCAATCCTTGCATCGTATGAAGAGATAAATAAATTGAATAAAGAATTGGATAGATCATGAAAATACTGCTTAAGATCATTGCAAAACTAATAAATTTCCATACTTCTCGCCTTTTTCTCGAAGGATCCATCTTATCCACTCCCTGCTAATGCAAATCGGCTACTCGCCGACTTGCATTGTATAATTATTTTCGGCTTCTTCTAGCATTTCGTCCAAACTCAATGCATCATCAAAATAACTCTGCATAACTCCTCGAAGAGCATCAACCGCTGCTTGCGTATTGTTGCCATAGTCGACACCAGGGATTTCAGCCATCCAACTCGAAAAATCTTTATAGATTGGCGCATCATTGAAAAATGGGTCTTTGTATTGATACGCATCCCCTTTTTGAGATGGCAAATACGTTCCCACTGCCCCATTCTCGACCAATATCTCTTGATAAAATTCATCATTACCTGCAAATTCTGTCTTCAAGAAATCCATTGCCAGTTCTTTATTTGGCGAATCGTTCAAAACTAACCAGCTTGATCCGCCTAGGTTTGAATAGGGGGTCGCCCCATCAACTGTTTCTAATTGTGGCAGATGTGTATAAGCCCACTTGCCTTTTTGATCCTCCGCGGAACGAATCGTTGCTGAAAACCAAATGGCAGAATTAACCGCCGCGACTTCACCACTCGTAACTGCTCCGATTCCCTCAGGAGCAAAATAATCTACCGGTTTTGCTAACTCTTTCTGGTCAATCTCTTTTAGGATCGGCATCATTTCGCGGATCGCTGGATTGTCTTTCAAGAAAATTTTGCCCTCTTCATCGAAATACCACAGTCCGGCAGACTGCATCGCCATCTGCAGATAATGGGTCCCACGGTTGGGAATGAATGCGACAAACCATTTACCGGTCTTTTCTTTCACATCTTCACCGATAGTGACAAATTGGGACCAAGTCAAATCTTTCATATCTTCTTCACTGTAGCCTGCCTCACTTAAATAATCGGTGCGATAATATAATCCGGCAGAACCAGAATCAAATGGGACTGCATAGATTCCCTCCTTATAGGTAGCATTCTCTACTTTGTATTCGGCAAAATCAGCAAAGTCGATGGTATCAGATAACTCCGCAAATTTCCCTTCATAATTCGTAAGATAACTTTGTACATCATAATCATCCATCAAAACGATATCAGGCAATCCTTCTGATACCCCCGACGTGAATCCAGAAACCATTTTTTGCTTTGTGTCCTCATTCGACATTTCGATGACATTCACTTTAATCTCATCATGCCCATCCTTACGGTAGTACTCCCCTGCTTTTTCCATAATTGGAATATTGAAATTCGTATCCCAAGCCCAGACAGTCAATGTCTGCTCATCTGAACTAGCAAAATCTCCTGATTCACTACTCTCATTATTACTGGAACAACCAACAAGCAACGCAAAGCTCAATATACTATATAGAAAAATCAACCTTTTTTTCATTTTTCTCTCCTCCTATTTGCTTTTCCTAAAATCCCAGCAAAGGTGCAATAGAAAGCGATTGCACCTTGCTTTTATTATAGATATCAGATGAAAAAAAACCAAATAATTGAATTTCTGTTGATAAAAATGAATAAATTTGAGCCATGATGAATGGAAACAAAATATGAAAGAAGTGCAGAACAATGAGATTAAAATGAGAAAATGATATAGTAGTGCTAACATACAGGAGGTGAGCAGATGGTTTTTACGATTATTCTAAAATTATTCTTTGGGTTATTTGGCTTATTGTTGGTGGCAAGACTGTTAGGGAAAAAGACACTGTCGGAAATCACACCTTTCGACTTGATTTATACTCTCGTTTTAGGCGGAATCTTAGAAGAGTCGATCTACGATGACAACGTTTCGGTCTTCCATGTCCTTTTCGCTATCGCTTTGTGGGCACTGTTGATTTACTTTATTGAAGAATTTGTTCAAAAAAATGAGACAATCAATCGCTGGTTGAAAGGCGAACCGGCAGTCTTGATTCACAATGGTCAGCTCAATATACAAGAGATTACCCGCAATCATATCGAAATGGAGCAGTTGCGAACCATGTTACGGCAACAACAATGTTTCTCCCTTGCAAATGCCAAGTATGTTGTACTGGAAAACGCGGGGCAAATCAGTGTTTTAACACATTCAGAGGATGAGCAAACATTGGCAATCATGCTGGTTGACCAAGGAAATATTCAATATCCTGTACTGCAATCCCATCATTTGAGCGAAACTTGGCTACGAGAAGAATTACAGAAACAAGGCTATTCTTCTTTCAAAAATCTTATTTATGTAGAGTGGTCCCAAGACAATGGGTTTTATATCATCACCAAGGCAGAGACGATTCAGGCTCGCTACCGAATCGATGGCTAAAACAATCATTCGATTTTAAGATACTTTTCCTCTTTAGGAAGATGCCATCAGGAAGATACCATCCATCAACAACTATTTTCGACGAGTAATCACTTAGCAATCAGCATGAGCAAAAAAGGCTTACTTTAAAAACGTTATTTTTTCCTCACTGCCTCTTCATAGAGATTTCTTTGTTTTCTTGGAATTTTTTCAGATGAAAGAAGTATTCTACTGAATTAGATGGAGGTGAAGGGATATAGAGGTAATTGGTGGATTGATTTTTTGGATTCCTGTTTTATTGTTTCTTATTATCGGATCGATATTTATTACATGGCGAAAGAATGTCGTTGTACTACTCTTTCTTTTGATACCATTTTTGTTTTTTTTACTAAATGTTTTTGATCATCATCATTATGAACCCACGTCTGATTTGATGTACAATCTTTTAGGACTAGCTCTTTCAACGATTGCTATCATCCTTTATTTGCTTTTTCAAAGCAAAAAGAAATAGAGTCTATGCCATAAGATCTTCGACAAACGGATATCCCATCGGTGACGATGTCCCGTTGTACTCCAGTCGAATCTTGTAACAAAAGAGCGATGATTCAACGATCAATCAGATGTTTTTTATTTTTACTAAGATTAAATAAGTGAACGAATACTCACTCAAATAAAAGATATCCCAACACTGAGAAATAGTTAGCCCGTCTTCACGATTTTATCGCGAGTATTGGCTAGCTACTCTCAGGCGGGATATCTTTTTTCGCTTGAATCTTCTCATACAAAGCAGAACTCAATTTTTTCACTAGGGCCTTAGCTATTGCTATAATTGCAGGCAACTAGTCCACTTGTTCGATAGTCGTTGTCCCCCAGTTCATGACATTTGCAACATGGACATACCCATCATAAAGATTTAACAGCAAAGCGATTGCACAGACAATATAAACAAGTCGATAAAAAGAATTTGTCTTCTTGTTACGCCAAATGGCAAAACCGCTTAGGAGGATGCCTAAAGGAAAGATGAATGAGGATACGCCGGCTAAAAGCAGCAAAATCAATCCTTCATCTTTATCAGAAGACATTTGTTGGGTGATAAAACTCAACTTCTTCTTTTTATCTTCAATTTCCATATTATTCTTTTGAATTTGTTCTTTCAATTGTTCATTTTCCTGCAGCAATTCATCAATCGATACTTGATAAAGTTTGCTTAGTAAAACTAAATTATCAATATCTGGATAGCCACGCCCATTCTCCCACTTAGAGATCGACTGACGAGAAATCTTTAATTCTTCTGCTACGGAAGCTTGCGACAATCCGCTTTTCTCACGATATAATTTTAGTTGTTCCGCTAAGGCCACTAATTTCATCTCCTACACCTATTACTTTACAACTAGTTTACCATTAGAAATGGTTGCGGTCACGCTTGCATTTGTTGTAATCGTTCCAGCTTTTTGTTTAAAGCTGCAAGTAGCCTTAGTAGTCGTATGGGTTAATGAACTCGAAAGAATACTTCCTTTCAATGCTTTGATGCTCAAATTTGTCGCCGCTGTGATCTGTTCTTTTGAGTTGATCTTTACATTATAAGAAGCAGTCCAACTTCCTTTGACTGTCTTAGACACTTTATAAGTTCCTTGAGCAATTCGTGCAAAGGGTTGAATATATTCAACAGATAGTACGACTTCATCACCCGCTTCATCAATATAAGATATCTCTTGAGAACCGACGCCAGCGGTCATCTCATAAACAAGCTCATCTGTATTCTTTTCATCCGCTGCAGCTGTGACAGACACCCCCAAAAAACCTAAAAAACAGGCTACTAAAATAACTAATTTCTTCATAAAAACACTCCTCTCTTATTTGTCTTCACTTTATCGCTTTTCTTGAAATATAAGGAGAAACTATAGGTTTACAGGGGGAAACCATTGGTTTACATCCTTCATTTCCCTTTCATTGTAAACAAAAGGTTGCTTCTTTTCTATAACAATTACTGTAATAATGGAAAAGTACGATCTGTGGGGAGGTGTCAGAATGAAAAGGCAAAATAAAATCCTATTATTCAGTTTTAGTCTGCCGCTTTTTAGTGTTTTTTTCGGTCCAGTATCTAGCCAACAATTTGGTCCCTTGTACGAATATGCTTTTGGCTTCCCGCTAAGATTCATCTGGTATAGGAGTATCAATGAACCTCTTGAAAGTCATTGGGCACTCTTTTCCTTTGAAAAGATCGCTCACTTGCAAGTTGATTTACTTGGCTACTTTCTTGCAGTGCTGCTGACTTATCTCGTTTCCCGATTTTTGTTCGAGCAACTCTCACAACGGCTGCATAAGCATGTGCAAAGCGGACTATTATAAATAAAAGGAATGTTTTCGTTAAGAGGATAAACCCTTTCTCAATCCACAAAGACAATACAACCTCAAGATGTCGTAGGCGAAAACAAGTTCCCCCTATATATTGTGGATAAAACTGTTAATATGTGCATAACTCGGTCTTTGACACGCTGCTTTACGAATAAAACGGCCCAACAAGTATCCTTTTCACAGATAAATGTTGGGCTGGTATCTTAACTCATCCTCATTTTCCAGCAGACCTTCGCAAAAAATTTTTTGCCTTGCTGCTAAACTTATTTCTGTTATTCGTCATTCTCGTGCTATCCATCGATCTCTTTCAGTGCTGCTGACGGCACGTCTTCTTTGGCAATTTCTTCATACGTCTCAACATGTGCCCCTTTATTCGTCAATTTCAAAAAGCGCTCTGTCTTCAACACTTGTAAGCCTTCAAATTCTATCATTCGAGTCTGGCCATCTGCCGTGGCAGCTACTTGTTTGTAATGAGCAGTGCCATAGCCGTTGACCGATTCAGGCGCTTGCGTTTTTACATACATTTCGCTTTTTGGAACAAGTGGATTCAATTGATCTAAAATTCCTGCCACCTCTCCCGATGCTCGGTTAGTGTACAACATGATTCCCCCGCACAGAAGTAAGAAAAACAAACCAATGGATAAGATTGCTCGTACGATTTTTTTCATCATATTCTCCTTTCGTCTCTCTTTCTATCTTAGCAAAATAAAAACAGGGGAAATCGGCCTTAGGTCCCAATCCAAAATAACAAAATTGAAAGGTTGCCGTAAGAAAACTTCTACAACTTATTGATATTTACTTAATACTGCTTATCCAGCTAGGCAACAAAGGCAAAAAAGATTACAATAATTAAAAAAAGGAGTACCTATATGCTTACACATTTCAATCTTATTGCTATTCTTTTGGCAACACTTGCTTTTATGATCAGCGGGAGCTTACTTTATAATCCAATCCATGCTTGGGGGCGCTTTTGGGCAAAAGAATCTGGCATGCTAAATAAAGAAAGGCATCATATGTCTGCCGGCGATGTCGTTTTTACTGTTGGCGGGACAGCTGTTGGCGGACTATTATTGGCATTTACACTAGGACAAGTCACCTATTGGTTCAATAAGTTTGACCATGACGGTTGGATGATGACGAGCTTGCAAGTGGCCTTTTTGCTATGGCTGGGCGTATTTGCTGTGGCAACTTTCGTAAATGCAGCCTATGCTGGACAAAGCAAAAAACTGATTGGTCTGCATTTATTGAATGGTGCAATCGAGTTAGTCATTATGGGAATCATCATTGGCTTGTTTCCAGTGGTAGGTTAACAAGCTGATACGCAATCATAAGCAAGTGTTTCTCAAGCTATCGGGGCAGAAAAAAACAGGTAATGTAAACCAATCAGTGAAAACCTGTCGTAAGGTATGAGTGGGCTAGCTTGTCGTTTTTTGATTATTCTTGGGCCAAAAAAAGAAAGAAGGGATCACCATCAACTACCTGCCCAATCTCTTGTCCATTGCACGGATCGCGTTAGCTGGTCTTCTATTGATCAATCAGCAGCCTTTGTTTTCAGTCTGCTACATCATTTGCGGATTGACGGATGTTTTAGACGGATTTATTGCACGAACCTATCGATTGCAAACGACCTTGGGCTCAAAACTAGATAGTTTAGGTGATTTTGTTTTTTGGTCCATTGTCCTATTTCTTTACATTAAAACTAAGATCTATCCAGATTGGATCATTTATGGCATTGTCTTAGTCGCTAGCATTCGATTTCTTAATTTGATTTTGACTAAAGTTAAGTTTGCTCAGTGGGGGATGCTGCACACATTGAGCAACAAGATAACAGGTCTTGCCTTGTTTCTCCTGTGTTTCGTGGCATTTACTTTTGGTGACGTATCAGGATATATTTGGGTCGTGACATTCCTGCTCGCTTTGTTTTCATCTATAGAGGAAACACTGATTGTCTGGCGCAGCACTTATTACGAACCGAATCCAAAAGGCTTTTTCACTGTTTCTCATCAATCCAGCTAAATTTTAGCAACAGGAGTATCAAAAAAACGTCCAGCTCTTATTACAGCTGGACGTTTTTTGCGTACTATCTATTATGAATAGTGATGTTTATTTATTTTTTAGCGTAGTCTGAAGCTTGGACCCCTGCTTGACGACCAAAGACCATGATATCAGCAACTGCATTTCCGCCGATACGGTTTTGTCCGTGAATACCACCAGTTACTTCTCCCGCAGCGTATAAACCATCAATAACAGAACCGTCTTTTTTCAAGACTTGTGTATTGGTATTGATTTTTACACCACCCATTGTGTGGTGGATTCCTGGTGCGATTTTGATCGCATAGTAAGGACCAGTTGTTAAGTCATAATCCATTGCTGTTTCTCGACCAAATGCTTCGTCTTTTTTATCTTTAACAGATTGATTCCATGTATCTAGTGTTTTTGCCAATGTATCAGCGTCCATGTCGATTTTCTTCGCTAAGGCTTCGATCGTATCTGCTTCAACGACTACACCTTGTTCTTTGTAGAAATCAACTTGTTTTGCTCGACCTGCTAATGCATCGTCAAAGATCAAGTAAGCATAGCTTTCTGGAAGAGCGGTAATCGCTGCAGAAACATTGTCGCGGGTTTCCAATTCGTTGTAGAAACGTTCACCTTGTTGGTTGACTAAAATCGCACCTTCTCCACGGACTGTTTCACTGACTAACATCCCAGTATCTTGAACAACTGTTGGGTGAACTTGAATTTGATCCATATCGACTGTTGCACCGCCAAGAGATTCAATCATCTTGATGCCGTCACCTGTACTGCCTTCAGATGTTGTGCTGACATAGCCTTTTAAATCCGGACGATATTTTTCAATCATTTCTTTGTTTGAGCCAAAGCCACCAGTGGTAACGACAACTGCATTCCCATTGATCGTTTTTTCTTCATCACCGATTTTTACAGAAACGCCAGTGACTTTTCCGTCTTTTTCGTTGATTTTCTTCACATCAGCATTCACAAACAAAGGAATTTCCTTTTCATGGATATTTCTCAATAGTCCATCTACCAAGTAGGTTCCGACAGCAGAGCCGTCATGTGGACGGTGGATACGTTTGACACTTGCACCACCACTGTAGCTGATGTTGTCTAATGTGATTCCCATGCCGTCTAACCAGTCAATGGCTGAAGCTGAGTTATCGACTAAGTAGTGTAAAAGTTCTTGGTCATTCGTACCTTTACCACCTTTTAGTGTGTCATCAAAGAACTGTTGGTTGCTGTCTTCGATTCCTTGTTCTTTTTGGAATTTTGTTTCAGAAGCATTTATCCCACCAGAAGATTTCAATGTGTTTCCGCCTGCGATCGGCATTTTTTCCAAGATGACTGGATTCATCCCAGCTTCTTTGGCAGATAAAGCAGCTGCCATTCCGGCACCACCAGCACCAACAATGACAATGTCATATTGATCTTTTAGTTCAGAAGGATCGGTATATTCTTGTTCAGATGCACCTGAAGCCACTTCTGTTTCGCTTGATGATACTGAACTTTTTGCTGTTTCACTATCTTTTGTCGCCCCGTTACTACCACAAGCACTGAGCAATAATAAACTTGCAGCGCCAATGACCAATTTCTTTAATCCACTTGTTTTCACTTTTTTCCCCCAACTTTCTTTCTTTTGTTTGATTGTTCTTTGATTCTTCCACTGAAAAAGCAGCGCTCTAGCACTATTGATTGTTACTTTATTAACAAACAAGAATAAAAAAATATTTTGACTATTAACAATTTCAATTGCTTTAAAATCAGCGTTATCATCTAAAAAACAAACCTAACATATTTATATAAACATAATAAAAATAGAAAATAATAAAATCACGCTTATATTTTGTGTAATTTTTCATTAGTTGTTCTAATCGAAATTTCATTTACTGTGTATATGTCCCCATTGATCAGCGGTGCATACATAGAAATATATACACACCGCAGGCAAAACCTTAGGAATTTTTCTTTGATTGCTTCTGGTCAAAATTTATTTGATTGCTTCTATTCTTTACTTGCCAACTGCTAGTTGCTTTTTTGGAACGATAATTTTCTACATCTTTATTACACAGAAATATCCTTAGCGCTTTCATGATTTTCGAAAACGGCACTGACTACTTGTTGCGAAAAAACAATCACATTCTCCTGCAAGATGTGTTCTCTTCTGATGGATTCGATTTTCTTTGTCAGACGTTCGATCTCTAAACTGTCGATCGCTCCACTCATGTAGATTGCCGAACGATTCTGGTAGGTGTTTGAGATAATGATGTCTGGCTCTTCAACTAGTGATTCCGCAGCAATAAAATCAATATTATAAAGAGCGGAGAAGATCTTTTTCAGCTGCATAATGAAGAACTGTTCAAATGAGAAAGGAAAATCTGTTTCTACCGAAACAACAATCTTTTTCTCAAATAAAGTAGGTGTGATCAGAGACGTGTAGGCAAGAACATATCGTAAGAGCAGAAACTCCTGTTTTTCTGTAAGTTGCCCTGTTGTGTTGCCAAAACAAATGGTACGTATTTTATTCACAAGCACTGGGTAGTAGTGTCTGTAATAGTGGATGATATCTGAATCGGAACCTACTTCCAGGAATCCTTCAAAAGCGTCATAAAAAGAATGCGCCGCCAATAAAATGCCGAAGACATTTTTCTCATTTCCGCCATTTAACGGCAATGTCAATTTTTCTGAGAGACTGACTGCTTCTAAATACACCTCTGCTTTTTCTCTTTCCCAAAAATCGATGATTTGCTTATAGGTCGCCTTTTTAGCGTAAAACTGCGTGGAAGTTTGCATCATCAAAAATAGAAAATAAATGCTTTCATCTCTAAAAAAGCTATACTGAAAGAAAGAATCTTTGATATTTTGAAACTCTTTTTCAAATAGATCTTGAGTCATATTGATCGACCATTGAGGCATTTCCTCCATTTTCAAGCGGTTGCCTTTTTTATCTCTGAGGATGTTGATCGCAATCAAGTAGCACCATTTATCCACGATCGATTGCTTCAGTTGAAAATCAAAATTAGGTAAGATACGTTGAACGAATAATTCTCTGATATGAGCATAATTCAATTCGGGGTAGGGCCACTGACCGCCTTTACAAATCGTCCAAAAAAAGGAATGACCAAAGTAACGAATTTGGCTTTCGGACCCTTCAATCACGATCCGTCTATTTTTGGTGCCTATCTTTAATTCAAAGCGTTGCAGACTACGGTTGATGCAATGAAATTTTTTTCTTAGGTTTGAAAGGCTTATGTAATTCAATTCACAAAACTCTTCAATCTTAATTCTTTTTGACAATAGACAGTTCTCGATCACTTGATATATGACTGACTGATTATAAATTTCATGTTGTATATCAAAATAAATGTTTTTATTGCCACTAAAAGAGCACCCTAATGCTTTTTTGATTTTGATTGCTTGCGGATTGATTTTTTGCAATTCATTAAGAATACTATCCGTTGTTTTTCGATTCACATTCAGTCTTTCTGATAAATTAACGATTGTTACAAAACTATTTGACTGATAAATATAACGCAAGCAATTGACCATTAATTGGGTTCGCTTTTCAAAAAGATCCTGAATAATCATGTCTTCCTCCTGCATTAAATAGAAGTTCGTTCATAAGTTGCTTTCTTTCATACTCATATAAACTGATAAAACGATTAAATATATATATTAATTTTTAAGCTAATTTTAAACATTTGTCGAATAAGTCGCTCATTCTTCATCTGTTCTATGTAGTGCGCCTCAACAAAGGAAGAACGCTCAACTTTTTACTGTTATAAAAAAAGGCATCTGACTGCCTTCTATAACCTTAATTCTGTAATTGATCCTCCCTACTACTTAAGTGCTTCCTTTCAGCCATCAATTTTTAATGAGAATTTAACTCCACTAACTAAAAATTATAAAGTTAATCTGTATCTTGAGAAACCCAATTCGGGAAAATGAACTCACTTTTTTTTACATTGTCACTAGAAATGTTTTGGCAGGAACTCCTATAAATGCAGGAAAATTATTGTTAATAAAGACCTTTTTATCGCTGCTTTCGGTTAGCCATTTACTGACGATAATTATCCATGTAATGCTTTTATACTTTTTCAGGAAAAACAAATCCCCCTATTTTATCTTACACAAGCAAAAGAGACCTTCGAGAATAGCCAAAGGTCTCTTGAAAAAATTATTGTTGATGTTTCTGGACTCATCCTATACGAACGTTCTAGCGAGCGGTATATGTTTTAAGATGATTTGCTTCGTGTTTTTTTTAATGCTTTAAATAAGGTGTGATATTGGCCTTTAAAGGACATGGCTTGTTCAAAAATATCTTCACCGTCATTCAGCATCTTAACAGTAACCCAACCTAAAGATTCAGTAATAGCACTGGCTACCCCCGCGTTAATGGACGCGCCGGCAATCGTACCGACCCCCGGTACGAACTTGATAATATTCCCCACAGCGCTTCTACCTATACTAACAACAACTAATTCTTTAGAAATGCTTTTTGCGATTCCCTCGACCCACGATTGACCAAACAACTTGTGTAGTCTAGCCATCATCGTCATTTGAACAGGTACAAGGAGTATCGCATCTGAAAACGGAATAGGTGAACAGCCAATGATGGCCGCCGTCAGAGAAGCGGCATGGATGATTCGATGCGCCTTCTTCTTCGTAGCATCATCCACACCCATTAAAAATTCAGAGAAGACGGCATCAAATTGGGTACGGCTTTTTGCTTGGATCTTTTCTGCCGTATGTTTTGACTTCTCAAAAGATCGACGAATGATCCCTGCCGTTTTGTTTGGTAGTTTGGTTAAAACTTCTGCAAAGAATGACTGAAACTCTTCTTGTTCTGCCGATTCTTTCACTGGTTCATCCACTTGTTGCAGCAAAATCTCTTTTTGAGATTTTTTATTTTTGGGAATGCTTCTCTTTAATTTCATAAAAACCACCTTTAATGATTAGTTGTCATAGATTTAGTTGCTTTCTCAACCTCTTATTTTCATCATACACTAACAAACAAAAATCACCTAAAGCCGCGCTTCAGGTGTTATAATTCTTAACGGAAGCACAAGAAATCAACTTCTTTCTAACAGAAAAGCTCACATGACCGATCCAACGATACCCTCTTTAAACGAGAGTCTCTCCCGTGGTATAATGACTACTTGTTTCTTGGGTATTATGAAAGTGTCATAACCTCTTTTCAGAGAAGCATGTCTAATCGAGCGTGTTTTATTCATATAGGCAGCAGCTGCTGCCAATCCCCACAACAAATCATCAATTGATAAGGAGAAAACAAATCAATGACCTATGCACTTGAAATAAAAGATCTAAAAAAAGTCTATGCGACCGGCGTCGAAGCATTACGCGGTATCAACTTGACAGTTGAAGAAGGTGACTTCTATGCGCTTTTAGGGCCGAACGGTGCTGGCAAATCAACAACCATCGGGATCATTACTTCACTAGTAAACAAATCTTCTGGCAGTGTCAAAGTTTTCGGTTATGATTTGGACAAAGAATTGGTTCAAGTCAAGCAACAAATCGGCTTAGTTCCACAAGAATTCAATTTCAATCCTTTCGAAACAGTACAGCAAATCGTCGTCAATCAAGCGGGCTACTACGGCGTTCCTCGCAAAGAAGCGATCGCTCGTAGCGAAAAATACCTAAAGCAATCCAATTTATGGGAGAAACGCGATGTTCGGGCCAGAATGCTTTCGGGAGGAATGAAGCGCCGTTTGATGATTGCACGGGCTCTGATGCACGAGCCGCGACTCTTAATCCTCGATGAACCAACAGCTGGCGTAGATATCGAACTGCGCCGAGAAATGTGGGCCTTCTTGCAAAAATTAAATAAAAATGGTACGACGATTATTCTAACCACTCACTATTTAGAGGAAGCAGAAATGCTCTGCCGCAACATCGGAATCATTCAATCCGGTGAATTGATCGAAGATACCAGCATGAAGACCCTTTTGTCCAAATTACAGTTTGAGACATTCCTCTTTGACTTAGATACCTATGTGAAACCACCTGTGATCTCCGGCTATAAAAGTGCTTTTGAAGATGATCAAACGTTAGCAGTCGAGATTGAGCGCAATCAAGGCGTTAATGATTTGTTTGAGCAATTTACTAAGCAAGGAATCAAAGTTCTTTCCATGCGCAACAAATCGAATCGTTTAGAGGAACTCTTTTTGAAATTAACCGAAGAAAAGCATGAAGCGGGGGAAAAAAATGTTTAGTCTTTATTTTACAGCATTAAAAAGTCTAGCGGTCAAAGAAACCAACCGCTATTTACGGATTTGGGTCCAAACACTCGTACCACCAGTGATAACGACTTCGTTGTACTTTATTATTTTTGGGAAAATGATTGGCGGCCGTATTGGCGAAATGGGCGGCTTCTCCTACATGGAATTTATCGTTCCCGGGCTGATCATGATGTCAACGATCACCAGTTCTTACGCGAACGTTTCGTCTTCTTTCTTTTCTCAGAAGTTTCAAAAGAATATTGAGGAACTTTTAGTTGCACCCGTACCTACTCATGTGATTATTTGGGGATTTGTTTTCGGTGGTTTGGGCAGAAGTATTTTAGTTGGTATGCTGGTCACAGTGATTTCTCTCTTTTTTGTTCCTTTGCATGTTTTTTCTTGGGTAATGGTTATTCTGACATTAGTGATGACCGCAATTCTTTTCTCACTAGCTGGTTTGCTAAATGGTATCTTTGCCCAATCATTTGACGATGTATCGATCGTGCCAACGTTTGTCCTACAGCCACTGACTTATTTAGGAGGCGTCTTCTATTCCATTTCGATGCTGCCACCAATTTGGCAAGCTATTTCTAAAGTGAATCCAATCGTCTATATGATCTCTGGATTCCGTTATGGCTTTTTGGGCACAACTGATGTGCCGATTTTAGTCTCTGTTCTGATTCTAGTTTTATTCATAATTGTTTTGTACGGTATCTGTTGGAAATTAATTGAAAAAGGCCGCGGTCTACGCAGCTAAGAAACTGACGGCTATCTTTCAATAAAAACAGGAAGGCTGTGCCAAGAACTCTCTTAGTTCTTGGCACAGCCTTTTTCTAATTCTTTTTGCCTTGTCTTTCGGGACTGACCCAAACACCGCTGCCGTGTCCCAAAATTGTTTTGACCGCTGGTATGAAGGTCGTTACGATCGTTAAAGCATTGACCATCCAATAAATCAGCATATAAAATGGTGCAAAAATGAAATACTTGATTTTTCTGCCAGCATCGTCCACCAATAAACTAGTCAACAACTGCATGATCCCAGCAACCATTTCAAAACAAACGAATAGGAAGGCCATTGTCACCATATGATACATTCGTTCAATGTTTCCTTCAAATGCAAAACGAAGAAAAGAAAAGATGAACAGTGCTGAAGAGATCCAAAAGAAGATCGACCAAATAATACTCAATGTTTGATCCACAAACATGACGGACCGACCAATATTTTGAAATGGATGAGTGAATACTTTTTTGAAATTTGTCAGCCAGACTTCTGTACCGCCTTTTGCCCAACGTTTCCGTTGGCGATAAAGCATCTTCATGGTCTCAGGAACTTCCATGAAAAACATGATCCGCGGAGCAAACAAGGACAACCAGCCTTGGAATTGGTGATCCCAGGCAATACTGATATCCTCGGTGGCACGATTTTGGCGGAAGAGTCCCACATCGATCAAAGCATTTTTTCGATACATCGTGTTGGCACCGCTGTATGCATAGATAACACCTAGCACGCCTTGTTGCGTCCGCTTGATAATACCTACGATACTTGAAAATTCAACAGTTTGTGACTTACTGACAATCGTCGTCCGATTCTGAACGTCCATGTTTGCAGTGATCGCTGAAATATTTACCGCATCTTGGCGAATAAAGTAATTGACATATTTCCAGAGTGCATCGGGTTCCGGTACAGTATCTGCATCGTTACTCAAAATCAGTTCTCCATTAGCAAAACCGATCCCGATATTAAAGGCATGGGCTTTTCCTTGGTTTTTTTGGATGCGTACCACTCGTAGATTAGGGTAGGTTTGTTGCAAACGCTTAAGGATTTCTGGTGTTTGATCCGTTGAGCCATCATCTGTGACTAACACTTCGTAACGGGTATAATTCAGTTTATTCATTAAGTAATGAATGGTATCTTCAATGACCACTTCTTCATTATGGGCAGGGACCATGATCGTGATCATTGGCTCTACTTCTTCGGGAATGGGGATCCATTCAATCTGTTGATGCTTAAACAAATACGTATGACAAAGGACGCCAATGAACCAAGCAAAGCCGCCTAAGATTGGATAAGTAAATAAAATGGCCACTAATAGAAAAAGGAAGAAATCCACTATCGGGTATCCCGTATCGATTTGTTCAATCATAGAGAGACCCCCTTATCTTTATACAACTTTACTATTTCTGTTTCCGTTAGATTTTGTTCCGGTTTCACTTCATAATAACAAACAGAATGCCGCATCTCTTCAGGACCAAAACGGTCATCAAAAAATTCTTCCAACACTTCTTTGCGCTGTTCAAGTTTTCTTTCATCATGCAAGACTTCTTTCCGCAATGTATGGCGAAAACGCCGATTGTTCCTCACGGTCAACAGAACAAAAAGAATAACTAAAAGAACGAAGGAAATTCCTAAAAACAATGCTAACAATCTAAAAATAGTGGCTTCCTCCACATAGGTCCTAAATCGTATTTGAGCGGCTGTTTGCGGAAAGAAAACCGGGAAAGCGACCCAAACGAATGGTACGATCACAGCAATCCACGCAAGCAGTGTCAAAAATGATTGCCACAACGTTAACTTTAAATGTCCTTTTTCAAAAAACAAATCTGAAACCAGCTGTTGACTGACTTCTTCTCTGGTGATTCTTTTTTTCATCCCACATCCTCCTTTTGGCTGTAACTCTCTTCTCCATCTATACATCGCTTATTACTAAAAAGAAGCATCAACCCTGGTAGCGGTCACAAAAACACTTAATCAATAAAAGCTATATTTGACCTCTTGTAGGACTAGGTCTAAGCGAGTATACCTACATTTTAGTTGAATCAATTCGAAAGAAAAAGAAACTAGCTTGCGCCAGTTTCCTTGTGATCCTATTCTTTTAATTCGACTTCCTAAAAAGAAAACCGCTAACAACAATTTCAAAAGTTATCAGGCAAGTCCATTTTTTTGAACACCCACGAATCTTGCTTTTTAGTACCCTTTCATCCAGACAGATTCTAATTGATTTCCGTCCGGATCAAGCACTTCAAAACCAAGCATTTCTTCCTCTGGAATCCCCATCTCTACTTGAAACGACTGTCCCCCATTGGCTTCAGCCGCTTTAGCAAAGTCTCGAGCTCCTTCAGGTGTATCAAAGCTAAATGCGATCAAGGCAGCATTCGTCTTTTGCGTATCCGCAATCTTTCTACCATTTAAAAACTGTTCATAAAACGCATATTCTGACAGCATCACCCAAATCGTCTCATTCCACATCATTCCACTTGATGTTTCATTCGAAAATTCTTCACTCTTGCTAAAGCCCAACGCTTCATAAAAACTAGTAGCTCGCTTGATATCTTGAACAGGCAAATTGATAAAAACCATCTTTCCCATGCTGTTTCCTCCTTTGATAAACCCGAGCGACATGTCATTGCTCCTTTATTATAAAGGGCCGATCCAGATATACAAAACAATCAATTTGAAGCTATTTTCACAAAAAATGCAGCGGCATTTTTCAGGATGACTCCTTTTCTCCGTGCCAGCTGCATTGTTTCATATCGATTTTTCCGTTTGTTTTAAAAACGATCCCTTCTGCTAGCAGCCGCTGCTTTCGTTCTACGGCGGTAAAACCCACGATCTCGCCGTCTGCTCGTACTACCCGATGGGCTGGTAATGACTCTGGGCAATATTTCATGGCGCGTCCTACAGCTCGTGCACCATTCAAGCGACCTAAAGCCCAAGCTATTTGGCTGTAAGAAGCCACTTTGCCATACGGAATCTTCTTTACGAAACGATACACCTCTTCATAAAATGGATTCATACCTATCAAGCAGCTCCTTTCAATCGTTAGCGAATTTGCTTGTTCGCTCAATGCACGATAACTTGCATGTCATAAAGGGCATGTTCATAAAACCATTTTGCATCTGCAACAGTCAAACGGATACACCCATGAGAATTGGCTTTTTGTCCTAGTTCTTCTGCTTCTTCTTCAATGTAATCTCCCGAAGCGTCAATCGGCACCGAATGAAACAAGTAGACGCCATGATCTTTCCAAGATACCCAATAGTTCGCTCCCTCGCCAGAAGATTCATTAAAAAAAGTTTCTCCTCTTTCAGCTTGAATGGAATAAGTTCCTGTAGGCGTTCTTCGGTCTCCTCCTGATCCGGTAGAGCAAACCATCGTATAAAGCACTCGATTCTTCCGCATGATCTTCACCCGCTGGTTTGCCAATGAGACATCGACCCAATCTCCTTCTTGTAAAACAGGATAGGCTTTCTTCTCAGATGGATGACGCCAATCTGCGACGGCTACTTCTGTCGAAGAAGAATCCTCTGAGGATTTAGACGTTCCTGATCTCTCCTTTTTAGTAATTGCATTTTTTTTCGTAGGGATCGTTGCTTTTTTAGGAATGGTCTGTTTGGTCTGTTCTGTAGACTGGTTCTTCTGACCAGCGGCTACGTTATGTGATAGGCTGGCACTAACGATGAATAACAGCACAGCACTCACAAACATACCAATGGTTCTTTTAGGGTATCTTTCTTTCATTATTTCTATCCTTACTAAGCCGTCGAAAAATCTCTCAGGCACAATTTCCAGTTCATTTTACCAAAGCTGCTTCTAAAACGTGATTTTAATCAGCAGTGACAAAACAAGTTAACAGCAGATTTCCAGCGTCTCTTAAAAAACTCTTGATAAAATGATCCATTAGCAGTTTAACGCCTTTGTAACTAAAAAGCCAGTTAAAAATGAAAGAGTAGAACCAGCCTACAACATCGTGCAGCGCTTCAAACGGATGCGGACAGGCCTCATTCAATCGGGTGGTAACTAAACCCTCGTCCTAAAACTTCAGCTACATTGCTGGCAATTACAAATGCCTGCGGATCAATGCTTTCAATCAATTGTTTGATATCAGCAAATTCTTGATCGTTGACAACGATCAATAAAACTTGTTTCTCACTTCTTCGATGAACACCTTGTGCTTCTAACAAGGTTGCTCCTCTAGAAATTGCCGTTGCAATGGCCGCTTGAATCTCGTCAAGATGCTCCTCACTCATGATCATCACAGACTTCTTGCGGTCCATCCCAGTTTCGATATAATTCATCACGATCGAAGTAATCACAATCGAAAGAATCGCAAACAAAAATTCTTCAAACCCAAAAACCAGTAAACTCATTGTTACCACAACCGCATCTGTGGCTAAAAGCCCGATGGAAGGATTAATATGGAAATATTTCTGGAAGATCAGCGGCGGAATCGTAGTTCCGCCACTAGAAGAATTATTTTTATATAAAATAGCAACCCCAGCAGCAAAAATCGCACTCCCAAAAATAACAGACAGCAGACGATCACTGGCCAACATATATTCAGGCACTACGGCAATTGCTAACGGAAAAACTATGCTGCCGAACAGCACCTTGAAGAAAGGCGCTTTCCCCAAAAAAACATAGGCCAGAACCAACATCACACTGTTCAGAACCATGATCACAAGCGCACGGTCCCAGCCCAAAGCAGATTCCATCAAGATTCCAATGCCACTGACCCCTCCAGCTGCAATATGATGAGGACCTAAAAACATGTTGATGCTCACCGCTAGAATCACCAGTGCAGAGAGTATTTTACTATAAGTTATCAATTGCTTCATTGTCTTCCTCTTTTCTTTGATCATCCGAATAGAAGCTGTCATTTTTTCCGAGAACTTGTGCTTTTACTATACCCTCATCTCTGAGTTGAGACAAAATTTCTGTTCAGAAGACTGAAACTTTTTTTCTTATAGGATCAAGTACAGGTAAGAAAAATTTGCTCAAAACTTGGTTGTTTAGGAACCTTTTGACTTGCGTTCTGACGTTCATTTTCTCACAGAATCGTTGGAAAAGAGAAGCATTTTTTTCAGCCTTCTCTGAAAATGATCATCCAGAATGCTGCTGCATTTCCATCTTTTTGCACTTGACTCTCTTTAGAGATTCCCTTATTATCAAGGTTAACGATTTTAAATCAGAATTTTCTGAATTTTTAGGCAAAATAAACAAAATGAGGAAGGATGAACCATTTGAAGACAAACAAACAAACCACTTGGTCTGGCGAACCCAACGAAGCAGCAATCCAACTGCTCCAGCAAGAAGGCAAAGTCATCGTTTGCCCCACTAAAGTAGGCTATATTATTGCCGTCTCTGACAAGAAAGGACTAGAACGCAAGTTTTCTGCCAAAAATCGCAAACGTAATAAGCCAGGAGTTGTATTATGCAGCTCATTGGAACAATTACAAGAATTAGCGGAATGGAACGATGAAATTGCGGCAGTTTACCAAAAATGTTGGGACAACGATGTTCTTTTTGGCGCGATCTTACCATGGAAAGAGTCTGGAAAAGCATATATTCCTGACGGATCGCAAGAATTGATGATGGATACCAGGGAAACGAGTTGTTTCGTCATCAAATTCGGCGTTCCTGGAGAACAAATCGCTAAAGCTCTTTGGGAGGAAAAGCAACAACTATTGTTTGCCAGCTCAGCAAATCCTTCTGGTAAAGGCAATCGTGGTCTGGTGGAAGGAATTGGTGAACAAATCGCTAACGAAGCAGACCTCATCATTGAAAGCAATGACTATGTCGCTTCGATCCAACCAGATAAAACGATAGAGACCCGCTACGAACAAGGAGTCATGGTTTCTTTCGTAGATTCTGCTGGCAAATTGATTCCTCATCAAGGCTCTCAGCGATCGATCACCCCGGCGCCTGTATTGATTCGGAAGGGTTTAGCTGTAGATAAAATCCAACTGTTTTTGTCCGATCACTTCAATTCCTGGGACTATCGCCACGGCGAATACTACTAAGCAATTCATAGATTAGGACATCAGTCCAAGCATTCAACTAACCTTAGCTACGACTCTTCGACCGTAGCTGAGACTTTAGATCGAACTGCTTACAGCTGATGTCCTAATTTTTTGAGGGTAATTCTTGCATACAACAGCATTTTCCTTTCAATACTACTCTTCACAGATCAAATCATTTCTTTGATCGTCATGATAGCGTTCCAGATTTAATGATTCAGCTTACTGGTTACATCAGTCAGTCCCCTATGAAAACAGCCTCTTCCTAAAGAATAGAGCTACTATTTCTTAATGATCATCTGAATCGCTTGTTCCAGCTTCTGTGCTTGTTCTTGAGGATCTTTTTCTGGATTCTCAAAACAATCTTTCAAGTTCTCTGCAACAATCATGCCCATCACACGATCGATACTTGAACGTACCGCACTTAACTGAGTGATGATATCGATACATTCCTTCTCTTCTTCGATCATTTTTTGAACCCCACGAATCTGCCCTTCGGCACGTTTTAAACGATTCAGCACATTTTTTTGATCACTTCTTGTCTTATTCATCGTCTCACTCCTTCCCCATTAGAATATACCCTACAATGGTATAACGGTCAAACATTCTTTTCGTATCCGCAATGTTAATCAAATCCAATCATTGACAAATATAGAAAAACGGTGTTTAATATACCCCATACCGTATATAAAGGAGAATGTCTATGTTTTCATTGTTTCGTTCTGTCCCTTCCATCTCTATTCGTGATTTTTCCGCAGCACTAACTGCAAAAACGAAAGTTATTGATGTCCGGACGCCCTCTGAATACCGGGGTGGGCATATTCGAAATGCCGCCAATGTCCCATTAAATAAAATCGCCCACTATTCAGGAAAAAAGAACCGTTATATGTGATCTGTCAATCAGGCGTCCGCAGCAAACAAGCTGCCAAATTATTGATTAAAATGGGCTATGATGCCACAACGATTCGCGGTGGCATGAATCAATGGCAAGGACCAATTCAAGGAGGAAAATAAAATGAAAGTACTGATTGTCGGTGGGGTCGCCGGAGGCATGTCTGCTGCAACTCGATTACGCCGCTTAATGGAAGATGCTGAAATCATTGTTCTAGAGAAAGGTCCTTATGTGTCCTTTGCGAACTGCGGCCTTCCTTACTTTATCGCAGGTGAAATTACTACTCGCGATCAATTACTACTGCAAACACCAGAGTCCTTAAAGGCACGTTTTGGTTTGGATGTTCGTCCAAATCAAGAAGTACTGGCTATTCACCCAGAACAAAAGACTGTGACTATCCATCGAGATTCTGAGACTTATGAAGAATCATATGACAAGTTGATTCTTGCTCCGGGAGCAAAAGCAATCATACCAAAAATCCCAGGATTAGACCGTGCCACAAACTGCCGTCAGTTACGAAACGTGCCGGATATGGATGCTATTTTGCAGAAAATCGATCAACATACCCGCCAAGCCGTCGTAGTCGGTGCCGGCTTTATTGGATTGGAAATGGCAGAAAGTCTGAAAAACCGTGGCTTAGAGGTCACCGTCGTTGAGAAAGCATCGCAGGTTTTACCTTCGATGGATGAAGAAATGGCTGCCTATGTCAAAAATGAATTGATAGCGAAGGGAATCAAGGTCATTACGGGCCAATCCGCAGTTTCTTTTGAAGAAGAAGGGAAAAAAATTCGGTTAGAAGATGACACTGTACTGGACTCAGACCTGACATTATTGTCTATCGGGGTCCAACCAGAATCAAGATTAGCAGCGGAAGCTGGGATCACTACTGGTATTCGAGGAGGAATCCTTGTAGACGAAAACTACCAAACGTCGCAAAAAGACATTTACGCTGTCGGAGATGCTATCGTCACGAAACAACAATTAACTGGAGAAGATGCGTTGATTTCTTTAGCCTCACCAGCTAACCGTCAAGGCCGGCAAGTCGCAGACGTGATCGCTGGTCTGCCAAGGAAAAACCGTGGCAATATTGGAACTGCTATCCTGCGAGTCTTTGGGCTTACAGCAGCCATGACCGGATTAAGCGAGAAAGCAGCAGTATCTGCGGGCTTGCAGCCAGCTGTGATTCATGTCAGCGGAAAAGATCATGCTGGCTATTACCCTGGTGCTAAAGATCTGCTATTGAAATTGATTTTTAATAAAGAGACAGGTACTCTCTATGGTGCTCAGGCCGTTGGACAGAGTGGCGTCGATAAACGAATGGATGTATTAGCCACAGCCATCAAAAGTGGATTGACGGTGGCAGATTTAACAGAACTGGAACTGAGTTATGCACCGCCTTTTGGTTCCGCCAAAGATCCAGTGAACCTGATCGGCTATGCGGCATTGAATCTAATCGAAGGGATCAGTGAGTCAATCCAGTGGCATGAACTTTCTGCAGAATTAGCTGCCGGCAAACAATTACTAGATGTCCGCAATACAGCGGAAATGACTGGCCGCTTCAAAAACGCCCTGCATATTCCGCTGAATGAATTACGAGACCGACTGACTGAACTTGATCCGACTGCTTCTTATATCGTCAGCTGTCATAGCGGACTGCGAAGCTATTTAGCCGAACGGATTCTCAAACAATCTGGCTACGAGGCAAAAAATCTAGACGGGGCTTTTGCGCTTTATCAAACCGTCAGACCGGAGGAAATCATTCATGTATCGCTCGATCACAATGCCTGAATTTTATCAAGCAAGCAAACAACAGAAGTTCCACCTGATTGATGTCAGAGAAGTCGATGAATTTATCAGCGGCCATGTACCAAATGCGCAAAATAATCCGTTATCTCACTTCACTACTGCCAATTTGGAGAAAGACCTTGACTACTACGTGATTTGTCACTCAGGTGCTCGGTCAGAGCAAGCCTGTCACTATATGGACCAGCAAGGGTTCAAGGCGATCAATGTATTAGGCGGCACTTCTGCTTGGCCAGGTGAACTCGCTTAAAACACGTTACACCAAATAAAACCCAATGACCGCTACTTTGATCCAAGTAGCAGTCATTGGGTTTTGGTTTAAACTCGTCAGTTAACTATTCAAAAACAAATTGATTGTGGTAAAGTTCGGCATAAAACCCGTTTTCTGCCAATAATTCTTGATGGCTACCTTCTTCGATGACTTGCCCCTCCCGCAAGACAACGATTCGATCGGCATTCAAAATCGTCTTTAGACGATGGGCGATGACAAAACTGGTCCGCCCTTTGATGGCTTCATCCATTGCTTGCTGAATCTTCGCTTCCGTCACCGTATCAACATTACTGGTAGCTTCATCCAAAATCAATAAGGATGGATTGGTCAAAATCGTGCGAGCGATACTCATCAACTGCTTTTGCCCGGTACTGAATAGATTGTTTTCTTCCGTGATTGGTGTATCATACCCTTGTTCTAACGTCATGATAAATTCATGGATGTTGGCCTGTTTTGCTGCTGCAATAATCGCTTCCTCACTGGCATCCGGCTTACCAAAAGCAATATTTTCCCGAATCGTCCCAGAAAACAGTACCGAATCTTGCAACACGATCCCCACATGCTCCCGCAATGCATCTAAATCTAACTGTCGAATGTCCTGACCATCAAATGTTACTGAGCCATTCGTCACATCATAGAAGCGATTCAAAAGATTCATGATGGTTGTCTTTCCAGAACCAGTTGGTCCTACCAATGCCACCATTTCACCCTTTTTGACATGGATGGTGACATCTTTAAGGATTAAACGATCACTATCATAACCGAAATCAACATGATTCAATGCCACTTCTTGCTTGATACCAGTGATTTTTTCACCATTTGCCGGTTTTTCTTCATCCGGTTCATCAAACATCTCATTCAAACGACGGGCGCCAGTGATTGCCAATTGAATCATGCTGTAACCAGAAGAAATCTGCATCAACGGTTGATAGTATTGTTGAGAATATTGAACGAAAGTCACCACAAGGCCTAGAGCAACAGAACGTTCCAAATCCCCATTCAATGCTAACCAACCGCCAAAGAAAATCACGATCGCCGTGTTGACCAGCGACATTCCTTGCATCATTGGGAAAAGCAATCCTGAGTAAACTTGTCCTTTGTAAGTGGCTTCCCGAACACTTTGGTTGTGCTGCAAAAATCCATCAATCGTTTCTTCTTGAAGACCGTTGGTGATGATGATCCGTTGGCCGCTGATTTTTTCATCAATGTACCCGTTTAGTTTTCCTACTTCATCTTGCTGCAGATCGACATATTTGCGAGCTTTTTGGATCACAATGACTGCAATCAGGATGGCAATTGGTGTAGACGCAATCGTCGCCCAAGCTAATGTGACATTTTGTCGGAACATCATGATCAAAATCCCGATCATCAATACCACATTGGTCAATACTTGCAGCAATGCTTGATTCAAGCTGTTTTGAATGTTATCCAAATCGCTGGTAAAACGACTCAAAATTTCACCATCTTGATGGGAATCAAAAAATTTGATCGTCAATTTTTCCAATTTATTGAATAACCCGATTCGCATCCGATTGGTGGATTTCCCCACCACTTGCGTGAACAAGATACTATAAATAAAGTTTGCTCCACTTGCCAATACGTAAAACAGCAGTAACTTCCAGATGACAGATACGAATTTTGACTTGTCATCTACGCCTTGCATCAATCCACCAACATAATTCGCTAATTCCTGAAAGGCTTGCCCCACATAGACCGGTGCTTGGACTTGCAGATAAGTGGCTGCAATCACGGTAATGAAAATGAAAAAGAAAGAGAGTTTGTATCGTTTTAAATAGTGATAAAAAAACTTGCTTGCTTTGATCAAATCCGTCATGGTTATTCAGCTCCTTTCTGAGTCTCAAAAATTTCCTGATAAATTGGATTGTTGGCAGCTAACTCTTTATGGGTACCGACTCCAACCAGACGACCTTTATCCAACACCAGGATACGGTCCGCATTCACAACAGAAGCAATTTTCTGTGCAATGATGATCGTGGTGGTAGCTTGCAGTTCTTTTTCAAAGGCTTCACGAACCAGTTTTTCCGAACGAGCATCCAATGCACTCGTACTATCATCTAGAATCAAGATTTTTGGTTCTCCGATGACACCTCGTGAAATAGACAGCCGTTGCTTTTGACCACCAGAAAAATTACTGCTTCGTTCCGCTACGGGTGCTTCAAAACGGTTCGTCAATTTTTGAATGAATTCACTTGCCTGCGCGATTTCTGTTGCATGGGTCATTTCAGAGACAGTGGCGTTCTTTTTGCCGTGGCGCAGATTTTGGGCAATGGTTCCGGAGAAAAGAATCGCTTTTTGTAGAACAAAGGAAACGGTTTGACGTAAGCTTTGCTCATTTACTTCTCGTAAATCGACGCCTCCAACTCGCACGGTTCCTTCCGTTGGATCAAACAAGCGCGGGATCAATTGAGCTAATGTCGATTTCCCTGCACCAGTTGCCCCGACGATCCCAATCATTTCTCCAGGAGCGATTGAAAAACTGATGTCTGTCAAAGCATTTTTCTCATCCCCAGGATAACGGAAAGAAACGTGCTCGAATGCCACACTGCCTGCTAATTCTTGCTGTGGAACATCTTTGTAGGACAATTCTGGTTCGGTAACCAGAATTTCTTTCAATCGTTTGAGAGAGACCGCTGCCCGAGAAGTCATCATCATCATCATACCGCCGATGATGATCGCCATCATGATCTGCATCAAATAATTCATGAAAGAAGCGATTCCCCCGATCAATGTCGGATCGTCTTTTGCAAGGTCGCTGACAAAGAAGATC
Organism: Enterococcus sp. AZ091; assembly: GCF_051714805.1. Taxonomy (NCBI): domain Bacteria; kingdom Bacillati; phylum Bacillota; class Bacilli; order Lactobacillales; family Enterococcaceae; genus Enterococcus; species Enterococcus sp. AZ091. The sequence continues at coordinate 339,139 of NZ_JBIOSO010000002.1, read as the reverse complement.
GCGCCTACGACCGCTAAGTTGGCTGCCAGCATAAAGGACGGAATCATCACAGAGAAAAGCGTACCAACGATGATGTTGTGTTTTGTTAGTTCGTCGCTGACTTTCGTGAAACTGTTCAATTGATTTTTTCTTGAACAAATGATTTCACCACACGAATCCCTAAAAGATTTTCTTTTGCTGCACTATTGATTTTGTCGATCAAATTTTGAATGATCATGAAATGTTTGCCCATCTGTGTAAAAGAAAGACCAGTAATGATCACTACTGCAACGATCAATGCGACGATTACCCACCAAAGTTGAGGCATCGTGGTCATGGCTAAGATAAAGGCACCAATAAATAAGAAAGGAATCCGAAACAACGACTGCAAGGAGATCATCACTAAATTTTGGATTTGGGTGATGTCATTGGTCAGTCGAACCACCAGATTTCCTGCTGAGAATTTCTCGATATTACCAAACGAGAAAGTTTGGATTTTACGAAAGGCTTCTTCACGAATATCCGCACTGACTCCTTGCGCTACTTTGGCAGAGAAAATAGTATTGATGACCCCAGCCACCAGCCCAAACACGGCTAGACCGATCAATTGGACCCCAATCGATTTCATTTCATTATCGTCTTCTTTAATGATTGCTTCCAATACTTGTTGCAGCAGCTTCGGCTGCCATAACGTAGCCAGTACCATGACAGCTACAGAAACCAGCGCAATGAAGACAGCGCCTTTGTATTTCTTTACATGCCGTAAAACAAGATCCATCTTAAAACACACTCCTTTACAGTTTGACAGGCATTATTTAACACTGTAAAATAAAGCCGGACAATAATTTACCATTTTTAGAAAAATGTTGCAAGCGAACAAAGGATGATTTTTTTATGGAACAGAAGTTATCAAAAGAATCAATTATTCATGCGGCTTTTGCCTACCTAAAGGAAACATCTGACCTTTCTCAGTTAACCATGCGCAAATTGGCAAAAGTACTTTCTGTTCAAGCACCGGCATTGTATTGGTATTTCACGAATAAACAAGAGCTGTTGCAAGCGATGGCTGAAACGATGGAAAATGATCTGCCGGATGTCCCTGCGGGTAGCTGGCAAGAACAGTTGCAAACCTTTATGGCCAATTACTACGATCTCTATCTCCAATATCCCTGTGGTGCAGAACTAGAGATTCATACGATTCCTTCCTATCCTAGCCGACTGCTGCATTTAGAGCAAATGATCACTATATTGATCGAAGCCGGCTTCACTCCTGCCCAAAGCCGTCAAACCGTTCAGGCATTGCATCATCTCTTATTGGGACACTTACTCGATCGTCAAAAAGAAGAACAATTACGAGCAAAAATTGTAACTGGCGATGAAAAATTGCGGGCACATGTCTCTGCTATGCGCAGCTATGTTGTTGAGAATCATTTAAATGGGATGGCAGAAGGCATCCAACAACGCAAACAAATCGACGAACGTCAAGTTTTTCTGGAGAGTATCGCGATTTATCTGGCTGGCTTACACAAGCGAAATACCTCTCTAAAATAAAAAAACGCCAACAAATCTCACTAAGTTTCCTTAAATCGCTTTCCGATTTCAAGGCACGAGGCTCGTTGGTGTTTTTGTTGCGTTTTTTAAAGCGTTGTTAGTTCTTCTTTTTGTTTTTTCGTCAATTTCTGATAAACCAGTTCATAAGAGGTCAAAATCAACTGTTCAATTTGTTCGTCTGTTACCTCATCCGCTGCTAGACGAATAGAATTCCAGTGGGTTTTATTGGCATAGTATCCGGGAATAATCGCCTTAGGGTATTGTTCACGTAATTCTTCATTGACTTCCGGTTTATTTTTCAACGTAATGATCGCATCATCATTCGCTTCAGGACTCATCATACCAAACTGTTTGCCGATTAGACCAAAATAAATCGTCCCCCAATCCTCACGATAGGCCACATTAGCACCTGCCAATGACTGACCGTAACTTTTCAGGCGATCGATTCGTTGTTGGATCTGATTATTCATTGCCATCCCTCCGGTTTGAAACTGATTTTTTCTTTAGTGTACCATATCTTAGAGGGTTTCTTTCATAAGCAAACTGTTGATTTAGATAAAAAAACAGACCCGCTAAGCGAGTCTGTGATACGTATGAATGTTTGGCTTGATTAATACCAACCGTTAGCTTCCCAGAATGCTTTTGCTGCAGACCATGAACCATAACGTGAAGCAACATAATTATCGGCTACTTTTTCTTGATTGGCCGCTGAATAGTCCCCATTCAAGTAAGAGTTAGTCAACTGATAACGTCCATAGTATTGGCCATTTGTTGCTGTATAAGAACCGCCAGATTCTTTGTTCGCGATCCATTCTTTAGCTGAAGCTTCTGAGCTTGTTGCTGCAGAACTGCTTGATGCAGATGAGCTCGGGCTTGTTTGTTGGCTGCTGGCAGGTTGTGAAGCTGGTTCTTCATAAGTGACTGATGATTCTGCAGCTGCTGAAGAACGTTCATTTGTATAGCTGGCATCGTCTGTTGGTAAGACCAGTGTTTCACCAACATAGATCAAATTTTTGTTCGTAATGCCGTTTGCTTCAACAATTTTATCAACGGCTTCTGAGGTGCCAAAATAGTTATAGGCAATCGTAGATAGTGTATCCCCAGATTGCACCGTGTATTCTTCATCAGCAAACGCATCTTGTCCACCTAGAAACACACCCAGACCTGCAAGGACAGCTGTACTAAGCAAAACAGTTTTCAATGACTTCATAAAATAATTCTCCTCATCTTGTAGCGTTTATAGTCTGTCGCAGGAGAAATCTCCAACGCATAGACTAGTCTAACACCAGAGAATATTTCATAGGTGAAAATCTCGTTACAGATGATTACGAATGCGTCGAGTTCCTTACGTTTCGTAAGCGTCGCGTAATTCCTTTTGAATCAACAACGATTATCAACATAAAAATATAAATTAGTTATTTTATTTCAATAAAAGTGAATCCCCTCTTTTTTATTTGTGAATTGTTACAAATTGGATGAATTTACACACAGTCGTAACAAAAAAAGCTGCAGCTGAACAGCGCGTTTCCATGAATGCTTGTTGCATCGATTGGAAGCAGGCGTTCACTTGCTGCAGCATCTTTCGCTGACACTTTATCAAACCGTTTTTTTCACTGGAATCAACTTATTCATCACAATAGCAGCAATCGCACTTAACGCAATCGGTGAATCCAATAAGTATTGTAGAAATTGCGGAGTTTCTTGTTTGATCTCAGCCGGCATGAACAAAAGACCGATCGCTAAGATTAGCGGAACACCAATAATATAGAGTTCACGTTCAGAAAACTCTTCATTCTTGATCACTCGAAAGCCGCTAAGCAAAATGATCACACAGACAACTGCGAAGACACCACCGATTACCGCTGAAGGTACGGCATGGATCAATGCTGATAACTTGCCGACAAATGACAAGAGGATGAACCAGCAGGAAGCCATCACAAAGACTTTTTTACTGGCAACCCCAGTAATGGAAATGATACCGGCATTTGTTGAATACCCCGTCACTGGTGTCGTTCCTACTAAAGCAGCCACCAGGCAACCGATTCCTTCACCAATGACACCTTTATTGATTTGTTCATCTGTCACAGCTTCCTCAGTGACAGAGCTGACGGCATACCAAGTTCCTGTTGTTTCTGCTAGTAATACCATATAAATCACCAGCATCGTCAAAATAGCTGAAACATCAAAATGAAGACCATAATTGACGAAAATAAGTTTTGGCAAACTGAAAAATGAAGCATCCGCAACAGACTGGAAGTCTACGCCGCCCATGAACCAAGCAATCAGCGTCCCGATCATTAAGGCAATAATCACCGAGCTAATCCGGAAATATTTACCTAAACGAGGGAAGTAATCACCTAACATTGAGAATAAAATCAAAATTGCTGCTGTCACTGCAGCCAAAAACATGTTCTGATTAGCCGATAATGTCTCAGTAGCTGGATAAATGTTGCTGGTAAAAGCTGTAGGTAACAATGTCAGTCCAACGATCATGATAATCGTGCCACTGACGATCGTGGGAATAAAGTTGCGGACAATATACTTATAGATCCCTGTCATCCCTAAAAGAATAACAGCCAATGCCCCGACAATACTAGCTCCTAAGACAGTATCCATACCTTGCGCTCCAAAATAGATACCAATGATTGCGCCTACTGGTACAAAGGACGGCCCTTGACAGACGGGCAATTTCAAGAAAAAGAGAACTTGGATCAGCGAAGCAATCCCAGCACCTAAAAAGGTGGATTGGATCAGCCCGGCTGCATCCGACGAGCTCATGGCAACAGCAGTTGCAATAATAAAGGGTGGGACATACACATCCATTGCCAACACGTGTTGTAAGCCAAGAACAATGGCTTGTCCTAAAGGTATATCTTCATTCATTCCGATCGTTAAACGATTACTTCTGATTTCCACAGTATCAATCTCCTCATTTTTCATGTACTTTTTTTCCTTGCACCCAGACCTGACGAATGTTTTCAGCCGTTGCTAGATACAAAATCTTTTGTAATTGTTCTTTCGGTTGGTTCAGTACACCAAAAGCTGGCAATGGATTACCAGAATAACAAGTATCGATCACTTGAAGGTCGCAAGCGTAGCCTTCCTTGATAAGACCAATCGGTAGTCGTAGCGCTTCGCCCCCTCCTTTTGTCGCCAATGAAAAAGCGTCGATGACTGAGATACGCGCATTCGCAACACCTCGATTCGTTTGGGGCAATGTAACATCCACACCGTCTTCTAACATGCGGGAAGACATAACAGCTTGCTTGATATTGTCATACAAACTTGGAGAAAAGCCGCCGGAGATATCTGTGCCTAGTCCAATCGTTACGCCTTGTTCTTTAAGCCGATTGATAGGGATCACACCATTGGCAAAGTACGCATTGGAAATCGGGCAGTGAGCAACAGCAGTCCCTGTTTCCACAAAGATCTCACCATCTTTTTCATCGATAAAATTACAATGAGCCATCACAGCTTTTTCTCCCAGTAAGCCAAAATCCCGCAAGACTTCTGTGTCGGTTTTACCAAATCGTTCCAAGACGTGATCGTGTTCCCATTGGCCTTCACTGCAATGGGATTGTACATGGACATCGTATTTTTGTGCGAGTTGTCCTAACCCAGCCAGACCTTCATCCGTGCAGCTTGGGACGAATCGTGGTGTCACTACTGGATAGACTCCTTGACGTGTCGTTTTTGCCAACTTTTGGACTTCTTTAATGAAGGTTTCGGTCTCTGCTAGTGCCGTAGCAGTTGAGGCATCTCGATAAAAATCTGGGTTCGCGTCGGGATCATCCATGACTACTTTCCCCACTAGCCCTCGTTGACCCTTCTCAGCACAAATCTTGGCTAATTGTAAACTTGCTTCCAAATGAACGGTCGCAAAATAAAGAACCGTCGTTGTTCCTCGAGCCAGTAGTTGCGCAACTAAATCTTGGTACACTTCTGAAGCAAAACTTGAGTCCGCGTATTTTGCTTCCAACGGGAAGGTACACTCATCTAGCCATACATTCAACGGCTCATCCAATGCAACTCCTGCTTGCGGCCATTGGGGTGCATGAACGTGCAAGTCGACGAATCCCGGTAAAAAATACTGTCCCTTCTGCAATTCAACTAGCATTCCTTGTTTGGCAGCTGCCAGCATTTCTGGATAGTCTGATTGTTCTGTTGTGACCACCCTTTCGATCATCCCTTCAGCATCCACGCAAATGAGGACATCCTCTAAGTATTCCAGCACGCCATCTGTGGGTGTATGAAATACAGAACCTTTAAAATATTTTGTTATTGACATAAGTTTTCTCCTTTAACAAACTGCATTAGACTGCTGTTTTGACATTAGCAGTTTTCATTAAAATAAGCATCAATGGTTTTATTTTACATTCATTCGGATTTTTTTCAATAAAAACCGTACATTAATCCTGACAAAAAGAATCTAACGTTCGTTTTTAAGGCAAAAAAAGACATTTGGTGTGTTCACCAAATGTCTTTCCTTCACTTAAAGCTGAATTGTCGTACCACTATTGCCAGCTAAAGTTTCCGCCGCTTTTTCCAATGAAGCGATCACTGCTTGACGCCCATCCTTGGAAGCAGCAAATGCGATCGCTGCTTCCACTTTTGGCAACATACTACCAGGTGCAAATTGATTTTGGTCAATGTACGTTTGCATTTCAGCGACAGTGGCTGTTGTCAATCCTCGTTGATCTGGTTGACCATAGTTGACAAAGACTTGGTCAACAGCGGTTAAGATAATAAAGATATCCGCATCGATCAGTGCCGCCATCTTGGCTGCAGCAAAGTCTTTGTCAATCACCGCGTCAACTCCTTTATAGCGAGTGCCTTCATAAACCACTGGTATGCCGCCTCCGCCACATGCAATCACCACTTGACCTGCATCTACTAATGTTTTTAGACTGATTTTTTCATAAATGTCCACTGGTTTAGGAGAAGGAACGACCCGACGCCAACCTCGGCCTGCATCTTCTATATAAGTGTCGCCGCTTTCAGTCATTAATTGCTGAGCCTTAGCTTCACTATAGTAGCCACCGATTGGTTTCGTTGGATTCGTAAAAGCTGGATCAGCTGGATCGACCACCACTTGCGTCAGCATGGAGACGCCCGGAATATTTTCCAACCCGCGAGAAACAAGCTCTTCATCAATCGCTTGTTGCAAATGGTAACCGATGTACCCTTGACTCATAGCTGTGCATTCAGGAAATGGCATGACGTCTTCTTGCGTTTTGCTGGTTTCCTCAAATGCTAAGCGAATTTTGCCAACTTGAGGACCATTCCCGTGAGCAATCACCACGTGATGGCCGTCACTGATTAGATCAGTAATCGATTTTGCTGCCACTTGGGCTTTGGTCAATTGTTCGTGCGCAGAGTCGCCTAAAGCATTTCCGCCTAAAGCGATGACAATTTTTGACATACGTCTCCTCCTATCTTTGCGGTTGTTGTTGCGTGATACAGTGAATATTCCCGCCACCGTATACGATCTCAACTGTATTTACGCCCACAACTTCTTTATCTGGGAAAATCTCTGCTATTTCTTCAAGTGCCCGCGCATCATTTTCGTCTCCGTATTGAGGAACGATCACACCATTGTTTGTAATTAGAAAGTTCATATAAGAAGCAATACAAATGTCGCCATCTTCTCGCGGCATGGTTCCTTCTACGTAATCAATCTTGAAATCCCCATTGATCGTGACATTTTCTACTGGGCAGCAAAGCTTATGAACTTTTAATTTGCGGCCTTTGGCATCGGTCATTTCATTCAAACGCTTGTATGCAGCTTGAGCCGCTTCATAAAATGGGCTGTTTTTATCTTCAGTATAGATACAAGCCACTTCTCCAGGACGTACAAAACATGCCACGTCATCCACATGTCCATTGGTTTCTTCCGGATCGATCCCGTCAGCTAACCAAAGGACCTTCTCACAGTTCAAGTAGTCGCATAATTTTTGTTCGATTTCTGCTTTTGTCATATGGGGGTTCCGGCCATCACTCAACAAACACATCTCCGTCGTTAACACAGTGCCTTCCCCATCGACATGGAAGGATCCCCCTTCTAAAATAAACCCTTCCGTCCGATAAGAATCCACATGCTCGATCTCACAGATCTTTTGAGCAACTAAATCATCTTGATCCCAAGGAAAATACAAGCCATCGACTAATCCGCCCCAAGCATTAAATCCCCAGTCATTGCCTCGTAATTCGCCTTTGTCGTTGATGACAAAGCTAGGACCACAGTCACGAATCCATGCATCGTTATTAGACATTTCATAGACAGTGATGTCTGCAGGCAATTGACGACGGCAGTTTTGATATTGTTGTTGCGACACGACCACATTCATTGGCGTGAATTTGCTGATCGCTTTTGCAACTTCAGCAAATGCTTCTTGAGCTGGTTTGCCCCCATCACGCCAGTTATCCGGGCGCTCTGGCCAAATCATCCATACTTTCTCTTGTGGTTCAAACTCTCCGGGCATTCTAAACCCGTCTTGTTTCGGTGTGGTCTTTTCGATTCGTTTCGCCATGATACAGCACTCCTTCTTTTTTGATTTTTTTGATCCAGATAATGGCTTCACCAACGAGGGCAAATACAATTGCTCCAATCGTGATTGGTAATTGCTGACTCAGTGATTCAGCGTCAAATTGCAAAGGAAGCGCTGTGAAAATCAATGAGATCACGATCATGATCATCGGTAGTGCGACTAATACCTTCAAGAACAAATCGCTGCCGCTCACCTTGAAAGGTCGAGGTGTGTCTGGATCAATTTTACGTAATTTATAAAACGCAGGAAACACAGGGACATACGATAGTAGGAACATTACTAGGTTCAGTGAGAAAAATGCCCAGAATAAATCTTGATTTGGTAAAATTGGGGCGATGACGACGACGATAGAAGCAACGATACCATTCATAATTGCCGCACCAGTGGGCATGCCATTTTTTTTGCTGCGTTTGGCAAATACTTTCGGCATATCGCCATTTTCGGCCGCATAGCAAGTAGTATTATTGACCCCTAACGACCAAGAAATCATGTTGCCAAACAATGTCAGCAAGAACAAAAAGGCCATCGAAATAATGAACCAGCCGCCTGTTGATCCTGTCAATAATTTAAAACTATCCATCAATCCACTGCCGGTACTGATTTGATCCGTAGGAATCGCTACACCGATCCCGAAAGCAGAAAAAATGTAAATGGCGGCAATCACCAGTCCACCGGCAATGATCGATTGAGGAATTTGCTTCTTAGGGTTTTCCATGTCACTTGCAAATGTACAAATCACTTCGAATCCTAATAAGTTAAAAATGATTACCGAGATAAAAGACAAACTATTCAAATTGAAGCTTGGCAGCATCGAAGAAAGAGTGAACTCATTCGCAACACCTTTGGTAAGGGCCGTATAGAGACCTAAGCCACCAATCAAGATTGCTAACAGCATCTTGATCACTGCTGCCCCATTCAAAATCCACACACTGTCACTGACCGGATAAAAACTGATCCAAACGATGACCCATATAAAAATCAGTTCGATTACGATAGCAGCCACCGTGGAAAATTCACGACCTGTGATAGTCGTCAACAAGTCAGGACAGACTACGGCTAGAGAGGCTAACCATAATGGATAATTGATCCAGTAGTACCAAGAAACCCGAGAACCCCAGCGATGACCGAAAGCTTGTGTCACCCAATCATAAATACCGCCATCACCAATATACGTTGTTCCTAATTCTGATGAGATTAACCCATAGGGCAAAAGGAACGCAACCAATAGAAAGATCCACCAAAAAAACTGTGAATTTCCGATTGCTGCTACCGGTGCAGCCGCTTCTGCCACAAATACAACACAAATAACCGATAAGATAGCACTCATCAAACTAAATTTTTTCTTTTCTCCCATTGTTTTCTTCCTTTCCGGTACAAGGGAATAAGGGTTGACCAACGATTGAAGGATTCTTGCAACTAGCGGATTTCTCTCTCGTGAATCCCAGTTCAGCACATAAGCTGCGAGATTATTAGAACGAGCTTCCGCTCAAAAGAATCGATTCACAGTTCGTTGGCCCCTCCTCAAGAACCAAAACAGTCTTCACGCATCCCCTTGATACGCAGACTATTTCCTTTCCTCATCTCTTGCGTCTAGTTTCATCTAACAAAACTTCCAAGTCTTTTTCAGCCGCTGCTTTTTTGGTCTCGTCGATTGGATTTTTATCCGCATAATCCCGCATCAAGTACACTAAGAGACCGCGAATCGACGTTAACCGGTTTTCTGCTTCATCAAAACAGATCGAGTTTGGTCCATCCATGACCTCATCTGTGACTTCTTCTCCACGAGTGGCAGGTAAGCAGTGCATAAATTTCGCTTGTTCACCAGCGCGTTTCATCAAGTCAGCGTTCACTTGGTATTTAGGGTAAAAAATACGCATGCGTTCCTCTTCTGATAATTCTGCTTCATACAGTCCATACCAAACATCTGTATAAACAAAATCCGAACCTTCGATCACATCGATTTGATCCGATATCGTATAGGAACCGCCAGAATCTTTACAAATCGCGTCTAATCGTGCGCGATGGTCTTCGTTTAACTGGAACCCTTCTGGACCAAATTGAACGAATTCCATCCCCATTTTTGTTGCAATCAATCCTAAAGAGAAACAGACTTGTGTGGCATCACCAATAAAGGAAATCTTGCAGTCTTCGATTTTTTTGCCTGCTGGAAGATGTTCGATCATGGTGCAAAGATCGCCAAGTTCCTGCGTTGGATGGTTGAAGTCAGACATACCATTAATAACTGGGATCGTGGCATTCGTTGCTAAGTCATACACACTATGATGCCGTTCCACGCGAGCCATCAAAATGTCAACTAAACGAGAAAGAACACGGCTTGTGTCTTCTATCGTTTCATGACCACCCAATTGAATTTGTCCTGGTGCGAGATATTCTGCATGCCCTCCTAATTGTGTCATTGCTGTTTCAAAAGAAACCCGCGTTCTGGTAGATGATTGTTGGAAAATCATCCCTAATACTTTGTTCTTTAGTAAAGGGGGGTAATAACCATTTTTGATGGCCGCTTTGATTTTCAATGACAGGTCAACGATTTGTTGGATCTCCTCCTTCGTGTAATTTTCCGTTGTAATAAAATCTCTTTTTCCCATAATGAAACCTCCTAAGTGATTTGTTTGCTTTTGCATCTTCACTTTAGGTAAAAAAGGCGGAGTTTACGATAAGCTATTAGCTGTAAACGTTATCACACTTATTCTATACTTGCTGAGGACAAGTTTATTTTTGGATATAAACCAGTTATTTTCCAAGGGTTTACAAAAGTTTAGAGGAAAGTTTAGCGGAATTAAAAGTAAAGAAAAAACAAATGGTGTTATAATTAGGATAAGAAAATTGGTGTAAGAAAAATTGAAAGGGGATTCAATATGATAGCTATTTTTATATACAATATTTTATTGATCATTCTATATTCAATCACGATGACTTTTGCTATTTATTCTTACTTAAAAGAAAAAAACAAATTATTTCTTTGGATTAGTTTGTATCTGGCATTCTTTATTTTTGACAATACAATTATTTATATGACGGAATTTCTCAATTCCTTTGCCCAAAGTTATGATCAGGCATTTATGAGTGCACCAGCAGTTAAAACTATTATATTTATGGGAAATGCCTTTTTCTCCATTTCTATTCTTGCCGAACTACGCAAAGAAAAACTCTCTCCCCTTCATTATACGCTATTGATCGTTTTGGCCATTTGGATGATTACGACCCCACTGATGGAAAACTCAGCATTTAAAGTTTGGCTCTATTATCTGGGTAATCAACTCTTCCTTTTTTATCTAGGAATTTATTGTTGGCAAGGGACCAAAAAGAAGCTCCCTCTACTGAACAAACACTATTTAAAACAGTTGATGATCATCAATCTCTTCTTTAGTATTTTGATCATAATTGAAGATAGCTTCGTGATTTTCAATGTCGACCAGTACAGCTCGTTAGCGACAAAGATTTATAATCGCAGTATTTCAGAGGATATCTTTTCGATTGTTGTTTGTATATTATTACTGCACTTCTTTATCAAAGAACGCCAACCACAGGAAGAAAAACCGCAAGAGCAAGACGCCTCTCTCTTGATTCAAAACTTTTGCCGTATTCATCAGTTTACCCAACGAGAAACGGAAATCTTTGCGTTGCTGTTGTCCCATCAAACCAATCAGGAAATCGCCGATCAGCTCTTTCTTTCATTGGGAACGGTCAAAACCCATGTTCATAACATTTTTATCAAACTTGAGATAAAAAAACGCACGCAAATTATGATTCTTTTTGAAAAGTACAAAGAGACCCATGAGGCAGCTGCCTAAAAAAGACCTGGAAGGATCGCTTCCAGGCCTTTTAAAGTTTAAAAACCAGTCATTCATTGCTCTGAACGGCTTATTCTTCCATATATGCATACTTGATGATCGTTGACGGTCCGAAAGTTGGATAGTACACACCTTTCAGGGAAGGATTGACCATAATACTACGAGCTCTTTGGTAGATTGGGACAATCCCGGCGGTTTCTTCTACTAATAGTTTTTCTGCTTTGATCATCGTATCCCAACGTGTCGCTAAATCATTGGCATAGGTCGTATTGCTATCAGCAATCAACTGGTCATAGTCTTTATTTTCATAATTCGTGTTATTCGGTGAAACGAGATTGTAAAGGTACGTCATCGGGTCTTGATAATCTGGTCCCCATGTTCCGATAGCTAACTCGTAATCGCTTTTTCGTGTCAATTCAATCGAATTATTCAATGGGACAGACTTGATTTCAACGGTCAAGCCCGGTAAGACTGTCTGTAACTGATCCTGGATGAATTCAGCCACTTTTTTATCTGCATCAGTGTCTTTGGTTAACATCTCGATGGAGATCTTATCCCCAATATCAGCAGTGGCTTTTTGCCAGTAAGCGAGTGCAGTGGCTTTATCCGGTCCTTCGAGAGGCGCATCTTCTCGAAAATCTTTGCCAGTTTCCGGATTGAAGACAAAGTTATTCGGAATAAACCCATTGATTGCTTCTGATCCATCCGATAAGACATCTTTGACTAAAGCTTCTTTATCAATCGCATAATAAACGGCTTTTCGGACATTTTCATTGGCAAAGATCGTATCTTTACCATCTCTTTTCTGATTCATCTTGAAATAGTGGATATAAGAGGTCAGCACCGTCTGTAGTTCTTCGTTAGCGGCATTTTGCTTCACGTATTCCCCATAAATATCCGCCATATCCAACTGTCCTTCGTTGAAAAGATTATATCCTGTAACAGCTTCTTTGATCACTTCATAATGGATATTCTCCAGTTTGATGGCATCACGATTGTAGTAGTCTTCATTTTTTTCCAAATCCCATGTAGAGGAAGCTTGATCCCAATTTTTCATCAAAAAGGGGCCATTAGTTAAAATATTTTCACTTGATGTGCCATAAGCATCCCCTTTTTCGGTGACAAAAGCTTCATTTTGTGGAAAAAATGGAGTAAAGGCCAATATCGAAGTCAAATAAGGAACTGGCTGTTCCAATTGGATCTCGATCGTGTACTCATCCGTAGCTTTCGCACCTAGTTCAGAAGGGTCTTTTTCCCCATTGATGATTTCGGTGCCATTTTTAAATGTACCGTCCAATAAAAACATGTAGTTTGCTTGATTGGCTGGCGTGGCTAGCCGTTGCCAAGCATAAATAAAATCTTTAGCCGTCACTGACTCCCCATTACTCCAAGTAGCATCTTCTCTCAACGTGATCGTGTAAGTCAGACCATCGTCGGATATGTTGGGGAAATCTTTGGCGATAGCCGGTGCGACCTTATTGGTGTCATCGATTTGATACAATCCATCAAAGACATTGACTTGAGCATTGATACTTGCCGTATCTTGTGTAGAGAGTGTATCCATCGATCCGATTTCGCTTTGTTCCATCAAATTGACCACACTGCTCGCTTGGGCAGTCGCTTTAGATTCTTTCTGATAACTACAACCTGAAAAACCAATGACGCTAGCAACAACCAACAAAAACATCATTCTTTTTTTTCCTTTATTCCTCATTTACGTCCTCCTTTTTACATGCGTCCCAACCGCTTATCGAAGCGCTTTTTCTAAAATCGTCATCTCAATCAATTCAGCTTGCCAATCCAGCTCATCATATCGGTAGCCTTTCTTGGCAGACTCAAATTCTCCCCGCTGATTGTCGATGGGGTCTGCTCGTAAGAATTGCTTCGCTACGGTAAATCCCCCTTGAATACAGTTATTAGCAGGTAAGCGAAAAATATCTAGGTTTCCAAAATAATAACGCCAGCGCTCTTCATTTCCCCCTCGAAATGCGCTGCCCCCAAACGAAACATCTACATAAAGCCAACCGTACTCTGGTAGATAGAAGCGCGCCCAGTCATGAGGGCCCACAAAAAATTCTGAAACATATAAACCCGACTCCCATTCAGCTGGGATATTCGCCATACGACACAAAGTGATAAATAAAAGTGCTTGAACCCCGCAGTCTCCTTTCTGATTGACTGCGCAGTACTCACTGATATTCGGAATCGCATAATATTCTCGCATAAATGAATAGGTCACTTTGGTGGTCACAAAATGATAAATCGCATACGCACGTTCCAAGGGATTTTTTGCTTCCGGCAAAATTTCCTGCAATAATTGCTGTAGAAAAGGCGTAAATTGAATATGGGGAGCGAATTCATTGAGCGCTGATGCAAATGCGTTTTTTTCCGACTCAGTCAACTCACGAATCATGGTTTGCTCATCCAACAACTGGAATAAATCCGTATAAACAGCCGTCAATTCATAGCTGTGTTCCACAGTCGCTTCAATTGAGGAAGGGTCGTTGGTTTCAAATGCGATCGTTCGCTGTGGTGCAGCGAAGGGATCAATCTGCTTGACCTCTCCTTTTGTCTGAAGAATCTTGGCATTTGCTACCTTTCCAGTGTCTCGAGGCAAAGGAATGTGCGTCAAGAAAGGACCGTCTTCTTTATTAAGCGTTGTTAGTGGTCTAAGTGATTGTTTCAAAACGATTCGAGTAGTCCTTTGTCCGAGTTGTTTCATTTTTTCTACATTCTCATCCAGTTCTACTTGTCGGGCACTGTCAATTCCGTTTTCTTCCTCAAATAAATAGCGCGTATAATAGTCTGAGCGCGTCTTAACGAGATTAGCAATAAAGCGTTCATGGAAAACTTTTTTGCCGTTCAAGTAGATCCATTCAACCTCTCCTGCTTCCACTAAGCGATCCAGTTCTTCTCGCTGAAAATCGACAAAGGACTGTTGCATCATCTCCAGAGCTTTCGTTTCTTCATAGGGATATTGCTTTGCTTCAAAAACAGTCAAAACCTTTAATTCCGTTTGCAAACGATCTTTTAAGACTTCACTGATACGGGCATTGTTCAGCTTCTGATGAATGAGTCTACGTGTTAAAGAAAAATCACCAAAATCTTTGGCTCGTTGAATGTCTTCTGGCAAAGGAACCACTAGATTGGATAGATCATTAGGATCCATACTCACTGCGCCACCTCCTCTTTTTGTTTAACGCCTAATCCAGCCGCTTCATTAAGTTGAATCACCGGTGTTTTTTCTGTACCAACAACCCCTTCATACGCAAGAACTGCTAAATCAAACGTCGCGTCGAGGTCAGCGAAACGAACATTTTTTTGTGCAGCAACAAAGTGAGCTGCCGCTGCGATACTAATATTGGTCTCCCCTGCCATACAACCTACCATACAAGGGATATTCGCAGCTTCGCAAATACTATTGATCTGTAACGCTGGATAGATGCCGCCACATTTCATCAATTTGATATTGACAGCATCTACTGCATCTTTTTTGATCAATGATAACGCATCTTGAGGTACAAATGCCGCTTCATCTGCCATGATCTGTTGGTTGACTTGAGTTCTGATAAAGGCTAATCCATCAATGTCACTAGCAGGTGTTGGTTGCTCAAAAAAAGCGATATCATATTTCTGCAACTGTTCAATCATTTTTATTGCCTGCTTTGCCCGCCAACCTTGGTTGGCATCAATTCTCAATTCGATGGCTGGACCGACAGCTGCCCGAATTTGTTTTACTCGTTCAATATCGTCTTTCTCATCCAATCCGACTTTGATCTTCAGTGCAGTAAATCCTTGTTCCACAAACAATTGAGCATTCTCTGCCATCACTTCTGGAGTATCGATGGAAATCGTCATATCTGTCTCTACTTGGTTATCCTGACCGCCTAAAAGCTGATACAAAGGAAGTCCTGTACTTTTTCCCAATAGATCATAGCAAGCCATATCGAGAGCTGCTTTGGCAGACCCATTGCCTTTCATGCACTGGTTCATGATGCTATGGATCCGGCTTAATTGCCGTGGATCTTCTCCAGTTAATGCATCAGCCAATAACTTTAGAGCAGCTTCACAGCCTTCAAGTGTCTCCCCTGTCACTAAGGGTTCAGGTGTTGCCTCACCGATCCCAAAGTCCCCTGTGTCAGTGATCACTTTAATGGTCAAATTGCTGACCTCAGTAATAACGCCTAATGCAATTTTAAATGGCTTGCGCAGCATCATTTTATTTGCAGCAATTTCCACACGTTCAATTTTCATCTTCATTCCCCCCTCTAACTTAAAACTGACTATATCATTCCGTTTTTTTCTTTTCAACACTTTTTCTGAATTTTCTGAATTTTATTTTTATACAGATTATGCATAACTCTACCAACTTATCTCCTTTGAGCAGTAAATTTAATAACAAAAAAAGAGCAAAAATTTGCTCTTTTAATCAGATAATTGTATTTTATTAATAATCGTCGGATGCCAACGATCATTGATTTGTTTGATTGTATCAAGCGGACACTTTGGTTGTCGATCAGCTGTTAACAAACCGTTTTTTTCCTGCTCCACATCCGTCAACTGCGTATAACAAAAGCCGTGAAGAATTTCTGACTGATAGACAGCACCAATCACCCGCTGATAGTCCTGAATAAACTCTGCTTCATTAGCTGCATTGGTATATCCCCAGCCTTGAGCCCCTGTATCATAGCCGATCCCGCCAAATTCTGTTAACAAGATAGGAACATCTTGATGTTGAAATCCTGGACAATAAATTTTTCTGCGATTGGGTTCAGAAGCTAAAATCGTATCTTTTGTTCGCAAACTCGCCACAAAATGGTCGTATTTCTCCAGTTCTTCTTTCGTTCCATGAACATAGCTGTGAATCCCACAAATATCACTTTCTGTCATCTCCCAGCCATCATTTGAGATAACCAATCGAGTAGGATCTAAAGAATGGATCAAGTGATAAATCGCCTGCGAAAAATGCTGTTGCTGACGATCGACACTAATGTTCGGTACCCCCCAGCTTTCATTGATCGGTACCCAAGTTGTGATACAAGGATGATTGTAGTCACGGTCGATGATCTCTTGCCATTCAGCCATCACTTTCCCCCCGCTAGCTCGTGTATAAACACTCGGTGAGGCACATTCTCCCCAAACAATGAATCCTAACTGATCTGCCCAAAACAAAAAACGGGGGTCCTCTACTTTTTGATGTTTGCGACAGCCGTTGAAGCCCATTGTTTTGGCTAATTCAATATCTTTCTTGTAATCTTCATCTGTAGGAGCTGTCATGAGACTTGTGGGCCAGTAGCCCTGATCCAACACTAGTTTCTGATAATACGGGCGGTTATTTAAGTGGACCATGCCATCTTGAATATGAATTTTTCGCATGCCAAAATAGCTTTTAACGGTATCGATACACTTTCCTTGTGACCAAACATCAAAGACGACATCAAAGAGATTCGGGGTCTCTGGAGTCCAAGTCCATCCGCGACCGTGAAAGTCACTGCGGTCGATCTTTTGATTGAATAGACTGTAAGAGCGTGTGAACTGGTGCTCGGTCAACTGCTGGCGATCAGAAACGATCAGCTCTTCGCCGTAATAAATTCTGGTACACAATTCTTTATCCGTCAAATCACCAGCATAATGATAGGCGATCTCTACGGATCCCCGATCAAACTCACTGGTATAAAAGACCTTTTCTAAATAGCCGTTTTTGTCAACTGCCTCCAACCACACCGTCTGCCAGATACCCGTTGTTCGGGTATACCAGATAGCAGCAGAATGTTCCTGCCAATATTGCTTGCCTCTTGGTATTTCTTCATCTGTTGATGGATCAAAGACCTTTAGTGTGAGCAGATCTTTGTCAAAGGTCAAATAGTGAGTCACATCAAAAGAAAATGAGGTGTGTCCGCCAATGTGTTCCCCTACTAACTGATGGTTGATGTAGACCCAGCATTGGTAATCGACAGCGCCGAAATGTAACAATAAACGTTTGTCTTGCCAAGTATCTGGCACCATCAACTCTCGCTGATACCAAACACCGTCATGAAAGCTTTTGATTTCAATTCCACTTTGCTTGGACTGAAAGACATAAGGAACTTCGATCATCTGTGTCAATGCTTGTGGCTGTTGTTCCTCTAAGTTGTCGGTAAAATCAAATTGCCACTTACCGTTTAAATTCAGCCATTTCCTTCGTTCAAATTGTGGGCGCGGATATTCTGGTCTGTTCATAGTCGTCCTTTCCTTTTCAAATTTTTTTATTACGAGGCAAACTAGCCTTTGCTTCCAGAAGTAAGACTGATTCCTTGAATGAAATACTTTTGACCGAAGAAAAACAAGACTAACGCAGGAATCGTCATTAATGTAGAAGCCGCCATCATGATATTCCATTGAGAAGAAAATTGCCCTTTTAGTTGCAATAATCCGAGAGCTAATGTTTGTTTGCTAGGATCATTCAAGTAAATCAAGGGGCCAAAAAAATCATTCCAAGTATTCATAAACGTAAAAAATCCTACAACCATCATGGCAGGTTTAACTAACGGAAGCATGATCTTATAAAAAATCTGCCAGTGGGTTGCACCATCCAGGATCGCCGCTTCATCTAATTCTTTTGGGATACCAGCAAAAAATTGTCGCATCAAAAAGACATTGAACCCACCACCGCCAAAAAAGGCTGGGGCGATCAAAGGTACAAAGGAATTTACAAATCCTAATTTATTCCACATCATAAATGTCGGAATCAACGTCACTGCACCTGGAAGCATCATTGTCGCAATGACCATCGCAAACCACATATTCTTGTATTTAAAGTTCAAGCGGCCAAATGCGTAACCGCATAAGCAAGAAGTAAAGACATTCCCGATAATGCAGGGAATAATAATCAAAAACGTGTTAACGAGATAGGTCTTTAGATCCAAAACTTGAAAGACATCTGCGTAGTTAGAAAATAATAATTGATCAGGCAGCCACTTAGGGGGGAACTCAAAAATTTCATAGGAATCCATAAACGAGCTGCGTACTAGCCATAAAAATGGAACCAATGAGATCAGTCCAATCACCACTAATGGAACATACATCATGTATTTTGCTTTTCTCATGGTCATTTTTCTTGCCCTCCATAATACACCCAATTTTTTGCCGTACCAAAAACCAGCATCGTAAACAAACCAATAATCACAAATAGGATCCATGCTAATGCGGATGCATAACCAAACTGATTTTCTTGGAATGCTTTGCGGTAGATCAACAATGCGTAAAACAAGGTCGCATTATTGGGGCCGCCTCCAGTCATAATGTATGCTTGCGAGAATGTCTGGAAAGACCCAATCAACCCCATCACCAAGTTAAAGAAAATGATGGGCGAGATGGCTGGCAATGTCACATACAAAAATTTATGGCGCCAATTGCCGCCATCTACTTCCACAGCCTCCATTAGGACTTGGGGAACATCCTGCAGCCCAGCTAAGAAAACCAGAGCGGTACCACCACATCCCCATACGGCCATTAAAATCAAAGATGGGATCGCTGTTTGTTCATCAAAAATCCAGTTAGACGGCGGCAAATGGAAAAATTGCAAAACAGAATTCAGCAAGCCAAAATCCGGGTTGAATAACCACATCCATAAAATGTTTGAAGCCACCGCTGGAACTACCACCGGCAAGTAGAACAATGTTCGAAAAAATGCCTGTCCTCGAACTTTGACATTCATCAACAATGCGATCACTAGTGCAGCGATCAAACTACTTAACGTACTGCCAAAAGCAAAGGTGAATGTCACAACCACCGATTTTTTGAAAAACAGATCATCCATAAAAATCGTACGGTAGTTATCGATGCCGGTAAATTTGAAATCACCGATGACATTATAATCTGTAAAACTAAGAATCAGACTAACGATCATGGGGATGATGGTAAAAATCAATAATCCGAGAATTGCAGGGGCTGCAAAAGCATACCCTGCACGATTCTCTTCTTTGTGTAAATCATATTGTTTCTTTTTAGATTGTCCATCTGTTTTAAGTGTGATCATTCCTTCGTTCACCTACTTCACATACTCGTATTTGTCCCCGAACTGTTTCTCTAGTTTTGGCAAAATGTCTTCCTCAACTACTTCTCTTGGAGCTTTCTTGCCAGTCCAGACCTGTTCTAACGCGGGGTTCACGATTTGCTCGATCGAAGCAGCATCTTCGCTGTAGAAGGCCTTGTTTTTTGTCAACGCTTGCTCTTTTGCTTCAACCAGTGCTTCTTTTTTATATTCTGGTGAACGATCGCTTACGGCCCATTTTTGAAGGTGCGTTTCATCTGAGAACCAATTGTCTTGGTTAGGCAGCCATAATCCTGAATCGATGACATCTAAACTATTCTCAGGGTCTAAAAGATACTCTAAAAATGTTTTGGTTTCTTCCCAATGTTCTTGTGTGTTTTCATTATCAAAAACCACGATTGGCGGACCAAAATTCATTTGAACGACTTTTCCCATTTTTGGTAAGACACCCATACCTAACGCTAACCCTTTTTGTTCGATAGCGTCCCCCAGAGAACGTAAGTCCCAAGATCCTGTGATCGTCATCGCTACCCTATCTGTCAGCATTGCGGTATCAGTTGAAGGAATCGTACTTGCCTGTGAGGGTTTCGGCATCACATAATCTTTGTACATCAAATCCTGAATTTTCTCTAACGCTTCAATCGAAGCATCTGTTCCAATCAGGATTTGTTTGCCGTCCTGACTAAGCACCCCACCGCCATTGCTGATTAAGAAAGATTCATAGCCTAGACCAGTAAAATTGGAGATCCCATAGGTTTTGATATTTTTTTCGTCAAAACCAGCATCGCCTGGATGATTGCCATTTCGGTCGACTGTCAGTTCTTTCAGAATGGATACAAATTTATCCCAATCCCACGCTTGATTGACGTCATGAGGTGGAACTTCAACCCCCTTTTCTTCAAAATATTTCGTACTGTAGAACAGTGTAAGCATTCCTGGCCCTGCAGGCGATCCAAAGACTTTCCCGTTGTACTCCGAGCGTGTCTCTGCGATTTTGTTCTCAAATGGTCCTCCTGATTCATACAGCTCTGTCAGATCCCTTAAGTTGCCGCTCTTCCCCCACTCTGCCGTGCTTGTTTCAACCATATAGCCGACATCTGGAAGTGTTTTGGTACTAGCTTGTGTGTTTAGCTTCTCCATATAATTGTCATAAGGGATCTGCTGCGCTTTTACTTGGATCTCGTCTTGTGATTCATTAAAGTTTTTGATTAATTTATCGATCGAAGCTTTCTCCAATGTATCGCCCCAAAAAGAAAAATTGAGGGTAACTTTACTCGCTTGATCACCAGCATCATCATTGCTCCCACATCCCGATAATAAAAAACTTCCGCCTATAACCAATGTGGAAATGAGTAGACCAATTTTTTTCATCTTCTTTGCTCCTGCCTTTTTATATTCCATTTGTATGCGCATACAATAGTTCAAAAAGAAAATCAGACGGATTATTTTTTACAAAATGATTGCTTCATGTTGCCAAAATAATGCTGTCTGTTTTTCTTTACAATTTATACTATACAAAACGAAAATACATATTTCTTCCCGAGTTATGTGTTCCTTATTCCCGATTTTTGTTTGGCTCTATTTTCTAAATTAGAAATCGATTACATTTATTCTATCAGGCACATCACACAGTAAAATAAAGAGAGCAACACCGCATCACTATCTATAGAACAAAGGAGTAGAATACATGAGCTTATACTTGGAAATTCCTGAAATCAATCCGCTGTTCCCTTTCAAAACCTTTACAAATGAAGGGTGGTCGATCACTTATCCTCACTGGCACAAAGAAATTGAATTTATTTATTGTTTGGAAGGAACTGTCAGATTAGGGGTGGATGACGAGATCATTCAAATGCATGAAGACGAGATCTATTTTTTTTCTAGTGGTGAACCGCACTTCTTCTTGTCTTCGCCAAATAGTGAACGAATCGTTTATCAATTTGATATCAAACTCTTTCAAGGGCATGACAATATCTCGCCAAATGATCGTCCATTGGCCAAAGTATTTGAGACCGTCGTCAATTACAGTAAAGATTGGCCTACCCCGATCCAAAAAGAGATCCAGACTATCTTGCTTTCTATTTATCATGAAAACCAGAAACAGCGTGAAGGGTATCAATACAGTATTTTGAGCAGTTTGTATAAATTAGCGAATCTCTTGTACCAACTGCCATTGAAGAACAAAAAAACAGAAAAAGCCGCTTTAGATAGTACATTAAAAAATCGCGAGACATTGTTCCAGATCGACACCATCCTCGACTATATTGAGTCCAATTATTTACATGCGATCACGATTCAGGATGTTGCTGATCATGTGGGGTTTAGTCCTAGTTATTTCTCACGCTTCTTCAAAAAAAATATCGGGATGTCTTTTACCAGTTATCTGGCAGAATACCGCATCCATCGGGCAAAGTATATTTTAGGAACAGAGCTGGTTCCCATGGCAGAAGTAGCTGCCCGCTCAGGTTTTTCTAGCGTCAAAACCTTTCATCACGTCTTTAAATCAATGGTTGGCACTTCTCCTATGAAATTTCAAAAAAATATTTTCGGCTTTCACTAAATAACTACGCAAACAAAACCGAAATAGATTCCAAATCGTTGAAACCGCATTTATCATTTTTATCTAGAATAGGCAATAGTTCATCAGAGAAAAAGAGATCGGAGACTTCCAGATCTCTTTTTTGTTCTCTCGAAGGAGTAATAAAAAAGCGGGGGAGACAGGAGGGTTAACTGCCGAGATAACAGAAGACTCCACGAAATTTGCTTTTCAATTTTTGGGGTATTTTGACTTATTTTCGAAGATGCTGCTTCTGCTCCCTCTGTGTAGGCGTGTTTAGAGCGTGGAACAAAAGGAAAAAACTTTTGTTCCACGCTCTAAAGAAGAATGACTTGCTACCCAAATGCTTCATCTACACAGAACTTCCTTGTACGGATCAAATAGAATAAACAGCACTCAATTAATTGGTAGAGAATAAATAGTCCCCCGTTTTTACTTGCTCTTGAATCGTTTTAGCAAAACTACCATGTTCGGGAGTATTTGTGACAATGACAGGTATCGTTACATCATATCCCGCTTCTTTGATTTGTTGTCTGTCAAAAGAAATCAGCGGTTCACCTGCTTTCACATATTGATTTTCTTCCACATGAAGAGTAAAGCCATCCCCCTCCAGACGTACCGTATCGATCCCAATGTGGATCAAAAGTTCCACGCCATTCTCTCCTCTTAATCCGATAGCATGTTTTGTTGGGGTAGTCATGATGATGTAGCCATCGAATGGAGCATAAACGACGTCATCCTCAGGGAGAATCGCAATGCCGTCTCCCATCATTTTCTCTGAAAACATCGGGTCATTCACTGATTCCAAAGAGACAACCGTTCCTTTTACAGGGCTATTTATTTTTACAGCTTCATTCGCCTGATTGAGTTTATTTTCTCTAATACGCTTCTTTTCCATGAAAACAGTGAGAGTAAATGAGACACAAATCGCAAGCAGAATAACAATGATCGAAAACCAGAAGTTTGCGTTAAAGCCAGAGCCATCTGTTGGGATGAATGTCGGAATGGCAATTAATCCTGGTGATACGACTGCGTACTGCTTCAGTTGAACAAATCCAGCTAAAATACCGCCAACTGCTCCACCTGTGATTGCCCCGATAAAGGCACTGCGGTAATTGATCAAGACACCAAAGATAGCAGGTTCAGTGATTCCCATCACGCCAGTTAATCCAGAAGAGAGTGCTAGGGCCCTTTTCTCGGTATTCTTTTCACTATACGCAATCGCTAACGCTGAAGCACCAACGGCGACATTCGCTGCTAACATTGCTGGCATGACAAATGAGTCATAGCCATAATCTCCTAGCATTGCAAAAACGAGTGGAAACAATGCTTGGTTTGTTCCTGTCATCACAAGTAAAGGTGTCGTTGCCCCCAACAAACCAACGGAAAACCAGCCTAATTTATCATACAAAAAGCTCAAGCCATTAGCAATATAGCCTCCCACTTCATTTCCGATAGGACCTAATAGAATCAAGGTTACCGGTACTGTGATCAAAATGACAAGCAATGGTTTAACAAAGTATTTGATAGACTGGGAAATCAATTTATCCGCGATTCGATCAATCACTGCCATAAATAATACCCCGAATATCACTGGAATCGTTGTGGTATTATAACTCATTGTCGGTACAGAAAGGCCTAAGAAGGTAAGTCCTTCTACACCATTGATCAGTGAATGAACAAGAATTGCCCCTAGGAACATCCCCATCATGCCATTGATACCTAATTTGCGAGCAGCACTAAATCCAATATAAATAGGCAAAAAATAGAATCCAGCATCATTCACTGCATTTAAAATCGTATAAGTTCCACTTTCTGCAGATAATCCGAAAAAGGTCACACCAATAGTTAAAACGGCAGATACCAATCCGGCTGCTACAAGGATAGGCAATACTGGAACAAAGGTACCACTGATAAAGTCAACGACTAATGCCCCATAATCTTTTAACCTTCTTTTTTTTCGATCAGTGGATGTGTTTTCACTTTTATGCTCTAATTTCTCCATAAACATTGCATATACCTTAGGGACATCTGGTCCAATGATTAATTGAACATCGTGATCTCTTTTTACTGTACCTAAAATCAGTTTATTTTTCTTCAGCTGATCATCATCGAAGGCGGATGGATCATTCAATTGGAGTCGTAATCTAGTAGCACAATGGTTCGCTGTTTGCACGTTTTCGATTCCGCCGATGTGATCGATGATATACTCAACTAGTTCACTATAATTTGTCATAGCCGATTCATCCTCATTTCATTTTATAAATCGCTTTCATTTCATTTGATAATCAAAACTGGATCATCTGTTTCTTAGCAAACTGCCTATCCGAACGATACTGATTTTGCTCCTAGGAACCGCAAGATCAGTGTCATAAAAATACGATTACTCGCACCGTTCAATGACTTTCGTTCGGATAGTATAGTGTCTACTGTTTTATGTTACAAATTTATAGTTGTACCCCGTTTCCTTCTCACTCTGGACGTTTCAGGGACTGCCCATTTGAATGAATCACTTCTTTGTACCAATAATAAGAATCTTTAGGAATTCTTCGCAAATCAAGCAATTCGTCATCTGTCGTATTGATATAGACAAGCCCGTAACGTTTTGCCATGCCATTTCCCGTGCTCAATAAATCCGTAAAGGACCATGGATTGTAACCAAATACTTTTGCCCCATCTTCAATGGCTAGACCAACTTGGTAGATTTGGTCATTCAAGAATGCAATTCGTTCTTGATCATGGACTTTGCCGTCTTCTCCTAACGTTTCATGGGCACCGTAACCATTTTCCGTTATAATCATCGGCAAATGATAATGATCCTCCATATAGCGTAATAAGTAACGCATGGCAACGGGATCGATCTCCCAGTCCCAATCCGTGGTCTCTACAAATGGATTCACTGTTTGAGCAAAAATACCTGGATAATTTGGATAAACGAATTCTCCTTTTTTCCCAGACTTATTCAACCCAATTTCTTGACGTTGTGAATCAGCCGGTGATTCTTTTGCAACATTGCTGCGATAACAATTAATGCCAAAGAAGTCAATTTTTGCTTGGGCAACGAGTTCCATGTCTCCAGAGCGAATATCTGGATCAATATTGTGTTCTTTCCAGTAACGTTTGATAAATCCATTGTATTCACGATTGGCATTGAAATCATTCCAAATTTTTTCGGTTAATTCTTCGGCATTCATTGCTGCAATCTGATCTTCTGGTTTAGCAGATTCAGGATAAAACGGAACCATCCCAGGAACGGGTCCAATTTTCCCATCCTCAACTAACTCATGACAAGCAATAACTGCTTTAGCATGACAGAGATTCATAATATGGTTGACTCTCCATTTGTCTTCGAACCACGTCTCTGGATACTTACAGACACCTAACCAATCACCATAGACGATCTGCATATTTTGTTCATTGATTGCTAGCCAGTATTTTACACGGTCTCCAAACGCATTGAAGCAAGTTCTGACATACTGATCGAAGGCATCGATGATCCCACGATCATACCAACCATTAAACTCTTCATCTACCCATACCGGCATGTCATAGTGATACAAGGTAACGATTGGTGTAATCCCATGAGCAACGAGTTCATCAATCAACTGATTATAGAAATCAATGCCTAATTGATTCGGAACACCAGAATTATCTGGATAAATTCTAGGCCAAGCAATAGAGAAACGATAAGAGGTAAATCCTGCGTCAGCCATCAATTGAACGTCTTCTTTGTATTTATGATAATGATCAGCTGCAATCGAATTATCGGTATAGGGCTTTTTTTTCTTACTATTCAAGTCAATGATCGCTGTAGAACGACCATCCTCTGCCACTGCGCCTTCTACTTGCCAAGCAGCGCTTGATGCTCCCCACAAAAAATTATCTGGAAATGTTGGTTGATCTTTAAAATGCATGACCTTAGCCTTCTCTCTTATATTTAAGTAAATAACCGTTGAATAATAAATCAAGGACAAAATCAATGCCATAGGTATAGTAAAGCAACTCATTGATTTCTTTCTCATGTGTTTGTGAACTTAAATGATATAATTTGTCAAAGTAACGATTGTAAATTGGGTTGCGGTTGTTGGTAAACAAGATCGCTGTTGCTGGAATCTCTTTAAATACATCTAGCATGGAAGAAACAAATAGACCCGAAAGTGAAAAAACAATGATCAGTGGCTCTTTATAAGTGGTTAATGCGACAGTTAGATCATCTTTTGAGGTTAGCAATGTGATTCGTTTGCCAAAAATAACCATCCGTTGCTGAAAAGTTTTGACGCTCCCTGCGATATTGCTGGAGCATAAAATCATTACCTCCTGATTGCTATTGATCAGTCGAACCAAGCGATCGACTTCTTGTGTGTTAAAGCGTAAGCTGAGTTCTTCCATTAAAGAAACAATGTTGCTTTGAAGCTTCGACAAGAAATCCTCATACCCATAAAATTTCTGAAATTCACTGATGCCATCATCAAATGTTTCTGCGTTTCTTTTCATTTCCAAAAAATTTTCGTACCCTAATTGTTTGGCAAACCTTCTAATTGAAGCTCGCGAGACATGCTTTTCTTCCGCAATTTGATAAATGTTCCATCGTGCCACACTCTTAAAGTTATCCAAGAAAAATTTTGCCAACTCAAATTCCACTGTTCCTACTTCATTTTCGTTCACAATATGATTCAGCTTATAAATAAAATTTAATCGATTATTATCCATTTTTTTAATCTCCCTTGGCCAAGTTTGATTGTATCCATAGTATAGCGTATCCGTTTACAAAAATGGGGTGCATATCTTGCACCCACAAGGAATATCCTAGGAAATCAACTAAGTTTGTTGCCCTTCCCTTCCAGTTTATCAATCAATCACGACTCCTTGATTAGAAGATTCATTGCATGTCACCTGAAGATAGCTTTTAGACAGTTCGTATTGCTGGGGCATAGAGTTTGAATAAAATGGGGGCCTTTTTACGAAAAAAAAAGAATCAATTGGTTTTTTACCAATTGATTCTTGCGAATGATCCAGCAAACAGTTGCTCACGGCTTACAACCTCGGAGCGGTTGCTGACATCTGCTCATTATAGAATGTTGTCATGCTCTATTTACAGACCTTCTTTCAGATGTTCTTTGCTAGTTTTTCTCACCCAGATGTCTTTACCCGTTTGTTCAATAAATAATTCAGTTTCAGGAGCTAGCTGACACTCAACTTTACCTTCCTTTAAAGTAATTCGCAATTCTTCCCCTTGATAAAAAAGCTTAAAGACAAGTTCTGTTATTTCTTTTGGTAGGTGATTGGACAAGCGAATGCCTTCATCATAATAAAGACCAGCAAAACCATAAATCAAACTTAGCCAGCTGCCTCCCATATTTGCCGCATGGATGCCATCGACGACGTTTTTTTGCAGATCAGTCAAATCCATCAATGCCGTATCCATGAAATAGCGATATGCTTTTGCTGTTTCTCCGATACGACTAGCCATCACACTGAAAATCGAACGAGACAGCGAAGAATCATGGGTGGTGACTTTTTCATAATACTGATAATCTTGTTTTAGTTGTTCTAGGGTAAAATCACCCGTAAAAAGCATTTGCGCTAATACGGTATCCGCTTGTTTGCAGACTTGATGTTTGTAAATTATCATCGGATGATAATGCAACAATAAAGGATAGTTAGCAGCTGGTGTCTCTTCAAAAGGCCAGACAGATTGTTCAAGAAACTCATCATCTTGCTTGGTAAGTCCACGAGACGCATCATAACCGAAATACATGAGGTCTGCGGCTTGCTGCCATTGATCGATCAGTTCCATATGCTTTTCGTATCGTTTCGCCAGTTCAATGGCATAATATAAATTGTTTTGAGCCATTTTGTTGGTATAAAAGTTATTGTTGACCAATGCACTGTATTCATCAGGTCCGGTGACCCCATTGATACAAAAAGAAGGTTTGCCGTCTTTTTCGATGAAATCACCATAACTCAACCAAAATTTTGCCGTTTCGAAAACGACTTCACTGCCGACTTCTTCAATAAAGCGGACATCTCCTGTGACCCGTTCATAGAGTTGAAAAGCATAAACGATATCGGCATTGATATGCAGTTGTGCGGTTCCGGCAGGATAATAGGCACTCGTTTCTTGACCATCAATGGTGCGCCATGCAAACAGTGCACCGTCTTGGCTCAGCTCTTGTGCCCGTTTTTGCGCTTGCGGTAAAATAGTTGCTCGATAAGTAAGCAATGCTTTCGCAGTGTCTGGATTGGTGTAAGTAAAAAAAGGCAACAAATACATTTCAGTATCCCAAAAATAATGACCTTCATACCCTTCACCTGTCAACCCCTTGGCAGCAAAATTGGTTCTGCCATCACGTCCTGCCCCCTGATTCAGGTGAAACAGATTGAAGCGGATCCCCTTTTGTAGTTCTTGATCACCCGTGATCTCGATATCACTCGCTGCCCAAAACTGCTGATAGCTTTCCCTCTGTTCGGCAACAAATGTTTCAAAATCAACCGCTTCTTGATAAAAGGGTGCGTCCTCTGCTTCTTGTAATCGCAGTTGAAAAATCGTCGTCAGGGATTCTCCAGATTGGATCTGCCCATCGCCGCCTATCACCCGAATTGCCAGTTTTTTTTGACTATGAGGGGCTGTCCAAATGGCATAGTCGCCATGCTCTTCTTTCAGAAGCTGATGCTCTTTATTCGCAACACGAGGATCATCTGTTTGATTGACTGTGAAGCGCTGGTCCAATGGATGGGAAACAGTGATTGGCTCTGTGAAATTTGCATTTTTGATTGTGTAACGACAAACATAAAATTCACTGCGCGTCATGGAGGCAAAAGATTGCATCTCAAGATCAAAGCTTTTTCCTAATGGGGTTTCTACATGGTAAGACTCATGAAGGATGCCTTCTGCCATATCTAATGTCAGCTGGATTTGTTCCGTCTGCCAAACGCTGTCCGACGACTGCTCTTGTCCAATGCTTAAAGAAAGCCCCCGCAGGTTGGGTAACTTGCAGATGGTTTGGTGTTCTTTAGCATAGCCATAAGCCCATTCGCCGTATTGGATCGGTTCACTGTCAAAAAAACCATTGACAAAAGCCCCGGGATTCCCAGGATAGTTCGCATTCACTTTAAGGGGATGCCCTGCTCGGACACCGATTTGACCATTCCCCACAGCGAACAGCGTTTCTAAATATTCCGGTTTCTGATGAGAGAGTTCTTGTGCCTGCAATAAAAATCGTTTGTCCATCTCTGTTCGTCTCCTCCGCTTTTTTCTTTCAGTTCTATCCTACACTACTAAACACCCAATGCAAAGAATCCGACTTCAGCTGGGAGGGGCATCTACTTTGGTTCTTCTGATAGAGTATGGTACCATGAAACAAACTTGAAAGAAGGCGATTACTTGGATTTATGGCTAACAAATATTCGAATGGAAACAAGCTACATCAAAGAAAATGGCTGGACCTCTGGCAGCCAAACCAAACGGGCGGCGATTGGGATCAGTGAAGAAAAAATTACCGAGATCCTTCCCATGGATGAATGGAAAGACACGCCAGGAATAACTGTTATCGATGGTCAAGGCCAGTTATTATTACCCGGCTTGATTGAAAAACACTGCCATTTGGATAAAAGCAAATTAGGAACTCCATGGCGTCCTGTCACACCGGCAGCCAACTTAGTAGAACGTTTTGAAACAGAGATTCCTCAATTGGATGCATTGCCTCTTTCGATTAAAGAACGGGCACAACAATTGATCGATTTGGAATTGCCTCATGGTGTCGTGTCCTTTCGCTCCCATATTGATATTGAACCAATGACTGAACTGCGCTATTTTGATGCACTAACTGAATTGCTTGCTGACAAACCATTTGGTACGGAACTTGTTTTGTTCCCGCAACACGGTCTGCTGCGATCAAATGCCGTCGCATTAATCGAAGAAGCATTAGCTACTGGTAAAGCTGCATTCATTGGCGGGGTCGATCCTTATACATTAGATCAAGATTATCAGCAATCATTAAAAACAACCTTTGAGCTGGCAAAAAAAGGCAATATTGGCATAGACATTCATCTACATGACCGCAAAGAAGCCGGTCGTGCAACGATCAAAGAAATCATTCGGCTGACCAAAGAATATGCTATGGCAGGCAATGTCTTCATCAGCCATGCCTTTGGCTTAAATGATTTTGAAGAAGCTGAACGCACAGAAGTTTTTCAAGCTTTAGCAGATCAGGACATTCATATCGTTTCAAGTATTCCAATCAGTCAGGGAACGATTCCTCCCCTTAAAGAATTACAAAGTTATGGGGTTGCTGTTCACATTGGTTGTGACAATATTTATGATTCTTGGTCATCACTGGGTGACGGCTCCTTGCAAGAAAAGCTCGCTCGTTATTTAGAGATTTTTGGCGTTCAATCACAAGAGGCATTGACCCAGGCATTAGGCTTGGTAACAGATGGCAGAGTGCCATTAGATCAAGAAGGAAATCAACAATGGCCAAAAGTTGGCGATTCTGCTGATTTTCTTTTGACCCCTGTTTCTTCAACGGCTGAATTTGTCGCCCGCAAAGGTCACGTCAGCTGCAGTTTCTTTAAAGGACAACCAATCTACAACGCATAACCAATAATTACTGACAAAAAAGCCGATTTGCTACAGAAATGTAGCAAATCGGTTTTTTACGAATCAATGGTTGCACAAAAAATGATTCGGTCACCTCTCTTTTGCTGATTTCGCTTGACGCTGATCCGATTATTCGGTTTACTTATGATAGCGAATACAAAAAGTGAGGGATTACCATGTATACTGCAAATATGCAACGATATGAACGCATGACATATAACCGTGTCGGAAAATCAGGTTTAAAACTTCCTGCAATTTCCCTTGGTCTATGGCACAACTTCGGTGATACAGATCCAATTGCGAAACAGCGGGAAACGATCCTAGGAGCCTTTGATCTAGGCATTACCCATTTTGATTTGGCCAACAACTATGGTCCCCCTGCAGGATCGGCAGAAAAGAATTTCGGCCGCATTTTAAAAGAAGACTTACAGGCTTATCGGGATGAATTGATTATTTCATCAAAGGCTGGTTACTATATGTGGCCTGGTCCCTATGGTGAATGGGGTTCTAAGAAGAATTTGATTGCCAGCTGTGATCAAAGCCTGCAACGTCTAGGCCTAGATTATGTCGATATTTTTTATCATCATCGCCCAGATCCAGACACACCATTGGCAGAAACGGCTCATGCACTGGACTTGTTAGTACGGCAAGGAAAAGCCCTCTATGTTGGTGTGTCCAATTATTCTGCAGAACAAACAAAAGAAATCGCCAAGATTTTGAAGGACCAAGGAACCCCCTTTATCATCCATCAACCTCGCTACAATATGTTTGATCGTTGGATCGAAGATGGATTAACAGCTGTCTTAGAAGAGGAAGGATTAGGTGCGATCGTCTTTAGCCCTCTGGCACAAGGATTATTGACTGATCGTTATCTGCATGGTATTCCCGAAGACTCTCGAGCGCATCGCTCAGATAGTCCTTTTTTGACAGAAGATCGTGTAGCTCCAACCTTAAATGTAGTCAGACAATTGAATGATATTGCTCAAGAGCGAGGACAAAGTTTGGCAGAAATGGCATTAGCTTGGCTGTTGCGTCAAGAGACTGTTGCTAGCGTATTGATTGGTGCTTCTCGTTTGAGTCAACTACAAGCAAATGTCCGGGCTTTGGACCAATTAACTTTTTCTGCTGAAGAACTAAAAAAGATCGACGAAATTTTAGTGCTTTTAAAGAAATAAGCGTTTGATTTGCTCGCTGGCCTTTCCCATGGGGGAACTGCCCCGCATTGAGTAAAATGGCGGAAACTTCATTTCAAACAACAAAGAAATCAAACGACCGCAGTGTGTATTGTCCAGAAGCTATTAATGCTTCGATGCAATAACCCTCGCGGTCGTTTGGTTCTTTTTTGCTACATTTTAGTTGATTGATTCTTTTTGCCAATCAATGGCTAATTGCAGGCAGCCTTTGATGCCACTTTCATTCACTAGTTGCCATGGAACAATGTACTCTTCTACGCTTGGAATCGAAACGTAGCCCCCTAGTTCCAACAAAAATTGTTCTCTGATTTTTGACAGCAAGTGGGTCTGATTCATGACACCACCGCCTAAAATAATCTTATCTGGTACAAAGGACAATGTATAATTGACCAATGCTTGCGCTATATAATAGGCTTGCAGCTCCCATACAGGATGATTTTCAAGAAGAGTCTCTCCCTTTTGCCCCGTTCGTGCTTCGATGGAAGGACCGGCAGCTAGCCCTTCAAAGCAATCCTGATGATAAGGGCAAGTGCCGACATATGAATCCTCTGGGTGCCGTTTGATCCGGATATGCCCCATTTCAGGATGAGATTTGCCTTGGAATAACTGGTTATTCACGATTACACCGGCACCGATCCCAGTCCCCACCGTCAGATAAATACAGGTATCGCAGTCTTGAGCAGCCCCTTTTTTTAATTCCCCATAGGCCGCTGCATTGACATCTGTTGTCCAAACCATTGGAATCGGATAGCGTTGTTTTAACGTCCCCAAAAAGTCAAAATTTTGCCATCCGGCTTTAGGTGTTGCCAAAACATGCCCATAGTTGGCTTGCTTGGGGTCCAATCCGATTGGACCAAAGCTGCCGATCCCCATCGCGGCCAGCTCATACCTATCAAAAAATCGGAAAATTTCGGCCAGTGTTTCTGCGGGTTCTCTCGTAGCGATTCGCTGTGAAGCAATAATCTTCCCCTCTTGATCCGCTACTGCACAGTTCATTTTTGTTCCGCCTGCTTCTATGCCTCCATACATCATTGCCTATCCCTACTTTTCTACTCGAATATCGAAATAATCCATTACTAGCTCACAAAACATCATGTTTGCCCAAGAAAACCATTCACGAGTGTAATCCGTTGGATCATTGACATTGATACCCTCATGCATCAAATGCGTTCCTGCATCGATCGCTACCAACTGATCTAAAATTTGGGCTTTTTCTTCTTTGTTTGGTGTCGTCAATCCAGTCATCGCCATCGCGATCGGCCAAACAAAATTATGCGGTGTATGAGATGAGCCGATCCCACTAGCAAATTCGCCTTGATAGTAATAAGGATTTTCGTCACTTAAAAGTGTTTTTCTCGTAGCTAGATAAGTTGGATCTTCCATGGAGCCATAGCCTAGATAAGGTGCAGAAATCAGGTTAGGTACATTGCTGTCGTCCATGACAGAGGCATTGCCTAACCCATCCACTTCATAGGCATAGATCGTTTCGCCAGCTTGATTCGTCGTATACGCATATTTTTCGATCCCCGCTTGGATCTCTTGCTTTAAATCGGCTGCTTCGGCCACTAATTCAGGCACATCTAAAATGTCGGAGAAAATCAGTTCCAAATAACCTAATATCACAACAGCGAACATGTTTGACGGAATCAAATAGCCATAGACACAAGCGTCGTCGCTTGGACGAAATCCTGACCAAGTCATCCCTGTTTTAGCAACTGGGGTTCCTTTGCCGGCGAACTTCAGCGTATCTTCTTGACGTTCTGTTTGGCGCTCAAATTGATATGGTGACTGCGCGTGATCTTGTTCTGTCCGAAAGACGGTTAGGACTTTTTTGACCCCTTCAATAAAGTTTTTATCAAAGTGATCGGTGCGCCCGGTGTTTTTATAAAGTAGATAGGCTAACTGGATCGGATAGCACAATGAATCGATCTCATATTTCCGTTCCCAGATCCAGCCGTTCATTTCGGTTAGATCATCTTGGTGTCCGGCAAAATTTTCTGTTTCATTGAAGGCATTGGCGTAAGGATCGATAGTGATAAACATAAATTGCTTTTTGACTAATCCGGCAATCATATCAGACAGTTCTTGATCATCTTTTGCTAAACACAGGTACGGACGGACTTGAGCGGTTGAATCTCGCAGCCACATTGCAGGAATATCCCCTGTCAAAACAAAGGTACTGCCATCTTCTTGCTTCTTGACAGTGGTTAATACGGTATTGGCAAATGCCGCATTAAAGTTTTCCGCCCAATTTGCATGGTCTTCGCCACAAAGCAACGTGATTTTCTCCATAAAACTCTTAATTACTTTCGGTATTTCGCTGTATCCCATCTTCTTTTCCCCTTTTACAAAGAAGAGCCGACAAAAGTAGACAAAGCCGCTGGTCTTTCTGCAACGAAAAGCTTCGGGTAGTTGATGTTCAAGACTGTTCAATCCTCCATCCTATGCCCGATTTGCTAAGAATGAACCAACCTTCGCTGATCTTGAAAATCTGCTGCCAGTCCTTTCGCTTTGTCTACTGATATTTCTCTTCAAACTTTAAATGATTGCAGCACTTTCTAATGCCATGACCCCTGATAATTGGTCAGACAAGAAAACACTAGTTGGAATTTCTGCGACTAACCAGTCTCGGTAAGCTAACAGATGTCCTTCCTTCTGACTATGCTCTAACAAGCGTTCACAGCTGGATGTCACAAATCCTTTGATGGAGGCTATGTCTAAGCCCACTTTTTCTGCTTCTTTGACTAAGAGATTCAAATAACGGTATTCAATGCCTTTGAACAATCCAATGTCACCACCATCTCCTTCATCATTGAAGACCCCATCTTTACCAATAACTTCAAAGGATGTTTTGGCACAAGTGATTGCATCTTTTAAATAAGAAATATCGTCAGTCACATGATAAAATTCTATCAATGCTCCAATATAGACCCCTTGGTTGTAAGTAAATTTCCATTGCACATCGATTTTGCCATCGCCGTTACGATTGATACCATCTTCTACGAATTGTGTGTCCGGCTGTACCAAATATTTTTTCATCCATTCTAGTGTCTGTTGGCTTGTAGTCAGATAGCGTTCATTGGCTTCAACTTGATACAGACGTAATGCTAGAATAATAATTGGTGCATTTACAGGTGTATTCTTATAGTCAAGCTGCGTGCGTTTCCAAGCAAATCCGCCATTCATATGATCATTCCAAGCAGTATCAAAAATATCCAGACATACTTCTCGGGCGTCAGCTAGGTATTCTTTTTTCTTAGTCAAGTCATACAAACGTAATCCAGCTAATGCGTTCCACAACATGTCATCATAAAATTCATGCAGCAATGTGTTATGGTTTCTTGCTTTATTGTAATGATAGGTTTCTTCTGCTTGCTGCAAGTAAGCCATATCGTTGGTCCGCAGATAAGCATCAATGCGTACATCCACTAAATGCGCGATCCACCAGTAATTGAAGGTTTCATTTTCTTTCTCATCCCGCAATGGATAAACGTTGTTCATAAATTGTTCTTTGGAAGCTGCTTGATAGAAATAATCGATACTTGTTTGTGCAAGATCGGCATACTTGTTAAAATCGGTCATTCTCCTGATCCTTCTTTCAATATTTTATCACCTTGTTGTTGAGCATTTTCTAGTGCTTTTTGCGGCGTTGTTTTTCCAGAAAAGACATTTTCTAATTGTGGAATAAGGGCTAGTTTTTCGACATCGGAATACCCCATAACAGTTGGTCGAATTTTAGCAAAATCCATGGTTTCCACAAAAGCTTTGTACTTCTCATTTTCAGTGAAGTAGGTATTTTGCGCTGCTTCGATATTTGCTGGTAGCCAAGTGGAAATTTTTGCAAACTCGACACCGATATCTGGGTTGGTCGTCCACCACTTAATAAAGTCCCAAGCAGCTTCTTGGTTTTTGGCCGTTTTGGGAATCACTAAACCAAAGCCACCCGTCAACGCCCCTTTGTCCCCATTTGGTCCAGTTACTGGAGGGACGACCCCATAATCCAAGCCATCCACTTTATCATAATCTGCTAATGCCCAAGGTCCGTTATAGGCCATCGCAACTTTACCAGCTGCAAATGCATCAGATCCATCATTAAATCCTTGTTGATAGACCTTCGCTTGATTCATTAATTGATCCCAGAAATCAAGAACGGTCATTCCTGCCTCAGAATTAAAAGCAGTGGCAGTATTATCAGCGTTCAGCATGGTTCCGCCAGCTTGCTGCAACCACATATTGAACAATCCAACGTCATCAAGAGAAAAACCAGCTTGCACTAACGTTTTTCCATCCCATTTTGTTGTTTTCTTCGCAACATCCAACAACTCATCCCAAGTCTTTGGTGGTTCTACTCCAGCTTCTTTCAGTAATGTTTTGTTATAAAAGAGAGAGCGGTTGTCTACTAAAAGTGGGATTCCATATTGTTTATTGTCGTATTGCATTTCTTTGACAGTTTCTTCATAAAAATCGCCCATATCTACATTGTCTTTTTTGATCAAATCATCTAGATCCAATAAGGCATTTTTTTTGGCATACATCGCTGTATTGACGCGATCCCACAAGATAACATCTGGAATTTCGCCACCGGCCATTCCGGTCAGCAGCTTTTCTTCAACGTTGTCTTGAACTTTATAGGTTACCTCGTATTTGTCTTGGCTATCATTGTATTGATCGATCAATTGATTGAGCTGATCGACTTGGTCACCACTCCAAGAACCCCAAAAAGTGATTTTCTGCTTTCCGCCAGCTCCATCATTGCTTGCCTGATCATTGCCTCCACCACATGCACCTAACACTGTCATCGCTGCTACTAACAGCAATCCTTTGATTATGTTTTTCATCACATTCACTCCTTCGTTTTATTTGATACCGGCATCTGCCATGCCTTGTACATAATTTCGTTGTGCAAAAATGAATAGAACTAAAACAGGTAGTGTTGCCAAAATCGTTCCTGCCATCAATGGACCATAATTTGTATTGTAGTTGTATTGGAAAGCTGCCAGTCCAACTTGGACCGTTTTCATCTCATCTGCATTCAAGACAATCATCGGCCACATAAAGGCATTCCAGCCTGCTTGAAAAGTCATAATACCTAGCGTTGTCAAAGCAGGTTTTGCTAGCGGAAAATAAACATTCCAGAAAATCTTGAACTCACTTGCACCATCGATTCGAGCACTTTCTCCGAGTTCTTTTGGTAATTGTTCGAAGAATTGTTTCATAAAGAAAATCGAAAACGCTCCTGCTGCTCCGGGAAGCAGGATTGCCCAATAGGAATTGATCAATCCTAACCCACCAGTACCAGTTAGATCATTCCCTCCAGCCAACGGGAATCCGCGAAGCACAATAAAGGTTGGAATCATTGTGACAATACTTGGAACCATCATTGAAGCTAGAAAAACGAGAAAGATTGGTTTCTTCCCTTTGAATTTCAGCTGACCAAAAGAATAACCAGCTAATGAACCAAAAAATAAATTTGTCGCTACACCCCCAAGTGCTAATATCAATGAATTTTTTTAATAGTTTAAGAAAGGCATCGTTTCAAAAACTTCTTTATAATGATCCCAAGTAAAGTGGCTTGGAATGATTTGCATCGATCCGCTGAGAATCTCGCTATCGGATTTAAAGGATGTCGACAAGGTCCAGATAAACGGCAGAACCGTTGTCAAACTGATCAGAATCACCAAGCAATACCAGATGAATGACTGCATATGTTTTGTTTTAGCCATCGTTTTTTCTCCTTTAGTTTGTTTCTGTATTGGTCAAACGCATATTCACCAGTGAAAAAATGAAAATGATCATGAACAAGATAAATGACAGCGCAGAAGCATACCCCATTTCTAGTCCACCAAATCCTTTATTATAAATATAGTAAACAAGGGTGATTGTGGAATTTCCAGGTCCGCCTTTTGTCAGCATATAGGCTTGGTCAAATACTTGGAAAGCGCCGATGATCAATTGTGTGCTAACTAAGAATGTTGTTTTGGATAATTGGGGCCAAGTGATACTCTTAAATTTTTGCCACGCATTTGCGCCTTCAATATCTGCTGCTTCATAAAGAGCAGGATTAATCCCTTGTAAACCTGCCAAGAAAATCATCATGTTTCCGCCAAAACTCATCCAGACACTCATAATGACGATTGCAGTCATCGCCCAATTGGAACTATACAGCCAAGCTGGACCATTGATTCCAATCAAACCAAGCAACTGATTGAGCAAACCATACTGTGGATTTAAGAGCCAATACCAAATGGTTGCTGTAGCCACCGATGAACATAAGACTGGCAAGTAAAAAAATGTTCGGAAAAGACTGGTGGTCTTCATTTTGCGATTCAGCAACATGGCGGCTGCTAGAGAGACGACTAATCCCAATGGCACATACAGTAAGGTGTAGACGATAGTGTTCTTTAATGAAATAAAGAAAAATTCATCTTGAAAGATACGCGTGAAATTCTTTAAACCGATCCAATTGGGGCTTTCAATGATCGTATAATCGGTAAAACTATAGAAAAGTGCCATCACTATCGGGATAATTGCAAAAACAACTAGTAGAAGAACAGGAACCAGAATAAATACATAGGCAATGTTTTGCTGTTCATTGATCCCTCTCTTTTTCTTTCCTAACTCCATTTATTAACCCCTTTATTAAATATAATATAAAACTATTTAATATATTAAATATCTTTACAAGCGAATTATATAGAATTAAAAAGGATATGTCAACGGTTTCATAAAAAGTTTTTTGATTAAACTGCTTGCTTTATTAATATAATATATTTAATATATACATAAATAGTTCTTTTATTTTTTGAGAAATGGAGGCGCATGCATGAGTAAACCTTTGTACCAAACGATTTATGAAGATTTGAAACATCAAATCGAAACAGGCACTGTCGCAATCAATGACACACTGCCTACTGAAAAAGAATTATCAACTACCTATAGTGTTAGTACGATCACGGTCAAAAAAGCACTGGATCTGTTAAAAGAGGATGGCTACATTGTCAGAAAGCCTCGAAAAGGTTCTGTCGTTGTCACAAATAAGAAGGCAGACATTGTTCCGAACAAACTCATTTTCGGATTGATCATCACCAACTTTACAGACTTTTTTGGCGCTCAAATACTGCGAACAGTTCTAGAAACAAATGCTGAAGAAATCAATTTCATCGTCAAGATCAGTTATGGTGATCCTGATCGCGAAAATGAGTTGATCCAAGAATTGATTGAAATGGGCATTCAGGGTTTGATCCTACTGCCGACATCATCAGAATATACCTCGCCAAAAATCTTAGAATTGATTTCTAAAAATTTCCCGATCGTTGTAATTGATCGTCTGATGGCAAATTTGCCGATCTGCAGTGTGCAAACGGATAGCTTTGCTGCTGCAAAAGAATTGACAAATTATCTCTTTGCCAAACACCATGACAAGATTGGCTTGATTACTTCCGATAGCAGTGTTTCAACGATTGATGAACGAGTCAATGGTTTTCTCTCTGCGCATGTGGATGCCAACCGGGCTGTCAGCCAAAAGCAAATTTTGTCGAGGATCGACTCTGTGGTCCCCAGTTCTTCTCGCAAGATCGAAGATGATGTGGCACTTATCGTGGCCTTTCTTCAAAAGAACCCAGAGATCACAGCTCTTTTTACCACAGAATACAATATTGCTTTACTTGCCAAGAGTGCGATTGAACAATTGGGAAGGCAAGTCCCACATGACTTTTCAGTTGTTTGCTTTGACCATCCTACCGTCAACATTTTTGACTTGAATGCTTTTATTTTCACTCATATCGAGCAAGACCAAACAGCCATCGGCAAGCATGCCATTGATCTTTTACTGACAAAAATTGCTCATCCTGATACGATTGAAAAGATCAACCTCGGCTATCGGTTGATTGAAGGAGATTCCGTTATTTCTAGATGATCGTCTGTTCCTCTATCGAAGCAGTACATTAGCGATCCGACTACAAATAGACAAAAAAACACACCTCCGTTCTGACTCGCTGAACGAGTCAGAACGGAGGTGTGTTTATTGGGATAGCTGTCATTCTTTAAACTAGACAGTCCTCCTTTTAGTTATTCTCGATGACTGCGACTTCTTTTCTTGTAGGCATCCCCGTTTGGGCACCTAATT
Organism: Enterococcus sp. AZ091; assembly: GCF_051714805.1. NCBI lineage: Bacteria > Bacillati > Bacillota > Bacilli > Lactobacillales > Enterococcaceae > Enterococcus > Enterococcus sp. AZ091. Next base: position 298,743 of record NZ_JBIOSO010000002.1, on the reverse strand, counting down.
TTTGAACAGAAAGTCCTGCACCAAGATTCGCTAAAACGACCGCTTCTTTAAATGGCACCCCATCACTTAATGCAGCCGCTAAGATACCATTGAAGGTATCTCCTGCACCGGTAGTATCAACGACGGTCACTTTCTTTGATGCCACGGTCACGATTTTACCGGAATCAACGAAACTTACCCCTTGACTGCCTCGTGTCACTACCAATTTGGTAGCGTGCGTTTGCTGCCAAGCTAGAATCGTTGCTTCGATTTCAGGTTCAGGGATCAATTCTTTACCGATCAATGCGGCAAATTCCGTCTCATTTGGCGTTAAGATATCGACATAAGGCAGTAATTCCCCTACGATATCATGGTAAGGTGCGGGATTCAGTAGTGTTGTCACGCCATTTTCCTTTGCGAGCTGTAACGCATACCGAAGCGTATCTACCGGAATCTCAATTTGTACCAGCAAAACATCGCTTTCTATGATTTTATCAGCTATTTGATCTACATATTCACGATCTACCAGTCCATTGGCACCGGAGATTACAGTGATGCAATTATCTTGCGGTAATTTAAAAATACTTGCGATACCAGTAAAGATATTTTTTTCTTGTGCAACTGACTGAACATCCAGTTGCTCTTCACTTAAGTGTCGATAGACTTTTTCCCCAAACGTATCTTGACCAATTTTTCCTAAGAATGTCGTTGTTCCGCCAAAACGGGCGGCTGCAACTGCTTGGTTGGCCCCTTTCCCGCCGACAAAATAATCAATTTGATCTCCTATGATCGTTTCGCCAATTTTTGGCATTCGCCCAGTCGTGATAACAATATCCATATTCACACTGCCCAAAACTGCTATTTTACCCACTAAATCACCTATTTCTTTTGTATATATAGAACGGGCCAAACGCTTCGCGACCCGTAACAGAAGTTGTCTCTATCAAAGAAAAACCGGTTTTCTCAAATAAGTGCTGCATCGGCTTATTCGTATGGTTGGTCAGAGAATAAATGGCATCCCCTGCTTTACAAAAGTCTCTTAGACAAGTTTTCACCCAAGCCGAGCCCAACCCATTCCCCATTTCTGATGCTTTTGTCACGAGCCTTTGGATACATTTTGTATGTTCATTATACCCATGACTCTCTTCTTGCGCCAAAAATTCTGGACTAAGGGTTCCTGCACTAACGATTTCTCCTGATTCATTTTTATGAATCAGTAATTGTTTTTTACAGATATCTGTTTTGACGATCTCCTTATCAGGGTAACTGCTTGTCCATTGGCAGATCCCCTGTGTCTCCATATTTTTTTTTGCATCAACAAACAACTGCCAAATTTCATCCAGTTCTTCATGGCATGCATATATTAACTTTTCCATCAAATCAATAAGGCAGTAACAACAGCGACAAGACAACTACTAGGATAATTCCTATGATCGTAGGAACACTGGTCCGTTTCAGCAAACGAACCGGACTCACACCAATCGATGACGAAACGATCATGACAACTGCTGCAACTGGTGAAATCGTCCGCGCTAAGTTAGCAATCATTTGCATTGGCAGCGCAATCAAGATACCATCGATGCCGGCTTTTTGGGCAATATTGGGAATCAGCTCGATCACAGCATAGAACATGGCTAATCCACCACCACTCAAAATACCAAATAATGCTGTCGCGCCACTGAAAATCAATGTGGTTAGAACACCGGCAGATTGAGAGTTTTCAACCGCACTCATCAAAGAATCGATCACGCCTAGACTTTGAATCGCTGTGGTGAATAAGGAACCCCCGACTACTAACATAACGACTTGGCTGAAACCTTGTCCCATTCCTTTGAACAGTTCGACTGCACTTTCTTGGGCAATCTTAAATGATTTCTTACGGAACCCTTCAATGATCAATGCTACGAAGAATGAGATCATTGTCAAAACAAAAATGTCCATCGTCACATTTTCTCTAAAAATACCAATAATTCCAACGATAATGATCAAGACTAAAGGTAATAATGGCAAAATGGCATAAAATGTCGGGACAACTTTTTCATCCGCCGCACTTTCAACTTCTTTCATCTCGACAAACGCTTCTGAACCTTCCTTTTTATCGCAATACGTTTGCCAGAAGTAGTGGACAACAGCTAAAATAAGTAAGGTTGGGATCGAGACCTTCGCATGATACAGCACATAAGTCAGAATGTTGTAATCCAACGTTTGTGCAGCAATCACATTGTCTGCTCCTAATGGTGTTGGCATGATCGTTGCGGTCATTGCAATGACCCCTGCTGCTGTCATTGATGAAATTCCAATACCTTGTAAGAGCGGATACAAAATAGCCATTAAAATAATTGCTAAACTAGAGGCACTTGGAACAACTAGAGACATCAAATTTCCTAACAGGAAAACAATCGGTATAAACAACGCTTTGGATTTGATTTTGGTCATTGGCTTGACTAAGATATTGACCGCTTTTTGATTGGCACCAATCAAATTCATATAGCCGGAATAGCCAAATAAAATCATGATCACTAATCCTGCTGAGCTAACTTGTGAGATGATCGTGTCTTTCAGTTTCAGAAAAATATCAAAGAAAGCCAGACCAGTTCCTTCTCCTTCAGGATAGAGAGGATTTCCCAATGCCACCGACGCACCTAATAAGACAATCGCACCGATAATCAAAATAAGCGCTGGATTATAACTCTTAATAATAAAATAACCAACGATACCTAAAACAACTAATACTAAAATTGCTTCAATCATTTTTTCCCCTCCTATTTACACTGACTGATTGCATGTAAAAACCATTCCTTGAATTTATTCTCATCGACATCGACACAGACACGGCAATTCTTTTCTTTGCCAAGTTTATTGTTCAGATCGATGATCGTAGCGCCAGAAGTATACTCCCCTTTTGTTTCTACTGCGACAAAGGTTTCTTTGATCTCAAACATTTCCGGACAAAGAACGTAAGCTAAAGCACAGCTGTCGTACATTTTTAATCCGGTACCAAAACTTCCACCTCGATATTTCTTGAAAAGGTGGTACATCATATCTCCAGTTTGATTCATGTCTTTGATTTTTTCGCTGTCTTCAGGATAAACCAGTGCTTTCAACCCGACATCTAATGGTGCGACTGCTAGCGAAAGACCGCTTTCAAAAACGATTTTGGCTGCTTCCGGATCAATCGCGATATTGAACTCTGACAAAATACCAAAGTTTCCTCTGCCTAGCGCACCACCCATTAAAACCAATTCTTCAATTCTTTCTTTGACTTCAGGATGCGTTTTAAGAAGAAGTGCAATATTAGTCAGTGGTCCGATTGCGATAATCGTCATCTTTTCTGCAGAAGCCATCAATGTGCGATGCATGGCTTCAACGGCACTCTCTTCCAATAAACAACTGCGATTTGGTGTTGGAAACTCGTACCCTGCCATTCCTGTTACACCATGAACATCGCTGGCATCTTTTACTTCACGAAGCAAAGGTCCAGCTGCGCCTTGGGCCACAGGAATTTTCAAGTTCCAAAAAGTCAGCAACTTCAACATATTTTCCGTCACATAATTGATCCCTACGTTTCCAGCAACTGTCGTGATTAATTTCACGTCTAACTGATCACTGAACAAGCCAATTCCTAATGCTACTGCATCGTCAATTCCCGGATCCGTATCAATAATTACTGCTTTGTTCATAAGTAAACCCCTTTCGTTTTTTGATAAAACGTTTTATCAATTAGCTAAAAATAAAAACGTTTGATAAAACGTTTTATCATTTGTTCTCCCAAAGAATACCACTTATGTAAAGCGCTGTCAATAACGAATACAAAAAAGCTTTCCATAAATTTGCGCTGAATTCTAACCTAGACAATCGTTGTGTTGATCAGTTAAACAGCTACCTCCTGATATAAACACAACGATTACCTTTTTCATTCTATCTTTGATTCCAACCGTTTGCCAACGCTTTTTTTTCGTACGATTTTTGGCGTCAATTGAAGATAACGCGGTGCTTGTTCTTTCATCGCTGATAATAAAGAGGTAACTGCTTTTTCTCCCAGAACTGTCACATCTTGTTCGACAGAAGTAAGTGGTACTTCTAATAAATCATTTAAAATCAAATTATCATAGCCAACGATGGACATTTGTTCTGGAATATTGATTCCTAACTCCTTGGCTCTTTTCATGATCCCTAAAGCAATCAAATCATTTCCCGCCACGATACCGGTGATTGCTTGATTGTTCAAAAGCTGGTCTGCTTTGTCATAAGCATCTTCAAACTGAAATTTTGTGACCACCCGCCAGCTTTCTTGCTGGGGCAGCTGCGCTTCTTTCAGAGCATCCAGATATCCTTGGTAGCGATAAATACAGTTGATATTTTTATCGGGGTTCATCATAATACCAATGTTTTGATGGCCATTATTGATCAATTCCATGGTCGCAAGATAGCCGCCTTGTCGATTATTATAAAACACTTGTCCAACCGGAAAATTATCCAACCCTCGATCAACCAGCACCAATGGCACAGAAATACTGCTTAAAAACTCTTTCAACTCTTCTTCGTACGTATAAGATTCACTCGAAAGGGCTAGTAACAGTCCATCCACATTACGATCGATCAATAATTGAATCAATTCTTTCTCTGCCGCAAAGTGATCATCTGAATTGACTAAAATCAAAAGGTAACCAATTTTTCGCAACTGGTCTTCCAGTACTTTTGCTAATTGTGCAAAGAAAGGATTATTGATGTCTGGTATGACCAATCCGATCGTATTTGTTTTGTTTAGCACTAAACTTTTTGCCGCAATATTAGGCGAATAATTATTTTCCTTCGCTAATTGTTTGATCAAGCGTTTTTTCTTTTCCGAGATGCGAATCGGTTTGTCATTTAAGACTTGTGAGACAGCAGCGATCGAGACGCCTACTTCTTCAGCGATATCTTTCAAGCGGATCTTCACTCTTCTTCTCCTCGCTTTCCTGTTTTATTCTACGCCAGTCCTTAAGGTTCGTCCTTTCTCTATTCTATCATAGCTCTGTTTATGTAAGACATTCAGAGTCAAACGATTGGCTATTTTTTCTGACATGAGTATTTGGAATTCGCCTACGTAAAGAGCGCCTATTGCGTTTTTAAAATACAGCACCCATGAAACATAACAATGACCGGACGTTCTTTTGGGTTTCGAGAAGTCCGGTCCTGTTCTTTTACACGTTTCCTTAGTTTAATCATACTTAGCGTGAGTGATCTTGGTTCTAACTAAATATTAAATCGAACCCAATCGGCAAAAAGCTCGGGCCAACGAACCACCGAGTCTTCAATGGCGTGTTCGCCACCACTGGCCGTTTCTTTGGTTCCGAGACTTAGACCATGCCCACCTCTAGGAAAAATGTGTAATTCATAAGGAATGTCAAACTTACGCAGTTGTTTTGCAAACAAGAGACTGTTTTCTGCCGGTACCAGATCATCTTCCAATGTGTGCCATAAAAATGTTGGTGGTGTGTTGCGACTTACTTGCTTTTCAAGGGAAAGCTGCGCCTTTTGTTTTTCATAACGGTTTCCTAAAAGAGCACGGAAAGACCCTTCATGAGCAAATTCACCGCTTGAAAGAACTGGATAACTTAGCAACAACCCATTTGGGCGCCATTCGTGATTGGCTCCTGACAATGTTTCTGTTAAAAAGTCTTCTTGCCAAAATACGCCCAAACTTGCTGCTAAATGCCCACCAGCCGAAAAGCCTGCGACAATGATTTTCTCCGGATCAACGTGCCACTGTGAATGATTTTGGCGAATCAATTGAACGCTCGCAGCAAGCTCTTGCAATGCTAATGGGTACACATGGGGCTTGATACTATAGTGGAGAACAAATGCCTGAAACCCAAAACTCATCATCTTGATTGCTATGGGTTCAGCCTCACGGTCTGATAAAAACTCATAGCCTCCGCCAGGACAAATAATGATTGCCGGTCGCAACCGATCCTGCTCCATCTCTTCAGAGTTGTCAATCGCATAGGTAGTAAGCGTTGCTTCACTTTTAGAAAACGGTTGGATCACTTCATGGATCATAGTAATTGCCTCATTTCATGATAATTTTGCTAACAACTGGTTCTTTGATTTGTAGATGAGTATACTAGATTTTTAGACCAGCTGTAGTTACTTGTCAAGTCAAGGAAGGATCGATGGCGAATTTCTCTTGGTTTTTTCAAAGGGGTTGCCGACAATTTGAGAATAGGTATCCCAGATCGAAAGTCCTTTGCCCCTTCATTCCAGGCTCCTTCAATCTGGTACGCGGCAGCAATCGCCCCATGAAAATCCCGAGGAAAAAGAATCCCATTTGCTGTAAGACCTGTTCATAATCCTTCCCAGCAATCACAATAAAACGATTACATATGATCGTATCATATTTTCAATCATACATAACAGATTTTTGTTTTTTTCATAAAAAAAACTGTGGCATAAGTTGAACAAATAATTACCCGATCAGAAGGGTCGCCTCCTGACGAAAATGGTCGATTTGCCTCAAAAAGCCATAACTTGCTGACTTCTCTGGTAGCAATTAGGTAGTTATCTGTTTCGGCTTATGTCACAGCCTATTTCATTAAATCAAGTAATCATTCAAACGAGATTTCACGTATTCAATGTGGCTAGATTCCAGCTCCACTTGATCATGTGCCAATGCGTAATCCGTTAAGCTTTCAAGATCCTCCTGATCTGCCACGATCTTTGCGCCGATCCCTACGTTAAATGAGGCATAGCGTTTTTCCTTCAATTCATCTAAGAAACGATCTTCTTTGATTTTTGCTGCGGCTTTCAATGCTCGTGCATAGGTATCCATCCCAGCAATATGTGCCAATAGCAAGTCTTCCATTTCAAAAGATGAACGACGGACTTTGGAGTCAAAATTGATCCCGCCTGGTGCGATACCGCCATTTTCCAATACTTCGTATAATGCCAGCGTTGAGTCAAAAACATTCGTTGGAAATTCATCGGTGTCCCATCCTAGAAGCATATCTCCTTGGTTAGCATCTAAAGATCCTAATGCATTATAGCTACGAGCAACAGCAATTTCATGTTCAAACGTGTGCCCAGCTAAAGTTGCATGATTGGCTTCAAGATTCAACTTGAAGTCGCCTTCTAAGCCATAATGTTGGATAAAGGCCATCGTCGTCGCGGCATCAAAGTCATATTGATGTTTCGACGGTTCTTTTGGTTTAGGTTCTAATAGAAATTGCGGTTTGTGACCAATTTTTTCTCCATAAGCAATTGCCATTTTAAATAGGCGGGCAATATTGTCTTGTTCGAATTTCATATCTGTGTTCAATAACGTTTCGTACCCTTCACGACCACCCCAAAAGACGTAGTTTTCGCCGCCTAGTTTTTTAGAGATATCTAACCCTTTTTTGACTTGGGCAGCTGCATAGGCATAGACTTCTGCATTGTTCGTTGAAGCAGCACCGTTGTTAAATCGTGGGTGAGAAAACATATTGGCTGTGTTCCATAACAATTTGATGCCTGTTTGATCCATCTTTTCTTTGATCAGGTCTGTGATCACATCTAAATTTTGGAAGAACTCCTCTAAAGTTTCACCAGCAGGTGCTACATCAACATCATGGAAACAGAAGAATTCAGCGCCTAGCTTCTCGCAAATTTCAAAGAATGCTTCTACTCGATTTTTCGCGGTTTCCATTTCCGTTTCACCGAACCAAGTGCGCTGATTGACCGGTGCTCCGAAAGGATCTGAACCATCTTGTGTCATAGTATGCCAGTAGGCAATCGCAAACCGTAAATGGTCTTTCATTTTCTTGCCTAGGACTACTTCTTCTGCATCATAATGCCGAAAAGCAAACATATTGGCCGTTTCTGGACCTTCATACTTGATTTTATCAATCGTTGGAAAATAATTCATTTTGGTTCCTCCATTTTTAGTTTTTTAACATAACAAACTAACTTACTTCTAAAATAAGTTACATGAAACCTTTAGTAGTGGCGATTCTTTCGTTGATTACTCTGACTGCAATGCTGCCAATTCGCGACAAAGAGGTGCTGTTTGTTGATACACTTTATGATAAACAGAATAGATCCGTTGATACTCCGTTACATTTTCTGCGATTGGCTGGATTACTGACCCATACTTTACAAAAGCCTTCACACAAGCCGCTTCGTCAGGATAAAGTCCGCTTCCGATTGCCGCTAACATCGCGGCCCCCATGCCGGGACCTTGCTCTGTGGATAATGTTGTGATCTCTGCAGCAAAAATATCCGCCTGCATCTGTAGCCACTCTTTGTTTTTCGCACCCCCACCAACAGAAACGATTTTGCTAAATTTCCGTTTTGCTTCTTCTTCCATGATCAGTTGAGAGTCTTTCAGAGAAAAAGTGATGCCTTCCAAGACCGCTCGGCTGAAATGCCGACGTCGGTGATGGGTATCGATCCCTATGAAGCTTCCTCTGACAGTGCTGTCCGTATAAGGAGTTCGTTCACCAACAATATAAGGGGTGAACAGCAGGCCATCTGCTCCGGGAGAAACCTCCCCAATATCTGCTAGCAATTCGGAGAAGTCTACTCCTTCTGCGAATGTATCTCGGTACCAACTTAGTGAGTTACCGGCAGCTAGTGTGACACCCATCGAGTATTGTTTTTTTGCCACTGCATGATTGAAAACATGCAATTTCCCTTGGTAATCAACCTTCTGCGCTTCAAAAGATAAGAATACACCGCTAGTACCGATCGATACCATCCCAATGCCTTCGTCAATAATCCCAGATCCTAGCGCGGCACATGCGTTATCGGCGCCGCCAGCAAAGATTTTGACTTCTTTTTCAAAGCCAAATTCTGTTTGTAAATCAGGGACCAGTGTCCCGACTTCAGCTGCTGATTCAAAAAGTGTCGGTAAGATTTCTTCTGGAATAGCAAACTTGTTGAGGATTTCTGCAGACCAACAGCTCTTCTCACTGTCCAGTAGTAATGTCCCAGCTGCATCCGAATAATCCATTGAATAGGTACCTGATAGCCACAATGCTAAGAAATCTTTCGGCAGCATCAAGTGCTGGACCTTCTGCCAGTTCTCAGGCTCATGTTCTTGAACCCAACAGATTTTAGGTAATGTGAATCCTTCTAGTGCAATGTTCTTTGTGATTGAAAGAATCTCTGGCATCTCTTCCATGATTCGCTGACATTGCTTCGTCGTCCGAACATCGTTCCACAAAATTGCTGGTCGAATGACCTTGTTTTGTTCGTCTAGCAAGACTAAACTGTGCATTTGTCCTGAAAAGCTGATGCCGATCAATTCTTTGCGCAACTCAGGCACTTTATCGATCAACGCTTTAATGACTGCATGAGCCGCTTGACGCCAATGATTAGGATCTTGCTCACTGAATCCAGGTCGGGGGGACGACAATGGATAGTCTGCACTAGCAGTATCAATCAGATTCCCTGAGTGATCAAAAACCAATCCTTTCAAAGAACTCGTTCCTAGATCCAGTCCTAGTAAATAAGCCATATTCTTCTCCTTTGCTACTGATGAAATTCTTATTTGTTATGGTTTACAAAATATTGCTTTTAGGTTAATTTGCTTAAAAAACTAACTAATTGGATAGTAAACGACCCATCCATTTTTGTCAAGCGCTTTCAACAGTTATTTGAGACTTTTTTAAGCACCTAACTGAGGAATATCTCCTTTTACAGATAAACTTGCACTTTATTAATTTGCACGGTAAACTAACATTACTATAGACGAAGAAGGAGATACTATGATTATTAACAAAATGGGCATCCGAGAGCAGAATGAAGCTGCCGTCCTGAAAACCATCATTGATAACGAACATATTTCTAGAGCTGAAGTTTCCAACTTAACGAATCTTAACAAAGCCTCTGTTTCGCAAATAATGAAAAAATTGATTGAAACCGATTTTGTCAAAGAAGTAGGAATTGGTGATTCCACATCGATTGGCGGACGCAAACCTATCCAGCTTCAGTTCAATCATCAAAGCAGCTTAGCGATTACGTTTGATATTGGTTATAATTATGTCAATGGCATGCTATCTTATATCAATGGTCAACGAATAGCCATTTTGGAAAAACAAGATATCTTGATTACAAAAGACAACGTATTCACCACGATTGATTCGATAATGGCAGAATTTACCCCCAAGATGCCTCCTACTACCCATGGATTGGTTGGTATTTGTTTAGCGATCCACGGTATCGTTAATCAGGAGAACATCACTTTTACACCCTATTATGATCTGGAACACATTGATTTGGTCTCTCCCCTTAGTCAGAAATACCATACCGCAGTCTATATCGAAAATGAAGCAAATTTGACTGCATTAGGAGAGTATTGCTTTTCGTCTGATTCAACTAATCTGCTCAGTGTCAGTATTCATAGCGGCATCGGTGTCGGCATCATTGTAAATGGACGTTTACAGACAGGAACTCACGGAACAGCTGGAGAAGTGGGTCATTCTACATTGTTCCCTCATGGAAACCTTTGTCCTTGTGGAAATCGCGGGTGTTTAGAGCAATACGCTTCTAATAAAGTTTTATTCGATACCTACAGTCACTATACAAAAAAAGAGCTTGTCAATTCAGATATTTTTGCAAAGGCTATTCGTTCTGGCGAGAAATCAGCGCTTGAACTAGCACAACAAAATGTCGAATTTTTGAGTATCGGCTTAAATAATGTCATTACATTTTTCGATCCTGAAGAGGTTTATATCAACAGCTCTGTCTATCGCAAAATCCCTCAATTGACCAAAGACCTGCAACAAAAATTAACCAGTCAGTTCACTCAGAATACGAAAATCAAAAACAGTCGTTTGGGCGAACAGGCACCTCTGTTCGGTGGTAATGTTCTGATTGCCAAGAACTTCTTAAACATTGAAGATCTGCGCTTTCCAACGATTGATTTCCTTTAATCCATAAAAATTTTTTTCTGATACAGAAAATCCACTCATTCATTTAGCCACCGTATAACCTCAATAAGTGGCAACACAACAAATGGGCTGGGACATAAGTTTGGGTAGCTGACTGTCGCTGCGCTGCAGGAGTACTCTGTGCTCCTGCACAATTTCATACGTGTTCTCCTGTCAGATACTTTGGTTCTCATTCTTTATTTTTCCTTATATCATACAGTGCCAGCAAGACAATATTGACCCCCCCCTCATCAATCCCTTCTCCCAGCGGCTTATCCTTTTATGTCTCCTGCAGTGACCCCGCCAACGATATATTTCGACTGCAATCATTTACTCCTATTCAAAATCAAAAGGTCTCTTCCCCTTCTAAAAAAGGAATAGACCTATAAAGTCAGAATTGCTTGAATTTTCCCCATTGCTTTTGATCATTACTCATCTTGGTTCTTTAGTTTTGTCTTTTTTAGTCTTGCCCTTATTGGAAGGCTTGATTTTCCTTCTGATACAAAAAGACCGAATAGCGTTAACGTCACGCCTAGTAGTTTCACTAAACTGATCCCTTCTCCTAGGATAAGAAAAGAAGCAAATAATGTCGTCACAGGAACCAAATAAATATAGAGGCCAGCCATAACAGCACCTAGCTGTTCGACGGTGTAATTCCATAGAACGAAACACAACGCGGAAGCCCCCAGTCCAAGAAACAGCAGATAAAGCAGATTGTCCGTTTGAAGCAATTTATCTAACGAAAGGGAACTTTTCGTCAAAAAGAATAGCGGCATAATAAATAGAATGCCATATAGGAAGATCATTTTCGTCGTGTCGATCACGGAATGTCCCCAACTAGCGATCTTTTTGACCAACAGTGAATAGACCATCCACATCAGGGCGGCTGCTATAGCTAAAAAGTCGCCAAAGGGATGAAACGAAAGATTCCCTGCAAAGCTGATCAGAAAAATACCACAAAAAGAAAGCAAAAAACCAATAAAGAATGTTCCCTTTAATTTCGTTCGATAAATGAGAGCAGAGGCTAAGCCAATGAAGAGTGGAGAAATGGAAACAATCACCGCAACATTCGATGTACTTGTATAACTTAAAGCTATGTTCTCTAAAAAGAAATAAAAACAAACGCCAGATATTCCTGCTGCCATCAAATAAAGATGTTGACGAAAGTGATAGTGTATCCTGCTAAATTTGGATAACACACTCAACGCCACTAGTCCGATGATAAATCGTAAAAATAATATCGCCGTGGGTGAAAAATCAATCAGCAGCAGTTTTGTGGCAATAAAAGTCGTTGACCAGAAGAAAACCGTGATCAAGGCAGTGACATGGGGATTCTTAAATAAATGATTCATTCTGTACTCCTTAAATACATTTTTTGATATTGTTTTGGTGTCAGCCCAATAAAGCTTTTGAATACATTGGAGAAATGACTTTGATCGGAGAAATTCGTCATCAACGCCACTTCTGATAAGGACTGCTGTTTTGCCAGTAATTTCTTTGCTTCATCGATTCGGATCGATAACAGATACCGATAAGGTGTCATGCCATAGTTTTTTGTAAATTGATGAATGAAAGAACTTTTTTTCAAATTCGTCAACGCAACGAGATTCTCTAAACGAATGTCTTCTGTATAATTTTTTTGTAAATGATGGCAAACATTTTCTAACAGGACATTTTCAACGGGTTCATTCTGATACCCTTCCGCTGTATAGGCAAGTAAGTTTTCAATAAGCAAATACATCAATTCCTCTCGATATAGAGGTGATTTCTTTGAAAGAATCGCTTGGTACAATTCTTCGACTAGTTCTCCTGTGCTATTGTTTCGCAGGATGACTTGACTAAAATAAGGCAGATCCTTTTTGCCGGTAATTTCTTTTACCACTTGTGTCATTGCTTGCTTGGAAATGTTGAGGGCGTGGTAGGTAATTTCTTGGTTCTCCAGACTTTGGCAGCTATGAGGCTGATAGGGATTGAATAAATTCAGATCGCCTTTTTCGAGGATTTGTGTCTCTCCGCAATACAGCTTTCTTCTTCCTGCTAACAAAATACCCACTACATAATAATCATGAAAATGGAGGGGAAAGCTCTTTTGATACTTTTCTAACGCATAAGCCTCAATGCCAACTATTTCATCATAGTGAACCTTTTTCATACTGTTCCTCCTTTTCTATCTATTTTAGCATTGAACCTTTCGATTTCTTGTAAAATATTCCATACTTTTCTCGGAATCATCCTACATTTAACCTTTCCAGACCCTATTTATGAACCAACGAAAAAGCAGATAAAAGAAAGATCGCCTTTCCTCTATCTGCTTTAATTGTTTGATCTGCTCTTCTAGTTTGGATTTACCAGACATTTTATCGGCGCATGCTCACGGAAAAATCATCCCTCAAAGCCATTATTGTCAGAGACTTGCTTGAACCAATATCCTGATTTCTTGATACTCCGTTTGCGGTCATTTTCTAAATCAACAGAAATAAAGCCATATCGATTTTTGTAAGCATTGGTCCATGACCAGTTGTCCATGCAGGTCCACATGTGGTAGCCTAGGCAATTTGCCCCTTCTTGAATTGCTTGATGAACATATTTCAAATGCTCTGAGACAAATTCAATCCGATAGTCATCATGAATCATCCCATCTTCACCTAAGAAACGACGTTCGTTTTCAACCCCCATGCCATTTTCGGAGATAAAGCACGGCAGGTTGCCATAGTTATCCCGCAGGTTGATCAGGATATCGTAAATGCCTTTTTCATAGATTTCCCAACCACGATAAGGATTCATTTTTTTGCCTGGCATATCATACACATCAAAATAATTTTCTGGCATTGGCTCTGCTGCTGGATCGACAGGCGTTTCTTTCGCCTTGATCCGCCGTGGCTGATAATAGTTGACCCCCAACAAATCGACAGTATTATTTTTGATGATGTCGAGATCGCTCGCTTGCATCTCAGGTACCATGTCTAATTCTTTCACGATTTTTACCAGTTCTTCTGGGAAAATTCCTTTGACCGCAGGATCAAGAAATGAACGATTGAAAAAAGCATCCGCGATTTCTGCTGCTCGAACATCTTCGGGATTATTACTGTCTCTTGGATAACTTGGAGTTAGATTCAGTATGATGCCGATTTGACCAGTTTGCCCACTTTCATGGTAAGCCTTGATCGCCAAAGCAGAAGCCAATGCTTCATTAAATCCGACTTGAATGGCATGTTTCATGTTACTTTCTTCTGGATAATGCAATTGATACAAATAGCCCGCCTCAACAGGAACGATCGGTTCATTATGAGTAAACCATTTTTTGACTTTATCCCCAAACAAGTCGAAACATGTCTTGGCATATCTGGCATATGCCTCCACAGTCTCTCGCTGGAGCCAGCCGCCTTTTTCTTGTAATGCCATTGGCATATCAAAGTGATACAGATTGACAAATGGTTCGATCCCATTGTTGATCAATTCATCAAAATAATCATTATAAAAAGAAACAGCTTTAGGATTGACTGCCCCCGTTCCCTCAGGAATCAAACGGCTCCATTGAATCGAAGTCCGAAAAGAGTTATGGCCGGTTTCAACCATCAATTGGACATCCTCTTTGTAGTTGAGATAGACTTCCGATGCTTGGTCTGGACCTACTTGATCAAAAAATTTTTCCGGTTCTTTGGCATACCAGTAATCAAAAATATTCTCGCCTTTGCCGTCCCCGGCTACCCGACCTTCTGTCTGTGGGCCGCTTGCTGCGGAACCCCACCAAAAATTTTCTGGAAATTGAACCTTCATGTTTCTGCTCCCTTCGGTAATCCTAGTAATTGATTTTCCATTAAGACCACTTGTTTTTCAGTGGCCGCTTTTCCCATTTTGATTCGTTCTAAGACAAGTTCTGCGGCTTTCTCCCCCATTTTTTCTGCTGGCGGATTCACAGTTATTTGCGGCAACAAACTCTGTTCTGCTTCAGAAAGATAATCATAGTGACCAAAGGCGATATCTTTTCCAACGATCAGTCTCTTTTGATTGAAACATTCCAAAGCCCCCACTGACATGTTATAGTTACTGACAAAAATTGCAGTCGCTCCCCATGCGACTAATTCTTCAGTTCCCCGATAACCGCTTTGTCTTGTGTAGTCACCCACCACGATTTTCATTTCTGCTTCATTGTTTGCCATAGCAGCTTGCGCACCAAACAGTCGTTCCCTCGCAGTGTGATCCGACTGTGGGGCGGAAAGATAACCGATTTTTTTATGTCCAGCTGCTAAATAATGGTTGATGACGTCAAAAACACTTTGACGGTCGTTCAATAAGAGAACATCGGCGATTCCTTGTGTCTCAGGATGATTCAAAAAGACAATGGGTATCTGAATGTCCTGCCATTTCGACAAATCAAACTTTTTTTCATCAGAAAAGAAAACAATCAATCCGTCGACAGCATGCTGCAATAAATAATCGAGTTTGTCATGGTCCTCTTTGCTATTCGTAAAACCACTCAGCAAAATACTATAGCCATTTTCTTCCGCGACTTTCTCGATACCAGAAACAACTTCCGAGCCAAAACGACTGGAGATGCGATTCATCAATAAGCCAAATGAATAGCTACGATTGTTCTTTAAACCCTTCGCAATAATATTCTCTTTGTAGTCAAGCGACTCAATAGCAGCAGCAATCTTTTCTCTATTCAATTGTTTCAGCTGATGTCCATTCAAATATCGGGAAACAGTCCCTACAGAAACACCTGCTAATTGCGCAACATCTCGAATCGAAGCCATGTTTCTCACCTTTCTCTGATGCCATTTTTCACGATCCATTTTCTAATGATTATGAATCGCTGGATTCATTGATTTGCTTTTGGTAACGAGTGTTGATCCCCTTCACGATCTAATAAAAATCATCAGCTTGTTAAAAAATTGAACCGGTTCAATTTTAAACTATAGCACGTTTTTCCAAAATTGCAATCTTTTTTGGATACGTATTCATTTTCCCTTTACATATAATTACGCTAAAAATGTAAAAGATGAATGGCTGCTAATACGCTTCAAGAGCTGAATAGAACCATTCATCTAGATTAAACCAAACAATGTCCCGCTTATCCAAGTAATTGATTGGCTAGTAAAAAGTCTTTGACTTCGGTTAAATCAGTAAAACGCCGAACACCTTGAAAGAGCGCCTCTTTGTCGATGATTGGTTGTTTGCTCAATGGGTATCTTCCTTTTCTTGTCGGTAAGTCTGTCAAATCATCTTCGACCATAAACGCTGAGATGCCCGCTTTTTCAGCAGCAGCTATCCCGGCAAACGAGTCTTCTAAGACTAAGGCATCTTTTGGGAGAACCTTTGCCTGACGACAAGCCGTCAAAAAAATTTCCGGATCGGGCTTTCCTTGCTTGACTTGATCGCCAGCTACGATGATATCAAAGATAGACGGCATCTTTTCTAGCTCAAAATAGGTGGCGATTTTTTCTCGGGAAGAAGAGGAGGCTAATGCGATTTGGCAGGTGTGCTGCTTCAGCTCCTTTAGTAAATCGAGCAAACCTGGCTTTTTGTAGACTCTTTTTTCTTCGGCTAAAATGGCTTCTTTGTATCGGTTCATCGAATCCCGCCATTGGTCGACAGGGACATCGCCGTACAACTCTTTCATTCCTTGACGAATCTCGGCTTCTCTTTTCCCGGTCAAATAATAATAGACATCGTGGATCAATTCAAAATCGTGTTCTTCAGCAGATTTTAGATAGGCACGGTAGGCAAGTCGTCCTGTTTCGAACATTAAGCCATCCATGTCAAAAATTACTAGTTGGATTGTGTTCATTCGCTTTCTCCTACTTTATTTTAAAAAAGAGCCATGCGTCTAGCATTAGATCGCACCGCTCTTCGTTTTGATACTCAGGTCGATTCAAGGATTGCTTTTAAGGATGCTAAATGTGCATTCCCTTGCTCATAATCTCTGACCAGCTCTTCTGAAAGGATGAAAGAACCCCCAACTGCGATTACTTGCGGATGAGCAAGGTAGTCTTGGCAATTGTCCTTAGAGATTCCGCCAGTTGGCAAAAATCGAACATCATAGAAGGGACCGCTTAACGCTTTGATTGCTTGTAACCCGCCATAAATATCTGCTGGAAAAAATTTCACAGTTTTGATCCCAAACGATACGGCTTTCTGAATATCAGTTGGTGTCGCTGTTCCTGGAAAAATCGGAATCTGATTCTTTAGACAGTGATCGATAACTTCTGGAACAATAGCTGGAGAGACAATAAACTGGGCCCCCTTTGCTACCGCTTGTTGGGCTTCTTCAAGTGTTCTCACCGTGCCGGCTCCCACGAGCAACTTCCCTGAGCGTGCTAAGTGTTCGATTGCTTTTAACGCCAGTTCGCTGCGGAAAGTCACTTCAATCAAACGAATATCATGTTTAATCAATAATTCTTCTAGTGGATCTAGCAACGACATGTCTGTGGCGGTATAAAGCGGTAAAACTTTCGTAGCCGCTAAATGTTCGGTCAATGATTCGACGTTTGCCATTCTATTCCCCCGCTTTCTGATCAATTTCTGCAGACATTTGCGATTTGACAACCGCTTCATGCAGTCCTTGCAAGTAACTAATCCCCAAAGCTCGATCATACAGACCATATCCTGGCATTGCTACTTCCCCCCAGATCGTTCGCCCATGATCTGGACGAATCACTCCAGTAAATCCTACATCCACCAAGGCTTTCATAATGGCATACATATCTAGTGAACCTTCTGTAGACAAGTGTGCAGACTCTTTGAATTTGCGGTCTCCCATAAAGAGAACGTTTCGGAAATGGACAAAATTAATTCGGTCACCAACCTCATGGATGATCGACACTAGTTCATTTTTCGGATCGGCGCCTAACGAACCAGTGCATAGCGTCAATCCATTGTAAGGAGAGTCAACAATAGACAATATTTTTTTCAAGTCAGACAAGTTTTTGGTGATTCGCGGCAAGCCGAAGATCTCCCAAGGCGGATCATCCGGATGGATGGCCATTTTAACATTCATTTCTTCGCAAACAGGAATAATTCGTTTCAGAAAATAAGCCAAGTTATCGAAAAGAACCTCTTCTGTCACTCCGTCATAAGTCTCCATCAGCTGATTGAATTTCTTTAACCGTTCTTCTTCCCAACCAGGCAGCTTGAATCCTTTTGATTGGCTGTGGATCAATGTGTACATTTCGCTAGGTTCCATCCCCTCAACCACTGCTTGGTCATACAGCAATGAGAAACTGCCATCCTCATTTTCATAAAAAAGATTGGTTTTTGCCCAACCAAAAATCGGCTTAAAACTATAACAAATCAGATGTATGCCACAAGCAGAAAGATTTTTGATCGTCTGAATGTAATGATCGATGTAGTGATCCCGTTCTTCTGTTCCTGCCTTGATCGCGTCATGGATCGCCACACTTTCGATTCCTAGTAATGTCAGTTCTTCTTTTTCGATTGATTGCTTTAATTCCTCAATTTCGGCAATTTCCCAAATATCTCCCGGCAGTTTGTTTAACAAGGTGCCGATGACCCCATTGATGCCAGGTATTTGACGGACATTTTGCAAAGGAATCGAGTCTCCTTCGCCATACCATCTAAAGCCCCATTTCATAGTCAACATCCTTTCTTAAAAATCATCATCGTCATCCTCAGCGCCAGCAGCTGGCGTCTCATTCGAGATATGCCAAAAAGCAACACTATCTTCTCCTTGATCGATCACTGCTTGTGCCGCTGATGCAATTGGTGTTTGCAGTAATTGATGATTGATTGCTTCTAACACCATCGGCAAGTTGGTACCGCCAATAACGTAAACTTCTTCTTGCAGCTCTTTTTCTAACTGATTGATCGTCAAAACTGACTGGTTGTAAGGGCTAGCGCTCAGTAAGTCTACTAAGATCAGCACCCCATCTTGTTGATTGACTTGATGTACCGCGGTACTGATTTTTTCTCCCAGTGCTTGAACATCGTCTCCTTGATACAAATTGACTGTCGCTATATTTTCGACTGCTCCCATGATGACTGTTGCCGCATCTTTCAGTCCATCGCTTAATGTGCCATGAGTAGCAAGTACGATTCCCAACATTGTCATTCCTCCTTTGTCTCCCTGCATGGATTTCCATGCAAAACGTTTACTGTAACAAGGCAATCGTCTTGTTTACATTTTCCATATTGATGTCTTTTTGCCTTAATAATTGTTTAGGCAGATAATATCCCTCTGTTGATTCCTTATTCCCGCTGATCACATAATTGATTGTTGCATGGATTCCTTCTTCTTGAAGGATTCCGAGCCCTGCTAGTTGTTTGCGATCAAACTCTGTTCCTACTACATGTAGAGGTGCTTTGGCACCAACAGAATCCAGATAATAAATCGTAGCCTTGCGTTTGGCTGAGTCTCGCAAAACTTCTAATCCTCGTTCGCCATAGCTTCCTTCATCCAAGAACGCAAACGCAGTGTTTTGTCGTTCATTTTCACTGATCAAAGCCAATAATGCCAAAACCGAAGAAGTATTTCTCGTTAAGTTTTTCTGGAAGACCGCCCCTTTTACCACTTTTCCCAATAAAAGAAAGTACGAACCAAATGCCAGAACTAAGAAAAATGTTTGCCAAGAAAAAAGTACAAAACCGTCAGCAGCGAATTGACTATAGAACCATGTTGCTACTGCGCCGATCCCAATCGTTATGAATGAGCTGACAAGAATAAAATTCATTGTTTGACGACCTTGCGCCTTTCGATCAAAAAAATGATAAGCGCCAAAATGTTGCGGCGGTGTATCATAATACGTACAAATGATTCGATCTGCTTGAGCAATATCTCCGATGTAAACATTTCTCGAAGCTGCTTTATGTTTCAAATCATATTCGATTACGCGAATATCTTTTCTTATTTGTGAGATATCTGTCACTAAAGCATTTAGGAATCTTTTTTTGCTGCGGTCACTTAAGCGAGAACGATAAATATAGCGGTAACGAAACAGCCAATCATTGAAACGGTCTTTCTGCATCTTTTTCATCTCCCATTTTTCGAAGGATCCAGCACGTTTTCAACAGCCTTTGAGCTAGCAACCATCAAATGACCGTTGCTTTTTTGTTATTGATGGAACTAGCTCAGTTGCTGTATTTGGCAGTTATAATCCGAATTGTTTCAAGACCTCTTTTAAAGAGGATTTAGGAGCAGAAGGTGTTGCTTGGAAATAGATGTTTTCGACTCCATAGTGTTCATTCATTTCCTTTAATCTTGCGGCATCTGCTTTATTCAAGTAGACGGATTTTGTAACTAACAGATCTTTTTCTGGATCTTTCTGTGCGATCCCGCCAATGTTCAACTCTTTCATTGGCACACCATGGGTGACCAGATCATAAATCACACTGATGGTTTTTGCGATCAGGATGCAGTTGTACTCTTTAAACGCATATTCATCCCAATAAAATTTTGCTTTTTCTGGTGTCACGACAATCGTTTTTTGTCCTGTGCGACTGCCGGCATTTTTGTATAGATCTCGCATGAATTTATCCTTAGCAACCACTTCATCAACGACGAAGATAGAGTTGACCCCGCTTTTTTGAGACAACGTCATCATGACTTGCCCATGAATCAACCGTTCATCCACACGTGCTAAATTTACTACACCCATTGTTTTCCACTTCCTTTTCTATAAAATCCCTACGCCGGCTAGAATGATCAAGATCAAAGTCAGCCAGAGCAGTGCTTGCGTAACTTTTAAGCCTTTTTTCGTATAGAACCAATAAACACCCATTACAACAGCCAATGGCAAGATACCTGGAACAATCTGGTCAAGAATATCTTGAATGATAAATTCTCGTCCTGAAATATCAAATTTCAGCGAAGAAGAAACATTGACATAGTTTCCAGCTAAGACCCCCATCATAAACAACCCGAGAACAGACAACGTTTCGATTGCTGTCTGAACACCGGTGCTTTGCATCAATCCGGTCGCGTTTCGTCCCATTGCAAAAGCTTGTCGAGCAAAAAATACACCTAAAAATGCTTGGTATAAAGCGAAACAGACAAATGGGAACAATGCACCTAGCGGACTTCCCTGCTGGGCCCATGGGACAGCGATCGCAATAAAGATATACTGTACTGTTCCAGAATCGATCGCATCACCGATCCCTGCTAAAGCACCCATCAACCCTGCTTTTGTGTTGTACATCAAATCATCTTGCATCAGAACTTCTTTGTTTTCATGTTCTTCTTCTGCCCGCTGCTGTTCCATAGAAGACATCAGGCCTGTGATCACGCCGCCCCCCCAGCTCAATTGCGTGTTGAAAAAGAGCAGTTGCCGCTTATAGGCAGCCTTGAGGGCGTCTTCGTTCTTATATAATTTTCGTAAAATCGGCATCATTGCATATAAAAGTGACGGTGCCAGATAGCGTTCAAATGAATGAGGGATCTCGTTGGCAAAGTGCCAGCGAAGATATGCTTTCGTGACATCTTTTTTTGTGATCTCCTCTGGAGCGATCTGTGTTGCTTTCACTGATTCTGTCATTTTTTCATTCCTCCTTGTTTCTTAGAATCCATCATCGTAATCGTCCTCATCAAAGGATGCATTGGACGTATTCGTTTCAGCAGCTGGAGCTAATTTTCCTTTTTGTGATTGTACAAAGATCAATGCGATCAGAACACCAAAGATTGCGTAAGTAACCATAGTGATTTCCAATGATTTCAGTACGACACTCATAAAATAGGCAAGGAAAAAGAAAACCATGTAATCTTTCCGACCAATGACATAAACAGTCGTTGCAATCCCGATCGCTGCCAAGCCACCACCTACTACCTCCAGAATATGGATGACGACAGTCCCTTCAAGGGCATTGATGACATCAGCGATCAGTGGTGCACCCAGATAAAGTGCGATGAAAACAAGCGGTACAAATAAAATAAATGAGGCCAACGTTGGATACAAAATGATCGAACGAGTAATTGCTTTTGTATTCATGTCTTCCACTGCTTTATCCGTATATTTCCCTAAAAATGTATTGATAAAGAACCGGAACTGATACAAATAACTGCCTAAAAGTCCCACTGGGACAGCAACTGCGATCGCCGCTTCGGGCTTCAGATTACCTAATAATGCTACCGGTACAGCAATAGCCGCAGCAATCGATGGTTCAGCTGGCATTGAGCCGCCGGGAGAGAAGACCCCCATATAAATCATCTGTAGTGCAGCAGTAACGATCATCGCCTGCGCTACATCCCCCATCACGATCCCAACAACCAACCCAGTCATCAATGGCGAGAAACGAAGGGTTAGTGTTGCCCCACCACCAAGCCATCTAGACATGACTGCCGCAACCCATAAAGCAATCAGTAAACTCTGTGTAATGCTTAAAGTTTCCATTTTTCCTCCTCCTAAACCTGCTCAATATAGTTTTCTAAATCTAAAAGTGCTTTTTTCAGCCGTTCTTTCGTTATAGAAACCGGAATCAGATGAACTTTCTCTTTTGAATCAACAAATGCCACCAACTGATCGATCACTTGCGGGTCTTCTGGATAGATCCCCATTTGATGCAGGGACATTGGCAACTGCAATTCTCGATAAAACGGCAATAACTGATCAATGACCGTCCATCTTTCTTCAATCGCTAATTGATAAAAAATGCCGTAAGCAACTTTTTCACCATGCAAAAACTGATGACTTGCTGGCAGATATTTGCTGATTGCGTCATGCATCGCATGGGCTGCCGCATTGCGGGCGTATTTGTCACCCAATCCACCAACTAAACCGGCAACTGCAAACACAATCTCTGACAAGTGAATGAATTCTTCTGTTACCTTTTGCTCTTCCATATCCTGGATTGCTTGTTTTGACTGAGATACAATCGCGTTCTCGCATAGTTTGGCTGTGTAGCCAGCCAATTGTAGAAAAGGCTCATGTTGAAGCTGTGGTTGCGCCAAAATTGTTTCTGATTCATACCACTTTGCTAAGGTATCTGCTAGTCCAGCAATAAAGTAGGAAACTGGCGCATCAATCACTAGTGTCGGATCTGTAATCAAAAAAGCTGCTTGCCGCAAGAAGTGCTCTGACTTTCCTTCAGATTCGCCGTTTTCTTTATACATCACAGCTAACGGTGTCCATGGTGCACAATTACTTGCTAAGGTTGGCACGACACCAAATGGCGTATTGGTCAGATGGGCTGCGTACCCGACCAAATCGGTCAATTTTCCGCCGCCGACACCGATAATAAAGTCAATGTGATGTGCTTCTACTTGATCTTTGATCAAATTTGCACCGTAGTAACTGCATTCCCCAGTATACTGATGATAAAAAACATCCTGGGGCGCCTCGTTGATAAAAGTCAATTTGGGTTGCGCTTTTTGCCATGAAATCGAGCCATGAACGATTAATAATCGTTTGGCTTGATATTCTTGCAGCAGCTCTGGAATATGGGCTAATGCACCTTCATGGTAACGATAAAACTGAGGACCAACTTTTACTTTTAAATCAGTTAACATTTCCTTCCCTCCTTATGAGAAAACAAGAAAATCGCTTTGATCTTGAACAGCTCGTTCTGGTAATTGCCCTTGAATGATCTGTTCGATGTCCGTCACACATTTTTCTCCCATCTGTTCGAGACACTCCATTGTGTAAGCAGACGTATGAGGTGTCATGATTACGTTATCAAATGCCAGGTATGGGTGATCCTTGCGCCCCGGTTCTTCTTCTAAAACATCTGTCGCTAAGCCAGCGATCTTCCCGGATTTTAAACCGTTTACAATTGCTTGTTCATCTAAAAGTGCTCCGCGAGCACTATTTGACAAATATACTTGGTCTTTCATTTTTTCAATTTCTTTGGTTGAAATCATATGATAATTTTCTTCTGTCAAATTGGCACACAGACAAATGATGTCTGAACGAGTCAGTAACTCATCTAACTCAACTTTCTTCCCGCCATAACTTTGTATGTGGAGTGCTGATTGATAGGGATCATAGGCTAATACCTCACAGCGAAACCCATTGCGCAAAATCTCCACGACACAACTTCCTGTATTGCCTACACCTATGACACCTACTGTTTTATTGAACAATGCTCGCCCGACGAATTTGGCTCGTGACTCCCATTGATCTTGCCGAACTTTCACAGATGACTCTACGGTACACCGCAAAAGCGCCAACAGATTCGTCACATTATTTTCTGCCACCGCATCTCGTTCCACCAATGCTGGGATGATCGAAACGATCGTTTGATGGTTACGTGCAGCTGCTAGATCGATATTGTTGTAGCCAATACCATGACGAGTGATCAATAATAGCTCATCTTTGTGTTCAAAAAATTCCTCTGTAAAGTGAGGCGTCACACTGGCGATGATCAGATTATAACCTTGTAAACGTTGCGCCAATTCCTTCCCGGAAATGTCACTTTCCACATCAAAATGAGTCACTGTGCCGATTTTTTCGAGCCTCTGGATATGTTGAGGAAATATTTTGCCAAAACTACTAGAGTTGACTATCGCAATCTTATACTCAAGCATCCTAAGTCTCCTTCCTTTATTCCGTTTTTGTTACGATTTCGTGTCCGCCAAATCCATTTCTCAGCGCAGACACCACTTTTGCTGAGAAGCTGTCTTGTTCTTGTGATAAATTTCTCATGAAAAGACTTAATGCAATCGCTGGAACGGCAACGTCCATTTCCAGTGCTGTTTCCACCGTCCATTTGGCTTCTCCTGAAGCAGCAACGATACCCCGATATTCTTCTAAGTGGGGGCTGTTGGAAAATTGTGCTTCGGCAATCTCCATCAGCCAGCTGCGGATTACCGATCCGTGGTTCCAGACATGGGCTACTGCTGCTAAATCAAAAGCATACTCACTCTGCTCAATCAGTTGGAACCCTTCACCGATTGCTTGCATCATGCCATATTCGATCCCGTTGTGGATCATCTTCAAGAAGTGACCGCTTCCTGATGCGCCTGCATAAAGATATCCGCCTTCAATAGCAACATCTTTGAATACTTGTTCGATCGAATGAAAGGCATTTAAGTCGCCGCCGACCATCAGACAAGCATTCTTGCGCGCACCGGAGATTCCTCCTGAAGTGCCGCAATCCAAATAGGCAACCTCTTTGTCTGCAAATTGTTTCCCTCGTCGAATCGAATCTTTATAATTTGAATTTCCACCTTCTATCACGATATCTTCTGGCAAAACAAGTGGCAGCAAGTCTTTTAGTACCGATTCTGTGATTTCCCCTGCTGGCAGCATCAGCCAGATGACTCGTTTGCCAGTAAATGAAGCGACCATTTGGCTGATAGTCTCATATGTTTCTATTCCCTCCCTTCGTGCAGCAAGTCGTGCTTGTTCTGAAAGATCCAGCCCTTTCGTTCGATAGCCATGATCTTTTAAATTGCTTGCTAAGTTCAAGCCCATTTTGCCAAGACCGATAATACCAATCTCCATGATAGCGCCTCCATTTCTATCTTCATTATACAAAAAAATATTTTTTTGTAAATATAAATAATAAAAAATATTTTTTATTTGCATTTCTTTGGAAATCGTTGTACTTTAAAAATGAAGGCTTCGGAATGTATTGAAAAAGGAGAAAAACACTATGACTATATCGATTCGCTTAAAAATCAAGACCCTCTATAAAGACTTAAGCCCCAAAGAACAAGCAATCGCCGATTACATACTCGAAAACCCCAGTAAGGTTAGCCATAGTTCCATTAGTGATTTAGCAAATGAGCTAGGAATGGCGGATTCGACATTTTTTCAATTTACAAAAAAACTTGGTTACAACGGTTTTAAAGACTTTAAGATGGCCATGTTGATGCAAGAAAATGATTTATCCGCCATCTCTTTCCACGAAAATATTCAGCAATCAGATAACGAGCTGACCATGGCGCGCAAAGTCTTTGATTCCAACCTCACCACATTGACCGATACGCGAAAACTACTGCAAGAAGAAGATTTGAAACAAGCCGTCCAAATGATCGACAGTGCCAAGCGATTGTTCTTTTTTGGCGTAGGCGGTTCTGAAATCGTTGCAGCTGATGCATACCATAAATTCTTGCGCTCACCGATTTCTGTCGTTCACAGTGCGGATTATCACATTCAGTTGATGGAAGCAGCGTTACTGACCCCAGAAGATTGTGCCCTGTTGATTTCTCATACGGGTAAATCGAAAGAAACGATTGAACTTGCGCAAGTCGCCAAAGATTGCGGCGCCAAAGTTATCGTTATTACCAGTCACGCAGCATCTCCGCTAGCCAAATTAGGGGATGTCGTATTTATTTCTGTTTCCGAAGAGATCGAATTTCGTTCAGAAGCTCTTGCTTCCAGAATCTCTCAACTAAGTATCATCGATTCGCTCTATGTGATTTTGATGTTTATCAACCGCAACAAATCCCAAGACTCCATTGCGAAAGTTCGACGTACGATTTCTAAAATCAAAGAATAGCCTTCTTTAAATAGCGTAGCAGCCTAATCTTTAAAACCTTTCAATCATGTACTAATGGGTTATGTAAAAGTAATTTCCTCTGCTCTCCTTTCTTTGGACTTCAGAGGATTGATGGCTAGTCTAAATAAAAACCAAAGCTAACGATTAAAGTTCTGATACCGTCTAAGCATAAGCGTGTTCGATTTTTAGTCCATGATAATAGAAAAAAGCAGACTGTCTTTCCTCATAGAAAAACAGTCTGCTTTCTCTTGTTAAAAATCCTCACAAGTCGCGATGATCCCTTAAGCGATAACCGAGACCGATCTCAGTGATCAAGTATTCGGGACTGATGGTATTGGTCTCGATCTTTTTTCGTATATTTGACATATTGACCCGCAATACTTGCGGATCAGTGCCATAAGGTCCCCAAACTTCTGTCGCCAACGTTTGGTACGTTACGACTTTGCCTAGATGTTGGAACAAAACAGTTAAAATTCGGTACTCATTTTTGGTTAAATGGATCTCTGTTCCGGCCTTAGTCAAAAGCTGCCTTTCAGTATCAAGTGTTAATTCACCATTCTTGATGACTAGCGGCATTGGCTCTTGCTTCCGATGCCTGAATGCTGTGCGGATCCTTGCAAGCAATTCATTCATACCAAATGGCTTGGTCACATAATCATCCGCACCAAGATCCAACGCTTTGACTTTCTCGCTTTCATTGCTGCGAGCTGAAATCACGATCAATGGCACCGCCATCCGTTTGCGAATGATTTTCAATAACTCCATGCCGTCAATATCGGGTAGTCCTAGGTCAAGTAAAATCAAGTCAAAGGATTGTTCCTGAAAAATCGTCAGAGCAGCCATTCCAGTCTCTGCTACTCGAATATGATACCTTTCTTTTTCTAAAACGACTTCCATAAAATCGGCGATCGTCGGATCGTCTTCAATCAGCAAGACAGTTCTTCCCATGATGCCCACCTCCAGTTAATTCAAATAAATGCGTACGACCGTTTGACCATCTGCTACGGCCATCTCCAACTTGCCATGATGGGCATGAACAATGGTTTTGACGATACTCAGGCCGATGCCGAGACCATTTTTTGAGTCTACCGGCACTTCATTGTCTGAAGACAGATTTGATTGGATCCGTTCAAACTGCTTCATCGATATTTCCCCGGTATTTTTTATTTCACATACCGTTTTCGCTCCTTCTTGAAATACAGACAAGTAGACTTTTTCCGAGTCTGAACCATGTCGAAAGGCATTTTCTACTAAATTAAAAATCGCTTGTTCCATCAAAATCGGATCTACTTCTACGAACAGGACCGATTCCGGCAACTGAACGATCAACTCTTTTTCCGGATAGACTTTTTTTGCATGTTCATAGACTGCGCCAATGATCTCTTCGATTGGTTCTGGGGTTTTCTTGACTTGCATCGTGTCCATGTTGATGCGAGTGATCGAAAGCAAATTCTCCACCATGCGGATCAGCCATTGGGACTCACTTTGGATGTCTCTCAATAACTTGCTGCGAGTCGCTTCCTTTAAAGAGTTATTAGTTTGTAAGAGCGTCTCCGCAATTCCTGAAATTGCCGTTAAAGGTGTCCGTAAATCATGAGAGATGGCCCGCAACAAATTGCTGCGAACTTTTTCTCGTTCATTTTCTAATTCAATTTTTTCTTTTTCATCCTTCAATTCTGTTTGTTCTAAAATCACAGCTAACTGGGTCAACACTAAGCGCAGATAATTTAGTTGGCTGTTCTCAAGTGGAAAATTACGGCTTCTGCGAATTCCTAAAACGGCCAGTGTTTTGCTATTGGCAATAATCGGTAAATAAAATCCCTTTGCACCACTTAATGTATCGGTCCCATAGCCAGACTCTTTCTGATTTTTGGCAGACCAATAAGCAACAGCCGCTTCTTCCGGATGACTCAATGCGGATTGTTTTTTTGCTCCATATTGGCTTTGTTTTTGCGCTTGTGCATCATACAAAATCACTTCGCGATCTAACAAGCGGGCCAGATAGGTGGCTGACAAATCAAAAATCTGCTGCCGGTCTTCTGCTAGAACAAATTGCTTGTTCAGCTCATAAAGTATTTCCATCTGCTGTTCTTTTTCCATTGAATGAACAGCTTGTTTTTTTAAACGAACCATTAGATTACTGATCATTAGTGCGACAAGCAGCATGATGACTAACGTAATCGGATAACCTTGTTTATAGACGGTCAAGGAGTACAGTGGTTCAACGAAGAACCAGTTGAAGGCTAGGACGCTCAGGATCGAAGAAAGAGCGCTCCAGAAATAGCCTGAAGTTAGACGCGCTACAAGTAGAATAAAAAAAATGTAGACGAGCATCAAATTCTGATCACCAAAATGCAAATACTGCATCACTTCAGTCGTCAGTGTCGCTAAGAAAACACTGATCAGGGCAATCGCTAGATCCTTTCCCCCTCCTTCAATGACTTTCTTGGAAAGAGAAAAAATAGAAGCACGCTCCTCTTTGTAAGGAATCAAATGAATCTCAGTGTCAGGCAACCGTTTCAGTAGCCGCACATCAAGTTCTTCCACAAACAGTTTCTCATACCATGGCTTGGCCAGGTTTTTACCCATGATGATGTCGGTGGCTCCCACCAGCTTGGCATATTCGATGATTGTTTCAAAATAATTGTCTTCTTCAATGACAACGACTTCCGCGCCTAACTTTTCGGCTAATGTCGTTGCTTCATTTTTTTCTTCCGAACGTATGTAAAGCACAGTCCATTCAGCACCTAGGCCTTGCGCTAATCGCGCTGTCCAACGAATACTTTTTTCTGCCATTTTAGGGAATGCATCCTGGACAATCGTGATCAGTTTGCTCTGGATTCCATTGGTTCGGCCACTGATTCGATTGATGTGGTCAGAAGCCCGCTGAATCGCCAATCCCCGCAGTTGTTCCAGTTTTTTGGGAATAAAAAAATTCTGCAACGCTCGCTTGGCATTTTCGTTGGCATAGATTTTTCCTTGTGCCAACCGATCGATCAGCTCATCCGGCTCGACATCGATCACTTTCAATGTTGCTTGTTGGAAGAATGTATCTGGGACCGTCTCTTTGACTTCGATCCCAGTTACTTCTTCTACAATATCATTCAAGCTTTCAATGTGTTGGACATTGACCGTCGTATGCACATCAATACCGGCATTTAAAAGTTCTTCAATGTCTTGATACCTCTTGCGATTTCTTGATCCTTCAGCGTTCGTATGGGCCAACTCATCGATTAAGACAATCGCAGGCTGCTGCTGAATGATCGCATCGATATCTGGTTCAGTCAACGTGATCCCTTTGTATTGGATTTCTTTCAACAGAATCTGCGGCAAACCAACCAGCAGACTATTGGTATCTGGACGATCATGGGGTTCGATGTAGCCTATCACCACATCTTTGCCGAGGGCTTTTAGTTCCTGTGCTTCTAAAAGCATGGCGTAAGTTTTTCCTACTCCTGCAGCAAAGCCAAAGTACACCCGCAGCCGGCCTTTTTTTCGATTTTCTGCTTTCAATGTATCTACTGATGTTGGTCTATCCATGTTTGCTTCTCCCATCAACAATCACTTACAGTTTATCTAATGCTAAATTCAGTTCAAGCACATTGACAAATGTTCGATCAGAAAACCAATCTTTTTGTGTCTTTTCTTTTATTATAGCACGAATGGCTGTTTCCTTCTGTTTACGTTCTTTGGCGATGCGAGGTACTTGTATCTCGGCTGCAGCGACACTAATATGCGGATCTAATCCGCTGGCTGATGCAGTCACCAGATCAACCGGTACCTCTGTGATTTGATTTTCTCTTTGAAGCGCGGTCTTTCTGTCGGATACCAGTCCCTCTTGTTCCGCAGAGACCGGAGACAATTGGGAGACCGCATTGCTTCTGCCAGCAAAGTAGCCTGGTTGCAGGAACTGCTGACCAATCAGTGTTGAACCAACTACTTCTCCCTCTACCATTCGTTGACTACCATTGGCTTGGTTGGAAAATAGCAATTGACCGACACCAGTGATCACAGCCGTATACACCCCGCCAAAAAACAAAATACTAAACACCAAGAAACGCAATTGAGTCCCTAGAATCTTTTTCATTTCTGCATCCTTCTTTCAATTTGTTCATAGTAGGAAAAAGCTTAGCACGATATCGATCAATTTGATAAAAATGAAAGGTGCGATCAATCCGCCTAGTCCATATACCAGTAAATTGTGGCGCAAAATTTGGCTGGCTGGTTTTTCTTTGTATTTGACTCCTTTTAGAGCTAATGGAATCAAAGCAACGATAATGACCGCATTGTAAATCACGGCTGACAAGATCGCCGTCAGTGGACTACCTAACTGCATCACGTTCAATTGCGTCAGTTCAGGATAGATGCCATAAAAAAGAACAGGGATCACGGCGAAATATTTCGCCACATCATTGGCAATGCTGAATGTCGTCAATGCACCACGAGTCATCAACAGCTGTTTACCGATTCGTACGACCTGCAGCAATTTGGTTGGACTGGAATCCAGATCGATCATGTTGCCAGCCTCTTTGGCAGCCTGTGTTCCAGTATTCATAGCCATTGCCACATCTGCTTGAGCCAATGCTGGTGCATCGTTGGTTCCGTCGCCGGTCATGGCAACCAAGTGTCCTTTTTCTTGGTATTGCCGAATCAATTCCATTTTGTTTTCTGGCGTTGCTTCAGCGAGGAAATCATCGACTCCCGCTTCTGCTGCAATCGCTGCTGCGGTCAACGGGTTGTCTCCTGTGATCATGATAGTTTTGATACCCATTTTCCGCATATCGGCAAAATTTTCCTGCACACCGTTTTTGACGATGTCCTTCAAATAGATGACCCCCATGACTTGGTCATTTTTGACAACTACCAACGGGGTACCCCCAGAGTGCGCCACTTTGGCTACGATTTGGTCACACTGTGGTGGGTAGGTACCGCCACGAGCGAGCACATATTTCTTGATCGTATCCGCCGCACCTTTACGAATTTGATCGCCACGATAATCCATGCCGCTCATCCGTGTTTTGGCACTAAAATCGATAAATTTCACTTCGGATTGTTCAAAAGCGCGTTCTCGAATCCCAAATTTTTCTTTGGCTAGAATAACAATACTGCGGCCTTCTGCCGTTTCGTCAGCTAATGAGGAAAGCTGCGCGGCATCTGCTAATTGTTCTTCACTAATACCGGCTACAGGTAGAAAGGCACTTGCCCGACGATTTCCCAGTGTAATGGTTCCTGTTTTATCCAATAACAAAATATCGACATCACCAGCCGCTTCGATGGCACGACCGCTCATGGCAATAACATTTTCTTTCGTCAGACGGCTCATTCCAGCAATCCCGATCGAAGAGATCAGTGCACCGATGGTCGTTGGGGCTAGACAAACGAGCAATGCAATAATTACAATACTAGAAAGCGCGGTTCCTTTTTGCGAAAGAATACTGCTTAATTCCGTAAATGGGACTAATGTTACTGCCACCGCTAAAAAGATGATCGTCAATGTGATCAGAAAAATCTGCAGCCCAATTTCATTAGGCGTTTTTTTGCGTTGTGTCCCTTCTACCATTGAAATCATTTTATCCAAAAACGAATGTCCATTTTCAGACGTCACTCGAATGACCAAGTAATCGGAAACCACTGTTGTCCCGCCAGTGACTGCACTGCGGTCTCCACCTGATTCTCGAATTACTGGCGCTGATTCACCCGTAATGGCACTTTCATCTACCGAGGCAGCACCTTCAATGACATCGCCGTCTGCCGGAATCTGTTGTCCAGAAACGACATAAACCAAGTCACCTTTTTTCAAATCTGATGACTTCATTTCGATGAACTGCTCTGATTGGATATCCTGTAAATCATTGATTTTGTAAGTCATGACATCTTTTTTGGCTTGTTTTAAGCTATCTGCCTGAGCTTTCCCACGACCTTCCGCGACCGCTTCAGCAAAATTTGCGAACAGTAATGTGAGCCAAAGTAAGCTGGTGATCGTGATGGTAAACCACAATGGAATGTCAGATTGTTCAAAGCAGAGAACCGTCGCTGCGATGGCACCAATATAAACCACGAACATCACTGGATTTTTTATTTGTTGCCGCGGATCTAGTTTGAGAAATGCTTGCTTGATTGCCCAGCGATATATCTTTTTCATTTTATTCTTCTCCTTTTTATTTCAGTGTAAGAAAATCTGCGATCGGACCTAATGCCAATGCAGGTAGAAAACTTAATGCCCCGATCACTAAAATCACAATCATCAACATCGTGACGAATGTCGGATTGACGGTAGAAAGAGTACCGTCATTCACAGCTACTTTCTTCTTGCGTCCCATGTTTTCAGCCAAAAATAAAACGGCGATGATCGGAATATACCGAGAGAAAAGCATGAGTCCACTACCTAAGACATTCAAGAATGGGGTATCTGCTAACAACCCATTAAATGCACTTCCGTTGTTATTAGCCAATGATGTTGCTCCGTATAACAGTTCACTAAATCCGTGAGCCCCTTTGTTGGTCAACCATTCCAAAATATCCGGGTGCATCGCAAGCGCCATCGCCCCAAACAGCGTCAGCAGAAGCGGCGTCAAAATGACTAAACTTGCCATTTTGATATCAAAGGCTTCGATTTTCTTGCCTAAATATTCTGGTGTGCGTCCAACAAGCAGTCCGGCAATGAACACTGCTAAAAGCAGAAATGCTAACATCCCATAAAGCCCGCTACCGACACCACCAAAAATGATTTCCCCTAGTTGCATGAGAAACATCGGCACTGCACCGCCTAATGGAGTGAAGCTATCCAACATCGCGTTGACCGATCCGTTGGAAGCTGCCGTGGTACTGACTGCCCACAAACTTGACCAGCCAATCCCAAAGCGAATTTCTTTGCCTTCCATATTGGCTGAACCAACGACATCGTTGAAAATCGGTCCATAGTTTTCACTGATCAATACGCCTAAAAAAGCGGCAAATAGGAAAAACAGCGAAACAAATAAAATCGTTCGTCCTTGTTTCCAGTCTTTTACCCAAAAGCCAAAAGCAAAAATCAGCGCAGCTGGTAAAAGGAGAATGGCTAAATTCTCGATAAAGTTTGAAAAAATCGTCGGATTCTCAAATGGATGGGCCGAATTGGCCCCAAAAAAGCCGCCACCGTTCGTCCCTAACTGTTTGATAGCCACTTGACTAGCAACAGGGCCAAGATATAACCAAAGATTTTCTCCTTCCAAACTGTTGTAGGCCATTCCGCTACTGAAGGTTTGAACGACTCCTTGAGAGATCAATAAAATCGCAATGATCGTGGACAGTGGTAATAGGATATACAATAATCCGCGAACCATGTCTTGCCAGAAATTGCCTAAATAGGATTCTTTTTTCTGAACCAATCCACGAATGAATGCACAAAGAACAGCCAATCCAACTGCCGCCGACAAGAAATTTTGGACAGTCAAACCAAAGACTTGCGTACTATTGGATAGTGCCAACTCGCCAGAATATGCTTGCCAGTTCGTATTAGTGATAAAGCTGACAGCTGTATTAAGTGCTAAATCAAAAGACAGATTATCAACCTTTGCTCCACCCGGCAGCCAACCTTGAACCATTAAAAGTACCGTCAAAAACAGCAGCGAACTGA
Source organism: Enterococcus sp. AZ091 (assembly GCF_051714805.1). Classification (NCBI taxonomy): domain Bacteria; kingdom Bacillati; phylum Bacillota; class Bacilli; order Lactobacillales; family Enterococcaceae; genus Enterococcus; species Enterococcus sp. AZ091. The sequence goes on along the minus strand of NZ_JBIOSO010000002.1, from coordinate 264,867 downwards.
TTCCTAGCCCTAATACACTGATCAAATAACGTTTTGCGGACATTTTTCGCTGACTTTCAGAACCGATCAACCGATAGAAACCACGCTCGATCGGTTGGATAAAGCGGACGAAACGGGGCGTCTCCCCCGTCATGATCATCTTGATATAAAACCCTAAAGGGGCTGCTAAAATCAGTAATACAAAAAAGAAAAACAGCCCTTGAAAAACAAAGCTCATCATAACTCTTCCCCCTTGAACAGAAACCAAAATAGATAAAGCATCAATCCAAAACTCAAACATCCTAAAAGTAGTAACATCTTCTTCCTCTCCTTTGATCTTATCTTAAAAAAAATGTTGTAAAGATAGTATCAAGGTTCGCTGGATTTCTTTATATCTTCTTTATACGATGAGCTGTAACACAATCTGTCTGTTTACAGCGAATTAGCGGATTTATCTTCTTGCCCACCCTGTTATATTTGGTTATACTTGTCTCACTTAATCTAGAAAGGAGCAATCAATAATGCAGTTTACGATCTCGGGTCTGGTCTTAATCCCGTTATTTCTTGTTACTTGCTATTTGATTCTGCGTTACAATGCTGCTCAGCTTTCACTTTTTCAAAAAATAACGGTTGGAGCCTTTGTTTTCTATAGTTTCGCTGTCCTTTACTTGACTTTTTTCCCTTTTCAAATCCAAACAGGGGTCTATGCCAATCAATCCGATTGGCTTAGTCGCATCAACTTCTCCTTAGCAGCAGATCTTTCGATGCTCCCTAATCTCATTATGTTGGCCCCATTAACTGTTTTTTATTATCTGATGGTAAAAAAAACTTCTGCCTTACGAGCTGTTCTGCTAGTTTTTTTAGTCAGCTTTAGTATCGAAGTACTGCAGTTTTAAAGCAATTATTTCCTAGGCGGCTGGCGAGGGGCAGATGTCGTGGATTTGATTGCAAATACCGTTGGGGCATTACTTGGTTATTTGCTCAGTCGCTTTCTTTTCACTGTGCTGCCTGAGCGATCCTTTCTTAGAAAATTTATGCTTCATTCCCCTAGTGAGTCGTAAATCAACTATCGGAGCAAGCAAAAAAGAGCCCGTCAAAAGGCTCTTTTTCGTATCTGTCTATTCGAAAAGAAAATCTTGCAGTTTTACTAGATGGGTATTGCTGTTGCCGGAAATCAAGCAGATCACTTTGTTTAGCAATTTGTTGAAACGATCGTGGCACCAAAAGGCATCAATGCTAGACCCGCTAGTTTCAGCGACTGTTTCGCAAAAGGAATCCCAATAATCGTAATCGTTAAGAGAATGGCACTCATCAGATGAGCGATTGCCAAAGGTATTCCTGAAAAAATCAGCCACAGGATATTCAATAGCAAAGAAACCCCTGAACCACTATAGACAACTTCTTTTCCAAAAGGGGCCAATGATAAAGAAGCGAATTTAAAACACTGCAAACCAATCGGGATACCGATGATCGTCACACACCACAGACAACCGGCCAAAAACCACGAAATTGCACCAAGCAATCCACCAAAAATCATCCAAATCAGGTTTCCTAAACAACTCATACTCATCACATTCCTTTCCTTTGAAAAAAGCGGCCATCATAAATGACGACCGCCTTGCATTATCCTTCGTTCGTTTTTGATTACATTCATTTAGCCAACTGCTTATTCGTTAGAATTTCCGCCAAATACACCCGTGATCGAAGACCAAAGTCCACTGAAGAAGTTTTTAACATTTTCCCATAGTCCTTTGGATTTTTCTTCAATTTGTTTGCGGGCTTCTGAAAGATCCAACTCTTTGACAAAATCTTCAAAAATATTTTTGTCTTTCATGTCGCTCATCAATGTTGTCAATTCAGTAACTTGATCCGAAGTCACGATTCCCTCTAAACCATTGTCTTTCAATGCTTTTTCAACAGTTGCTTGAATATCGGATTGAGTCAACTCTGAGCCATCAGCTGTTTGAGCAGCTAGCTCTGTTTTCGCTTGTTCTTGTGCAGCATTCAGAGCTTCATCAGAATAGCCTTCTTTGTCTTTGTTTTCTTCTGTAATGGTTGATAAGACATCCATTTCATCTTGCGCAACACTGACACGATCTTGATTGATGATGCCGCCGGATTCTTCAACGATTTTGTAGACTCCTGCCAATGCCCCAGAACCGTCAATCGGTACAGCAGAAGCTACTGTTAGCTTAGCATCTGTGATCCCAGCAGTCAGTGCGGCATTTTGGTATTGTGCGGCAGTGATGCGGGTGATATTTTTAGGTGTCGCAATATCCACCGTGATTCCTTCGCCACTATCAAGGGTCTGCATGCGGACAGAACTATACACCGCCCAATCTTTAGTAAAGCCACCATCAGGGATATATTTCATTAAATCGGAACCTGAAGTCGTATAGATCGGTGTTTCTCCTTTGATCCCCAGTTGATCCAGGGTATAGTTTTCTTGCTCTTTTGTTAATGCATTACCGATGGCTACCGCATTGATCTGCAATTTTTCTTTACTATCCGTCGTAGAAGTCGCAGTTTCTGAGCTTGCTGTCTCTGAAGCTGCCGAAGACGAGGTTTCGATCGTTTGTGAGATTGCTGAGCTCCCTTCACTTGAAGTTGATTCTTCAGCAAATGCTAATGGTGCGGCAACTAAAACTTGGCTAGAAACCAAGAGAGTGGCTAAAATCATTTGTTTTTTTCTGATATTTTTTTTCATAGTATCCTCCATCTAACTATTTTCCTGTTTCTATTATTGTACTATAAGAGATACGTTTCGACCTACGGCTAGGGTCGGATTTGAAGGAAAATTTATGATCTACTTGTTTAAAGAAAAAATTAAAAATGTTTTTTTATCGCAATATTGAGGATACTGACTACAAACGTACTTATTATCTTTATTACATTTGTTATTGACTGTGTGGTTACCCGACACTATATACTGATTATTAGGAGGCGAACGATGAAATTACTGACAACAAGTGAACTAGCAACCTTATTTTCTATTTCAAAACACACAATCCGGCACTATATTGATATTGATTTGCTGACACCTAAGGAAAGGAGAGACAATGGTTATTTCTTTTTCGATGAAGAAAATGTTTATAGATTATATCAAATTATCGTTCTTAGGAACATTGGCTACTCTCTTAAAACAATTAAAACGGTTTTAACTGAAGAGGATGTAGCCCACTATTTTTTGGAAGCTGAACAAAATCTTCAAAAAAAAATCGACGAATTACTTGCTATAAAAAATACCGTGCAGAACATCATCCAGGCTCAAGAACGCTACAAGCTAAATGAAATAACTTTCTTTGAAAGAGCGGATCGCTACTTCCATCCTTTTCCGGAAACGGTTCTTGATAATTCCGAGATTGATTTGATCAAAGCAACAAAAATGAACTTCTCGTCCCTCGATCAACTATTCTATGTTCATAATGAAAATGAAGTGATTCCTTGCTTTCAAAGCAAAAATAAAGAGGATGATCTTTTCTTTGCTAAAGGGACTTATGCCAGTATGAGCTTTATCGTTAATACGGAAGACTGCATTAAAAAAAATATTGATCTTTTTTTAGCTGATAAATTACTGGCTATAAAGGATACTTCACCACATCATTTCTTAGTTTTTGAAAATATCTATTGTTCATTAGCCTATAATAATGCCACCATTTTTACTGTTGAGATTAAATTATAAGAAAAGAGGATTGGATATGTTTACAGTAACAACGGAAACAATTGCGGATAAAAGAATTCGTGAAGTAAAAGGAGCTATCTTTAATGAACAAGTCATTTCAATTAACATTGTGAAAGATACAATCAGTGGTATTAAAGGGATATTTGGCGGAAAATCTACTACTTATTCTAATGAATATTCAAGCGGAAGGAAATTGGCTCTTTTAGAATTAGAATCACAAGCCCGTAGTCTATCTGCAAACGCGATAATCAATACCCGTGTTAGTTATAATCAATTTGTAAATTCTGATATCATGCTCATCGTTGTAACAGCTAGCGGAACAGCAGTTGTTGTTGAAGAATAGATGCACTAGGCTCTCATCTATAAAAAATCAGCTTACTAAACAATGTAAGGCAGCATTATGCCGTGATAGCTCATTCTTTCCACATTAATTTTTCTCCTGAGAAAAAAGTATGTTTTTTTGAGAGTCTAGGTATAAGACCCTTTTAATAACTCACAACTCCAATCAAGCGGCACTATTTTTTCCCAGCAACAAATTTAGGAAGAAAAGTCTATCATTTACACTATGCACAATTAAAAACAAAAAATCACCTGTGACAAAGTGATTTAAATAGAAAATTTATTAGAAAAAAGAAAAAAGCCTTCGCTTCTATTTGTCTATTAATATATCTTCAATCGCTAAACACATAGACCTCTTAACAAGTCAAAAAAGTACGGCCTATCGATCAATCCTGAGTAGATTGACCAGTAGGCCGCTTGTTCATAATTGAATCTATTCCTGCTTCTTCATTATGAAGTAAGCGTTATATGCCTCGTTTCTTTGAAACTTATAAGAGTTATCTAAGGTCTGTATGCTATCAATACTCAAACTGGCGATAGTAGCGTCGTATCTCCATTGGGTGGCAATTCATTTGCTCGACATAGGCATCAATACGTTGTGTCACGCAATGCATCAATAAATGAGACAGTACACGGCCACGATATTTCTCACTGATTCCTGAAACAGGATAGTCTTTCGTGTCGATCAATGTATAGTCGCCACAAATTCTTGGCAATAATTTAGCTACTCTTTCTGATAATGGCCGCTGTTCATCTTCGCCTAAAAAGACGGTCACAGGGGTTGTTTCATCAACGATTTCCAACGTCCCGTGAAGAAATTCAGCGGCGTGGATTGATTTAGAACGCAACCAGCTTTGTTCTTCCCAGTAACACATAGCGTAAGAATAAACAGCACCCCATTGATTTCCCGCACCGATGAAATAGTGCATCGCATCATGACGATGTTTTTCCGCAAACGATCGGCCAAATTCATCCGCTTGTTTCTCTGCTTCTACTAATCCTTTTGCTAGATGCTGATCCAATTCTTGATAATACTCTTCGTAATCAGGAAAATCCCCATGATTTTTCATTAAACGATCCGCAACCATAAAGAATTTGATTTGTTCTGTTCCTGGTGCAGGATACGTGATGACATGGTCACACTGTTCTGCCAAGACACTGCCTTTTGTATCAATAAATCCTAGCAATGTCGCTCCTACTTTTTTGATTTCTGCGACAGCCTTTACCACTTCTTGTGTCGTACCAGTGACAGATGACAAGATAACTAATGAGTCTTTTGTCAAGCGACGGTTCCCTGTTGTATAGTATTCCGCCGCATGTTGGACATAAACAGGCAGATCACTTTTTCCATTGATATAAGTAACTGCTTGCATAGCAGAAGCATAAGTGCCGCCAATTCCTAGATAATAGATCGCATCAAAGCCTTTTTCGTCAAGGGTGTCGACCAACTTTTCAATTTCTGGGCGCAAGTCTAACATTCCTTGGATATCGTCAATTTGTTGTTGTTCATTAAATTTAAGCATTTTTCCACCTCTAAATTTTACTTTTTAACACTTGATCAAAATCGTCAAAAATACGTTTACTTAAATCGATTCCTTTAGCAGCTGCCCCAAGATAGGAGAAAATTTGAAACGGAATAACTAAGAGCAACGGAGAAAAAAGTTCCTCACATGCAACATCCAGCCCAAGTGTATCGGAGTCAGCCGCTGCTGCTACAGTGATTGTATAAGCTTTCCCCACATGAGAAGTCATATAATCACGCAATAACTGAGATCTTGTTTGATTCGAGCTTGGCGCTTCAATAAAGAAAAGCACATGTTCATGGTTTGCTTCAAGATAAGGACCGTGCATATACGCTTCTAATTCCACGCCTTGAGAAGGTACTCGAACAGTTTCGGTAAATTTCGTTTCAAATTCTTTTGCGGTTCCCCAGTTTGGACCGTAACCAATTGTCACAAACCGATTGGCTAGTTTAAAAGTACTGACGTTTTTCTCAAAAAAAGCTATCGTTTTATCAATGACTTGAGGAACGGCCTCAATCATCTTCTCTAACTGGCTTTTGATAATCGACACTTGGTCATCGGACAATAAGCCTTTGCTGTAGCCAATCGATACGCCTAACAGATAGAGTTGCAATACCGTTGCGACATATCCCTTCGTCACGAATCCAACGGTCTCGATCCCGGTTCCTAGATCAATTCTTTCGTTTACTTTTTGCACAAGGGGGCTTTCGAGATCACTGCTCAAACCGATGGTGTAAAGACCTTGCTCTGACAAATGCGCCACGGCATCTATTGTCGAGGCACTTTTTCCACTTTGAGAAACCGCCAGAACTGTCTCAATTTCTTTTGAAAGATGACCATAATGATTAAAGTGGTATGGTTCCTCGATCGTGACAGTGATCTGCGCCAACTTCTCCAGTGCGTACTTTGCTGCTAAACAGGCATTGGCAGAAGAGCCTGTTGCCAAAATCATTAAATGTTCAATCGCTGATCTTCTTTCTTCTTTTTTAGGAACAAATCCCTGCAATATCTCAACTAATGTTTCTTGCTCTTCCTGAATATAATCCATCATCGTTGCCACAACAATTCCTCCTTAAAAAAGTCCAATCAAGGATCCCAAAATACCAACTACTGCTAATCCAAGCAGAATAATCAACGGCTTGACTTCTTTTTTCAGCAGATAAAAGACAGCCCCAAACGCACCTAATGATAAAATTTTCGGGACGATATCATCAAAGATACTTTGTACTGTAACAGCATTTTCACCCGAACCGATCTGTAATGGGATATTGATATCGATCATCGTAGCTGTCATTCCTCCCACGACCATCAATCCAATGATCGCGGCGCCGTATGTTAAGCTTTCCATCATACCGTTTTCCTGGATTTTCTTTAAAAATCCTGTTCCAAGCTTATATCCCCAACCAGTAGCAAAATAACGAAACAGTAAATGAGGAATATTGAAAATCAGCAGAAAGAGAATCGGTCCCAATATGTTTCCTTGTAAAGCCAATGAAGTTCCTACTCCAGTGGCGATCAGCCGTAACGTTCCCCAAAAGAAGGAATCCCCAATCCCAGCTAAAGGTCCCATCAAGGATGTCTTGATGTTATCGATCGCTGAGGAATCAAAATTTGGATCATTCACATTTTCTTCTTCCATCGCTGCATTGATTCCTAAAATAAGTGTCACGATATGAGGGGTCGTGTTGAAAAATTCCAGATGACGTTTCAATGCATCGGCCATCGATTCTTTTGTTTTGTACAGTTTCTTTAAAATCGGAATCATCGCATAGACATAAGCCAGGTTCATTTGCCGCTCATAGTTCCATGAGAACTCCATTTGAAACGAACGCCAGAAGACACGATTCAATTCTTTTTTGGTAATTTCGGCTTTCTCATTAGAAGTCTTCATCATCATCTAGTACCTCCCCTGAAGTCGTTTGAACAGATTGCCCTTGTCCGCGTATGTTTCTTAGATTCACAACTACAACGGCTGTTATCGCACCAAAGATTGCAATTCCTGTAACAGGCAGCTCTAAATAAGCTGCTAATGCAAACCCTAAAAAGAAATAAGGAGCAACTTGTTTATTGATCAGTAACCTAGCCAACATGGCAAATCCAAGGGCTGGAATCAAGCCAGTTGCTACTGATAAACCGTTCTGAACAAAGGCCGGAATCATATCCAACAATTTACTAATCGTATTACTGCCTACCATGAAGGAAATCGTAACTACAAGGGCCAACATCAGTGATAAGCCAAAACCTGCCAATAAGTGCATTCTTTCCACACCTTTGTAGTTACCATCTGCCGCGTACAAATCGGCTTTTTGGTTCATCATAGGAATGAGCAGTCCCAAGTAAACATTTTTCAAGATAAGTGTCAATGTTGCGATCGGGAGTCCTAACAATAAAGCCGTCTCCGTTCCCGCTCCTGCTGTAATTGCAAAGGCTGTACCAAGAATCCCACCAGTTACGACATCGGGCGGAATAGACGCACCAACAGAAAAAGAGCCGATAAACGCTAGTTCCAGTGTTGCACCCATAATGATTCCGGTGCTGACATCCCCTAATACGATTCCTGTAAACAATCCAGTAACAATAGGACGCGACAGTAATGACGTTCCTAATGCATATTCAGATTGCGCGATAAATGCAACAATTCCAAGTAATATTGCTTGCAGCATCTCTGTTACTCCTTTCTTTATAAAACATCTTCGACAGCGACTTTTTTATCTGAAGGTACTTGCCGGATATCGACAGCGATTCCTTTAGCAACCATTTTTTTCAGAAGTTCTTCTTCAAACGGTAAAACATTGACTGCTTTGCCAATATTCTTGGTGCCTTCTTTGGCTTTGATCCCGCCCAAATTGATTTTAGTGATCTCTGGATAGTTTTCCGCTAACTTATAGGCATCTTCAATGGATTCCACCACGATGAACAACTTGTATTTATCGGTCACACCGCTTTTCAACGCATGAATAGAATCTTCGATTGTTTTGATTACTAGCTTAACGCCTTGTGGTTTAGCTAGTTTGATCGTTGTCTTACGAATGTCATTTGTCGGCACATCATCATTGGCGATCAAGATACAATCTGCCCCTAAGCTTTGCGTCCAAGAAAATGCAACTTGTCCATGTAAGAGTCGGTGATCGACTCGTGTCAAAATAATCATGTCGTTCCTCCTAAAATTCTTCTTCTTCGATTTCTTTTGCTACACTCTCATTGCAGAACTGGATCATATCTTTCGAATTAGCCAACGTTTGGTGGATCGTTTCTGAGATGGCACCTCCTCCTTGAAGTTGTGTTGTCAATTCAATCAACAATGGCAAATTCAATCCTGCGATCAAGTAGAAATTCGGTTGTTGGATATAACGTAAAAATTCATTGTTCACACTGCCACCGAAAATATCTGTGATAACGATCATTTCGTGCTGTTTATAGGTTTCCATCAGTGTATCTATAGTTGCTGTTAGATCGAATGCTTCTTGAACATAACAATCAATGGCAATGACTGATTGTTTTTTTCCACAAATAAGTTCTAAAGAATGCAAGATTCCTGATGCAAATTTACCGTGTGATGCTAAAATAATGATTTGCTCCACTGCTTTCACCTCTCTTTGCGCCAAGTTACACTTTATTAAACGCAAAAAGCGTGCCAAAAAAAGTGGCACGCTTTCCTTATCGATTAAAAATCCGCTTCAACCATTGAAGAATCCGTGTTTCCAAATAAAACATCATAAATATAGCAAACTTCAGATTCTGGTATCGCGACACTGTAAACCTTTTCAATGACACTAAACGCCTTTTTGATCTCTTTCAGCTGTTTTTCATGACACTGAAGCAGTGTGCCGCTGGCATGATAATTCTCAATGGCTTCATTTCGAATCAGTCGTTCGATCAAACAACTTGTATGGACAAACAACGCAAGCTTGCGGTCATTAGTGATTCTTTGCTGCCATATACGTTCCAGATTCCCCACAAAGAATTCCATTTGAGAAATCACTTTCTCTGTATCTAGAATCGTCACAGATTGAATCACTCGATCCAGCGAAAAGTTTCTTACTAATTGATTGTTCACATAAGCAATCATCTCTTCATCCAATTCTTCTTTCAGCCAACTTAATAGCACTGCTGTACCTGCGCCAGAAATCAGTTCTTCTAAAGAAATAAAAGGAGCCAGCTCTTGACGAGGTTTGTTGGTTCCTACAACACCAACAATGTCATACGATGTCAAAGCCTGTTTGACATGTTCCCTATTTTCCAACTGATTGAACTCATAAGGGAGAATTCGAATCTGTAAATGATCTGGAATGCTCTTTTCTAATAAATTTGAGATTTGAACCGCAGTTCCAATTCCTGTTGAACACGTTGTGATGACAACTTTCTCTTTTTTCATTTGCGGAAGAATAATCTCCCATTCATTTTGACTGTAGGCATTTACCCGTTCTGGAATTTCCCTCAGCGAAACATTTTGCTGGATACATTCCCCCACAGCGATGGCTACACTTGTCGTTACATTGTTCATCATGACGATTGGAACCGTCAATTCTGGAATATACTGATAGATTTCTTTCAACGAACCCATGTCGAACAAGACCACTAGTCCATTAGATACATCATTTTTTTGAATATATGCGGTGACCCTTTCTGCAATTTGCTTGGGCGTGACATCTAATGGCATATCGAAAGACTGAAAAACCGATTCATTCAAAAAACGATTCGCTACATTCGCAATGCTGCTGGCAGTTGCGTAGCCATGAGCCACGATGATACTTCTCGGAAGCAATGAATCTTTGGTATACCCCATATCGTTGATATAGAGTGTAAAGATAATGCGGTCCATACTGGTTAACTCGATATCCAATGCTTTTTGTACTAGCCCTAACAGATTTTCGGTGTAGCGATCACTTGTCGAATAATGCTTTTTAACGCTCTTCAGTAGGTTCTCTGTCAATAAAAGTTTGTCTTGATCATCCGGCAGCCACTCCACATTTCGCCGCAGCCATAAATAATAACTGATCGTATAAACCATGCTGCCGTTAAAGCTGATTTGGAAGGAATGTTCAATCTGCTCCATCATTCGCTGGACATGCTCGGTCACAAAAATCATCGTCCGCTGCTTTTGTTCTTGCTTATGATCAAACAATAAATTTTCGAATAGTCTTTCAATCACTTTAGAAATAGGATCAGCTGCAGCTGTAAAATCCTGTCCTGCCTGGACATAATTGAGCAGGATTTGTTCATATGTTTGAATGATCTTTTGTTGTTCTGGCTCACTTTCGGCAGTCAGCTGCTGGATTTGCGTTTGCCCATCGATAAGAATCGATTGCGTCGTCGCTGACTCATTGGGTTCATCTGTCAATTGCAGTAAATGTTCTGGTAAATGATAGACCGTGACTGCTATTTTTTTGGCTTTCCGCTTTAGACTAGCAGTATAGCTTTTGGCAGTAATAATCTTGATCGTACTTTTCAATTCACCGACATTCCCAGAAAAATGACTCGTCGTTAACATTTCGATCACTTGAGGTGAGAGTTCTAACGGCAAACCGATGCGCTTTTGCTCTTCAAAAAATGCTTGCAAGATCAGTTGCTTCCGTTCAGAAATCGTTCGTTCTTCCAAAGCAGGTAATGTCGCTTGGATCGGGATTCGCCGCAAAAAAGTTGTTAGAAAAGTTTGTTTCAAATCTTCTGTCGTTGCAAACACCAACCGACAATCCACCGTGACTGGTCGTCTTGTATCCCCCATTCGATAGATGACACCTTGATCCAGAAAAGTGAATAATTTTTCCTGTCCTTCAGCATTCAACCGATGAACTTCATCGAGAAACAAGACACCGCCATCTGCTGCTTCAAAAGCACCAGCACGATCTTCCTCTGCGCCGGTAAAAGCCCCTTTGACATGTCCAAATAAATTACTAGTCAATAGCTCTTGGTTGTTGGCGTACTGTGCGCAATTGATGGTGATCAAAGGCGCATCAACCTCCAATAATTCATTGGCCACACAATAGTGATGGAACATTTTTACCAGAAAACTCTTCCCCGTCCCACTTTCCCCCGTCAGTAAGAAGGGAAGCCCACCATTTGGATAGAAGGCGGCCATCTTGATCTGTTCAATGACTTCTGCCAGACTGCCTTTGCTGCCGATCACACTGGAAAAGAAATCTTCTTTTTGATCAAAAAAAGGTTTTTCCGCCGCAACAGCAGCCAGACTCTCGTATACGTTTTGTGTTAAGGGGTAGTTTTGGCTCTCAAATGCCTGCTTATGAAAAAAATAAACGGGTCGGGTCGCAATTTTCACTAAACGACCTTCTTCCGTTAGCTGATTCAAATAGTGACTGATCGTGTTTCTCTTGACTGAAAACTTCTCGGCAATATCTTTCGCTGTAAAGACATCGCTTACATTTTCTGCAGAGAAAAAAGCCGTCTGGTTTTGCAAGTAAGCAAGTAATTGTTCTTTCATCGCTGTTCTCCTTGTCCTCTTTCTCCGTTTATCATAGCTTACGATTCTTAAAAAGCCAAGAGGTGACAGAGGAAGTTGCTTGGAATGAATAATTTCGAGGATATTTCCCTCGACTATAGGTCATCTTGAAAAGAGTCCTTAGCATAAAATTTATGATCCAATAAAAATCACTCAAGGCAGTCACATTTTTTTTAGACCGTTCACAGATCTTGCCCTTCCGCTAGAGACTCTTTTCATTTTCATAGATACTTCTATTTCTTGCAATCTAAAGTAAATCATCAAAGCTGACGGTTCCGCAACAAGTCCTCCCTGTTTATTCCTTTACAATACTCTCTACTTATTGCATTCTATTCCTTTCTTAAATCGTTGCTTCCGTATGATCTCGGCTCAAGGTATATAGGCTGGTTTCGACTTTGAAGTAGTCTTCGACTAATTTTTTCAACTCAGCCATTGCGGCATCAGCCCGTAAATGTTGTTCTTCATTGATTGATTCAATGAACAATACTGCGTTGACGGTCTCTTCTTTTAACATCGTGCGTTGCGCTTCTCGCCAATTTAAACAGCGGCAGATGGCTCCTTGCTCGTCATAGTAAATCAATTCTCCTGCTAGAGCTGGCGCATCCGCCTCGGCGCCTAATGGGAAAAATGACTCCCCACCCTTGGCTAGTCCAAGGTGTAAATCACCTGCGATTGCAGCCAAATCTTCTCCACCTAAAGGCATCCCATACTTCATAGAGACACTATTGTAGAGATCTACTAATGGATTGATTGGAAAAAAAGTTCGATCTTGATTGACACGCTTCAACAATGCTTCTAAGGAAGAACGGGCACCTTTTTTTGTTTTAAATTTTTGGAAAGCTTCCCGCCATTCTTGGACAACTGGATTTTCACTGAAGGTTGCATTCGTTAAGAATCGCTTAGCTTCGCGCTTACCGTTTTCCAGCAATTCCGTAAAATAACTTTCTTTTGCAGGATCTATTGAATTGTCGATCCCTTTCACAACGAGATAACTAATTTGTGCTTGGGGAAAGATTTCCCAGAATGCTTGATCAATCACTATTTTCTTCATTACTTTCACACTCCAAATGTATTAATAAAAAAGCGGCAAAACAATATTTGCTAGTTCCGCCAATTGATTCCAAAAGTTGATCATTATTTAAACCTGTCCTTTTAAACTAGGGAAGGTTGATCACATTTTTGAAAAAGAAAACGATTTTCTATCCTACAGTGCCGATTTCTCCTGCTCTATCTAATTAGTAGTCTCTTTTTCCACCATTCTTTACAATCGCCCAATCCGATTCAATAGATTCTCTGATCTTTGAAAGTAAATTTGACACCGTTTCTATTTCTGATGCGGATAGTTGAGTGGTAGCGATTTTGTTCGAGTATTCGTTTTCTCTTAAGATAAACTGCACAACATGCTTTCCTTTTTCAGTTGTGTATAAATGTTTGATTTTTTTATTGAACGGATCGGATTCTTTTAAAATGAATCCATTCTCTTCCAACTTTCGGACAGCTCTTGACAGCGTTGTCCGATCGACTTTAATCACCTCTGCTAATCGTTCAGGGATAATCCCCTCATTCTCAAAAATACGAACCAAATAAATATACTGCCCTTTGTTCAGCTTTAACTCTTTAAATTCAATATTGGCAATGGCATCAAGCATTCGGCTAATCGAGCCAATTTCTCGTAAAATGTCATTCATTCTTCTTTCTCCTCTTCTATCATTATCCTACCTTTTTATTGTTGCAAATGCAACATTTTCCCAGAATAGAAAAGAGCGAAACCAATGTTTCACTCTTTTAAAAAATATTTTTATCACTTATACATTCTGTTGCTAGTTGATCATATTTCGCCAACCACATGACTAACAACAAAGATTGTTTCATTTGCTCATTGCTTGGAGGAAGAGAGCTAAACCATTGATCATTCACTAGAACCCGTCAGAGGTATCCTCTATCTAAAGACTAGCTGATTTTTTCCCTCAGTTCGTTTTGTCTGTTTTTCTGACACGTATTCTCTTTTATTCAAAAAAGAACTCTTTAGAATTGCTTCTTTTTCATAATCGAAATACTGATCCTCACAGAGAGTGCAAAAAGTAGCATAGCAATCACTAATGCAATAAGAAAGAGCATTCCCATGCTGACGATGGGCAATGTGTTCAATTGAGCAATCAGATCAACATTAAAGAAGAGCTTTGCCCCTTTTACAATCACAACACCAGCGACTATCAGAAGTCCAACAGCACCAATAATGGCAATTCTGCCCTTTTCGCCGCCAAACTTTAGTTGGAAGGGAATCATAATAGATTGGATGATGATCATAACAGGCAGAATCATTGCTGCAATCTGCCAGATCTCAGTGAGAGAAGTAGTATCTCTAACAACTGTTGCAATCAATCCTAAGAAAGTTGCCAAAAGCCATGAACTAAATCCCAGTAGAAATCCTAGACAATATTTTTCCAGCACATAGCCCACTCGAGTAATAGGTAAAGTGAATAAAAACGCATACCCATTGTCAAATTCATCATAGCTGATAGTGCTTAATGTGAATAAAGAAAGCGCAAAGGTTAAGAAACCTAGTGGGAATGATACATCCTCTGTAAACGAGATCATTCCTATTACAATCAAAAGAATAACCAAAAAGAAATTTTTTTGTGTGGCCATCAATTTAAAATCTTTTACCAACAAACCTGTCATTATTCACGCCCCCTTACCATCATCATAATCACTTCATCAATTGATCCTTTTTCAATGACTATTTTAGGAAAATTCTCCATATAAAATTGTTTTTGATTCGTTAAACAACTATACCCATAGCTTTCTTCTTTGTATCGGAGAATAAATTGTTTATCCAGTTCTTTGTATTGCTCCGGATCAACTTTCAATAGTGCATAATCACTTAACAAGACATCGGTCTCTTCGTGTAAGATCATTCGTCCATCATGGATCATATAAAGATCATCACAAAGTGTTTCTAAATCACTAGAGATATGGGAACTGATCAAAATCGCACACTCTTCATCTTTTTCCATGAACTCTCTCAACATCAAAAGTAATTCATCTCTGGCAATCACATCCAAGCCAGCTGTCGGCTCATCTAAAAGCAACAATTTAGCGTGATGCGATATAGCTACTAATACTTTTAGTTTTGCTTTCATCCCTGTTGAAAAGTCGTTGAGTCTTTTATCCACTGGTAGTTGGAATCGCTGAATTTGTTCGGTAAAAAAGTCTTCGTCAAATTCGCTATACATTGTCCGTAAAATAGGAACAATATCTTTAATCCTTAAATAGCCGCTGAAGCCAGAATCGGATAAAACAACACCTAACTTTTCCTTCTCTTTTGGGGTGAGTTCTTTACTATCCTTGCCTAAAAGTGTGATCTTCCCACTGTCAAAAGGAATTAAACCAAGAGCTGCTTTAAACGTAGTACTTTTACCTGCTCCATTTTGACCAATCAGCCCTGTGATAGTACCTTTTTGAACTTCTAATGAACAATCAAGAGAAAAATTATCATACTGCTTTTTTAGATGCTCAATTTTCAACATGTTTCAACCCTCCAATATCAATTCAAACAAACTTTTTATCTCTTCATCACTAACCCCGCAACGTCGCCCTTTTAGAATTGCTTGTTCCAAGTCTTGTTCCAGCTCCTTTTTTTGCTCTTCCAATAAAAGCTCTGTATTGGTAGCAGCTACATAAGTTCCTTTCCCGTGAACCGTTACTGTAAAACCTTCAGATTCTAACGTATCATAGGCTTTTTTGACCGTTAAAGCACTGATCTTTAATTCTTTTGACAGTGTGCGGACAGATGGCAACGGATCATTCTCATTCAGCTCCCCATTTCGAATATGCCCTTTGATTTGATCGACAATCTGCTCATAAATCGGCACCATTAAGGAAGTATTAATAATCAATCTCACATTTTCTTCCCCCTTCTCGTTACAAACAGTATATAACAGTACACGACTGTTATCAAGTGTTATATACTGTTTATTAAAAAATTTTTGAGTTTTTACTGAACATAAACAAAAAAAGCTAGGCAAAAGCCTAGCTGAGAACACGATTTAATCGTGAAAGATAGATAGTTATTTCATGCGTATGATAATTGTCCCACCTATAACACTCACAATCATTATGCCGAGGACAAGCATCCAACTCGCCTTCTCATCATTTGTCTGTGGAAGTTTTTTATCATTCGTTTTATTTGAAGCGTTTAAGGCAGCAGAGTGACTTGATTCTGATTGATTGTTCTGAGTCCCTAACATGGACGAATCAGTTGTGTTTGGTTCTGTCGTACTTGGCTCCGTTACGCTTGGTTCGGTAACACTTGGCTCTGTCGTACTTGGTTCCGTTACGCTTGGCTCTGTCGTACTTGGCTCTGTCGTACTTGGCTCCGTTACGCTTGGTTCGGTAACACTTGGCTCTGTCGTACTTGGTTCCGTCGTGCTTGGCTCTGTGACACTTGGCTCTGTCGTACTTGGTTCCGTTACGCTTGGTTCTGTGACACTTGGCTCTGTCGTACTTGGTTCCATCGTACTTGGCTCGGTGGTGCTTGGCTCTGTGACACTTGGCTCGGTAACACTTGGTTCCGTTGTGCTTGGCTCTGTCGTGCTTGGCTCTGTGACACTTGGCTCTGTCGTGCTTGGTTCCGTTACGCTTGGTTCCGTTACGCTTGGTTCGGTAACACTTGGCTCTGTCGTACTTGATGTTTCTTTTTTAGTATTGGTAATAATGATGGTACCACCCTCATTGGTTACCGCACTTTCAAAGTCATCTGGAACATTGACTTCTTCGACAGTGTAAAAGAAATCTTCCGCTTGGTTATTGTACTTTGGTAATACTACATTTTGGCCTTCAACTGGGACTTTTGTGCGTGTTCCTTGATAGCCCTCGCCTTTATTCAAGGTTAAACTATCTGACATTTGCCAACTTTCAGCACTAACGGTGGTTGTTCTTTTGACATGGTATTCGATCTGATCAGGAATCTCAGCATCTGGAACATTGACCCACTTCTTCATAATTTTCAATTCTACGACAGGTGCCTTGATGGATGGAATAGGAAAATCTAAATATTCACCATCACTTCCTGTTGTTAATGTCGTGCGTCCATTACACAAGACCCATGTTTCTCCTTGAAACTCAGCGGATTCTGTATTTATTCGAACCTGATAAGTTAGGGTAAGTTTTTCATTTTCACCTAACGCGATGTTGCTGATAGAGATGGTTTGATTAGCTTCCGTTACTTGAACTGCTGCAACAATTTCAGGAGCTTGGATCCATGCTCCTTGATCATTTTTGCGCCACCCGACCAATTGATAATGGCTATTATCAAACGTACCGGCTCCTTGTAAAAGGATTCCTTCCCCCATAGGGTCTGTGATCGTTCCATTGGGAATCGTTTTATCAATGTGGTTCGCAATTTCTTTCAATGCTGAACCAAGACCGCTAAGGTTTTCGTCCGTCGTCAAATAATTAGCCGGTGCAGTAGCAAGATTACGGGCAATGTATTCACCCCTTGCCGAAGGTGCCGTTGCCACTGAATAAACCGCAAAGTTCGATTCCTTGATGTCAACGATCGTTCCCAATGTTTCATCAGTCACCACTTGACTGCTGACTGGAACTGCTAAACTATCTGTTGAAGTCTTACTTGTTGTATGGTATTGAGGATTAGCTGTTTGGAAAGCTTTGGTATAGCTGCTAGTATGATAGCCATTATAATCATCGATCTTTCCTGTATTGGGATACACAGTTGCATTTTCAGCAGGTAAATAGCTGCGATTGGCACTATCATCGCCAATATGGATAAACATCTTTTCAGCTTCAGGTCGACTTTGTTCAAGGAGCAGACGTTGTCCCTCCATCAAGCCTTTTTGCATAAATGTTCCTGAGTGTGATTCCGCCGTATGCTGTAAAAAATTTTGCAGATAATCGATGTCTGTGGAGAAGCCATTCGTAGAATAAGTTGTTCGGTTATAGGCAACAATTCCGATACGAATAGAGCCGTTTGACAGGGAATCTCCTAATTCCTCACCAAATTGTTGCAGCCCTTTTAAGGCGTTGGTTAATTTCTCTCCTTTCATAGAGGAGGAGTAATCAATCACAAGGACAAGATCAACTGGATTATCTACTTGATTCCCTTTCACATCTAAAGTAACGTCAAAGAGACCTTGCTGCCCGGCTACCTCTTTGACACTCTTCTTTACATAAGCTTCATCATGATAGTTCACATAGTTTTCACTATCAAAATCGACACCTGGTGCATTGCCGTAGTCATAATTATAGGTATCCCCTTGTTCGACACCATCAGTAATATATTGTCCAGATTGATTGGCTTGATAATCAAAATCATAAGTAGCAGCACTTGCCTGTATACCAATAAAAATGACCATTGATCCAATAATCATTAGTAAAAAAGCAATTGTTTTACCTGATCTTTTTTTGTTAACTTGCAATTCTTACACTCCTTTATTTCATGTCCACTCATTTAATGGGAGAATCATCGTTTAACTGTGAACGAAATTTGCCAATCCAAATTGTAGTTTGTTTCGGCTAACAAAAGAGGCAAAAAAATGCAAATTTCAAACACAAAAAAATATCCTTTTTTGTGCTATGATAAAAGAAAATTGATACAAAAAATTACTAGATCGGAGGCAAATCGATGGAACGATTCCATACATTTTTTGGGAGTGGCCTCAAAAAAGACGTTGAGTTACTGCGCTTTTTGTATTTGCAAAAACGCTTTGTCCCTATAGAAGAAATCAGTCAAACATTAGGTCTCGATCGTCGTTCTGTTCAAAAGAGCTTTGACTCATTGACCAAACAGCTGGCAAACAATCAAGCAGAAAAAAACGAGATTCTAATTGCCAAACACGGATCCGGGTATAAATTCAGCGGCACCAAAACAGACTATAAACGATTGACGAGTCAGCTTTTAGCATCCAATCCTTTTTTTCAACTACTTAAAACCCTGCTGCTGCAAAATGAAATCAATTTGATCCAATTTGCTGCTAACAATTTTTTCTCTGAATCGACTGTTCGTAAAAGAATTTATGAATTAGAAAACGCATTGACTCCTATTGGCTTTTCTTTGCGAAAACAAAAAGGCATGGTTCGATTAATTGGCGACGAAGCACGTATCAGATATTTTATGGTCGCCTTCTTTTGGCGGACATTCTCTGGGTTGCATTGGCCGTTCAAGGGACTCTCACAAAAAAATGTGAAACGATCGCTCAAGACTTCTATCAAAATAACCAGATTCCTTTCAATAAAATCGAATTAAGAATGACGACGTATATTCTAGCCGTCACTATTTTACGTTTTCGCAAAGGGCAGTCGATCCCAACGGATTCATTGGAGATGGCACCTTTTCTCGCAGATGAAGACTTGCAATTGTTTCAACAACTGACTGATCAGAATACGCCCATATTCAATCACTTAGCAGAAGAATTATCCGAACACTTCTTTCTACCAGAAAACGAACGCCGTTTTTGTTTTCTTTGGCTGCAATCCAATCTTGACCGTACATTTAAGGAATCTCAGCTAGAGACTTATTTTTCGTCGAATGAGGCGGAGAAGCCCCCTACTGCCATTCAAGAAGTGATTGCTTCAATGGCATCACATCATGAGAGAAAAACATTCCCATCCTCTCAGAAAAATCTGATGTTGAACACCATTTTAAATGGCATTCTCTCCATTGCGCTTTTTGGAAAAACCGATCATACGTTGGCAGGCTATGACACCGTCCAATTTCTCGCAGAACATTTCCCAGAATTGCGGATGCAGTCAGAAAAACTTTTAGAACAGACAAGCTTGTATCATGATGAACCACTCAATCGCAAAGGACTTGCATTGCATGTCGCAACGGCTTGGACGCAAGTGATATCACCCGCTGCGTTTCAGAAACAAATCAGAATCAAACTCGAAACGGATTTACCTTTAGCCGTTTCACTGACAATAAAAAAACTGATCAAAATGCCTTTCCAAGGCTTTTATAATATTGATATTCGCGAACACTTTGACCAAGAGGCATATGATCTTTGCTTAAGTACCACACCGTTGACTGAAACTTTTGAAAAAGTCCCTGTATTACTGATCAATGCCCAGATCACACTACCTGATTTGTTGGCGATCCATCAAGCCCTCGAGGAGCTGACCCAGCAAAATCGTCCGCACCATTGAAACTTAAGCATGCAGTTAGTCATTGAGAAAAATAGGACATCCTGCTCCCCCCCTTCTTGCTACCGCATTCGTTAGTTCCAGTTGGTGATTGTTACAGGAAGACGATAAGCTCTTATCTGATGCTGACAAACAATCGTATAAGCAATCTGTCACTATTCCAAATTGGCTGACAGATTGTTTTTTTACTAGTATTCGGATGGTCTTGATAGATAATATACAGTCAAAGTATTTTTTTCACTACAATTTCTTTTCAAGCAGTGCTTCTCTGAATAGCTTCACACCTTCGAAAAATCGGCTCTCAACCTGCTTTCATTCTCATAAATACTTCTCTGATTAATTTTTTGAAGAATCAACCGATTCTTATTATTAGTGACACTTAGCAGCAAAGAAAGAATAAGGAGGTTGATACTAAGAAATGTTTCTATAATTGAAAGTTGATTGTTGAGTTAGTTGGTTTGGCCATTTGTTGACTGCTTCAATGTTTTGGATAGATCCAGTCAATGAAAAGGCAAAATGATAACGCACATTTTTTGCCTGAATCAACAGATGATTGCCACTCCTCCCAACTATTCAAACCTGATGAAATTCAGTAACGCGCTACCCTCGTTTTTATTATTTCTATATGTAAGGAGAACAGATGAGTGTCCAGAATCGATGATTATTTAAAACAACAAATGCAGCAATCCACAAAGCAAACCGTGGAAAAAGATATTTTTTTAGGCCACTCCCCTAACGAAATCATCTACTTCATCACAATCCATGAATTATTAAGATCCCCTGATCAGTTATGTCATAAACTAAAAGACCAAATTTCGGAGAGGGACGCAAAGGTCGTAATCAATGGAAATATCTACGATCATGCCCTTATCAAAGTGCTAAAAGCGGTCATCGAACTGAAGGCGGATTATTCAGTTATCGTCCGCGATGGCTTTAGAGAATATAACAAAAATCTTCGCAGTAGTGAACAAGTTGGTTTGCTCGTTGTCAAGTCAGCTAAATAAAAAACTGCTGCCTCTCAAAAACAGAGGTAGCAGTTTTTTCGTCTTTCCATCAAACGATAACTACGATTGATTGCTCGTTGCTTCATTTATTATTTCAAAGATTGCTTTCTTTCCGATTATGTTGACGATAAAAGCTGAAAAAAATGATTGCATATAACACCGCTGTAAAACCAGTGACGGCAATCGAATTTGTGATCAAAATCCCCAGAAACAGTAAGACGAGAGAAACAATCGCCAAACTTAAATAACCTTTACGAAAAAGATTCTTTTGCTTAATGGTTAAGACAAAAGCGGCCAGACTGATCAATAGCCAGATCAAAAGAACAGTGTAGGAAAGAGATCCAGCTAAATAGCCAAACAATTTGTCTCCTAAAAAATAGGAAAGCACAACACCTAAGTATAACGTTCCACTACAAAACATGATTGCTCGTTGCGGGACACTATTTTTATTTAAAGCAATAAATTTATGCTTAGCATTGCCATTGTTGCTCAGTCGGAAATACAGGATTCGCGAAGACGCATAGATTCCTGAATTGATCGAAGAAAATAAAGCCAGAATGATTACCAAATTCACGATGTCCGACGCGAAAGGCAAATGGATCTTTTGAAAGACCATCACGAATGGACTCACATTCGGATCCGCTAACTGATTCCACGGGTAGATGATCAGTAATAGAAACAGCGGAATAATATAAAAAGCTGTGATACGTGTCATGACCCCTCTGATCGCTTTAGGAATCGCTTTTTTTGGATTTTCTGCTTCACTGATCGTGATTGCCACCAATTCTGAGCCACCATAGGAATAAATAACTACTAGCAATGAGTTGATAAATCCTTGAATCCCATGAGGGGCAAAACCACCATGGTCAGTGATTTGACTAAAGGTCGGCAAGAAGCCAATGTCAAGTAGTTGTGTGCCGACTAAATAGATGCCAATAATGATCAACGCAATCACTACACTGATTTTTGCCCAAGAGAGCCAGTATTCTGTTTCTGCAAACAAACGTACAGAGAAAAGATTAATGGCTGTTGTTAAAAGGGCCAAAATCAAAACAAAGACCCACGCCGGAATATTGGGAAACCAAAGCTGCAAAAAGCTGGCAGCTGCTACCGCTTCGGCAATGATATTGATCATCCACATCGACCAGTAAAGCCAATCGATAAAATCAGCCGTATGCACCCCCAGATAAGGTTGGACCAACCCAGAAAGACCATGTTGCTTTTGATCTTCTAGAACCAGCTTTCCAAGTCCTGTCATCACCATAAATAAAATAAGACCACAAAAAATAAAGGCGAGTAATACCGAAGGACCGGCCAAGTCGATCGCTTCTCCGCTTCCTTTGAAGAGGCCAGCGCCAATTGCTCCGCCAAGAGCCAACATAGTAATGTGGCGAGTTTTCATTTGTCTTTTTAATTGATTTTCTTCGTTCATAAGATCCTCCTTGTTTCTCCGATAGGCATAAATGAAATCAATCAAAAAAATCATCATTTCTTATAACTGGTTTCAAAAAAATAACGGAGCTAAGCTCCTTGCCCAGATCATACACAGTTAAATAACCTATTGCAACTAAAAATTGAAAAAATAATCTATTTTTTCTGAAAATTCTACCATATTTTAATCTTTTTCAGTTCCTTCAAAGAAACGTTCTTATTCTATCAAAAGGGTGACAATCCGTTAACAAACAAAACACGTTTTTCCACTTCAATAAAAGCAGAAAAACGTGTTTCAACGGCTAGAAAGTAGCTGGCTTTTTGGCCAAATTAGCCAAAGCAGCTTTACAGCGTTTCAATCAAATCCAGTGGATGCTCAATGAAAAAGTCCGGCCTAGCGGCTAATAAGGCTTCTTTCGTATGGCTTCCCCAAGCAACAGCAACAGTGCCTACACCGGCTGCCTGCCCCATCTCGATATCAAAGGTCGCATCACCAATCATCCTCACCTCATCTTTTTGCAACCCATGATTTTTCAAAATTATGGTTATCCCTTCAGGATGCGGCTTATAATGCGTCACTTTATCCGATCCGATCGTCTCTGTAAAAAAAGCAGCAATGCCTAATCCCTTCAGATTTCGATTCAATATATCGGTTTTCTTACTGGAAACCACAAAACATTTGATGCCTTGCTCTTTAAGAATTGCCAGTAATTCAGGGATGCCATCGAACACCTTAAGCGACTTTTCTTCAAAAAATTGATAATGGCTTCGAAAAATAGTGAGAAGTTCCATTAATTTCTCTTCGGATAACTGCCTGTTCGCCATCTCTAGAAATGATTTTTCAATAGGAATCCCCATGTAGTATTCGATCGTTTTTTCATCAGGAATCATTAGACCTATGTCACTAAATGCTTTTTGCGTCGCCAATATCCCACATTCTCTAGAGTCACCTAGTGTCCCATCAAAGTCAAAAATCAATCCCTTAGTTCTCATTCCATCCTCCCCCTTCATGATCAAAAAGTTTTATTCATCGTATCCTATTCTTTAATAGAAAACAATCATTGATTTTTTCCTCGTTAGAAGCTATTGATCACCACAAGCAGATCCTAGCGCTACGTATCGCTCATATCTTCTAAAAAAAGAGGAAATGGACTCTTTTTTCAAAAAGTCAAAAATAACTGTTGACCTTAGAACGACTCTAACCTTTATGCTAAGGGTGTAAAGAATATGGAGGGAAAAAAATGACACATTGGCATAATTTAGAAATCGACGCAGTACAATCAGAAACCAGTACGGAACTTATCACTTCGGAAACGCGTACAAGTTATCAGGCAAAGCATGGAAAAAACTTACTTACTGAATCAGAAAAAACACCAGAATGGAAAAAATTCTTTTCTTATTTCCATGATGCTCTAATGTATGTCTTGATCGGTGCTGCTGTTTTGAAATTTATTACAGGTAGTTTTGTTGAAGGAGCAATCGTTTTATTAGTCGTTATCCTCAATGCCATGATTGGTTATTATCAAGAACGAAAAGCAGACGAATCGCTATCAAGCATCACAAAGCTTCTCAGTTCAAAAGCAACTATCGAATCGATAGAGGGAAGACTGTCTATTGATGCAGAAGAGCTAGTTCCTGGCGACCGTGTCTATTTGGCACCAGGTGATATTATCCCTGCTGATCTGCGAATCGAATCAGTCAATGAATTGAAGATCGATGAGTCGATTTTGACAGGGGAGCCTGATGCAGTCGTGAAGACCGTCACTCGCTTAGATGAGCAGACAGCTTTAGCCGATCGAACCAATATGGCTTACTCTGGAACGCAAGTCCAATCAGGTACAGGGAAAGGCATCGTCGTCGCAATTGGTTCCGAGACTGAGATTGGCAAAATCAACCAATCTCTTTCATCGATCGAAGTCAAAGAAACGCCTTTATTGAAAAAGGTCAATGAAATGAATCATTCAATCTTTAAAGGTATTGGACTATTCATTCTTTTACTTGGACTGATCAGTTATTTTGTTTACGGGATGAGCATGATGTATATCGTCTCTGCGATCATTGCGCTGATCGTTTCCTCTATCCCAGAAGGATTGCCATCAATCTTGACGATTATTCTATCTTCTGGGGTAAAAAATATGTCTCAGCAAAATGCGATCGTGAAAGGATTGCCTACGGTAGAAACCCTTGGATCAATGACAGTGATTTGTTCAGATAAGACTGGTACTTTAACAAAAAACGACATGACGTTAACTACTTTGTTTACAAACAATCAGGTAACTGATGTGTTGAAGACAAACCAGGAAGATTACCCGGAGAATGAACTGCTCGCAGAGATCATGCAAAATTGTCAAGAAACGCAAAGCTTTGAGGATGTTCATTGTCCAGTTACAGGAAATGCCACAGAGTTAGCCTTGTTAAAGTGGACGAATCGGATCGGTGCCCAACGAATAGAAAGTGTAGAGACGTTGCCCTTTGATTCAAAATACAAATATATGGCTACAAGTCATAGAATAAATGGCAAGAAACGTATTTTTGTCAAAGGCGCACCGGATGTCATTATGACCAAAGTTTCCGCAGCTCATATCGATGGAATTATGCAAAAATTTGATCGCCTGCAGTGGGAACAAGTCAACTCATCTTTTGCTTCTGAAGGTCAGCGAGTGATCGCTTTTGCCTACAAAGATGTAGCAAACGATACCCTATTAACCCATGACGAAATAAATGATCTAGTTATGACCGGATTAGCAGGTATTATTGATCCGCCGAAAGAATCCGCGATCGAGGCTGTCGCAGACTGTAAAAAAGCGGGTGTCAGAGTAGTAATGATTACCGGAGACCACCCTACAACAGCCAAAGCGATCGCCCAGCAACTAGGAATCAATCATGCTGATCGAGCAATTACTGGTACTGAATTGGATCGTTTGTCAGCAGAAGAATGGCAAACCGTTGTGAAAAACACCAATATTTTTGCCCGGACTACACCAGAACACAAACTTCAAATCGTGACTTTCCTGCAAGAACAAGGTGAGATTGTAGGGATGACGGGCGATGGCGTAAATGATGCACCCGCACTTAGAAAAGCCGACGTCGGCATTGCTATGGGGATCAAAGGGAGCGACGTAAGCAAACAAGCGGCAGACATGATTCTGATCGATGATAATTTTGCGACGATTGCCAAAGCTATTAGAGAAGGTCGCAGAATTTTTGACAATCTAAAAAAGACGATCCTCTTCTATTTACCAACTTGTTTGGCACAAGGTCTATTGCTGATCGTCTCCATGCTGGGAAACATGCCTTTGCCATTGACCACCGTTCAAATTCTCTGGCTTAATCTTGTCGCATCCATCACACTTTCTTATGCGCTAGGCTTTGAACCCGCGCACAAAATGATCATGAACCGTGCACCTCGAGACATGAATGAGAAAATCATTTCCAAATATACGTTGTTTCGAATCCTATACGTGGGTATCCTATTGACCTTTTTTGGCTTCCTTACCATGAATTTATTTAGTGATGAAGCGACAAGACAGACCGTCCTCATCAATGCGATCGTTTTTGGTCAAGCATTTTACATGCTCAATTGTCGTGAGATCACTAGCTTTGCCTTCAGTAATAAAATCAAGCAAAATAAAGCCCTGATCTATTCGTTGTCAGTGATGGCTCTATTACAATTAGCGATGGTTTATTTCCCGCCGCTGCAGAGAATCGTCCAAACAACTTCATTAAGCTTGAACAATATGCTGATAAGCATTCTTCCTGCTTTACTACTATTTCTATTAGTAGAGTCGGAAAAGCACATTACACGTGTGATTCTGAATGAAAGTTTTTCTGAACAGTTCAATTCATTCGAATAATAAGCAATAGCAAACTTTCCTCAGATAAATGCGCCTTTTACTAGTCTTGATACTATTGAACGTATCACTAGTTCAATAGTATTTAGACATTTAGGGAAGAAACGACGATTACGTTCGAAGGATGAGTAAAAAGTGGGACTGTGCCATAAGTCATCATCCAACAAGCTAAACCGAATAATAGTCTGTTGCTAGGCTTGATTCCTCTGACTTTTGCGACGAGGAGTCCCTGCACCGCAGGAGCAATAATAATTAATGTTCGGATAGCGTTACTTGTAGGAGACTTATGGCACAGTCCCGTCTTCTTTATTTTGTTACAAACTTTTGTTGCAAAGCTTTTAATAAATATTTTTTCTGATCAGCTCACCGTTTTTCCACTGCATCTCAACGGTCTGATTCCCTTTGATTTTCAGCCCTTTGACAAAACCATCTTTCAATTCGGCTGGTAAGGACGGCAACCATTTAACATGTCCGTTGCGATCTTGGATAAACAGATTGGCGATCCCAGCAGCCACGCCAAAGTTACCGTCAATCTGGAATGGAGGATGTTTGCTCCAAAGATTACTATACGAAGCTTCTAAAATGGCATGCTGAATATGTTGATAGGCTTGCTGTGAATCTCCTAGGATAGCAAATAAATTGATTAACCAAGCATTACTCCATCCGGTATGTCCGCCACCATTTTTTAATCGCAGAGAAATTGACTTTCTCACTGCATTTAAAAGCTCCTCTGTTCTATAAAGTTCACCAGGGTATGCGCCATAAAGATGGGAAACGTGGCGATGTCCAGGTTCCACTTCTTCAAATTCTTCTTGCCATTCTAAAATTTGACCTTTTGACCCAATCTTTACAGTTGCTAAATAGGGCTGGATTCGCTTCATTCTATCCAACAAATCATCATGAATATTTAGTGATTCACAAGTTAACCGGAAGAAATCAAAATTTTCATTGATCAAGCAGATATCCATTGCAGTTGATAGCTGCAATGAACATTTGTTGCCAGCAGCATCGAAAAACAGGTTCTCTGGTGACGTCGAGGGACAGCTGTGATATATTCCGTCACTTTCTATTAATGTATTGACTAAGAACATAACAGACTTTCGCAATACTGGATAGACCACCTCTTTCAGGTATGTCCTATCTCCCGTGTACTCATAGTGCCGGTATAAATCACTGGCTAGCCAAGCCCCGCCCATTTGCCACATCGCCCAAGAAGCATCTCCTCTACCAGTCTGAGATCGATAAGGAGTCCCCACTGGATTGGTTGTAAACCAGCGATCTGTATTATGATGACACACAGATCCTGCTACACCATAATGAAGGAAGGCGGTCTTTTCTCCTGCGCTAGAGAGTTGTTCAATAAAGTTACTATAAGGTACAAAGCATTCGTGTAAATTACAAGTATCCGCTAACCAGTAATTCATCTCTAAATTGATATTTGTTGTGAAATTGCATGACCAAGGCGCTCGCAGCTGCCAACTCCAGATCCCTTGTAAATTACTCGGCAAACTCCCAGGACGAGAAGAACTGATCAATAAGTAGCGTCCATATTGAAAATATAAAGCGATTAGGCCAGGATCTAACTGCCCTTCTTTTACCCTTGCAATACGTTCATTCAGCGGCAACTGGACTTGGTCGCCCAAATACATCTCTACTCGATTGAACAGTTCTTGATAGTCTTTCCTGTGACGCTTTTTAGCTTCTACAAAGCTTGGAACTTTTCCTGCCCCTTTTCTTCTAAAAAGAAATGATACGTTTCGGGCATTTTCAATGATAAGTCGATCGTTGTTAAAAACAAGATTTCCATCCGTTTGCTCAATGATTAATTCATAAATATGTGTTTCCCCGCGAGTCCCTTGTACAAAATCCCATTCATTGCTTATATAGTTTGGATTGACATGTTCCGGACATTGAACCTGTATTTCAACACAGCTTTCATTAGCATGGTAAACAACTTTTGAGTGTAACTGTGACTCATAAGCAATACTAATGGATTCAGCTTCCGGAGCAATAAATCTTCCCCACAAGGCTTGGTCAGGATAACTAGCAAAATACTCGCGCTGATAGACACCTCTCGTTCCTTGGTATGTTATTTCTACTTTACTTCTGCTTAAATCAAGACAACGGCGATACTGATCAATCGCTCCTTGTTGGTCTGGTTGTGTAATAATCAGATTTCCCAAAGGCAAGTAGCTCTCGGTGTAATTCCCTAAAAAAGACTCTTCCACTTGTTGCCCCGCTTCTAGATAACGGCCTTCCAAAATAGCTTGTTGGATTTCTGATAAATAATTCGCAGCTTCTGGTCGATTTTTGTCATATTCGTATCCCGACCAAAGTGATTCGTCATTCAAGCCAATTTTTTCAGGAAAACTTCCAAAGATCATTCCCCCTAGACTACCATTCCCAATAGGCAACGTTTCCTCCCATTCCTGCGCTGGGTTTGTAAAGAAAAAATTCATTTTGAGGACCTCCATCATAAAAAAGTCCTATGGCTGTTCTTGAAAAAGTATTGTTCCTTGATTAATCAGTCATAGTCTTGTGATCTCTTTCGCTCAACCTAATTCTAGTCATATTCCAAGAAAGCGGCTTTGTGCTGATTGTAACGCTTCCTCCATCAATCACTACCCGCTCCTTCGAATCACAAGGGACAACTAACTCTTGATTTGGTCCATTAACTGCTTTTGTATCGTAATCAGCCATTTCAGTAGCCTCAATGACACACGCCAATCTCAAATCAGAGTCAACCGTGAATGTAATTTCTTCACAACTATGCTTGTTAACAGAGAAAATAACTAGTTCATCTTTTTCTTCGTTTAAAATAGCAATACTGTCAAGATAGGGTACATTCTTGATTTTGTTGGTATCATAAGTTACTACATCAACTGTTGTAGTTAATGCTTTGCCATGTCCATACAATGAAGCTTGTTGATACGGATAGAAGATGGTCTGCTTCCAAGCTGTCCCATTTTTCTCAGTCATAATCGGTGCGATCACGTTCACCAATTGCGCTAGACAAGCAATCTTCACTCGGTCAGAATTCTTTAATAATGTAATGAGCATGCTGCCAACAAGTAAAGCATCTTCAAAATTGTAGATGTCTTCCAAAATGTGAGGTGCTACCGTCCATGGCTTTTGCGCCGCGGTTTCTTCATTGGAATGGTACCAGACATTCCATTCATCAAAGGACAACATCATGGTCTTGTCACTTCGTTTTTTTGCTTTCATCGTGTCGCAAATGGCGATTACTGACTTGATAAAACGGTCCATATCTTCTGACTTGGCCAAAAATTCAGCAAGGTTGTCAGTTTTATTGTCATAATATTGATGCAGTGATAAGTAATCGACATATTCGTATGTGTGCTCAAGTACCGTTAATTCCCAATCCACGAATGTCGGGCGAGAGCTGTTGGAACTGCCGCACACCACTAGTTCAATTGAATCATCTACCCATTTCATCGCTTTGGCAGTTTCTTCTGCTAAACGACCATATTCTTCTGCTGTCTTATGCCCAATTTGCCAATCTCCATCCATCTCATTGCCTAAGCACCAGGTTTTAATTGCGAAGGGTTTTTCGTCTCCATTTTGCTTTCGAAGATCAGACCAATAGGTGCCTCCTTCAAAATTGCAATACTCAACTAGATGACGCGCTGCATCGATACCCCGCGTTCCCAAATTAACGGCCATATTCACTTCAGTATCGCATTCTTTAGCCCAACGCATATATTCATGTAAACCTACTTCATTCGTTTCAATACTTTGCCACGCTAAGTCGAGTCGTTTAGGTCGCTTTTCTCTTGGCCCAATGCCGTCCTCCCAACGATAGCCAGACAAAAAATTTCCTCCAGGATAGCGAACAATTGGTACTGCCAATTCTTTGACAAGTTTTAAAACATCTTGCCGAAAGCCATTTTCGTCACTCGTTTCATGATCTGGTTGATAAATACCTTCATAGACTGCTCTTCCCATGTGTTCAATAAATGAACCATAAATTCGGCGATCGATTCTCGAAATTTGTTGTGTTTGTGAAATACGTGCCCTAGCCTTCACTTGATCACACTCCTTTTATTCTTATCTCAAATTGATAATGATAATCCTGTAAATGTAGTTGGTATTTGTCTAGTACATCCGGACCACAGCTTCTGGAACCAATCCCGTGCTGTTGATAATCGATGTACAAATAATAGCGGTCTGCTTTTTTTAGTTCATGAATATGTTGTGCGGAATCAATAGCCGCAGCAGAATAAGAATGTACACTAAAATTAAAGGAATGGTTTCCTTGGAACTTGAGTGCTAATTGATCGTCCGACTTGAATATCGCCCACTTCGTCTGGCAATGATTGCCACTTTCTTGTGGATATAAATATTGGAAACTCAGTTCATCTGTTGCCTGAGAAAACACATCAAAGTAACTGCCATTTTCAGTATCTGCATAGGTTTCTTTAGGTCCCTTTCCAGACCAGCAAGTTTTCGTAAATCGTTTATGCAGCTGCCAAACAAGTCCGATACGAGGAACTGTCAGCGGATAATGGTTTTTAGGCTCCCCAGATATTTCATAGGTGACTCGTCCATCCTTGAAAAAAGTGATATTCGTTGTTTGCTCAATATGCCAAAACTTTCCTGCTGGCCCGATTGCTTCCTTTAAAGATAGTTTCAATTTATCAGAATCATTGGCGACAATGCTGCAGCTCATTAAATTTGTCATCATGCGATCGACACCATATTCCCGCCATATTTCACTAGAAATAAAATCATTGTTTGTTGTCGGCCGCCAAAAAATACTTTCTGGAGAGGCTAGATAAATGTCTTGATGCTCGTTCATGAACTGCCATTTACCAGTAGTTTTATCTACTCTCAAATAATTTGTCCCATTTCGGAGCAGCAACATTTTTGCATCATCCTGAATTTCATTAAATAGGAGTATATCAGGTTCTTGCCCTGGTAGAGAGTCTCCTTCGATTGGCATAGATGCGACAATACGAGCTAATTTGCCACGAAGCGTCTTTTGCTCATCGAAAATCTGCACTTTTAGCAAATTGGCCTTTTTTGTGTGCAACAGTTCGCTAGGTAATATCACTTCGACGTCTTTTTCGTGGGGTAAATGAACTGTCACGATCTTACTTACCAATACTTCTTGATCTCGCTTTATTTCAAAACAACACTTCATCCCTAACAAGTCTTTGAATTGATTGCGATTGCGTAGGATTATTTTTCCGACTTCATACAAGGAAAAATCAATGGCGATTGGTTCTTGTTGTCGTTGAATATCGAAATAACTGGGTGATGGTTGTAAATCAGGGGTCATTAACCCATCCAAAACAAAATTGTAGTCATTAGGAATATCACCAAAATCGCCGCCGTATAAATAGGTCGGTTGCCCTTCCCGCTTTGCTTTGATTCCTTGATCTTTCCATTCCCATAAAAAGCCACCTTGTAATTGCGGTTCTTTATAAAACATTTCCCAGTATTCTTTCAACGAACCGGGGCCATTCCCCATCGCATGTCCATATTCACAAAGGATGTATGGTTTGATAACTTGCGGATTGTCTGCGACCTCTTGTAATTCTTGAATCGTCGCATACATTCTAGAATTAAAATCGGCTTGCTGCACATCTTTAAAGTAACGCCCATCTGTTTCTGAAATACAATCACGGGACTCTCCTTCATGATGAATCAATCGAGTAGGATCTTTTTCGCGGCACCAACGAATCATTGCTTCGTGGTTTGTTCCGTTTCCAGACTCATTTCCTACCGACCAGATAATGATTGAAGGATAATTTTTGTCTCGCTCGACCATTTGTTTCATGCGATCAAGATAAGCTTCCTCCCAATCTTGATTGCTGCTCAAATAATTTTTATCTCCGGTACTCCCTATTCCATGACACTCTAAGTCCGCCTCATCCATCACGTATAATCCGTAGCGATCACACAATTGATAAAATTCAGGACTATGAGGATAGTGAGCTGCTCGAATGGCATTAAAATGCGCTTCTTTCATCAACTGGATCTCTTTTTCCAAGAAACCTTTTGGCAGAGCTCGTCCCTTCGTCTCATGAAACTCATGGTGATTGATTCCTTTAAATAGAATTGGCTTGCCATTAATACAAATTTTGTTTTCCAAAAGAGCCACTTCTCTGAAGCCGATTTCCTGACAAATTTCCTCTTCTGAAGTGACAAAGCGCAACCGATACAATTCTGGTGTTTCAGCAGTCCATTTTTGAGGTGAAACGACTGGAAAAGAAAAATGATGGTTTTCTTTATCTATCACAATCTTTTTTTGAAAGACAAGTGATTCTTTTTCTAAAAAAATTTCGCAATCGAGCTGATTACCATGAATGTTCGGAAAATCAATAGTCAAAATACCATTCTCATAGTTGCTGTCAAATGATGTTTGAATGTGGAAATCCCAGATACATTCTTGGGGGCGATGCAGCAAAGCTACATCACGAAAGATGCCGCTCAACCACCACATATCTTGATCTTCAATATATGAACTATCGGACCATTGAAAAACTTCAACGACAAGTTGATTTTCTCCCTTTTCGATAGAAGCGGTTACATCGAATTCAGCTGGATTGCGGCTGCCCTTACTAAATCCTATATATTTACCATTAAGATACAACGCAAAGCAATTATCCACTCCTTCAAACCTAAGAAATTGCCGCATTTTTTGAGAGTCACAAATAAAATCATATCGGTAAACCCCTACCGGAATCTCAGAGAACGTAAAGGGCGGATTGATTGGAAATGGATATTGTATATTCGTATAGTGCGGTTGTCCATACCCTTCCATTTGCCAATTACTTGGTACAGAAATCAGGTGACTATTTTGCCAAAAATCATCAGCAAAAAACCGCTCCCTTTCAACATCTAGATGAGACGGAAAATATCGAAATCGCCAAAATCCATTCAATGACAAAACTCGCGAAGAATTGTCATGATCATCCATTGGAGCATAGGGGAGATAATAACTTCGCGGGCTTTGTCTATTTTCATGAATGCGCTGGGGATCTGACAAGTAGTTTGTCTTAAACATTCGTTTTTCTCGCTTTCATTCATAATTAGTCTTTCATACCAGTTGTTGCACCAGAATCTAAGATATAACGTTGGAACACGATAAACACGAGAACTAAGGGAATAATTGAAAGCACTGAAGCAGCAATCAACACGGTCCAGTTGACATTTTCTGCCCCCACCAAACTCCTAATAGCTACCTGAAAAGTGTATTTTTTGGGGTCGTTCAAAACAATCAAGGGCCAGATGTAGTCATTCCAACGCCATTGGAATGAAAAGATGCTCAGCGTCATAATGATTGGTTTGGCAATAGGTAACATGATTTTCATAAATATTTCCCCATCCGAGGCTCCATCGATGCGTGCGGATTCGATTAAGTCGTCTGGAATAGAGACGAAGAAGGTTCTGAACATGAAAATTCCTGTAGCAGTGTTGATTGAAGGAATAATGATCCCGGCTAAACTATCATACAAACCTAATTCTCGAATCACTGTAAACACTGGATTCATGATTACTTCGGTAGGTAACATCGTTGTTGCAATAATGCAGACAAAAAAGAATTTCAACCACTTCATATCATATTTTGCAAATGCAAAGCCACACGTTGCACTGGCAATAACCGTCAATATCGTGGTAATAACGGACGACTTCAAAGTATTTGTAAAGTATCTTACGAAATCTAGACTGGACCATGCATCGAGATAATTCTGCATGGTGGCATGCTCCGGCAAGACACTTAATGGATAGGAAAATAATTCTGACCCAGGTTTAAAAGAGCTGAGTATAAACCAAACTAGTGGGAACAAATACAGCATTGCCACAAGAACCAAGGCAGCTGTGAGAATGGTTGTGCTCGTTTTATCGTGAAGCTTTGATACGTCATTCATTTTTACCACCTCCAATTTTCATTTGAACGAGTCCGAGAACTAATAAGATTGCAAATAATACCATGGAGGCTGCACTGGCATACCCAACTTTCATCTTGTCAAAGCCAGTTGTATAAATGTATTGCACAATGAACATATTTGCTGTACCTGGTCCGCCATTTGTCAAGGATTGAACCAAAGCAAATTCTTTCATAGCACCGATACTAGCTAATAGGATCACCATAAAGCTAGTCGGCTTCAATGAAGGTAGCGTAATGTACAAAAACTTCTGGAAGGATGAGGCACCATCAATATCGGCTGCCTCATAATATGACCTAGGTATGTTTTTGAGAGCAGACATAAATTGCAGCATGTTAAATGCTGTCCCACCCCAAAGCGCTGCCAACAGAATTACCGAAAATGCTGCGCTTGCATTGGAAAACCAGGGAACGGCTTCGCCGCCTAAATTCCCAATGATATAGTTCACAAAGCCAAAATTTTCTCCAAACAACCATTTCCAAATAACCCCAGCAACAATACCCGAAATTGTCCAAGGCAAGAAGAAAACAATTTTCCCTAAGAGCTTTCCCTTTGTGTGCTTGCTGTTCAGCAAAATGGCAATTCCTAAAGAAACAGCGTAAATCAGCGGCACCAAGCAAATTGCATAAGTAAAGGTTCGGAATAAAGATCGGTAAAAACTCGCATCTTGAAATAAAGCAATATAATTTTCGAAACCAAGAAAGTTAGCAGTCCCAAATCCTTTGTAGTCCGTTAAAGAGTAATAAAAGCCCAAAATTGCTGGTACGAGAAAAAAAGTAATGAACAGGACAATATTGACTCCCGTAAAAATCAAAGGCCATTTATTTTTTTTAAGTTTCTTCATGCTCTGCCCCCCTCTTTCGTTTTTAAAACTGGTATGACTTGATACGATGCAAGATGTTCAATCTCCTGCCAAACTAATGCGCCAAATTGAGGATCATAAAAGGATTCATTGGTCATTTTAGATTTTTTAACCGATTTCATAAAAGTCTCAAAAGTCGAAAACTCATTCCTGCTCCCGCACTTCACAAGTACGGTATGATTGATTCCTTTAGAAACGATGTCTCTACCACGAGTATCCCCGATCTGCTGCATTTCATAACCTTGCGAGAAGTAAACGCCAAGGTAGCTTTGATCTTTTTTGATAAACAGCCAATTAGAATCATTGATATCCACCCGCTCTAAATTCCAATAGGGCACATACATGTGGATAAACGGTACATATGCTTTGGATAAATCGTATTTCATATGCAGAATATTTTTAAATTGTTTAATACAAGGCATCCGGCCATTTCCAGCCCAATAGCTAGGCCGATTTTCACCACTATGCATAAACTCACCTGGGTTGTTTATCCAAAGCTGTGTCCCATCACTGCCTAACGAAAGATTCATCATATGTTGTTGATGGCCCTTTTGAAAACAGTGATACTCGATTCCACTAGCAATTGAATATTCTCGACATTTATAGAGATACGTCTGCACTCGATTGATCCCCTGAAGATAAGTTGCTGTCAATTCCTCATTTGGCTGTAAATCAATCAAAGACATGCATTCTTTTGGTGGAACATAATCAGATAGGCAAAAAAGTGTCGATGCTCGTAAGGCGTAATTAAAGTTCCCTTGATCCCAAGCAATTGCCAAAATATTGCTTATTTCTCCCAAACGCATGGCTTTCAAATCGTGCTCATATGTTCTGCCAAATGTGGAGGAAAGAGTTCCTCCATGAGAATTTACAGCCATGATCGTGAATGTGAAATCCAGTGCTTTTTTCGCTGCATCTTTTATCTCTTCATCTGGCGCATTCGTATAAAGGCTGAAAAAACCTATTAAATCGATAGGCAGATACGTAGTAGAATTCCATTCAGAAAACCCATAGTGTTCAAATTGATCAAACCACTGTAACAAGCGCTGTTTTCCTAATTCATATTGTTGACTTCCTTGTCTTCCACTCGTGACAAACGTTTCCTCTGGAAGCAAGCATCCAGCAAAATATTGGCAAGCATGAAACAATAAGGAGTGATTTTCACTAAAGTACCACATGACATCGTTTCCAGGCTCATCAATCCAATAGCGAAAATGTATCGCCAACTCTCGGAGTTTTACCCTTAGTTTCTCTGGCAACTGCCCTTTTTTTCCTAGCCAAAAACCTAGTAACGGTGCGAACATAAAATCTGCGCAATCTCCCCGTTCCTTTATCATACGAAAAGCCGGCTGAAGTTTTTTCCAGCACTCTTCTGATAATTTCCCGGTTAAGTGAATTTCTGCTAACGCACTATTCATATCCGGAATGGCAAGGTTTGAAAAGATTGTCAAAGCTGTCGCTTTTCTCACTTCTAAAGTTCCACCTAAGTTGCGCTTTAACTTTTCTTCGTTATAAACTGTAAAAACAAGTTTTTTAAACAGATAGGTTTGGTCTGGAAGTAACACGCCCACAAACAGATGCGTTAGCCCTGAGGTAGGGATATCTTCCACATTCCCTAAAGAAATGCGTTGATTATTTAAAGGTAGAAACTGACTTTCTCGTCGGAAATCTGTAATATTTCCCCCAATTTCTTCTGTAAAGGTGACCTCTTCATAAGTAACAAAGACTTTCTCGAAATAATCGTAGTCCGAACAAATACGTACTTCTCCTTTAGAATAAAAATCTTTCTCAAAATAAAGTCCATTCAAGAACTCCTCTGCCCGTTGAAGAATAGTTTCGTCATACGATAAAGGCAAGACTACTTGAAAGTGATGATTCGACAAGACGTTTAATTCAACAAAAAAATTTACATCTCGCTCGGCTAGATCATCCATGTAAACAATGAGTTCATTATCGCCTTGTTCTAGCGGGAGAACTACAGTGGTTTTCGTGCCATGGTTTCGCGTATAGGGCCGAAAATCAGTAAGCAATTTCCCATTCATCCAAAGAATAGCTCTTCCGCAGGTAACCAACGAACATTCCACCGCTTGTTTCTCTTGACAACGAAGCTGTGCCCGCAAGTATGTACTTACTTTATGCGGAGTTGCTTGAAAAGTAGAAAAATCTACCCTCGGATTTTCAAAACCATCATATACCTCTGAAAAATCTTGCTTTCCAGGATACGGCACCTCAGAAAGCGTTTGTAAGAAATTTGCTCGAATGGGATATTCGACTTCTTGATACCCTTCCGTCATATTTACAGGAGCATCAATACAACTAGCTTTGCTTTCAACTTTTTCCTTTTGGAGCATGCTGCGTTGCCAACAATTGATCGAACTGCCTTGTTTTACTGAATAGATATAATCGCTCATTCTTCTCCCACTTTCAAAATAGAATGGATGTGGACCGGATGAGTACCAGTCCACATCATTTCCTACTTTACTTCTTCGTGTACCCCTCGTCGTAGTCTTTTTCGATATTCTCAATCATTTGATCAAAGCTGATTTCATCATTCAATACTTGGATCATTGAGTCCTTGTATGCCCCAGTTAGTCCAGTGTATCCAGCCATTGTCATCGCCACTTGATCTGCAGTTTGTTTAGAAGAAATTGGTTGGGCCGCCGCTTCAATTTCTTGATTGTAAATATCGTAAGCCGCTTGTGCATCTGCGTAATTCACTTTTATTCCTTCTTCTGCTGGAAGATAACCAGCTAATTCACATAACTCAGTATAATTTTCTGGTGTGTACAACCACTCCATAAATTTCTGTCCGCCCTCACTATTCTTGCTGTTTTCAAAACCAACCATAAAATTACCGCCCATATTGGTAGCACGAGTTGCTTCATACGGCATGTAAATGGCTTGCCAATTGAAATCTTTAATGTTCGTGGTGAAATCTTTGATTTGCCAACTTCCTGACATATATGCTGGAATCATTCCACTCTTAAACATTGAAGAAGCATCTTCTCCAGAAGTCCAGACCGTTTTTGGAATTGTTCCATCATTATTTAGGTCAATGAACTTTTGTAACGCAGCTTTTGTCGCATCATCAGTTTCATAAGTACCGGTTTTATCATTCAGAACAAAATCCTGCCCACCAAATTGGTACGTGAACGCTCTCAATCGATGATCAGAAGGGTCCATTACAAACCCATATTTGGCATCTGTTTTTTCTTGGATCGTGTCCACAGCTTCTAAAAATTCATCCCATGTCCAAACTTCTCCTTCATTCTGCGGATAAGAAACCCCTGCTTGATCAAAAAGATCTGTATTGATGAACATTCCTACCGCAGTAATATCTGTTGGTAAGGCGCGAACCTTGTCGTCTTCGTCTTTAATCGTCATTGAATCTAGCGTTTTGCCTTTTTTAGCAATATCTGTCAAATCAACTAAATAGTCTCCCCAATCTGGTAAGACCCCTGCAACCCGTGCAACATCGGGGGCATCATCTGACTGTACAGCTTTAGAAATTTTCGTCTCCATATCTGCATAAGGTACGTCTGTTACTTCTACTTTGATACCAGTCTCTTCTTCATAACGTTTTGCCATCTTACTATAGGCACCGCCTTCTGATGCATCTCCCGAAACAAACAATCTTACAGTGTCGGAAGAAGCTGAGTCAGAATTGCCGCATGCCGACAAGCCCATTAATAAACCCACACATAAACCAGCCTTTAAAATCTTGTTTTTCATCAATATTTCCTCCTAATGATCTATTTAAAATGACTTAAACCCAAAATTGCTGAAAAAAACAGTAATACTCCAATTATCGTGTGTATCATCTCTATCTTGGTCTTATTTTCCTTTAATAATAGAATCCCGCCCATAATAGATACAAAGATGCACAACTGAGAAATGGTATAGCTTAAACCTACGCCTAACTGTGTTGCGATATAAAATAAGGAGATATTTGCAATTGTCCAAAATATACCTGTCAGTACATTACGAGAAATTCTTGACAACTCTTGCTTTTCTTGGTCGAATTTCGCAATCACGCAAGAGGAAAGAAACATCGCAAAAGCTTGAGGTAGAAAGATTTGTAGCCCTTTCACGTGAAAAAGTGACGTCGTGACCACATAGCCCATCAGACAAAGTGATGACGTACAAATCATGAGAATGGTTTGTAGTGATATTGATTCTTGCTGCTTATTCTGATTTTGATTCATTGTAACAAGGTAGATTGCAACTAAAATAACCAGCAGCAACAGCAGGGTAATAAGAACCTGTTTCAGATTCTGCCATTCACGGAGAAGGATGCCAGAAGCGAGTGACGTAAACAGCAATTGTGTCCCGTTTGATAATGGCATCACTTTTGACACTGCCCCAGTCGCAAGGGCTTGAAATTGGAGATATTGACCACCCGCCCAAAATGATCCCGAAATCAATGCTGCAATAGTCCCCGTCAATGTGTATTCAACACCCATTAGAAAACTGAGAATGATAGAAATGCCAAATGCCGTAAAGGTTGTGCCCAATAATTGTTCCACGGGTGTTCCTCCAGCTTTTTTGGAAACAATCGGCATCAATCCCCATCCCAAAGCTGGCAAACTATAGATAAGTAAGCTCATGTGATTGCCTTTTCTTTCAAAGATTCTGCGATGGTTAAGGCAAGCAACGTCATTGCTTGTCCATACACCATTGGCATTTGGACAATTCCTTTATAGTCCTCAGCATTGCAGGAAATCGGAGTACCTGCAGACACTCCAAGTACCGTACCATCTTCTGCTATTTTAGCTGTTAAAGATGAGATTAAATCGTTGATTACCTCTTGAGAAAGCTGAATAGTAAGGAAATCACTCTTTACCCCTAAGAGAATGCCAGCAATGATTCCGGCTGATCCGGAAGTTTCCGTATAGGAAGTCGGATCCGTTAAAATTGTATGCCATAAGCCATCCTTACTTCGGATTTCCAACAAAGATTTCACTTGATTGTTGTAGAGATTCAATAGGTACCTTTCTGACGACTTAGCTAAATAACCGTTCATTATTTCCAAAAACAGCGGGATACCAACCGTGATCCAGCTATTTCCTCGACACCAAAAATTGCCTCCGTAATTTGATTGTTCTTCAAAATTCCACCCATGATAAAATAAACCACTCTTACGATTTAAGAGGTACTTACAGTGAAGAAGCATTTGTTCGATTGCATCCTCACGCCAGATTTGATTATCGTATTTCACGCCCATTTTCCCCATAAAAAGAACTGTCATAAAAAGAGTATCTGCCCAGATTTGGTTCCGATTTTCTTTTACTGTGAATTTATCTATTCCAGATGTAATATGCTGCAGTCCATTTTCATCTGTTCTAGGAAATTCTTTTTCGATCCACTTCATCCATTCTAGAGCAAGGGTTTCATACTCCGGATAGTCAACAAGTGTTAGTAAAGGACAAATCGTATTCACATTTTTAGTTGGAAGACCTTTATTGATCTCTTCAGTGGCCCATTGTTTGATATATTCATCATTTATAGGTCCCTCCAAATGCAGCCCATAAATTCCGACGCCTTGAGGCCAGTCCCATTGCTCCATACCAAAGTCTCTAGCAAAGAATCCTTTACTTTCTGATAATTGATTATTACTGTCTCTAAAATCTTCCTGATTTAACGGTAAGCTATCAAAATGCTTAAGCCGTTCTCTTACAAGTGAGATTTTATTATTTGCTACTACCATTCTTAACTCCTCTTGGCTCTTAAGTTTTTTAATTGGTATTGTTTTGGTGACTCGGCTTGTATCTCTTTAAATTTTTTAATATAGCTAGATTCATCACGGTACCCGATTTTTTCCGAAACTTGTTTCACAGAATATCCTTGTTCTAACAATTCTCGTGATTTCATGATTCGGATATAGATTAAATATTGATTTGGTGTCATACCAAGTGCATTTTTAAATGCGCGAATAATCGTTGATTTACTGATAAAAAAACGTTCACTTAATTCATCCAGAGTCATTTCATTCATATATTCCTCTTTAAGAAAAGAAACAATCTCAGAAATTGTTTGATAATGCTCATAAGATATTGGTTTATGTAATTTCTCATCAGAGTAAACGATTTTATTCAATAGAATAAGTAACTCCGTCAACTTCAATTTTAGATGCAAAAGTTCAAACGGCTCTTTTCGCTCTTGGTCACATCGAATCATTTCTTCATAAAGATCAGTGACTTTAAGACTTTGATCTGAAGTCAACTCAATACAGTCAACCTTCTGTTGCTTGGAAAATATTTCCAAAAGAAAAGGAAAATTTGTTGTAAATTCTTCAATAAAACTGGGCTTGAACAAAATAAAATAGCGTTCATACAATTTGCTGCGATCAATGGAAACTCGATGGAGCTCTTCTGAACTAAACAGAGCAACCGTACCAGCATCTGCATCAAATTTTCGCTCATCAATCTGATAAGTCGTGCTATTCGTTAATGTAAAATGAATTTCAAACCCATCATGAAAATGCGGTTTATCCATAAAATGAATCCTATCTATTTTGTGCATTACCACTAGATCATTTTCAATTAATACCTTATCAACGTTTTCGGTATCTAATCTCATGCTCTCACCTCACTGACAAGATGATTGTAACCGATTTCTAAAGTTATTTGTATGCGTTTCCATTCAATTAATCGGGCAATATCGTCAGAACAGATGAAATTCAGCACGATTTAATTGATTGCTAAAATAATTTATCAACAAAAATTACTTAAACTAGAGAACCAAATGGAAGAAAAACTAAACTGACAGAGTCCAGTGCATTTTAGAGAAATAGCATTAAAAGCTGTCTATAATCATAAAAAAGAGTGCCCAGAAAATATTTTCTGGGCACAGGTAAAATCATTTATTGTCAGCAGAAGGCAATGTCTGCATCAGTTCAAAAAAGTGACTGGCATTTCCTGTACTAAAATAGTTATACCATGCTTCTAACGTCTCTTTCTTGAACACATGTAAGCTCTCTATGATTTGCTTCGTCCAAAGTAACGCTCCCGTTGATCCTGCAGTGATTAGACGATTATCCGATA
This sequence comes from Enterococcus sp. AZ091, assembly GCF_051714805.1. Lineage (NCBI taxonomy): Bacteria > Bacillati > Bacillota > Bacilli > Lactobacillales > Enterococcaceae > Enterococcus > Enterococcus sp. AZ091. Next base: position 222,620 of record NZ_JBIOSO010000002.1, on the reverse strand, counting down.
CAGATCGCTGATCTACGTATAGTTCTTGGCCATTGTATCCCAGGCAAAACATTTCAAGAAATTCAAGACTGTTACTCGTATGTGAGCGATCATTCAATAAGCCAACCTTTCCCAAGGCTACCGTGGCGCCGCAAATCGCTCCAACAGTTCCACCCAGCAAAAGCAACTCTCTCGCTGCATCAAGGACAGCGTGATGTCTTGAATCACTCCAATTATCCGCACCAGGTAACAATAGGATAGATTCTTGGTTTAAATCCATTTCCTCCACTAAACAATCAGGAGTTATTTTCATTCCTCCCATAGTGTGAATAGGTTGTTTCGAATGACCAACTGTTTTTATCCTTAATAAAGGCGCATCCGCTTTAAAAAAGCGTTTTGAATGTAGCTCTGCTGTCACATATCCTATTTCCCAATCTGCTAGAGTATCTAGTACGTAAAGATAAATTGTTTTCATAATTTCCCTCCATTAATCGTTCTTTCTGCTATCATTATACCTATCAATTGTTGACAACTTTATGGCAACAATACCAAAATAATTTACTAGGAGTTTCTAAATGAAAGTGAGTAGATTGGTCAGTATTATAATCCTTCTAATGGATAAAAAAAGAGTGAGCGCGAAGGAACTAGCCGAAATGTTTGAAGTGTCACCCCGTACGATTTACCGCGATATAGAGGCAATCAGTATAGCTGGGATTCCAGTCCATTCTACTTCTGGCGTGGGCGGAGGATTTGAGATTATGGAAAAGTATAAAATGGATAAAAATACTTTTACAGAAGAAGACTTGATTACGATTTTAGTAGGCATCTCCAGTATTCCAAGTGTTATGAAAAGTAATGATTTTGTAAATACACAGACCAAAATCAGAAGTCTGATCCCGCCAGAGAGAATAGAATCAGCTCACGTACAAGCAAAGCAAATGCATATCGACTTTAGTCAATGGTTGGGCGATCGAAATTTAGAAACATATCTTACTATTATCAAGGGGGCTTTACAAAAAAATCATTTACTCACATTTGATTACATTAACCACAAGGGCAACAGGACCAAAAGACAAGTCGAACCTTATCAGCTGGTTTTAAAAAATAGTCAATGGTACTTTCAAGGATACTGCTATGAAAGAAAGGATTTTCGATTATTCAAAGTAGCTCGCCTTTCGAATTTAAAAATGGATGAGAGCAGTTTTGTTCCAAAATCTCCTCCAGCGCTACCTTTGCTTACTCCAGAAATCTTAAATAAACGACAGATATCGATCAAACTAAGAATTCATGCGTCTATCATGGAACGATTACTCGATTATTGCGACTATAACCAATTTGTAAGAGAGGATGAGACCCATTATATCGTCACATTCCCCTTTGTAGAAAATGACTATTATTACGGGATTATTTTAAGCTTAGGGGACAAATGCGAATGTCTAGAACCTTTACATGTTCGCACAGAATTAAAAAGGAAAATCGCCAGTTTAACCCAACTATATGACAAATAGCTTCAGATAAGCGAGTAAGTTCATTTAATGAAACCTTGCTTATACGAACGAAAGTTTTCACTATGAAAAAGAGTGTCCAGAATGACGATCTACTGGACACTCCTCTTTACTCTTCTAATGATAAATGTAAAATAGAATAACGCTTTAAGTTTGGTTTGAGCACTGGCTTCTCCTCAAAAAATGAGAAAGTGACATACTTCCATTTATCCGGATTATAAATGGTAAGTTTACCCAATGAATTGTCATAATCATTCGATTTTAGTCCAACTTCTTTTAATGAAGGCTGCTCGTGAATATCATGACATTCTTCGATTACATACTTACTTTCTGAGAAGGAACGGTCTAAGCGGATTTCTGAGGTAACACCTATCTCAATGTTTTTCCAGCCGAAAGAAGCAATAATATTGTCAAAAAATCCGCCAAAAATAAATTGTGTCATACCGTCTGTTGCTTTCCAAACATACAAAGGGCAATAACTATTTTCTAAATCACCGCTACTTTTCTCAGTAATCAGGTAAGCCTTAAACAGCAAATCTTTAAAGCCATCTGTCTTGTGCCCATTATCCTTTACTCTTTTTCTTATCTTTTCCATGTCGTAATCAGCAGGAAAAACTATTTTATATTGCATCGCTTGCATATTCGCTCTCTCCTTTCGTTATCAAAAAAAGTATACTTGACATCCCCCATCGCGCATAATATAGAATCATGATATGCTTATCACAAAAAATGATAAGTAAGAGGTTAGTCTGATGAATTTTAATGATTTGATGATTTTTAAAGCGATTTATGAAGAAGGAACGCTTAACAAAGCTGCTAAAAGATTGGGCTATGCTCAATCGAATATCACTGCACGTCTTCAAACAATAGAAGATGAATGTAATACGCATTTATTCATACGGAACCATAATGGCGTAACTCCGACTGCCAATGGGGAAGAATTTTATCTTTTCTCGCTTACTACTTTGTCAAAATTTGAGAACGTTAAAAAAATTTTTTTGAACAGCAGCCAAAATTACTCACATCAGAATTGCTACTAAAATATTTAGTCAATGAATGCCAAGAAATCTCAATTGAATCGATAAAAATAAGGTGCAAACGGACCGAAATGATTCTTTCAGAAATTTGCCGCGAGCCTTATGATTTCGTCATAACATTTCAAGAAATAAATAGGACAGAGTATACTTTAACAGAAACCAAGCAATTACTTGTGAATTTTTTATGCGGTGACCGAAATAAGACAAATGTACCACTATTGATCAATAGTGACTTGGATTGTCCTTTAAGACAACTAACATTAGAAATAGTAAAAGAAACGGAGCGATTGATTGAAATAGATTCATTAGAAACTATTTTAGACCTCGTTTCAAAAGGCCAAGCAATGGCTTTGCTGCCAACTTATTTAGAAAAAGAAGGCTTTCTACCTATAGATAATAATCTATTCGCAATCAATTATTATTGTTATAAGCATATCTGATAACTTCTGACTATCACTTTTCAGCTTAATGAATGAATCAATCTAGAATCAACGAACCATCTACTACTCAAAATTATGCATCTAAATCACTTTTTATGTCTTTGCTGCTTTATTAGGGAAGTTTCCCGTTATCGTCATTCTGAACACCTGAACTGAAAAAAGAAAACTCTTTTGCTGTTAACCTTCGTTGCTCTCCCGATAAAATCGAAGTCTGACACGGCTTCGATGTCTTGTTAATCATCAGTTTCTGGGAAAACCATCGACAAAATCGTCATAGCCTTACCTTCTTCTTTAACAAGAAACAGCATACGAGATTCTCCTTGATCAACCTATCTACGGTTGATCAAGGAGAATCTCGATTTTACTGACATATTCTGTTGGTTGATTTGTCTCATGAAAGTCGATCAAATAAAATTCATAGTAGTCACCAATCGTTGCAAGTTGGTGTTGCTTTAAATAATCGTTTAATTGACGAAGCGCTGCTCCACGATTCTTATAGGTCCCTGTATAGTAAATAGAGGCATAATTACCAGCTGGCAGAACAAATGCTTTCTGATCAGAAAGATCACTGGTTAAACAATAAAAAACTTGATGTTTAAACGTCTCACCATGGGGGGTTAAGACGGTGCCGAAAACATTTTGATTGTTGGCATGTAATTCTTTTTCAAACTGTTTATGCAATCGCTTGAGCTCAAAATACAAATCTCTTCCTAATGTATTTTTTTCCTGGCTCAAAACAATATAGCGATCTTTGTGGTAGAGCCTTTCGATTTCATGGTTTTGCTTGGTTTCCGAATACTCGAGTAAATCGATTCTCTCTTGCAACAACGCTTGTTTTTGCTTCAATTCCTTGATCCGCTCATCCAATTGTTCACGCTCAAAATTTAAGATTTCTTTGGTTAAAGCTTTGTTCTTGGTATCTAAATACGTCTTTATTTCCTCTAAAGATACATCAAAAAAACGCAAATCTCTTATCGTGTTCAACCGTTGAATTTCTTCATAGGAATAATCACGATAGCCATTCTCAGAATACTTTGGTGACAGTAAGCCGATTTTTTCATAATACCTAAGTGTATGGGGCGTGATATCATAATTTTCACTGATTTCTTTTATTTTCATCTTGGTACCTTCCACCTAAACGATTTAGAATAAGTTTTAAACCCTTATAAGATGCATCTGATAGGATTCAAAACAAACACCTAACTTCCCCAGAAGCTTTGGGCAGTCTGATTATCCCATAATCTTAAGTCAAAAGAAATAGCTTCGTTCCAGTCCTCCTAAAATCATTCAGTCGTTAAAAAATCATCTACTCAACGAACTTATTCAGATACGAGCGACTGTTCATAAAATTCAGCCTCACTAGCTAAAAATTTCGCAACAACAGCAGGGTCTTTTTTGAGCTCTGAAATGATCATAGGGTCGTCAGTAAGTACAATCACTCCCAGCTTTCCGTCGCGAATTGATTCGTAAGGAATGAACTCACTATAGTTTTGTTCAATCGAAAAAGAGTTGGTAGATTGGATGTCCTCACTTCCTGTGACAGATAGAGCGGCTTCAAATTGGCGGTCTTTCTCAGCAAAAGATAGCTCTAATTTTTGGCTATCGCTCGTACTAAAAAATGGGGTACTTAAAGATTGAGTCGAATCTTTGGTCTTTAAATTGGTGGAGAAAACAAAGACACGCTCACCGGCTTTTTGGTGAATGGTATACTTGTTGACAGTCTTTCTTTCAACTTCTGGAACTGCCTCAAACTCTGCAAGTGTTCTTGATTCATCAATCTCAGCATTTGAACTTGTTTCGCGAGTTGTATGACAACTCCCAACGATGGTGACACTTAACAAAGACAGTATCCCTACTAGGAACTTTGACATCTTTTCTTCCCCCTATCACTGAATGATCTATTAAAAACAGTATAAATGAAATCGCTTTAAAATGATAGTTAATTACTATATAAGCAAATTAAAACAGCAAAAAACTATCCGAAGGCTCTTTTTTGAGTCTTCAGATAGTTTTTCAGATGTATTATTAATGAGACAGACGTATCGAACAAATGAATGATCATTGTTCCAGTGCATTCTTCCTCACTAGTATTCCCCACAACACGAGTAACGCTAATCCGAGAAAGATGAATGGCTCTCCAACACTTCCTGTTTTAGGAAGCTTTCCTAGTTTCGAACCATCTCCCACAATGATTTTCCGCCCATTATCTGGATCGGGTTCATCTTCCGGATCATCAATCGGGTAGTTCTCTTCTCCGATGCGTCCACGAACAGTTAATTGATAAGAGGGTTGTTTCTGGACATTGGTCCAGGAATTCTGTGCTTCCGCCGCTAAAACCGTCTTCGAAACAAAACTTCCCAGCAAGATAATCATAGGCAGCAGATAGAAACTCTTCCATAATCGTTTCATTGGATTGCTCCCTTCTGTAACAAGAGAACGATTCGAACAGCCATTATACGTCTGCAGCGAAACGCAAAACTAAAGTAAAGCTTGGATTTAATTCAGATGAAGCATCGGTTGGGCTGGCGGTACCAGCAAATGAGAATGTATCAAAAGTGACTACTCCGTCTTTCCCGTCTAAAGTGAATAGCTCTGTCTCTGAAACAGATGACACACCATTTTCAAATAGTTCAATCCCATTGATTTCTAATCGATCGACTACGTCCATATCATACACGTCATTTACGGTCGACACATACGTCTTTACACCAACTGCAGAATTATTGGTGACTGTATAAGTTGGGGAAATGATTTCCGTATGATTTGAATCTTCGGTTGTCCAAAATAATGCAGTTGTAGGAATAGTAACATTGATCCAACGATTGGGATCGTGAGGATCCGGACCGGGTACCGTATTGTCAAATTCTCCGATGATTCCGTTCACAGTGATGTCTCCAGAATTGGCTCCTGTACGTCCATCGACTACTTGCTCCGCAAATGCCGGTATACTACTTGCTAAAATCCCAACGATTGTTGCTGTACTTAGTAAAGCTGTTGCTTTTTTCATTTTATATTCCTCACTTTTTGTTTGATTTTAGTTCTTAACGATAATCGTTAATTCAGCTTCAGTGACTCCTTGTTTTTCTTTCGTTTCAGGGTCGTAGATATTGATTGTTGCTTTTGCTTGGTATTCTCCCTTAGCTAATGGTGTGATCAAATTGACGTTTTCCACAAACTGATTGGGATAAATTGCTCCTGATGAATAGACAAGTTCTCCATTTGATAAGGTTATGTCGACCGCAATTGGATAAACGTTGGTCCCAGGATTTACAATCTCGATTGAGCCAGAACTGTTTCCATCTTCAAAGACGGCTTCTGGGTTGATCTGCAACGTAAAGTAATTGGCATCCGCAATTTCCTGCGCACGTTCTGAGAGACGTTGATCCGTGGCATCGCCGGCTTCTGGCAGCAGATCGGCACTGATAATTGGTACTGGATCTTTCTGAAAATAGAAATATGCTCCCAGTCCACAGATGATTAAAGCGAACAATAATAGCCACAATAATCCTCGCTTTTTGTGTGCCCTTTCATGGGTTTGCTCCATAGGTCCCACCTCCTTATCTATGTCTTGTCTTCAGCAGCTGTCGTTAAATGTTCGAAAGATTCTCATGGAACGAAACGCAGAATAATCTGATATTTCGGAGCAAGCGACTCTTCATAATACCCGCCTTGCTGCATCTGGTCATCTGTGATCCAACGCGGGTAAGGACCATAGTAATGACCTGACAATTTAACAGGAACATGGCTTCTTTGAGATAGACGGACAAAATGTTGTTCTGCCATTCTTTCAGAAAGCTGGACCTCGGCTTCTTCCGTCTTGATGCTCAGTCGTAAGAGCGGAATCGGAATCCCCGATTCTGAGGCTTGATCCTGATGTATTGGTGTTACATAATCAAGTGGACTCTCGCCCTCAGCCAATAATGTAATTCCTGCATCATCAGTGATAGCAAGTTGTGTGACATACGTATCGACCGGGATCCTTGATTGATTCTGAATCTCATAGTCCGCGCTTTCAAAACTGCGATTACTTTCGGCATCATCATAGAGTGATTCAAAAATCATTTTGGTAGGAATCGTAACCTTTAAGTGTCCCAGTTTAGAAGACACATCAATGCCAATCCAAAATTGATACGCCTTGTTTCCTACTTCCAATCGTGCATAGTAGGTCCCATCTATAGTGGTATCGAGGGTGAGATCGATCACTCGAATTTCCGAAGAGAGATCCGCTTCAGTCAAGAGGTTCTTAGCTGACGCCCGGCTTTCTCGTAAAATCATCTGATGTAATTCAGCATTTGATGCTAAATCATTAATAGCCAAACGATCCAATGTGATATTGTTGGCTCGATACTCGATACCTTTGATAACCTCTCGATCAATTGTTATATCTTCCAATGTGTTAACCGAAGGTTTCGAGAGAAAAAGTATTACTTTTGTAGTTGTTTCCAAACGTTCGTTTTCAGCTAGAATGATTTTAAAAGAACGGATCTGTTGCTGAGGGTCTTGATAGTCCCCCCATTCGATTCGAGGCGAGTCTTTCTCGATAACCACTGTGCTTCCATCTGTATTCTGATAAGTAATCGAAAGTACATCCACTGATTCGGTCATATAGCCGGTAATTGAGTCAGATTGATCACTGACAGGATGTAGCCCTGCAGAAAGTTCTTTCAGGGTATTCGGTTCCCAGATGTAAGTTCCGGGATGGCTGCCATTATAATTGTTCATAAATTCAGCAGATGAAGAAAATGCAATGGGCTGAGAACTATCAATGGAATCATACAGAATCCAACGACCGGTATATTCATTATTGACTGGGATATTTGGTAAACTAGTTGATTGACTAAAGACGGATCTTTCTCCTAAGGTAAGAGACTTTAATCCTGACATACCTCCGAACAAGTTTGTCATAGTTACAGGAATCGCATCTGTTGTCCAATCGCTTAAATCCAATTCAGTAATAGCAACCGCGTTTTGAAAAGTACCAGTCATATTCTGAACTTTAGTAGTATTCCAATCTTTTACACTTACTGTCCTTATACTAGCATTTTGAAACATCCAACTTATATCTTCCAAGCTTCTAGTATTCCAATTATTCAGATCCAAATGGATGATCTCGCTTCTTGCAAACATCATACTCATTGTCGTAGCCAGTTGAGTATTCCAATTGCCTATTGAAAGCTCTTCTAAAGAAGTTGTCCCCGCAAACATCCTTGACATATTGGTTACCTTGGACGTATCAAAATTTTCTATGGCCAATTCTTTAAGTGAACTCGTGCCATTAAACATGGCTGTCATTTCAATTACCGAGGATGTATCCCATTGATTCAAGTCAAGACTTTCCAAGGAGCTTGCATTCCCAAACATCCAGTTCATATGAGTAACTGAAGACGTATCAAATTTATTCGCACCTTCGATTGCCCTTAAATTTGATGCCCCCATAAATAATTGTCCTGAATTTGCTGGTAGGACAACCGTTTCTTTAACAACAATAAATTCAGTAGCCATTGATGGAAGTTTCCAAGGTGCTGCATCCACAAGCCCAGCAACCCCTCCATAAAGCGTAATTGTTTTTGAAACTTCATCGTAGTCCCATGGAACAGTTCCCCAGAGAGAAAGCTGACGCTGATAAACGAACACAACTGTCTGTCCCGTATCCGAGAACGTTCCTGATACATTATCGGGTACCGTAATTAATTCCCAGCCTTCGATTGTTTTAGCTTCTGCGGTATAAGTGTCTCCGTAATAACCAGTCAATGTCGCACTCTCCGCAACGTCATTTCCAGATTCATCAACATATTTCACAAGAACTTCTCCGGCTGGAATTCGCTTATAAGTAAAAACGACGGTCTGGTCAACTCCAGTAAACGTACCAGCCGCATTTTGAGGAGTTGTCATTAGTTCCCAGCCCGATATATTCTTGGCTTCTGCGATATAAGATTCTCCTTGATAGCCATTCAGAAGCACGGTATTCGCAATCTCATTTCCAGATTCATCGACATGCCTAACTGTCACTATTCCTCCAGGAATCCGTTCATATATTGCTTGAATGACTGCTTCACCAGCTCCTTGTACCGTGATCAAGGAAGATTCTGCATAAACATCATTGACAGAAACCCCAATGCTGCTACTAATCTCCCACTTGACAAACCGCCAATTAACATTGGGTCTTGCCATTATACCTGGGATCGATCCCGTAGGTGTTGGACTCACAAATTGTTGAGGATTTCCTCCTTCTGGCGGATTAGCAATTAACTGGACTAAGGGATTATTTCGCTCTAGGGGATGATTCATTACTTGTTCTGATTCTTGCATATTTGATTCGACGGTATTATTGGATTGAGAGATCTCCTCTGCATAAACCATATCTATGGGAATATGCGATAAAAGAATGGAGAAGACAACTAGAAATTTAATCAGTTGATCCATTTTTTTTACTTTTTCCATCATTCCCTCCTTTTGTATAAACTAGCGAATTTAACCATGCGTTTCCTACTCTACATAAGCAATAACTGCGTTTTTAAACTCGTTTAACATTCGACCGTTTGTTATTGTCTATTTTTTAGACACATTCCTCCTTCCACCTTTTAAAATCAAAAATCTTCGTTTTTGAGACGCTTACTTATGGGGGACACACTTCATCTGCGCTGTCTAGAGACAAAGGATTTTTGTCTTTATACAAAGTCATTTGTTCGTTTTTTTATTTGCTTATTAAAAACGAAGGCTTTTGAGACAAAAGATTGAGAAATTCAAATTTCTCGAGATTAATCATAACACCTCAAAAAAAATAAAACCCACCAATATTTTCTTTACCTAGTGAAAAAATTGACGTGATGTTCCCCTTCTTCAGCAGAAAACATTTTCTTCCTCAGGGGATTACATAACAAACGAACCGATATATTTAAAAACAGCAATGTGACAGGGATTGTTTTTTTAGAATGTTTTATTTCCGTAAATAGCAAAAAAACTTAACGACCGCCATTTTTTTCTTGTCCTTACTCAACGCCCTGCTCTCTTCTAGACAAACAAATTCAGCAATTATTGTTTTGGTTTATCTGCTATCTTCAAAGAAAAAAACTGAGTGGGGAAAAATAGGATGTTTGAAAACGAATTTTCATTTAGTCAGACAAAATAATTCGTTATTTTACGTTATATACTTCATGTACAAAAAAAGGTATTCTTTCACTAAGAAAAATTTTCAACTGGAGGAATATAGATGTCAGGAATGGTTTATGGTTATGCGCGAGTCTCTACAAGACAGCAAGATCTTTCACGTCAATTGGATTTACTTGAGAAATATAACTGCCATAAAATTTATACAGAAAAGATTAGTGGTACGCAGGCCAATCGGCCAGAGTTGATCAAATTAAAAAAGCGCGTGAAGCAACAGGATCAAATCATCATCGAAAGCTTTTCCCGTCTTGGCCGCAGTACCAAAGACTTAATTGATTTGGTATATTTTTTTGAACAAAAAGGTGTGAAAGTAATCAGTATCAAAGAAAATTTTGATACTCAGACACCGCAGGGGAAATTGATGATGACCGTTTTCCAAGCATTTAGTCAGTTTGAACGTGATATTATTGTCGAACGTACCAAAGAAGGGCTGATTTCTGCACGGGCAAGAGGAAACATTGGTGGTAGACCCAAGGTAGATCCTCAGTTAATCCAAAAAGCTCTCCTTTTGTATCAAGAGCAGGGCTATTCAGTAGCAGAAGTTTGTCAAAAGACCGGTGTCAAGAAAGCAACGTTTTATCGTTATTTAAAACAATCAGCATTGCAAAGCTGATCACTTGGCTTTCCTTCGCTAACCCAGCAAACCACATCAAAAAACGACCATTGTTTTACGATGAAAGCAAGCTCATCACGAGTAATCCAATGGTCGTTTTTCTAATTTTAACACAGCAAATTTTCTAGTGTTTAATCAAATATTCTCTGGTTCTTCTTGTTTCTGATAATATTTTTTTTCGAAATCAGTCCATGATCGGCTAAATTGATGATTCGAAAAGGCACTTTTTAAGCCAGAGCTTTGTTTGAAACGAAAGACTTCTTCTGCCTCCATTCCCAATTCTTTGGCAATCCGATCATCTGTCCATCCGCTTGCTACTAATTGTTGAACGATTTTGCTCATCTTCTCGATACCATGAGTGCCTCGAGCTCGATTATGTCTAACTGTGGAAGCCATACGGTGTTCCAATGGCTTATCAATAACAGTCACTGGCACTTCTTTTAGGTTCAACCGTTCTTTGGCCACTTGATAGCGGTGAAAGCCGTCAATCAGTAAGTACCCTTCTTTTTCGTTGTCAAAATAACAGACTAATGGTTGTGTGAAGCCGTCTTCCCGAATCGACAACTCCAAAAGTTCCAACTCGGGTTCCGCTACTTTATTGGGATTGTAGTGATTGGCGTGAATTTGAATCAATGGAACCATTTTTACAGCTAGCACAGGAAAAGCAATTTTTTCCATTAAACAGAACACTCCCTTTTGAGAAAATAATAGTTCTTCGTTTGGCGAAAAACGGTGAACCCTTTTGTCTGGAACAACGCCACTTCGTTAGGGTGATTCGTTGTGACTGTGATTTCTTGATCCGGATGTTTTTTTCGGATGTCATGCAGCATTTTTCTTAACAAAAGAGTTTTTCTGCCTGAAGCAGGCTCTTTTTCATAGAATTCGCCAATCTCGATGCGAGCTGTTTTTTTTTCATAGTAAGAGAAGCCCATCACCTGATTCAGCGAATCCACGATCACATACCAATGGCAATCCCCAGAATTAACGAGATAGGGAAATTGCTTTTGGTAGATTCGCTCAGCAAAGAAAAGCCCCATCAATTGATAGAAATGTCCTTTCTTATATGGTGGAAAAAAGACGATCAGTTGTTCTTTCAACTACTCCACATCCTTTCAGCAAATAACTGATTACGGCTGATTCTTGGTCAATTGTTCATAGGTCTTTCCTAACTTCTTCAATTGGTATTTTGGCAGGTGCTCGATGCCTAATGCCGCACCAAATTCCACAGCTAACGCATAGAGTTCAGACTCGTCTTTCTTGGTCAATGCGTATTGTCTGGTACTCAAAGAAAAATCATTTTTTTCCAATGCTTTCGCGATCCCCTTCCAGTCATGCCAAAGTACTTCATTCTTCAACCATTCTTTGCGTTTGGTTTCATCGGGAATCGCCTCTACATGAACACCGTACTTGTCCCGATAGTGAGCGATCAGAATCGATATTTTACGGTAGTAATGGTCTTGCAGATTTTTGGAATATAGCCCAATCGATTCCAGCAAAAAGACAGCGTACTCCTGCCAAGTCATGTGGGCAGGTTTTTGAGTATTGTAATGAGCCAACAAGGAAGTCCGTGCATACAAGCGGCCAAAATTTGCGCCCGAGACGCGGTTGACGACTTTCTCCCAAGTATCCGGTTCGACTAACGCATATTGAGAAAGTCCTTTTCGTTGTTGCAGGCCATATGGCTGACAAATCCGCATTTGCGTGATAGAGACCCCCTGCGTATAAAGCTTGTCATAAAAAGCATTCATCTCCCAATCAAAATGGGCATACGCTCCCCAGACATCCTCTGTCTTCCAGTCATATAATGGATAAAAGTTGACGATCGTTCCTTGATTGGTTTGATGTTTGATCCAGCAATGACCTTGATAATTGAAGTTTCGATTTAAAATGGCCCGGTAGCGATGCAAGCTTTCTTGTGTTCGAATGCCGATGCCACAAGCAACCGGCTCCCCTTTGTGATAGTTCGCATACCAAAAGGCAAAATTTCTCAGGAATTTATCTGGATTTAAATTTGCACTTTGGTACAGTTCCATCATTGATTCATCGAGATCTGCCAGCGAAATCGCATCCCTGGGCATTTCTTGGACCCACTTATCTCGTTCGGCTTCATCCCACATTTTCCACTGAGGTTGAAAAATACTAGTCGTGTTATCTTCATAAAATGGCAAGCAGAAATGATAGACCTGTTGAACGCTTTTCAGCTGTTTGATCAATTCCATAAAGTTCCGAGTTGAGCGATAATTGGCTTCGATGTCTAAAATCAACAAGTCAAATTTTTTTCCACTTTTTTGGGCAATTTGGTCAGCTAATTGGACCATTGCTCCGCTGTCTTTCCCACCGCTAAAAGAGAAATAAACATGAGAAAAGGTATTGAATATATACGTCAGACGTTCCTCAGCAGCTGCCAACACATTGATATCGCAATATTTCTTCATAACCCCCGCTTCTTTTACTTATTTTTGATTGAATTTGTGCATGTATTCACTTTCATTATAAAGTGAATTGGGGTTGCTTACAAGCCTACCTCTTAATTGCAGAATCCTTCTTAACGAAATAAACATCCAAATATTTCCACTCTTTCTTTCGATTAGGAAAAAAATTTGTCTGTCTAACCCTGACATTGCTTAAGCTGGATCATCAATTAAGCGGATTGGGAAAATCCAATGGTTATCAAAACGTAAAAATCCCACTGGACTAGTTGCTAGTCTAGTGGGACTTTCCTTACTCCAATGGAAAATCATCGTTCGTTTTTATTGTTTCGTCACTTTCTCCAGTTGAGTGGTTTTTTTTCCACAAGATGTACACAACGATGACAGCAACCATTAAGATACCGCAATTCAACCATTTGGCATCATTTAATACGTGTAAATCTGGAGATGACAATGGATCGTTTCCCGATAGCTGTAACAAGATATTCAGCGGGCGATCAAAGAGAGTTGTCATAATCAGTAGAAAAGCCATCATGACGAATTGATGCGTGACACTCCCCTTATTTTGAGTGGTAAATTTGGCGATCATTCGCTGATCAACAGGCAAAGAAGGTTCCTGCGCATACCGTTGATTCAACCAGCTGCTGGTCAAAGATTGCCAAAAGCTTAATAAAAACAAACCAAGAACAAAACTTTGTGGAAAAAGAAGCACAAACAATGAAAGAGCCAAACCACCAAGCAGAACTGGAACTGTATTTGGAGAAATACCTTGCAGAATACGTTTGCCTAAGATCATGGACAAAATCATTCCTCCAAGATAAGGCAAATACAAATAGCGAGTCAACGCCTCTGTCCCATGTAGACTTCCTAGATAAAGCGCTCCAAATAAGAAAACAAAATTCCCTAACATGCCATTTAAAAAAGTTAGCACGTTGAGCCATGAGGGCAGCTTCCAATGCTTCTTCGCTCGTCCCAGATAAAATACGGCACCTAAGAAGAGGAAAAAGAAACCATAAATCGCCCAATCAAGCAATTGGATATTTGCCAATAAACGTGCATTCCGCAGCAAAAAGAGTAACAAGAAAAAGATTAGAAAAAGAAGCAATTCTTTAAAGGCGATCACTTTTGAATTCATTTGCTTAAAGTCGATGCTATATCTAGGATAGTGGGTAACTGTATGGTAAGCCATGACGTAAAACATCGTATACAAGCCAAATGCGGCTATCAGCTTCGTTGTGCCTGACCATTCCATCACCACTAACAACAAAATCAGTAAGAACAATGCAAAAGGCACTTTTTTACGAGTCATATTGATAAATCCCAAGTTCTTTTCATGAAGATTGACCGTGCGATTCGTTGGAACTAGCCAAGAGGCACTCAGCCCTAGCAGACTACCGGATAAATAGAAAAATGGAAAATAATAAACACCTAGAACTCCAGCAAAGGCTCCAACACCACCCATCAGCAAAGCACCAATCAGCAGTGTATAACTGTCTAATCCCAAACGTATACTGCGGATGAGAAAAATTCCTGTCATCCGTAATGTATAAAATAAAGTAAACGGCAGAATCGTTAACCAACTCTTGCCATCATTCAATCCTAGGAATAACAAATACGGAATCACGATTACCGTATTACTTAAAAGAAATGGGGTCGTTTGTGCAAACGTCACGAGCCATTTCTTGATTCGTTGAACCATCAGGAACCTCCTTATTTCTCTCTACCAATCACTCATCTGTGGTACGATCTATTGACATGTACAAGTGATCGTTTCTCATTTATTATACCTTTTCTATATAAAGACCGCACGGCTTTCCATAAAAAAAAGAAGCTAAGAGTCGAAGGCGTTATTCCTTTATCGCTCGTTTAGAATGTCGTTTTTATCACTTACATCTTTTCTTCCATTGAATTCAGTCATTCGCTATGCTACACTAGCGTTACTTTTGTTTGGCTGACGAACCGCTGCCCCAACCATGTTCGTTTGGACCAACTCGTTGCGAGTATTCGTGTTTTCGGATGCTCTTTTTGTCGCGTTTTTTGCCAAAAAAGAAAGTGAGTGAATCCAAATGATCCAAGTGCAACACCTCAACAAAAGCTTCAAAGTCGCGAAACGCCAAAGTGGTTTTCGTAATGCTACCAAGGCGCTCTTTCATCGAGAGGTTTCAACGATCCCCGCTTTACAAGATATCAGCTTTACGATTCAAGAAGGAGAAATGGTCGGATACATTGGCCCGAATGGTGCCGGGAAAAGTACCACCATCAAAATCATGTGCGGTGTTTTGACACCTGATGACGGAACATGCTTGATCAACGGGCGCGTTCCATGGAAAGAACGGATCGATCATGTCCAAGACATTGGCGTTGTCTTTGGTCAACGCAGCCAGCTCTGGTGGGATGTCCCAGTCATCGACAGTTTCGAGCTGATTCGTGATATTTATCGGGTCGATCCGCAAGTCTATCGGCAAAACCTGGAAGAGCTAGTCGCTTTGCTCGATCTAAGCGAAACGTTGAAAACACCCGCCCGTTCCTTGAGTCTAGGGCAACGTATGCGCTGCGAGATTGCCGCTTCGTTGCTCCATGATCCCAAGATTTTGTTTCTAGATGAACCGACGATTGGCCTTGATGCGGTGTCTAAGATCGCAGTGCGCCAATTCATCAAAAAGCGTAATCAGGAAAAGGGAACGACTGTCATCCTAACGACCCATGACATGCAGGACATTGAAGCATTGACAGAACGCATTTTACTGATTGGTAAAGGGCAAATTTTATTAGATGGTCAATTGCCAGAGTTGAAGCAACGCTTCTCTGACGCCAAAACATTGCAGATCGATTATCTAGGAATCGCACCGACACTTCCAGCAGGCGCCACTGTGACCCAAGCAGAAATCGGGCGATTGGAACTAACAATTGATCCAAATCAGCTGACCGTGCCGCAAGCTATCACACAGCTTAGCCAGCAAGTGGAGATCACTGATCTGTCTGTTTCCAGTATCACAGCAGAAGAAATGGTTGCTAAGTTGTATAAGGAGTACCATATATGAACAAGTATCAGGCACTTTTTCGCATTCGTTTTACAAATAGTCTGCAATATCGATCGGCAGCATTCGCTGGAATGGTGACACAATTCGTTTGGGGCATGTTGGAGATTTTCGCTTTTCGCGCCTTTTATCAGACCGATCCAGCTGCTTTTCCAATGACCTTTCAGCAAACCGTCTCTTATGTCTGGATGCAGCAAGCTTTCTTAGCATTGTTCATGTTATGGTTTTTTGAAAATGAGATTTTTGATGCCATAACATCAGGAACGATCGCTTACGAGTTGGCTCGTCCAATGGATCTCTATGACCGCTGGTTTTGCCAATCGGCAGCGAATCGCTGTGCAAAAGCGTTGCTGCGCAGCCTGCCGATTTTTGCTATCGCCTTTTTGTTGCCAGTGCCCTATCGTTTGGTCTTACCAGAAAATCTGATGAGCATACTGCTATTTATGCTGTCGCTGGTTTTAAGTCTAGGCGTCGTAGTGGCTGTGTCCATGTTGATTTATATTTCGACATTCTATACCCTTTCTTCTCTCGGGGTGCGAGTTGTGATGGGGGCAATCGGTGAATTTCTCGCTGGCGCCATTATTCCGTTGCCATTTTTCCCACAGCCTTTTCGACAAATCGCTGAATTGTTGCCTTTTGCCGCGATGCAAAATGTGCCTTTGCGGATTTATAGCGGGGATTTGGTTGGAAATGCGTTATGGCTGAGGCTGGGAATGCAGCTTTTTTGGTTGGTGGTATTGGTAGCTGGTGGCAAGTTTTGGATGGCTCGTGCGTTAAAACGAGTGATCGTACAGGGGGGTTGAAGATGTCTCTTTACTGGAAATATTTTAGTATCCATTTGAAAAGTCAAATGCAATATAAGGTTTCGTTCTTCTTGACGGCATTAGGCCAATTCCTTGGTTCCTTTACCGCTTTTCTAGGAATTTTGTTTATGTTTTCCCGGTTCCATCAAGTGGATGGCTTCTCATTTGAGGAAGTGCTGCTGTGCTTTGCGACAATCCTTTTTTCTTTTTCATTAGCGGAATGTTTTGCTCGCGGGTTCGACCTATTTCCGCAAATGATCGCCAATGGTGAATTTGATCGCGCATTGGTCCGGCCCCGACCGCTAGTCTTTCAAGTACTGGCTGCTAAAATGGAATTCACTCGCATTGGTCGGCTCCTGCAAGCATTGCTCTTGTTTTGCTATGTACTGCCAACAAGCGGCATTGATTGGCAGCCAATCAAAGTGCTGACTCTGGCTTTGATGATTCTCTGTGGTGCCGTCTTATTCTTTTTTCTCTTTTTGATTTATGCCGCCATTTCTTTTTTCACCCTTCAGGGATTGGAATTCATGAACATTTTCACGGACGGCGCCCGCGAATTTGGCCGTTATCCATTTAGCATCTACGGCAAACAAGTCTTGCGGATCTTGACCTATGTCATTCCAATGGCTTGGTTTCAATACTATCCCTTTTTATTTATCATTGGTCGGCTGGAGCAGCCACTATGGGCGTTCGCTCCATTACTATGCTTGCCATTTGGTATTCCCGCCCTCTTGTTTTGGCGCTTTGGTCTGAGCAAGTATGTTTCTACCGGTTCGTAATGAAAAAGGAAGTCCTCAGTCGGGGCTTCCTTTTTTCGTAAGTCTGCGGATATTTCTTTTAAAACGATAGGATAAAAAAGTCGAGCGAGTGTACAAGTCGATCCCAATTGCCAGCCAAACACCAGCGATCCCTAAATTCAAGCTATTGCCTAACACTATCACACCTACTATTCGTATTACCCACATCCCAAACGCTGTACTATACAACGGTGTCTTGGTGTCTCCCATTCCTTGCAGCACGCCAGCTAGAATGAGACTGATCGCTAATCCTGGTTGATTGAACGCATCGATCCTCAAAGCCACCACGATTTGACGAAGTGCTTCGGGATCTTTCGTGAACAAAGCAGCTACAATCGGAGACCCAATAAATAGTCCAATCCCTAAGAGACTAAGAATAATCACACCATATTTTACAGATAAAAAAGCAATTCGTTTTGTCTCATCATAATCTTTCTTTCCTATACTCATTCCCGTCAGTGTAGCAGCAGCCGTCGCCAACCCATAGGCAGGCATATACACAAAGCTTTCAATACTGCCAGCAATGGTGTGTGCTGAATAGGTTTTGGCACCAATCGCCACGATCAGACCAAAGTACAATACCTGTCCCAAACGCATCACTAACCGCTCCAACGCTGCTGGAAAAGAAATTCGCAACAGTTCATTGAAACTACTTTTATTCAATCGAGTAAACAATGGAAAAGCAATAACAGAATGCTGTACTTTTCGATAAAGTAATATCGTACCTAACGATCTGGCAATTAATGTTCCTAACGCTGTTCCCATCACACCTAAAGCTGGAATTGGCCCTACACCAAAAATCAAGACATAATCCACTACGACATTCAATACGTTCGTAATAATACCGATTTTCATTGGTGTTTTGGTATCTCCGATTGCTCGTAGCATACTTCCTAAAGTAGACATCGTTGCAATAACAATAGCTCCGCCCCCTACAATACTAAAAAATTGCAGGGAAGAATCAAGGGTTTCTTTTGTCGCTCCCATGATCGTTAAAAGCTGAGGTCCAGCTACTAAACTTACAATTCCAAGAAAAAGACCAGAGATGATTGCCAACAACAACGATTGCTTAGCGATCTGCTTTGCTTTTTCTAGGTTATTTGCGCCGATACTTCGTGAAATCAATGAAGATGTCCCAATTCCTAAAGCAATGAAAATAGCTATATATACATTCAATATTGCATTAGCCAAACCAACACCTGCAACGGCAAATAATCCGATTTTAGAAACCATCAATGAATCAATAAAGCCAACTGTCGTTTCCAAGACATTCTCCACAGTTGCTGGCAATGCCAAATGAATGATTCGCTTCTGGATTTGCATGTCTTTTGGCAAATCAGCATTTAATTTAGTCATATCCCGTCACTCAATTCAACTTGTTGTATTGGGTGATCACCCGTTTCAAGGCCTTCATTTCTTCGTCCAAATCTGACCCTGTACTAACATGCATTAACGCATGATCCGCTTGGGCCTCCAAGAGGATTTGGCTGATTTTTTGAATGGCCGAACGAGCTGAGTTCAACTGGATCATGATATCCCCATAATCTTTATTAGCGACGACCATCTTTTTAATCCCAGAGACTTGCCCTTCGATTTTATTCAGGCGTTTAAGTAATTCATCTGTTTGATGTTCTTTGGCATGTGACATAGCGATCCCTCCTTTAGTATAGGGGTACCCCCCACCCCTACAATACACATAAATTATTTCCAAGTCAAAAAGTTATGTTTAATTCTTCTATTGCTAAAGTCATTTCAACTATCTTTCCTCGGAGGTGCTACAACTCTGGTCATGAATGAGAGAAACAGACAGCAGCAAACTCACTTAGTGCAACTTTTACAAGTACTGTCATATTATATAGTAATTTTACACTTTGAATATTGTTTTAAACACTATACTGTGAGAAAATCAAAGAAGAAAGATCAACTTAAAAGGAGCGAATCAACATGCAGCTATCTGAAAAGCCAACAACCCATAAATCGTGCAAGCCAAAACGTCTTGTTTTCATCCTCCTCCCTACCCTTATTGTTGTAGTGTTGGGTCTGTTCTTGAATCACTTCAATTACTGGCCTTTTCAGGGTAGCAAAATAGCTGGTGTCCCTGATGGTCAGCTTGTTCAACTAGAAAATGAACCAGATTTGACGAGTTTGTTACTGGCATATGGTTCGCAACTAAAATTCAACACCACGGCAACCTCATTAACAGTCTATTTTGATCACTATCGCAAAGGTGAATTAAGTGCTCATGAATCAGTTGCTTCTTTGACTTATGAACAAGATGTTTCCATCAGTGGCTATTTAAACTTTGGTATTGCGGAAGGGCAGAATCATTTATTGGTGAAGTTATTCTCCAATGGCGCCATGTCACAAACAGTCACCGATCTTTCCGACTATGACTTTCCCCTTACACAGGAAGACAGACAATTTGGTGCTGTGACTACTATCAAAAATGGCAAAGTGAAACTCGAGAAAAATAAAAAAGTCCCACTGCTTTATTTAGCAGAAGGAAATGATGGATTAAAAATCTATGATGATATGGCAAATAATCTAGCACCAGATAACTTGAAAACCTTGCCAAATGCCTACTTAATTTACTTGATAATTAAATAACTTAAGTTCTCCTAAGAAAACTACATTGGCTTTGAGTATCCCCTTCAATACATTTTTAAAAGAACAAAATGAACAGCAAAATCTTAGTTGTCTCCTTTAAATCGTTTTCCTTTACTTTTTTATGCTTTTTACTTATTATTCTTTTGAAATAAGAATAAATTAAAATAAAAAAGGAGAGCAAACATGGAAAAATATCAAGTGTTTCCTGGTCAAGACTATCAGGCAAAGGTTATTGGCTTTAGTGGTTTACAAGATGTTAGCGTTATTCATGTTTACGAAAATACAGCTACAGTGTTGATTCAAGGTACTTCTGAAACAGGAGTTGCGAAACTTTGCAACTTTTCAATCAAAACTGCATCATTGGTGGGATAAAACTTTCAGAGACTGAGGAAACTAATTTTAGGTACAGGATCCCCAAGACAGAAAAAAGGCAGCCCAATTAGTGTTGCTTCGTTGAAACACCAAAATGTATAAAGTATTTTTATTTTATTTATTCAATATCTCTCTACATTATTTGCAAATAATGTTAAAATAAAAAAACAGGAGATGTATCAGGCTTCCCCCAAGAGAATCTTCCCCAAGTGCTCTTGCCTGGTACTTCTTCCTTGTTTGTTTTTCGGAACTACAGAACAATGGTAAGCCATTCTTCTACGAATTTCAAGTGGTCTTATTGCTGAGCAAAACAAAGATTTACTATTCTATTTCCCTCAAATCTCCCAATAAAAAAACATTTCTTCTACTTTTGTTGATAAATTTCCAGCTACGGAGATCTGCTGATAATCCTATCCTCGAATAAAAAAACTGCGAAGGCACTTCTTGTTGAAGCGTCCCCCACAGTCGTTATCTATGACACATTTCTCATTTTGATTTGAATCCTTCTAGTTTGGAATAGTCTCTGTATATACAGTCTTCTTTCCATACAATTCCTGTGTGATTCCTGAAAGATAATCGGCAGAGTTGGTGCTGCGAAGATTATACATTAGGAAAATCCCGTAATTTTCAGCCTTCGTCCGTTTAGCATATTGAATGCTTTGCGCTTGGTTTCTTCCTACTTCTACAGCCGCTGGTCCTAAACGGTCGGCCCCCATTCCAACAAAGTAAGGAACCTGCCAAGAGCCATAATATGGATTCCAGCTATAATCGATCGTCTTTGAAACATTTTCATTATACATTGAATTCTCGGCAGCGGGACCAATATTATATAGTGTGATCAGCTTATCTGTCCCAAGACGATTTCTCAATGCTTGAATAAGCCAAATGAATGACTGATCATTTGGTTGAGGTGTCCCATTTTTCCCGTATTCTGCATACTCATCATCAAAATCGATTCCGTCTAAACCATACGTTTTCACCACTTGTTCTAGCTCCGCAGCAAACGCATCAGCACTGGCATAATCTGTGAAATTTGCAAAACCAGCTCCTTGGTGATTTCCTAATATCGATAAGAGAACTTTTGTGCCTCGTGCTTGTAACGGTTTAATCTGGGTTTCCTTTTCGGCTAGTGTTTTTTGTACTTGCTCATTTAAATGAAGATAGGCTTGCTTTGTCGCTGGATCATAATTGATATTCGCAGCAAAAATGATCCCGATGTCGATTGCAGGTTTGTCCGTTCCGGCTAGCGTATATTTCCCAATGTTTCTAAATTCGTTGTCATTGACTTCAACATACATCACTGTTTTCGGTGTGACTTGATCGGCAGCCTGAGCTTCTAAAACCGGTGCGGCCAAAGAAAAGAGACTTAAAAGAACCATCACCACAAAAGCAACTGTGAATCTTCGAGATGGTTTCACTGCTAGTTGATTCTTATTGTTCACTGTCAACGCCTCCTATAATAATCAGATATTTACACATCATTTACGAAGAGTTTTTTTGCATAGAGTCTATTGTTCTGCTGCCATAAGCGCAGCTTCTTTCAATGGGTCATATTCAGGGCTGACCGCTTCTTCATACTTAGCAGCCAAAAACACTCGATTCACTTCATAATGAGAAGTGGCACGTTCGATTTGTTGACTTAATTCTTGAACTTGGCGATCGGAAAACTGGTCGTTCTTTCTAGCAAGATAATGTTTAGCAAAAGCTTGCGACTCCGCCAAAGAGTAGCCTTTTGATTCCAAAATCGCCGTTTTTGTCCAGAGAAAGTCCGTCTTCAACAACTGATCGTTTCTTCCTTGGATACCATCGCGGTCAATCGCATAAAGAAACATGCCTCCAGTTTCAGTTGTACGGACATAATTTGCGACACTATAGAGATTGCTGGACTCATAAGGTTCACGGGTATCTCCCCATGTTTGATTGGTACGTTCTTCAGGAAACGAGAGACCGACTAAATACTGAGACCGTTCGATACCTGTCTTTGAGAACGTGTTGTTCCATGAAGACTCCGCCCGCGTGGCATTCGATCCATATTGCTGTGCACCCAAAAAACTGAACGCTGATGAAACAGGAGTAAATGGCTCTAGGGAAAAGATATCTACAGTATCATAAATCAGCAGTGTATCTGTGTCTGACTTCGGTCCAATATAGTGTGAGAGGGCCTCGATCACCCCATGGGCGATTTTCAGTTGACTGGTAGTATAAGTACTTTCCATATCAAAATCAAGGCCATCAATTCCTGGTGTCATATATTTATCTAAAAGCTGCTTTGCATAATCGTTAAATTCTTTTGCTGTTGGTTGGCTCTGCGTTGTAGGAACTTTCAATAGTTCGCGATAATCTAATCCTCGTACAAGCTTTGTTCCTCGCTTGTGTAATTCTGGTGCATAAACATTGGCGACTTCATCAAAAAAGACTTTACTATCTGCATCACTCACATTTGCGTGGAACACATTGACCACATCAATACCATAAGGAATATCTGTCATTCGGATCTGATTATTTTGTTCAGATGGAATACTTTGATCTCTCCATGTGCGGTAATAGACCATAAATGTTTTTTCCGATTTCTCAATAGTCGTGGCAGATCCCTCAACCCCAAACAAAAACCCACAAAGCAACAACGAACTAGCGGCAAACAATCCCAAAACGACTTTTTTCAT
Organism: Enterococcus sp. AZ091; assembly: GCF_051714805.1. Taxonomy (NCBI): domain Bacteria; kingdom Bacillati; phylum Bacillota; class Bacilli; order Lactobacillales; family Enterococcaceae; genus Enterococcus; species Enterococcus sp. AZ091. The sequence continues at coordinate 199,170 of NZ_JBIOSO010000002.1, read as the reverse complement.
CAACATCCATCCTTTCAGAATAAAATTTGATACACTTTATGTTAGCGCTTACTTAATGAAATATCTAGGAACAAATTATAGGTATTTCATAACAAATTAAAGATTTTTCTTTAAAGTAAAAAAAGAATGCACTAAAAAATAGCAACAAAAGAAGCCCTCTATTCTCATGAGGGCTTTCTTATCCTTTTCTTGCAAAACGGCAGTCTCCTAAAAAAGAATGGTAATTTTGATAACACATTTTTAGAGCATTGCTTAACTGCGAACAAGCAATTCAAACGGTAAAACGATTTGTTCCCTACTCCGTTCCTGGAATAGACGGAACGCTTCTTGTCCACAGAGGTGCAAATGGAATTCAACGGTTGAAAAGTTCAGTAATCGACTGATCAGTAAGTTTTCTTGACCGATAATCAGAGGTGCTTTTCTTTCCCCATATTGAGACAATATTGTCGCTGCGATTTCATCTCCATTGGTAATGATCCCGTCAACGCCCCGGTCTTTGAAAAAAACAGCCGCAGCCTCGCCATCTTCTGCTTTGATACAATCCCAAAAAATGTCCTCTTCTGAAAACCCGGGAAAGAGCTCCTTTGCTTTAGCGATCGTATTGATCGAATTACAGCTGAGTCGTTTGCTGCGGCCAAGAGTCAAGCCTAACCGTTTAACGCCTTGTTCTTTAAGATAAAGGATGCTGGCTGTCACTGAGCCAACTTGATCGATCGTTACAAATGGGACATCCGTTCCGCTGGCATCTTCGCAAAAAACGATAGGGCCATTTTCAAGATAGGGGCGAAATGTTTCAATATGGTTGGCACGAGTGATGACAATCAATCCATCGAACCCTTTGGCAGCGAACTCTTCTAAATAGTCCTTCTCCAAGGCTTTATCGAAATTAGTTGGTAAAAGCGTCACCTTATATTGTTGCGCAAATGCTTCTTCCATAATGCCATTTAGTATTCTATCGAAGAAGGGATGGTTGACAAATGGTACGATGACTCCCACATTGAATGTTTTTCCTGAGCTTAGTTTCTGAGCGATCTTATTCGGCTTATAGTTCAGTTCTTTCATCATGGCTAAAATGGTTTGACGCTTTTGTTCTTCCACATACGGATGGCCGTTGATAACCCGGGAAACCGTAGTGATGGAATAACCAGTCATTCTTGCAATATCTCGAATCGTTGCCATAAACAGTTGCTCCTTATGCTATGTATTTTCACTGCTGCTTTATCTTCCTCTGTCTAGTTGTAGTCTACCATAAAAGGAATATAAAGACAGAATGTGGGGATGAAAAGGAAGATTTCTCTACCATAAGTGATAGACAAACAACCCGAAGTAGTTCTCCCTACTTCGGGTTGTTGATTACTCTTCTTCATTCCTATCTCATTTTTTCTATAAAGGCTTTTATTGAAGGATTTTGGCAGCCAGCGTCAAAACATTCCAAAAAACGTGGGGTTAACGCGGTGCGAACCAAAGCTGGATCCAGTGCTTTCAAACCTGACAGTAGTGGTTTTGCCATCACCTGTTTTACTTCATTCAATATTTCTGCATTGCGATTTTGTGATGCTTTCCGTTCTTTAGGATACCCATTTCCTTTGTTAGAACCAAAAGCACGGTCGAAGATTGTTTCCAGGTTTAGCTCTGCGCCCCAGCCGAATCCTTTAGCATAAGGCAAAGACAGGGCATTACCATTATTGATTTGCAAAAAAAGATATGCGTCGGTTGGTTCGATACAATACCCGCATATCACACCGGGATAGGCATTTAGAGACATTAATGCGCCTTGTCCAGTGCCGCAGCCAGTCACAATAAAATCAATCGCTCCTGAATGAAGCAGCAGTGCCGCTTGAATACCTAAATGAATATAAGTCAAACGTGGATTGTCTTTGCTGTAAGCTTCTGGCAGATCTTCTGATAATAAAGGTTCACTCATGCCAACATTATAAACCTCATGACCATATTTGTTGCCGATTGTTGTCAATTCATTTAGGATAATTGGATTCTTTGCTGCCTGACTAAATTCGTTCAAAAGTGCGATTTTCATTCTTTTCCACCTCATTTATTTTTAAAAAAAGATAATTGAAAGCTGCCAAAGCGTTTTTTTTCGTTTTAAAAGCGGCCATTAGTGAGTCGTTTTCTGTGAAATCGGTTAATTCCCGATAAAAATGTTTGTTCTGTCTAATTTCAATCGGGGTCTGCATTCTAGTGGCCAGTAAAAAGACCGTGTCCACCATTTCATCCTCGTACCAAAGAATTGGTTCTTTCAAAACCATTATTGCTACTTTAGGTTCAAATACTTCTGTCATACTTCCATGTGGAATCGCTGTATGATGACCGATACAGGTAGTTGTCTTTTGTTCCCTTTTCCAAACCGTCAGATAGAAATTTGGCGATACAAACCCTAAACTTTCTAGTTGATTGGATAAAAATGTCACGACTTCTTCTTTGTTTGTATATGTTTGATTTACGAAGATCAATCTTGGATCCAGCAACGGCTTGGATGCATCGGAAAAAATAGAGATTGATCCAGGTACAATTCCCCAACGAGAAAGAGCCGTTCGAATATTCACAAGATCTTTGTTTGAAGGAAGATAAGAAATCGGAACTGCAGTGACCGAATCTACTGGAACCATCGTTAAATAAAGGACATCTTTTCTGGTAGAGTCAATTTCTTCTTCTCGTATAATATAAATCTCTTTGATTTCTGGAATATTTTTTTTAATATATTCAGTGGCAAACAAACTTTGGGAACGGCCTCGATCCGTTACTAAATAAGCATCAACTTGACTTTGATTTCTCAATATAGCGGCTTCGATATACAAAACGATGTAAGCAATCTCATCTTCGGTTAACTGTACATTATAGTAGTCCTCAAATAATTGACTTGTTGACCAAACACTCAAAAAGACGCGACCATAGAGTTTTTTCAAGTCTCGGGTCAATTCAGATGAATTTTTGTGCCCGTATTTCATTCGAAAAATAGCAGAACGAAGATGGTTTGTCAGTTCTTCTTCCAAAATTTTGTCTTCCGTCAATGGCTGTTGCAAAATTTCTGAAATAGATGAAATGATTGTATGAACAAATTCAAGCAAATCGTTATCATACTGATTTTTTAAATTAGTGAGTGCTGCCGAATCCTTCCAGCGCAATTTATTTGATACAAGAATTTCCGCAGTAAGTATTCTTTTATCTACCTCATTGAATGTTCCGAATCCTCTTTTTTCTAATCCACGATAAAGGGTTTCAACAAAACTATATTCATTGGTGTATTCTCTTTCAAAATCATCAATCGTTGGCATATCAGAGGCATAAGAAAATCTTCCAACGCTCAAAATCAGCATGATTCGTATTTTGATAAATGAGGTATTAGAAAATTTGATTTTCCAATCACTTTCTGCTTTTCGAATAATCTCAGAGATTTCTTCAACAGATATTCCTCTGGCAAATCGTTGCAAAACAACAGTTTGTTTTTCATCTTCTTGCAGAAGGATCGCATCTCGAATCGCTACCCGTTTTGAATATTCATCACCTACCAAAGTAAGTCCTTTTCCGGGAATCGTTTGAATCATAATATGATGATCAGCAAACCATTCTTTCACATGACTCATTAGTTTTCTGAAAGTAGGTATACTGACATATAATTTTTCAGCTAATTCTACTTGAGTGATAAAGTGATTACTCGCCCTTTCCAACAGCAAACAAATTAATGTCCATTCATCATTTTGGGAAATTCCTTCAGGTATAGAAAAATCACTAAAATGTTTTAATAACTGGTTTTGTTTATTTGGATAGAGAACAAATAAGATCCCTCTACCAGGCTTCGTATCAATTCGTCCAAGTTTATTTTCTACCAACAAATCATCGATTTGGGCGATTTTCCTCCGAATCGATTTTTCAGATTTGCCAACATATTCAGCTATTTTTTTGATAGAGGTCTCCGGATTTTTCTGAAGAAAACGTAAGATCTCTCTCTTTACTAATTTGTCTTTTATCAAATCCAAAGCCCTCCTATCAGATTCTGCCTTTCATCAACTATTCATGACCCGTGTAAGTAACCTCGCCGAAAATATAACGATCCTTTGAGCCGATTACCTCAATGTAATCTTTCACAAATTGCTTGACTCCTGCTTCATCAGCCATACATAAATGCATATAATCCGTTTGCTCGTCTTTTTTTAGTTCTCTCATCATGGCTTCTTTTGCAACAGTGAACGCATCTGTAGCCACATTGATTTTATTGATTCCTAAAGAAACTGCTTTTCTTAAATTGGCTTTCCCGCAACCACTTCCTCCATGAAGCACTAATGGCATCTGCAACGTTTCTTTTAACTCTGCTAAACGCTCAAAGTCTAGTTGTGGTATTTTCCCTTTGGGGTAGTTGCCATGTGCGGTACCAATCGCAACAGCTAGAGCATCAACATCTGTTTTTTGAACAAAGTGTAATGCTTGTTCAGGATTTGTGTAAAGATCCATATTTGCATCATCTTCGTTCAACGCTTGTCCTACATGTCCTAATTCTGCTTCAACAGAACAGCCAACACTATGTGCAAGACTGCAGACCATTGCCGTCTTTTGCAAGTTTTCTTCATAAGACAGGCTTGAACCGTCAAACATGACATTTGTAAAGCCTTGATTGATACATTCAGCAATGACTTGGAAGTCCATGCCATGATCTAGATTCAACGCAACAGGAATAGTAACTCTGGCTGCCAGTTCCTTGATCAATGGAATCATTTCTTCTTTATGTGCATGATTTTTCATTTGACCAGGACCGAATTGAATGATGATCGGTGAACGCTGTTCTGCGGCTGCTTCGATTCCTGCACGCGCCATTTCAATATTGATACTATTCATCGCCATCACACCATAATAATTTTTATTGGCATCTTCTAAAATTGATTTCATACTTACTAACATTGTTGTCCCCCTCTTCTTCATATGATCGCGTTTCTTATTCTTCTAAAGTAATGTCAAAATCGAAATCGTCTGTTTCACTGTTTTCTACTGTTTCAGTTTCTGCTACCGTTTCACGTTTGATGACCGCATAGACAACGCCGGTAACAACTGAACCGATCACCAGAGCTACAACGAACATTAATGGATTCGTCATCATTGGTATCACAAAAATACCGCCATGAGCCGCAACTGATTCCACGCCAGATCCTACCGCTATTGCTCCAGCAGTTGCAGATCCTAATACGGAGCTGATGATGAAACGAACTGGATCTGCTGCCGCAAATGGCAGTACACCTTCGGTTATAAAACATAATCCCATTGGAAAAGCAGCTTTAGCGGTATCGATTTGTGCTTGTGCAAATTTTTTTTTGGCTAACAAAGTGGCAATGAATGCCCCGATTGGCGGTGTCATCCCTCCAACTAGTTTAGCCGCCATTGGACCGTTGATTCCATCTGCTCCTAATGCATTGGCTGCCAGTGAAGCAGTTTTATTGATAGGCCCGCCTAAATCAAATCCCATGCAGGCACCGATTACCCCACCGATCACAGACTTTGCTCCGCCATTCAGCGCAATGATCCATTGTTGGAATCTATCCATAATGAAAGCTAACGGTGGCGAGAAAATCATTAGAAACAACATCCCACTAACTAAAGTAACTATTACTGGGATAACCAAGACCGGCATCAAGCCTTGCATCCAACTTGGGACTTTCCATTTTTTCACCCAATTCACACCATAACCAATCACAAAAGCGACCAGCAAGCCCCCTAAAAATCCGGCTTTTGTTTCATTAGCGGTATATCCTAAAATAAGTGCTGGTACAATAGCTGGCCGTCCAGCAATGGAATAGGCGGTGCCAGCAGCCATAACCGCAACCGCAAAGGCCATGGCATAGGAACTCAGCTTGTTGACTCCCCACCAAAAACCTGTCCACGTATAAGGATCCATCTCAGAAAACGGCGTGACTCCCGGTTGAACTAAATCTCCAATATTGTATCCGCCAAACCCTTTTGCTAGTGCCCCCAAAATACCACCGGCTACAATGATCGGAATCATATACGAAATTCCTGTCATTACGTGTTTCTTTACCTCAAATTTCCCCTTCATGTATGCTACTCCTTTCCTTGATCATAAGCCTAATTTTTCATGAATTTTCTTGATTACACCTTCTGGTGATTTCATGATCATTGCTATGGGAATGTCAATGACTTTTTTCCCTTTGAATCGTTCCCGAGATACGCCAATATCCGTAGCTAGCAACACGATATCTGCTTCACGAATATCTTTTTCAGTTAATTCATTTTCTACCCCAATCGAACCTTGCGTCTCAATTTTCACATCATCCCCAGCTTTTATGGCAGCTTTCTCAATTTTTTCCTTTGCAATATACGTATGCGCGATTCCTGCTGTACAAGCAGTGATTCCAACTATTTTCATTTTCTTCCTCCTTAAATCTTTAATCGATCGATAACCTCATCAACTGAGTGGGTTATTTTTAATCGGTTTAATAGTTCATCATCACTTAATTTTGCTGCAACCTTACTCAACAATTGCAGGTGTAATTTTGCACCAGATACATCGTCCGGAACCGCAAACAAAAAGAAAAAATTAACTGGTTGATTATCGTAAGATTCCCAGTGGATCATTTTGTTTGTTTTACCGATTGCGATTCCAGCTCGCATGACCGAATCTGATTTTCCATGGGGAATTGCCACGTTATTCCCCATTCCTGTGATCCCTTCTGCCTCACGCTCGTATACAGAGGCAATAAAATCGTCAAGTTTGCTGAGATAATTTTCTTTGTACAATAGAGTAGCTAATTCACGAATCACTTCGTCTTTTGTGCTGGCTTTCATATTTAGATCAATAACATTCCGATCAAATATTGTTTGATTTTCATTGACTGTTTCCATTCTTTCGCTCCTTCCATCTCTTATTACACTAAGAATAACAGAAAAAAAGAAAGCGCTTTTAAAGAAATTGGAAAGAGCATTGTGGAATTTTTTTCTTTGCTGTTCAATCATGACTTTCAGATAATTAGACCTGGGCATTTATAAGTAAAAAAATTTATAGATAAAAATAAAAGCCCAAAATTTTTTGGGCTTTTCGGGTTAGTAGATTTCTAATATTATAAAATTAATTATTGATGGAGAAGAACATAAGCCAAGGAAATAGGTACCCTAAGTATAATAGTATAATTCTAAGCCTTATTTGCTCTTTCCTTAAACACATACATCCAGCCCGTTAGGCTAATCACTAAACTGGCTAAAACAAGCCAAAACCCGGAATCAATGGTGATTCTCCCCTCTGCAACTAGCTTCTGTGAACCAATGACCATGTCGCGGCAGTAAAGAAACGTACCTCCTGCACCGATAAAAAGAAAGACGCTCAAGATAGTATAGACTTCTCCCTTCCTTGCATTGTGTCCAAAAAAACTGCCACTCAACATTTGATAGCCTACTATCACACTACCTACGATCCCCATGAGGAAAAACGCAAAATCACTAGGATTACTGAAAAAACCAGGCATAGTAAATAATAATATAAATCCAACTTTCAATCCCCACTTATAGCTATTGCTTTTCAACTGATTCTGCCGTTCATCATAAGACTCTTTTTCCATTCTACTCACTGATCGAAGAAGTAATCCATACAAGAGATAAAAGCCAAGAATAAATAAGACTCCAATAAACCAATAGCCTACCCAGGTAAAGAAAATCAAATTTGCTGCTACCCACAGCACGTGTAATACTTTCTCAAAAATACTTGCCCACTTGTTTTTCATTCGTTTGTGCCTCCAGTCAATTTAAACAGCTCCTCCACTGATAATTTAAAATAATGAGCAATCCGTAATGCCAACTCTAATGAAGGATTGTATTTGTGGGTTTCGATGGCGTTGATCGTTTGACGAGAAACGCCCATAATCGCTGCTAATTCGCCTTGTGATAATCCTTGTTCCTCACGTATGCTTCTTAAACGATTGATGACTGGCATCTTCTCACTCCTGTCAAGTTTCCTTTACATAGAAGTTACCATATTTCACAGCTTGTGTAAAGGTTCCTTTACATTTCCGATTTTCGATAAAATCCAATCTATCCTCCAAATACAAACTTATTCCTTCAAATGTTAGATATAGCCCCTCATTAGTAACAAAATAACTTATCATTCTATTTTGACAATATAATCTGTTAAAATGAATGAATCCCACCTATAAAAAATTGATTGGAGTGTATGAGATGAAGAAAGTATTAATCGCTCTTTTTTCCGTCGGTGCAATTTTAGGACTGTCGATCCATTTCTTTGGACTACAGATCGGACTCGCACTTTTTAATAAACCGATCTATATGATTCCACCTTCCGTCTATCGATTAACAAAAGATGCATTAACAATTATGGAGAATTATGGAGTATATGCAAAAGAGACCGGATTTGAGAAAGAAATACCAAACTATCTAGCTCAAGTCAAAAAAGACGATACGTTTGATGATGTTGTGCCCATGCTCAATGAAGCCATAAAGGAAGCTGGTGGTGATCATTCAGCTATTATTGAAGTCCAAGAGGATAAAGCGCCACTTTTCAATCCAGCTCTGCTTACTTTCCCTAGAATCTTGGCAGAAGACAACATTGTGACCCTCCTTTTGCCTTCATTTCCTGCTAGTGATGAAGAAAATGTGCACACTTACGTTACTACAGCACTCGAACAACTTTCCAAGATTTCTGATCCCAAAGGTGTCATTATTGATCTACGAGGGAATACCGGTGGCAATATGATGCCTATGTTAGGGGCATGCGCTCCTTTCTTTAAAGAAGGTAAACTATTCGAATTTACTTCTCCTAACAAAAAAATCCCCGTCTTCAAGAAAGACGGGAAAATATGTTTTGAAGAAGATAATTTAAGTCTACCAACTAACTTAAACTTTCATCACTTGCCTATTGCTGTCTTAACAGATCATCAGACTGCTAGTTCAGCTGAAGTTCTACTGGTTGCTCTTTTAGGACAAGACCATGTTTCCTCTTTTGGAGAAGAAACAGCTGGTTATGCCACAGGGGTTTCAATGATTCCTCTTTATGGAAAATACGCTTTGTCCTTAGCAGGTACAAAAATCAAAGGTTCCAATGGGATACTGTATGAAGAAAAGCCAATTCTTCCTGATGTCATAACTGACCACCCGGAAGATGCTGCACTAAAATGGCTTAAATCCATTCATTAACCAGCAATTTGAGAAAAGCCTTACTAAATCCTTAGATTCTGATCTACTCTATCTCAGCGCCTTCACTAGCGCTGTTTTCAAGTTAGGATTTTTGAAGGACACCTTTTTTAGCATAGCGCCGAAAAACACGATGGACCAGTTTGCTCGCTAATCGTTGGATAAAGACGGAATAGTTGAGTAATGCGACCAACAAAATCAAATTGATATAGGTCGTATTGCCGAGATTAAATAGATCTCTTCCGACAATCAATGCGATAAAGTAGAGAAGCTGTGTGCCGAAGAAGACAAATGTTCGGTACTTGCTGTTTGGCGGATAAATTTTCCGCTGGATCAAGATGTAATTCCATGCAGTAAAAATCACACACATGATCGATAAAGCTTGACCACTGCTGCCGAACAAGTGCCCGATATTAATAATAAGTAATGTTCCAATTGCGATTGACAGCGAAGCCGGGAAGGCATTTTTGAAAATAGTAGACAAAAAGGCGCCTTTGATCCGATTGAAATCCGGTTCGAAATTCAACAAAAAGGTAGGAATGCCTACAAAACAAGCATTGATGATCGTAAGTTGGATCGGTTCAAAAGGATAAGCGGTCCCCGATAACAGTGTTCCCATAGTGATCAAGATGGAGAAAAGCACTTGAACCAAAACGAGCGACCCTGAGCGGGTAATATTATTGATGACTCTTCTCCCTTCATCCAGTACCGAAGGCAGCGCCGAAAACTGGTTTTCCAGCAGAACTAAATTTGCCACTTGTCTTGCTGCATCGACTCCTGATGCCATTGCGATCGAGCAATCGGCTTCTTTAAGAGCTAGGACATCGTTGACCCCATCTCCTGTCATAGCAACCGTATGATTCATTTCTTTTAAATAAATCACCATTTCTTTTTTTTGCTGTGGAGTCACTCTACCAAAAATCTGATAGTTGCCGACTGCCTCTTTCAGTTCTTCGGAGGTAAGCGTCGAAACATCGATATAATCAGACGCTCCGGGAAGATTGACTTTTTTGGCGATTTGACTAACCGTGACCGGATCATCGCCAGAGATGATCTTGCACTGAATAGCTTGGGATCTGAAATACTCTAGAGTAGCTTTGGCATCTGATCGGACCGTATCCGATAATAAGAAAAATCCTAAAGGTTCAATCGTTGCAGGCAACTCATGATTTTCGCAAGTCTGGGGGCTATGTGCCAATACAATGACCCGATACCCTTGTTCAGCCAGCGCTCGTTCTTGTTTTAAAACAGGGGCATGCTCGTTGGATAAAAGAATAGAGGCCGCACCAATAAAGTAGGTCCCTTTTCCTTCAAAAGAAACACAACTGAATTTTCGTTCCGAAGAAAAAGGCACGACATGCTGCATCGCATACGTTTCCTTCTCTGGAAAGAAGTCTCTTAATGCCATGGCCGTTGGGTTCTTGTCCGGTAAATGTGCCAGTAGATTTTGCGTGATCTCTGTCATTTCTTCTTCTGAGGTAAAAGGGATCACTTTCTCTACTGTCATTTGTCCTTCTGTGATCGTTCCCGTTTTATCTAAGCAAAGAACATCCACTCGTGCTAACGCATCGATACAGTTAAGCTCTTGCACCAAGACTTTTTTTCGTGCCAGATAGACGGCACTGATGGTTAAGGTCACACTCGTCAGTAAAAATAATCCTTCTGGAAACATTCCTACAGCTGCGGCGACAGTTCGCAAAATGGCTTTGTTGAAAGAGGCATGTGTAATAAAATATTGTTTAAGGAATAACAACGTACACAATGGAATCAGAATCATACTGATCCAGCGAATGACTTTGTTCAGACTTCCTTGAATCAAGTATTTTTGTCGCTTGATCGTTTTCGCTTCCTTATTGATTTTTTCAATATAATTTTCTTCGCCGACGTGGATGACTTGGCAAAGTGCCTCACCGGCTGTGACAAAGCTGCCTGAAAACAGTTCAGCATCAGGTTCCTTACTGATGCTATCCATTTCTCCTGTCAATAGCGATTCATTCACTTCCAATGAACCTTCGATGACTTTGGCATCTGCCGGAACTTGGTCACCATTCTTCAATAACAGAATGTCATCTAGGACTAATTTATGGATCGGCAATGTTTCTAAATTGCCATCACGATACACATTGACTTTGGCAACTTTTAACAGCGCCAGTTTATCAAGGGTTCGCTTCGAACGGATTTCTTGAAACATGTTAATGATCACATTACTAAAAACGACAAAAACGAATAAGCCATTCTGATAAGAACCAGTTAATGCCACTAAGAAAAAGAGGAGGCTGTTGATCAGATTAAAAAAAGTAAAAACATTTGTAAAAATGATTTTCGGATACGAATTCGTCTTATCTTTCTTTGATTTGTTGACTTCTCCCCGTTGAATCCGTGCTTTTACCTCTGCTGAGGTTAATCCATGTTTGTTTTCGATGATGTCTCACCCTTTCTTCTTATCATTTGTCATACTCTCATTCCATCTTACGTAAGAATGGCTGGTTAATCTATAGGACTTCCGGTTGGTTTTTGCGGAACTTTTATTTTTTATAGTCTAAAGAATAATTTATCCTCTCATAAAAGATGACCTAATTGTGTAAAATATAGCATAATATGCTGCTGCTTGGCGTTTCATTTTTGTCACTTCACTGTCACGCTTTGGCATAATGTTCCTTTCTGACCTCGTTTGTTTAGTACTTGAACATTCAGCAACCTTGTTCTATCAACGATACTCGTAATCCCTTTCTGCTAAAATAAATAACTAGAGAGGTATCATCTTTTTTGCGGGTTGTTTTTTATCTTTAGAAATTCTAAAGGGTTGGAATGAAAGTTAAAAGAGCACGCTTCGACAAAAAAGGCTCAAAAACTTTGATAAAAAGTTTTTGAGCCTTTAATGATTTCCGTTTTTTTGATCAGTAAATTTTCATTCACAAGTATCCTATGACGCTCTGACTAATTCAAATGTTTCTGATCCAAAGAGTCAATGGCATGCATGAGACCTTCCAACCCAGCAATGATTTTCTCTTTTGGTGCACCTAGATTAAACCGCAGGTAAGTCTTACCTTCTGGTCCATAAACCTCACCATTCATGATCGCGATTCTTTCTTGTTTTACCAGAACACTTTGCAATTCATCCATACTATAAGGTAAATCTTTTATGTTGATCCAGCCTAAGTAGGTTGCTTCTGGAATAGTGAAATGAATTCGCGGATCAGCAGACAGTATCTTCTTTGCTTCGAAAAAGTTCTCGTCGATTGTTTGATTGAGTTCAACGGCCCATTTCTTTTGATTCCGATAACAGTCCATTGTCGCTAGTAGTGCAGGATATGGAATCGACGATAGACCATCTCTTGCTTTCAATATCGTCAAAAATCTTTCTCGTAATTTTTCATCCAAAAAGATAGCATAAGAGCCACCCAGTCCTGGCGTGTTGAACGTCTTTGATGCGGAGGATAGCAAAACTGCAGGCACCTCTATTGAATCAATAAATTCTAAGATAGGTCGATGTTTTTCTCCTGGGCGCCGGACATCCATATGGATCTCATCACTCAAGATAGCGACGTTATGCATTTGGCATAGCGAAACCAAGTTGGATAGTTCTTGATCAGTGAACACTCGGCCAGTTGGATTGTGCGGATTGCATAACAGAAAAATTGCTGGTTTTTCGATGGCAAATACGTTGGCTAAAGCATCAAAATCAACCGTAAACCGTTCCCCATCATTGGTTAAGGAAAATGGGATCAACTTCCGTTCGTTACCGGCGATACAATGATAAAAGGCATCATAACACGGGGTAAATGTTACTACTTTGTCTCCTTTTCGACTTAATAGTTGGATGCAAAGAGATAAGCTATAAATGACACTTGGCGAGTAGACACACCAGTTTGGATCAATCGTACAATCAAATTCCTGCAAAAACCAATGGCTGATGCTCTGCTTATAATCAAGATGGTTCCAGCGTGTATAACCGAAAAAACCTCTAGTCACAGCTTTAGCCAATACTTCTTTGGTTCCATCAGGGATCATAAAATCCATATCTGAGATTGAGAAGGGCAATAGCCCTTTTTCTCCGAAACGATCTTGGACATAATCCCACTGGGTCGAATACGTGCCGTAGCGAGAGCGCTGTTCTTTAAAGTTACTCAAGATCGATCCCTCCTTCATCCAAGGAACGAATAACCGCAGAAATCAACTCGATCGTCGCTTCAACGTCATTGATGTCCACGATGGAATGCCACGAATGGCAATAGCGAACCGGCACGCAAAAGACTAGGGTTGGTTTACCGGCCTCTAACTGAACCGAACCAGCATCCGTTCCACCTCCGGCTAACAAATCATATTGCCAAGGAATTTGATTGCTTTCAGCAACTTCCTTGCAGTAATCCAACAGCTTTATATTTCCTAATGCGGTTTTATCGGCCAGAACAAGACCTGGACCTTTGCCTTGAATACGATTAGGATAGTCCGCAGCTTTTGGCGTATCTTTCCCATTGGCTACATCAATAACGATATTGATATCGGCATCTACTTGCTGCGCGGCAACTTTCGATCCTCGTGTCCCAGCCTCTTCTTGAACAGTCCCCACACCAATGATTTCGACATGTTGCGTTTTAATCTGATTTTTGATCTGAGCCATGATCGTACAGGCAACACGATTGTCCAATGCTTTACCAATAATCTTCTGCTGATTAAAACTTTTCTTGGCTTGAGTATTTGGCAAAATCATATCACCAATCTGCAAACCAGCAGCTTCCAATTCAAGTTTTGATTTGGCCCCAAAATCTATATACATCTCACTGATTGGTACTACTTCCGACATTGCATGCGTTGATTTTGGTAGTGTTCCCACCACACCTTCTATGATAGAGCCGTTTTTACGACAAGTTGCTCGCACTTGCTGCCCCAAAATGACATGCCCCCACCATCCACCAATCGGATAGAAGTAGACAAAGCCTTCCTCTGTGATACGGTGGACAAAAAAACCGACTTCATCCATATGGGCATAGAGTGCGATTTTTTTCTTTTTTGTTGTCAAATCTCCAAAATAGAGGTTTCCAAATGAATCTTTGATACCATTCGAATCAATGATCGTCATCAGCACCTCTTGCACTTGAGACTCTTGACCAGGCAGTGCATCTAAATTAGAAAGACGCATTAATAATTTATCGGTTGCAATCAATGGTTATCCACTCCTTACTGAATTTCGTCAAAAGTTCAGCATTCCCCAGATCATTTACTAATACATCGTCCTCGATGCGAATACCGAATTTTTCTTTCGGGAAATAGACTCCTGGCTCAATTGTGAACGTCATATTGGCTTGAATTGGCAACTCATTTTGGGGTGCTAGGGCCGGATATTCATGACAAGAAAGACCAATGCCATGTCCCAAATTATGACTAAAATGATCCTCAAGGCCCTCTTTCCTCAGTGCTTGTCTTGCAACTTGATCAATCTCTCCTAACGTTTTATTGAAAGAAACCTTTTGAACAGCTGATTTTTGAGCTGCCAATAGGATCTCATAAGTTTCTCGAATCTCGGGTTTTACTTCGCCAAAGCCTATCGTCCGTGTGATATCCGAATAATACCCGTCGTAGATCGTTCCAAAGTCAATCATGATCAGCTCATTCGCTTCAAGTTTTTTCTGACTAGCATGGGCATGAGGCAACGCGGTACGCTCTCCAGAAGCGACGATTGTTTCAAAAGCCGGGCCTTCGCTACCTAATTTCTTGCTACGATAATCGAGTTCATTCGCTAAGTCTAGTTCTGTCATCCCTACTCGAATCATTGGCATGATCCGTTCTAATGTTTGATCGGCAATCTGCGCCGCCTGTCTGAGGGCACAAATTTCTTTAGATGATTTGATCATTCTTAAACTTTCCACCATGTTTTTGGTGGCGATTAGCTGACCATTGGCCTCCTTCATTAAAAAGTGAAGTTCAGTAAAAGTCTGATAGGAAATGGTTTCCGCCTCAAAACCTACCTTCAGTCCTGCAATAAATGGTCGCATTACTTCGATCAAATGACTTCCAATCGGGATCTCACAAATTTCCACACCAGTTGTTTGTTGAGACGCTTGTTCTGTATAACGACCGTCCACAAACAAAATTAATTTATTTTCAGTAACTAGTAGTAAGCCGTTTGACCCCGTAAATCCGCAAAGATAGCGACGATTCGTTTTATCTGTGACTACAAGTCCGGATAATTTTTTTTCCGCTAGTTTTGCTCTTAATGCATCGATCCTCATCTATTTTCCCCTCATTCCTTTTCTAACCTGAATCATCTTTAATAGTTGATTCTCGTCTCAAGGGTAAACAATATACTCAGAATAGTAAAAACGGGGCACAAGTTCACAAGATAAGTGATGACCGATAGAATGGTTTCTTTTGCAAGAGGACTAGTACCCCAATTTACCAGACAAGATTCCCCACACTATTGTTTATCCGCTACTTGTTCTAACTTATGCCCCAGCCCCTTTGGCTAGAAATCAATATCTGTTAAGTATTGTTCATCTTCATCTGAGATGACTGAGTTGCCTTTTTCTGCTTCTAATAATGCTTCCCGCTCGAATTCTTGTTTCTCCAATACTTTGAAGAATGGCAAATATAAGCCAAAAGATAAAGCGACTTGAATCACTTGAATGATGACTGCTCGCCAATCGAATCCTGTGAGAAACCCTTCCATAAATATTGGCACATAAGGCGGATCAAAAATCGGGTAGTTCAGTAAACCTAGTTTCATACAAATCATTGGGAACATTCCTACTAATGCCCCACCAAAGATAAATGGAATCATCAAAACTGGATTCAAGATGATCGGCACACCGAACAACACAGGTTCATTGATACCAAACATGGAAGGGAGTAAAGCAACTGCCCCTACTTTTTTGTATCGTTGTGACTTACTGATGATCATTGCTAAAACTAAGCCAATCGTCACACCAGAACCGGTAAAGTTGGCAAAGGCCGATAAGGTACCATTCGTAATGACATGGCGTAATGGTTCTCCCGCTTCGTGCGCTGCAATGTTCTCGGACAAATATTGCACTGCGATTGGTGAAAGAATCGGGGAAAGAACCGCTGAATGGATACCAAAAAACCAGAAAACCAACCGTAAAACTAATACTAGATAAATCACCCATAGCGAATCTAGACTGCCAATAGCCGGTGCTAAAATATCCATGATGACTTGCGGTAAAAGAACACCCCCAGATAAACTATCGGTAACCGCACGGATCACAATAAACAGAACCCCGATAGCCGCAGTGGGCGTGATCAATTCGAAAGAACTGGAAACAAAATCCGGAACCCCCTCTGGCATTTTGATCACCAACTTGTGCTTCGTGAAGAATTGGTAGAGTTTGACCGAAATAATCGCTATGAAAATTGCAGTAAATAAGCCCTTAGAATCAAGATAGCTGGCGACGATATTGCCGTTGTCATCCACATCCATTGCTACAATCAAAAAGGCAATTGCTGACAACATCATTGATCCCACTGTATAAAGTTTATAGTGTTCACTTAAGAAATACGAAATTGCTAGAACTGCATACAAACCAACTAACCCTAATGAAACTTTTGAAATAATCCCAAAAATATAACCGTAGCTTTCAAACCAATTTGCAACTCCCTGTGTAGTAATGAACTCAGGAATAGACGGAAAAATTGCTGCAACAGACCCTAATAATAGCACTGGTGTCATTACGACCATTCCTTTTTTGATCGCAGTCAAGTAAGCATTACTATCAACTTTATTAGCAACCGGCACCAATGTTTTACGAATAAATGCTTCTACTTTTTCAAAAGCACCCTGTTTTTTTGGACTTTCCATTTTTTTCACTCCTAATTATTGAGTTTTCAATGCTTCATTCTTACGATATGCAACCAACGCTTGTTTCATTACCGTAGCCCCATCCATGGACCCATAGATATCCGACGTTAATAAAACAGTTGGTTTGTTCACTTTATCTGCTTCCCCTTTAATGAAATCATATTTGTGACTCAATTGTGGCCCAACTAAGATGACATCATAGTCATTGATATAGCGTTCCAATTTGTCGACACCGATTGCCTCCATTGGATAGTCTTTTTCATCTAAGCTTTTTGATTCTTTGACAACTTTTTTCATTGACTCCATCATCATTGTCGTTGAGAAGCCTCCTGCACAAACAAGCAATATTTTCATGTTTCTTTCCTCCTACTTTTTTTGATTACTTATTTTCTTCGCTTTTTTCCTTTAACATACCAATCATTTCTTCAATCAAATCGCGTGCCAATAAGCTTGTCATTAAATGATCCTGCGCATGAACCATTAATAGACTAGTTTCTGTTTTCTCGCCATTCAGTTCACCGGTAATCAACTTTGTCTGGACATCATGGGCATCAATACTCCTTTCTTTGGCTTCTTTCATTTTTGCTTCTGCCTGTTCAAAATCCCCTTTACGGGCGAATCTTAGCGCTTCAAAAGCTGCTCCTCGCGAATCTCCTGCTGCAGAGATGATTTTAAAAATATCAACTTCTTTTTCGTTCATTGTTTCATCCTTCTTTCATTAAACTTTGTATATAAGACTTAAAGTCTTGAAAATTCGTGATTTTGGCTAGTTGATTGTCTAACGCTTGGTCTTCCATCATTTTGATCATCAATCGACTGATTTCTTTATGCAGATTTAAATGATCTTTCTTGATATTGATCAAGAAAATAACCTTGATTTCTTTTTTACTGTACCAAATTGATTTTCTTAACAAAATGACATCGATGACTTCCCTGATCGCTGCCTGCTCCATAGGATGGGGTCCTGCGATACCATTTTGATAGATGGTATCGATCATTTTTTCTCTCTCAAGAACACTGTGCTTAAATCCCTGCTCGGCCCACCCATCTTCTAAACGAGCCGCTTCGCTTTCTAGTAGTTGCAAATAATCTTCTGATTCCGTATCAATTTGAAACCACTGAGGATCAAATAAACTGAGAATAAACTGGTGTACATCAAATACTTTATTTTCCGATTCCCGCAATAGGCTTAAATCTTTTTCGATTTTATTGATTTCTGCCCGATTTAAAATCGTTTTTGTGTAGATGATAGGGATAGCAAACTGTTCCTGATCCAGAGGAACAGTGGAAATCAGTAAGTCAAAACTTTTATCAATCTGATCAACTTCGTTCAAAGCAAATGTGGTGACTTCAGCATTGCTGAAAAGCCGCTCTAAATTAACTTTCAATAAATAAGAAGCACCGCCACCCGTAGAACAAATGACAGCTATTTTTTTATAATCATCGATTAACTGATTCGCCTGCTTCTCAAGACTAGCTGCGAAATAGATAGCAACGTAGCCTATCTCATCTTTGCTGATATCTGCGTCCAAGTCCTTGTTTAATTCACTGATGAACACCATCGCAACGTTGAATACATTGGCATATTGCGTATAAATGTCATCAATGATCGGATTATCTAGTTGATGTCCGGTATACAGTCTTTGAAGTAATGGAGCGACATGCATCAACAGGGCATTACCTAATTCTTGATCTGTTCTAAACTGTGTATGGTAACGTAAATCGACAAGCTCTAGTGTTTTTTCAATTGCTTGTTTCAATTGCTGATTACTGGTTCGATCATCAAGGACCGAAAATTTTCCTCTCAGTTGCTCATGCAAATAATTTTTTTCCATAGTAGAAAAAGTAATGGGATAAGCCGTTTCCAAATAGGAGACCAAATCTTCTGTTAAAAGGTCATACTTATCGGTTGCTGTCCTTACGGTTCGTTCGTCATTCGTTAAAGTATTATTTTGTGTGATTCGAAAAACAAGCAATCGAATATGCTGTATGATATTCTCAAAAACAATATCGCTCGCTTTAAGTTGATGCTGTTGCAACTTTTCTGATAAACAGGAACGTAGCGCCTCTTCATCAAAGACGAAGTGAAAAGCTTTATATCGTTCCGTCAGGACGGGTGTATGGATAATGTTGCGAATCAAATAAAGAATTGCTTGTCTTTTCTTCTCTTCAGTCCCGACAATCTTCAAACCATAATGTGCTTTGCTGAATAAAGTTAATCCGTAGTCCTTGCAAAACAATTCGACTTGTTTGATATCTGCTTTAACTGTTGAAAGACTTACCTCTAACCATTCTGAAATCTGCTGCATCGTAATGTATTCTTCATGAAACAGCAGGAGAAGTTCGATATTCTTAATTCGTTCTTTCGGGTTCCCGTTATCGATCTTTTCTTGACGTTTTGCATGAGATAAAAATCTTAGAAACTTTTTTTTATCAGAAATTTCCAGTTGATAGCCTGCCGAACGAATCCGCTCTATTGAAAATCCTTCTGTTCGTCCGATATCTCTTAACCACTTGATATCATTAGCCAAGGTCCGCTCAGAAATCTGAAATTCAGCGGCCAATGCCTTGGGAGCAATTGCTTGCTTCTTTGCATATAAGTATTCAACAATTTTTTCTTGTCGCATAATTTCCTCCCGCCTTCACATAAACTATACAATGTAAGCCCTTTACTTAAAATGGCAACTTTTTCCGATAAATGATGCAAGAATAATCTGATTCAAAAGAATAACCACTTCCTTCTACGAGCAAACGATTCGGTTTACATAACCGGGATCGATCGATATTTTTCTGAACACTGCTGATCCTGCATCATTTAAGCTGTTAGCCTCATTCAACTACTCCATTCGCATTCTAAAAAAGATAACTAATATACAAAAACAAGCCAAAAGCCTCGTTACAAAGCTGTTGGCTTGTTCAATACAGAACCATTATTGATCGAATCGATTCTTCTATTTTTGATCAAGTATACTTCTATTTATACACCCTAATCGCAGGAGGCACAAAATCAGTGACAAATGCGTTGATTTCGGCAAGTGATTCGGCGAAAAGAATTTTGTCGAAGTCTTCTTGGGTCAAGAACCCTTCTGTTACCATTGCCTGGTATTGTTGTTTCAATGGATCAAAAAAGCCGTTGAAATTGATCAGCACACATGGGTTGGCATGTTGCCCGATCCTGCCCCAAGAGATGACTTCTGTAATTTCCTCAATGGTTCCCGGTCCTCCTGGCAATGCCACATATAAGTCAGCCAGCTCGATCATTTTTTGTTTTCTTTCATGCATATTCGAGACAACGATCAGTGACGTAAGATTCTCTTTTGCTAATTCTCGTGCCACCAAGAATTCTGGTATGATGCCTGTTACTTCACAATTTTCTTCAATAGCGGTTTCGGCAATTATCCCCATCAATCCCGCATTACCGCCTCCATAGACAAGGTTATACTGATTTTCACCTAGCCATCTACCTAATTCTTTGGTGATTTGCTTGTATTCTTCTGAACTTCCGATACTTGCTCCACAATAGACTGCGACATTCATTCTCAAATGATCCCCTTTCGATCTGATTGCACTTCATGTTATTATAGTCGAGAAATAAGGAGGGCTCAATATGAAAATCAATGAATACAACTCATGGGTGATCGACTTTTATAAAAAACGGAACTGGTATCAATATGATCCTTTTATTCGTGTTGGATTTCTTACGGAAGAAGTAGGAGAACTATCCCGGGCCATTCGCGGCGTCGAAATTGGGCGAGATCGACCTGATGAGTCTGCAAAAGATCAAGCCTACTATCGAGAGAATTTGATGGAAGAACTTGGCGATGTCTTTGACAACGTATTGATTCTCGCAGATAAATACGATATTGCTCTCGAAGACATTATGAGTCATCATAAAGCAAAACTGGAAGAGCGATTTAAAGAGGAAGGATAGCCTAGCTGCTAACTATCACTTATATTTCTTTTCCTACGCGTTATCTTGCGTTATCCTAAGTTGTGCGCCCAGTTGATCACCTGTCATTGTCAACGAGTTAGCTAGGGGAAAAATATTGTCAGATTTCCTAGTCTACTTGAAGCAAAAAAAAGGGACTGTGCCATAAGTCTCCTACAAGTAACACTAGCCGAACATTAATGATTATTGCTCCTGCGGTGCAGGGACTCCTCGTCGCAAAAGTCAGAGGAATCTATCCTAGCAACAGACTATTATTCGGTTTAACTTGTTGGATGATGACTTATGTCACAGTCCCGTATTATAAATCATTATTACAGATCAACGATTGAATTTTTTGCTGCCTAATTTCATATGAAATTGCGGATCTTTTGGTGTGGAAGGATCGACACCTCGCAAATGAGGAATTTCTCCACAGATCAATTGCAATAAGACAATGAAATTGAACGTCATAAACTCTGGATCGGTGGTTACAGGTAAGACCAGATCTGCTGCGTCTGACTCATAAGTCGTAATCAGAAAAATAGTATCCGACCATTCGGACAAAACTTCTTTCATTTTCTCAGACCTTGGCTCATCGCCGTTGTCTAAAATAAAGACCATCGAATCTTCATTGATCGCATTATAGATGCCATGAATAAACTCTTCAAATTCATATCCACTCACCGGACAACGCATCGTCTCTAACAACTTCAGGGCACTTTCTAAAACATCTCCATAAATAGCTGCCGGACCAGTCACACGGATTTCTTTTGCAGTGACTAATCGTTCCTGATTTGCAGAAATCCATTTTAATGAAGTCTCATAAACAGCTTGGAACTGTCCAGCAGCAGTTTTCACCCCTTGGATCTGTTGTTCAAATGTCTCTTCAGAAATCGTTCCTTGCTCAAGTCCCAGATAGAGAGCAAGTAATAATAGATTCAGCTTTGTACAATAAAAGCCCTTTGTTTTTGCCCCTGCTTTCTCAGGTCCACAATGGACAGTCAGAATAAAATCAGCCATTTCATCAATAAATGCTTGTTCTTCTCCTGCCATGGAAGCAGTGATACAACCTTTGCTTTTCGCTAGTTTCATAGCGTTGTAGGTGGAAAAAGAGCTACCTCCTTGAGAGATTCCGACAACTAATGTCTGTTCATTATCACTCAGAAAAGTCTCTTCAGTGATCGTGAAAGGATAGACCGCTCTTACTTCAAGTTGTAATAGTTTTTGCATTTGCGGAGCCATTTGCAACGCGGAATGATAGCTCGTTCCAGACCCTGTCAAAAAAATCCGAGTGATTTTTTCTTTTTTGATACTTGAAAAAAGACGGTCTCCTTTTTCGATAATTTCTAACAATTTACTTGGTGTCTCTTGTAAATACTCTTGAATTGATGCCATTTTTTCTCCTCCAATATTATAGAATGCCAATCAAATGAACAGCGATCCCAAAAATAATAATGCCGATCGTAATCTTAGTAATGCTCGCTTTTTTTAGCAGCTTATAAATGCCAAAGGTGAAGGCTAGCGGCAGCATCTTTGGTAATATCTGATCCAGTATATCTTGAACCACGATTTCTGCTCCGCTGATATTCCACTTTAATGGAGTCGTGATATTCAGCATCGTCGCCACCATACCTCCAACAACACATAATCCAACGATCGTTGCTACTGCCATAATTTTATCCATCAAGCCCTCTTTTTGGATACGGTCCAACGAATTGACTCCTACTTGATACCCCAGTTTCAATCCAAAGATCCGAACCAATAGATTTGGCAAATTATACAAAACTAAAAACAGCAATGGACCAAAAAGATTGCCATCTTTTGCGATCGATACACCAATACCGGCAGCAATGATCCGAACAGTTCCCCAGAAGATCGAATCACCGATCCCAGCTAAAGGCCCCATCAGTGATGCTTTGACAGCGTTGATTGATTGGACATCAAAAGCCGGATTGTTCGCATTTTCTTCTTCCATCGCTGCACTGATCCCCATAATCGTTGGTACTACCGCTGGTGTCGTGTTGAAAATTTCCAAGTGGCGTGTGATTGCTGCTGCTTGATCTTCTTTATTCCTATAGAGCTTTTTGATGACTGGCAGCATGGCATACATGTAACCGACATTTTGCATCCGTTCGTAGTTAAACGCACCTTGAAGAGCAAAGGACCGCCAGAATACACTTTTTAGCTGCTTCTTCTCAATCTTATTCAAAATCGATCTCTCCTTCCGTCAAGTTATCTGGGACACTGGGGATAGACTCTTTCTTCTGTTCAATATAGAAGTGCAAGATCACTGCGATACAAGCACCGATTAAAGCAATCGCAGTAATATTTAGTCCTCCGTAGGCAGCTGCTAAAAAGCCCAAGAAAAAGAAGGGCGCCATTTTCTTTGAAAAAAGCATGTCCAGCAACAAAGCAAATCCGATGGCAGGAAGCAGATTTCCAGCTACAGATAACCCGTCTAATATGACATTTGGAACAGCTTCGATCATTCCCGTTACCTTATCCGCACCTAATAAAATAGCTAAGAAGGTTGGTAGAAATGTACTTAAAAAGAACAAACCAACTGGAATCCACATACAAAAGGCTAATCCTTTGTAATTTGCTTCTTTCGCATAGCTATCTGCTTTGTGGGTAAAATAAGCATTGATGATCCGAACCAATACGCCTAAAGATTGCGCTAAAACTGCGATCGGCACAGCTAATGCTAAAGCTACTTCAACACCGCTATTAGACAAAATCGCAAATGCTGTTCCTAAAATCCCTCCTGTCACCACATCTGGCGGTGTAGAAGCCCCAATACCGGCGATCCCCATCCAGATCAATTCAAGTTGCGCCCCAATGATAATTCCATTCTTTACATCGCCTAAAACCAATCCCACCAATAAACCGGTAACAAGCGGACGATCAAACATCATCTGACCAAATATTCTGCCATCCAAGATACCGATTCCAGCAATTAACCCTAACATTATTGCTTGAGCAACCATCGTGTAACCCTCCTTCTTCTAAATGTCAAAGTCCGTCAACAATTTCTTTTTATCTCTAGGCAGCATCCGAAATTCTACTTGGACACCGGCATCCTTAATCGTTTTTAAGTTAGCGATATCCTTTTCGTCCACTGCCACTAGATCCGTTAATTTCTTTTTCCCCTCGCCATAACGCAAGCCCCCAACATTTAATGTGGTAATTACCCCACCTGAAGCTTCGACCAATCGGCGAGCGTCCTCGGTCGTCTTAACTAAAACTAAGACATTACTCTTTTTTGATGATGCAAATTTTTGAACGATTTCTCCGGATTCCGCTACTCCTCGAATGTATAGAACAACATTGGAAGGTTTCGCCAAATTTAAAGCCATAGATTTCATTTGATCATTTTTGGCATCGTCATTTACCACTAAAATCGTATTGATCCCTAAGGCCGTCGTCCAGCCAAAAGCTACTTGGCCGTGGATCAACCGATCATCAATCCTCACTAAAGATATCGTCATTGTTTTGTCCTCCTTGCTGTTTGATTAGTTGATTAATGTGTAAAATTCCTTTCTTCCCTTCTTCTATTCCCCTAAGTACCCAATCCTCAACAGATAGCTCAGCTGTTTCCTCTGAGAGTATGAGAGAAAGTAACATAGGTAAATTGACACCGGTGATTAACTGGAATTCATATCCGTTTAATAAATGATTGGTAAATAGATTTGCCACACTTCCCCCAAAGACATCTGTTAGGACGATCAACGTCTGATCTTGATTCTGCTCTAAGTAAGCAGTCATCTCTGCTTCCGCATCATCACTCGATTTTTCTTTGGTCATTGAAAAACAATCGATCTCGATATCTTCACCAGCAATCAATTTCAAACTATCAATAATCCCTTTAGAAAATGTGCCGTGGGTTGCTACTAAATATTTCATCTCTTTTCCTCCTCACTACACTTTTTTATAATGCAAAAAGCGTGCCAACTAGTGACACGCTTCGAAAAGTCCTCATCTATCAGTCAAGAAAAAGGATATTATGGATATAGCAAATTTCTGGCAATGGAATCTGCACACTATAGATTGTTTCCAGCACACTGACTGCATCTTTGATCACTCTGATTTCACGTTGATGAGTAAATACAAATTGTTCAAGATCTGCAAATTCGGTAATTTCTACTTGCCGTATCAAACGCTCTACCATGCAGGAGATATGAACATAAAGACCGATTTTTCGTGGATTCGTCAATTTCAGTGCTAATCGTTCTTCCAGTGTGACAATCAATTCTTCAATGATCGACATGATTTTTTGAGTATCTAAAATAGTTAACGAATCGAGGACTCGAATGAGGGAAAAATTTTTTACCATCCGATCATTCACAATCTTCATGCCATTTTCATCCAAGTCAACTCCAAAGATCTCTGACATTTTTTGCGCGTTTCCACCAGAGATAATGGTTTCTAAATAAACAAACTCGGCCTCTGGAATCAGAGGATCGTCGGTTCCAATAATGCCTAATAAATTATAGTGTTGAGAAATACTAGCGGGTATCCCGTTGGTAACTAATTCACTATATTCCATAGGGAAAAACGCTACCTCAAGCAATCCTTCCAAACATTCCGACAACATTTTTTGGATCTGAATCGCTGTACCTATCCCAGTAAAGCAAGTGGTGATTATCGCTTTTTTTTGAGCCTTTTCCGGTTCGAACAGTTGAATGTTCGGTGTGATCGATTCCTTCATCCGTTCCGCAATCTCGGTTAAAGGAGTGCCTTGAAGCATCATATTGCCAATCTCTAGTGCCATCAAAGTCCCTAGCTGATCCATACACAAAATTGGAACTGCTACGGTCTTTTTCAATAAATCATAGATCATATTCAACGACCCCATATCGATTATGATTACCAGTCCTTTGACTGTTCCGTTTTCTCGTACATACTCTTCTACCTTTGTAGAGATGTCATGAATGGAGGCCTCGATTGGCATATCAAAGCTGGTAAATATTGACTCTCCTAGCATGCGATTACACACATTGGCGATACTGCTAGCGGTTGCGAAACCATGAGCAATGATCAATCCATCAATGTCTTTGCTCTTTCTTGTATAACGTAGTGTCGAAAAGAATAATGAGAAAAGATTAATGTCTAATGAATCGAACTGAATATCTAAACGTCGCTCAATTTCAGGAAAAATTTTCTTTAGCGTTTGCCGTTCTTTCCCATAATGCTGCTCAATGTAGGCTTCCAGCAAAAATTCAGAAGGCTGAGAAACGAAAGACGTTCTCAAAATATACTTGTAAATGTAGTGAGACACAAATAGAACGAAGCTTCCATCATAATGAAAGAACGCCTGATATTCGATTTCCCGAAATAATTCTTGCATCGTTTGATGCACAAACTCTTCCAAAGCAACTGGTTTTTGCTTTGAATCCGTAAAGACTAACCGATCCATAAAGCCAACCACTTGTTGATCGATCAACGTACGCATCTCCGCATCCTCATCATTTTTTCTCAACGAATAAATTTGATTTAATCGATGAATAAACGCATAAAGGTCTTGCCGGCCATCATTTTCGGAAAGAGATTGTTTTTCCCCGTCGAAAACGTAATTAGTTGACTCAGAAAACTGGCTAACGATTTTATTTCGAGGAAGCGTATACATTTGTGCAGGCAGATCCTTGATGGAAACATGGACTTCATCTGAAGTAACATTTTGAGAAATCGCACTGCCACAAACATACTTAATGGCATTTTCAATTTCACCAATGTTTCCTGAATAAATGGTATGAAGAAAAATATTCATTACCTGCGAGCTGACCACTATTTTCTTTTCAAGCCGTTTGCTTTCAACTTGAAAGAGCTTCTCGATAATTTCTTTTTTTTCTAAAATACTGCGTTCACTCAGATTAGGTAAATAGATAGTAATAGGAATTCGACGCAAAAACGTCTGTAAAAAAGCGGTGGTTTTCTCAGTTGTCGCGAAGGCTAATCGGACAGTTGCTTTTCGCTCGGTTGATTCACCGATCCGAGAAAAGGTCCCTTTATCCATGAAAGTAAAAAGTTTCTCCTGTCCTTCCGCATTCAACCGATGGACTTCATCTAGAAATAGTAGACCACCGTTCGCATCTTCTAATAACCCGCGCTTCTTTTCGTAGGCACCAGTGAAGGCCCCTTTGGAGTAACCAAACAATAATCCTGACAAGAGCTCTGGATTATTATAATATTGTGCACAATTTAATACTTTAAATGGGGCTGTTTCTGATAGAACTTCTGCTTTGACCATATATTCATACATGATTTGCACGAAATAACTTTTTCCGATGCCTGTATCCCCCATCACCATAACAGGAAGACCATTATTTGGATAAAATACAGCTGTCTTCAATTGTTCAATGGGTTCAGCCAAACTTTTATCGTAACCGATCACTTTTTCAAATACACGATTGATAGGTACTTTCTCGATTTTGTCGCTTAACTCTTTTACTGAAATCAGGACTTCAGATACTTCGATAGCGAACTTTTCTTGATAACCCCCTCGATTGCCAAACAAGACGGGCCGTGTATTGATTTTAAAAAAAATGCCTTGATCAACAAAACGATTGGCCAATCGACTCGCTTGTGTTCGACTAAAGGAGAGTTGAGCTTCAATATCGGCTGTTGTAAACAGTCCCGATTCAACCGCTTCTTTAGTAGCACGATTCGCTAATTCTCGGCTCCATGTAGTCACTTCTACTTCAACATTCATTTCTACACCTCTTTCTTTGCCCTCGAAATAACAAATGTTAAAAAAGAGTATACCACGGAAAAATTTCTTTTAAAGACGAAATTAAATCTCACAGAGAATCGCTTTCATTTATTTGTTATTTCATGGCCTGTCCAATGCCTCATACTTTCTGTTTTTATTACTAAACAACTTTGTCACAAAAAAAACATCGAAGCTGTTCAAAACGCGCTTCGATGTTCTTTAGTAATTTTATTTTTACAATGAACCAAGTTTCCATATAAAAAGCTCATTATCAACGAACGAATAGGATTGTGTTGTTATTCGAAAACTTCTTAATGATGTTTGTAGCTGGCATAGTAAAAGCCGGATACAAATAGCGCACCTCCGATGATATTCCCAATATAGACAGGAATAAAATTCGCAAAGAATTCCAACCATGTGCCGTGGCCTTCGAAGATCGCTGCTGGAATGACAAAACAATTTGCCACACTATGCTGAAACCCGATGGCAACAAAAATCATGACTGGAAACCATATCGTCAATACTTTCCCAGCCGCATCTTTCGCACCATAAGACAACCATAATGCTAAACCGACGAACCAGTTACAGCCGATACCAGAACCAATTGCTTGTAACCAAGACGCAGCTATTTTGTGATCAGCAAGGTGAATGATTTGGTCTAAATAAACTCCTGAACTTGTCAATCCAACAAAGTGACCAAAAAAATACGCCACAAAGATCGCACCGACCATATTAGCTAAGGTAATGATCAGCCAGTTTTTCACTAGTTGCAGAAACGTGACTTTCTTATCCATAAAAGCAATCGCTACCGCCATCATATTCCCTGTGATCAATTCACCGCCCCCAAGCAGGATGACGATCAATCCGATTGGAAAAACCGCTGCTCCAACTAGACTGGTGAGACTTGAAAGTGATTCTGGAATAGAGGCAGAGACTCTAACATAGGCTAAATAGCCAAGAGAGATCATAGCCCCTCCGATAAATCCTAAAATAAGTTTCGCAATGATCGGTTTTTGTACTTTTTTGGTGCCTAGATGAATACTAATGTCCATAATTTCTTCTGGTGTGTGCATAACTCTTTGATCCCTACTTTTCCAATAGATTTTCTGATAAAAACAATAGTGATTTCCTTCACATTTCCATCAACGATTATAACACCATCGTTTTTGATTTTGCATTGTTATTGTAAAAAAATTCACGAAATTTTCATCAGATTCTATTAAAAAATCCCCGGTTAAATCAACGTCCGTTGTTTACCGAGGAATCCGTTTGTTTTTGATCTGGGGAAGCACTCTAGAAGCAAATCCCCTTCTTGAGTTGAATATCTTAGAATTGAATGACTAATTCAGCTCTTTTATTATTCAAAGTCCTTTCCTTTAAATGCGATGGCATCCACTTGAAACAAGATGCCTACCTCACCACGGTGCGCAAAAGAAGTCTGAATAGACTTTCTGACAGGGTATTGTCCATTAAATTTTTCTTTGATGATTTTTTCCATTATCGGAATATCAAAGATATCTTTGAAAAGAGCGTCCATTTGGACCACGTCTGCTAACGTAAGTCCCGCTAGTTTCAACCGTTCTTCCAAGTGATCGAAAGCACCGATTATTTGTTGTTCGACCGATTGTCCGATATTTCCGACACAATAGCCAACAAAGACTAAATTCCCAGCCTCAATCACTCCTGAATTTGCCCAATCTCGGTTAATGTCATAGCGCTTCATCTAACTCGCCTCCTGAAATAATCTATTTGAATTTTTGTCTGAAAAAACAGCCTCTGGTTTCTTACTAAAATACATAAAATTGTTCTGCTTTATTCCAACGAGATACTCAACACCTCTCTCACTTTTTCTGCACCTTTAATTATCGCCTACCACTTAGAAAATGAGGCGACATGTTTGATGTAAAAAAAGAAAGGTTGCGTCTTGTTCCCCTACCTTCAACAGTGAATCAAAACAGCGATTCGAACACACGTGATCCATATTGCTGCTCGTTCGATAGCTCTTTTCGCTAATCGCTTTGATCCTTTTAGAAAATAATCTCCAACCAGGCGCTGGAAAAGCAGCGTTCCGTCTCAGACTTTTACTCCCACCAATGATTACTTCAGCAGGGCAAACAAAAAAGCTAGTTGATCCTTCTATCAACTAGCACGAGTGGAAACAGACCGGCAGCCACTACTCCCCGAGTCAGAAACGAAAACAGTTAGGTAGCGGTCAATGTCTTTTTGCTCACTAGCCCCTCCTTTAAGCAGCCTGCTTACGAAGATATATCGAGAATTTTTCTAAAAGCTGTCGACTGGATGATCTTACTAAGAATGGTATAAGTTTGTCGATCATTCTTTCTGAGCAAGCTTAAGATATTCGTTACTTCTGCGCGATCTTCTGCTAGAAAAGCTTTGAAAAAAGTAAAGTAGAGTTGCGTGGTCAGAGAGAAGGTTGAATCAGTAAACGATTCCGTCAATTTTTTATCTAAGAGTGATGCCTTCTCTAACTCATTATTTGTAATCAAGTATTGAATCATATTGACATACAATGCGCCGATTAGTCGATCAATCAACTCTGGGTAAAGCGACCACCAAGTGATTGCGGCAGCAATCGCTTTTGAGAGTAATGGCTTAATTCGTTCTTCCTCATCAAAAAAGATAAAAAAAGTTGTAATGAACAATTCCAGTTCCATCATTGAAAAACTCTCAAGACGTGTGAAATATTCTCTTAAAGTCACTAAAGGCCAGTGATCGATGGTCGGTTTTAGTGACCAAGCCAAAGCATATGCTGCAGAGCTGATCAACCGATCTGAGCTTATCTCTGACGTTTTATTGTCCCTATAGATCACTAATAACTTATCGACAGAATGCAGATTGAAGTCATAGTAAATAGCAATGACGTCTCTAATCGTGATTCGTTTAGTTGCAGGATTCTCCTTATCATAAAGGAAGAAAAATTCTGGTTCACTCATATTCATATTTTCTAAGATACGCTTGAATTTAAATGCTTCGATCGCATACTCTCCTGCTTCAAATTTCGCATAAAAGCTGCGGGAAGCTACACCTGAATAAACTTCTTTTTGAGTGTAGTGTTTCGACATTCTGATTTTTCTGATCAATGGGCCATACGCCTTCATCTGACCACTCCTTTTCACGTATAGTATACTATACATTTTTAAAAACAGGGGAACATTTACCGATGATATAGTAACGGTAACAAGTGGAAAGGTGGTGTTCAGATGAATACAGTATTAAGCTTACAAGCATTTAAAGAAGATTCTGCCGTTTCTCCAAATTCAATCTTTACGTTTAAATGTCAAATCTCACTAAAAGTACCAGCAACAAAATAAATGCGATTAAAAAAGAATAGAATACTCCCCCCTTGGTCATTCTATTCTTTTTTAATTAGATACAAAGAGATGTCAAAGTCCCCCTTGCTTAGGTTTGATCCTTGTCGAGCAAAAGGGGAATAAAGCCAGTTTTTCAAAAAAAATGAATCAATACGTCAAGAAAAGAGGGAATCAATGGATTTCATCAATACATTCCACTTCATCTATCCTGATCTAAAAAATACATATACAGATCAAGCATTTACTTATTTAAACATTAACCAGAACGTTCCCAAGCAAGGATGGAAAATTCATGTTTCAGCTACTTATACTAATTATTTTTTGATACTGAGCGAATGTATCTCATGCTGTATCGAAAATGATGTAGATATGAAATTTTTGAAGAATCTTGATCAGTTTACAAACAACCTTTCTAAAAGTACCCCTAGAGCCTATTCAGGAAAGTTCATCACAATCTATCCCTCAACTTTGGAGAAGTTTGTTGTGATGTGCGAAAAGTTATATACCCGATTAAATGATTTTCAGGGACCTTACATTCTTTCAGACAAGAGATATAAAGATTGTAAAGTCCTCTACTACAGGTATGGACGTTGTCGAGCGGACGAAAATGAATCAGAGACAGAAAGAAAGCAATTAATTTGTCCCGATGGCTCTATTATCGAAGACAAACGGTTGCCTTATTATTCTCAGCCGCCTTTTGTACAAGATCCTTTTCATGATAGTTCACAACAAGAGAACCCATCTGCATTGCTGAATAATAGATACAAAGTAGAAACAGCTGTTCATTACTCCAATACTGGCGGTGTATATTTAGGAACGGATACTGTCGGCAATCGAAAGGTGATTATTAAAGAAGCGCGCCCCTATATCGAATCCTCTTCATCAGGTGATTGTATTGACATGCGCAAGAAAGAAATAGCCTTCTTTAACCTTTTTCCGCAGTATTGCCCAAAGGTTTATGACAGTTTTTACGAGTGGGAGCATTATTTTACGGTAGTCGAATTTATTGAAGGACCCACCCTCTCTGAGTTCTCAGATCGAGTAGTTGAAGAAGTGTATTTCGACGATCTTACTGGCAGCTATCGCCAGGATGCTCAAAAGATAATCATCGAGTTAATGAGAATGATAGTAGCGATTCATAAATTTGGAATCACGATTCATGACATTTCCAATACTAATATTATGTTACGAGACGGACAGCCAGTAATCATAGATTTTGAAGGTGGAAGCTTTGCTTTTGAACAATACGATTACATCGTAAAGACTCCTGGTTTTGATAATGGGGATCATTCAATCGACAGAATGAAGCGAGATTATGTTTCCTTAGGGCTCCTGATTATTAACCTTTTCATCGGAACAAACCAACTGGCGCAATTGGATCAGCAAGCAGCACTGGAGACATTTTATCTTTTTGCTTGTCATTATCAGCTAGACCCTCGTTATTATTCACTGATCAGCAATTTACTATTGAGACCTCATTCGACGAACCTTGAAATCCAGCTCCATCTTATGTGCACCCACCCACTTGAAGCCGTCTCATTAGCGTATAACGAAATAAAAGAAAATCTATTAGCTGATGCTCTTTCCAACGTGGATAAGAATGCAGTTCATTTGATCGAATCAAAAAGCAGTTCGGTTGATTTAACAGACTTAGCAAACGAAAAAGAACTATTCATTTTGGCATATCTCAGTTATTTAATGGACAATCAAAAAATAACTTTTACAAATAACGTAGATTTCTCTTTTGAAAAAATAGGACATGTAAATAAAACCGGTCTGGCTGATTATGCTCACTTGATTATTCTTGTTTTGGTTATGAGTCCAGCACAAACGATCAATCGATTGAAACCAATGATTCACCTCTGGACACAAAAATTAATCGGTTCTCAGAATCAAGATGGCAGCTTTATTTCAGAAATTGATGGGGTTGAGGGAGAAGGGCTTCTTGATGGTGCAGCAATGATCGTCTGTTCATTGGTGGAAGCTTATCGTTTTTTTCGTGAGGAAAGAATACTCCAGAGTCTTACTGATTGGCTGAACTATACAGAAAAATTTGGCAAGACACATTTCCCGCAAATCAGTAAAAGAAATGCGAATAAATCACCTTATTTGGCAAATGGTAAAGCCGGTATGCTACTGGCAAAATGGTATGTTTTGCGAAGTGGATTAGGGAAAGAAGCCATGAAAAATGAAACCTTTGAGCAAATAAAAGAACTGCCACTGGTTTCTTCAAATGTCAGCTTTGGATACGGTATTAGTGGTATCGCCTATTTGAAAGTTCTGACAAATAATCTCAAAAGAAACGATTACAACTCTCTATTAACGAATCTACTATCCTACAAGGTCAATTTCAAAGGAAAGAATCGATACCCGGACTGCACCAATTCAAGAATAGAAGCGAGATTTCTCACAGGGGAAATCGGCGTCTTATTCTTAGTGGATTGTATCCGACAGAGATTGGAGGATCATCAGTGAAAACACTCTATAAACATTATAAAAGCAATATTCTTAAAATGCTGTTGCTGTCAGGCCTCTTATCCTTTTTACGCGTTCTGCCAAGTTATCTACTGGCTTTTGCCACTAATGCTATCTTTGCCAGAAATATCAGCCAATTTCTTTTTTGGGACCTAGTGATTCTCATTCTTTGGCTGATTTATGTCTGCTCAAACTATTTATTTTCAGTTTATCAGGAGAAAGAACTACAAAAAATCAGTCTTTCATTGCGAAAACGTGAAGCTGACTCTATCAAGACAGTCCCATTAGCAGACTTCAATAAAATCACGGCTGATGGCTATGTGTCGAAGCTGACAAATGATATCACACAAATCGAAACGCAGGGCGTGATGAGTTTATATCGTCTTTTTTCTAACGGATGGTTGATTTTGTTCTCAATTGTTGCATTGGCCCTTTTTAACCTTTGGCTGGTCGTTTTGGTCCTTGGTTTAACGGGATTGATCCTTTATATCCCTAATAAATTCGGGACAGTTCTTGTGGCGCTTGGACAAAAGTTATCTACTAGTAATTCCTCTTATACAAAAAGGATTGCCAATATCTTAAAAGGTTACAACGTTTTCCGTTACAATAATAGGCTGGCAGAAATTCCAAAAAAGATTACCGAATACTCTCAAGACCTTTCTGAGAATAAGGTTGCCATTGCAAAAACAAATCACAAGATTATGAACCTCATTGCTTTTTCTAGTTTATTGAGTCAAGTAGTCGTAGATATTGTGACAGGCTTTCTGGCAATTATCGGACAAACGACGATTGGAGCTATTAGTTCCAGTGGCAATTTAGCAGCAAACATCTTTAACTCTGTATCGTTGGTAGGTCAATCGGCCATGGAACTAAGATCCATAGAGCCCGTCATAGAAACATTTTTTGTTGATAAGCCAATCGTTCGCGCCACGAAAAAAACCTACAACGAATTCACTGATTGTATACGAATCGAAAATTTATCTTTCGGCTATGACGCAAATCTCCCGATCCTAGAAAATTTCAATTTAGACATAAAAAAAGGGGGAAAATATCTCCTCACGGGTGATAGTGGCAGCGGAAAAAGTACTTTATTAAAAATTTTGATTGGTGATTTGGAAGGCTATTCAGGTGAAATAAAGGTGGATGGTCATCAGTTGATAGATGTGGATAGCCACTCTTTTATTCAATATATCGACCAAGACAATTATTTGTTCAACACTTCTTATAAAGAAAATGTCGCTCTTTGGAACAACTACGCAAACACAGAAATAGCCGAAGCATTGAATAAAGCCGCGGCAGATTTTGTAGATAATATTGACAAAGTAGTTGAAAACAACGGTACCAATCTTTCCGGTGGACAAAAACAGCGCATTGGTTTAGCCAGAGCCTTTATTCAAAAAAAATCAGTCATCCTCTTTGATGAAGGAACCTCTTCATTAGATAAAAAGAATACGTTGCTCATTGAGAATCTCCTTTTGGAAGACAACGAGTTGACGGTTGTGATGGTCAGTCATCATCCACTGGAAGAAAACATTCATAAATTTGATCAAATTATTTCTATCAGCGCCCCTTTAGCATCGGAAAATCAACTGATTGCAATGGCGAACGCTAGTCGTTCATGAACCGTGGAGCAAAAAATTCTCATTATTATAAATATAAATCTTCTGAAAAAAAGTGCCTCCCAATTTTTGGAGGACACTTTTTTGGAAGTCTTTTATTCAGATTTTAACAGCTGATGAAAAGCTGTTCGCAACTGCTGCATCTTCTGTGTAGCGGATGGTTGATTTGACGCATTGACAGAATAATAAATTTTAAACTTTGGTTCTGTACCTGAAGGTCTCAGACAGACCCACGAACCATCGGTAAATATATATTTTAGAACATTGGATGATGGTAATGTAATTTTTTCGATTGATTGACCGGCCATCCACCGTTCAGAAGTCAGGAAATCTTCTTTGGCCATTAAGACAAAATCCCCCAAATGAGAAAATGACAGTGATCTTAAACGATCTAACTGCTGACTCATCTGCGACAGTCCATCTTTACCGGGAAAAACTTTTGTTTCTAATTGCTCTTCGTAATAACCATAACGGTCATAGATTTCATTCAAGCGATCAACTAAATCAATTCCGGAAAGGAAACAGTCCAGTGCGGTCTCAGCCAATAATACAGCTGCTTGAATCGCATCCTTATCCCTGACAAATGGGGCTACCAGGTACCCAAAACTTTCTTCATAGCCGAAAAGAAACGTTTTATCTTTTGTTTCTTCTGATAATTGGATTTGTTCCCCAATAAATTTAAATCCTGTTAACGTGTTTCTAACTTCAATGCCATAAGCTTCGGCAATTTTTGCCCCTAAATCAGATGTTACAATCGTTTTTGCGATAAATGAATTTGCTGCTTGTTTTACTCGAACCAAATAATCAAGCAATAACACCCCTATTTGATTGCCATTTAAAAAGACTGGCTGTCCGTCCTTACGTACAACAGCACCCAAGCGGTCCGCGTCTGGATCTGTGGCTAGAATTAGCTGTGTTGGCTGTGTTTGAGCCTCTTTCAATGCTAGAGTAAACGCCTGTTGGTCTTCTGGATTAGGAGAAGAGACAGTTGTAAAATCAGGATCAGGCAGTTCTTGCTCTTTCACTGTCCGAAGATTCGTAAATCCCAAGCGTTGAAAGGCCTTTTGTATCAATACATTTCCAGTACCGTGAAGTGGGGTATAAACCATTGAAAGCTGTGATCCAAAATGGCGGATCCTTTCAGGATTTTGGGCCACCTGAATCAATTGATCTAAATAAAACGCATCTACTTCTTCCCCAAAAATATCAATCAACTGTTGCTCGACATAAGTTGACAATAAATCCGCTTCGATCATTAATTCATTTTGAATACTTGCTAATATTCTCATCAATTCTTCGGCAGTTCCTAGTGTAATTTGACCGCCGTCCGAAGCATACACTTTAAATCCATTGTATTGCTTAGGATTATGACTCGCAGTGATCATGACACCTGCAAAGGCTTTATAATACCGAACTAGAAAAGACAATTGCGGGGTCGGACGTAATTGATCAGATAAATAGACCCGAATCCCCTGACTGGCTAATACGCGAGCGGTCCATTCCGCAAATCGTTTAGAACCATGTCGATTATCAAAAGAAATCACTACCCCCTGTTGTTCAGCATGCGCTTTTTGAACATAGCGAGCTAATCCAAGTGCTGCCCGCTTAATGGTGTAGTCATTGATTCGGTTGATGCCAACACCTAGCTCTCCCCGCATCCCCCCTGTCCCAAAAGCCAAATAGTCATAAAAGTGTTCTTCTATCACAGCAGGATCAGACAGAGCGAGCAGCTGATCTTTCAAGTTTGCTTCCAAAGATGGATAATCTAACCATTCTTGATATTTTCGTTGCCAATTCATTTTGTTTCCTCTTTTAATTGTTTGAGAATCTCTGCAATCGACAAGGTGCAGCCAGCCATTGAAGTATCTGCTACGCCATAATACATCGTCAATTGATCAGCAACTAGAATACCACCACAGCCAAAGACGACATCGCCGAAGAACCCATTCTTCTCATAATCGGCTTCTGGTTCCATGATTGGTTTTTGGCTTCTAGCAATGACTCTTGTTGGGTCTTGCAAGTCTACTAATGCTGCGCCCATACAATAGCGATGTTCGGGAGTCGCACCATGATAAATAATCAGCCAGCCTTCGTCGGTTTTAATAGGAACTAGCCCTCCACCTACACGCCCACTATCCCAACAATCTTCACGAATCCCTAGTAAATGTCGGTGCTGTCCCCAGCTAACTAAATCTGGCGAAGAAGCAATCCAAATGTCATAGTTGCCAATACTTTTCAGAGAAGGACGGTGTAAGGCGTAATAACGCCCGTTGATTTGTTCTGGAAAAATCAGCACATCTTTGTTCTCTGGTGCAAAGATATTCCCTAAATCTTGATAGGATTGAAAATCCTTGGTAGCTACTAATGAATCACAAACACCCATTGGTGAGACAGAACTAAAGTTGATATAGTAAGTATCGCCAATCTGTGTGCATCGCGCGTCTTCGATGCCATATGATTGATATTCATTGAAAGGATACAAGAATGCCTCCTCATCAATCGTAAAATGATGCCCATCTTTACTGCGGGCAATTCGAATATAAGAAAGAGATGTCAGATAGACAAAACTATCCAACTTGTCTTTTTTGCGGATCATTCTCGGATCGTCAAAATCATAATCCGGATCATCTCGGTGGAATGTTAATACTTCCATCGTTTGTGTTCTTGGATCAAATACAGGCGCTTTGATAACGTTAGGGTCGTCAGAGATTGGGCGCTCTGCCACACGTAATAAAAGTAAGACTTCATCGTTGTATTTTGCTACTCCACCATTAAAGGCGCCAATCACTTCATACCCTTCATGTAATGGTTTCACATCTGCGGGAGTGATCAATGGATTTTCATTAAAACGTTCTATTTTCATCTGCTTAACCTCTATCTAAATGGATTTTCTAGTTTGATTTTCTGCGCGCCTGCATCACTGATACCAGCATA
Organism: Enterococcus sp. AZ091; assembly: GCF_051714805.1. Classification (NCBI taxonomy): domain Bacteria; kingdom Bacillati; phylum Bacillota; class Bacilli; order Lactobacillales; family Enterococcaceae; genus Enterococcus; species Enterococcus sp. AZ091. Next base: position 161,204 of record NZ_JBIOSO010000002.1, on the reverse strand, counting down.
TAGCACGATATGATCTTCGTAAATGTGAAGTCCGCCGCTAAAGACGACATCTTCTAAATCTGGGCGTTTCATTGGTCCTTGTTGGAAATCGTTTCTTTCTGCAATAATTTTTGCCTGTGTCATAGCAAATTGATTTCGTTCCAGACAGAAAACCATCGCATAATAATGACGATTTCCTTGATCATCGAAATTCGCGATATGGCCTAAGACCCAAATGTCGCCATCAATCTCATGGATCTCATTGCCGCCACCCCATTCGCTTTCACAGAACTGGTCAGACAGTAACGGGGCTTCTGTAATTATTTCAATGGTCAAATCACTAAGCGCGTAAACGATCGTTGCACCTATCTTGCCTCGGCCACCTTTAGTTCCTTGCGGTCGTGTCAGCACTAGGATTTCTCCAGAAGATAATTGTTTCAAGCGCAAGTCTTTCATCCCCCACGGCCCCTCAAAGATTTTCTTTGCTTCGGAAAGAGTCGCCAAGTGATAAAAAACCGTACGCCAATTCGCTGTGCCATCTTCTAGAAAAACAACTTCAACCCCCCCAAGGATGACTTTTCCGTCAATTCGGGTATAAAAAGGATCCTGTAAAGAAAGTTCGATACTATCAGCGATTAGTGTCCACCTGTTTGTTTCAACCTCTTCAAATAAACTGACAGTGGAAACTTCACTGTCTCTTGATTCAATGCGACCTGCAATCACTTCTTTCCCCGACAATTCAAAAGGGGCAGTGATATTATAAACATCTTGATCACCCACACCGCTGAATCGCAAAATTGCGGCTTCTTTGACTACTTTGGCTTTCTCATTTCGATACTCCTGCAATAATTGCTTGATATAAATCATAGCTGCTCCTTTCCAATCCAACATGCCTTTGCCGGCAGATGAACCCAGTGACCATCTTCACTTAACATGCCATTTCCAAAAATGGTCTTTCGATTTCCTTCTAACGAGTGCTTGATCGGCTGTCCAAAATTTAAAATAATTTGTAGGCTTTCCGTTTGATAACTCAAGCAATCTCCTGTTAACTCAATGTTGCGGATGGCTGTAAAAGGTCCTTCTGTTTTTCGCAACCGAATCAGTTTTTGATAATCTGCCAAAATCCCCTTCGCCTCCTGGTTCACCGCTGCCAATCCGATCCAACCGCTTTGCTGATTTGATAGCCACGGAAGCATGCCCCTCGAGCGGTCACGATTCACTTGGTTGGCCATTATTAAAGCGTGTGACTTTCCTCTTAAAATCAGTTCTTCTTGGTATTTATTTTTTGCTTGAATATCCCTGATATCAGCTAGCTGCTGAGGCAAATAGTCACCGACACCTTGTTCTTCTCCCTGAAATAAAAAGGGAATGCCACGATTGATCAACAGAAACACGGTCAATAAGCGATAGATGTCGCGGTTTTCTTTTGCCAGTCGCTGCCATGAACGGCTCATGTCGTGGCTGTTAAAGAACAGCGTAGGAATTTTCTTTTGTTGACTCATTTCTTTAAAATCTCTAGTTAGTTTCTCAAGATCCAATTCTTCCATGCTGCCCAAATTAAAATGAAATGCAGTATCGAACAATCCATCTTCTGTATAACTGTTGATCCGTGCTAGTTGATCCGAGCTAATTTCAGCCACTGTAAAAATTGACGGATCGACTGTTTTGATCCACTGATTTAATTCCTTTAACACATGTTTGATCCCCGGCTGGTTCACATCATTGCAATGATCTTGTTTCCCATCTTTTCTCACTGGATTATCAATAAATTGATCACTGACCGTCAAATTGTTGATGACATCAAAACGGAACCCATCGACACCTCTGCCTAGCCAAAATTGCAAGACATCAAAAACGGCTTGTTTCACTTCTTGATTCTGCCAGTTCAAGTCTGCTTGCTCTTCGGCAAAGCTATGGTAATAATATTGGTCCGTAGCCGCATCATACTTCCAAGCAGATCCACCAAAAAAACTTTCCCAGTTGTTTGGTTGATCCCGCCAAATATACCAGTCTCGCTTTGGATGTTCTTTGCCACTGGCTGATTCGATGAACCAAGGATGTTTGGTAGAAGTATGATTAACTACGACATCAATGATAATTCTCATTTCTAGCTGATGCGCTTCTTCCACAAGGAGATCAAAAGCGGCTAAAGTACCATACTGAGGATCAACCGCACAATAATCGGAGACATCATACCCATTATCGACTCTAGGAGACGGATAAAATGGTGTTAGCCAGAGGGCATCTATACCGAATTCTTTTAAATAAGGCAATTTTTTGCGAATCCCATTGATATCGCCGATTCCATCCCCATCACTATCTGCAAAGGAGGCAATATAAATTTCATAAAACACAGCATTTTCCCACCACATTCGTTGGACTCCTTACTTCAGTGTAAATTGCATCCCATCTTGGAATCGTTTTGAAAAAATCAAAAACAAAAGGATCAATGGTAACGTGAGCAACACAGAGGCTGCATACATTGGTCCTGGATATGTCCCATAGGGCCCAAACATTTGCGAAATCAAGACATTCAGCGTAACAGTCGCATCACTCTTTGAAACGATCATATCCCAAAGCAGGTTCGTCCAACGATCCGTGAATAGGAAAAGAAAAATCACCGTTGTGATCGACTTAGACATTGGCAATACCACTTTGAATAACACTTGCATTTCCGTTGCCCCATCCAACTTTGCAGCCTCGATCAACGCATCGGGAATGGCTTTGAAAAAGTTGGTATACATAAAAATCGCCCATAAACTAATTGCAGTCGGAATGATCATTCCAGCATAAGAATCCAATAATCCCACTTTGGTCACCATTAGAAATTGGGGGATCAGCAAAATGATCGCTGGGAAAAACATTTGAAAGAGAATAAAATGATTCACGAATTTCTTCCCTTTAAATTCGATTTTGGCAAGCGCATACCCTACCATCAATGCAAAGACCATCATTAAAAACGTTGCGATCGTAGCCACGATCGTTGTATTCACGAATGCACCGATCCAAGGAACATCTGCTGAAGTGGCAGAACCGCCAAACAGCCACGTCCAAGAACGTAAGCTAAAAGTGGTCGGGATAATTTTTCGATCGACTTGATCCCAAGCAGCAAACGAGTGCAAAACAAGATAGACAAAAGGAAACGTCATGAGGAGCATCACCAGGGTGGTTACTAGATATAGGACACTGTTCTTTCCCTTCGTTCGTTTATTGCCAACCATTTTTTTCACCCCACTTTTCTAGTAACTTCCGAATAACGCCGATAGATGCAAAAGTAACGACAGAAGCCATTAGTGCAACTGCAGACGCGTAGCCGGATTTCAAATTAACAAAGGCTTGATTGTAGATTTCCATTTGCCATGTATTGGTCGCAAAGTTTGGTCCGCCTCCTGTCAACTGGTAGACCTCTGTGAAGATACCAAAGCTGATCCCCACCGCCAGAACTGTAACCGTAAAGAATGCTGGGTACAACATGGGAAAGGTGATTTTCCAAAACCTTGTCCAAGGACTCGCACCATCGATTGCCGCTGCTTCATACACTTCTTTGTTGATATTCCCTAAGCCCGAAATTAGGATCAGCGCATAGTAGCCAGACATCTTCCAAGCGATCATCAGAGAAACGATGATGATGGCTGCATGGGGATTACCTAGCCAATCAATATCCCAGCCTAGTCTCGTTCGCAAGAAGGTATTAAAGGGACCGTTGTAGGAAAGCAATCCTTTGACGATCAAAGAAGTGACAACCCCGCTTGACAGATAAGGCAAGAAGAAAGCCACCATGTATAACCCCTTCAGCTTTGGCAGGCTGTTGACTAATAGTGCAATAACCATCGAAAGAACCAGCGCCATTGGTACAAAGATAATCAGAAATTTATATGTAACGACGAATGCAGATTGGATCGCTGGACTTTTTATCGCATCAATAAAATTCTGAAATCCAACAAATTCAACGGTCGGTGAAATCATATTCCAACTCGTTAATGCTAGCCAAAATGACCAAAATAAAGGAAGTAGAAAGAAAATTAATGTAAAAATCAGATAGGGGCTGGTAAATGACCAGCCCAATTTTGTGTTCTTACTCATTATTGAAGCGCCCCTTCGACAGCCGTCTTCGCATCGCTCACAGCTGTTTTCGCATCTTTTTCACCCCGAACAACTGGCACCCATGCTTGTTCGCCAAATACTTGCTGAATGTCATTGTATTTCTCGTTGTCCATTGCTGGAACCGCATACGGTACATTCTCTGCGTAGACTTTCATCGCTGGATTTTCTTCAAAGTAGGCTTTGAAAGTATCGTTTTCTGTTGCATCATCACGCGCTGGAATAAGCGAAGTCATTTCTAGTAATTTCATGTCGTTGTTTTCATCTGAATAAACAAATTCCAAGAATTTCATCGCTGCCGCTTGTTCTTCTTCTGTTGCTTGGGCGTACATCACGATTCCTTTAGCATCTGCATAGGTGGATACTTGTTCTGCATCCGCTAAAGCATCAGGTACCACAGGCGTAGTAACCGTGTAGTTTTCACCAAACTTCAGCTCTGGGTATTTTTCTTCCCAGTTAGGGAACGTCCAAGGACCCAAATCGGTCATAATACTATCGCCGTTTTCAAAGGGATCCGTTGCTTCACCGGTGCGCAGTACTTTTGCATCCGCTAATGTATGCATCAAACCAAATACATCTGTCATGGCTGCTTCATTAGCTGTGAATTGATTGTTTTCGACAAAGCTCGCACCTTCACTGGCCGCATTGTAGAGTGGGAAGAAATCAAACCAACGCATCCAAGCCGTTGGATCTGCTAAGTCTTTTTTCGCCCAAAGTGCTTTGTCCGTTCCTTTGATTTTGTCGACGACTTTCAATAAATCTGAATAGGTTCTTGGCACTTCATCAAAGCCTAATTCTTTCAAACTATCTAATCGCCAGCCAAACAAAATCGGATTGGAATAAACAGGTAGCACGTATTGACTACCATCAGAGAATTTCCAACTATCGATGGTTTGACTCATATTACGAGCTTTGACGATCGTATCGAAAGAATCTTGTTTTTCTAATGGTAAAATAGCCTGACTAGCAGCCAACTGGGCAGCAAAACTACGATTGATGTTTTCAGATAATGTTGGTGCGGTGTTAGAAGCAATCGCACTTTGGATTGTTGCTTCAGAAGATGGACTTTCCTTCATTTGAGAAACTTCAACTGTAATGTCTTCATTTTGTTTCTCAAAGTCTGCGGCCATTTCTTGCCAATACTTCAATTGTGTTGGATTGGGTGCAGCCCAAAAAGTAATCTTTGTCTTCCCATCAGTTGCCCCAGAACCGCTCTCTTTTGATTGATTGCTACAACCAGTGAATAAAACTGTCCCTGCCACTACCGCAGCAATACCAAAAAGCATTTTTTTCATTTTCATGATCGTTCCTCCTAAATAGTAAGCGATTTCTTTTTACACCGTCATCATACCACTCGTCATTTTAATTGTAAACATTACGTAATTATAATTACAACATTACTTTTGTAATTATTTTAGGCTATTAATTTTGTAACATTATGGTATAATCAATATAAGACTAGGAGAAATAAGGTGAAAATATGAAAAAAGCCTCTATGCAAGATATTGCCGATGCATTGGGCATCTCAAAAAATTCTGTCTCACAGGCGTTGAGAAATAAGCCTGGTGTCAGCCAACAAACCAAATTACTCGTTAAAAACAAAGCAGATGAATTAGGCTATCGTTATCAAACGATGAATGAAGATACCACGATGTCATTCTTATTGATGGCAACCGAATTTGCTTTTTCTCAAACGAGTTTTTTTGGCGAGATCGTTAAAAGTGCAGAAGTAGAAGCTCAAAAAACAGCGATCAAACTTGATACTTATACCATTACAGAGGAAGACTTACTTAGCCTAAAGCTTCCGCCAAACTTAAAAAAGTATGACGGTATCCTGATCCTGTCTCATAGTAAAAATGCCTACATCAAGAAAGTAATTGATACTGGGCTTCCTGTCACATTGATCGATCACCATGATCCTTCACTCACAGCAGATGCCATCTTGACAAAAAACACCGACGGAACGTTCCAAGCCATCTCACTTCTGATTGAAAATGGAATGAAGCGAATTGGCTTTATTGGTGATACAGCATTTTCTCCCAGCTATCTTGAGCGTTATCGCGGGTATCAACGGGCTTTACGAGAACACAATCTAACAAATGATCCTACGATTGAAATCACAGAAATTGAAGAATCTCAAGGTGCTTTATTTAACAGCTTAAAGAATATAAAACAAATGCCAGATGCATGGTTTTGCGTGAATTCTGGGCTAGCTTTCATGTTAAACAGTTATCTTCAATCTTCTGGTTACACGATTCCCCAAGATATCAGTGTGATTTGTTTTGATGAAACTGAATTTACACGCATGGCGATTCCTCAATTGACAAATATCGCTACCGATCTGCAGTTTATGGGCCAGTTGGCGATTCGAACATTGGTCCATCGAATCGCCCATCCCCAAGAGCCAATCGTCCATCAGCAAATCGTTCCGCGGCTGAACATCCGAGAATCTGTTCGACTTATTAAAGCAAATTAAAACAAAGCGCTAAATTCTCCCACAAGGTAGAATTTAGCGCTTTGTTTTTGTTGAATCTATTGTACTGGTTACTTCCCCCTAAGCGAAGCAGGCGAATCTCCAAGAGAAACAAGAGTCATTGGATCAAGCAGCAAACCAGAAAAGAAGGCGAATTAATTCTTGATTGCTTTAAGAGATTTCCCTCTAATTTTCCAAAAAGAATAACCTGCAATCACGACGGCAATTCCGGCAAGGATCCACGGACCGGTGCTTCCTCCTGTGACTGTGATGGTTTGTTCCCCTAGATTGGCGTTGCTATAAGTGATCGTTTGACTGCTGGTTGCTTCTACTTTCAGCTGTTCAAAAGGAATCGCAACTTCTACTTCATCTGAGTAGGAAGTGTCACTGAAATCCGTTTTTACACGCGTAAGTTTCCCGGGGATCGTTACATTAACGGAATTATCCTCTGCCCAAAAATTGACTTGCACGTCTTTGGTTTGTCCAATAACGGATAAGTCTTCACTTGGAAACGTATTGTTGAATGTCATCCAGAATACTTTGTTTCCGATCGTCAGCTTGTGTCCACTAGGCTGTAAGTTATGGTAATTGTGTCCTTCTGGTGCCATGTTCAAATAAAAATATAGATTTGCTTCATCGGTGACCAGACTGGCATGTTTGATGTTCTGTCCATTTTCATACGAAAAAGACAATTCCGTCATCGGTAAACCTGACCAGTCACTGAAAGCACCGTCAATGACGATCCCGTATTTATTGTCCGCATGGGCATTGATTGGTATAAAGACACTTACTACAGCTAAGATACTTAAAATCAATGGATAATATTTTCTCATTTTTTTGCTCCTTCTAACTTTCTTCAATCTGCTGAAAAGCCGCCTAAAGAAATGAACATTGTTCCTTTTGGTTTTCATTAACATATTCCTAGGAAAGGAAACTTGATCGTTACGAAATATGTTTGATCTTTCCCTCCATAAAAATGGCATTGCGCCCTTCTCTTTTTGCGATATACAAATACTTGTCTGCTCGCTTGTATAGATCTTCTTTATCGGTGTCCGTTTTTCGGCAACGGGAAACGCCGGCTGAAATCGTAACTCGAACTTCTTCCCCTTGGATATTCAAAGAAAAATTACTTACTCTTCTACTAATCGTTTCTAAAATCTCTGTAATATCGTGTTGGCTTTTTTCTTGAAACAAAATCCCAAACTCTTCCCCGCCAATACGAAAGACTTGACTTTCAAGCTGGTACTGAAAAAGGGTTTGACTAATGATTTTAGCTACGTTTTTTATAATGATATCCCCGATATCATGGCCATAATCATCGTTGATCCGTTTAAAGTAATCAATGTCGACCATAGCAAAAACTAAATTTTCCTTGGTATGAGAAAGTGCAAAACGTTGGCTAAACTCCCGATCAAAACTCAGCCGATTCCCGATCCCTGTTAAAAAATCGGTTCGTGCTTCAAGAGATAAATTATCGAATTTCGTCAGCTGCCTTCGTACCAACTTATTGATCATACGAACCATGATCATCAGCATGACAAAGTTTAGTAAGAAGAAAAGATAGCCGGCAAACCTAAAATCTAATGCCGGATACATCTTTAACCCCCAGGACGCACCATAAAATAATGTCAGCAAGAAATAGACACCGATATTATTCAGATTTTTGTCTTTTAACTGTAAGACTATCCGACAACAAGTGTAAATCAGCACAATCGTGATGATTGCTATAAAATAATTTTGAATCGTCTGGTATTCCCCTTGGTACATATAATAAAAGGTGATGGCAATAGATACGAACACATTGAAGTGCAGCATCATGGTTCCTTTGAGCATATGCAAAAAATAAAAAAGAACGATCAATTGTAGATCCATATTTTGAATAAGCGTGGTATAGCGATCTTGCAGAAGATTTTCCGATAACACGGGCACCCCTTGCAAAATCACCAAACTGATAATCATGATACCAATCCAAGCAATTTTTCTAAGAACAGCTTTCGTTTTCAAAAAAATGGATTCTTTCATCGATAAATAAATCAAGTAGTCAAGGAATACAACACCTAGAACAACAATTAGACGAACGATTGTATAATATAGCCATAATATGATATCCATCAAACATAGCACGCTCCTTAATAATCGATGGTCACTATTTTTTCCGGTGTCGAGTAGAGATAGCCTTGATGATAACAACAAACATTTGTTTCTAACCAACTAGCAAATTTTTGATTTTCAATTCCCTCGACGACAAAGGTTTTATCTAATTGGACAGCGATGCTTGCAAACAGCACGATGATTTTCTGAAGAATATCTTCTGAAACCTTCTTTTGAAAAGACAATGCCGAAAATTTGACGATCTGAAAATAATTCTTCAATTCCAAAACATTGTCCAAAGAGTTGATGCCTTGGCCAATATCATCTAATGCGATTTGGTAGCCATACTGAGCGATTTTCTTGAAGGCCTCCACATTGACTGCGGAAAAATAAGGGTAGTTTCTCTTCATTGGCGGTTTTTCTGTGATCTCAATAATCAGTCGCTGCTTGTATTCCTTTAAGTTCTCAAGTAGATCAAAGGTCTCTTCGTACTCCAGTTCTTGCGGGTCGAGATTAAAACTAAACCGCTTCGTCGGGTTGGCTTCTAAAATTCGGGTCAATGTTTTTTGCAGCCATTTTACATACTGTTGATGCTCTTCCTGCTGGCTGATCATTGATAAATAAGAATCTTTAGGGAAAATGTTTTTATTGTCTTCTTTTCTCAACAATAATTCAAAAAAAACAATTTCCTTCGTCTTTGCATGATGGATCCCCTGTCCATAAAATTTCAATTCATCATAATTCATTATTTATCCCCCTTGATCCTTTGATCCAGTGTAAAAATTCGCTTAACAAAACGTATACTATCACCCATCGTAAGGCTTGCCAATAATAAAAAGAATGGTAAAAACTGAATCAAATAACGACTACGCCCACCTTCGAACAAAAGCAGGAAGAGGAAGCCGCCTATCAAACTCAACCGAAGCATCTGTTCGTACTTGCCTTGCCGTTTCCAACCAAAAGCGATGATAAGCAAGCAGATCACCCACCAGATTTGTGCCATGAAACGAAAATCGGCAATTCGATTTCCGTATAAATAATAGCCTTCTTGCAGCCAGCGGGTAAAGCCTTTGCCCTTCGGAGTCTCTCCTTCTTGAATGAACGAACCTTCTTTCAACCACGCAAACGTCCCATCTGCGGTATTGTTGCGGTGCTTTTGAAAAAGAAAACTGATATAGCCAAGAACGCCTCTTTCTTTTAGCCGCTCTTGGATTTTTTCTTTCGAATAATCGATTTTTGCTTGTTTTGTTGGCAATTCTGCCATTGCTTGCGCATCTTCAGGACTATATCCGCCGTCATTCGTCAAGCCAATATTCATGAAATGGATCATCGGGATGGCCCGACTTTCGTCAATGGCAATGTATTGTTGATTTTCTAATTGATGATTGCATACAGCATACGTGCCGCCAGCCGTAATCAAAGTAATCATCAGCAAAACGATGCGCCCTTTTGATTGCCATTTCTTGGCAAAAAAGCTGATTGTTTCGATCAATAGAACAGCAATTAGGAGGATCAGCGCCGAAGGTTTGATGAAATAACCGACTACCGCAGCAATCCCCAAGCCAACTGCACCTAACAGGTTGTATTTAGTCGGAAGCTCTTTTTTGATCATAAGAGCATAAAAGAATAAGCTTGCTGAAACAAAAGGTAGAACCCACGTATCTGTATAAGGCACAATGATCGAAGGAAATACCAGTAGCCAAGCGCCATGCAGATAAATGGCAGGCACTAGATATTTTTTGCATAGCAGACGAATCGTCAGTATATTGAACAGGACGGAGAGATCGACTAAGAACAAGGTGACAGAATCAAAGAACAGCCAAGAAGTTGTAGAAAACCATTCTGCTAATTGGTGCTGCCACAAAAGAATCGGCAAGTTATTTTGGTTCAAACTATAATAAGCAACGATCTCAGGATTCGTCGTATCCGTCAAGGCATCATGGATAGCCGCGACATCCCAGCCGATCGCCGAATGCAAAAACGAGACGAAGACGATTTGCCAAGCCAATACTCCTAAGACGAATACCGTGACCGTCACATAGCGATGGGTCACAAAAAGCCAAGTTAAAAACTGCTGGACTTTTGGATAACAGTACACCGCAATGATGAATGCAATGGACCCCAAAACGAAAAACGTGGTTGCTAGTGTGGTGCTTGTTCCAAAGACCGAGTTATCGCCGATCGTCATATTTGGTGAAATCAAAGCAAAGATCAGTGTCAACCCAAAGAATAAGCAAAATAGACCATTGATGATCCGATTACCTGCGATAAAAAATTTTGATTTCATTTTCCACCTCAACCTATGCTTGTTTTTCAATGCAATAAAAGCGAGTAGGTGATTCCCCTACTTCGATGCGAATCAGTTCTGTTTGGATCGCTGCTAGTCGTAGGGATAATTGGTCATAAAAATAATTGGTCACATTTTCGACAGAGGGATTGATTTCCAAAAAGGGCGGCATTTCATTCAAAAAACTACCAGAGAAAGGTTGGAAAAAGTCTTTCAGCACCCCTTCTATTTCTTCAAACAGATGCATCTCATCATCTTGAGATTTGATCTCACAAATAATTTCCCAAGTATGGTTATGCTTAGCACCCATACCACCTTCCCAGCGCATCGCATGACTGGCATTCACATGAGATTTAAATTTATAGATACAGCGTTTTTCCGCCATTTGAGGTCACTTCTTTCTAATTTTCATTATATCTTGGGTGATAGTGTCTTTGATCTGGCTCATTTCTTTAGAGATTGGCGTCGTATTCCATTTTGCAGGAGACGTGATTCCGTTAATGATTCCAATCAAACGGAACCAAGAGACAAGGAAATTGTAAAGTGGAAACGTAATGACCTCTCCCCATAATTTCATGTAAAATCGCTGGTCAGATTTAAATGATTTCAGGAGTAAAGAGATACTGATGAATTTGAGCAGCGAGTCAACGAAATAGAGCAAGTAAATCAGCAAATACGACAGCAGCAATATTTTTGCCGTATAACCAAAAAACAATAAAACGGCGCTGGCGAAAAGCCAAATCATTTTTGGAAAAATGAAGGTATGGTCGATGATCAGGCGGCGTACCAGAAAGTTTTTAAAGAAATTCCCTAAACCGACTTGTTCTTCGGAAAACTCTTTTGCTACTTCTACCTCACCTCGTTGCCATCTTTGCCGTTGAATATACAATTCGTCAACACTTTGAATTGGTTCAACATAAAAAATAGCATTCTCGCATAAAGAAACTTTTTCTTTCAGACGATGCCTGATTTGAAAAGTCATATCAGTATCTTCACCGACAGTGTCTGTGTTATAAAGATACGTATTGACCAAAACTTCTTTTCTGAAACCAGAGAAAGCGCCAGCCATTGTGAACAACTGATTGTTCAACGCTTCGACATTCCGTCCAGCCAAAAAAGACTGGGCATACTCAATGTACTCACTTTTTTGCAGCCAGCGAACCATAGGTGATTTGGTCTTTTTGATTGCTTCTTTTTGCGTTAAGACCGTACCAGACATTGCAGAGATGCTATAGTCATTCTCGAACTTCAAAACCATGTTCATGAGTGCCGTAGGTTCCAAGAATCCATCGCTATCAATATTGATAATGTAAGTCCCAATACTGTCATAGATCGCGGAATTCAACGCCTGGGCTTTGCCTTGTTCAGTGCGGATCCAATGCATATTCAGCTGATTGAAGTGATTGTGCGCCTCATTGAATACTGCAAAACTCTCATCGGTACTGCCATTATCTGCTAAGAGAATTTGAATGTTCTCATTCGGATACGTCGATTCATTGATGGAACGAATGCAGGCATACAGTGTCTCGGCTGAATTATAAACAGGGACGATCACTGAGATAAAGGGCAGTTTTTCTGGAATGTCCAGTTGCTTCTTTTGGAAATTTTTCACAAACAAGAAACAGGTGGAATAGATGCCCGGGATGATCTCTACGAGTAAAGGAATCAACAGCCAAGTAATCCAGAACCCCATCTGCGTCAAGGTTAAATTGAATAAGTAATCCATCAGTGCTCCCCTCTCCTAAACAAGCGATTCTTCTTCTCATACAAACTTCTGGCGACTTGAGAATACGTAAATGTATGATAGTACAATGTGATCACAAGCCCATAGAAGAACAATCGACCCAAAATCGAGTGAGCGAGGAAATAAGCATCGCTGCCGCCGAAATGAACAAATGCCACAACAAAGAGTAATCTGATAACATTACTCACAAAAATCCACAACGTCCCAAAGAGAGCATAAAACACTTTTTCCTGTCGATTGTATAAAGGATAAAATGCCAGCAAGCCTAGATAAGCAGCCGTTTCGATGACGCCTGAACACTCGTAATCAACATACAAAGACATCTGCTCTTTGGCGCTGTGGATCACAATCAAGCTATACTGACTAAATTCTTCCGTCACATTGGAAAAGGAACCAAATAAATCCACGACTTTGATCACTAATTGTGTCAAAAACCAAACCCAGTAAGGTCGGCTGAATACAATCAGTAAATAAAACAGCCCGACACTTCCCAGAATAAAATAAAAGGCTGAGAGTTTGGAGCGTTTCATCACAGACAACAAATACAGCCAAACAACTATGCCAATCAATACATATATGTTCATTTTTCAACCCTTTTTCTTTTTTTTCATCCTAATCGTTGCAACAGTCACTATGATCAACAAATAACAATCTTTTTTGAGCATAGACCATTGTCACTTTGTCTATTTTACACACTAAAAAAAATGTAATCAATCAAATTTATTTCAGAAAATGATCCGTTTTTACATTGTAAATCTGCAAGGTTTACTTGGCAATAGATTCTTGCAAATATTAAAATCCTCTTATTTTTTATCACCAAAGAGCCCAAGGACTTGTTAATAAATACTCATCGCCGCCTATTTGTGCACTCAGTTTCCTCAAATCATACAAAAGAAAAATATAAAAGAGCATTGACAAGCACGCTGTCAACGCTCTTTTATTTAAATGGATGATTTACCATCTGAAAACACCTGTCAAAGAATGCAACACTAAACAGAAAAATGTTCACAGATAGCTCGTTGTAAAAGGGATGATCGGATAATCGCTGTTTGTTACTCAATGAATAAAGATAACAACTCTTCCAGACTGTCAATCATCTGATCCGCCTGGCTTTGATCGACATCAAAGGGCTGCTTCAGCGCAATCGTATAAATACCAGCTGCTTTGGCAGATTGAATCCCGATTGGCGAGTCCTCTACGGCTGCGATCTGCTCGCAGTCTAAATGGCTTTGTGCCAGTTGATAAATCTCCGGGTGGGGCTTGCTTTGAGTCAGCTCTTCCCCACTGATCACATAACAGAAATAAGACTGCAGTTGACACGCCGTCAACATCTCGTCAATCATCCGCCGCGGAGAAGAAGAAGCAAGAGCCATGCGGATGCCAGCAGCTGATAATTTTTTAAGAACCGGTTTTACTTCTTTTCTTAACGCTTGTTCAAAATCAATGGGATGCTGCTTTTGATAAGCGCGATAAGTTGTTTTCAGTTCTGCTCTCAAAGAAGGATTCTCTGGAACCAGCGTCTGCCAAATCTCTGCTTCTGTCTTTCCCACATAATCATTGATCGCCCGGGATCCTGGTGACAGCTGTACTTCCGCAAAGAAATTCATTCTGCGCTTGAAATAGTAGACTTCACTATCGATCAGTACCCCATCCATATCAAAAATAATTCCTTTTTGCATACCTCTGCTCCTATCCTTCGATAATATCGTTCAGCAAGCGCACTTCCAAATCAGGGACTTGGATCGTATATTCTTTCTCGATATTACTGAATGCCAAATGAATCAACTCCATTTGTTTTTTATGTTCTTTTTTATAAGCCGCCAGATCTTCTTGTTCATCGACAGACTCTTTGCGTAAAATACGTTCGATCATACAACAGCAGTGTAAATACAAGAGAAACAGTTGATTATTTGAAAATTTCTGCGTTCTTAGTTTCTCAATTTCACTGATGGCCGATTGGACCGACGTCAATACTTTATCCGCATCTAAGATCGTCAAGTTCTCAACGATCTTACTGAGGGAAAAATTAAAGATCAGATCTTCTTTTAGCGTCTCCTCTTCAATCTCAAAATTGCCATAAAGGCAATTGATAAAGGTCCCGATCGCCTCCCCATTGATCAAACAGTCTAACCCAATATAAGGAACATGGGGGATCTGCGGATTCTCTGTGCCAACGATCATTAATACATCATAGAGTTGAAAGGGAATCTCATAGTTTTTATTCTCAAATAATTTTTTATAATCGTAGGGAATGATCTCTAACTCTTCAGCTTTTTCTCCCAAGCAGCGAATCAAGATTTCTTGAATCTGTCGTGCACTGCCGATCCCTGTGTAACAGCAAGTGATGATGGCTTTTTTCTTCTTGACGACAGGAAGGACTAATTGCTTTTGAATCGTAAACTGTGCTTGGATTTTCTCATTAATCTCTGTCAAACTGTTCCCAGACAATACGGCCTGACCCACTTCCAATAATAAGGGGGTGTTCACATGGTCAATAATCAGTAATGGTCCTTTTAGCTGCTTTTTCAACGACTCGCCCAACTGATTGAGAGAACCCATATCGACTAACAAAATCAAGCCATGATCAGTGCGGTTCTCGCTGATATAGCGAAGGATCTGTGCTTCTATTTTACGCAATGAAATATCGATCGGCATATCATAGGCTTGAAAGACATTTTTCCCCAATATCCGATTGGCCACATTCGCCAAACTGCTAGCGGTCGAATATCCGTGAGCCAAGACAACACTTTTGACGCCAGTTTGAACCGTTGCACTATTCAAGCTATAAAAGAAGATCGTCATAAAATAGATATCCTCTTCTTCGACTGTCAAGTCTAGATTTTGGGACAAGTGGTACAAGATCTTTTTCGCGTAAAGGTACGGCGTCTCGGCAATATTTTTTAAAAATTCACGGAATGTCTCTTTCAATGCCACATTCTCTTTTCGATCATCAAAATAGGCATAATTGCCTTTGATATAGAGATAGTTTGCCAATGTGATCACGCGATTGCCGTCTTGCTCAAAGCCATAGCTGTCATGGAGAAAATCGATGGTTTGGCGGATATGATACACCAATACCGAATAAATCGAGTGTTCCTCATCATAGGACTCTTGAAAAATAAACGCATCCATGATGCGGGTCACTTTCTTCGATAGCCGATTCATGTACTCTTTGAAGTTTTTGTTGTCATTGATGACTTCAGTAAATTCTAAAAACATCTCATCAAAAAATTGGATCAGCAGATCGTTGCTGTTCGTGCTTAAAAGATTTTTGTTCTGATCCGTAGGCGAATAGTGCCGATCGCTGGAATTTTTTCGAGGTTTTGTAAAATTTTCTTTGAATTTGCTGCTGTATTCGATCGGCATATCCAATAATTTGATTTGAACCGTGGGCTTCTGTTTCTGATGGACATAGGCATTGCCGCAAGCATATTTAATGATATTCTTGATATTGCCCACGTTGCCATCAAAATCGCTATTCATCAAAAAATCGATCAATTGATCAGAAACGGTCAGATTCCGATCTAAGATTTTGCTCTCATTCAGGAAAAATTCATCAATCAGCGCTAGCCTTTCTGATAAAGGGCGTTGCTGAAAGGTAGGCAATGTAACGATCACCGGCAACCTTCGCAGAAAAGTGGGCAAAAAAGTGGTGTAAATGTTCTCTGTCGTCGCAAAAATCAGCCGGACATTGGCTTTTCGACGGACACTATTGTCTCCCATCGGGGAATACTCCCCCGTGTCCATAAAGGTGAACAGTTTCTCCTGTCCTTCTTCTGATAACCGGTGGACTTCGTCTAAAAAGAGAATCCCGCCATCCGCTTTTTCAAGTAGACCGCTATGGTGCTCATTGGCTCCCGTGAAAGCTCCTTTGGTATAGCCAAAGAGTGCAGCAGACAGCAATTCCGGATTATTAAAATACTGGGCACAATTATAGGCAATGTAGGGACTTTTCGGCTGCAAGACGTGTTCTTCCAATGCATAGGCATAGATTTTACTCGCCAAAAAGGTCTTTCCTGAACCGCTGGCACCTACTAACAGCAATGGCAATCCCTGATTTGGATAAAGTACCGCTGTTTTTATTTGATCAATGCTCTCTTTTAAACTTCCCGTTGCACCAATCACTTTTTGAAAAACGGACTCAGGAGCGCCTTTTTTTAGAAAATCAAGGGAGTCATACTCACTCTTAGAGAGGACATAGCCTTGATCTTCTAAGCCTTTTCTATGTAAAAATAAGACGGGATACGTTTTGACTTTGATCAATTCCCCTTGCCGCACGCCTTCATTCAGGTAGCTGCTGACTGTACTGCGATTCAGATTCATTGCATTGGCAATCTTATTTGCCGAGAAACAAGCCGCATCGATCTCTTCAATTTTTGAAGTCAACTTAAATAAATAATTGTTTAACGTCTTCATATTTGCCACTCCCTCATTGAATTTACGCTCTTTCCAAGATCCATTTATTTTACCTTATCTTGAGGCTTTGATCTGAGAAAAACCAAGCGATTTCTCCTAAAATAGCAGATCATTATCACAAGAATCCCGCTGCTAATTCTGACTGCAAAATTGTTTTCCGACAAATATCGATGCAAAGAACCTGCCTCATCAGCGACACAACAAGGAGATTTGTACCGACTCTCCGAATCAAAGAAAAATCGCAGGAGGGATGGTACGATTCCAACAAATCCCCTCGCGACACTGTCACGAGAGGTCTCCATCTTTGCGATTGTTGGGATCATTTCGTCGGTTGTTGACTTCAATCACCGTTCTTTAGTAAGTTCTTTATTAGTAAGTTAGTTTCCACATGTAGCGTCTTTTCGTCAAAGGATGTTCTCTTGCTTCAGAAAGTTCTTCTGCATAGACTCTAAACACAGCGGTGATCACGAATGGGTTGAAGTAATCAAGCACTTCTTTGCTGATATGAGCCGACAAGCCATAGTCTAAAGCATCGACTACTTCTGTTTTCGTATCAAAGCGTTCCAAGAAGGTTAATGCCCGCGCATCGATCTCTCTGGTTTTTCCATCATTCATCAATAAGATAAACGGTACATCTTTGTCCACGATCTCGAAAGGACCATGGAAAAATTCGCCAGAATGGAATGTGCCTGAGTGGATCCATTGCATTTCCATCAGCAAACAAATCGACGTGGAATAAGCCACTTCATGGGTCGCACCGCTGCTCATCACATAAATGACTGGTTCATCTTTGAAGCGTTGAGCGAAAGCTTTTGCTTGCTTGCGGGCAGATTCGGCGCTCTTTTGTGATAAATCATAGATAGTAGCAAAGCCTGCCATCATGGCATCATAGTGTTCATAGCCTTCGATTTGATGAAGCAATTCAACTGCCAATTCCAAACAGAAGCCGGTCTTCTCCAGTTTTGCGGCATAATTTTCTGCAAAGCGATGGTAGATAACATAATCTGCATCTTTTGTTAACGGTGAATCTACGCTTCGTGTTAAACTAATGACAGTGGCACCTTTTTCTTTCGCAACTGCATTTGCTTCAACGGTTTCAGGAGTCGTACCTCCTAAAGAAGCTGAAATAACGACAGTCGTTTCATCAAGGGAAGCAGGTGTCGCATGATTGAATTCGTTGGCTGTATAATGACTGATCCGTAATTGCTTCGCATTTTGGTCGAGAAAATACTTAGCTGGATATAGGTCTGCTTTAGAGGCGCCGCAGCCAACGAAGACAATCGATTTTACCTCTTTCTCTTTGACAATTTCTTGGACAATTTGTTTTGGATTCATTGAATGAATTCCTCCTTTAAATTTTTAACCATAAACCATAAATGGTTGGTTCACTTATGCAAGTATTCCTAAAAGACTCATCACGATCCCACCGATCAAACAGATTGCTAACATCCACCCTGTTTTCACTTTTTTCTGCAACAGCCAATACATCAAGAACGTGATGCCTAATGGCAGAATCTGAGGCATGACATTATCTAAGACATCCTGTAACACGAATGCTTCACTCATTTGAATCGGTGTCGTGATCCCGATCATACTGGCGATCATGGAGCCAATCACCATCAATCCTACAATGGAACAAATGTACATCACTTTGTCCATTAAGCCTTCTTGATAAAGTTTGGCTAAATACTTGTTTCCCATGGTGTAGCCGATCTTGCCCCCATAATAAGTCACAAAAAAGGATGGCAAGAAGGAAACGATCATGGCTAAGATTGGGCCCAAGATACTGCCTTGCTGGGCTAGGTTGATTCCTAGACCAAATGCCAATACGCGAATGGTTCCTTGAAAGAAGGAATCACCCACCCCTGATAAAGGTCCCATCAAAGAAGTCTTCACCGCACTAATAGATTCCGGATTGAAACTAACTGGATCTTCGTAATATTGTTCTTCCATCGATGAAGCTAATCCTAGAACAAAGGCACTTGTTTGCGGCGTACAGTTGTAGTACATCATGTGTCGTTCGTAAGCCTCTTTTTTTCTTTGCTCATCTTCAGGATTCTTATAGATGGCATCCAAAATCGGTGCGATACCATACATAAAGCCCATATTCATCTGTCTTTCATAGTTCCAAGACGCTTGAATCGCCCATGAGCGCCAGAAAAACTGACGATATTTCCATGCATTTGGATCTTTCTTTTTCATGAATGAACCTCCTTATAAGTCATCTAATGGATCTGGGTCTTGCGGCTTGCCTGCTCGATTTCCTACTTGGACCATGACAAAAGCCACAATACAAGCAAAGGCCGCAACTCCAGTCACACTTAAACCAGAATAAGCCGTGATCAAGAACCCTAGAAATAGAAATGCGACCATTTTTTTCGTCAGCATCGTTTGCAGCAACAACGCAAACCCATAAGCTGGCAAGATCTTACTAGCCACCGTCAAGCCATCTGTCAGCCATTGCGGAATAGCCTCAACGACTTGTGTGACTAAGTTCGTGCCAAAATAAATGGCCATGAATATCGGAATGAAATACATCAGTGCGTATAAGCCCGTCCCATAGAAAATATGAATTCTTCGGGCTTGATTAAACTTCCCTTGCTCAATAAATTTGTCTGCCGCGTGTGTCAAATTCGATAAAATCGTTCGCATGAGAATCCCGAGCATTTGTCCTAAAACAGAGATTGGAATCGCAATCGTCAATGCAGCCTCTGCATTGGCATTTGATAAAATAGCAAAAGATGTCGCAATGATCGACGCCATATTCATGTCAGGTGGTGCTGCCGCTCCAATATTGACAAGTCCCAAAGACATCAATTCCAATGAGGCACCGACGATCAACCCTTTTTCCAAATCTCCTAACGCTAGACCAACTAATGTACTAACGATCAAAGGTCGCTCAAAGTTCAACCTTCCCAACAGCCGTGAATCCAAAATACAAAAAACACCAATTAAACCTAATACAATCGACCGAATGAGCATTTTTTTCCTCCTTTATAGCATTGTATTTAAATCCTCTTTCTTAGAGGTTGGTACCTGCTGCATATACTGCACGATCCCCAGATCTTTCATTTTGC
Organism: Enterococcus sp. AZ091; assembly: GCF_051714805.1. NCBI lineage: Bacteria > Bacillati > Bacillota > Bacilli > Lactobacillales > Enterococcaceae > Enterococcus > Enterococcus sp. AZ091. The sequence goes on along the minus strand of NZ_JBIOSO010000002.1, from coordinate 141,036 downwards.
GCGCATCTTCTGCTTCCGCCTCTGTCAAAAAAATGGCATTGCTGTATTGCTTTGAGCCGGCTTTTTTGATGATTCCGCCATAATTGATCTCTTTGACTTTAGGATATGCTTCAATAAATCGCCGCGTCTCATGGGTATTCCCAAAAATGATCATGATGTTTTCGGCGAGTTGTTCGATCTTAGGCATTTTAGCGATCAGTTGATCCGTTGCTAAAATCGTTAGCTTGATGCCCGCCGGTTTGGAAAGATTCAACGACATCTTCTTGAATTCATCATTGGCAGCTTCATCGTTTGCGACAATAATACGGTTGATATTAAAAAACTTACTCCATGAAAAAACAACCTGACCATGTAACAAGCGATGGTCGATCCGTACTAATTTGATCATAATTCATCCTCCTCTGCTGTTGCTTCGACTAGTAATTTCTTACAATTCACAATAGATCGCTGACTTTCCTGAATAATAGCTGCTAATTCTTCTTGCGAGACTCGGTTGACTTGTGTAGCAAGTGTGATCACCAGTGGAAGATTCATTCCAGTGATCAGTTCCAAATCGGGGTGCTCTTGAACGACCCCCAGCAGGTCGTTGTTGACACTCCCTCCAAGAATATCTGTAAGAATATATGTGTCTGCCAAGTCTACTTTGGCTAATATATTCTGAATTTGCTCTGTCATCGGTTGATCTTCGTCTCGAAAAGCAGATAATGCATAAATGTTCGAATGATCTCCTATAATCATTGCAGCAGTCTGTTTTAATCCTTGAGATAACTCTCCATGGCTTGCTAGAATGATTGTTGCCATATCATTAACCCTCCTGTCTGTTTACACCTTTCTATAAGCAAAAGGTGTGCCAACTTTCTAAAGCGCTGTCATAGCAAGGATCCTGCCGGCTCTCAACACTGGAAAAAAATGTGCTGAGAGAGTGTTGGGTGGGAGTGTTGGACAAAAAAGCTCTTGGAAGCATTTCCAAGAGCTTGAAGTATTGTTATTGGTTTAAAGTTTTTTAGAACCATTCACTTCCGATAATAGCCTGTTACACAGTCAAATGAAAGAGGTCTCTCTATTAAATTGGTAACGTTAGCCTTTGCCAATAACATGGATCGATCAGGAAGATTCTCCTCATGCAATTTCTTGATTAAGCGAGAGTCACAAAATCCAGAATGTTTGCTGGCATCGGTGTATTGAAAGATCAGCATCCATTATCTCCCTACTATCTGACTGCCAAGAAGCCAACATTCTACTCACAACTCCCGGTATTTCTTTTTGGAGTCCTTGCTTTGTTCCACCGGATATTTCACCGCATTTTTCTGCAATTTCTCTTTGATGATCTCATCAACATCTAGCTTTAGATTATCCGCCAGCATATAACTGTAGATCAACACGTCGGCAATTTCTTCTTTGAGATGTTCAAAATCTTTCAGCGCCTCTTCTGAAGACTTCCATTGAAAGATCTCCAGCAATTCTGCGGCTTCGATGGAAATCGAAAGAGCCAAATCTTTCTCATTATGAAATTGACGCCAATTTCGTTCATCACGGAATTTATTGATTAATTCCATGGAGGTTCCTTCATTCATCAATTTTGCTTTCCCCTTTCACGTTGCAGTTCCAATAGTTTAACCCGAAGATTTGGATTGACTGCATAGATATATAAGCCTTTAATGGCACGCTTCATCAAAATATTTACAGAGTTAAGAATAATTTTTTCTTTGGCCTTATTTGTCGACTGCAGATCCATATCGTCTCGGCCTGCAAATGCACCGGTATCTTTATATTTTTCAATATCAACCACTAATTGTCCTGTGAGTGGATCATAATCGATGGATGGACCCAGAACGACCCCTACATGATTCAAATCAAATCCTTGAACCGTATAAATCGATCCGACTTCTCTAATCGTATCTGAACGCTCTGCCCAAGTGATTTTTGAATCGCTGGTATTCCATGGTAAATTGATCCCCTCCGGATCGACAAGATACTCGGCCCCATCTTTCTTGTGAACATAGTCAAATGTAGAAAGAATCCGAGACAGACCTTCTTGTTCATCTAACTGGAAGATTTTATTTTTTAACGCCTCTTGTGTATCCATGATCTGTAAGTCAAACGTAGCAGTTGAATCTGGCAGTGCTGTGATTCGTTTTTCTACCAATTCATCGATCCAATGGATAATTTGTGGACTACTCAGCATTCTTAATTGGTTCGTTAATTTGAAACGGGTTGCCTTGTATTTTTGCTGAAACTTGTTTAATTGGTCTTCATCCCAATAACTTTTGATTTTCAGGACTTGTTTGGGATCAAAAATACAGATCGTGATTTTGGATCTCTTGATAATTTCTTCTAGTTGATTGTCAAAATGAAAACTGTTATAGCTGTCTTTTTTTGTTAGCAACAAGTGTGCTTCATCAACGATCACGATGTCTGGCTGTAATTGTTCCTTATCTACCTTATTGATAAAAGATGTCGGTTTCAACATATGATTCTTTTTTAAGTTTAGCAAACTCTCCGCCATCGCGTGGTACGTTTTTAACATTTCTGAATGATTGACCAACAGATAATTATCCGTTCCTTTTAGTACAGAGTCTGACTTTGCGTAATCTTGCAACGTATTATAAAGAGAAGCTAATACAACACTCTTACCCGTTCCAGCCTCTCCTTCAATCATGAATACTTTCTTGTTTTCTGTTTTCTGAATATTCTTTTGGCAATAATCAATAATCTCTAATTTAATTTCCAACTGCTCAGGCGTAAGTTCCTTGAAAGGTGAAAGCTTGTAGACATCCTTATTCCGAATCGTATCGATCGAATGAGAAGCCAATTGACGGCTTTGCAATTCTTTCCATAGCTCTTGAAAAATAACTTCATCATAAAATTCTTTTTCATAGTACTGATGCATCTGTACTTGTCTCGTTTGGCTAACATTTTGTAGTTGAAACTTTTCGTCACCGATAAAATGATTGATTAGATTTGTTTCAATATTATAGGTAGCAGACTGATTGAATTTTTCATGTCCAATCAACAAGACTTCTTTGACTTCTTTTCGTTGAGGATTTTTCAAATGTTGCTTCATTCGTTTGCTTGCTTGGACGGTTTGTCCGATATAGGCAACCGGTCGCTTCTTAGGGTTGCGATTATATAAAATATAAACGATTGGATACTGATCGATATAGGCAGTCGTTAAACTTGAAAGTTCTCCTTGTTCGAAATGATGGTCTTCTAAAATCAACTGGTTTGTCATTTGGCATTTTCTCCGTTTATGTACCGTTATTCGTTTTCATTTAGTATATCACTGAGTGTTTTATTCTTAAAGGTTTAGTCTACGAATCAAAAAATCAATACAACCATAATCATTTTAAGATCTTTCTCACATCCTATTTTTAGAGAAGTAGTCATTCATACCGACTGTCCTATCCATTACAAAAAATAACAGTCTGAACACCATATCTCATTCAGGAATAGTTTTAAGATCATTCAAGAATAGTTTTCATAAAAAAATCTCCTAGCGGTAAAATTTAGTTGATCTAAAAAAAAACAGAAAGCTGGTTACACGATGAGTCAGAGAAAAGAATTAACCAATTGTGAAATGCGAACAATCCAAGGGGGTGGCAGACCAATTTTCAACGGCGCAAATGGCTATTTGTCACGTGATAAATATGGGCATTACACTTATACTGTAACTAAAGGTCCTCTGGAAGCCGCTTTGGGTGTAATGGTAAATGGCTGGGCTAGTACAGCTGGAGGTGGATCATGGGCACCTAAGTATAATTAAGAAGGTGTATTTAATGAAAAAAAAGGAACAAGAAGCCAAACTTCTCGCAAAAATCAATCAACTATTGCAGCAGGATATTACCGATAAGGAGCGAGAAATCTTTGAACGCGCAAAAAAAGGACTGGAAAAAAACGACTATTTTCCTGCAGTTGTCGAAAGTCTGAAAAATACCTTGACCCCATTGGCTGTGAAAAACAGTCTTTCTAAAGATGCCGCTGAATTTTATTTAATTGTCACCAGCCATAAGTTGATGAACAAAAATTTTGGTGGCGGTATGCTTGCTGTATGGTCAAATATATTCTGATCTGTCAAGTTGGCTAAATGATAAGCAGAGAAAAAATAGTAAGACAAAAAGGGCGATTTCCGCCCTTTTTGTCTTCTATAAATTGAATGAAAGATTATCCCGCAAAGAGATTAATAGCAAACTCGTTCTTTATTTTGACCTACCACCGCTTCCACCCTATTGTCGACAGATTCCCCTCAAAACCTCACCCGATCTGTATCCGAAGGCCATTGATCATAGACCATTTCCCAACGATTCTCCTGATACAGTTCATACTTCTCGAAGACGAAGGGTAAGCCTTTGGCATAGGCAATGTCGTCGCTGTCCATGACTTGAAAGTGCAAATGAGGCGAGGTGGAGTTGCCAGAGTGACCGACGTTTCCTAGAAACTCGCCTTTTTGCAACTGTTGACCGACAGCTACAGCGATGGAATTGGTCTGCAAATGAACGAAAGCGAGATAGACTTGTGGGGCGTGTTTCACAATTAAATAGTTGCCAGCGATTTGGCTAAAATCGTCTTGATATTCATTAAAGGTGCGGGCATTTTTGATTGCGAGAGCTCCGTCGGATATCCAATGAACGGTTTGCCGTTCAGGAATACCGTCAACCACAGCAATGACTTCACCCTCGCAAGGAGCATAGATAGGTTGTCCCCAACAGTAACAGCTCGCTAATGACACACCGGATAGGAAATATTTGGCAAAAGAGGTATCATAAAACGGTTTATGGGGCTTATTCCAATTGACTTGGACAAAATCAAAGGCATACCTCATTCCCATACGATTGGTTCCATGACTGGGGACGCGTTTAACAGGGGTCGTGGGTGCTTGCCACTCTCCCCTTAAGGGAAACTCGATGCGGATGGGGCTTTTGAATGGATCCATGGTTTTTCCTCCAATTCTACAGATGGTTCCTCTCGGTGCATTTTTTTCAACAGTGTTCAATGGCTGGCGGGAGGGCTTTCTAGCGTTGTAGAGAGTTTCTGTAATTGCTTGATCTTGGCTGTTAATCCGAGGGCATTTTCTTTGGCTTTTTCCAAGGATGCGATCAAACGGTCACAGACAGAAATGATGTCTTCGTCAGGATCGGGTTGGTTTAGAACAGATTTAATGTCTGGTTCCTGCGATTGATCCAGAGAATTGAGCAGTCGCAAGATGGCTTCTAATGAATAGTTGGCAGAGCGCAGAATCCGAATGATTTTCAAGCGGTTCAAGTCGTCCATTTCATAAATACGGTACCCATTCCGACTGCGCTTTAAGGTAAGAAGTCCGTTTAATTCCCAATTTCGCAGCGCATCGGTGGTGACGCCTAAGTAGTCCGCTGCTTCTCTTCGCTTGAGGGAAAACTTCCTGTCTGCGGACTCTCCTTTCAGCAAATGTTCCACGATGTAGATGGCTTCTTCGGCTTGAGCGATTTCTTGATCGACCGCGACGATATACTGATCCAACAAAGTTTGTGCGTGATCAAAGTCGTAATTTGCTAATGCTTTGATCATCTCTCGCATCCGCTCTCGCAGCCCAGACTGAAGAACTTCAATCTGGAAAGCGATGCGCGCTGTTTTGATCAATTCTAGATGATAGTCAGTGTAGATCCGATAGCCATTCTGCTTGCGCAGCGGCGTGGGGATCAATGCCCATTCTTCATAGCGGCGAATGGTGTTTGGGTGAAAGCCAACGATTTTGGCAACTTCGGAAGTGCTATAGGTCTTCATTCTCCCCCTCCTAGCTTGTTACTAACAATGTTAGTTCATGCAACGCCCGAGAGCAACTAGTATAAAGCAGGTTGCTCTTTTTTATTAGCTGATGCGCGTGGACATCCGGCAGGATCACTTGGTCAAATTCCAATCCTTTCGCAAATTGAGGCGTGGTAAGGATTACTCCTTCTGCCATTGCTTTTGTCTCTTTTGTCAGGCAAGTCAAGGGGACCTCAACAAGATGCTGTTTGATCGCAGTCATTGCGGCTTCGGACTGACAGATAATGCCACAGGTTCGATACGATGAATTTTGAAAAGAAGCAATCTGCTGCCGAAGTTCCGTCCATTTGTCTTGGTCTTTCGTTAGGTGGATCTCTGCCACTGCTTTGCCGTGACGTTCCACCGGCTGGAGATCCTGATTGGTGGTAAAGCGTTTGGCATAGGTCATGATTTCATAGCTGGATCGGTAGCTCCTATTGAAGGTGATCACGCGGCTGTCGGGAATGATGGTTTGTATTTGGGTCAAAAAATCCGGATCCTCTCTGAGTAGATTTTGACTAACATCTCCGCAGATCGTTTTTTGACAGGGAAACAATTGATCCAGTAAATAAAATTGGAGCAGAGAATAATCTTGCATCTCATCAATGACAAGGTGCTTGATCTGGTGATTGATCGGCAGTCCTACGATCTTCCATTTAAAAAAGAGATACGGGAAGGCATCGGAATAGGCAAGCGTATTTTCTTCTTTGATCAACACTTCTTTTTGCGTGGCTAGGAATTTCTCATATTCCCTCAATGGCTGGGTGATTCCAGTTCGCTTCTTTAATTCATAGGCAATCCATGCCGCAGATTTATTTTGATCGCCTGGCAACTCTTTGGCCAAGCGTTGTGCCAATTCTTTTATTTGCTGCCAAAGAGCAGCGATTGGAAGGTTGGCGAACGCTGCTTGGATTTGCTGTTTTGTAAGACGGATGTCCGGCTCGATCACTATGTCTTCACGAAACAGCTTCTTTGGGATCGTTTCGAGGTACTCACCCATGGCCCCAAAGAAGGACGCAGATCGTTTGTGGAGATAGGACTGGGCTTTTTTCGATTGAGGCTTGCTGAGGATTGCTGCGATTTCCCCTTGGCGATCACCAATCACCAGTGATTCCCCCATCAATGGCTGCATCAACTGTGTGATATCTGATTGAAAGAGATCATCCTCGCCTAATTCAGGCAACACAGTGGAAATGTAATCAGAGAAGACCTCATTGGGAGATAAAATCAACACCTCCGATGCGGCGAGTTCTGCTCTTTTTTGATAAAGCAGGTAGGCGATCCGATGCAATGCGATGGAAGTTTTTCCAGAACCGGCAACCCCTTGAATCAGTAGATTTCTTGTTTTGGAATCTCTGATCGCTTCATTTTGCTCCTTTTGGATCGTGTGAATGATGGTTTTCATCTCTTTGGTCGTGTGCTTACTCAGTTCATTGATCAAAAAGTCGTCGTTCAAGGCGTCGTTGCTGTCTACCAAGAAACGGATTGTGCCATTCTTGATGTCAAATTGTCGCTTCAATTGCAAGCTGCCGGTAAATTTCTTTCCCATCGACTCATAATAAGCGCTCCCTAAAGGAAAATCATAATACAAAGAAGAGATCGGTGCGCGCCAATCATAGACCAGTTGCTGCCCGTAATTGTCGACAAACCCATATCTGCCAATATAAAATTTCTCGGCTTCCTCTTCCCCGTCAAATTGAAAGTCGATCCGAGAAAAATATGGTGTTTCTTGCAGATACGACAATTTTGCGATGCGATTGGTCTCAAAGGTATTCCGCTTATCGATAAATGATAAGTTCTGCTGATGATTATAGACTTCGTATTTGTCTAATTCGTTTTTATAATCCACCGTATATTTTTTGATTTCTTTGTAGGCTTGTTCATTGGTATCCACCGTTGTTTCAAGTTCTTGGATTTGCGCGGTGATCTTTTTAGTCACGTCTGTTAAGTAGCTGTTTTCATTGGTTATCGTCATCTCTTAAACCACCTTTCTTTCAGGAGTTTAGCAAGAAACTATACATTGGTGGTATAGTGTAGGGTTTGGTATCGCAAAGAAAAAGGATGCAGCGATCAAAGTCTGCATCCTTTTTCTGCTTGGTCCACTTATTTGAACTGCTTTTACTCCCAACGGAAATATCTGATCGCAACAAATAGACCGATCAATGTAATGACCACTAAAAGGGTTATTGTGAAAAAGATTCCTGTTTCTTCATGGAATGTGACTGCCTTCAGCAATTTGATTCCTTGGGTCAGTGGCATGACATCGGCAACTTTCTGTAAACCGGTTGGCAAGATCTCATAGGGAACGGTTGCTCCTGAAAGAAAAAACATCGGAAAGAAAATCGCTGAATTGATCGCACCGGTGGCTTTTTCGCTAGGAGACAAGCTGGCCACGATCAACCCGATGGCATGGATCGAAACCATCACCAACAAATAGGCAGAAATAAATTGCCCCCAATGACCGACATAGAAAAATTGGAAAAACGTGATCAAAACGCCTAATATCAACAGCATGGAAACAATACTGATCGTAAAACAAAACAACAGATGGGCGAAAAGTAACTGTGCCGGGCTGATCGGTGTTACTTGATATCGCTTTAAGATCTTGCGTTCCCGATAAGAAGACAATGCTAGCGGAAGCCCCATCACACCAGCTGAACAAATCCCGACTGTTGAGACAGCGACAAAGTTCGTATTCAAGGAGTGATTGTCCGGATCCATAAATGCCATCAGACAAATGATCCCGACTGGAACAAAAATCCCAAAGATCACTGAAGACATCTCTCTCATAGAAAGTTTTGCTTCTGATTGATACAACAACCAAAATGTTTTCATTCCTACACTTCCTCCCCAACAAGCGTCAAGAAAGCCTCTTCGAGATTCCTCTTATTCACTTTTGCTAGAATATCAGCTACCGTCCCGCTAGCAACTTCTTTGCCTTTGTTTAACACTAGAATCCGATCACACAGCGTTTCCACTTCATCCATGTAATGAGAGGTCAGAAAGATAGTGACCCCCTTGTCTTTTAAAGCGAGCAAGTATCGCCAAACCTCGCGCCGGGCCTGGGGGTCCAGTCCGGTTGTCAATTCATCCAAAAAAATGATTTGCGGATTCCCCATGATAGCCAAAAGGATACATAGCTTCTGTTTCTCGCCCCCCGATAATGTTCCGAGAAATGAATTCAATTTAGAGACAAGGCCAAATTCATGGAGCGCCTGCTTCCAGTTTAGCGGATTTTCGTACAACGAATGGGTGATCTCGCAAATCTCTCTTACCTTCAATTGATTTTGAAAGGCAGATTCTTGGAATTGGACCCCCACATACTGAAACAGTCGTTTCCGTTCAGCCTTAGGATCTCTTCCCAAAAGCGTGATCCTTGCTGAATCACATTTTTGTGTGCCCAAAATACAATCGATCGTCGTGGATTTCCCTGCCCCGTTATGTCCTAACAAACCAAAGATGGTGCCCTTTTCGACTGTGAAACTAAGATCATCAATCACTCGTTTCTTCCCAAATGTTTTGCTCAATCCATGAACCTGTATCGCTGCTTGTTTGTTCATACATTCCCTCCCATCTGATCTGGACTCAGTTTAGCCGAAAATCAAACAATGATGGGATAGTGGAGGGAATAGAAATTTTTTCTAAACAAGTTTGCAAATTCCTAAACATGTTCAGAACAAAGGGAAAACACTTACATTTCAAAAGAGATTCTTTATACTAGGTTTTGAAGAAACAGTGGCCACATCGTTCTTCTATTCAAAAATAGCCTTCAGTGCTGCACTTAGCAAAAGCTCAAATTGGTTCAGTGTTGTGCCAAAGAAAAGATTCGGTTGGTAATCGGAGATTCTTTGGGGAGTATATGTTTCTGTGCTAATGGTCAGTGTGGCTAGGCTGCCGATTTTTGAATTTTTTTGACCAACAAAAGCAATCACATCGATATGGTGGTCGTTAGCCATTTTCGCTAGCTCAGCTAACCGAACTGTATCCCCAGAATTAGAAATAATAACGAGCAGAATGTCTTGCTGCACTTGCTGTCTAAGAAATTCCAGATGGCTATTGGCAGTCGCACGGAAGCCATATAAATTGAGAGATTCCGAAAAATAATTGGCGAGATTCTGAGAGAAACCGGAGCCAAGGATCATGATGCGCTTGTCGCGATACTCAGAGAGTAACTCGATAAATGCCGCCTTTTCCTCATCGGAGAAAGTGCTTGGCATCGTAATATCCGATTGGCTGTTACCTAGTGCAAAAACCAACTCACTATAACCGGAATAGCCAATTTTCTTGGCCATATTGATGATCGTTGCTGTAGAGACATAGGATGCTTTAGCCACATCGCGAATCCCGATAGTTTTTAATGACTGCCGATTTTTTTTCATAAAACGCAAGACTTCTGCTTCTGAATCATTCAGTTGGTATTTATCTATAAGCATTTCAACATCCATAAGATCCACCTCAAATTTTATCAATTAGGAGTATTATATCATGACAGAAACGAAATTTATTCAAGATCCCTGGGCAAAAATGACGACCCGCAACGGTTTACGCGGAGATGAAGTTATCTCGGCATTGCAAAAATCGATCCGTCGAGGCAAAGAAAAAGAGGCATGTGAATTTGCCTATGAAATGTATATCACCTCACCGCAATTTGAAGAAAAACTCTGGAGAAGATTACTAGCGATCAGTGTTGAAGATGTAGGTATGGGAAATCCAATGGCTGCCATTATGATCAATAACTTAAACACGATGCGCAAGGAATTCCAATACAACGAATCCGATCGGGCAATGTATTTCTTCCATGCGATTCGTTACTTATGTCAGTCGGAAAAAGACCGCTCATCAGACTTACTCAAGAATATTGTGATCAAGAGTTTCGCGATGGGCTATGTTCCAGAAATTCCTGATATTGCCTTGGATAAACATACTGTCCGCGGGCAGGAAATGGGTCGTGGTTCCGAACACTTCTTACATGAAGCCAGCAAAGTAATCCCACAAGCAAAAGTCACTAATGACTACAAAGAACAATACGAAAAAATCATCGAGAACTATGATCCAGATCACGTTGTGCCAAGCGCGTTTTCATTCAATCCTTGGCAAGTATAGGAGGAAGTTACATGGAAAACTCTGCATTTATCATGAAGCTGAATGACGTCCTAAGCCCCATCGCAGCAAAAATCGGCAATCAGCGCCACTTAAAAGCTATATCCAGCGGTATGATGTTTGGACTACCCTTTATTGTTATCGGTTCTTTTTTTCTAATCTTTGCCAACCCACCCATCAACATGGATCAGTACCATCCTGAAACAGCCAATATCTTTATGACATTTATGGCTGGCTGGAAAGATTTCGCTGTAGCAAATTATGATCTCATCACCGCGCCTTATCAATTGACGATGGGCATCATTGGTTTCATCAGCGTCTTTGGGATTGCCTTCTCTCTTGCAAATGAATACAAAATCAACCCTTCCATGAATGGTATGGTTGCATCCGTCATTTTTCTAATGGTTTGTACACCAGTGAAAGAAGGCGCGATCAGCCTCAATTTTCTAGGAACAAACGGACTCTTCGTCGCAATCATCATCGGCTTGTTAGTGGTAGAAATCAATCGTTTGTTTGAAGTGAAACAGATCAAATTGAAACTGCCAGATACCGTTCCACCCATGGTGGCAACCTTCATCAATATGCTCGTTCCGCTGTTGACAAATATCATCATCTTCTATGGGATCAATTTGATCTTCTTAGCAGCAACAAACAAAATCTTTCCTGAAGCAGTGATGGAAGTTCTGACTCCTGCAACGAACATCGCTGGCAGTCTCGGCGGTTTCTTGTTGATCGTGACCTTAGGTAATATCTTATGGCTGTTTGGCATCAACGGCTCTTCAATCATCTTTCCCATCGTCTTTACACTGGGAATGGCTCAAACTGGCTTGAATGCCGAGCAAATGGCAAATGGCGAAACCATGACACACTTAATGAACTTACAAATGTTTCGGATTTCAGTCCTTGGCGGAGCTGGTGGTACTTTGGGATTGGTTTTATTGATGATGCGAAGCAAAGTTCCCGAATATCGCACCATCGGAAAATTGTCCTTGATTCCTGGAATATGCTCCATCAACGAACCAGTGATCTTTGGCTTGCCAATCGTTTTTAATCCCATTCTAGCAATCCCATTTTTGGTCACTCCGATCATTTCGTTATTGCTGACCTACTTTGCTCAGAGTCTTGGATGGATCGGTATTGGCTTTATCGTTGATCCTTCCTTCACACCGTTTTTTGCACAAGCTTATCTTTCAAGTATGGACTGGCGCAACATTCTCTTTTGCCTACTGTTGATCGTCATCAGTATCTTCATTTACTATCCATTCTTTAAAGTAATGGAGAACAATAAGACAAAATTAGTCGATCAAAATCTATAACCATTCTTCGTAACAAAAACTAGAACAGCTAAATGATTTTGCTTTATACTAAAAAAAAGACAAATCCTTTCCCATTCATCGAATCAACTCGATTCGAATCAGAAAAGGATTTGTCTTTTTTGGTTAAAACTCCTTCATTTAAAAAATGCGAAAAGTCCGCACAGGTTTAGGCATAATGAAAGATTTCAAAGCGGAGGCCTTCTGGCGTCTCAAAGAATAGTGCATAATAATTAGGCGCGATCCGTTCTTTGTATTCCATTGGTTTCCCATGAAGAATCTTTACTCCTAGTGCGTTGATTTTTGGATAGATCGCGTCTACAGCTTCCCTGCTTTCTGCTTTAAAAGCAATGTGTTGGAGGGAACCAGGCTTTCTAGAATCAATTGTCTCATTGATCCATTCTTGCTTTGGCGAACAGATTCCAAAATCAAAGGTATCACTCAGATACTCTACTACTTCCATGTCGGCATGTTCGAGATAGCCTGAATATTTCTTTTGAACATCAAAACCTAACAAATGGAACAATTGATCATAAAAGGGTTCCGCTTTTTTTACATCGTTGACAGTAATTTGAATGTGGTGGATTTGATACATCAGTGGCTCTCCTTTCGTTATAAACCAAAACAGTTAACAGTTCTCGATAGCAAAGGGTGGGTACTGAATCGCTCTTGTCGCCAAGTGAATGAGTTTTTCCTGATTGTCGTCAGCCGCAATTCGATTCGTCTTTAGAGTACCACAATTTCGGCAACGGTGAATGATTGCCCATTCGCCATCCTCCTTGGACCAAATACTGATAGGATCCATCTTCCCTCGGCACAAAGAAGCTCGGTCTCCGGGAAGAGTATCCGCATGAAGACTCGTTAAACAGTGGGGACAGTGGTTGCGATGCTGACTACCTGCATTTTCAGGATTTACCGGTCGACCGCATTCTTCACAGATAAAACTGTCAAAACAAGCCGTCTGTCGGTAATCGCTTTTTAGTTGACGCACCATTTTACTGATACCTTTTTCCCTGTTTATCTTTTCTTTCAAATAGGCTGTTTTATCGTCCGTATATTTTGCTTCTGCGTGTAGTTTAAGGTAGCTTTCCCATCTGTCTAAAGACAATTTCTCTGCTCGCAATGCTTCTTTGATGGCACATCCTGGCTCACTTTGATGGTGGCAATCCTTAAATTTGCATTGCCCAAAATAACTTTCTACATCAGCAAAGCTCTGTTTCAACCCATCGGTAGCATCCCAAATCCCAACTTCTCTCATTCCTGGTGTATCAATGATTTTGGCACCATTTCTTAACACTAGTAATTGTCTGTGACTCGTGGCGTGTCTGCCTCGGCCATCTTTCTCACGAATAGTTTTCGTTCTCATCACGTTTTTACCCATTAGATAATTAACCAACGTTGATTTCCCAACGCCAGATGAACCGACTAAAACAACGGTTTTATTGGGTTGGAAATATGGATCAAGTTCAGCGATTCCAGATTCAGTAAAAGTACTGATCGCATGGACATTAGTGCCAATGGCCATCTGTTTGACGGCAGCAATCTTTGTTGCATTCTCTTCTCCAAGATCACTTTTAGTCAAAATGATGATCGGAATCCCCCCAGACTGCCAGGCAAGCGTTAAGTAACGCTCTAAACGGCGAAGGTTAAAGTCTCGGTTTAATGCTTGCAGGATAAACACATAATCAAAATTTGCGGCAATGATCTGCGCCTTGTTTTCTGCTTCATTGGCACGAGCAAGAGCAGCCCTTCGAGGCAATGTTCGCAGAATCAGACTATGATCTTGCCCCCGCCAATCGACCATGACATAATCCCCCGTTACCGGATAATTCTCTTGGGTTGTGGAATAGCTGCCACGTTTTATTTGTGCAAATCCTCTTCCTCGTTCACTCATTAGTTCAAAGATATCCTTATGAACAGCTGTGATTTGGGCCTTTGTTTCAATTAAATCAGTCGTTTTTCTTGTATTCATTTGTTTTCTCTCCTACTTCAGAAAAGGAATTATTCTTCAACTAGAAGGCCCCCAATCCCTTCAGTCATTGAAATTCCTCTTCGTAATAAAGAGATACCTGTCTAAAATAATCAGCCATCTAAGGGTATAAAAAAAGACGATAGTCATCCTATCGTCTGAGATCACAATAATCCTCTTTATCGACAGATATCACTTCTACAAGCACAACAAATAAACCTCTGTTTATTTGTCTATTCAGCTTATTGATTAGATATCTGTGACACTCACCAAGCATACTCCATTCATCATATTAGATGGCATAGTTATTTTCAGGGTCAGTATAACAAATCGCTTTCTCTGAGTCAATATCGCTTCTGCTAGCTTCAACGATTGTCATTGAAAGCTAGCAAAAGTTTCTATTGAACTTCAAACAATGTGTGTATTCATCATTTTCTGCGCCATAAGACCCAGCCTACAAAGCTCGTCAAGCCCAATCCAAGAAAAAGATAGCCATTGCTTTTTTCATTTGTTTGAGGCAATGTTCTTTGGGCTGTGGATGTTGTTTTAGCTGTTCTAGCAGTTGTTACCTTTAGATTTGTTTTTATGTTATTGTTCTCAGTTTTTGTATTCGACGTTACTTGTTTCGAATTATCGATTATTTGAAAAGTATTTTTTGTGTAGACATAAGTCACTGTTTGTTCAGTTTCATTGAAAGTCCCGGTCATGTTGTCTGGCAATTGATTTGTGTCTAGTGTATAACCATCAATTGGTAACTGATAGTCTGGCGTACTAGCATCATATTTATCCCCAATATTGCCTTTGAGTGTTTGTGATTCGTGAATTTGTTTTCCTTCATTATCCACATATTTCACCGTTACATCTGCTGCTAGGAAGGGATTTTTTGTATACGTGTAAGTCACTGTTTGGGCTGTATCACTAAAAGTGCCCGTCATATTATCCGGTAATTGCGTAGTATTTAATGTATACCCATCAATTGTCAACTGATAGTCTGGCGTGCTGGCATCATACTTTTCCCCAATATTACCTGTTAGGGTTTTTGACTTGTGAATTTCTTTGCCCTCGTTATCCACATAATTAATCGTCACATCTGCTGCTGGAATAGGATCTTTGGTGTAGATGTAGGTCACGGTTTGGGCTGTATCACTGAAGGTGCCCGTCATCTTATCCGGTAACTGCGTAGTATCTAATGTATACCCATCGATTGTCAACTGATAGTCTGGCGTACTGGCATCATACTTTTCCCCAATAGTGCCTTTTAAGATTTGCGATTCGTGAAGTTGGTTTCCTTCACTATCCACATATTCAATTGTTACATCCGCTGCTGGCATCGGATCTTTGGTGTAGACGTAGGTGACAGTTTGAGCTTTATCGCTGAAAGTGCCTGTCATATTTTTTGGCAGTTGGCTTTGGTTTAATGTGTAGCCATCGATCATTAGTTGATACGTTGCAGTGCTACCATCGTATTTTTCCCCAATTTTTCCACTTATTACTTGTGATTCATGTATTTCTTTGCCTTCACTATCCACATACTTGATTGTCACATCCGCTGCCGGAACAGGATTTTTGGTGTAGACGTAAGTCACGGTTTGGGCTGTATCACTGAAAACTCCAGTTATATTATCTGGTAATTGCGTAGCATCTAATGTGTAGCCGTCAATCGTTAGCTGATACGTTGGCGTACTGGCATCGTATTTTTCCCCAATATTGCCTTTAAGTGTTTGCGATTCGTGTATTTGATTTCCTTCATTATCCACATATTCCACCATCACATCTGCGGCGGGAACGGGATCTTTGGTGTAGACGTAGGTGACAGTTTGAGCTTTATCGCTGAAAGTGCCCGTCATATTATCCGGTAACTGCGTACTATCTAATGTATACCCATCGATTGCTAGCTGATAGTCTGGCGTGTTGGCATCATATTTATCCCCAATATTGCCTTTAAGTGTTTGCGATTCGTGTATTTGATTTCCTTCATTATCCACATATTCCACCATCACATCTGCGGCGGGAACGGGATCTTTGATGTAGACGTAAGTCACTGTTTGCGCCTTATCGCTGAATTTGCCCGTCATGTTGTCTGGTAATTGCGTACTATCTAATATATACCCATCGATTGCTAGCTGATAGTCTGGCGTGTTGGCATCATATTTATCCCCAATATTGCCTTTAAGTGTTTGCGATTCGTGTATTTGATTTCCTTCATTATCCACATATTCCACCGTTACATCTGCTGCATGGATGGGATCTTTGGTATAAACGTAGGTCACGGTTTGGGCTGTATCACTGAAAGTGCCCGTCATATTATCCGGTAACTGCGTACTATCTAATGTATAGCCATCGATTGCTAGCTGATAGTCAGTTGTAGTTGTATCATACGTTTCTCCCACAGCTCCTGTTAATGATTGCTCCTGATAGATTTCATTCCCATCTGTGTCGACATACTTGACTGTCACTTCGCCTACACTTGCCGGATCAACGATTACATGGACAACATGTGTTGTATTCACACTATAGGTAGCTTGCCTTGCCATAAATATCGCCACATAACTTCCAGGCACACTTGTATCAACATTGCTGTAATAGGGATAGATTTGTGATGCAGAAATACTTTTTTCAATCGCACCTGAAAAATTCAATTTGAACGCTTCAATTCCTAGTGCTTGCGTAGTAAAATCAAATGTTCCCCCAACTGGGAGATGAATGGTATCCGGGCTATTACCAAAAGCATATTCGCCAGTGATATGCCGTTCATATAAAGATAAAGACTTCACTTCACCTGGTTGAAGTTCGATAGAATTTCCCGTGGAAGTAAAAGCATAATTTTCTTTTTGGTCAGTTGTACCAACTTGTTTCAACATATATGCTCCTGCGGGTACATTAACAGAAATATCGCCATTTATGTCAGTAACTAATAAGTATTCTGCGCCTGAATGCACAGAAGTAAAGGTAAAATAAGCACCCGAAATCCCTTGATTAACGTTGCTATCCGAAACATGGATCTTCAACTGTGCTTCCGCTACTTTAGCCGCTCGAGACTCTATTTCTGCAGAAGATTGTGAGTTTTCATCTGTTGAAACCTGCATCTCCCTCTCGTCTGTATTTTGTTCTGTCTCTTCACTTCTTTTTTGACTGTTATCTGTCTGCTCCGATACTGGACTTGAGGAAGGTAGATCATCAGTAGAACTTGTCGTTGAACTTGTGACAGCTAACATCTTTTCCTTCGTTTGACTTTCCACTGAAGTCTCTTGTGTTTCTTGTGCATCTTCTAAAACAGCCATCGTTTGAGACTCAGCATAAACTGTAAATGCAGGTATCCCTAATGCTGCACTTAAAAGGATGATTACTGACAAATAAATCTTAATTCTCTGTTTCACAAACATTCACCTTAACCTTCTTCCTTTTAAAATTAAACTCGCTTATTTCAGATGTCAAAACAGTATAATTTATCTTTTTTTAATTTACAATTATTTGATTCCATCAATCATTTGGTTTCATTCGTTTTCTGTTCGGTCATAAAAACAATTCTCTTAATCAAACATTTATTCCACAAATTACTTTCTTTGCATCCCAATCACCTCGTATGAAGTTTATGTCTAATGAACTTCTTTTATCAAGCAAACACATGTCAAATCAACGCAAAGATTCTTTGCATCATTGGTATATCAGCATTTTATAAAAACAGGATTCATGGTATATCTTTCTTCTGCAGTAAACTTTTCTCACTTAACAGATAGCAACTTTTGTCTTATTCCATAAAAAAAAGCTGCAGATCACCAAAACAAAACTTGTCCTAAATGCACTCATTCATGAAATGAAAAAACGAGCATCTCTCTTTCCAATAAAATAAATAACGGAACTATCATTATTTTTTAATTTAGTCAGGGTGCGATCCTATTTTGTGAAGTCTTCAAGTATCGCAACTTAAAAGTTGCTAGTTTTTTTCAACCTATGATAGGATAAATCTAAAGGAGCAGAAAAATGAGCTTAGCAGAAAAAATGAAGGAAAGCCGCTTAAAAATGGGCTTTACACAACAAGAAGTTTCCGAAAAACTATTCGTGACGAGACAGACCATCTCAAATTGGGAAAACAATCGGAGTACGCCGGATATTGATACATTAGTAAAAATAAGTGAGTTGTATCAAATAAATTTAGATTCCTTGTTAATCACAGATCAGGAAATGCCAAATAGCGAAGTCGACAGTGATCTCTTACAAGAAACAAACCAAACAATTTTTTATCGGATTCCTTATCTATTAAATTTAATTGTTGTGATTCTTTGTGTTTTTGTGGATTTCTTGACACCAACTGGTACTCTTTCTCTTTGGACGAGCATCAGCCACTTTCTGCTTTTAGCAGATATAATCCTTTTGATTGCTTTTTTTATTCTCAAAAAAAAGACTCTTTCAATCAAAACGATTGTTCTCACAATTAGTAAAGGACTTCTGATACTAACGATTATTTTAGGCTTTACTTATTGGTCAAATCGAACTGCCAATTCATCCGTCTTAACTGAGATTGGTCATAACTATGGTCATTTTATCTATCTAGCTTTCAAAGCAATTGGGATTTTGCTGATCTTTGACCGACGTAAATTTGTCTTTTAACCTTGGCTAATAAAAAATAGAGCCTGACGAACGCATGCTCTCAATGTCCATCAAAATAAAAGACGACCACAAATTTGTGCTGTAACTGTTTTTCCTCATTGACAGAAGCAGCTAGAAAGGATAGCATTAGAATGAACACGTGTGCATTTCAATAAAATTAAGGATGTGTCTCCTTGAAAACTGTCCATTCAACAGTCAGTAGCATTGTGGGTCGGATCAAACATTTTTATTCTGGTCAAGATGTGTCGCATCGTTTTATTTTGTCGCTTGTTTTTCCAGTTGTCCTCGATCAATTTTTTTTGGTCAGTTTTAATTTTATCAATACCGCTATGATCAGTTCGGCTGGAACCACTGCGGTCAGCGCAGTCAGCATGGTTGGCAGTCTGCACTTTTTCCTCGTTAATGCCTTCACTGCTGTAGGATTAGGTGGAACCGTGCTGATGGCACAATATTTTGGCAAAAAAGAAATGAAGCAGCTAAGTAAAGTTTGCAGTGGGACTGTTTATGGTGCAGTTTTGATGGCTTTGATGATCAGTCTTCTCATCGCCTGTTTCCATCAAGGAATCTTGCATCTTTTATTCGGTCATGCAGAACCGCTTGTTCTAGCAAACGCACGACTTTATTTACTGGGTTTATTGGCTTCTTATCCCATGCAAGCGGTCATTGAAGGAACCAATGGGAGTCTGCGGGGAATTGGCCGTACCAAAGCGTCTTTAAAGCTCTCATTACTCATGAATTTCGTTTATATTGTTGGTAATGTTGTATTCATCAGCATTTTTGAAATGGGAATGATTGGGTTAATTACTTCATTGCTGATCTCGCGATTTCTTGGTATGCTCTTTGCCTTTTATACTTTACGAGCAAATCGTTCCCTTTTTTTGTTAAAGAAGGACGATTTTCTCCGCATTCAGATTCCATTGATCGCTCGAGTGTTGAAAGTCAGCATTCCCTTTGCAGCGGAATCTATTTTCTTTAATGGTGGGAAAATCATTATACAAACAATGATCGTCAGCTTTGGAACGAACGTAATTGCTGCAAATGCGATTGCTTCTTCTTGGATCCAAATTTCTGAAATCGTTCCGAGTGCATTAGCTACGTCACTCGTCCCGATCGTCGGACAATGCATTGGTCGAGGTAACATTGTTGATGCAAGAAAACTGACCAAAGCCTTTGTTATTACTGGAATGATTGCCTTTCTCCTAGTTGACTTAAGTTTATTGCCCTTCTTTCCGCTAGGCATGAAGCTGTTCAATCCACCCGCTGCCATTTTACCGGACATTTATCGCTTGTATCTGATTGCCATTGTGATGCATTTTTTGACATGGAGCATTGGCTTTATTCTTCCATCAGCTCTTCGGGCAGCTGGCGATGCCAATTTCACTACCTTGACTTCGTTACTATCGATGTGGATCTTCAGAATCGGTATGGGCTATCTAGTCGGCATCGTTTGGGGTTACGGTTTAACGGGGATCTATTTTGTGATGACTTTGGAATGGGGTGTTCGAGGTTTGATCTTCTTGCTGCGTTTTCAAGGAAAGAAATGGCATCATCATCAGTTGACTTAGGTGTTTGGAAGATATTGCCAATCTTTGCCATAGTGACAATCACCAGTACTAGTAAAAAAATTCCCCGTCTATGGCTTAAGCTTTCCGTTTACAAAACAGGAGCAACCGTTTATTTTGTTGCTTCTGTTTTGTATAGTCTTCCAAATTCATTAGTTACGAGCCAAATCGAATGATTTCATCTACTTTTGAAGAAACTAAGTCATCGTGAGAAACATATATGCGTATACAGGATTTTAATTTGCTTTCAATAAATTTGAGGATTCCCAGTTTACTATTGGTGTCTAAATTACTGAATGCTTCATCCAATAATAGAATTTTCGGTTTTTTTTAACAGAGCACGAGCAATTGCGATTCTCTGTTTTTGACCACTCGATAAATTTTCCCCATTCTCCAGCACAACAGTATCTAACCCATTTGCAAAGCTGTTCATCATTTCAGTGACACCTACTGCCTCTAATACTTCAATAAGATAGCCTTCATCACTGACCTCCATTCCTAATGTCAGATTTTCTCTAATTGTTCCGAACATTAAGAATGGATCATTTGATGCATAAGCAATCTGTTTTCTGTAGTTTTTCTTGTTCTCATGTATTTCTTCATCATTCAGCAAAATCGTTCCTTTATCCGGGCTATATAAGGAAGAAAGAAGATGCATAAATGTTGTTTTCCCACTCCCACTTTTGCCTACCAAAGCATAGGACATCCCAGCTTTGAATCTAACAGATAGATTATTAATGATATAGCTGTCTGCGGCATAGGAGAAGTAAATGTTCTTAAACTCTATTGATCGCCACTCTTTCTTCAGAGTATCGTTCAATACTTCGTTTTCTTCTTCATTTTCCTCACTTACATCATCCATCACATCACTGAGCTTTCTCATCATTACAAGGACATTTTGAATTTCTCTTTGATACTCGATAATATTTCGAACCGGTGAGGTATAAAAAGTAATCAGTGAGATAAATGCAATCAGAGCGCCTAAACTCAATTTATCAGCAACAACCAGCGTACTTCCTTGCCACAACACAAGAATTGTTCCCAATGACTCAAGCAAAAGAATGAAGCTAGCTTGGCTATTTTGTAAGATCACACTATATTTCCCAGTATGAGTAAACGATTTGGCCTGCTTCAGAAATTTTCCTAAAAAAAACGACTCCCTTTGAAAAAGTTTGATCGTTTCAAATCCAGTAAATGTCTCATTCAACACATTTAATGTTCGCGCATTTTTCTCGATCAATTCATTGTTGATTTTGTTTAATGGTTTAATAAAAATTATACTTACAGCGGTATACCCTAAAAGAATCCCTGTAGTAACAAGAAATAATTGCTTGTTTATAATATATAAAATCGCTCCACCAGTAATAGCCACAAATATTTCTAAAAAAATAGAGAGCACAAGTCTTGTCAATACTTGTTGTACCTGCGTTGTGATATTATAACGCGTGATCAATTCGCCTGAATCTCTCGCTCTTAAATTAGTCGCTTTCATAAAAAGAATTTTCTTAAAAAAAGCTTCAAAGAGATCGTCATTCATTCTTTTAGAGACATTTGCAATAAAGAAAGCGCGAACAATACTTAGGATTGCTTGAAAAAGATACAATATAACTACAGCTAAAATCAAATATTGAAAATTATACAAGATCTCGTGGAATGCTTCTTCAAAAATTGAAGTATGCGCATGTTCCTCATGAATGGCAGATTCGCTGTTCAAAATAAACGAGTCTATAATGCGTTGATAGGAAAAACTTCCCAGAAAAGAAAAAAGGGCGATAACCACGGAAAAAAGCAGAACCAGCAACAGACGTGACTTCTCTTTAAAAAAAAGCGTCCCATAATATGAAATAGAAGTTGTCTGCTCGGGGGAAAACAACTCTGTCTTATGGAAGATAACGATATATCCTCCCCAGATTTTTTCAAAATATCCTACAGAAATCTTTTTTACTCCTTGTGCAGGATCGAATACTTTTATCTTAGTGTCAGACCATTCCTCTACTACCAAAAAATGAGAAAGTCCTGTTTCCAATACGACTAAAGCAATGAAAGGCAGGTTAATCTCTTTGCTTCTGATACCGTCCCTTAGTTCTCCAATCGATCCTTCTAATCCTTCGGCTGTTAAGCCAATTTTACTTCCTGCTTCAATCAGTCCCTGTAAAGTTGCTCCTGTGCTGTTACTTCTGGTTAAATCCCTTGCCTCAGCCAAGGACATCTTTCTTCCGCATAAATTAGCCAATGTCGCAAAGGCAGCAGCCCCACAATCTTTTTGTTCATTTTGTCTCACCCTCTTCAGCATGGAAATTCAGCTCCTTTTCCACCGATAGTTATAATATTGGTTTTTGATTCTAAAATAGGTATGACCAGTCAATACAGTCAGAAAAAGCAGCAATAAGCCACTACTGACTAAATCGTAGTGAACAAAAAGAGTAAGCGGAGCAATCAAATAGGCTGCTACCCAACTTGATTGAAACAATATGTAGATGCTCGTATACAACAAGTTCACCAAGCTTATACTCATTACGGATGCCACAATCATTGTCACCATCGATTCGCCTATAAACTCAAAAGTTAAGATTTTGGGCGAAACCCCTAAACTTGCTTTCACTCTTAATTCTGTTTCTTCTAAAATTCGTTCTCTTTTAAGTGAAAGAACAGAAAAAAAGAACAAATAGGCTGCACCGGCAACCATCATAATCAAACTGCTGATTTCTAATATTGAAAGAAACAAGGCTAGTTCATCACCAGTGTTTGGATTTAACAGTTTTGCCAATAATGGAATACGTTTGTTTTCTTGCTCTTGAAATGATCTGAATACATAAAAGAAAAGATACAATCGTAACATTCCTTCAACTAAGACGACTGAAAAAAACGTAGGTGTGAAGAATCGTGATAGTACCAACTTGTTTCTGCTTATTTTCTTTTTGATAATCCTGATTGAATTCTTTATCTGATTCATCCGACAGCACCTATTGCTCCCTTCTGGTAAACGATTTACTACTGTTCACCTAGTTTTAGCACTTGCTGGTTCTCTAATTGATAGACGTTACTATTTTCTGGAATAAGCGTATAGTCATGTGTAACGATCAGTGTCGTGATTTTCTTTTGTAACGAAAGACTATTGATAAGCTGAATAATCTCTTTCCCACGGAGTGGGTCCAAATTCCCTGTTGGCTCATCTGCAAGAATAACCTGCGGCTGCTTGATCAATGCACGAGCAATCGCCACTCGTTGTTGTTCTCCGCCAGAGAGCTGATGGCAATAGTCAGCTAACTTCTCTTCTATGCCTAGCTCAAAAGCTAGTTGTTCGACTTCATAACGAATTTTTTCTACAGGTTCATTTTTGATATGAAGGACATAGGCAATATTCTCAAATACTGTAAAAGATTCAATCAATCGAAAATCCTGAAAAATAAAGCCAATTTTCCGTCGATTGGAGAGAGTGTCGGGCAGTGTATCATAGTTCAGTTCTTCATCATTTAAGATGATTTCTCCAGAAGCTACAGGAACTTCGCCAAAAATCGCTTTGAGTAGCGTCGACTTTCCTGCACCACTTTTACCAATAATGTAACTAGGTTTATCATCTGGAAATAGTTGGGTGACCTTGGTGAGTACTTCTTTTTTGGCTAATGAATGGATGGTTACATCTCTAAACTGAATCATCACATTTCCCCCTACTCTAGATATACATCGTAGTGTTTGGTCATATGTTGCGAGTTATTCGTGTAGTCAAAAGTGAAAAGAACCACGTCTGTATTCGAATGTAGGATAAAGCGATAGGTTAGCTCTTTTTTGTTGTCTAAAACAAAAGAATCAATCGCATCAATGGATGTCAGGGGTTCTTGATTCTGTTCTGCAGTTACTGAGAAAATATGATTATCGATTTCGGTTTTTTCCGGTAAAGAGTCACTGATGACCACTAATGTCAGTGAGATCACCGACCGATCTCCCTCATTGGATTGTTCTACCTCTTTCAATTGGATATCCAAGTCTGCTAGCTTGATGATTTCTTTATCAGAAAAGGTCTCAAGGATTTTTTCTTCCTCTGATTTTCTATCTTTTTCGATTAAACTCTCAGGATTTGTACAAGCTGCCAAAGATACCAATGTTATTCCTAAAAGTATACATTTATCTATTATGCGCATCCGTGCATCCATCTCCTAAAAAAGAATACTATAATCAAATAATTATAGCATTCTTCCATCAATTGATTATTATAGCATGCTAATGATAGTCGGGTTTACGACCAATACGAAATGAAAATATGGAATGAATTTGTTTGAACATGACGCAAGTAACCAGCTTTTGTACCGCCACCAGCACCACATACCCAACAATGCCAATGAAATCCACCTTTAACAGAACGAGTTTCTGTCTCAGTCATTGTCCCCATATGGACTACCTCCTTCTTAATGCTATAATATTCCGAATATTACAAATATAATGATAATATTTATTTATAACAATTACAATATAAATTTATTTTCAAAATACAAAAATTTAACAGGCGATATTTGGAAACGAAAAAGCTCCCGTCATAGATGGATGATCGCTTTGGCGCTTCTGCTAAAACATAGAAAAAAGAGAAATACGCTTCATTATTAAAAGGTAAAACAAATAGAGAGAATGTGGAGCATTCAACATTCTCTCTATTCGGAAATCCAACTAAGATTATTTTCTTCATTGACTATATCAAAGAGTTGCTTGATCTAAAGAAGCAAGCATATTTTTCAGATCACCGGTAAAATAGGCTATCACCTGATCCTTGAATCATTCCAATCGCTCAGTCTTTTCATAGTTACTAGTTGAATCGTCTATGCCTCGCTCAAGGAAACCTGTTTTGCCATCAAAAACGCTAAATCATTACTATGACAATTCTTCTAAAAGACTACATCCTTCGGTCATATCTACTGGACTGCTTTAAAGCCTATCTGATTATTAAAGGTAAATTTTTTGCTCTACGGTCAAAGATTTTATTGTCAGAGCAATTCTTGATAACGATGAATGTAGAAACGTTTGACAATCGTTACTAAGGCTAAGTAAGCAATGATGGTTGCGGTCAGCCATAGCCAGTACGCTGATGGAAGAACTGCCATGCCTAAACTTTGGCCAAAGTTCGTAAACGGTAAGAATGTCCCGACGGCAATTCCTAATGAAGTGATCGCTGTCATAATGAATGAGCCGCGGCTTTGGATAAATGGAATCTTTGGTGTCCGCAAGGCGTGGAGCACGAGTGTTTGCGACCATAACGATTCTACAAACCAGCCAGCATGAAAGACAGCGATAAAAGCGACTTGTTGTTCTGGCGTCAACGTATGGAAATCGCCACCAACTACCGCTGGACAAATAATGAAGTACATCAATAAATAGGTAGTAATATCAAACACTGAACTTGTTGGACCTAACCAAATCATAAATTTACCGATACTCGATGCATCCCAGCGCTTTGGTTTATCCAAGTATTCTTTATCCATGTGGTCCCAAGGAATCGATACACAGGAAATATCGTAAATAAGGTTGAGGAAAAGAATCTGTAACGGCAACATTGGCAAAAATGGCAGAAACGTGCTAGCAACGAGAACCGAAAACATATTGCCGAAATTAGAACTTGCGGTCGCCTTGATATATTTCATGATATTCCCAAAGGTTTCTCGTCCTGAAATGATCCCACGTTCTAAAATCATTAAATCTTTTTCTAACAAAATAACATCGGCCGATTCTTTGGCAATATCTACTGCCGTATCTACTGAGATTCCGACATCTGCTGCCTTCATTGCTGGCGCATCATTGATCCCATCTCCTAAAAATCCTACTGTGTGCCCATTTTCTCTCAAAATCCCGGTAATTCGCTGCTTTTGCTGCGGGTTCAATTTGACGAAAACATTGTATTTTTCAACAAGTTGACTAAGTTTTTTATCCGATACATTTAGAATGTCTTCTCCACTGATCAGCTTTTCTGCCCCTAATCCAACTTGCTGACACACAGACTGCGTTACTAACGCATTGTCGCCAGTTAACACTTTCACGCCAACTCCGTGTTTCTTTAACGTTTCCAGTGCTTGTTTCGTGGTTTCTTTTGGCGGATCCAAAAACGCTAGATACCCAATGAGAACCATCTCAGATTCATCTGCTACAGAAAATTCACCTACCACGCTTGGATTCGTTTTTTGAGCTACCCCGATCACACGTAGCCCATCTTCATTTAGTTCATTGACTTTTTTTAGAACTTCTTGTTTTATCTCCTCAGTTAATGCAGTCACCTTTCCTTTGAAATCTACATAACTTGAGATGCTGAGCATTTCCTCGATTGCGCCTTTGGTGATCATTTGTGTTTTTCCAGACGGATCTTCTACAACCACACTCATTCGTCTCCGTTCAAAATCAAAGGGAATCTCGTCGATCTTTTTATATGGGAGATCAGGGACTCCTAATTCTTTTTTAGCCGCATCAATGATCGCAACATCCAATAAGTTCTTCAATCCGGTTTGGTAATAGCTGTTAAGATAGGCATGCCGCAATACTCGCTCATCTTCTTCTCCAGTCAAATCCAAATGGTACTCTAAAATAATCTTGTCTTGCGTTAGCGTGCCAGTTTTATCCGTACAGAGGATATCGATCGCACCAAAGTTTTGGATCGCATTTAAGTTCTTGATCACAGTGCCTTTTTTCGCCATTCCAGTTGCGCCTTTGACCAAATTCGTTGTTACGATCATCGGCAACATTTCTGGCGTCAGCCCAACAGCCACTGACAAGCCAAACAGGAATGCTTCCATCCAATCGCCTTTCGTGAAGCCATTAATGACAATGACCGTCGGTGCCATTAATGCCATGAACTTGATGAATAAGAACGAGGTTTTGCGAATCCCTAACTCAAAGCTGGTTCGAATAGGCTTAGTGGACAATGACTTTGCCACATCACCGAAAAGAGTATGGTTGCCAGTAGCGATCACAACCCCTTCCGCTGTACCACTGATGACATTGCTTCCCATAAAGGCTAAATTTTCATAGCTTGTTTCAGAATCACGGCTTGTAACAACTGCTTCGGCATTTTTTTCAACCGGATAACTTTCTCCCGTTAAAGCAGATTGAGAAATAAACAAGTCTTTCGTTGCAGTCAAGCGGATATCCGCTGGAATCATGTCTCCCGCAGACAATTTCACAATATCTCCACAGACGAGTTCTTCCATCGGTACTTCTGCGTAGACGCTTTTACGCTTCACTGTCGCAGTAACCTTAACCAATGACTTTAGTTTTTCGGCAGCCTTATTTGATTGCACAGATTGAATCAACGTCATGGTGCCGCTAATCAAAATCATGACAAAAATTATCCCACTGCCAAAATAATCCCGTTCCTCTGGTGCCGCAATAACGACTTCAGTGATAAAAGAGGTAATCCCTAACCCAATCAGCACTAATGTAAAGGGAGTGATATACGCTTTTAAGATTTCCATAATGAATGGGGTCTTCTTTCCATAGGAAATTTGATTTGATCCATACTTGTTCCTAGCCGCGATTGCTTGTCCTTCAGTCAGTCCTCTTTTAGAAGTCTGAAAGGTTTCATAGATCGTTTCGATCGTTTTTTTTGCCATTAATCCATAATTAATGCTTTGAATAGGTCGTTTTTTTGTTTCCACTTTTTCTACCTTCTCTCCAAATAGTTCGCCACAACTCTCTTCGAATGATCAAGAAAATTGTTTCCTAGCATTGTTGTTTTATTGCGAGGGTTTGAAGAAGAAGGCGCTAAAAACAAATAGACAATAGTATCTGACTATCTCTTTGTTCCTCTTCTGCCAAACCCTTTGGTATCGAATGACTATCGTCCATTTGTTTTCATCTCCTTCCGGTTGAAAAAATATCGGTCAACTGACAAGTCTTTTTTGAAAACCTTCAAGATCAAAGCATCTGCTTGATAGGCTTCTGTTTCGCTATATCCTAATCTCCGATAAAAGCCCCAAGCTTGCTTTCTTCCTGTTAAAAATAAGGTCGAGTAATTTAAATTTCTGGCAATTTGCTCCGCATACACTAGTAATTTCTTCCCTAACCCTTGCCCTTGATAATCTGGGTGAATGGCCACTTGTTTTATTTGCATACACTTAGACGAACAAGGGTGCAAAAGAAGGGTGCCGACAATCCGCTTATTTTGCCTTGCCACCAAATGAATAGCTTGTTTCTCCTCTGCTGGAGACTCTCTTAATAACGGTTGTCCCGCACTAACCTTTAACACTTGGTTTCGCAAAACTAATGTTTCTTTATAGTCACAACTATCCCATCTGATTAACGTAAGCACTGTTTTACCATGTTTCTCCCTCCTCTGATAAATGAAAAACTTCTAGTACATGATTATTTTTCGACAATTGAGTAACAATTTCTTTCACTGCTAAATCAGCATTTGCAGCAGGCTCGATCTCTACTTGCAGCTGAATCCGATTCTCTGCCAGGTCTTGGCAAACAAAATGGCAAAATGAAAGAACATACCGATCCAATTGATTGATGACCTCTGTCCGCAAAGCCACTTCGGAAGACCTTTTTCCGGTAATGATCAAAAATGAATTTGTGTTCTTCTCCAGAGATTCTGTTCGATACCCTTCAGCAAATTGATCAAATCTTTGAGAAAGAAAACGAATCACACTATTCACCAGCATGATCATTAGCGCTGCAAAAAATCCTTCTTGTATATAACCAGCGCCAATCACTGTGCCAACAGCTGCTGTACACCATAATGTTGCTGCAGTATTTAATCCTTTTACACTAAAACCATCCCGCAAAATAATCCCGCCAGCCAAAAAGCCAATACCGCTCACTACTTGTGCAGCAATTCGAGTAGGACTCGTATCAGACGCAACCATCGAGGACAATGAAACAAAAATCGTTGCTCCCAGCGAGACTAGAACCATCGTCCGTACACCTGCTAGCTTTTTTCTCCACTGTCTTTCAACACCAATAAGGCCTCCTGCCAGCACACTCAGACCCATCATTCCCAAAAATACATACTCCTGCTCCTTTCCTCGTTTTAAAAATAAAATCGAATCATTAAGCACAAAAAAAGCGACTTTTCCGCAAAAACTCCGCGAAAAGTCGCTCTAAATTCGTCAAAAAACAAGACAAAAAAGACATTGATCTAATCGTTGAGTTTTGGCACTATACAACGTAAAGACAAACATCTTAGCTACCTTAAGAAAAGCCTTGTATTCGACAGTTCCTGTTCTACCCATTGGCGTCTCTCGACATTTTTGGGCAGTAGCCTATGTTTGCATAGGAGCCTCACCTAACAAATCATATTTTATTTTCAGGTACACACTAACAAATTCGTTTTTTCTTGTCAATTTTTATTTTGCCGTTTTGCCTCATGATTTTTTAATACGATTAGAAAAGTATAAGTACGTTATACGAATAAAAATCAAGAATTCAGTAGATTTTGTGTAAAACAAAGCTGTTTTTATATTGGGTTTAATCGATCTTAAAACACTGTGAAACCACTCGTATGAAGATCATTTTAAAATAATCTTTGTTAATGATTGAAACAGACATTTGTCGATAAACTATCAAACTATCGTTCTTCCCTGCAGTCATCCGAAAAGGAAATTTATTAATTTCACATTAAAAAAATTATTTGAAAAAATTTTATTTTCTTTCTAGCTTTACGCTGCTCGGAAATACACTTTAGAATTATTCGTGTTATTTAAAAGAGATGTAAAGGTATTGGCTTTTCTTTATCATTTTTCAATTAATAGACTTTAAAAATCATCTTTCTTATCAGAAGAAAGCCTTGTTTCCTAGGAGACTACTAAAGAAAATTGAGATCAATTCTTTCTTTGCTGTTCCTTTTTCTATCTCTAAATAAACAACTCGAAACACCTAGTTTTAGGCATTC
The DNA here is from genome assembly GCF_051714805.1 of Enterococcus sp. AZ091. Taxonomy (NCBI): domain Bacteria; kingdom Bacillati; phylum Bacillota; class Bacilli; order Lactobacillales; family Enterococcaceae; genus Enterococcus; species Enterococcus sp. AZ091. The sequence goes on along the minus strand of NZ_JBIOSO010000002.1, from coordinate 110,841 downwards.
CTTCTTCATCAAAAATTAAAACACGCGGGACACTAGTGAGGCTTATTCCCAAACCATTTCCCTTCATTAGGAAAAAGAAAGTAGCTAGTTCTAAAATGAGTTGATTCCCCCTATTTGCATACATTTGCTTAGTTCCTCAGAAGTAAAAATTGAGGCACAGATATCATTTATGCTTTTTTATCCAAAAAATGGCAGAAATGAACGAGTTTCGTCATTTCTGCCGCTTTTTCAGGTTGTAGATAGTTGATCATAGGTTCAAACGAAGGCGTTTATCTATGTGCTAAACAACATGATTATTCGCTAATTGGTGAAACGTTGATGTGAATCGTGCGTGTTGGTTTGTAATTAATTAGCGTGAAATAGAATTTATATTCTACTTTTCCAACACCAATATTTTTTCTTGAATACTCCTCGATACTGTTTTCGATTGTTCCTAGAGAAGAATAATCAGTTTTATATATAACCGATTTGACTTAAAGTCACGATTTAATTCTAACTTGTAGCCACTATATTTTGTTCCTTCTCCTCTTTGATCTTCGACAAATTTGAAGTGATCCACGCGGTCGTTATAAGTTACCTCTTTTACTAGCTTACTTCCTGTAACAGGTAGACAAACAGGAGGAACACTTACTGTTTCTGCGTTTTGAGTTCCTACAGCATCTGCATGTGCAATATTCGTTTGAACTGCCGCAATCGACAAGCCGCATATTCCCGCTATAATATATTTACTTAGTTTCAAAATAATCATCTCCTTTAAGTTTATGAATAAACACCAACACTATTAAAGTTAGTGTTTATTACAATAAGTTTTTATCATAAAAAGAAATAGTTTTTTTCACCAGATAAACCCCTACAAGAAAAAATAAATAAATTCTCTATAGACAAATTGTATTGCCTTCACCCTAGCGTCTATACATTTCCAGATACTCCATTTATTTTATAGCTCTTTTAAGAAATGTAGTCACAGAACTTTTTTATTAAGTTTAGTTTCTCTTTTAGAGAAAGATTCAATAATAGACTAAAATTTTTACCTTTACCACTCCTGATTTGGATTTTGCACGAAACCATCTTACAGCTGGTATGCCTGAATTAGTTTTGTCAGAAGCCACTTAGGAAACATTATCCGCATAAAAAAAGCAGCTTGCTATTACATACTGCTTTTTTTGTAGTGTTGTAAATTTTCGGTAATTCGCTGATCCTTGGTAAATTTAAGCTTAATCATTCTCAATTCGATTAATTTTTAGTTTTGTCACATTAGAGGTTTGTTTATTTTTTTACAATACTTACATTTTTGTAAGTTGTAACTATAATTAAACATCCGTATAGTTACACTATAACTATTGAATTATAATGGGAGGAGATTAAGTTTGAAAAAAGTAGTTAGAGTATTTTTAGCGGTATTATTACCTTGGTCTATTATTGTTGGAACAGGTGAATCAGTTGTTGTCGCAGCAAGTCAAGAGATAGTTAGTCAAGAAAGTTCAAATGAAGCAGAAGAAACATTGCCTGATCCCATTGACGAGAACCTAAATGAAGAAGCATTAACTGCTTTTGTTTCGGAACAAATTGATGATGGAACTGAAATAGAGTTTACAGAAGAAGGCGTTTATATTAATGGGAACTTCTATAATCCGGAGGAATTTGATTATTTATTAGAAAGTATGGAGGAACCTACTGATTTAAACATAGGTATTTTAGATGACTCTACTTCAAATAGTCGGCAAAGCAGAGCATTTTTTATTCCAGCTGTAGGATGGGCTTCGGCTTGGGTATATGGGGTTCCAGGAGTTGGTCAAATTGCTGTCGTAGCGACTGCTGCTGTAGGTGTGACTGTTGGAACATACATTTTAGGGAAAGCCATTATAAAAAGTGGGGATTGGGCTTATAATAAAATTCGAAGTCATGTAAATTCGAGACCTAGACCAAAAACGAAAAAACCGTACAATACAATTATAGTAAATCAGTAACTAAACAAGAACATACGAGCTACACATATGGTATTCCCAAGAGCCTTTTAGACGGAGCTGGCCGTATGAAATTAAAAAATATGAATCAAAAAGTTCATCGTAAGGGTGCACCGCCTGCTTGGAGAGATCCAAAGACTGGCTATACTAAAGAAAAAGATATGTCAGGACATGCGGGGAAAGAATGGAAAATCAAAGACAAATCAGGGAAAAGAAAAGCTTCGACAGATGGAAACGGAAAGATTATATCAAAATAGCCTTCATATCTTTGAAGAGTTTAAGAGGAGAACTTTTATGAGTCCCAATATAAGAAGCATATTTTTATCTTCATATAACACTTACAATCTGAAAGGCAATCTAAGATTTGAACTGGCACCTGAATCAGAAGAAAACTTTCAGAAGAGAATTGAAGTCGCAAAAGATCGGGCTAAAACATTGTGTAATGAGGTGTTTTCTGACGAGAAAGAACTACAACTAATTATTACGGCTTCTAAATTCTCAGGAGCTGGCTTGATACGTAAGTACCTATACAAAACCAACTATCAAATTGTCGATAGTTTTACTACTTCAGCTTTTGATTCATATTATGAAAATAAAGCGACTATTTTAGTCATGAATACACAACGAAACAATGTAAGAATTGCAAAAATTATTGACGGCTTGTGCTACAGAGATTTTAATGAAGTTGGAAAATTGAGAGTAAGTGACAATCTATTTCTGTATAATTCAAAAACAAATACTATTGTTAATATTTATGACGATAGGGGATGTGATATTTGGTCTAATAATTTTCAAAGTCAAAAGAAACTGTATGATAAATTTAATGATTGGATTTTAGAATATGACAAAAATGAAATTGATTTATTTTACAGTAATATTGACCGTGTCTAACAGAGCCAAATTAATCTTTATCATGAACATAGAAAAGAAAATCTGCTGCATTGAACAGTCACCGTTTATTTAGCAAAATCGCACGAAGCGCTCTTGAATTGTCAGATGATTTAGTAAAAACTATAGTAAGTTGCTAAATACACTTTCATTTTTACATTCTTCTTAAGTTTCCCGCTCTTTCTTGGAGTAATCTTTTATTGTGTTTTATGATATAATAATATTGCGAAACGATAGAAAACTTATAGCACTACAACACAAAGGCGCTCCCTAACCGCGACGAAAGGGAGCGCCTTTTTTATGCTAGTTGCGACTGCTAGCATGTGAGTTGGATAGCAACTTGCTTAGTTGTCGTCTTTGTCTTTCTCATCCAACCAGTGAGAAAATAGCTCAAACAATAATTGGCGCGACAACCAACGATAGAAAATTCATAAGCACTACAAACACGCCTTCTGGGGGCAAGTTGCCTTTTCTATTATATCAAATCATCTATACGATTTAGTAAGCTTTTCGAAACTTAATTCCATCGTCTCAAATGTTGAAAAAACATTCGATATATTAAATAAAGATTTTAAAGACAATCAAATTATAGTCGCTTCAATTTATACATATAGCAATTTCAAACCTGTAGAAACTATTGAGATTATAGACAAAATTTATTCTGAAGAGTCTATCACATCAGATGGACTTAAAATTAAATCAAATCCCCTAATGTAACAACTTTAATTTCTTACAATACTATATACACATATATACACAGAAAAAGCATCGATTGCGTTAGTTGAGATTAATGCTTTAGTTTTGTTATAATTTTCTATTTTACTTTAAAACGCTCTTTGTCAACTAGTGTTGGCAGATTGAAATCAATAGATTAATAGATATAAGAATATGTAGTGTTGATGAAAAATATTAGATTTTCTTTCAAATTGATTTCTTATAATCAAGAATTTTACTTATGCACATCATACTAAACTGCTTTAATATCCTATAAAATCTATTGACTTGATCTAAAGTTATTTTCATTTCATATTACTACGTATTTTTTCAGGATTCATCACCACTTCAGTTGCCAAATCGATTGGTTTGTATGTAGAATCTATGCATTCATCCCAATACTCTAAATGTTTTTTATCAATCCAACTTTCAGAATTCTCAACAGGAATTCCACCTTTTCCTTGTATTGAATACCAGTACAAAAATTCTTCCCCGTTGAGCTGTTCTCTAAAGATTGTCTCAACAAACATTTTTTCATTTTCCAATGTTAACAATGTTTCTTCCATATGCTCATTTAAGAACGACATCCATTCATCAACTATAGCCGTTTTTCCTACTTTTACTTTAAATCTTGTCAGTTCTGTCTGAAGCATGACTTCCATTCCTTTCATCGTCTTATTACTAGTATATCACTTTTTACAGCTTATATTTTTGCTCTTAAAGTAGGCACAAGACAAAAATAAGCAACTACTACTTCGAGCAATTAATGGTATATAATATTCTTAAGAACTAGAATTGTTTGTAAATAGCTTGAATGTTAAAATGCGTTGCTTGTAGCAACGAGAAACTCCTCATACAATATTGTTAGAAAATAAAAAAAGGAGGACAGATTTAATGTTACATGAAAATATAAAGGCAATCAGAAAATCAAAAGGGCTTTCACAACAAGAACTAGCTATTAAACTGAATGTAGTAAGGCAAACAATCTCTAAATGGGAACAAGGATTGTCAGTTCCTGATTCAGATATGCTTATTTCCCTGTCGGAAATACTAGAAACCCCTGTCAGCACTTTACTTGGAGAAAAGGTTTTTGAAACTAAAGGTGATGACTTAAAAGTAATTTCAGAAAAATTAGAGGTAATAAATTTACAACTTGCACAAAGGAAGAGAACTAAGCAAAAAATTATTCAAGGATTACTTATTACACTCTTTGCTGTTATAGTAATAATTTCAGTGAGCTTAATTGTATTTAAAAGTTCCTATTTAGATTGGAATTACAATGACCCTGAAACTGCTGTTCTAGGAGTAAGTCTTCATGCATTTGAATGGCTATTTGTTAGATTCGCACCAATTATTCTTATTGGAGCAGTTGCTGGGATTTACTATATACGAAAGAAAGTGTAAGACTACGTTACATTGGAAATATAAGTTAAACTTTTTATCTATAATTTCCTATTCAAAACACAGATAGTTAATCTATATGGTTAACTGCTTTGTTCCTGCCTACGTTAATTATATTTCTATTGACCATGTAATAGCTTATGCATCCTGATTGAAATATTAATTGCTGGAATTGCCGTTCTCCCATACAACCTTATAATGATTATCGCAGTGACTAGTATCATAATACTAGTCACTTTTTTACCGTTACTTCTATATTCGTTATAAACAATTTATATACCATCAAGGAGAAGGATTTCTGCCGTCCTAGTCAGCCAAATGATTGGTATGATGTCATTGCTACGAAATATAATCTGAAACGGATTACACTTCATGAATTTAGAAAGACACACGTTTCCCTTTGCGCAATGGCGAATATGAATTTAGAAGACATTATGTATCGTGTCGGTCATAAAGATTCTAAAATTACCCGTCAAGTTTATAACTACTTCTACCCCGAACGGGAAGAACGAAGTGCAGATCAATTCGCTCAATTCATTGAAAAGGTAAAATATCTCTTTTAATCTTTTTTGTAGTTAGTTTTGTAGTTAGTAGACTTTTTGAAAAAAAAAACGCCAGAAACGCTTATATATAAACGTTTCTAGCGATAAAAATCGAATTACCCTACACTGCCTTCCAATGACTCTTTTGGGAATCAGAGGAAAGGAATAGGCGTTATAGAGATATCTCATTTAACAAATTACTATAAACTGACGGTATATATTAGTAAGTACTATCATCGAGAACGTAGCCAATATCGTAGCCAAAATAGCAGGTAGAGAAGTTATTTGAAGAATCAAATTATCCTGTTTCAGCCATGAGATTATCTTAATTATGAATAGTTAAAGGATCTCACTACTACATTTTTTGACGGAATATATCTAATTCTTGAAAATAATATATATATTCATAATTTATTACAATATTTTCTTCCTAAATATTTTGTATCACACATAATACTTATCAAACATATAAATACTCAACAAAAAAGATTTTTTAGAAGATATTGACTACAAGTTTTAAAAGTCACTCTTTAACTATCTGTAAATATGAAATCTATTTTCAAAAAATCACGAGGTAGTTAGCTCTCGATAAGGAAAAATTGCTTAGTTACCATTTCTTATTTTCAAATGATAAAAAAGTATTCACAATCAAAATGAATGGTTCATACTAATAACAAAATAACATACACAGGAACTAATTTTGAAATCTTTTTTCCTCATATAACATAACTATTTTGATACCTCTCTTCCGTATGCTTCAAATTGAGTTAACGCTGGAAACGGAGATTCATCTTCATTCTTAATGAGATTTTTTAATGTAATCTTTGTTGTTTTTATGAAAGGAAAATCAAAATATTGACGATTCAGTTCATTAGTTGTTTCTAAGGTTTTTTCTTCACCTTCTGAAAAAACAACTGAAATCTGTGTCCAAAAACTATCATGAGGATAATCACCACGTAAAACTAATGCTAACTTGTCAATTTCAACTTCACGACCAAAATCAATTGTAATCTTTGCGTCTTCATTCTGGTTAATTCCCCATGATTGATATGGATAAGCACCATGACCTTCATTTGCTAATATACCATCAATCGCATTACGAGCAAAGAATGTTGAGTCATTTCGTGTCTCGACATTAGCAAATGCATGAGGGTAAGTATTCGTAACATCCTTTTGATCGTGTGCATTACGTGCTAAATTGCGGTAACTATGAATTTCGTTTTCTGTAGGTAACCAAGCTCTTATATAATGACGATCTCCTGTAAAAATTTTAGGTGAATATGCTAAACGTAACTTCTCATCTAAGATAATCGGAAATTTCCATTTTTTTTCTGTTAAATAAATTAGGCTTGGTTCAATAGCTTCATCTACCTGAACCCATACAAATTGATTAGCTTTATCTAAAATTAATTCTACTACTTCCCCTTCTGCATATTCTCTACGTTTCAACGCTAAATAAGTCTCTGTAGAATGACTTCTTTTCATAATAATTTTGTTTTCGTTTTTTAATATTAATGTTAACAATACAATTTCTCCTACTCATCTATTTCTTCATAATATAAAATCTCATTATTTCTATCCTTCGAGCAAATTAAATCCATTAAAGATTTTTATTTCTCTTAGCTCTTTTTTCTTTTTCTAACTGATTTTCTTTTTTCTGCTTATCTTTTTCTGCTTGTTTTTCTTTCTCTTTTTGTTTGTCTTTTAATGCTTTTCTTGTATCTTTATCAATGCTAAGTCTAATAATCGTGCTTTTATCTTTATTTGTTGCTTCTTGTACTATCTCTTGAGATAAGATAGTCTCAATTGTGTCTGAATGATATTCCTCATCTGACGGGTTAAAATATGAAACTCTATACTCATCTTTCTTCTTAATACTATAAACACCTTTTTTAGTCAGTGTTATAGCTCCATCAATCTCAAAAGGCATATCCTCGTATAATACAACTCCCCAACTTTCTTCATCAGCATCATAGACAGCCTGAACAGACGCATTATTTTGCAATATCTTGACTTTATTTGATTCTTCTTTCTTTGCTAGTTCATCATTTGATACATTCGGATACATCACATAAGCATATCTTGTGTCTTCCTTAGAATGTGTTTTATAGAATGTTAAAAAATTATTTTCGTGTAATTGATCTGACTGGCTTGCATTAATATCTTTCCATCTCCCTTGGTTTGTCTTGTTTAGAAAATCTAATGAAGTTTTGTTTAAGAAAATATAGCCAATATTCATTGCTTGGTTATTTGGTGAAGATAACAATAAAGAGTGTACATTCTTTAATTCTACTTCTTCATTATTTAATATCTGCTTATCTCCATTTACATACACATCATATTGTGTTGTGTCAGTATTTTTTCTATTTTCTATTGTAGTAATTGGTTGTGTATCTCCAGTAGTTTGAATATCTGAACCTAAAAATACAACTTTATCATTAAAGATGAACCAAGATTTATTCGCATTTAATGTCTTATCCCAGTTAGTAAACTCCATAACTATTGAAGCTGTTGTATCATCCAGCTTAGTTGCCCCAACAAAACTATTAGGTGATCTAACCATTCCAGCCCCATCTTTTCTCTCCGTTGGAATAATAGTGGTTCCCGGGATATGATAAGGATCTACAGTTGCCCAATAATTATCATTGTAATGACTTAAATCTAAATTATATAGATAAACTGCCCCATCTGATGTATACCATCCATGCGAGTTTTCTTCATTCATATACTCATAGTTTTGTGTTGTATCAGAATACATACTTACCCCAATACCAAATTTAGCATTTACATTTTGATAAGCTACTTTATCCATCTCATTAAAAGTTGCTAAACTAGTTGAAAAATCAGTTATTGAAATAGAATCATCTGCTAATAATTTATCCATCAAATCAATATCTTTATATGAATTTAGACTGTCGTATATATCATAGTAGGTATTTCCTTTAACAAATGTTTTAACCAGTTTATTCAATCGATTCTTTTGAGTTTCTTCTGATGAATTAGCTACTCGCATCAAACCTCGAAGAACTTCTCCTCCCGCAGCATGACTTTGAAGCTCCTCTCTACTAACAGCTCGACCTCGGACCATATCCATCATTTCACCTTTGTACATTAACGGTATAAATGAATTTTCTATAAAATTATATAAATTATCTAGCTTGCTAACAGGGAGTAATTCGCTCTCCAATACTACTGGTAGTAATTGTGATAAGCCATCTATTAAAACACTCCCATACGCACCTGTTAAAGCAACGTTATCATGGTCTATATATGATCCATCTTCATAAAATCCTGATTCACCAGGTTTCGCATACTCGAAAGCTTGTTGCAAGGATTCTACTGATTTACTGACAATATCTCCATCTTCTCTTAAAGCGCCTGAAATAATTTTTACTCTACCCATATCAACCAAATTGCCACCTAAAGCTTTAAAGGGTGTGCCTAATGTCACTCTAAAATTATAAGGATCAGGTACAAAATAATTAATCGGATTAGTATACATCAATATTTCTGACTGCGTAAAATATGCTTGCATCAGAGACAACGTATTGTTAATAGCACGTGGCGCTCCAATTTCATAATCCCACCAATTACCTTGAAGAGAAGAATTTTCGTTATAGACATTTTTACTCATCCACTCCATTGCGTTTTTTGCAATTCGAATGACTTCTTTATCTTGATAATATTTAGAAGCTGGTTGAGTCACTTGTTTTGAAATTGTTTCAATTCTTCTATATGACTCAGTGATATTAGCAGACACTTTATAGTCTGTAATATCACTCCAAAGTGTTTTAAAATTTTCTTTGTAAGTATATAAGGATATAATGTTTTCTACTGAGGAATCCAAATCTTTATTTTGCTGAACCATTACATCATTATTATCATTGTAATAAGAATTTCCAGCAATAATTCCATTCCATTGATTAAGCATTTTATTAAACTTTGTTTCATTATATGAAGAAATAACCAAAGGAATTTCCATCATAAAAATACCTTTTTCATCCAAAATTTTTACAGTTGTTTCTCCTTCTTTAACAGGATACAACATCCCTTCTTCTTCGGTTGCTAGTGAAGAATCACTTACAACGTATTTATAATTTTCTTGTTTGGTCACATAAATATTGTTTGTATTGATCTCAATTTTATCTTCGATTGTAATACCATCATCTTCTTCAATCTGCTTCTCTAAAAACGATACGTCATCATAATAAAGTGTCCCTATACCTTTTTCAAAGAACAATTCAATAGTGACAAAACTAGTTTCTGGATTTGGTTCGAAGTCTTGCGTAATTGTTTGCCAATCAGTTGTTCCCTTAACAGATTTTGAATACCATAAATTAGTTTGACCATTTTCATTCTGCTCATTAATTCGTACACGAGCCACATTTGTTAACTCATCCGTTTTTACTTTGAATGAAAGCTGATAAAGTTTATTAGGATCTACTTCAATTTTTTGTGTTATCCCTACACGAAAATCATCTTTTAAACTAGATAATACTATTTGATTGTTAGCATTCACTTCAGCTGTATAGTCTGTAGAAGTCATATCTCTAGGTATCCATATACCCCAACTACTTGGTTTATTTCCTGACCACTTACCTTCTTGAGATTCAATATTTGAGAAATCACCGTTCTGCACTAAATTAGAATTACCTTGATTATCATCAGATTGTATTGCTGTTTTGTCTATAGATTGTTCTGCTTCATTAACTGATTCTGGTTCCTCTGCTAAGGCATTTAAACTTGTAGATGACAATAGTGCTAAAACAAACAAGCTCTTCACTACTATTTTATTTTTCATAATTATTCTCCTTGTCGTATATTATAATAAAAGTCAAATTAACACCTATTAGTTTATTCTTTATAAATCAAACGATACACCCCTTGAATTAATTCTTAATTATCATAAATTTCTCCCTCGATATATCTTAGTTTCTAGAATGCAACCGTCCTGAAAGGCGATTAGAGAGTTAATAAAAAATATTTTTAAGCGTAAATATTAAAAAAATTACTCCTATACTGGTTTACTACCGAAAAAAATGTATACGTTTTCAAAAGAAGTTCCGTATGAGCTTATTAAAGTTAAATAAACTGTAACAATATTAGGTTATCACTGAGTTGAAAGATATGCTTCAATCGGAAAAACATTTATTATTACAGCTTATTCAATTTTGTACTATATTCGGTTAAGTGATTCTAATTAAATCCCATCTGAAAAATCCTCTGTATCATTTTTAAAGTATTCACTAATTGACTCTAATCTACTAATTCCGTCTTTCCCAGTTTGAAGCAACTGATTAACTAATTCTTGAGAACTTGACATTCCTAATCTAAGTATTGAACCTTCTACCAACATCGATAAGTTAGTACCTGAAACTATCTCAATACCACCTTGGTTCATTACTATTTCTGCAGCAATCTTGAATGGAGTTCCACCCAAAAGGTCTGAAAAAATAATTATTTCTGATACCTCTTTTTTAAGAGTATCAATACTTGCAACAATTTCATTTTTGAAAACTTCTAATGTCATTTCAGGTAAAAAAGGAATTACCTTAACCTTTTCTTGTTTTCCAGTAATCATTTCCATGGCACCGTGAATTCCCGGTGCATAAGCTCCGTGTCCTGTAATAATAAACCCAATCATAACTATTCCCCTAACTTTTTTCTGAAGATTTTGTGTTTCCCATATAATAAACGTCCTTGGTCCCCTAAATAAAGCTTATCGCCTCTAAAAGTATCATATGCACTGTGATAATATTCATAAACTTCTCCTTGATTAGTAGTCATTTTTACTCCAAAACATAACAGCATATCACACGGATCTGATTGATTATTTTGATAACAATCAACTTTTTCAACTTCCACTTGATTCCAAGGATAAAAACATTCATACGTCACTAAATTATTATTAAATGACTGTTCAAGCAATATTTCTTCATATTGCTCTTTTTCATTATATTTAGGTGACCATGTTTTCTTATTAATAGCCACGTCGGCTTGATTTCCAACAAGTAATGCAAATGGAGTTGACTTTAATAAAATATTATTTTCTTGTTTATCTAGCTGAAGATTATCTCCCATTTGGTAACGTGTGCTCAAAATATGGTTCCCAGGACAATCTGTTGTATTTACCACTAGGATAACCATTAACTTCTTAAAATAAATAATTGTTCTTTTGAAGATAACTAAATTATTCTCTTGCTTCCCATGCCAACTAATCTCAAATAATACATACTCCTTATCTTCAAAACTCTTATGAAAAATTGGTTCTGCCATCGTTCTATACGACCAAGATGAATCTATTTGAGTTAACGGCTTCCCATCAACAATTAATGAACTGTGACTAAACTCTTCTTTTAAATAACTTCTTAAAGGAACCTCAAGATATGTATACCTTCCTGGATCCTTTATTAGTTCTTTTCCTTGATAATCCAAAGTAATAGATCCTAAAGACCCGTGACCATGCCCACTACCATGTCGTCCATTAAATAAAGTTAAATAAATATTCGCGTCTTTATATGCTAGAAAACCACTTTCACCTGTTTCAAATAGATTGGGTAACAGTTTCTTCTTTTCTGTATTAATTTTTTTTCCAGTATAAAAAATTCCTGGTGTTTTATTCATATTTATATCCAAAAAACCTAATAATTCATAGATGCTGTAAACATATGTGAAATCCACTGCATCACTATCATGTAAAGATAATAAATTAAAAGCATGATCGCAATAATAATAACTAACGTTAATTGCTTTTTCTAAAATAGACTGTATATGTGCAGGGAAAGAATGTTCTAAGTAATAGCTATTTAACCATAATTGCAACATACAAATAGTAACTTCATGATGATACATGGGGCTTTGCTCCCACTGGATTCCATCATCATAAAATTGAATTTCAAGTGCCTCTGTTAAAGTTGTCCATGCCCATTCTTCTGTTTCTTTATCAACTAATTCTGGTAATAATTGACTAGTAGATAAAACTCCTGTTATAGCTAATACACCCCAGTTACTTAAGTAACTTTTGTTAGGAAAATTTTTTTTTAAGTAAATAATCTGTTTAATGATAGATTTTTCTAATTTAATTTTCTCTGTACTGGATAATTGATTAGTCAAATCAGAAATGTAAATAAAACTTTTCATCCAATTATTTAAACGTAACCCTACATCTAAACTTCGCCATACATGAGGACTCTTCTCTTGCCATTCAATAAAAGAAAAGAGATATTTTTTCCAAAGCTTAAAATACACTTCTTCTTTTGTATAAGCGTATAGAATTCCTAAGTCTACAAGATATCCATTACGACTAGCCATGTAACACCACTCTAAATCGCCATTTGGACTTTCTTCCAAATTAGTTAAGTCTAGGTTGTAAGGTGTGCTTACTGCTTCCATATCTAAGGAGTCATTAAATATAATTTGCCCTTTTTTTAAGTAATTTCCTCTATTAATAATCGTATCAAAAAAAATTCTATTTTTTGATACTTCCTCTTTTATAGACTGATTTTTAAAAAATTCATTATTATATTTTTCAATTAATTTAAAATCCATCAATAGATCCTTTCAAAAAAGGAGTTAATAAATTCTTTTAACTCCTTTTTAAGTTTATCCTAATATACCTAAAAGAGAACCTAAAATTCCAATCGCAAATAATAAAATTAACAAACGGTATGTTGACCAGTTACGTTTCTTAATTAAATAAAAAACAATAATAGTAAGTACAACAGGTAACAATTTGGGTAAAATCTTATCTAAAATTTCTTGAAGAGAGATAATTTGTTCTGTATCATCTGCCATTATAGAAGTATATTGAATAGGGATATTAGCTTTTACAAAGGTAGTAGAAAGCCCCGCAATTACTGTAACTCCAACGATGTTAGCTGCAGCAGATATTTTACTAATTTGCTCACTTAATGTATCAATAATACTTGTTCCTAATTTGAACCCTAAATATCCTGAAAACATTTTAATAACAAACATTGATACCAACATTGATACCCAGAATCCCATAGGAGCAAATCCTAAACCATCTAATGCTAGCCCAGCAAATATAGTAGAAAATAAAGGAGCAATCCCAAATTGTGCTAATGAATCACCAATACCTGACAGAGGTCCCATTAAAGCCATTTTAATACTTCGAGCATCTTCAATTTCTTCTCCATGATCATACATAGCCAATTGCATACTTGTAACAAATGGAGCCATATGAGGATTTACATTATAAAATTCAATATTAGCACCAGCTGTTTCTTTTAGTTTTTCTGGATCATCTGCATATATTTTCTTTAAGGCTGGTAAAATACTATACAAATATCCAGTTCCTTGGTAAACATTATAGTTAAATCCATTTTGCAAAAGATAAGACCGTAGTGCAGTTTTCATATAGTCTTTTTGTGTTAATCTGTTTTGTTTAGATTCCATTAGAAAAATCCTCCTCCGCAAAATTAGATAAGTCATGGTATGATTCTTTATCATTTTTTGTTTCAGTCTTATTTATTGAATCTTTATCTTGGTTTGCATAAAAAGTAATTAAGGCAAAGAAAGTTCCTACTAAAGCAATTGCCATTGTTGGCAATTCTAAGTATGCTGCACAAATATATCCGAGTAATGCATACGACATAAGTTTTTTATCTAGCATAACAGAAAGAATCATTGCAAAACCAATTGCAGGAATTAATCCGCCTGAAACTGAAAATCCTGTAATCAACCACTCTGGCAACGCTTCTACAAAAGCTTGTAAAGCTGGACGTGATACCGAGGCAAAGAAACCAATCGCACATCCAGTAACAAAGAAACTTACAAATGTCAAATTAGCTAACAAATTAAATTGTTTAAAATTACCTTTTTTAATTAAATTTCTTGCATTATTTGTAGTACCAGCAAATAGTGAGTAAAGCGCAGTTGTTACTAATTGAAACAGTACGGCAAACGGAAAGGATAATGCCAAGGCCGATTCTGGTGTTACTCCTTGGTCCTTCAAAGTAATTGCCATTATTGTACCTACAATACCAGGACCTACTGGATTAGGAGGTACTGTTCCTCCTGCTCCTACGCCAAATCCCATATAAGCAAGTTCAGCAATAGCCCCCATGGTAATAGCTGTTGGAATGTCATTTAAAACAACCCCAACAAAAAATGACATTACTAACGCACGATTTGTATAAATCCCCAACAATTGACCTGCATAGCAAAAACCAGTGATTAAAGCAATTAACAGTGCTTGTGTCATTGAAATATCCATATAATTTTTCTCCTTATCCTAAAATATTTTCCAATTTTTCTAGTGATTGTGCTCCATCACTTGATATTGGTGATGTTTTAGTGTTAAATGAGCATCCATATTTGTCTCGTAAAGTTCTTAACGACTCTTTATCCTCTTCACCTAAATAAATAAATTGTGAAATCTTCTCTTTCCCTTCTTTTGCATGAATATTCCCAACATTCACTTCCCCAACTGGAAAACCTTGTTCTGCTAATGTCAATACAGCTTTTGGAGATGACACAATCACAAAAATCGATTGACTAGGTAACGCTTTCCAAATTACTTTTGCTGTTCTTTCAAGATCCCAAAAACGTAAAGCTATATCTTGAGGAACAACTGATTTCATCAACGACTGTTGCATACTATCTGAAGATACTTTATCATCTGCACAAATAACTAAGTTAACACCTAAACTTTTTATCCACAGCTGTCCTTGCCCATGAATCAATCTTTCATCAATTCTAATCATCTTAATATTTGGCTTCTCATCCATTTACATTTCCCCCTTTATTACCAATACATTTTCCAGTCTTTATAAAAACGAATAAGTGCTTCTAGATAGTAGTAATCCCCCCATATATTTCCTTCATCTACTCCTTTACCACTGTGCCAAGAATAAACGCCATGATTTATTAATGCTACAGTTCCTTGACTCAACTGTTCTGTATAACCGTCAATTAAACTTTCTAATATGCTATGCTGTGCATAAGTATAAACTTGTTTTTTATCAAAAGATTCTGGTAAGTACTTGTTCATTAAATTCATCCCACAAACAGCAATAGCAGCAGTAGAAGAATCTCTTGATTGTTGTGATTGATCATCAAAAATCAAATCCCAATAACAAATTAAATCTTTTGGCAAACGATTTAAGAAGTAATTAGTAACTGCTTCATAACTAACAAAATCATCCTCTTTTGGTCTGAAATTATAATTTAACGCAATACCATAAATCAACCAACTTTGTCCACGTGCCCAACTTGAATCATCAGCGTACCCTTGACGAGTCCTTCCTCCAACAGGCTTTCCCGTTTCTGGATCAAAATAAAATGTATGGAATGCTGATGCGTCCTCCCTTATTGCATTAGCAATTGTTGTTTGATAGTGCTTATCCGCTACTTCACTATATTTAGGATCTCCTGTTTCTTCAGAAGCCCAATAAAGTAATGGGATATTCAATAAACAATCAACAATTAATCGATAATTATCTTTAGTTCCTAATTCTCCCCAAGCTTGTATAAACTTTCCTTTCTCTTGGTAGCGAGTCATCAACTTATCTGCGGCTAAAATACCTGCTTTTCTACCCTTTTTATTTCCTGTAAGTTTGTATGATGCTACACAAGAAGGCGAGAATAAGAAACCCATATCATGATGATCCACTGCAATATTTTTTTCAATTCTTTCTAAAAAGCTATCCACATGTTTATCTGCTAATTGTTTGTATTTTTCATCCTGTGTATATTCATAAGCTAACCACAACATTCCTGTCCAAAAACCTGTTGTCCATTCTACATTTTCAATTGTTTGATAACTATGGTTAATCGTATTAGGAGATGGAAAACGTTCACCTAGACGGCTCATGTTGTGATCAATCTTTTTAATAGCTTCTTCAATCGCTTTTTCAACTTTCTCTTTAGTCAATAAGCCATTATTCATAAAACGATGACTATCTTTTAAAACTTCAACATTTAACTTGTTCATACTTATATCCCTTCATATTCAATCTTAATTGCATAATGTTTGTAATGAATTAATGTCGTTGAAAATTCAATAGCTTTTTTATGATTATCAAAATAAGTTTTATTAAATTTAACAATCGGTAAATTTAATGCCCAATCAACATAAAGCATTTCTTCAGGAATTAAATTTAAAACATCACTTTCATTTGCTACTACACTAAACTTAATTTCTTGATTCATTGGTAATTGCTTTAATTGGCTCTTTTTTTTATACTCCTCTGATAAACTCCCCCCAGATTGTAATTGAACTATCATATCATCTGTTAACATTTCATCTGACACATAGCGAATTTGAATTTTCCAAATCAAGTCATCAATCATAGCTATTTGAACAATCTGAGTTAGACTTGCATCTTCTTTTAAATTCAATTTTTTTGCAATTTCCTTCTGTAGAACACTACGATAAAATTTTGTTATTGTTTTTTCAGTTGCTTCTTTAATAGTTTCTTCTGATTTCCTTTTAATAAAAGGCCCTAATTCATCAAAGTAAACTTTCTTATGACGTAAATTCCTTCTTACATACGTACCTTCACCTTGTCTTCTAATTAAATATCCTTCCAAAACTAAATCCTGCAAAGCTCTGACAACTGTCGTATTACTAACACCATAAATTCTCTTGAGTTCTCCTTCGGAGTAAATTTTTGTCCCTGTTTCAAATTCTCCAGTATTAATTTTCTCAATAATGTCTTGTTTTATTATTTCATACTTAGGTAACATTATTTTATCTTTCCCCTCTTACTTAACGTGTTGACTTAGCTAATAATACCACAAAAACCCACTTTGTAAACCCTTTTATTTCAAAAAAAACGTAAAAATCATAAAAGTTATAGCGTTATGTTAGCTGAAGCTTAATTAATAATCTTTACCATAAAAACTTAATATGTTTATCTAACATCAATATAGATGAATAATTAACTAATTAAAAATATCTATTCTACTTTATTACTTTCTATTTTTTTATAAATAAAAACTATAGTGAATTATTAGTTAGATAAGTTTTCTTGTAATAAAGTTTCATTGTCATCTTTAAGAATAATACAAATGACAATTATTTGACTTGATTGATGATATTTTAACACTCTAATACAACATGTTATGTTTCTATTATTTTTTCAAACTCTTTTTATAAAATTTCAACATCAATATTCTATTGTTTAATACTTAATTATGCTCAACTTACTTCGCTTTTAAGAATGATTTATAGATTAAAACTGGTAATTTGGCTAACAAAATATATCATGTTTATACATAAACAATTTATAATTGAACTATTTAAGTGAGTTGATGAAGGGCCTATGAATTGGGCATTCTAAATAAAATCAAAAACTTTTAGGTTTCTGATCACAGAAATATTGTTTAATTGAAAACTATAAAAAATGTTCATACCGCTTTTACCAAAGGAGGAACAAGAATTGTTGATCAGAGCCCTACCATTGTTAATTCTCGTAGCATTTTATATTATTACTATTAAAACAAGAAGTGCAAATAATATTACTAAAACAACTAAATACGTTTTCTACTTTTTTGTTCTTTTAGGAGGGGGAGCGCTCCTTTATATTGGATTTATTTTGTTGTTTTTTGGTACAAATTTTTGAAGATGAAAGGAAATTTATAATTATGAGAAAGATACTTGTTTTTTTTTGGAATGCTTTTTATAATACTAGTATTTAACCCTACAATTTCAGCTGTGGATGAAGAACACTCTAGTGATTCTGAAGTGCCACAATTTGCAGTAGAGTTACTAGAAAAGATCAATCAATATGGTATCAGTTTTAAAAACGATGATAGATATTTTGATTTTGAAGCTGCTATCGCTAAGCAAGAAGGAGATTTAATAATACAACCTGGTGAAGCATTTAACAGTATTAAAACAGAGAATGAAACTTCAACTTATTTAAGACTCAGAATACCCAGACTATAATATAGAAATTATTTTGGTCCATGCAAAAAAAAGAAGAATCCTATTGATGATTTAGATAGAACATGTAAGGCGTGTGAAGGTTGTTACAAGTGGGGTGGAATAATACAACATGTGTAATAAGGATTTATGTAAAGCATTAGTTCCTGTTATGCAATTAGCATAATAAAACACTACTAAACTTGTTTACTCTACTGCTGTGTATAAATATCTTAGCTGTGGAAAACTCTTATAATAAAAGAAGAAACAAATCCTTAGTATTTGTTTTCTTATTTCTTTTGGAAGTAAATTATGAAAAATAAAAAAGCATCTTACTCATAATATTAAGTTTAACTTCTGTTTGAATTATTTTGCTTATAAAGGAGAATGTATTATGGAATTTACTAACAAAATGGCTGATTATCGTGTTACTTTGGCTACTAACTCAAACTAATTTATTGTTTTTCTAAAAATGTTGAAACTAGAAGCACAATTGGTATAACTATTGAAAATACACTACATGAAAATGATTTGATATTTACAATTCTATTTAGTATAAGCTAAATATCGTCATTAACAATAAAAAAACTCCTTTCGATCTGATATGCGGTTGGTAGCCAACTATCAGTATATCCAAAAGAGTTTTTTATCGCTAAATTTACTTCGTCCGCGCTTAGAAATGCGCGTTTTTTTGTTTCGCACGCCTAGCGAGCAAAACTGAGTAAAGTATGAACAAAAATTATATTTTAAGATTAATTACTTGAGCTTCAGATTAATGCAATACATACTCCTTACTTTTTATATATAAATCAAGTTTTTTTAAAAACACCGGGTTTTTAATCTGGATAAATTCTTCCATAATATTTTCTATTTCTATTTCAGAGCAACCTAATTGATACTTTAAAAATGCTGTCATAATCTGACATCTCTTTTTCAGTTCCCCTAGTTCTTTCTTTCCTTTATCGGTTAAAATTATCCCTTTATACGCAACACACTTAACCATGCCAGTATCAGATAATCGTTCAACCATCTCTGTAACCGATGAAGGCTTAACGTTTAAATATTTAGCAATTTGACTATTCTTTACGATCTCGTTTTGAGCACTAATCTCTTCAATAACTAATAAGTATTTTTCTTGAATTGGTGTCAATCTTAATCAGTACTCCTCTCATATATACTTCCGAGAAAACAACCTCAGTTGCTTTTGCAGTCGTTAGTACCCAAGCATTATCTATGAATATAAATGCTATAAAAATCTTTTGTTTTAAATTTGTGTTTCATCATAGAAAAGCAATTCGAATCAACTGAAATAGAAAAAACAATTAAACTAGTAAGCTAAACCATCATGTATCTTGTCCAAATTCCATTTCATCATGGTGTAATAAGTATCGCCTTCCTCCCCTTCTTTCGCCAAAGAATCGGTAAAAATTTTGGAATAGATTTCTAAACCAGTTTCTGCTGCGACCTTTTCCATTGATTTTGGCGAGACGGAGGTTTCAACAAATAGATGTTTAACATCTGAAGCTTCGATCTTTGCTAACACAGTTTTCATTTGCTCAGGAGTGCCCTGTGCTTCTGTGTTAATCTCCCAAATATAAGCTGGAGTAACATGGTATGCCTTAGCAAAATATTTAAATGCCCCTTCTGATGTCACAAGCAAGCGTTGTTTTTCAGGTATATCAAGAAACTTTGATTGTGCCTCTTCATGTAAATGTTGCAATTTTTCTATATAAAGATTCGCATTCTTTTGATAAAAATCCGCATTCTTTTCATCTTTTTCTTTTAATACTCTCGTTATTGTCTTAACATACTGAATACCATTAGCTAAATCTAACCAAGCATGAGGATCTTCTTCTGCTTCATTAGTCGTTAGATGTAGTGGAGTAACTCCTTCACTAGCAGCAAAAACATCCTTCTCAAATTCCTTATGTGCAGTTTCTACAAGTTTTTTGAACCATCCGCTTCCCCCTGTCTCCAAGTTCAATCCGTTATGAAATATAATTGTAGCATCGGTCGCTTTAGAGATGTCTTCTGGGCGAGGCTCATATTCATGAGGGTCAACCCCTCTTTGAACAATACTATATAAATTAACGCGATCTTTAGCCACATTTTTTACCATATCTTCCAAAATAGAATTAGTAGTCACCACACTAATTTTACTGTTCTCTCCTGATTGCCTAGATTCTTCACTTCGACTATTAACGAAGAAAATTACTCCCCCTACCACTAATATCATAGTTGCTACGGTTAAAAATATTTTTTTCATATTATCGCCTCATTTCTATTTTTTAAAGTATATTAGTTTTTGTTTTGGAGAAAATATAAAAGAGATTAAGAACATTCCCGCTGCTACAATTACAATAGCAGGACCAGAAGCCCAATTAAACGTATAGCTAAGATAAAGACCACAAATCGACGCAATGACTCCAAAGATTGCAGAGAAAACTAACATTATATTTAAACGATCGGTCCAAAAATACGCTGTGGCTGCAGGAGTAATCAACATAGCAACTACCAAAATAATACCAACTGTCTGTAAGGCAGATACAGTAACTAGCGTTAACACAAGCATTAAACTATAATGAATCAACTGAGTGTTTAAACCATATGTTTTAGCAAAAGTTTCATCAAAAGACGTAATTAGTAACTCCTTATAAAAAACTTGAACAAAGATAATCACTAAAGCTAGCACAATAGCTGTTGTAATAATATCATTGTTACTAACAGCTAAAATATTACCAAATAAAATATGATGCAAATTAGTAGAACTTTCCGCCATAGAAATTAAAATAAAACCCAAGGCGTAAAAAAAGCTAAAAACTACACCGATTGCCGTATCCACTTTGATTTTACTATGAGAAGCAACATAACCAATTAACATAGCTGCTAAAACTCCAAAGACCGAGGCACCAATTAAAATGTTAATCCCCAACATATATGCAACTGCAACACCTGGTAAAACAGAGTGTGAAATAGCGTCCCCCATCAGTGACATTCCACGCAAAATAATAAAACTACCGATAATTCCAGACATAATCCCTACCATAATGGCGGTTATTAATGCACTTTGTAAGAAATCATACTTTGCCATTGCTTGAAAAAAATTCATGACAGAATCCATCTAACGTACCTCCTTAAACAATACTGAGGATAAATCAGCACTAAAAGCTTTTTCAATATTTTTAGAGTTATAAACTTCTTTTGTTGGTCCATAATCTATAATACCGTGGTTCATTACAACCAACTCGTCGAAATAATCAAACACTTTATTTAAATCGTGGTGCACTACAATTATTGTTTTATTTTCATTACGCCATTGCTTCAAAATTTTCATGATAGCACCTTCACTTTCCAGGTCAATTCCCACAAAAGGTTCATCTAAAATAACAATCTCGGCCTGCTGCAAAATAGCTCTAGCTACGAAAACTCGTTGCAATTGTCCACCAGACAAATTGCCTATTTGACGGTGACTATATTCACTCATATTTACTTTTTTTATTGCATCCTCACAAGCTCTTCTTTCATTCTCTCGAGGCGTTTTAAATAAACCTAGTTCTCCATAACTTCCTGTCAACACTAATTCATACACATTAATAGGGAAGGTAAGGTCCAAATCTTTCCGTTGTTCTACATAAGCAATTTTTTTTTGAACTTCTCTAATATTTTTACCATTGTAATTACAACTTCCTTTTTTTGCCTTTACAAGTCCTAATATTGCTTTAATTAGTGTTGATTTCCCCGCTCCATTCGGGCCAATAACCCCTGTGATTTTACCTGAATTGAAATGTACAGATAATTCATTGAATACTGGAAAATCACCATAAGCAACCGATAGATTATTAATTGTTATCACAAAAACCCCTTCTTTCGAATTGTAAATAATAGAAATTTATATTTGTAAGGATAACCCAATATAATTTTTTTGGCAAGCCTTATTTTTAGTTAAGCTTTCTCAAACTCCACTTGACAGCATATCCTACAGAAGAAAAAATGTATTAAAAACAAAGCCTTATGCAAAAATGATTTTTTCTAACCAGAATTTTTAAACTTCTGTTTGTTATCATTATTAGAGTAAACAGCATCATAATCTTGTTTTAATTAATGAGATCATCAGCACTTCTTAATTTTTCACCCCCCTATTCTTAATGCTATTTTAATTAGCTGCATTAAACTAAATAGAAAAATAATATGTTCAAGAAAAATTCATTTCAAAAGTTCCGCTAAGATTTCCTTTACAATTTCAAGTTTTAATGGATCGCGATAACATAACAAATAATAGCCTACGCGTGAGACATTAAGGCAACGTCAAGGCATAGCCTGTTTTACACAGCTTCAAACTAGAGGTTGAGGGTGTCTACCTTATGCTCTTTCTTTATTTGAACCTATTTCTATGATTTTCCAATCTGCAATCAGAGATCTATGCTCTTATTTTGAAATTACTTAAGGAGGAAACTATGAAAGAAATTGTTGTTCGATTCGAACATGATGAGAAATTTACGTATCTTGCTAGAAGAGCAAAAGAATTGTCCGAACGATCTGGATAAAAATTTCAATGAATCAATTGATCACCATGATTATTGCAGATGATATGAAAAAATATTAATCTCAAAATAGAGAAGTCGACATGATTAAAGATAATCTGGATGATTTCAAATACGGTTTACAAAAATGCATCGACATGAATAATGTGCTTTTGTATCGTGCATTTGAAGCGGACGGTATTTAAATGAATGAGATGGTCACCTGACACAATCTGCTGTCTCTTGTATAAACTTAATGAGCTTTTTTTCATTTCGTTTGATTCTGAGTATTTGAAATATATGGATCAGAAAGATAAGAAAGTTCATCAAGAAAAAGATCTTTCTGACTTTGGAACGACCATGACGAATGACGATCCTAGTCAATTATTTGAAGGCTACTTAGATTATATGGATAGAAAAAATTCGTTACTTGCTCAATCAAAATTTATAACTGAAGAAAGAGTATCATTAGATGAAATCAAACAACATCTCTTCGAATTTCAGATTTTATCAAAAGCACAAATCGAAACCATGCAAAAGGAAACAAAAAAATAAGATCATTGAATACGGGAATGATTGGTTTTACCAATGATGATCTGACTCAAAAAGAAGTTGAGCAATACAAAAATTTATTCGATCGAGTAAACAAAAACGAATCTATTTTCTCACAAAATATTGTATCTTTCGATACAAAAGCATTAATTGAAGTAGGCTTTTAACATCCTTACTCAAATGAATTGAAACGAAATGTCTCTCGTGCTTCATCAGATGATCAGCGTAATCCATAAACATAGGCGCATTCATCCTTTAAATTTCTTGATAGAGTTTAAGCTAGCTGTCTATCATAGGAAACTTGCCCAACATCAGCGAATAAGTATAATACTGGTACTCATAAACTCTTCCTTTTCACCTTTGCTTACGGATCTGCCCGAAAATCCCATATTTAATTTCCGTATGAATGGTCTGATAGGAACGTCCAAGATACTCAGCGATTTTGTTTCCAGACATTGGTTTATCTAATGATTGAAACGCCTCAATTTTCAAACCCTCCTCATAAGTAAGGTGTTTTCCTTTGCGTGATTCTATTGTATTCTCAATTTGCATCCTCATGATTTCATCCTTATTGATTGGTGTATGAACCTCAATAATAAATAAAATTTTGCGGTGTCGTTTTTTTATTTTACTAGGTGGCTAAGTTTATTAAAAAATCCGTCAAAAAATGTCAGTAGAAAATCCATATATTTTCCATCAACACTAAATATTGAAGAACCAATAAAAGTCGCTGTTAACTATTACCATCTCGAAAAACACACTGAAACTGCCTAAAATATTTCTTAGTTCTTGCACTCACTCTGGCCCAAAGAGTGAGTGATTTTTTGTTTAACAAAGAGAAGAGCGGATACGCTGGGGTCCCATTGACTCCTTTGTACTGCTATTTAGAACCTTGATGTCTATCTTTTAGAGTTACAACAATTTCTAAAACAAAAACGACCTGTATAGTAACAGATTGCGATATGATGTCCTTATACTTTGACTATACAACGATTACTCAAAAATTTATTCCGCTCTTTGACTAATTATTACTAGTTACCTAATTCTGTCCCATTACTCTCAATTACTCGTTGATACCAAGTGAATGATTCTTTCTACGCTCCAGTATTCCACACTCCTCATCATCTTTATACACATAGATTTTTTTCATTTCACCTGTTGTAAATGATACGGCATCAATGCATCCCCAGTCGGTATAACCAATTATATCTGCACCATTGAGTTCGATGGCTTTTTTCATTTCACGAATGCATGCTGCTAAATACTCGATTCGGTCATTATCTTGAATAACGGCTTTTGATTCATCATCTACTTTACTAAACCCATTTTCAACTATAAAAATTGGCCGTTCATACCGTTCATAAAAAGTATTCAACGTGTATCTCAACCCTACGGAATCAATGATCCAATCCCAATACGTTGTTTTAAGATCAAGATTAGGTTTACTCCCAATAAAAACAGCATCTGTTTTATCTTATTTCTTAGTACCGTCTACTACGTGAAAGACATAATAACTAATACCGATAAAATCAA
Organism: Enterococcus sp. AZ091; assembly: GCF_051714805.1. Taxonomy (NCBI): domain Bacteria; kingdom Bacillati; phylum Bacillota; class Bacilli; order Lactobacillales; family Enterococcaceae; genus Enterococcus; species Enterococcus sp. AZ091. The sequence goes on along the minus strand of NZ_JBIOSO010000002.1, from coordinate 85,835 downwards.
CACTTCCTTCTTTTAAATCGATAGGATCCCCATCAGTCATTTTTACTTGCATTCCATTTGCTTCCCATTCTTTCAAAGCGTAATTCGGGTAATGAGCTCTGATAAACACACCTTCACAAATTGTTCGAGAATCCATCGCCTGATTCGCTGCTAACTGATATTCTGGTCAACAACTATAAGGATATATTGGATTCCATGCAATCAAGCATCGTACCTGCAGAGGAGGATACTTTTCTTTCTCAAACCTTTTAAACTTGGCACTTGCAACTAATTCATTATGTAGCGCTTGGTATATTATTTCTTGTCTATTATCTTCTGACTCAAATAAAAGACCCGAATTCGTATAGGGAAATAGAAAAAACTCTGTATTCATTTGGTTGTGGATTTCATTAAACGTTAGCCAATAGTTAACTTTTTCATGGCATCGGTTGATCACTGTATTAGCATGTCGTACGAAAAAATCAATTAATTTATGATTTTTAAATCCCCCGTATGCAGTGACTAAATGATAGAGCATGTCAAAATGGCTAGTTGTCCTAATTATCTTGAATGTAAATTTACATTCAGGATAATTTTAAAAAGAAAAAACTAACTAAAATAAACTTAAAAAATTATTGCAAGGAAAAGAAACCCTTGTTAAAGAAATCAATAATAAAGATAAAAAGAGTTATAATGTCGTCACAAAAATCGGAGAAATGGAGAAATGGGGTATATTGATTTTATTTCTTATGAAAAACGAATTCTTTTTTTAAGTTATAAAAAAAAGTGTACACATGACAATGGGAACTGACACTATAATTAGATACAATTAAAAAAGAGCACCTCAAATTTAGTAAAATAAATTTGGAGGTGTTTTTCTAATGGCAAAGCATAATTATTATCCTTATACATTAAAAATTCAAATTGTTGAGCGTTTATTGAAAGAAGAGTCAGCTTCTTCTCTTCGAGAAGAATTTAATATTCCAGGAAGAGGGACTATATATAATTGGAAAAAATGGTATTTAAGTGGAGAATTTCATCGCTTAAAAGCTTCTTCATGACGCCCCTCAGAACAAGAATTTTCTCTTTCTAAAGTTTTAGAGGAAAAGGAGAAGGAGTTAGAATTGTTAAAAAAAATTTTTTTCAAAAGAAAGGTGGTGACAAAAGAAAATATTGTTTATTTCATTGAAAAGCACAAAAATCAGTTGTCAATCTCTAAGCTGACAGGGTTGTTTGGATTATCAAGAAGCACTTTCTACAGGAATAGAAAGCTCATATCAACAGGAATGACATCTATAGAGGAACGAATTCATCAATTAGTTCAAGGGAATCATTTTCTATTTGGGTATCGCAAAATTTATGCCCTTTTGAGTTGTGAATTTGCAATAGGTATCAATAAAATGGTGCGTATCATGAAACGAAGAGGCTGAAACTGCAGAGCAAAAGTTAAAAAATATCGTCATACCGGATCGCAACATAAAGCTTTTGACAACCTTATCCTAAAGGATTGGACCACCAAGCAACCTTTACAGAAATTAACAACAGACATCACTTACCTTCCTTTCGAAAATAGCATGCTATATTTATCAACGATCATGGCTACATTCAATAGTGAAATTGTTGCGTACAAAATATCCGCGCACCATGATACAAAATTAGTAATTGACACATTCAATCAACTAAGGGAACTCCCAAGACAGGCTATTTTGCATAGTGATCAGGGATCTACGTATACAGCAAAAAAATTCTGTGACTTAGTAAATCTAATCGTATGACAGAAACGCTTATGAGTCGTTTAAGCGGTCAAGGTTACAATTTAGTGATTTAGATTTATATTGAATATCATGATTAACGCTCATTATCAAACCAATTTCTTGATTTGATAATGAGAGAAAACTTTTATAAAGTAATTATTATTTTACAGTTGCCGCAACAGTTTTATTTGTTGCCACTCCTTCGTTGACGGAAAGTTGCAAGTCGACTTGCTCAGGAAAAGCCACAATCACTGTGTTGTTCTTAGCATTATTTTTTAAAACTTCTAAGTCCACTGACAAGAGCATATCCCCTGTATTGACTTTTTGCCCTTCCGTAACAAGCAAGTTAAAGCCCTCGCCTTTAAGAGCCACAGTATCTAATCCCACATGTATTAATACATGAAGACCATTTGCTCCTTCAATCGTCAAAGCGTGTTTAGTCGGAAAAATTGAATTGACTATGCCACTGATTGGAGAACTGATTTCACCATTAAAAGGCTTAACGGCAAAACCTTCTCCCATCATTTTTTGGTTAAAAACCGGATCTTCTACCTCTTCTATTTTGATTATTTCACCATTTACTGGTGACAATACTTCTGTATCAGTTTTCTTTTTTTTTAATACACCGAACATTTTGTTCACTCCTAATTTGCTTTTTTGTGGAATCAATGATTTGATCAAACTCATTTAAAACGCCACTTTGATTGTTGGATTCAATAATTTTATCGGCAATCGCTTTTACTTCTGTTTTCCCATTTGCTACCACACAACCATGACCAACTCTTTTAATCATGGAAAAATCATTTAGATTATCTCCAAAAGCAGCAACCTCTTTAAGAGTAAGTTGCCAATAATCTGCCAAAACTTTAATGCCCACATCTTTTCCTGAATGGACATTTACTAAATCAATTGCTTCATGACCAGAGGTCATAGCTAATAATTCGCCGTCAAAAAAAGAGTTGAGCTCTGCTTCACATTGATGCACCTTTTCAGGAGCAAAATTGAAAGCAAATTTATAAATTACATCCTGCACTTCGTTATAGTCTACAACTTCCACTAAGTTACAATAGAAATAATGGGCTTTTTTGAGATATTCTACCGGAGCATTTTGCTTAATATAAGCCGCCTTTTCGCCAGACATAACCAAACGGTAGCCATCGAAAATAGCTTTGCTTTCAATTAATTGTAAAACTTTTTTTAATTTTTTAGGTTGAATCGGATTTTGATAAATCAGTTTTCCTTGATCAATTACTTTAGCACCATTTTCTGAAATAAAGGTAATTTCATCTTTAATATCTGGGAAAAAGGAAATCAGATGTTGGTATTGATTTCCTGATGCCACCACGAATTTAATGCCTAATTGCTTCATTTCTTGATACTGATTCATAAATCTTTTTTTATCATAACACTTTTGATCGTTTAGGAAGGTACCATCCATGTCCACAACAACTGCTTTAATCATGATAGCTAACTCCTTCCAAAAATAAATTAACCAACTCTCTACCCGTGATACCAATATTTTGTAATGTATTTTCTCTATTCATGGCTTCACTAAGGTTAACTGGCCCCAAATGAATGGCATATGCTCCTGAAACTAAAGAAGCCATAGCACCAATCTCTACACTTCTTTTTCCACAAATGGCAAAGACAGGTTTTCCGTTTTTTCGGGCTAATCTGGCAACACCAAAAGGCACCTTGCCTTTTTCTGTCTGCGCATCTAAGCTACCTTCTCCGGTGATGATTAAGTCCGCTTGAGCAATTTGTTCTTCTAGACCAATCAACTGGCTAACGGTCGCAAATCCTGGTTGAATTTTTCCGCCAAGAGCCAAAATTGCCCCGCCTAGTCCACCAGCAGCTCCTGCTCCTGGTGTGCTGGCAATATCAGTTGAACTATAATTACTAATATCTTTGGCAATCACCGCGGCAAGACGATCCATTTCGTTAAGTAAATCTGGGGTACCGCCTTTTTGAGGGCCAAAAATCATGGAAAATCCTTGCGCACCCACATACGGATTCGTAACATCTGCCAGTGCAATTAATTCAACTTTTGCCAACTTCGCTAAAGCATTCTCTAGTTGAATAACTTTCGTGGAAAATAATGGATTTTGTTGCTCTTGGGTTATTCCTAATGCGCCCATCCCAGCTAAGAAGCCTAAACCACCGTCAGAAGTTCCTGAACCGCCCAGAGTGATGATAATTTTTTCAATCCCTTGATCTACTAATTGAGATACTAGAATACCTAGTCCTAAAGAAGTTGTCTTACGAATCGTTTCTTCGCTGGGATTAATCCGGTCAATACCAAGAATCATGGCAGATTCAATAATCCCAGTTTTTTGCCCTTCAAAGTCGGTAATCAAATACGGAGCTTTGATCAAAGCTCCTGTTAAATCAGGAACTTCCGCGCTTAAAAGCCCTCCACCTAGTGATTCTCGGATAGCTTGTAACGTTCCTTCACCACCGTCTGCAATGGGAATACTTATTTTTTCAGTAATCATTGGGTGATTTACTGCCGTTAAAAGTGCTTCATTTAATTCTTTTGACGTGGCACTTCCTTTAAAAGAATCAATCGCAGCTAACAATTTCATAGCTTTAAACCTTTCTTAACCCAAGCATAGCCATAAGGTGCTAATATTAAGTTACCTGAGATTAGCTCATCTGTGATGACATTTCTTCCAACTACATTATTAATGGTGATCTCTCGATTGCTAACATTGGTATAAGAAGTAATTTGCTCTTGGCCTTGACCTCGTTTAATGGCAAAAATTTCTGGAGCACTAGCTAAGACTTCCTGCTCACCATAAGGATCAAAAGCAGTTTCTTGTTTACGAATCTCAATCAAATCAGAGATGCCAGTAAAGATTGCTTTTCGATAAGGGTCAGTTCCTAATTGTATTAATAATTGGTTTTCCTTTAATTTCTCCCGATTAATGCGTCGATTGATACCAGAAGACTCTGCTCCAACAAGATCATTTTTTGAGCCAAAAATCGAATGATAGTAAATAGCCGGAACACCGATTACAGATAACAGGATATGATGTGCGGCTATCATTTTCTTTGGTGTGTCTGCTTCGTTTTTTACATCTTTTAACGCTTCACTGTAGTTAATGTTCATTTCATATACAGATTGACTACCATCGGGATTATTTTTGTAAGATACTTTTCCGCCATTTTCCGTGACCCGTTGCACCAATAATTCTCGGTCTTCATCCGTTAAGATACCTTCTGTTGGTCGCAAACCAATTCCATCGTGGGACGCTAAGAAGTTAAAATACGTTGCGGTGTTAGATACTTTGTGGATTCCTTTAGCCCAATGAGATAACTTACTAGCATTGCCTGTTATAAAGCTGTACAACACAAGTGGTGGTAATGGGAATTGATACACTTGATTAGCTTCATTGTCTCCATCTCCAAAATAACTAATATTATCCACATGAGGTACATTGGTTTCCGTAATAATTTGAACATTCGGCGCTAGCTCATCTAGTAACATGCGCCATAGTTGAATAATCTCATGAGTTTGAACCAAGTGCATACAAGTTGTACCACTTTCTTTCCATAAAAAGCCAATAGCATCCAGACGAATGGAATCTGCTCCTCGTAAAGCATATTCCAATAAAACTTCTGTCAACTTACCCAAAGTAGCTGGATCTTTGGCATTTAAATCAACTTGGTCCTCACTAAAAGTCGTCCAAGCCTTAAGCACCTTTCCTTCCTTATTTTCATACTCATGAAATAAGGGTGAAGTTCTTGGTCGCGTCACATTGCTTGTATCAAAGTCTGAATCGTATTCAATAAACGCTTTGTCAAAGCCATTTTCTTTGTTTAAGAAGTCTTGAAACCATGGACTAGATTTTGACATATGATTAGCCACAAAATCAAACATCAATCGTTTGTCTTGGGCTAGATTTCCAATATCCTCCCATGAGCCTAAATCAGGATTAATGGCTAAGTAATCTGTAACAGAAAAACCGTCATCACTAGTATAAGGAAACATCGGCAACAAGTGAATATCCGAGATACTATTGGACAATACTTGACGATAAACCTCATTTAAAGTCGCCAAAGGTGTCTTATCCTCGCTGATAAAACTATCCCCATAAGTAATCAAGTAGACATTCTCTTGGCTAAGACGATTTGTCTGTTTAAAGGTTTCTTTGCTATACTTAGCTAAAATTGCTGTAAAAATTTTCTTTGCAGTCTCTTGCTCTGACTTTATAGCATAAATGTTGGTAATTTTGTCGTAAATTTTCTTTTTTATATCCATATTTGTTCTATATCCTTTCATATGAGGTGATCCCATGTATTTTTATCAATTGTTAAAGTTAAATAGACATTTACTAAATAAAAATGAAGAAGAAATTCTTGCTTATTTTTTAGCCCATGCAAAAGATATTCAGCAAGTCACTATTCGCGAAGTAGCAGAGACCTTCTTTACCGTTCCCAATACCATCACCCGGATGTGTAAAAAACTAGGCTTTTTAGGCTACTCTGATTTCAAAGAAGCACTCTACATCACGACTATTGAGGAACAGAGTTTTTCTGATTTCACTTCACTAGATGATCAATTGGTTAAAACTAAACAATTGCTTAACCAACAAATCATCGATGAAATCAATCAAGTAATTTTTGAAGCCGAACAAGTTTTAGTGCTTGGGGTAGGATTATCTCGTTTACCGGCAGAAGAGTTACACAACTATCTTCAAGTAGTTGACAAAAATTCTCATATTTTTTGGGAGCCTCACATGATGCGTCACGCAGCCAGAAAGCTAACAAAAAATGATTTGGTAATTGCCTTTAGTATTAGTGGAGAGACAGAAAACACCATTGAACCGGTAAATATTGCCAATATTTCTGGCGCAAAAACCGTCAGTATTACCGGCTTTTCTCAAAACAAACTGAGTCGGATTACAAACTTTCAGCTCTACGCCATGACCTCTAAAGTAGTAATCGATGGTATTGACGTAGCGGATCGCTTAAGTTTCCACTATATTGGCAACACACTTTTTACAGAGTATTTGAAAAAATACTACTCCGCTGCCTTTCAAGGAACTATTTAAAGATTGGGTAGAGAATTCTCACTACCCAACTTTTTTATTCCGCCATATTAGCTGCGTCTTTGACTTTTAAGGCAATCCCTTCAACTTGAGGCCCGTAAACAACTTGAACATTTTTGTCATCAAATTTCATAACTCCCGCAGCCCCGGTTGCTTTCAAAGCCTTTTCGTCAACTTTTTCAGAGTCAACGAGAACGAGCCGCAAACGAGTGAAACAGTTATCAATGGATTGAATATTTTCTGCCCCTCCCAATGCAGTAACAATAGTTGTGCCAATATCGGATGTAGAGCTAATACCAGCATTATTACTTGCTGTCATAACGACTGGCTCAGTCTCATCTTCACGACCAGGTGTTTTTACGTTGCGTCGTAAGATAACTGTCTTAAAGACAAAATAGTAGGCAAAAGCATAAAAGATCCCTACAATAACAGCAAAGAACCACTGAGTTTCTAAACCACGTAAGATACCAAAGACGCCTAAGTCAATAGCTCCCCCTTGCACATTACCAATTGAAACACCTAGTAGGTTCATTAGCATAAATGAAAGACCAGACATTATGGCGTGGAAGATAAATAGAATTGGTGAAACGAAAATAAAGGAAAATTCAATTGGTTCAGTAATCCCAGTAGTGAAACTTGCTATGGCTGCAGCTAGTAGCAAAGCTTTTACTCGAGTCTTTTCCCCCGGGCGAGCCGTTTTATACATAGCGTAACAAGCGGCCGGTAGGCCAAACACCATAAAAGGAATTTTACCTTGCGCTAAGAAACGAGTCGCTTCTCGCATAATATCCATATTCGGATCAGATTCTGTTAATAATTGATTGAAGATATTCAATGCTCCTACTACTTGTTCACCATTAATCATGGCCACCCCACCAATTGGAGTGAAACGCACAAGCTGATTTAAAATATGATGTAAGCCAGTTGGTACTAACAAACGTTCAATTGCGCCGAATAAAAAGACACCAAATGCTCCAGAATCTGCAATTAAATTCCCAACGCTTTCTATTCCTTTACCTAAAAAGGGCCAAACAAAGTACATTAAAATTCCAAGTATTGGAACTGTCACAGTAGTCATAATCGGAACTAGCCGTTTACCACCGAAGTAACTAATCGCCATTGGTAATTCTGTTTTATAAAAACGATTATGAACCGTCGCCACTAACATACCCACAATTACCCCACCGAATACATTCATTCGATAAGTAAAAATCCCTAGTACTGATTCATATAGTGATACGGTCCTAGTAGCTTCTAATGTAGACTGGCCACTTTCAATCAGCGCTTCTACTGACATCGTGGCAGCCGTAATACCTTTTAAGCTAAGAAAATAACTAATTGTTATATGAAACAAAATAAAACCAATAATTGCTGCAAAAGCTGCGGTTGTCTTTTCTCCTTTAGCAAGACCAATTGTAACTGAAGCGGCAAATAGAATTGGCAAATTGCCAAAGAGTGCACCTACAATTGCTCGAATAAAACCAATCGTATTTTGAACACCTGAAACTGCCACAAAGCCTTCACCTACGATATTAGGGTTTTGTAATACAGAGGCAATCCCTAGAAAAATCCCAGCTGCTGCGATAATGGATATAGGCATCATTAAAGATTTTCCCAATTTTTGAAGATATTCTTTCATTTTTGTATCCCCTTTCTTTAATTCACCACCAGTATAAAGAGTGCTTTTGGATTATACAATAAACTTGAAGCATAATAGATTTTGTGTACAACTATTAAATGCGTATACGAATTAGTAAATTCGTACACACGCATATATAAAAATAAATCAAAGATGTAAAACAGCAACTACCACCACTAATATTAACAGTGAAGTTGCTGTTCAATTATTTTCCGTCTAGCTTATCTATTATTACTTGAGGACCTTTTGAAATAGTAATTTACCAACGTCTTCAATATTTGTTGTTGCAGCAGCTCCCTCAATATAATAAATACTAACAGGAAGTAATAAATCATCTCAATGTACTTATAATTTTGAAGATGCCTTAACTTTTCAGACTGAGTTAGTCAAGAAAATTTGACACGGAAAAGTCTATTTTTTTCTGTGCCTATTTTAATGTCTTCATTGACAGACTGATTGTCGTAATATATTGGATAGGTGAGAACCTACCTAAAGATTCACGTGATCGCAGAGACATGTAATCCCCTTCAATATATTCACAAAATGACTCTTTCAGCATGAATAAACGAATGAAAAACATACCACTTTAATTCTTCTCGCTTGGTAATACTAGAAAAGATTAAATCATTGCATTATCCAAACTGTTTCTCTTACGTAACATACTTTGATCCAACTGAAGTATGTGGATTTTATGGACTACTTCTTTACTGGTAAATTGACTGCCTTAATCACTTTGAAAAAGGAGTGTTTGATCAGGATAATTCCGGTGTACTTGATTGATCACATCTATAGCCAGCCTTGATAAATAACTTAATGCAACTTTGTAGCCAACCACGGCTCGTATGGTTAGTTTCTAGCACAACAGACAAATTTCACTTATGTAATCCCCATTCGGTAATATCGCAAATGACACGGTCTGGGACTGTGTAGTTTCTGAGACCCCAAATTGCCTATCTAACTTATTCTAAAAACACTTGCTCTAATTGCTTAAAAAATCCTATTTGCTTAATCTAAAAGTCATTAGGATTTCATATTAATGCGTGTTTTATCAGGAATCATTACAACTTCCGCTGACAAATCGACTGGCTTGTATATAGAATTTATGCGTTCATCCCATTATTCTAAATGTTTTTTATCAATCCAACTTTCAGAATTCTCAACAGGAATTCCACCTTCTTCTTATATAGAATACCAGTACAAAAATTCTTCCCCGTTGAGCTGTTCTCTAAAGATTGTCTCAACAAACATTTTTTCGTTTTCTAATGTTAGAAACGCTTCTTCCATATGCTCATTTTAGAAAGACATCCATTCATCAACTATATCCGTTTTTCCTGCTTTTACTTTAAATATTGTAAGTTCTGTCTGAAGCATAATATCCATTTCTCATTGGTGTTACTTTATACACACCCAAACAAAAAAAGCCAGAAACACCTTCAAATAGGCATTTCTAGCTTATTCAATTCAATTAACCAACAGACCCTTCCATTCGATTATCAAGATTGCATATAATGGAAAAAGCTATCAAATCAAGCATTCTAGAGAGCAAAAAATTATTAAATCTAAGTAAATAGCACTTAAAATCAAAGAAATGGCAATCAATTTGGCATTCAAAAATTATTTAGCGTGGGACTCTTGATTCGCAATTCTTGACAACAGGCGCTTATTGTTGTGGTTTAATTTAGGAGCGCTCAGCATGACAAACACAAACACAAATTTCCATAGCTGAGCTATCGATAGAATACCACGACATGCCTATTGTCAAGAAATCACTGCGTTTTGCTAAACATTATTTTATTCAGTCTTTTGCATAACACCACGCCTGCGCAGAAACCGTAACATATCCTTGTGTTTGTGGGCTCATATTAATTTTTTGTTCTGTTTTCATTTTATACGAAGTATTATTATTTACTTTACCATATTTAGCTATAACAGCTTTTCTTTGTGCTTTCCCCACTACATTTAAATTAGACATAGAACTCCCTTTAACCCAAAAATAATTAGTTACCAAATGAGAACCCTGACCAATATACTTAACTGTTCCTTCTTTCCACTTTGTTCCTGCAGCAGCTCTTGTTTGGACTACTGGACTATAATAATTATCGATAATTGTCACTACTTCATCAATAGAACTAACATCATTAAACTCAATTGGCTGACTAGAAATTTCCTGACTGTCTGCATATACATCATTTCCCTTAAAGAAGAATAAAAAGCCTAACAAAACAAAAAAAATAGATAACACTTTTTTCATTTCTTTTTTTGCTCCTTCCATTCTTCTAAAATTTTAGGCATCTTTGACCAACTCCAACAAAAACAACCAAGAACAGCTAAGCCTATAAAAAATTGCATTTTTCTATCCTCCTTTTTCAGCCAAAACCATCTTCAAAAAAATAAATAGTTACAGCAAAAAAACAAAAACAACAATTTTATCAACTATATTATACATCAATCTCTATTTTTTTGAAAGCGCACTCATCATTTCCATCAGGTATACATTTAGCAGAAAAAATGTATGCTATTTATGAGCCAGAGAAGTAAATAGATGGTGGCTAATCTCTTAATAAAGGGGTAATGCCCATGGTTCATAGCTTTATCCCTAGAAGGGAGTAAGCATGTCTGTATTTGAAGCATTAACGCTGATGATTGCTTTTGCAACATTAGTCTTGCTGATTACAGATAACAAGAACAAAAAATAACCATCTAACACTTTGACCGAAGGTAGATGGTTAAACAAACTATTTATCCAAGTCACCGTCTTTTTAACGGCTCTGATTTCATATACAGTATAGCACAAAATATTCCAATTTTACAAAAGATCATTCCCTTATTTATTCTTTAACATTCTTTTTGAAATATATTCTGAAATAAGTCGCTTTACAAACTCTTGTTTATTATCTGTTTGAAAAACCTTGCAAGCACCATACTTTAATTGCGCTGCTTTCGATTCTGATATAGAATATATGTAGTTTTCACCTAATAATTCAATTTCAAAAAACAATATGTTTTAATAATATCACCAAAAAAATTTTCGCCCTTAATCTCAGATTTATAATTCAATCTTCGTATAAATTGATTCAAATCCTCATTTGGGATTTGACTAAAAATTTTTCAGTTGATAAATAATTAGCTACAATAATCATTTTAGGAACAACTATCTTATTTCGATACCCAGCTGACATTCTCGCTGAATTTAACGGATCAAATATTTTTAACCAATCAGAACAAGAGAAACTATCATATCTTAAATCATCAAATATAAGAATATCTTCCCCATAATAATCATCAAAAGAATTCTTTGCCCCAGCTGAATAAATAAATATCACTTTTGTATCCGTTCGCCATTAATAAACTTCTAGTCTCTAAAGTTAATTCATTTGCTAGTGTCGTCTTCCCAATTCCCGGCTTTCCTTGAATATAAATAACTGTTAATTCATATTCTTTATTTCTTAATTCTTCTAGTCGCAACCACGACTGCCGCTCACCAAAAAAATTAAAAGCATCTTTAAATTTTACTTGATTATTATCATAAAGAAATGCTAATTTTTCATCAATCATAACATCTCTGTATGTTAAACAACCTTGCTGTATTTCTTGCAAAACATAATCTAACCCAATATCAGATTGTTCACATTTAGCTGTAGCTGCTCGCTTATCAAAATCTTCTTTATTTTGCCTAATAAATTCATCATAATTAATTGTTCCAAATGTTTCTACCATCTCTGAAGAATATTGATACTTCGTTTTATCTTTCGCATGGATTAAATAAGCTGAAGAATTAATTTTCACGTATTTACCCTGAGATACCCCTCTACATATTGTGATTCAATGCCTAAAGCTTTTGCAAATTCGTTTAAAGAATACCTATAACTAAATTCAATATACCCAGGAATATGTTGCTCTCCTAATTTTGTCCCATACGAAATATCTTTATCATAGACAATCAACGCCACTTTTAACTTTTTCATCATCAAAAACATCATATTCTTTTATTTTAGAATAAATCAAATATTTTCTTTTTGTTTTCCTTCCAATTATGTAACAATAATTTATCTTCTTCGTCCCAGTCCCAAAAGCTATAATTTAATTGCTGTTCAAATATAAATATCTTTCTTCGTATGGTATGGCATAAAACTCCTCCCAACTGAAAATAACACTTTATTTCTCCTTTTAAAAACCACTGTTAACATTAATACCACTAGAATATAAAAATCTACAACCTTCTCGAAAAAGCATTTGTAAACTTACAGGAAACTCACTGCAAGTGGATTTTTAAAATTATGTTCGAGTAAAAAATCACCTTAATCCCCTATTTTGAAGGCCTTTTAAAATTTTCGCGTTTAGTTCGTGCAAGGCTTCGAGCCTTACGGCTATGGGCTTTTAGCACGATTTTTGTCGACAAACCCCTAATGACTGGCTATATCATATTCTCGAAAAATACGGTTTACCTAAAATTACTTTACATGGATTTCGCCATACTGATGCAAGCCTTCTTTTTGAATCTGGTGCAAGTATTAAAGAAGTACAAGCCCGATTAGGCCATAAGGACGTTAAAACAACAATAAATATTTACGCCCATGTCACACCAGAAAAAATTGAAGAAACTGGCGAACGATTCGCTAATTATGTAAATCTTTGATGCTAATTGTATTCAATTTAGCATTCAATTTTATCAAAAGTAAAAACTACCCATTAAAAACATTGATATAACAACATTTTTAACGGGTAATAAAATTATCCAACTGACCCTTCCATCTCATAACTTATCAATCGGTTTAGCTCAACGGCGTATTCCATTGGTAGTTCTTTGGTGAATGGTTCGACGAAGCCCATGACGATCATTTCGGTGGCTTCGCTTTCGGATAGGCCGCGGCTCATGAGGTAGTAGAGTTGTTCTTCTGAGATTTTTGAGACTTTTGCTTCGTGTTCTAATGATACTTGGCTGTTGTGGATTTCATTGAATGGAATGGTATCGGATTTCGATAGATCATCCATGATGATAGTGTCACATTCGATGTGAGAGATAGAGCCTGCGCTCTTCTTGCCGAAGGTGACTTGTCCACGATAGTTTACGGCGCCGCCGTCTTTTGAAATAGATTTCGAGACGATGGAGCTGGAAGTGTTTGGTGCGTTGTGGATCATTTTAGCACCTGTATCTTGGATTTGGTTCGCACCGGCAAATGCAATGGAGAGCATCGTACCGCGGGCGCCTTTGCCATCGAGATAGACACTTGGATATTTCATGGTTGTTTTGGCACCTAAGTTGCCGTCGATCCATTCGACTGTGGCGCCTTCCAATGCTTTTGCTCGTTTGGTTACGAGGTTATAGACATTGTCGGACCAGTTTTGGATGGTTGTATAACGGCAGTAGGCATCTTTCAAGGTGAAAATTTCGACGATAGCTGCATGCAAACTATTACTGGAATAGGTTGGTGCGGTACAGCCTTCCACATAGTGGACGCTGGCACCTTCATCAACGATAATCAATGTTCGTTCGAACTGACCGGTGTTTTCGGCATTGATCCGGAAATAGGTTTGCAGCGGTACGTCAACGCGGACGCCTTTTGGTACATAGATAAAGGTTCCACCGGACCAAACAGCTGAGTTCAGTGCAGCCAATTTGTTATCGGTTGGCGGTACTAATTTTGAAAAGTATTGCTTGAAGATCTCTGGGTATTCTTTCAAGGCTGAATCGGTATCGGTAAAGATGATGCCTAACTTTTCAAACTCTTCTTTCATGTTATGGTAAACGACTTCTGATTCATACTGTGCCGAAGCCCCGGCTAAATAGGCACGTTCTGCTTCGGGAATTCCGATTCGTTCAAAGGTTTCTTTGATTTTTTCTGGTACATCATCCCAGTCTCGAGCTGGGCTGTCGCTAGGTTTTTGATAATATTTGATGGCATCGAAATCGATGTCGGACAGATCCGGTCCCCAGTTTTGCATGGGCATTTTGTTGAAGGCTTCTAATGACTTCAATCGGAATTCCAACATCCATTCTGGTTCTTGTTTGACCCGTGAGATTTCACGGACGATGTCTTCGGTCAAGCCTTCACCGGTACTAAATACGGGCTGCACGTCATCGTGGAAGCCAAATTTATATTCTTCTAATTCGGGTACACCCATGGTTCTCACTCCTTTGTTTTGCTGCAATCTACTCTACTTGATGCTCATCGGTTTCCGAGTGTCTGTGTTCCACATCTGATTGTTGGGTATCGTCGGCGATCGCTTTTTCCAATGCTTTCCATGCAAGGGTGGCACATTTGATCCGCGCGGGAAACTTAGCCACTCCTCCTAGCATTGAAGCATCACCTAGACGGTCACTGTCAGAAACAGTATGACCTTGGACCAATTCAGAAAATAAACCTGACAATTCTCCAGCTTCGGTCAATGTTTTGCCGATCACTGCATCTCCCATCATTGAAGCACTGGCAGTGCTGATAGAACAGCCTTCACCGGTAAATGCCACGTCTTTGATGGTCTCCCCTTCAACGGCGAGTTCTAAATGAATCACATCGCCACAAGTGGGATTATTCAATTCGACTTTATAGGTAGAATCTCCCAGTGTTCCGCGATGATGGGGGTGACTGGAATGATCTAATATGACTTGTCGGTATAAATTATCTAATTTCGTTAATGCCATGTTGGAAAAACTCCTTTGTTAACTTGATGGCGTCAACCAATCGATCGGCGTCCTCTCTTGTATTATACAGGTAAAAGCTGGCACGTGCAGTTGCCGGTACGTGCAAATAGTTTAAGAGGGGTTGTGCACAATGATGACCGGCACGGACAGCGACACCTTCCATGTCTAATGCAGTCGCTACATCATGGGGATGAATCCCGTCGATGTTAAAAGCGATGACACCTGTTCGTTTGGCTGCTTCTTGTGGACCATAAATCGTCAGTCCATCAATGGCTTGCAATTTTGGCAAAACATAAGCGACCAGTTCAGCCTCGTGTTGATGGATGGCCGCTAACCCAAGTTCACTCAAGTAATCTACCGCTGCCCCTAGCCCGATGGCGCCAGCTATGTTTGGAGTACCTGCTTCAAACTTCCATGGCAATTCTTTCCACGTGCTTTCTTGAAGATGAACGAAATCAATCATTTCGCCGCCAAATTCCACTGGCTCCATCTGATCTAACCAATAACGTTTGCCATATAAGACACCAATGCCGGTCGGGCCGCACATTTTATGACCAGAAAAAGCATAGAAGTCACAATCTAATGCTTGGACATCAACTGACATATGGGGAACTGCTTGGGCGCCATCTACTACTATCACGGCTTGGTGTTGATGGGCTAGTTGCGTTAACTCAGCAATTGGATTGATCACACCAAGAACATTTGAGACATGAGCAATGGCAACCACCGCTGTTTTATCCGTGATCTGTTGACGTGCATCATCCATGTCAAGGATACCTTCTGGCGTCAATTGGATATATTTCAGAATCGCTTTCTTGCGTTTTGCCAGTTGTTGCCATGGGATGATATTGGAATGGTGCTCCATGTAAGAGATCACGATCTCATCACCTTCATTGACAAATTGATCCCCAAAACTGCGGGCTACCCAATTCAGGCTTGTCGTCGTACCACGAGTGAACAACACTTCGGCGGTTTCTTTGGCCTGAATAAAATGGCGAACTTTTTCCCGCGCGGCTTCATAAGAATGGGTCGCCCGTTCCGCCAATGTATGAACGCCGCGGTGAACGTTGGCATTGTCTTGATGATAATAGGCAGCGATCGTCTTTAAAACGGCTTCCGGCTTTTGGGTGGTGGCAGCATTATCAAGATAGACTAGTGGCTCATCATTGACGACTTGATCCAAGATAGGAAACGCTTGTTTCACTTTTTGGGCATCGATCATGCAAGTAACTTCCCTTCAATAACAGCCACCAGTTCTTGTTGCACTTCTTTCACAGGAATGGCTGTTAAGACAGATCCCAGAAATCCGCGAATCACTAAGCGTTCTGCTTCTTCCTTGCGCAAGCCGCGACTCATCAAGTAGTACATTTCTTCTGGATCGACGCGACCCACACTGGCAGCATGTCCTGCCGTGACTTCATGTTCGTCAATCAATAGGATCGGATTGGCATCGCCACGAGCTTGGTCAGACAACATCAAGACCCGACTTTCTTGTTGGGCATCGGCACCTTTGGCTCCTTTTAAAATATGTCCGATACCGTTGAAGGTCAAGACGCCGCGTTCTCTAATGACACCATGTTGTAAAATGTGACCGATCGAATGTGGTGCTTTATTTGTCACTCGCGTATCGATCCCTTGTGTTTGCCGACCAGCACTGATAGCAACAGCTTTTACCTCAGAATGGGCGCCTACGCCAACGAGGTCTGAATCAAAGTCAGCAATCACATCGCCGTCATTCATGACGCCAATCGCCCAATCAACCATAGCGTCTCGTAAGACATAGCCTCGTCGATTCATATAGGTAGTGATATTGACCCCCAATTGATCAATAGCTGAGAATTTGACTTTAGCCCCTGCTTTGGCGATCACTTCTACAACGATATTTCCAGATAGCTTTTTGGCTTGATCCCCTTTGGTTTGGAAACGTTCCAAGTAGCTGAATTCACTGTGCTCATCTGCTACGATCAAGACATGCTTGAAGAAATGCGCTTGGCTATTGCCATTATGATAGAAGATTGCTTCTAGTGGTTCTTCAATGATGACATTCTTGGGTACATATAAAAATAAACCACTATTCATAAATGCCGCATGGGCCGCAGTCATTTTGTCTTCATCCATTGGGACTGCTTTAGTCATATAGTATTGATTGACGAGTTCTGGTACTTCTCTCATTGCGGTAAACAAGTCCGTAAAAATGACACCTTGATCCACTAGATGTTGCGGTAATTGTTCAAAGACCGTTGTTTCATCAAACTGAACAACCGTTGGATGGCTATCCATTGCATCAAAGGATGGAACTGCCCCCAATCCTGCTGCCGCTGGATCAATCACGCCAGAGAATTCTTGTTCACCGACAAGTGCTGCTTCATTGATATTAAACAAAGGCCAGCGTTCATAACGGACCCGTTCAATTTTTGGAAACGGGAGTTCATCCACTTTTGCAAGGGCTGCTTGGCGGAGTTCCAACATCCATTCAGGTTCTTCTTTCAACGCTGAAAACACGTTGACTTGGTCAAGATAATCCTGTAATTTTGCCATTTGCCTTGCCTCCTTATGCTTCTTCTTCTTTGTAGTCGATCCCTAATTCTTTACTGATTCCAGCATAGCCTTCAGCTTCCAGGCGTTTCGCTAAATCAGCAGATCCCGTCATTACCACGCGACCTTCCATCATGATATGTACCACGTCAGGAGTGATATAATTCAACAACCGTTGATAGTGAGTAATGATGAGCGCGCCAAAGCCTTCCCCGCGCATTTCATTGACCCCTTTAGCGACGACTTTCAAGGCATCAATGTCTAATCCAGAGTCGATTTCATCTAAAATCGCAAATGTTGGTTCTAGCATCAATAATTGCAAGATTTCGTTCCGTTTCTTTTCCCCGCCAGAGAAACCTTCATTCAAATAGCGTTCTGCCATTTCTTCTGGCATGTTCAATAGATCCATTTTTTGATCTAATTTCTTTAGAAAATCCATGACAGAGATTTTGTCCTCTTCATCCCGTTTAGCGTTGATAGCAGCTCGCATGAATTCAGCATTTGTGATTCCTGGAATTTCACTAGGGTATTGCATCGCCAAGAACAAACCTAAACGTGCTCGCTCATCCACTTCCATTTCCAGCACATTTTCCCCATCGAACAAGATTTCTCCTTCAGTGACTTCATAATTCGGGTTTCCCATAATTGCCGCAGATAAGGTAGATTTTCCTGTCCCATTAGGTCCCATGATGGCATGGATCTCACCGGTTTTTAAAACAAGATCAACACCTTTTAAGATCTTTTTATCTTCAATTTGGACATGCAGGTTTTTGATTTCTAAAACTGACATTCTGTTCCCTCCTGTATCTTTTCTTTCTCACTATTTTAGACTAATTGAGAATGAAGTTCAAACGCAATTGCCTACTTTTTTAAAATTCTTCTAATCTAGCCCCTAGAGATACATTGGAATCATTACAAACTGCTGTGAGGATCCCCTTTGAAAGAAACTAAAAAAAGACACCCTCAGCCCCGACGAAAGCATGTGCTTTTGTCTTTAGGAACAGAGGGTGTCCTACTTGAAAACTCTAAGCTTGCACGAGCAAAATGATGCAATCAAAAAGAAGCAGCAACATTTGCAAGCGGATGATAGAGTTGATTCATTAATTCTGTGTCGCTTTTACGTCCACGATTGGATAGTAGGATCACGCTGGTTTTGTTGTCTTTAGAAAACAACCCAAACGATTCGAATCCTCCTTTACCACCATGAGCCCGAAAATAAGTCCCTTTGTCATAAAAACCTGCGGCATAGGACCCGCCAGCGGCTGGTTGCCACATTTGCTTCAGTGAAGCTTTATCCAGCAGTTTCCCATTCAATAATAAATCATAATAGCGATACAAGTCGCCAACTGACATATAGAGATTTCCAGTTCCTACCTCAGCTGCCAAGTTGGCTGAGGAAATATTGTTAGGGTTCCCGTAAGGATCTGCTTCGCCATCCGTTTTGTAATTGACCGTAGGATGATCCTGCTGTAAAAAGGCTTTATACAAGAAAGATTGTTTCAACCCATTCTTATTGATAAAAAAATCCGTTAACAACGCATCATAACTTTTTCCTGATACTTTTGTCAAAATACCTGCCAGTAAATTGTAGTTGATGGGACTATATTTGAATGTTCCTTGGGTTCCGGATAAGACAGCATGGGTGGCATCCCAGTCGAGGATCTGTTGCACGTCTTCCAGTCCTTGCGGATTTTCTGAAAGTTTGAGTCCGGAAGCCATCTGCAGCATTTGCTGAATCGTAATCTTGGCAGCGCCTGGAATATACGGATAAAAGCGCGCTAATGTATCCGTCAAGGATAGTTTCCCTTCCTTAATTGCCCGCATGATCAAGACCGCCGTCAATCCTTTTTGCATCGAGCCAATATTGAATAATGTTGTCGGGGTGTTTTTGACATCAGCTGCTTTGTCAGCATATCCGTACCCTTTGTGCAGCAGGACTTTCCCGTTTTTTACAACCAATGCACTTCCAATAAAACCACTGGAAAGAATTTTCTGATCGTAGCTGGCTCCTTCGGCTGTGACGACTTCTTGGTCACTAATGAGATTGTCATAGTTTCCCGCATCCAACAAGTCCTGTTTCTTGTTTGCGGGTTGCTCCTTTTTGGAGGAGGAGCTGCTGGCAGTACTGGAATGTGCGACTTGCTCACTGGAATGATCAGAAGCAGCCGTTGGTTCCGTTGGCAAAAACAAGTAGTAGATGCCAATGAGACCACAAATGATTACCAGGATATCAATCCCAAGCAATAGTTTTTGAACGTTTCTTTTTGAGCGTCTTTTTGCATGTCTTTTCGTATGTCTACTCATTGAATGAAGCCTCCAGCATTCCTATTCTCCAACAGTCCTCCTTTTTCATTTCCCCTGAATATCTTTTGGTGCCTCTTGCTGCCAATTTTTGGAGAGAAAATAATGGTTGATTTCATACAACGGTTTTTCTTTGATCTTGGAATCCAAGAATGGCTGAATGTATTCATCTGCTGCCAACCAGCCACGCCAGCCTAAGTGAATCGTATCTTCCATGAAATAGGGTTGATTACCCTTCGTTGATAAATCAGCGATATTCATGAAGCCCTGGCTTCTTAACTGGTAGCGAATCTTTTTGTCAAAACCGGACAACACCTCTTGCGGCAAGCCGGTATAATCCATCCACTTCTGATTGATGGGCGGAATCACAAATAAGACATCCACATTGTTGCGAGCAAATTCTGTCAGTACTAGTTGAAAGTCGCTATATTCTGGTCCAAAACGATAATCCCATTTCTTTTGAGAGCCTTTCATTTTATCTATGCGGCTTTGCAGATTATGTTGGTAAAAAGAATTCTTGATCCCTAAAGAATTATTAGTCGTTTCTGCTTTTCCTTCATTATCGGCTACTTGTTCTATTTGAGCGAGATTATAGGTAGAAGGTAATTTCTTTGCAGCAGCAGTGATTTTGTCAGTCAAGTTGTGCCCCAACCCAAGACCACTAAAAAGCTCATCTTCCCGTTTCAAAATAGATCGTTGCAGATCAATCTGTTTTTTCTGCCAATCAGTCGGTATCTTACCGGATTTCACTTCATTCAAGACTTGTTCCGTCAAGCTATTTTCTTTCACTTTCGAATAGTCTAAGAGACGTTCGGCATAGTATTGATCGGTGTCAGAGACTTTCTTTAACGAAGAGAGCCAATCGTACACATGCTGTTCGGAATAATGATGGTTGAAATAGTCTCCTTTCAACCCTTTAGGAACGAACCATTGAGGGGAAACGATGAAGACTGCTTTTTTCCCTGCTAATTCTTTCGCCATTGATTGAATGATGGCGTACTGGGTCAGCGACTGGGTGCCAGGTGCACCAATCAAAAATGGCGTATAAGAACGTTGATATTTCTGCGCCAATACGGAAGGATGAGTGGCACTCACACGGTTTAGTTCGGATGAGCCAAAAAATGGGACATATTTTCCTGTTGCTATTGCCTCATTTTTGATACGATCCCCGCGAAACACCGCATCATTCATTGCCGTCGCCGCTTGAGCGGTGACTTTCGGATCGTGGCTATTGATCTTCCAAGGGCCAAGGAAGAGTACCCCGACAAGAATCCCCGCACAAAGAAGCGGTCCAAAAGCCGTGAGTAGTCGTTTTTTCATCATCGGCTTTGCAGCGTGTCGACTTTCTCAATGATTTTTGCTGGTGTATTCCACTCTGCCCGGTCAAATTCCGATACGGGAAATTCAATTCCTAACTGCCCTTCTAGTTCAACCAGCAATTGAACAGATCCTAATGAATCTAATAATCCTTCATCAAAAAGATCGATTGTTTCGTTTTCTTTTACTTCATCACTTCCTGTAACTGATTCTAAAATGTCTAATACTGCTTCTTTGGTTGTCATATTCTTTTCTCCTTTTATTTAACGAATAATTTGTCCAAGATTCCTGAGAAAATCAGAAAACTAAAGCAAACTGCTTGGAAGGTCAATACAGTGGACACCGCTTTGGTTAGGTTGTTCGATGGCAGATTTCCTTGTTTTTTCTTCCAACGGATCCACGCATCATTTCCGCAAATCAATGTCGCATGATATACCCCGTATAAAATGTAATACCAGGTAAGTCCATGCCAAATGCCCATTAACAAAAAGAGGGCAAAATAGCCGACATTGGATGCGACGATACGGCTTTTGAAAACTTTCTTCTTGATCAGTGTGAACATTAAACGCATGTACACATAGTCTCGGAACCAAAAAGACAGACTCATGTGCCAACGATTCCAGAATTCTTTGATATTAGGCGCCAGAAAAGGTTTATTGAAGTTAGCTGGTGTATCATAACCCATGAAGTTGCTGACACCAATCGCAAATAAACTATAGCCAGCAAAATCAAAGAACAGATACATACTATAAACATACATATAACCCAGCATCCCCCAAGAGAACAAGCCATTTTGCAGGGCTTCTTTGGTTACGATCGGCAGTAATACTTGACCGAGATAATAACCAAGAATGAACTTATACAGGAGCCCTAACATGATTTTGGCGACTCCTTTGTTTAAATAATCGAGATACACTTCTTTTGTCGGCGGATTCAGCAGATCCTTCTCAAAGCGACGATACCGATCGATCGGCCCCGAAGAAATCGTTGGAAAGTATAGTAGAAACTGGATATAACGCCAAGGATGGTATTCTTTGATCAGTCCATCCCGTATCTCCATGATCATTTGCACCGATTTAAAGGTCAGATAAGAGATACCCAAGAAATAAATCAATGAGGCATGTCCAACAAAGAAAGGGGTGACTTTGCTCAATGCCAATGGTAAAATCGCTGCTACCACTGCACCATAAAAGACGCCTGAAGTATTTGCTCGTTGGCGATGCTGATAATAGCCATAGACGAGTAATGTCTGATACACGACGTACCCGATCAGCGCCAGTCCCTGTTGCCAATATTCACCACCAAAACTTACGTACAATACCGCTAGTGTGAGTAACGTTTGATACCATTGCCAACGCTTTTGTTTGAACAGCAGCACAAGCATCATCGGAAGCAACCCTACCATTAGCCAAATGAAATAGGTGGGATTTGCATAAGGAATCATATGCTGCAGGTTCATGAAGGATTCACCTCATTTGTCAGCCATTTGCGGTCGATTTTGCCATTTGCCGTATGAGGCAACTGCTCAACATAGATAAATCGCTGCGGGATCATATACTCCATCACCGTTTCACTCAGCGAAGATTTGATGGCTTTTGTCAGTTGAAACTCTTTCTCGAAGGGGTGCGTTTCGGGAACGACATAAGCAATCAGCTGTTCCACTTTCTTTTCTTGATATTTAGGGACTACGACGGCTTGTTTGACCCACGAACTATTGCTTAAATGATGGTCGATCTCTTCTAATTCCATTCGATACCCATGGAACTTCACTTGAAAATCAAGACGCCCTTCATAATGCAACAAACCATCTTCCGTCATTCTGCCACTATCGCCGGTTCGATACGCTGGTTGCCCTTCATGGACAAAAAATGCCTCTTTTGTTTTCTCGGGATTGTTCAGATACCCTTTTGACACGCTAGGACCACTAATGATGATCTCACCTACTTGCCCTTTAGGAACTAGTTGATCTTCTTCCATAAAGAAAACCGTCGAATCTTCTTTCACATACCCAATTGGCACTCGATCATATTGCTCCAGTAATTCTTCAGTGATTTGCACTCCGGATACGGCAACAGTCGCTTCAGTAGGTCCATAGGTATTGTAGATTTTTGCATTTGGAAAACGTTCCAGCAGTGCGTGAGCGGTTTTTTTTGGTAGTTCTTCCCCACAGAATAAGAAATGTTCCAATTGAGGAACGTGCATCCCGTCAAAGGTCTCTTCCATCAAACATAGTTTCATAAATGAAGGTGTCGAGATCCAAACATTGATAGCCAATTGCGGCAAGGTTCCAAACAATGTTTTGAAGTCATTAATGACCGCCTTTTTTAAAGGCACCAAACAGCCGCCAGAAGTCAATGCTGGATATAACCCCATGACAGAGAGATCAAAGGAATACGGTGCCTGTGCCAAATAATGCATCCCTTCGCGTAAAGAAAAATCCTTCAATGTCCATTGCACGAAACTCAATAAATTTCCATGACTAATCTGAACTCCTTTAGGGATGCCGGTCGTTCCTGATGTGAAGATGATGTAGTAAATATCATCCTTCCCTAGCGCTTTTGTGTTGCCTAAATTACGCCCGCTTTGATAGATTTCTTCCAATTGATTTATTTCTAGCATTGGAATCATTGTTTCCGGACCTTGCCAGTCAGCTACGCTAATGATCAAATCTGGCGTAGCCACAGAGAGGATCAATTCAATACGCTCTTTTGGCGTGGTACTTTCAATCGGAATATATGCCCGACCTGTTTTGGAAGCTGCCAAAAAGGCTGTTAGCATGTCAAATTCTAACTCGCCATAAACCACGATCGGTCCGCGAGTTTCCAGAGTTTCCTCGAGATAGGCAGCTAATTGGTCGGATCGAGCTGCTAATTGTCCATAAGTATATGTTAGGTCATCTTCTCGGTAGGCAATCCTCTCTGGATCCTTTTGTGCCCATTCTTCAATGGCTTGCACAATATTTACCACGTTCATGAACATTCCTCCTAAAATTCATTATAGATAAAGGTGCCACCTTGCACGTTTTTATAATGATAAAGATAAATCAGCATCAAAATGATACAGAAATAAAAAAGGGTTTTGCCTGCAAAGAAGAGTGCTTGACGCACATGTTCATTTTTGATTCGTTGTTTCACCAAATCCCTCCTTTTCTTGCTATATTGATTCTAGAATGAAGGAGTAAATAATTGACCTTGAAATGTTAAACAATTTATAAACTGGCGATAAACTTTTTATTTCATTTATTAGTTTTTTTTTAATCTGCTTACATTTTTGTAATACAAAATGGCTTTCACGAACAAAATTGTCATCTCTTCATAAAAAAAAGCAAGAATCTCTTTAAACAGCACCTATGCTGAAAAAAGATTCTTGCTGCTATATTTTTTGGCAGCAACTAACCACTTTGCTGCAATGTTACGCCTTAAAGCGATACCCTGCTCCCCAGACGGTTTGAATATATTGTGGATTGGTGGGATCTTCCTCGACTTTTTCTCTTAAACGATTGATATGGACGGCGACGGTTCGGATGTTGCCTAGTGCTTCCATCCCCCAGATTTTTTCATAGAGTTGTTCTTTGCTGAAGACGATCTCTGGATTTTCCATCAAAAAGAGCAATAACTCATACTCTCGATGTTTGCAGTCAACTTCGATTCCATCCACGTAAACCCGATGCGTTTGTGAATTGATTCGGATACCGCCTAATTCGATTTCACTAGATACAGTTTCTGTCTGTTGTCCGCGCTTGATCCGATTGTATTGTGCAATGTTCGCTTTGACCCGAGCGACAAGTTCGGTTGGCGAAAAAGGTTTCGAAATATAATCATCCGCACCTATACCTAAACCTCGCAGCTTTTCTAATTCTTCTGACTTGGCCGTGACCATAATGATTGGAATATCGACTTTATCGCGAATGTTACGACAAATTTCATGTCCATCCATTCCTGGCAGCATCACATCCAATAAGATCAATTGGTATTTCTCCGTCAATGCTTCATGATAGCCCACACAACCGTCGTTAACGATATGGACTTCATACCCTTCCATTTCTAAAAAATCTTTTTCGATCATTGAAATATCTTCATCGTCTTCAATAATTAATACTCGTACACTCAACTTCGATCACTTCCTTTTTGATTTAACTGGGAGGGTGATAACGATCGCTAATCCCCCTGCTGGATGGTTGTACGCTTGAATCGTTCCATTGAATCCTTCAATGATTTTCTTCGAAATCGCTAAGCCTAAGCCATTGCCTTTGCTCGGGTTGGTTCTTGAGCGGTCATCGCGATAGAAAAGTTCAAACAAGTCTTCCAAATTCTCTTCCGATACACCGCTGCCGTTATCAATGATCGACAAGATAAACTGTTCCTCAACTACTTCATAAGAGACGACCACTTGTTTATCGTTGCGATCCACATACTTGCGGGCATTTTCAAATAGATTTGTTAAGACTGTACGAAACTGAACTGGATCCACTTCTAGCGAAACGTTTTGATCCGTCGGTTCCAATAGAATCGTCAATCCATTCAATTCGTATTCCTGCTGGATAAAGCCGATGTATTCATCGATCAGTTTTTTACTAGTAGTTGTCACTAGATTGAAAGGAAATTCACCGGTATCCAACTTAGAAAACAAGAAAAGCTGTGCAATCACTTGGTCCAAATCATCGATCTTCTTTTTTACAATCGTAAAATATTTGGTCCGCATGGCAGGTGTATTAGCGATCCCCTTCTCTAGTCCTTCGACATAGGCTTTGATCGAAGTCAGTGGGGTTCGCAGATCATGGGAAATACCCGCGATCAATTCTCGGCGATTGGTTTCCAGTTTGTTTTGATTATCCATCATTTCTTTCAGCTGACGTGCCATACCGTTGAAGTCTTTTGAGACCGGTAAAAATTCATCTTGCTTCGTATACTGGATCTGATATTGCAGATCTCCTTCTCTGATTTTATAGAAACCTACAGTCAATAATTCCAAAGGATCGGTAATACTTCTTGTGAGATATCGCGTCAGAACACGGCTAGTAATAAAAATAATCGACAAAATCAAAATCACGACTAACACGATGATCCGAGACAACATCGCTTTGTAATCGCGATCCCATAATGGATCTTGATAATACAAATCATTGTAATAATTTGAATTGATCAAGATAATCTTGTAGTTGCTGGTATCAAATGTCGTAAGAAAGGTTTGATCTTTTAAGTAACTATGTTCTCCCTCTTCTTTAAGAGCAGTTTCTTTCATTTTTTGATCTGTTACTTCCCCTACAGACGAAATTAGCTTATCGCCGCGATAAACCAGCAATGCAATATTTTTGCTATGATTGGTCTTTTTGAAATGTTGCATGTCGGCGACTACTTCTGCATCTGTCGTCTTCTCCGTATCCCATTTGATCACCAGACTTTCAACCGTCGCATACTGGGCACGAAATTCGGTATTCTTGATCATGGCTCCTTCATCTAGCCCCCAGAAATAACGCCAGACCATTAAAAAAGCAATCACTGAAGCTAATAAGCTCAATAAAACTGGGACAATAATCATCAATATATGCGATATAAATAAACGCTGCTTGATAGTCATTCTTTTCCTCTTCTCTTTGATAGCGATGATTCAACATAGTTATGCAGCCATCATTTAAAGTGTTCTCTTTGAAAAAATTGGGATCGCCTGTTTTCACGACGTGGTCCGCCTCTTATTGAAAGGAGGTGCTGTCTATTTTTTTCGATTTTAGCCCATACTTATAGGTACTTCAACCGATGCCTTCGGTCAGTTGTGAAAGAGTGAATTCTTTCCGCCTTGCACACGCAATGATCTGATTTCTTGAACGATTTCTTACCTTTTTAAATAAAGAAAATAAAATTTGCTTATCAGAATAATAAAAACTGAGCCAATACTATAGTAACAGGAAATAGTAAACAAAAAGTAAACTATTGCTAAAAAGTAAATTAAATACGAAAAGGACAGCCCGGCTTCTCCCCCTAACGCAAGACTAGCTGCTAATTGCGGCAACTGTATTTGTTCTTTGAGACAGCTTTCGTTATACTAAAAAAATGGAAGAAAGGACATACACTATGACAGTCAGAATTGAAGAAGTGTCCCAGTCTACTTGGCGTACAGTTGCTGCCTTAAAAGTATCAGAATCCCAACGTACTTTTATTGAAGACAACACCACCTCCTTGCTGGAAGCTGCATATGATACTTCTTTGCATTGGGTCCCGCTTGCTTTGTACAAAGAAGAAACCATTATCGGCTTTGCAATGGTCGGTGCCTATAACGAACAAGAACAAAGTATTTGGTTGGATCGCTTGATGATCGATCAGCATTGGCAAAAATTAGGCTTAGGCAAGAAATTTATGCCGTTGCTCCTAGACTATCTTTTCTGCCATTGGACAGTGGAAAAAATCTATTTAAGTGCCCACAAAGAGAACAAAACGATCTTTTCGTTTTATACCGCTTTTGGCTTTAGGCATACCCATCACATAGATCCAGAAAATGGTGAACTGATTATGGTATACAAGAAAACGACTGCGACAGAACCTTTCTAAAGGTTCTTCGCAGTCTTTTTGCTTGTTTCAATGAAAATGCGATAGTCGGGTTTCACCTGACACTTGGACTAATTTGAATCTGTCTCTATTCTATTCGATCAGTCACTAAAGGAATATCGATTCTATTACTTTTGATTTCGTCAGGGATCCTATCTGAATCCTTGCAATTTAGTAAAGGAGTTAAGCGATCGTCTATCCTTTTTTCAATTGCTGCAAAAGCTGGATGATTCCACAGCAGCAAAAATGGTTTCAAAGAATTGATAGCAAATTTTAGCGGGTTCGGGTTTATCTTGCTTTTCAAATCTAAAAATAAGAAATGGTACCCATTAGTCGCAGCTCCTAATCTTCTTATCTCTAAATAAAGATATTCCAAATCTGCTCTGCTTATGTGAAATAGTTCCTGTTTCTGCTTTTTCCTAAACAAACAATGGTTTTCCCCCAACTTGATTATGTCAATCGTATCTTCTCCAATGATACATTTGCAATTAGGCGTTCCAGCTGAACATTTGACAAACCCTTGAGGATATTCCTTGGCGTCAATTTCAATCAGTGCTGCTACCCGCTTTCCATCGAGTAACATTTTTTGGATGTCATTTGAAAATGTACTATAAAACCATGATTGATTACTCGTTTGCTTGTCCATTTACCCAGCTCCTCCCTGGCATACTTGTTCAAAAACGTTTGTCTATAAAAGGCGTCGCTCTATCATTAAGAGTAGTCTACTATTAAGAATAGTCTACTTCTTACTTCTCAAACATACAATAACATTTTTTATTTTGAATATATTTTTTTAGCTTACTTATTTTGAGCAATGGGCTTCGCCCAAAGTTTCTTGCACCATCACTCGTCTTATTCTCACAAATTCCACATCATGGATTCTTCTCAAACTCCTATTCAATGAATATACAAAAGAAGCACAGAAATGACTTTCTGTGCTTCTTCTGGCTTGTTTTGATTCCTCACTTTGCACGTTCTTTCGTGACGTTTGATTCGTCAATCATCAGCTTTTACTGACTGGAATCCATAGCTCGCTTTTGCAATCGGGTTTAGACAAATCAGGACTTTCATGCCACAAAAGTTCGGGTCCTCCAGTTAATTGATAATCAGACATTGCCAGCCATTCGCTGTAAATACGCGCCCAAGTTTCTTGAACTGCTTCTGGAAATGGTCCTACTACTGTAAAGACTGCCCAATCAGATTCTTCCACTTGTAACACATCATAAGGTTCTGATGCTTTTTGGGTAGTTGCTACACCGACATACTGATCAAGCGCTGTTCCTTCCACTTCTCGTTCGACAAAATTTGCCGACACACTGATAATTCCTCGCGGCTGGATATTTGCCAGATTTTTGAGTTCCATAATGCGCTCTGGCGTCAGTTTTTCATACAGTGATGTCATTTGCGGATTCTCTCCCTGATACTGCAGCGTGATCCTTTTTTTGAAACCGACGATTTGAAAAGGTTCATTGTGTACGATCCGATAGTCCATTTTGTTACCTCCTTTGATTGTCAGCTGGAAAGTCATTGGTGGAAATGCTTTTAGAATAACATCCAGCTGTTTTGCTTGTGAGGGAGAAATGCCATGCATCCCACGAAAGGCTTTGCTAAAAGCATCCGACGAATCATAGCCAAGTAACGTTGCAGTGTCGATTACTTTCGCTCCTTGTTTCAACAAGTCTCCTGCCAAAACCAATTTCCTGCATCGCAAATATTCGCTTAAAGACATACCCGCCAAATAGGAAAATACCCGCCGAAAATGATATTCCGAACAACCAGCTAATTTAGCCATGTGTGTAAAATCAATTTCTTCTAACAAGTTTTCTTCTAGATAGGCCATTGCCTGATTCATATTCTCTAAAGGATTCATTCATCTTCTCTCCCATCTCCTACACAATAACAAAGTTCAAAGAACGTCACCCGGTATTATCGTTGCATGTTTTATCGGTTTTAGTCAAAAGTATTTTTTGATGCCCCAAGTATAGCATAGAACAAGAAATTCCTTTAAATGCATGAACGTTCTCTATGTTTTAAAAAGTGTATTTGTAAATAGATCTATTTTTTTGAGCTGTCGATGTACTGATTCCTAAAGACTACCGCACACAAAAATACCAAAACAAGAAGATAGGCTCCTTGTTTTGGTATTTAGCCGTTTACTCATCGATCGTTCTTAATGAACAATCCTTGTCTCCACTTAAGAATCGACATCTCGTAATCAAAAAGAACTGCTACCTTTTATTTTCGTCTTTTTATTAAATAGAATCCAATAAAGCTGACTAATCCAATTCCTATAAGGTTTAAATAACTTTTTGATACGTCATTGGTTTGTGGTAATTTTGCTTTTGATTCTGAATCTTTTTGATAATTTGTATTTTCTTTCTTAGATGTTGATGTCTTGTTTTTTTGCTCTGAAGTGGATGCTTTTGCTGGAGAAGCATCTTTTGTATATACATATGTGATGGTTTGCGGCTCTTTCCCTAGCTTTCCGATCCGATTTTCTGGTAATTGGCTCTCATCTAGATGATAACCATTGATCGACAACTGATATTCTTTCGTAGTAGCATCATAGTGATCACCGATATTTCCTTGAATGGTTTTCGCTGCATGAATTTCTTTGCCGTCTTTGTCAACATAGACAACTGTCACAGCTGCCGCTCTTTCTGAATCTTTGCCTTTATCCGAATTCTTCGTATACACATAGGTCACGGTTTGCGCTTGGTCACTCATTGTTCCAGTGCTATTAGTTGGCAATTGTTTCGTGTCTAATGTATAACCACTGATCGTTAGTTTGTATCCATCTGTCGTAGCGTCGTAGTCGTCTCCAACATTTCCTGAAATGACTTGTGCTGCATGGATCTCATTTCCATCTGTGTCCACATATTCTACCGTCACATCTGCGGCTTTTACAGGGTCTTTCGCATATACATAGGTCACGGTTTGCGCTTGGTCACTCATTGTTCCAGTGCTATTAGTTGGTAATTGTTTCGTGTCTAATGTATAACCACTGATCGTTAGTTTGTATCCATCCGTCGTAGCGTCGTAGTCATCTCCAACATTTCCTGTAATGACTTGTGGTGCGTGGATCTCATTTCCATCTGTGTCCACATATTCTACCGTCACATCTGCCGCTTTCACAGGATCTTTGGTATACATATACGTCACGGTTTGCGCTTGATCACTCATTACCCCAGTGCCATTCTTTGGCAACTGTTTCGTGTCTAATGTATAACCACTGATCGTTAGTTTGTATCCATCCGTCGTAGCGTCGTAGTCATCTCCAACATTTCCTGTGATCACTTGTGGTGCGTGGATCTCATTTCCATCTGTGTCCACATATTTCACCGTCACATCCGCCGCTTTCACAGGATCTTTGGTATACATATACGTCACGGTTTGCGCTTGATCACTCATTACCCCAGTACCATTATCTGGCAACTGTTTCGTGTCTAATGTATAACCACTGATCGTTAGTTTGTATCCATCCGTCGTAGCGTCGTAGTCGTCCCCAACATTTCCTGAAATGACTTGTGGTGCGTGGATCTCATTTCCATCTGTATCCACATATTTCACCGTCACATCCGCCGCTTTCACAGGATCTTTGGTATACACATAGGTCACTGTTTGCGCTTGATCACTCATTACCCCAATACCATTATTTGGCAACTGTTTCGTGTCTAATGTATAACCATTGATCGTTAGTTTGTATACATCCGTCGTAGCGTCGTAGTCGTCCCCAACATTTCCTGTAATGACTTGTGGTGCGTGGATCTCATTTCCATCTGTGTCCACATATTCTACTGTTACATCTGCGGCTGCTTCTTGATGATTGATCGCAAATTGATGCAAATAGGTACCTGAAGAAATCGCGTAGAAGCTAAACCCATCTGGTTGTGCATATGTCCCGGCTGGATTATTCAGACGTGAATTGTATTTCATCGTATGAATACCTTCAAATTCTTCTGGGGTTATATCAGACACAGTGACGCCTTGATCTGTAATAGATAGCTGAGAAGAAGGGAGTTGAACCCCGTTTAAGTCAAAATACGTTTGGCTTTGACTATTGGATGTTGAAAAAGGTGGAACATAGCCATCAAAATTTGTTAGTCGATTGGGCATGATCGAAAACGGGACAAAAAATGACTGCGTTGCAGCATCATAATTCAGCTCCTTAGCAGATATCGTAGTCACTCCATCACTTCTTCCTGTATTCTGCCCATAAGCCGCCAGATTTTCTAAGACAGGAAAATTGTTGATAACGGTGAAATCACTGACCGCACAAAATTGAATCCGTAATTCCTTTAAATTCGGCAATGAAGCCAATGGCGCAATCGTAGTAATATTCATATTCGACTCAAAAGTAAGTGATTCTAAATTCTTCATTTCAAGTATCTTCGGATAGACAGCATCTGTGACATTAGCAGAAGAAAGGTTCAATCGAGTAAGATTGTCCCCAAAATCAGGAACATTGTCATCTGTAACATTCGCTCCCATTAAATAAGCATAGACTAAACCATCTATCTTAGTTAATACCGAAAAATCAGAAATCTGATTGGTTCCATTCATGTAAAAGGAAGACAGGCTTGTGGCATACTCCAAACCGGACAAATCAGCAAGAGCTGAATCAGTCGAATAAATATAGATTGTCTGCATTTTACTGATTTTTTCTTTAGTGATTTCTGATACTTCGATTCCTAATGCCTTCGCCACTATTGACTGTAATGTAGGATCTGGTAACCAACTAGAAACATCCTCAGTATTGGCTTGATTATCAGGCAACGAATTTGCGAACTGTTGAGCATTTGATGGCAACAAACTTCTAGCTGATTTTTCCTTTGATTTGGCAGAACTTGTATCTGGAATCGATGATTCTTCTGTACCTACTGTTGATGCTGTTGATGTTGTTGATGCTTCACTCTCAGAACTTGATTCCTTTGAATCAGAAGTAACACTTTCAGAGGTAGAAGATTCAGTAACAGTCTCAACTGAATCGTTGCTAGTTTCTTGGGTGGTGTCAGACTGTACAGAGTCGTTTCCCTCCGCTGCTAGTACCGTCACTACGGGGGTAGCCAGTGGTGAATTTAATAAGACAAACAAAGATACATAGCTAAATATTTTTCGTTTCATTTTTGATCTCCTTTTTTGCTAATCATTACCTTTTCTTTTTTTAATCATATTCTCATTTTAATAATAATAATCCTAAAATGGAAAATAGTAAAGTTATAACTTAACTAGTGAAATATAGCACGAACGTTACGCACTTTTCACACCCCAATCACGCCATTTCATTTGCTAAAAATTAATAACTACTGTATCTGTAGACCAAAGTATTTCTAGGAATAATGGTAGCAAAAAAAATAGCTGCACCTGCTTTGACTTTGCTTCAAACAAAAATCAGTGTATCTACGCTTACTCTCCCATGACTTTCAAAAAAGCATTGCATCTAAAATTGTAAATTGATCAGCTGAAATAAAGCTGCTTCTTAGCTTCCTCGTCTTTCGATATTGTGGAGCAAGACAATCAATAACAGTTGGCGACAAAAAAAGACCAGCAAGGAATATCTCCAGCTGGATCCACAAATAGATATTTTATACGTTTTAGCAGTTAGATCTGTTATCGATGCCAACAGACGGAACAAAAAATCCCGTTTATTGGTACAGTGCAGTTTTTTTCTTACCTGCCCATTCTTTGGTTCCATTCTTCTCGCAGCACACCGTATTTTACTGAGTCATAATAGTGGCCTTCCCAATAACGAACTCTACGGATTTGTGCTTCTTTCGTCATGCCCAGTTTTTCCCCAACCTTCATCATCCGGTGATTGCCTGACCAAGTCGTATATCCGATCCGTTGGATGAGTGGTTCTTGTTCAAATAAGAATGTGATCCACAAACGCATCGCATGACTACCGACCCCATGATTCCATAAAGTGGCATCATAGATTGCCACACCAAATTCAAGCCATTGATGCAGATTGCCATCTTCCCAATATGCAGTGGCGATTCCTACAAGCCTTCCTTGATAATAAATAGCCTTCCGTAATGGATTATTTAAACAATTTTTGCCAAATCCATTTTTGAATTCTTCCCATGTTAGGACAGGGTCCTGAAAATAAGGTCCATCCCACTTTTTCCACTCTAAGTCAGCTTTAGGACCATAACTGATCGACCAAAGAGCAGAAAGGTTTTCTTCGGTGATTGATTTCAATTGTATATGATTTTTCATCTTTCTCCTTTTCAAACATCAAACTGCTGAAAAATAAAACTGAAGCTACTTGTTTTTACCAAACAAACGTTGAAAAAAGCCATTTTTTTCGGACGCTGTTTCTTTGACTACCACTGTACCATCGGTGTCCTTCCACTTTCTCTGAAACGTAAGATTATCTTGTAAAAGTAATCCATTTAACTCGAGGATACCTTTTAACCCAGCAATCGTTCGGCGCAACTCACCGTCTTGTTGACCATAGAAATCCTTCTTCCCAGCATCTTCAAGTTCTTCTAGTTGCTGGATTAACTCTCGAAGTGTTTGAGCCTGATCTCCCAGAATAGCCGACATCTCTTCCACTTGACGTTCTTCTATCGTTGGTGCCGTTTCGTAAATAGTCACTAAAGATAAACTATCGACATAATCCTTTAAGTCAAAAAGAAACGTTTGGCTTGCTTCATCTTCAACCATTGATGTTTTCATTAAATAGTTTTGTAACGCTTCCATTTGTTTTTGCTGAACGAGTAAATCTAACACTAAGGCCTCTGTGTCCATCGGTACCACCTCCTACTCTATTGTTGCGTTTTTCTTTTGCTTCGTCAAGAAAAGCTTCG
The DNA here is from genome assembly GCF_051714805.1 of Enterococcus sp. AZ091. Lineage (NCBI taxonomy): Bacteria > Bacillati > Bacillota > Bacilli > Lactobacillales > Enterococcaceae > Enterococcus > Enterococcus sp. AZ091. The sequence continues at coordinate 51,265 of NZ_JBIOSO010000002.1, read as the reverse complement.
AGAATAATGTTGAAAAACAGACGGGCTGAATAGTAATTGTTTTCTCTACTGTATATTACATATCACATACCACTTCTTTTATAGTCAAATTTACTAGTTTCTGCACCACCCTACAGTTAACTCAATTCATTGTATCTCTCAACTACAAAAAATATCCCCTCGGCAGCTAAGATACCGAGGGGATTGGTGCATTCATTGCTTAGCCGTTATAAGCATCCACAATGATTTGTTTCAATTCAGAAATCAATGGTTCTTTAGGGTTCGCAGTTGTACATTGGTCTTCGTAAGCCAATTCAGCCATACGATCTACAGTTGCATCCAATACTTCTTGAGTCACGCCTTGTGCTTTCAAGTTCATATCGATACCAACGGATTTACCTAATTCGTAAACCGCAGTTGCTAATGCTTCAACTAGTTCCGCAGTTGTTTCTCCTTTAAGACCTAAGAATTTCGCAATGTCTGCGTAATCTGTGTCAGCACGGAAGAAATCATATTTAGGGAACATCGCATGTTTTTGAGGATCTTTGGCATTGTAACGGATAATATGCGGCAAAAGAATCGCATTGGTACGTCCGTGAGGAATACCATATTCTCCTCCAATTTTGTGAGCAACTGAGTGACAAATACCTAGGAATGCATTGGCGAAGGCCATACCTGCCATTGTTGATGCGTTATGCATTTTTTCGCGAGATTCCATATCCGGTGTTTTCACTGATTTTTCTAAGTAGTCAAAGACTAACTTGATTGCTTGTAAGCTCAACCCACGAGTGTAATCAGATGCCATTACCGACACATAAGATTCAATCGCATGGGTCAATACATCCATACCTGTATCTGCTGTTACAGAAGCAGGAACTGACATGACAAATTGAGGGTCAACGATCGCTACATCTGGTGTTAATGCGTAGTCTGCTAATGGGTATTTCACATGCGTATCGCTATCTGTGATAACCGCAAATGGGGTTACTTCAGAACCTGTACCGGAAGTTGTTGGGATACATACAAATTGAGTTTTTTCTGGTTTGTCGATCTTGTATGTCCGTTTACGGATATCCAAGAATTTTTGTTTTGCGCCAAAGAAAGATGTATCTGGGTGTTCATAGAACATCCACATGCCTTTCGCAGCATCCATTGCTGATCCACCACCAAGAGCGATTACTGTATCTGGTTTGAAATCAACCATCATCTTCGTTCCAGCATAAACGGTATTTGTTGATGGGTTTGGTTCTACATCTGAGAAGACTTCGATCTTCACATCGTTTTTGCGGCGAGCAAGAACTTCGCGAACGGTATCGCAGTAGCCGAATTGAACCATTCCTGGGTCACAAACGATCATGACACGTTCAACATTTTCCATTTTCTCTAAGTATAATAGAGAGTTCTTTTCAAAGAAGATTTTTGGCGGTAATTTAAACCATTGCATATTATTTCTCCGTTTCGCTACAGTTTTAACGTTGATCAAGTTCACAGCAGAAACATTACGAGAAACAGAGTTCTTTCCGTATGAACCACAACCAAGTGTCAATGAAGGGATCATTTCATTGTAGATATTACCGATACCACCTTCAGCAGATGGAGTATTCACCAAGATACGGCAAGCTTTCATGCGTAAGCCAAATGCCAATTGCAAATCTTCATTTTCTGTGTGGATAACCGCTGTATGTCCTAATCCACCTAAATCAAGCATAGCTTCACATTTTTGGAAAGCATCTTCTGTGTTGTTTGCTTTGATCATTGCTAGAACTGGAGAAAGTTTTTCGCGAGATAATGGGTAATCTGCACCCACGCCATCTAGTTCTGCAATCAATAGTTTCGTACCTTCAGGCACCTTGATGCCTGCTAATTTTGCGATCTCCATTGCTGAATGTCCAACAATTGCTGGATTTACAGCATATTTGCCTTCATTCATCACTGCATCTTCAAGTTTTTGCAATTCTTTTGGTTTTACCACGTATACTTGATGAGCTTCAAACTCTGCTTTAACAGCTGCATAGACTTCTTTATCAACGATCACTGCTTGTTCAGAAGCACAGATCATTCCGTTATCAAATGTTTTAGAAACGATCAAATCGTTGACCGCGCGTTTGATTTTTGCTGTTTTTTCGATGTAAGAAGGGACGTTACCTGGACCTACACCTAGGGCTGGTTTTCCTGTTGAGTATGCAGCTTTGACCATGCCTGCACCACCAGTTGCCAATACGATGGCGATTCCTGGGTGATTCATCAATAAGCCTGTTGCTTCGATTGATGGATGTTCGATCCATTGCACACAGTTTTCTGGTGCACCGGCTGCGATTGCTGCATCACGAACGATCCGCGCTGCTTCTGCTGAACATTTTTGAGCAGATGGATGGAAAGCAAACACGATTGGGTTCCGAGTCTTCAATGCGATCATTGCTTTAAAGATCGTTGTTGACGTTGGGTTCGTTGTTGGAGTTACCCCACAGACAACCCCGACTGGTTCAGCAATTTCGATCAACCCTTTTTGTTTGTCTTCATTGATCACGCCAACTGTTTTGTCATGTTTGATGCTATTCCAAATATATTCTGAAGCATACATATTTTTGATTGCTTTATCTTCATAGATTCCGCGACCCGTTTCTTCAACTGCCATTTTTGCAAGCGGCATATGTTTGTCTAAGGCCGCCATAGCCATTTCGTGTACGATATGGTCTACTTTCTCTTGATCAAAGTTTTCCATTTCTTTTAAGGCCACGTTTGCTTTTTTTGCAAGATCATCGATCATTGCTTGTACATCGATCGTCACTTCTTTTTCCAATGTCTTAGCCATTGTAATCCTCCTAGTTCGTTAACAATTTATTTGTTAATTACTTCACATACACATCATACAATAACTCTTTTCGTTTGTAAACAATTTCTGTGATTTTTTTCACAGTTTTTTAAAAATAAGTTAAATCAAGCGTTTTCAACATATCGAGTTATTTTAAGCTGATGCTTAAGTGACTCGAGTATCCATGTGCTTTATTGAACAATCGTTGTTTTTATCAAGCTTTTTCCAAGAAAAAAAACCGATATATTTGATTGATTCTCAAATATATCGGTTCTTAGTATGATGGATACTGATTTTGGTTTTGCATTTACATAGATGAACAATAACACTCTATTGTCCTATTTTGAAGGAGCGTATTTCTTCAGAGGTGATTTTTTTCAAAAATTCACTCAATAGAATGATTGTTTGCAAATAATCTTCTTTGTGGATGATTAATCTTGAGGAATGCATATACCTTGTCGGAATCGATACTGTCATTGCAACAACTCCTGTCATTGCTTTATGGATGTTGCAAGCATCTGTCCCTCCAACAGTCATGAAGTCATGCCGATAAGGTAGTTTTTGTCTTACTGCAATCTCTTCCATTTTTGCAAGCAGTTCACTATTACCGATCGTTAGCGAATCCAAAACAGAGAGTACAGGACCTTTTCCCAGTTGCAATCCCCCTTGATCAAAGGGAGTGTCTACAGCGGTAGTGACATCTAACGCAATCGCCAAATCGGGCTTAATGCTGTGGGCAGCTGTACGGGCACCTCGTATACCGACTTCTTCTTGAGTCGTTGCCGCAAAGTAGACATCAACAGCTAGCTCTTCTTTGGCTAAAGCTTTCATGACCTCAATACAGACACCCACACAAACTCGATCATCCCAAGCTTTCCCTAACAAGTAATTCGGATCATTCATTTCACGAAAGACCGTCTTAGGTGTAACCATGTCGCCTACCATTATTCCTAACTGGCGAATATATTCAGCTGACGGAACCCCCATATCTAAATAAAATTCATTAGCTGGGATCACTTTATTCTTTTCTTCTGGCGGCATCCCGTGGGGCGCGCGACTTCCAATGACCCCTGTGTATTTCTTGCCTTCCATCGTTGTGACACGCATTTCCTGTGCGGGCATGACGTGTCCCCACCAGCCGCCTACCGGTAAGAGTTTCAAATAACCTTCCTTGGTGATTTTTCGAACTACGAAACCGACTTCGTCCATGTGGGCTGACAACATCACTTTGGGCGCATTCGCTTTAGAACTCTTTTTTACTAAGATCAATGAACCAAGGTTGTCATAAAAACAGGAATCAACTGCTCCTTCTGCATATTTCTTCACGATTCTGGATATTTCTTTTTCCCGGCCGCCGATACCATCGGCTTCACTTAATTCTTTTAGGATTTCTAAGTCTACAGCTCTCATAGGGATCGTCTCCTAGCGGTTTTCTTCTTTGAATGAAACAATCGCTGCTTCGTCTAAGTCTTTCAGAAAAAGATAGATGGCTTGACCGACTGTTTCATAATCTTCTTGCGAAACAACTTGAGCTGCTGTGTTCATATTTCTTACAGGCATGTTCATAAATAAGACTGGACATCCCGTCCGTAATTTGTTGAACCAAGCACCGTCTGAGTCTTCTAATGAGAAATAATATTGATATGGCAATGCTGCCTCTTCACAGATTTTTCTCAATTCTTCCATCGGCAACCGATTTGGCAAAACGGAAGGATCATAATATGTCAATAGAACTCCTTTTGAGAGTTCTCCTTGTACATCGCCAGCATCTTCCTGATAATCCCAGGCTCGATTTGTATCTAGGATGATCGTTAGGTCTGGTGCAACCAGATTCGCTGCTGTTTGAGCACCTCTGGCACCGACTTGCTCCTGAACCGTACATCCAACATATAGATCAAAAGGGAAGCTGAGTTGATTTTCATAAATTTGACGTAACAAATCAATCGTTTGATTGACAGAAATCCGTCCATTCCAATTTGGAGCGATCCATTCTTTTCCATTTTTGCTGACAGTAAATTTGGGCGCAAATGTCACCATATCTCCCAAAGAAACTTCTTCTGACAATGCTTCCTCTTTTGAAGAAAAACCAAAATCTAGTAAAACGTCCTCTTTTCCCTGAACCTGGTTTGCTTTGTTTCGTCCTAAAATGACGCCTGGGAAGGCTTTCCCTTGTCGATTGTACAGGTGGACTTCCTGTCCCAATAAGCTATTCGGCTCGATTTTCCCCATTATCAGTCCGCGAATCAAGCCGGTTTCTTCGATTTTTTTGACAATAAACCCAAGTTCATCCATATGGGCAGTCACTAAAACAGTGGTTGGATTCTCCTTTTCAGATTTGATGACCCCATAGATCGAACCTAGGTTGTCATAGATGATTTCGTCGCAGTAAGGTGCATAATACTCTTTCAATAATTTAGAGATTGGTTTTTCTCTTCCGGAAATTCCGGGAGTTTTGACCACTTTTTCGAGCTGATCCATTTGTCCCATCTGCTTTACCACTCCTTAGTAACAATGTTCCTTCACGTAATCCGTCGTATCTCGTTTCTCTGCTTTCAACTGACAAAGAGTCAACATTTCGTTCATTGCTTCTGTTAATCCAGTACCACCCTTTTTTGGCATTTTTACAATATCTACTTGATCTTTAAATCTTGTGATTGCCTCTTGGCATTCAATGGACATCGCCGCAACAGCAGGGATCTGAACCTTCTCTTCGACAACTTTCGCAACTTCAGCAGCCATTTCCCCGTATGTTTCATAATTAAAACATGGACCGCAAAGCAACACATCTGCGCCTAATTTCTGTACCATTGCGGCAATCTTTAAAGAAGATTCCTTCGCATGCTTTCGGTAATAGTCATCACCACAATAAATCGTGGCAAGGACCTCCATATTCTTTTCCTTTAATAACTTTTCGAACATTTTGACAGAACCAATCGCTGTCTTTTGCCCCCCTAATGGCTGATCCCCATGTTCTTTCCCACCAAGTCCGGCTTGAATTTGATCCAGCAAAAAGATTATTTTCATTGTGATCCCCCTTCTATAACAAGTGATCGATGGAAATATCATCAAACGACAATTCCAGTTCTTCACTTTTGGCTTGTTCTGCTTCCCGTTCATCCTTCAGGTATTGCTTGTCTAATGCCATAATGAATGGATAGTAGATCAAACAACCAATGGCTAATAGAATCAATTGCCAGACAGAGGCAACCAGACTTCCTGTACTCAAATACCCTGAGAAGCCGATCGGGGTCGTCCATGGCAATGAAACGCCGGTTGTATAAGGAATGATTCCTAGGTTGGTTACCAATGTTGATAAAAGCAGATTAACCATTGGAACAGCGATAAAAGGAATAATAATGATTGGATTCAATACGACTGGCAAACCAAAGATGATTGGCTCATTGATCCCGAAAATTCCAGGAACGAGCGAAAGTTTCCCTAGTTCTTTGATCCGTTTTGATTTACAGAAGAGGACCATGATGATTACAAGGGAAAGTGTAGAACCACCGCCGCCAAAGTTGGTAAAGAAGTTCGAAAATGGATCCGTGAAGATGTTTGGGAAATCTTTACCAGCTTGAAAGGCATCTAGGTTTTCCATGGTTAGAATTCTTAAGATCGGCGCAAATACAGAATTGGCTACCGCCGGACCATTAATCCCAAAGAACCAAAAAATCGTACAGGCTAAACTATAGACAATCTGTGCGGTTAATGTATTACCGGCTCCTTTTAATGGCATTTGCAAGACATTAAAGATAAAATCATGGACGGTACCAAAAGAGGTCATACCAAATAATATATTGATGACAAAAAATAAGAGCATGACTAGTGCACTTGGAATCAGCGCAGCAAAGGATTTCGTTACAGCAGGTGGAACCCCATCAGGCATCTTGATGGTCCAGCCTCGTTTTGTTGTATAAGCATAAATTTCTACAGAAATAAGTGCGACGAGCAAACCGACAAAAATACCATTTGTTCCTAAGTGATCAAAAGAAAGCCCGCTAATTGGATCTGCCACTCCTTCAACGATCAGCTTATTTGGTGTTAAAATCAAAAACGCAATCACGGCTACCGCTGCCGCTTGGATGGGATCGGTTTTCTTTTCCCGTCCATAAGCATACGCCGTTCCTAGACATGAAAAGAAGCCAACTGTATTAAAGACAGAACCAGAAACCCGAGTGACCCACGACTCCCAACCTGTACCAAACATTCCTGCCCAAAACTCTGACCACCCTGGTATTGGAAAATTTGCGAACAGTAAGAAAATCGATCCTACAATCACTAATGGTGTCGTGATCAAAAAGCCATCACGCACTGCGATCAAAATTTTGTTCTGCCCTAACTTTACCGCAAGCGGCATCAACACATTTTCTAATTTATCGAACATTCCACTCTTCCTTTCGAGATCTTGCTCTTTGCAATCCTCTTTTTTTGAAATCATACCGGTGCTTTGATGCGTGCTTCATATGCATCAAGCCACTCTTGCGTGATCGGTGTGATCACCGTGGTTTGATCTGGACCAGGATTGGCCATATAAATAGCCGCTTCTTGGTCAGATGTCGCAACGCTAAATGTAAATTCTACATTTGTTGCCACCCCCCATGCCCCATTTTTATCCAATGCTATCAACGAGAAGGCACCTGCTTTGCCATAACGTTTGCGTAATCGTTCTTCAAACCCATAAACAGCCCGGTCACAAGCGGCTTGTGGTGAAAGGCCTTCTCCCATCAAGCGGACGATTTCATAAGAAAGACAGCCTTTCATCAAATCTTCACCCAAACCTGTAGCGGCAGCTCCGCCAATCGTACTGTCTACATAAAATCCTGAGCCGGATAATGGTGAATCTCCCACTCGACCCTGTTTTTTCATGAACAAACCAGAGCTAGAGGTTCCGACTGCCATTTGCTGTTGCGTATCGAGAGCAACAACGCCAACCGTGTCATGGCCATCGTAAGGATCGAGGTTGGAAGCAGCGATTTCTGCTAATCGTTTTTCCCAGATTTTTTTTGCCCGATCGGTCAACATATTCTTACGTTCAAATCCAGCCAACATCGCGTATTCGGTGGCTCCTTGCCCTACTCGAAAGCTATTGAATTTCTCATCACTCAATTGGCGTGCAACTGAGATGGGATTGGCAACATCGGTAATCCCTGCAACGGCACCAATCTTAAATGTTTCACCATCCATAAAAGCGGCATCCATTTCGACGATTCCGCGTTCATTTGGCAGTCCGCCATAACCAACTGATTTATAAAATGGATAATCTTCCACTGCTTTGATGGCAGTTTCTACTGCATCTTTGCATGACGCTTGTCCTTCTAAAAGTTCTTTGGCTGCCAGTACACCATCGTGTGCCATTCGCCAAGTTGCAATCATTCCCCACATATCTTTCCCTCCATCATTTGTAGCGCTTACAAGTATATTCTATATGGTATATACTAGTATGTCTATACTAAAAAACGAGTTTCTTTCAACTCTCATTGATTTATAAGAAACTCGTTTCGGATTAATTTTTTATTGTTGAGGATTCATCCAGGGCATTCTTATTCTGTTAATGCTTTGATGCTGCGCATGTAGATCTCTAAATTCATCCGTAAGTCAGCACTGTCCATGTACTCATTCTTATTGTGTGCAATCCCTTTTTGACCAGGAAAAGACGGACCAAATGCCAAGATATTCGGCATTTTGCGTGCATAGGTTGCCCCTGTTGTGGTTACTGGTTTAGGGTCATTGCCTGTGACTGTGTGATAAATCGTCGACAGTTTAGCTATTTCGGTTGATTCTTTGTCTCGGCAAAACCCGGGAATACTGCGAATGACTTCCAATTCGACACCGATAGGCAGTTGCCTTTTCAAACGGGACAACACGTCTGTTTCTGTAACAGTCACTGGGTAGCGAAAGGCAACTTCCATCACTAATCCTGTGAGAGACTTTTGTATCACGACAGGCGTCAAAATCAATTTACCAGAATCTTCATCAGCCAGCGCCAAGTCAATCCCTTCTCCAAAATGCTGCTGATGAAAGCTTTGACAGATCCAACGAAAATAAGATTGTATGGTTGGAGGAATAGTTTGTTTCTCAGCCAGTTGGGCTGCCAGGATCGTAATTGCATTTTCTCCCAATTCAGGAGCATTGCTTGGAGAACGTTTCCCTGTGACTTCAAACTTCTGACCGGCAATGCTTACACTCAAGTCGTCAGGAACATGGTCTCGGAATTGATCCCCCTGAAACGAAGTGAGTTGCTGTAGTTCATCGTCTGGCAGCGGAAAATGGAGTGCTACATTGACGACCCCTCGTTCGCCATAGACTACCGGATACTTACAATCTGGCGTAAATCCGAACACAGGTGGTTGTTCTGCGGCCAAATAATGAGGAACATCCGACATACCACTTTCTTCATCCGTACCGAAAATGATCCGCAGATTTTTTTTCGGTTGGTGTCCTAATTCTTTCAATAATTTCATCCCATAAAGGCAACTAATGATTGGTCCTTTGTTGTCTAGAATTCCCCGACCATAAAGGCGGCCGTCTTTTTCGCTTAAATCAAACGGCGGAAAATCCCAGTCTGAACCCGCAGGCACCACATCGAGATGTCCCAGGATACCGATGTAGTCTGACCCTTCTGGTCCCCACTGTGCATAGCCGATCGCATCATCGATCACCTTTGTTTCAAATCCAAAAGCGGCACTTTTTTCCATTACCAAAGACAAAACTCGCCGAGTTTCCGTACCATAGGGCGCCTGTGGCATAGGTTCAGATTTGACACTAGGAACTTGCATGACTTGTTTGAGTAAGTTTAGAAAATCCAGCCAGTTTTCCTCAATGGCTGTGCTGATTTGATCCATTTTTACCACCCCTTATTTTTGACGTACCAATGTATTTTTAAAGGTATATTTATCTGCACGATAAAAAGATGTATCGAACAAGATCGGTTTCGCAGAAGGGGAATAAGTCATCGAATGGACGAGAAGCATTGGTTCCTCTTCGGATACATGCAATAGCTTGGCAATGTCTGGCGGACTTTTGACCGCTTCCACTTCTTGATGGGAATAACCAATCTCAATGTTGGCTTCGATCACTTCATATAAAGAAGACTCTAACTGATCTTTGGTGATTTCGCCGGACTCTTTTTCTAAATAACGCTTCAATACATAGAGGTTCTCCACCGTCATCGGTTCATCATCAAAATAACGCAAGCGAGTCAGATACACCATTGGTTCTTTCCCATAGTTGCCGAACATCTGTCGGATCTTAGTCGGTAATTCTTTCACTGTCTCTACTTGTAAGACTTCGGTTCGGGTCTTTTTCCCTTGGGCTTTGGCCGTTTCGGTGAAGCTTTGCAATCCGCCAGATCCACTCTGGATCTTTGGCTGCTTCATCACATACGTTCCTTTGCCTTTTTCTTTGACTAGGATATTTTGGGTGATCAGAAGATCGATGGCTTTGCGGACAGTTAGCCGACTGCATTGAAATTCTTCCGCTAAATCATAATCAGAAGGCAGCTTCTGACTCGTTACATAAGTGCCATCATTGACACGTTGGGCGATTTTATCTGCTACTTCCTGAAAAACGGCTTGTTTTTTCACTTGATTCCCTACTTTCTACTCTACCATTCATAAAATGGACGATTCGCACTCACACCAGAAGCCACACTAACAAAGGCCTGGTTGTCGACGGATTGAATCATCCCTTCAACTGTCTTTAATTCTTTTTGGGAGATGACTAAAAGCAACAATTTCTTCTGTTGATGATCAAAGCCCCCCTCAACATCATTGATCACTGTGATCCCTCGCTGAAGTGCACATTGTAATGTTGCAATGACACCTTCTGCTTTTTCGGTTACTACTAGTAATTGCACACGCCTTTGCTTGAGATTCACGTAGTCTACCATTCGACCACTGATAAAGAAAGAGATTGCACTATAAAAAGCGTACGGCCAGCCAAAAATCATTCCAGCAACGAGTTGGAGACTGACATTGAAAAAGATAAAGAAACTGCCAATACTTTTGCCGGTCATTCTCTTCACTAAGATCCCTAAAATATCTAATCCTCCTGTGGAAAAATCATCGTTTAAAGTCAGACCAACGGAAAACCCATGGAGCACCCCGCCAAAAACAGCGCAGATGACTGGATCTGTAGTCAATGTGACAACTGGGACCACCTTCATCATAACAGATGAGAGGAAGACAGTACAAACCGTCATAAGCGCGAAATCACGATTGATTTTGCACCATGCAATCGCTAACAATGGCGCGTTAAAAAATAAGACCAACACAGGGATTGACCACTCGATACCAAAGTATACTTCCAAGAGCTGCGACAATAATTGTGAAAGTCCAGTAATTCCACTGGCAAATATATTTCCTGGCAGCCAGAACATATTCAATGCGATGGATGATAACAGTGCATAAATGAGTGCAACAGCTAATCGTTTTATTCTTTTTGGCATAAGCATCTCCTTCCGCTTCGATTATAGTATATATCATTAAGTATATACTGTCATCAAAAAACTTATTTTCTTTAAAGAAACCGCCTTTGCTGATCCATAGTCTTTCGCAGGATCGAGGGGTAAAATTTATCCTGACATGCGGGCTAGAAAAAGAGAGTAAAATACTTGAAAACTGACTAATTTTGACTAAAATAATAATTGGAAAGAAAATTAAAGAAAGGATTGATTATTATGTCACATGAGATTGAACCTCGTCGCTCAGATGCCTATAGTATGACACCTTTTAATTTCTTCGAAGATTTTGGTCGCAGTTTTTTTGATGGTTTTAAAGCGAACATGATCAAAACAGATATTCACGAAAATGATTCGGAATATCTCGTTGAAGCAGAGCTGCCTGGTATTCCTAAAGAAAATATTCAAGTCACTTATGAGAATGGTATTTTGACGATTGCTGGTCAACATCAATCGGATACTACAACTGAAGATAAAAAAGGAAAACTAGTACGCAGCGAGCGTAGTTTAACAAGTGTTCGTCGCCAATATTTGCTAGAAAATGTCAAAGAAGACGACATCAAAGCTTCTTATTCTGAAGGTATTCTTAAATTGACTTTGCCAAAAGATGATCACGGCAAAGAACCTAAGAAAACCATTCCGATCGAGTAGCAGCATCACTTTTACCAAACAAACAGCCCCCTTAACAGAAATGCTTGTTAAGGGGGCTATTAATGTAGAAAAAGACCTGTTCTCCATGTTTTGCTTGCTGATTTTTTTGCTCTCGCTAAAGAACAAGCGAAAATCTGGACAAACGCCACTCTATAAAAAAGAGGCTGGGACAGAGGTGCTAAACTCCTAGAAATAAGAAGGAATACGCGGAAATTGCTTCTCAAATTTTGGGGTATTTCGACTTGTTTCCGAAGGAGTTGCTTCTGCTCCCACCATCTAGACGTGTTTAGAGCGTGGGACAAAAGTTTTTTTTACTTTTATCCCACGCTCTAGTCCTAGCTGTCTTTGTCAGACGGATCGAAAAAATTTATTCTTTTGTATCGTCTGCTTTTGTTTCATCAACAACATCAGCTGGTTCGATTTCAGTTGCAACAGATGCACCAGTACCAGGTGTCACGGTACGAATCGCTGCCCGATCGAACTCTAAGAAAATACCTTCACAGTCGATGACAACTGTACTCTTGTCTGTATTTACTTCAGAAAGAACGCCATGAAGTCCGCCAATTGTTACTACGCGATCTCCAGCCTTCATATTTTCCAATAAGTTTTTTCGTTCTTGCTGTTGTTTCTTTTGTGAACGGCTCATGAAGAACCACATTGCCACCAAAGCAACAAGCATAAAGAGCATTGGTAAAGATTGTGCCATTTTTTTCACCTCGATTTTTTTACTTTTCTATAGATACTTTATCAGAATCTGACGTGTATTCCTACCGTTTTACCAGAATAAATTAGAAATTTTTGGCATTTTCTTTATTGAAGCCATATTCTTCGAAGAAATGTTGCCGGAATTCCAGCAAGTTGTCATCCATGATCGCTTGACGGACTTGTTTCATCAAATTCAACAAGAAATAAACATTGTGATAAGAAGTTAATCGGATCCCGAATGTTTCGTCACATTTGATCAAATGACGAATATACGCCCGTGAATAATTCTTACAAGTATAACAATCACAGTTTTCATCAATTGGTCGGAAATCTCGGGCAAATTGGGCATTCTTCACGACTAAACGACCTTTAGACGTCATACATGTTCCGTTACGGGCGATTCGAGTCGGCAATACGCAGTCAAACATATCGACCCCGCGAATAACGCCGTCGATCAGAGAATCTGCGGCTCCTACCCCCATCAGATAGCGAGGTTTGTGGTCAGGGATCCATGGTGTGGTAAATTCCAAGACGCGATTCATTTCAGCTTTTGGCTCGCCTACTGACAAACCGCCAATCGAATAACCAGGAAAGTCCATGCTGATCAAATCTTGCGCACTTTGTTTCCGTAAATCTTCAAAACCGGCCCCTTGAATGATCCCGAACAGGCCTTGAGAATCTGGATTGGCATGAGCTTTCAATCCGCGTTCTGCCCAGCGAGAAGTCCGCTCTACTGATTTTTTGACATAATCATAGCTTTCATCGAATGGCGGACATTCATCAAAACTCATCATGATATCCGAACCTAGTTTGTTTTGGATATCGATAGCTTTTTCTGGTGAAAGGAACATTTTTGAACCGTTTAGATGGTTCTTGAAATGGACACCTTCTTCAACAATATTTCGCATATCTGCTAGTGAGAAGACTTGGAAGCCACCAGAATCGGTTAGAATCGGCTGATCCCAATTCATAAACTTATGCAGCCCACCTGCTTCGGCCACTAGATCTTCTCCTGGTCGCAGCCATAAGTGATATGTATTACTTAAAATGACACCAGCGCCCATGGCTTTCAGTTCTTCCGGTGCAAGGGTCTTAACAGTAGCTAAAGTTCCTACAGGCATAAACATTGGCGTTGGAAAAGTGCCATGCGGTGTGATCAATTCACCTAAACGGGCACCTGTATGTTTCTCTTTCTTGATCAGACGATAACGAATGGCAGGTTGCGACATTCATTTCCCTACTTTCTTTATAGACTCGATTAACTGTGCAACGCTATTAATGATAAGGGTTGCGTTAGGAATTTGCAAGAAGGTTTCAGCTTCTCTTCCTCTTTTTCAAAAAAACTTTCCTTTCTTTGCTTTATTTTTTGTACAATCCATGCTCATTTGCTATCATGTTAAACAGATAGAAAGGAGGTTTTTTTATGAAAACTAGAGGACAACTAAAAAGTGAAGCCAAATCCGTTCTGAATGGACGCTGGAAAGATAGCGTATTGATGTGCTTGGTCCCTACGTTGATCTCTATTGCTTTTGCTGTTGTGATCGTAGTGATTGTTGTATTGCCTTTGATGGCATTAAGTCAAAATGGTGCCTTTGATAGTCAATCCATCAATGAAGCGTCGAACTCAACTGGCGGTAGTGGCGGTGGCTTGATCAGCGGATTATTCTCAGCGTTGTTTGGTGCCGGGATTTCTTGGACATTCCTTGATTTGTTACGCGGCAATAAACAAGAGATTCGTCCATTTTCTGATGTCTTTCGTGGATTTAGCGGTGTATTCGCACTTGGTATCATTGTCATCTATATTTTATCAACGATTTTCGTTAGTTTATGGGCATTATTATTTGTGATTCCAGGAATCATCAAATCCTATTCCTACTCACAAGCATACTTCATCTACTATGATACCTATGAGCAAACAGGTACACGGCCAGATTTTCTTGCTTGCATCACGGCTAGCCGCCGATTGATGAAAGGGTATAAAGGAAAACTGTTCTTACTTGATTTGAGTTTTATTGGCTGGCACATTCTAGCCATTATCACAGCTGGTATCGGGTATCTTTGGTTGACACCTTATATCAGTGCTACCAAAGCAGCCTTTTATGAAAACTTGCCAAAACAGACATTAGCTTAAAAAAAGGACCTTACTTTGACATATCAAAGTAAGGTCCTTTTTGATTGAATGAAAAATTGTTCTCAACGCAATGTTTCTTCCGTTAATTGACACGTTTTGCTTCCACAGCATCTTTGACTGAATTTGCAACGATTTTGGCTACTCCTTCTTGGAAAGCATCCGGAATAATGTTTGTTGGTGACAGCTCCTCGTCTGGAATCAAGCTAGCAATTCCTTTTGCTGCGGCAATCTGCATCTCAACCGTGATTTTGCGGGCTTGAGCATCTAAAGCTCCACGGAAAATACCAGGAAAAGCCAACACATTGTTGATTTGATTAGGAAAATCACTGCGTCCAGTACCAACGATATAGGCACCTCCTGCTAAGGCTTCGTCTGGGAAGATTTCCGGTACTGGATTAGCCATAGCAAAAATCACAGGCTTATCTCCCATCTCAGCGATCCATTCCTTCTTCAGTGCTCCTGGAGCAGAAACACCAATGAAGATATCAGCACCTTTCAATGCTGTCTGCAAATCACCAGAAAGATGGTCACGGTTTGTCACTTTAGCAATCTCTGCGTGATGAGGTGGTAACTGATCATTTTCTTCATTCAAGATCCCCACCTTGTCTACGACAATGACATTTTTTGCACCAGCTGCCAAAAACTTACGAGTAATAGAAAGCCCAGCAGAACCACCGCCATTGACAACGATTTTGGCTTCTGCTAGTGATTTGCCAATCAATTTCAGGCTGTTGAAAGCAGCCGCTAAGACAACTATTGCCGTCCCATGCTGGTCATCGTGGAAAATCGGGATCGCACACTCTTCGATCAGCCGCTGTTCGATTTCGAAGCAACGCGCCGCACTGATATCTTCTAAGTTGATTCCACCAAAGGTCGGTGCAATTGCTTTGACGATCGCAATGATCTCTTCTGTCTCTTGAGTATCTAAAACGATAGGAATAGCATCTACATCTGCAAATCGCTTGAACAAAGCGGCTTTCCCTTCCATGACCGGCATTGCTGCTTCTGCTCCAATATTACCAAGACCTAACACAGCAGAACCATCGCTTACAACAGCGACTGTGTTTTTCTTTGTTGTCAATGAATAGGCCAGCTGTTTATCTTCTGCGATCGCGGAAGATACGGCAGCGACACCCGGAGTGTAGGCAATGCTTAAGTCTCTTCGATTTTCAATCGCCACTTTTGATACTACTTCCAATTTACCGCCATGTTCTTTGGCTTGTCGCAAAGCGATTTCTTTTACATCTTCTGATATGATTCGTTCCTCCAATAGTTGATCGTTTTTTCTATTTTTTATTAAAAAATCATTCGCAAGATTGCGGTCATGGCAATCACTGTGATGGCGCCGCCTAAACGGGTAGCTACTTGGGCAAAAGGCATCAAGTTCATACGGTCAGCGGTACTTAAGATCGCTACGTCTCCTGTGCCTCCCATACCGCTTTGACAAGCAGAAATAATCGCGGCTTCGATGGGATACATGTTCATGAAACGTGATACGACGAACCCGGTGGCAATTACCGTGAACACTACACTGATGACGACTAAGAAATAAGAGACACTCAGTGTTCCCACGACGTCTTTCAATGGAATATACAACAATCCTAAACCAGCCATCAATGGGAAAGTAAAGTTGCCGGAAATAAATTTATACAATTGTTTGGAGCCATGTTGTGTTTCTGCCGGCACCACATTCAAGTATTTCAAAAAAGCGGCTAAGACAATCATCAATACAGGACCAGGAAACCCAGTCAAATGCTGCAGTAAACTACCAGCAATGAACAGTGTACAAGCGGTCAGCACACCAGCGCCCATTTTCTTGATATCAAAAGCGCCGGAATCATCTTTTAACGCATCTGCCATGTCATCATCATTTTTCATTTTGACCAATTGTCCACCCCCAGAAAGATCTGGTCGTTTTTCTCCCCAGCGAGAGAGCAATGCGGTACACATGATCGCGAAGAAGTTACCAATGATCGTTGCTGGAATCAGTTGTGCGACCAGCTGTTCACTCCCCATACCAGTAATGGCACTGTAGCCTAGTGATAAAGGCAAGATTCCTTCACCGATCCCGCCAGCTAACACTGGAGTAACGATGAAAAACAACGTATGTTGCCATTCTAAACCTAATAATACACCAACTAGCGTACCAACACCCATGGCGCAGATCATCCCGATCATCATGGGAATAATCATCCGCATCAAACCTTGGACTAAGATTTTGCGATTCATCCCTAAAATGCTGCCGCAAACTAAACAAGCAATATAAAAATATAAGAAGTTGGCTTGCTTCATCAAAATATCGGCAGACTCAAGAATATTCGGATTGACTAAGTTGAAGAAAACCAAAATAGATGGAACCAATAAGGATAAAATTGCCGGACCACCGAAATTCTTGATAAAAGGAATAGTGGCACCAATCGTTCCTAATAACCACCCTAAAGTCAAAATGACCGCAAAACCACCTAGCATATTTACGGGTAATTGTTGTAACAGACCCGTGACTACGATGACTGTTGATAAAACAATGTATACTGGCAGCGGAACTGATCCAATTTTGATTTTCATCCACCGATCAATTAGCTTCTCTTCTTTTGCTTTAGATTCAACCTGTTCTCTCGCCACATGGGGTTCGATATGCTTTTCCATTTTGCTTTCCTCCTAAATTGATCTACTAGTTCTACGAGTACCTCGTTACACACAGATTAAAGCAAGCGTTTTCTTTTTCGTAGTTTATTTAATTATTTTAAGTATTTAAATTAATTAAAGCTTCTTTAGGGATTCCGCCGCTATGTTATAATTTACGAATAAAGGGGGAAATGTAGTGAAAAAAGGGTTACGGTTATGGGGGGTATTGACTTTAGTCTTTACAATCGTCTTACTCATTGTCACTTCCATTCTTTATGGTTTAGTCCTTATTCAAAATTCCACATTTATTCGCTCCAACGAAGAATACCTGCTCTTGTCCGTCGGTAAACAGCTGGCGATCGATCCACAAGTGACTACCGCTTTGGAAGAAGGACGTTCCAACGATCAATTGGAAGCTTACACAAATGAAGTGACACAAATACACGGGTTGGATTTCGTGGTAGTTATGGATATGCAAGCCATTCGTTTGACTCATCCAGATGAGACCCAAATCGGCAAACACTTCGAAGGCGGTGATGAAGTCACTGCATTGGAAGGAAAAGAACATGTTTCTGTCAGTGAAGGAACATTGGGTCGCTCGTTGCGGGGATTCGTTCCCGTCTATTCCCTCACTGAATCGCAAAAACAAATCGGTGTAGTAGCTTTAGGGATCCGTATGCAGTCCTTGAGTGCTTTAGTAAAGAGTTCTCGGGAAGGGTATCTACTTGCCTTAGCATTAAGTATCACAATCGCCGCCTTTGCAGCAACTGGACTTGCCTATTATTTGAAACGGCAACTTCATAATTTAGAACCAAAAGAAATCTCACGTCTCTTTGAAGAACGCAATGCCATGTTGGAAGAAACTAAAGATGCGGTCATTGTATTGGATTTGAACCAACAAATCAATTTGGCAAATATCGCCGCCAACGAGCTTTACCAAAAGAACAGTGGACACAATGACTCCTTGGTCGGCAAACATTTGCAGGATTTGATCTTGCAGACCGATGCTGTAGACTTGGAGCGAAATGTTGAACAGCTCTATCGGCAAAATGGACAGGATTTTCTTTTTTCCTCTGCACCGATCAATGTGGATCAGAAACGGATCGGTTGGATCGTGTTTTTACGCAATGCGACAGAATCGTTATTCGTCATGGATCAGTTAGCCAATACTACTGCTTACGCCAGTGCGCTGCAGTCTCAGTCCCATGAGTTTATGAATAAACTGCATGTGATCTATGGGCTCGCTGATTTAAAAGCCTATGATGAATTGAAAATTTATCTGGATGATATTTTGACTCCAGAAAAAGAGTTCTCTCATCGCTTGTCTTTTTTAGTTCAGAATCCGCAAGTTGCTGGATTTTTGATTGGCGAACGTCAAAAGTTCTTTGAGCGTAAAATCCACTTGATGATCGAGATTTCACCAGAAATTCCCGCCAATTCGCAAGAAGTTGAAACAAAATCGTTGATCGATCTTTACCGGTATATTCATCATGTTTTGTTGCAACTAATCACCATAGAAGATTTGCGGATCGAGATCCATCATGAAACAGGCCTGCTGACAACGACCTATACCATTCAGCTGACCACAACGGATCAGCAGCAATTGCAGGATAGTTTTCACAGCAACTATTTCCAACAAATGTTAAAAGATTACCAGGCAGAGTTTTTGATAGAAGAACAACCTAACTTTGTCGTTCTCCAATTACAAACGCATTATCATGGGGTGATAAAATGAAACCATTACATGGATTAATTGTCGAAGATGACCCAATGGTGGAATTTATCCATCGGAATTATTTAGAAAAAATCGGCAGATTTCAAGAAATCTATTCGGCAGATGCTGTGACAGATGCTGAATACTTACTACAAAACAAACAAGTTGATTTAGTGCTGCTAGATGTCCATTTGAAAAATGGCAACGGCTTAGACTTGCTCAAAGAGATCCGGAACTCTCAGCAAGCCATCGAAGTGATCTTGATCACAGCAGCCAATGAGACACAAACTATTCAGCATGGACTACATTTAGGTGTTCTGGACTATCTCGTCAAGCCATTTACCTATGAACGTTTCCGGCAAAGCATCGAACTATTTCTAAAACGGCAAGAAGCTTTGGAACAAGACAGTCTTGCCCAAGAAACCATTGATCAAATAATGGTTGCAAAGAAGAGTCCCGAGCCATCCCTTACAGAACTGGATAAAGGACTCTCTCCTGATACCATGGATCGCATCAAAGCGGCTATCCAAACATTTCCAGACACTTTTACGATCCCAGATTTGGTAGAGGTCAGCGGATTTTCTCATGTCTCAGTCCGTAAATACATGCTTTACTTAGAAAAAAATAACTATGTTACCAGTCAGATTATCTATACCAAAATCGGACGCCCTTATAAAGTTTACCAACGATCCTAACAATTAGTGGACTCTCTCTAGGAACGTCAACGAGTGATTGCTGATTTGCTGATTATTGAATAAACGATTTTTTGGTAAGTCAACTTTTTAGATTTTAAATTGTGAATTGATCGTTGTACTTTGTATACCCTGCCTATTTGCAAACGCTTCCTAAATATGCTATAGTATAGGTGTAAGGAAGGTAGCAACTCTGTTGGTGGTCTTGTAAATATCGCAAACTCAATCTACTAAAAGTTGTTGAACGTACAAGTTTCACCTAGTATCAAGCGTGTAAAGTAACAGAAAAGCGTAACACAAAATCGAGAATCTTTTCGAAAAAAGGATACGTCTATTACGTTGTATCAGAACACACGAAACATGTGTAAGTTTGTAAAAGAAAACAAATTTTGAGAAACAATTGCTTTGCATGAACCAACCATCAGCGACCACCACTTATACCTTCCCTTAGTTATAAGCTGGACGACAAAAAAGCAGTTCAAAAAGTTGAGAAGTATCCCAACTTAACGAGCCGCTCTTGTCGTTCAGTTTTTTATTTTAAGAACATGGCATCGCCAAAACTAAAGAAGCGATAACGTTCATCGATGGCATGTTGATAAGCTTCTAATGTTAGATCGCGTCCGGCAAAGGCACTGACCAACATTACCAATGTCGATTTCGGTAAATGGAAATTCGTTGAGAAGGCTTGGACAACTTTGAACTGATAGCCGGGGGTAATGAAAATACTCGTCCAGCCGCTGTCGGCTTTGATCTCGCCATCAAATTTGGTACCAATCGTCTCTAATGTACGGATCGAAGTCGTTCCGACCGCAACGATTTTCCCACCATTTGCCCGCACATCGTTTAATTGAGCCGCCGCTTCTTCCGTCAATCGATAAAATTCACTGTGCATTTCGTGATCCGCAATATTATCGACGCTAACTGGGCGGAAAGTTCCTAGACCCACGTGTAAGGTCAAATAAACTAATTTGACCCCTTTATCAGCGATTTTCTTCAATAATTCTGGCGTAAAGTGCAAACCGGCCGTTGGTGCCGCTGCAGATCCATTCTCTTTAGCATAAACGGTTTGGTAACGATCTGGATCTTCCAATCGTTCCTTGATGTATGGCGGCAATGGCATTTCACCCAAAGATTCTAAAATCTCTAAGAAAATCCCATCATAGCTGAATCGAATAATTCGGCCACCATGTTCGAGTTCTTTTTCAACGACTGCTTCTAAGCGACCGTCGCCAAAGGTGATCTTCGTACCGACTTTTGCTCGCTTGGCAGGTTTGATTAATGTTTCCCAACTGTCCCCTTCGATATTGTTTAACAATAAAATCTCTAGATGAGCGCCGGTCTCGATTTTCTCGCCATAGATACGAGCGGGCAAAACGCGAGTATCATTCATCACAAGGGCATCGCCAGGAGCTAATTCATCAATAATGTCATAAAAATGTTTGTCTTCCATTGCACCGCTTTCTCGGTCCACGACCAATAGGCGGGAACTGGAGCGATCGCTAAGCGGCGTTTGAGCGATCAATTCTTCCGGTAACTCAAAGTCAAAATCTTCTGTTGTAAGCATGTCGTCACTCTCTTTCTTTCATATGCCCGTCTATTCTATCATGTTTAGAGATTACTCGCCAATTAGGAAACTAGGGCATAGCTTTAAATAAAAAGAGCGCTAGAGAGGGAGACTAGAACCTTTTCACGGTGCTCCTAATCTATTAGAGAATTTTAACCGATAATACGGAATCTTCTGCCTTTTTTATCTGCTTTATCGTTTTGTGAATAAAACAAAATTTTTTCACGTGGGATTTTTTCTTGCTGAGCACATTTTTTCAATGTGTCATAAACATAACTGCTGTTGTTTTTATAAAAAACCATGACTTTTTTCGAGTTAATTTCTTTGCGATAGTCTTCATATTTCTTTCTTAATCGTTCAACTTCTGTAACAATCTCTGAATCTTTGTTCCAATCGGGAATTGCAGTAAGCAAGCAAATTCGTTTCCAGTATTCTTTTTCCATTATTCAAACTAACCACGAAAGACATTTAGGTTGAACTGCTAACCTATGCTTTACGAATCACTTCGTCTCTATCGATTCACTTCTATCGAAAATTCATAAAGCCATCCTTTCATTCCTTTCTTAATCGCTCCAAGGAGAACTATATTCAAAAAATGCTACTTGTTCCATTACTTGTCCTATTCAACACTGGGATAATTAAGAATAATACGATAATTATCAATAACCGCTTTGATGTTTTGGCCGTCAGCAAAAGATACTTCAAATAGTGGACTATCTTTTTTTATTGAGGAAATTTCAATGTTTAGATACTTAAAATATGCCGCTAAAATTTTCTCAGGATCTATCTCTTGAAATGATTGCTCTGGGTAATATTTAAATTGGACGATTTTATTAGTCGATTCTTCAATCAGGGCTTCCCCATAACCTTCGATCGAAGAATAATTGATTTGCCAATAAACAGTTTCCGAATCAATCTTTAGATTCTGGGATAACGTAACCAAGTATTCTGAAGAGATTCCCATTTCTTTTAGCAGCTTCTCTATTTCCACCGCATATGTATTGACATACTGGCTTCCTTCTCCCGTATTATTATATTGCGTTACTTTCCCGGCGTTCGTGAGCACTTCTTCTAATGTACTTTTATTTGAAGGCAGCTCCAAGGATTCTTCAAATACGACTGGCTTTGACAATGAATCTGTAAACAGCATATTTGGTAAAAATAGTAGAAATACGTTGAAACCGACCCATAGGAGGATCAGACTTATCTTTATTCTTTTCCTCATCTTCAGTCCTCATCTAAAGGAAAGTCGATCGTAATAGACGTTCCTTCACCTTTCTCACTAGTGATTGTCACTTGCCCTTCATGAAGTGAGATAATATTCTTCACTAATGAAAGCCCTAAGCCTAAATGCCCGGAATTTCTAGTGACATCCCCCGTAAAAAATTCATCAGTGACTTGATCAATAATCTCTTCGGGAATTCCCTGACCAGTATCTTTTAGTATAAAATAATATCGTCCTTCATTACTGTAGCCAGTGATGCACATCTCTTTCCTATCCTTCATCGCATCTAATGCGTTAGAAAATATATTTGCAATGACTAATTTAAATAGGTTAAAGTCCATTCGTATGGTGGCCTTTTGAAGAGTCATCTGCAAAAGGATCCGCTCATCTAATCCAGAGACAAATTGAGTAATATAAGAGTCAATCTGGTCTGTCGATATTGCTTCGAGATTCATTTCATTTTTCTTCGAGTACAATAAACGCAAAACATCTTCTGATAGGCTTTTCAAGCGGAAACTTTCTTCTAAAATATAATCGACAAATTCCGAAGAAGGTTCCTTTAGATCCTCCCACTGCAACATTTGCGCATAGCCGATGATCGACGTTAGCGGGGTAGAAATTTCATGGGATAAACTTGAGACAAATAATTCTTGCTTTTCTTTTTCCTGACTGATTTGTTCTATGTCTTGATTTAATTTATTGGCCATGTCATTTAGGCTGTTGGCAAGCTTTTCAACTTCATCTCCACGTTTTTCAACAACGAAAGGCTTTGTTGTTTGCCCTTTTGCAATCTCTGTTGCGCGATCAATCAATTTTTGAATCGGTTTAGTGATGAGGGTTGATAAAAACCACGACATTGGAATCAAAACGATCTGCAGAAGAAATAAAATCATTCGAAAATAATGACTTGCTTTCTTCAGAATACTTTGATAAGTGATTAGATTCTGCTTAGACACCAAATAATAGTCTGTCGTTCCAATTGTCGAGCTTGTAAATAAAAACTTCTCTTGTTTGATTGTGATGATTGGGCTAATGTTGATTGTGTTCTTCTTAATTGAATCGTAATCAACAACCTCTGTTATGCTTGGAAAGTCAGTTGTACTGGCATACACACTCTTTCCTTCTTTATCCAAAATTTCAAAATCATTCTTTACCGTGCTCTTGACTATATCACTTAGATTCCGTAACTGCTCTTTCGTAGGTTCTTGATCTTCAATTTTGGCTGCAAATAGTATCGCAGCACTTTTTTGGGTAGCTAGTGCTTGATCATATTCCTGATTGATTGCATGTTGAGCGATGATCCGCAAACTGATGGTGCTGATCCCTAAATACAAAAGTAAAAAAAAGAATAGCAGCCAATAGAATGCTTTTGTCGCATATTTCATCTTATTCCTCCAATAAGTACCCTACACCATAAATCGTTCGCAGCTCGTTTTCCAAATGCAGTTTCTTTCTGATCCGCTGAATGTGTAAATCAAGAGTTCTGCTATCTGGCTCACTTGGCGATTCCCAAATTCGTTGATAAATCGTTTCTCGCTCTAAAATAATCCCGCGATTTTGAACGAGATAAATGAACAATTGATATTCTTTAGGCGTCAATGCAATCAACTCATTGTTAAAAAATACACTTCTCTTCTCGTCTTCAATGCGGATGTTGTGCCAATTTATCTCAGAAACAGAACTCTTTTTCCTTCTGCGAAGTACTGTTTCAACTCGAGCAAATAATTCTTCTAGTTCAAAAGGTTTCGTAATGTAATCTTCTGCACCTAACTTTAATCCTCGCACTTTATCATGCAAGGTATTCTTGGCAGTTAAAAAGATAACTGGGATATCATATTCGACAAAATAGTCTATTAATTCATCCCCACTTATTTCTGGTAACATGATGTCTAAAAGAATCAGATCCACCTCATGATTTTCAATGTAATCTGCGGCACTTTTGCCATCAAAAATCGGGATCGTTCGATAGCCTTTTTTTGCGAGGCTTTTTACTAGCAGGTTATTTATGGCTTGATTGTCTTCTACTATGAGTACATCCATTTGATTTCACACTTTCTTCCCAATTTTTGTAAAGAAGCTGTTTTATAAGCTGATAGCCGATCATGATACCGCACAAAAAAAGATAGAGCAAAAGTAAAAGTACGATCGATCGATTGTCAATATCTTCAAAATCAGCGAAAATTTTTTGAAGCGCTTGATTGTGACGCACAAAAATATCTGTACTATTAAGACGGGTAAATCGCCCAATATAAATCCCAATAGAATCCATAAATAAAAGACACGCAATCAAAAGCGCTGGGTAGACACCAATGGTTAATTTCTCTACTAATATTCTTGCAATCTTGTCAATGCTCCAGCAGCCCAAAATTGTTGAAGGCATCACTGCCAACAAAATCAGAAAAAGTTTGATCCAATTCATTAAATCCTTACTTATCAACAATGTTACTTCATCATAAGGTGTCAATAAAGAAAGATGAAAGAGATCTGTCATGAGATAAAAATTATTTGGTAAAAAAACAAGCCAGAGACACACAACTACCACTATAATGTACTTTTTTTTACAATACATTGCAAGAAAGGTTAATTCTATTGGAATATATGCCAAAATAGTATTAGTAAAGAAAAGAAAATAGACACTTGATTGATAAAATGAAAGATATAAGATTCCCAGTAAAATCAAATAATATAACCGAATCCCATTCATTGTTTTATTTAGTAAATACATGGTTCCTCCTGTCTTAACGCGCGCTCCTAGCCATTGTCCCACTATTTAGAAAGAACAGACTTCATCAATTGGGCATAAACACTGCGTCCTTCCCCATTCAAATGAGTTTCATCATCATAAAAGTATTCTGGGTGGTCTTTGCTGTGGCTAAACCAGTCGATGATATGGACATTCTTGTAGCGACTAGGAAGCTCTGCTAATTTTTGATTCACAGATTCTTGCCAGCCTTCCGGACATTTGATAGTTATCCAGTATATCTGTTTATCCTTTAATTGAGTAAGGATTTCATCGATTGACTCATCCGAAATAATACCATTTGTACCCAGTCCGATTACTACCGTCGAATAATCAGCTAAATTGGGATACCCTTGAAGAATCGTTGCCAAACTAGATATTTGCCGTGATTCCTTCGCATCAACGGTTGCTTGCCCACTAAACGTATCTTCCAATTCTTGATATGCTCCAAGCATCACAGAATCCCCTAGAAATAAGATATTTCCTTTTTGATTGGGTTGATTCTCTATCTTTTTCAGATTACTGCTTAACTCTTGTTTCAATTCGTTTTGATCCGCAGTCAGACGGTTAGTCGGTGCAAAAATGATCATTCCGATTGCAACAGCAACAAGACCTGCTCCAAGGTAACGTCCTGCTTTTCTTTTTAAATGCATGAAAGAATGAAAGCCAGCAATCATCAGAACCGTCATGATCAGAACCACTACCAATTCAATTAGAGGATTCATCTTAGGTGCTATATTCACTAGGAGAATAAACACCGAATAGTGAACCAAATATAATTCATAACTAATTTTGCCTATATATTGAAGACGGAATTTGGCGATTTTGGTTCTTTTTTCCACTTCTTTGTCATTTATCAAAACGAGTAATAGCATTGTTAATACACTGACAAGCAATGAGCTACCTGTAAACGAAGGCAGCGGAATAAAGACAGCCAGAGTCAAACAACTCATGATGAGCCAAAACTTCGTTACTTTTTTTGAAGAAATGACATCATTAATGTTCTTTCTATTGAAAAAACCAAACATGCCAACTATAAACGGATAAAGTCGAGCAAAGGTATTGTAATAAGCGATAGAAAACGGCGATAACAGACTGGTGAGAATCGAAATAATGGTAAGAAGATACATAAGCTGATAGCCTCTTTTTCTAGACAAACGCATGACTGTTAGAAAGAAGAGTGGAAAAACTAGATAAAATTGTAATTCCACCGCCAAAGACCAGTAATGTTTAAATAGGGACGAATTTGCGAAGCGATCAAAATAAGAGACTTTTTCGTGGATCTGCCACCAGTTGTTATATCCAAAGAGTAAACTTGGAAGTTCGCTTTTGATGTTTCCTAGCATTCGGATTTGAATACTCCCAGCTATCAGAATAAAGATAAGTAAGGAGAATAAAAGAAACGGATAAATCCGTTTGATCCGTTTCTTATAAAAGCCAATCCAGGAGAACTGATTTTTTTGATACGCATAGGAAGCATTCTTTGCCATCAAGTAACCCGAAATAACAAAGAAAATCGTTACGCCTTGATTTCCTCCTTGAAAAGAATATTGAGGCAAATGGTAGAGAATAACACCAATAACCGCAAATGCCCTAAGAAAATCGATGCCTGCTGAATAGTGTTTATCCATGTTTAACCTCCGGCTGGCCGATGATCATTTTCTCCGTAATAAGTCTCATTGCTGGAAGGATTATTCAAAAGAGTATCTAAAGACACAAATTGATAATCTTCTTTTTTTAAATCACGAATAATCTCAGGGACTGCAGCAATGGTTTCCGGATGAATGTCATGCAACAAAATAATCGAACCATCATAGACAGAACTCGTTACTTTATCAATGATCATTTGGGCATCTTTAGATTTCCAATCTTCTGAATCAACAGACCATTGGATGATGGGACGATTGATCAATTCTGCAGCTTTTGCATTGACAGAACCATATGGCGGGCGAAAATAGGCTGGATTTTTGCCTGTGAGTTTCTTGATAGATTGATCGGTCTTCGTGATCTCATTAGTCATTCCAGATTCGTCCAATGTGCTGAGGTCTTGATGATCATAGGTATGGCTACCGATAGTTTGGCCATCCTTTGCGATTGCTTTCACCACCTCGGGATACATCTCTACGTTCTGTCCTACTAAAAAGAAAGTAGCTGGCACTTTTTCTTTTTTCAATAGTTCCAATAATTTAGGTGTATTGCTGGGATCTGGCCCATCGTCAAATGTCAAAGCGACCTTTTTTTATTTGAAGGAATCTCCTCTGTCTCTGTAGTGCTTTCTAGTATATTTTCCAAACTAGTCTCTGTAGTAGCCTTATTGTTACTTGTCACTGTTCTTGAAGAACTACTGTTGCTTGTTAACTCGGAGGACTGGGACAGATTGTTCTCTGTTTTTCCTCTAGCAAATTCCTCACTGATTCGTGCACAGCCGCAAAGTACTAACAAAAAGATAAAGCCAGTTATGAGTAAACGGATCTTTTTCATTGCTTTTCCTCCTTATTTGTTGTCAATACATCATGAACTCTTGCTATCTCTTCTGTCGAAGCTGTTTGATAAGAGATTCCATTCTGAATCAATTCCTCTCCGATCACTTGGTCATGAATAATTGTTGGCTCTTTCATCAGTTCCTTCGCATGAAGAACAAGATTGGTAATGGGTAGATTGGTTTTGATGTTATCTGTCAAGATATCGATAAATGCATTCCATTTTGTGACTTGGTTCAATTGCGCCATATTTTCCAAAACACCTTTCAGCAACAACTGTTGCCGCATTTGTCTGCCATAGTCCCCTCGTGGATCCTCATACCTCATTCTCGCCCAAGAAAGTGCTTCTTCTGGAGATAACGTTAGTTTACCTTTAGGAAAATCGAATCCATCAGAACTAAACTCAAATTCATTTTCTACTTGAACAGCTCCTACTTCTTTGAGAATCTTTTGAAAACCTCCCATATCAATAGAAACAAAATAAGGAATTTGAATATCCAACATTTTTTCTACTGTTTTAACGGAACAGCCTGCACCTCCATAAGCATACGCCGCATTTAATTTATCCTGCATTCCTTGGTCTGCGATATCAACTAAAAGATCGCGTTCAACTCCCATTAATGTGTATTCTTTCTTTTTTAAATTGATATGAGCGACTATCATACTGTCACTTCGACCAGAATCCGTTCGCCCAAACTCTCCAGTATCAACGCCAAGTAGCAAAACATTAAAAGGTTCTTGTTTCAATTGGTCGTAATCTAAGTCATACTGCTCATCTGAAGGATTCAATTTTTCGTACACTTTTGTATTTATTTTATTTGCAGAATAGACTGCCCAGCCAGTAATACCACCAACAAGGACTACTGAAACAAAAAGCAAAATAAGAATTATTTTCCGCATCGGAACACCTCCTGCTGCTAAATTAAAGGAAAAATGTATCTGAAATGTATCGATTTAGTATTTGGTGACTCGATACATGCTCGCTTGTAGCAGCAATGTTCGCTTTTCATTTAATATTAAAATGTTGTATATCACTTTTAGTGACGAAGAAAGTCTACTCATCCCCATTTAAAAATAACAATCAAAATGAAGAATAATGCATATATTCCCTATTGGATTTTCATTTCGATTGGATTTGTTTCAAACATTTTGCTTATAATATGCAAATATGAATAAAAAAGGCAGAATATTTGAATAACAGCAAACTTTTGGGCATACTAATTACAGACCCTAGGCGTAAATAAGCTGCGCCTAAATAAAACTAGAGGTGAAATCATGATTGAATTTCAGCATGTATCCAAAATCTATAAAGGCGGCAAAGTGGCTGTCGAAGATGTCAATCTATCCTTTGAAAAGGGAGAATTTATTTGTTTCATTGGTACCAGTGGTAGTGGTAAAACTACTTGTATGCGAATGATCAACCGTATGACAGACCCCTCCAAAGGAAAAATTCTGATTGATGGCAAAAGTGTGACCGATATCAATCCAGTAGAATTACGACGCCAAATCGGTTACGTGATCCAAAGCATCGGCTTGATGCCTCATATGACGATTCGAGAAAATATTACATTAGTACAAAAACTTTTGAAGGTCAGTCAAGAAGAACGAAATAAGACAGCAGAGAAAATGATCGATCTGGTGGAACTTCCTCGTGAAATGCTGGATCGTTACCCTCACGAATTATCTGGTGGACAACAACAGCGGATCGGTGTTGTTCGGGCTCTGGCAGCCGACCAAGATATCATTTTGATGGATGAACCTTTCGGTGCTTTGGACCCCATCACTCGCGATTCACTGCAAGATTTGATCAAAGATTTGCAGGAACGTTTAGGTAAAACCGTCGTCTTCGTTACCCATGATATGGATGAAGCATTAAAGTTAGCTAGCCGCATCGTGATCATGAGCGAAGGACGCGTCATCCAATTCGATACACCGCAAAATATTCTGCGAAATCCTGCTACTACCTTTGTTGAAGAATTGATCGGTGAAGACCGCCTTCTGCAAGCAAAACCAGACACCACACCAGTTAAAGAAGTCATGCTCAAAACACCAATCGCCATCACTCCTGAAAAATCTTTACAAGAAGCGATTCGCCTGATGAGAGAAAAACGGGTAGATACATTATTAGTGACGGATAATAGCAATGTCTTAAAAGGGTATATCGATGTAGAATCGATCGACCGCAATCGAGGCAAAGTAACCAGTGTCGGGGATATTCTTAATAAAGATGTTTTCTATGTAAAAGAAACCGCCTTACTGCGAGATACGTTGCAACGAATCCTTAAACGCGGTTTGAAATATGTGCCAGTCGTGGATGCTGAGAATCATTTGGTAGGAATTTTGACGCGTGCTTCATTAGTCGACATTGTTTATGACGTTATTTGGGGCGAGGAATCCTCCCTTCTTGAAGCGATCGAATCCGCAAAACCAGAGGAGGTCTAGCCATGCAAAGCTTCTTTAATGAATATGGCGGCCAATTGGTCACGAAAAGCATTGAGCATTTATACATCTCCTTTGCCGCACTATTTCTAGGCATTGTCGTTGCAGTCCCTTTGGGCGTTCTATTGACACGCTTTCCCAAAGCCGCTTCTATCGTGATCGGTGTGACTAGCGCCTTGCAAACTGTTCCCTCATTGGCACTGTTGGCATTGATGATCCCGATTTTAGGGGTCGGTAAGGTCCCAGCTATTGTTGCACTCTTTATCTATTCTTTGCTGCCTATTTTGCGAAACACCTATATTGGCATGAAGAAAGTCGATTGGAATTATCGAGATGTCGCTAAAGGAATGGGAATGACTAACTTCCAATCGATCATTAGTGTGGAACTGCCGTTAGCGATCCCAACGATCATGGCAGGTATCCGCTTGTCAGCAGTCTATGTCTTAGCCTGGGCAACCTTGGCTTCGTACATTGGTGCAGGGGGGCTTGGAGACTTGATCTTTAGTGGATTGAATAACTATCAACCGGCATTGATTTTTGCCGGCACAATCCCAGTGACGATTTTTGCACTTTTAGCAGACTGGTTACTCGGATTACTTGAGAATAAACTAACACCAGCTGCATTAAAGGGGGATGCCTAAATGAAAATCAAAGCGAAATTTGGTCTTTTGTTATCCATGATCATTATTTTACTCTCAGGCTGCTCCTTTCCAGGACTTGCTTCTACATCTAATGAAGACACCGTAGCTATCACAGGAGGAATCACTTCTGAAGCTCAGATTCTTGGCGCTATTGTAGCAGGAATGGTAGAACATTATACGGACAAAAATACCACTGTCATTAATAACTTAGCAACAACGACAATCAATCATCAAGCAATGATGAATGGCGATGCGTCTATCTCTGCCGCTCGTTATACCGGAACAGATTTGACAACAACACTTGGCTTAGAGCCAGAATCTGATCCAACTGCTGCCTTCAATACCGTAAAAAAAGAATTTGAGAAACGTTACCATCAGACCTGGTTTCCTTCCTACGGCTTTGATAACACATATGTTTTTCTAGTCAGAAAAGACACTGCAGAAAAATATAATCTGAAAAAAGTCAGTGATTTAAAAGGCGTTGCCGATCAGTTGGTTGCTGGTGTCGATACAGCTTGGATCACCCGTGAAGGTGACGGGTATGATGGCTTCCAAGAAGCATATGGCTTTTCTTTCAAAAACATTTTGCCTATGCAGATCGGTCTCGTTTACGATGCTGTTGACAACGGAAAAATGGATATCGTACTCGGGTATTCAACGGATGGACGGATCGCTAGTTATGACCTCGTAATGTTGGAAGATGATTTGAATTTCTTCCCACCTTATGATGCAGCTCCAGTAGTCGATGACAAATTAATCAAAGACACACCAGAAGTAGCGGACGCCTTGAACAAACTTGCTGATACAATCTCCACTGAAAAAATGCAACAACTAAATTATCAAGTTGATAATGACCTGTTGGAACCGACAGTGGTCGCAGAACGTTTCTTACAAGAAAATAATTATTTTGAAGGAGAGTGACGAAATGAATGACATGAATCTATTTCAACAATTTATTGCCTATTTTCAGGAAAATGGCGGTTATGTCTTTGCACAGTTTGTTCGTCACTTCCTGATCTCTATCTATGGCGTTTTATTCGCTGCAATCGTTGGTATTCCACTAGGAATCTGGATTTCTAAAAAGATGCGTATGGCCGATTGGGTGATCCGCATCGCCAATATCATCCAAACGATCCCTTCGCTAGCAATGATCTCGATTTTGATGATTGGAATGGGATTAGGTGTCAATGTCGTTATTCTGACGATTTTTCTCTACTCGCTCTTACCGATCATCAAAAACACTTATACCGGCATGCGCCAGGTAGACCGTAATACACTAGATGTTGGTAAAGGAATGGGCATGACAAGTTGGCAACGACTGTATATGATCGAATTGCCTTTATCCGTCTCCGTGATCATGGCAGGTATTCGTAATGCATTAGTCGTTGCAATTGGAATCACTGCCATTGGCGCCTTCGTAGGTGCTGGTGGCCTAGGTGATATCATCATCCGTGGGACAAATGCAACCAATGGCGCTTCAATCATTCTTGCCGGAGCTTTACCCACTGCATTGATGGCAATCATCACCGACTTAGGCTTAGGCTTTATTGAACGTCGGTTAGATCCAGCAAGCCGTTCGTCGAAATAAAGGCCATTTCTTAGCGCTTTTATAAATATAGAAAAACAAGCATCCTTCTTGTATGTAAGGATGCTTGTTTTCTATATTTTTTAACTAATTCACTCAAAGCAGGTGAATGTGCTTCTCGATTTTCCCGGAGATGATCGGGAATCACGCATCATATCCTAGAGATGGTTGTTTCAAGGCTCGATCCATATAAATGGATTGGCGCCCATCGTTTTGCTTGAGGGGCGACTGGTATGCCATCATTCCATACTTGATACTGATATGGGGTTGTTTTTTCTCGAACACTGCTCTGATCGCTACTCCAAAGATCATTCTTAAGTTTGGTCGCTTTTAAGTTGTACGCTTCGTCTTCCCCCTACTTTCTTTTGGGACTTTTTTTCCGATGAACCCCATGCCGTTCGGGTCCATTCCTGATAAACACAAGACCCGTTCTTCAGAATCTGTCTCATAATAAGCTGTAAACTCATGCCCCTGCCAAAAATAGCTCTTCTCCATTTGCTGAATGTCTGTAAGCATGACAAATTCTGAAGAAATGAGACTGGACTCTGCTGTAAACTGAATAATCTCCCACGTTCCTATGAGGTCCTCTTTCATAGGGATTTCAGGAATTGATTTCGCATAACTAATTGCTGATATGACCGGCCAACCACTATCTAACCAGTAAATTTTTCTGACATCTAAAAAGAAATCATCACTAAAAGGTTGTCTCCGTGCATGATGAATAATAAATAATTCATTATCTGAACGTTTGAATATAGAATTGTGGCCAGGTGCATAGACTGCAGACTGTTCTTCGAATTGATAACTCCCTAGTAATTTAACACCAATTTTCTCCGGTACCGCCTCTTGTTCCGACAGAGACAGGCCGTTCCAATCCGTATAGGGACCGGTAATCTCTTTCGCTCTTGCAACCCGGATATTATAGGTTTCATTCAAAGAATCAAAAGAGACAAATAAGTAATACATATCCGTTTCTGGATGATAATAAACAAAAGGACCCTCAATCGCAGTATCAACAGAAGCAGGTCGTTGCGCTATTTTTTTTCCGTATCCCTTCTCGGCTAACTTTCCAGTGCTTTGATCTATAGGTGCAATATAAATCCCGCCAAAAAATGATCCGTAGATCAGCCAATGGTGTCCCATACGATCTAGAGCAAGATTTGCGTCAATGGCATTATGATCGGCGATGCCTCGATGCGTTTTCACAACTTCTCCTTGATCTACCCAAGGTCCCAAAGGATGCGGTGCTGTTCCAAGACCAATAAATGAAGTGGTACTGCCAAATGTAGAAGCGGAATAGTACATTCGATATTCCCCTTGGTACTCTATCACTTCAGGTGCCCACAACCCTTCTGCTTGACTCCATTCTCTTGCAGATTGTGGCAATTGAGGAAAGGCCTGCTTTTCAAACTGCCAGTGTATGAGATCCAATGATGTCCGGATCGGTATTCCTGCCGTTTTAGGTTGTTGCGTATCTGTTGAAAATAAGTAATAAACGCTGTCTCGTTCAATGATCGTTGGATCATGAACACCATTTTTCCAGTTCATAGATTCTTCCTCTCAGTAATCGATTCACTTTAGTTTGACTTCAGTGAACGAAAGCAGAATCGATTCTTTTCTATATTTATTTAGTTCTTTCTTACTTATTACGCCACTTTCATTAAAAACAATCTATCTGCTCTTGATCTTTGCTACCTCCAAGATTACCCCAGGCTACAGTTTCTATAACTGCTTATGGCGTAACAAACAGGACAGTCATTGAATGCTCTGCCCTGTTTGTGCCCACATTCCTGCAGGACAGTATTTTTTTGATAGGTTTGCCCGAAATTTATAAAAGCAGCCACACTTAGTACAGGTGTGATTGGACCGAAATGGGCAGGCTTCACAAATTTTTATACGGGACTGAACGACTTCAAGTGCAGCAAGGTCGTTCTCAATGGCTAGCTGTTCTTCAATCAACGCTTCTACATCTACCGTTGCTGCTGTTTCCTTGACATCGCAACCTTTACACGTCATTGAATTACACCGCCAAAGATATTGTCAATACACTCATAGCGGGTATATTGATCGTTAATTGGCTATTATTTGTTGTGTAGTCTTCAAATGATTGGATCACTACGTCTTCCGGATGATCAAAATCATTGTGTGCATTCATTTTATCCCCCACAATATAGCGAGCTTCTTTGATTCCTTGAATGGCAGTTTCAAAGTCAAAACTAATTGCTTCCGAGCCAGATACTGCGAAATTGCAGATCGACAGGTGGAGGGTATCTGCTTGTTTCGAGACCGTGTAGGTGATCGTTTCACTTGCTGCTCCATGACTCTCGATGCGTTCGGCATCTTGATGGACTTTGTACAAATCAAACACATGATAGCTTGGTGTTTTGACCATCTTTTCGCCATCAGTCAAAATCATTGCCTGCAAAACATTCACTGTCTGGGCAATGTTTGCCATGTGCACTCGTTCTGCATGCTTATGAAAAATGTTTAAGGTGATAGCAGCTACCATTGCATCACGAATCGTGTTTTGCTGATATAAGAATCCTGGATTCGTTCCGGGTTCAGCAGAAAACCAAGTTCCCCACTCATCAACAATGATGCCCACCCGTTTTTCAGGATCATATTGATCCATGATCGCACTGTGACGCGTAATCAATTCATCCATATGCGCAGCTTTTTGACAGGTAATAATCCATTCTGCTTCATCGAATGCTAACGCACTACCTTTTTTCTCCCACCCTTGGGGATGGACATAATAATGTAAGCTCAATCCATCCATCAGCCAATGGGCATTCTTCATCAACGTTTCTGTCCAATGGTAGTCATCAACATTTGCTCCGCCAGCCACTTTGTATATTTTTTGATCACCGTATTGACGAACGTAAGTCTGATACCGACGATAAAGATCAGCATAATATTCTGGACGCATATTTCCACCGCAGCCCCAATTTTCATTTCCTACACCGAAAAATTTCATGCTCCAAGCTTCTTCATGACCATTTTCTCGACGCCAGTCTGCCATTGGAGAAATTCCGTTCATGGTAATGTACTCGACCCATTCAGACATTTCTTGGACTGTCCCACTGCCGACATTTCCATTGACATATGCTTCACATTCCAGTTGTTTGACCAATTCAAAGAATTCATGTGTCCCAAAATGATTATTTTCAGTCACACCCCCCCAGTGAGTATTGACGATCGTTTTTCGATTTTCTTTTGGTCCAATACCGTCTTTCCAATGGTATTCATCGGCAAAACAGCCACCTGGCCAGCGTAAAACTGGAATCTTGATATTCTTCAAAGCTTCCACAACATCCGTACGCATCCCATTCTTGTTTGGAATAGGAGAATCTTCTCCTACGTATAATCCTTCATAGATACAACGGCCGAGATGTTCTGAAAAGTGTCCGTAAATATATTTGCTAATCGTTGTTCCTGATTTTGTATTTAGAATTTTGATTGTCATTGTTATACTCCTATTCTTTGATTCCCCAAATGGACTCATTATTATCGCCAATCGTTGAGAACGTTAATTTTTGCTGTTCGAATTCTGTTATATCCTGAGTTAATAAGGTTCCTTTGAAGGTAGTATCTGCGAAGGTCATTGTGATGTGTCCGGCATCGTATGTCCAAGTCCCGGTCAACTCTCCAGTGATGTTTCCATCTTTTTGAAGCTCGATCATCTGCGTTTTTAGCATGGTCGTTCCATTATCGGTGCCATGGTTAATGATTTCATAGCGTCCGATAATTTCATCTGCTGTCAAAGCATCTGCTACTTGTTCATTGCCTCGATACTCATAGGGTGCTGGAACTGGCCAGCCCTCCTCATTCATATACATTCTGTTGACTCGCACTTCATGGGCTTCGGTTCCATTGTTAAAGCGCGTATGATACACCAAGGACCACTGACCATTCTCATCGATGATCGCCGAATTGTGTCCTGCCGCTCGATACCCCATTTGTTGAAACGAGAATTGGTAGTTGCCAATCAATTTGATACCATAGTTTGAATTTTGCTCTCCTTGTTCCAAAATTGGACTATTTCCTTGAGCATCGAGGTAAGGTCCTTCAGGTTTTTCCGCGCGAAAGAGCCGCATATTGTAACCACCTTTTGCTGCTAAACCACCGTAAGTGACGAATAAGTAATAATAATCGGTTTTCTCATCATAAACAATATAAGGACCTTCTCCTGATTGGTGATAGCCGCCAAAAAGCTTGATTCCGAAATAACGATCAATGATACGACCGTCTTCCGTCGTGCTATCTTCCCCAGGATACATTGGTTTTCCAGTGGCTGGATCAACTTCTAATAAGAAGATACCGCCAGACCAAGAACCATAGGTCATCCATAGTTTTCCCTCTTCATCATAAAACAAAGCTGGATCAATGGCGTTTGGCGCATAATCGGTGTTATATGTCAGACCATCTTCGATCGCCCAGTTTTCGCTGAAACCGCTGATTTTTCTCTCTTTGATCAATTTCGCCAAACGGGTATTTTGATAGTTAGTATTGCGCTCACTACCATCTGTCGAATCTTTTTCTGTAAAGCCAGAATAGATCACAGTATCCGCATAACTATAGGGACCTTCAATCGTTTTAGCTACAGCTAATCCAATCGCTGAACGGCGCCAAGTAGAACTTGCGGAATAGTACAACATATAGGCCCCTTTATCACCATTTGACCATTCATAATCAGCATTCCAAATGACATCTGGTGCCCAAAGGCTGTAACCACCTTGTGAATTGGCATCATCGTAGCCTGCCCATTCAAAAGTTTCAGCTAGATTTTCTTTTGTGTTACCATAGATCGTATTGTCTTCCATTGATTCATATTCGTAAGTGAAAGGTACTTCCCAAGTTTGTAAATCTGCGGTTTTCGCCTGAGCGAGATGCGAACCAAATACGTAAAACAGCTCTTGGTCACCAACATGAATAGAAGTAATCGATGGGTCATGAATCGACACTCGATTTTTTGTCGTTGTTTCCCACTCCTTTTGTGAAAGTTGCTCAGCGGCGTCTCCTGTTTGACAGCCAGCAAGAAAAAAACTAGTAAAAAAAACGGACATGGTTAAACAGAGCATTTTTCTTTTTGTATTCATTTTTTTCCTCTCTTTTATCCTTTGACTGCACCGGGTTCACCAAAATCTGGTAGTCCATTTTTATCCCAAGTAAACGGTTGGACATACGCATGTCGATTGGGATTTTCTAAAGGATTACTATAATCATTTATTTCTGGTCTTGCATGATACACTAAGATCTCTTGTTTCCCTTCCTCATCGACTGTAAAGGAGTTATGTCCTGGTCCGTAGAGGGAATTTTGTTCCGAACTCGAAAAAACCGGTTCCTTCAACTTATGCCAAGAATATCCATTCAATAGATCACTATCCTCATCTGCCCACAACAGTCCCATCACATAGTTTTCATCCGTCGCACTTGCTGAATAAGTAATGATCACTTTTCCATTCCTAATCAAGGCAGCAGGTGCTTCGTTTACTTTGAAGCCGATTTTTTCCCATTCATAATAAGGAATACTCAGAAGAATCTGCTTTCCTTTCAAAGTCCAAGGATTTTCCATCTCTGATAAGTAAAGATTAGAATTGCCTGGAATATTTGGATCCGCTTGTGCCCAGACATAATACAATCGGTTCCTGTGTTCAAATACCGTAGCATCTAAGCTGAAACTTTCAAATTGCGTCTTGATCTGCCCTTTTTCTACCCACTCACCTTCAAAGGGATCTTCATTCGCATTTTCGATCGCAAACATCCGATGATGATGCTGATCATTTCTGACTTCTCCATGATCTGCAGCAGCAAAATAGATGTACCATTTTCCCTGAATAAAATGGATCTCTGGCGCCCAAATCAGCTCACTCATGGGGCCTTCGGCATGAGCCGTCCAGATGACTTTTACCTCACCGTCAGCCAGTCCTTTTAAGGTTTTCGCACGTCTTAATTCGATTTCCTGATATCCTGGTTTTGATCCAGTGAAATAATAATATCCATCGGTATGCTTGTATATCCATGGATCTGCTCGTTCTAATACAATTGGTTCCAAATAATTTTCTGCCATAAATTCTACACCTTCTTAAAAATATCCATCTTCAGTTTTTAACGTTCTTAAGGCTTTATTTTTTGATATATACAAAATAGTTGCGAGTAAATAGAATACAATACCGATGACATCATAGATGACTAAATGAATGATGACACAGGCAATCATCCATCTCATAGTTCCTTTATTGATTTGTTTATCTCTCATATTTTTAGCGTTGATCCAACTGATCACACCCATTAAGATAGTCGCTAAAGCAACGATCATGACTACTTTTGAGATCATACCTACAAGGCTTGATTGCAAATATTCATACTGATTTTTATTTTGAAAAGCAGCGATGCCTTGTTCTTCAAACCAAGGATAATAGCCAAACATCGTAACTAACCCGATCAACACATCCCAGACAGCACTGACCCGTAATAAATTTCTTTCTATTTTTCTGTTCATAAGTTTCACTATCCCTTTATTCCCGCATTTAAGTTCATAGATTCAATGAAATATTTTTGGGCAAATAAAAACAGCAGTACTGTTGGAATAATGGCGATCAATGCTGATCCCATTAACTGTCCAATCATTCGATAATTGCCATAAATGTCTTGTAGTAATAGCAAACCGGCTGTGATCGGCATTTTACTGACATCCGTATACACGATCACCGGCCATAAGAAATCATTCCAAGAACCAGTGAAAGAAAAGAGTCCAGCAACGATCAGAACAGGTTTGATCAACGGAACGATGATCTCAGAAAAAATCGTAAATTCATCTGCACCATCCATTCTTGCCGACTCGTCAAATTCCAGCGGGATGCCTTTCATAAACTGTCGCACAAGAAAAATATTCCCCATCCCTGCTAATCCCGGAATGATCATAGCAAGTGATGAATTGACCCAACCAAATGTTTCGATAATTTTGTAGGAAGGAATCAAATTAACTACTCCAGGGAACATAGAAATCCCCATTAGAATATAAAAGATACGGTCTCGGTATTTGAAACGCATTCTGCCATAGCCATAAGCTGTTACAGAAACAACAATTACCACTAAGATAGTATGAGTAACGGCAATAAAAAGAGAATTCCACAGCCATTGCATGATTGGTGCAGTAGAAGTATTAGCCAAGATTGCTACATAATTATCTAAAATCCAGTTAACTGGCAATAGTCGAAATCCAGTAGACACGATTTCAGTTTGGGAACGAAAAGAAGTTGCAAAACTAAAAATCAATGGAATTACCCAGATAATACATAAAGTGATTAAAAATAAATATGCGACTAGCATACTAGGTATATGTTTCTTTTGTGTATTCATCTTTTTGCCCCCTTAAGTATTGTTTTTATCTAATAGAAAATATTGAAATACAGATACACACATAATAATTAGTCCTAATATGACAGCCATTGCTGAAGCCATCCCTGCAATTGATTCCCCTTGACTAAATGCTAATGAACGAATGTACATCATTAATACAGTAGTACTTCGATTTGGTCCACCGCCAGTCATCATCAGCGGTTGCGCAAAAACATTGAATGCACCGGCAGTTGTCATAACAATTGTATATAGAAGAGGAAAACGAATAGATGGCAATGTTACATTAAAGAATTTTTGAACTGGTCCGGCACCATCGATTTCAGCAGCCTCATATAAATCTTCATTTACTCCTGCCAGAGCCGAGCGATAAATGATCATATTCCCACCAATCGCTCCCCATATACTGACAACAAATATCAAGATCCAAGCATATGGCTGTTTAGAAGCCCATGAAAAATCATATCCAAAAATATTATTTACAGCGCCTAATCTCGAGTGAAAAATTAGTGACCATATCAGAGATCCCGCTGATACTGAAATAAGACCTGGAATATATAGAATTGCTTGAAAAAGACCTTTCATTTTCACTTTTTTATGTTGTAGAGCCGCTGCAATCATCAAAGGAATAATGATCTGTAAGGGAACCATGATCAAAACGAAAATAAAAGTATTTTTCAAACCATTCCAAAATTGAGTGTAAAACGTGGAAGAACTATCAAATAATAATGTCTTATAGTTGTTTAGACCTATCCAAACAGGATCAGAAATCAAATTCCACTGAGTAAATGAAGCATAAACACCATAGAGCGTTGGAATACATACAAAAATAATAAAGAGAACCATATGCGGTCCAATAAATGCAATTGAAGCCCAATTAATGTTCTTTTTTTTCATTCCTTTCATTCCCTTCAAAAAATCCGAAAGGGGATAATTTTATCCCCTTTAATTTATTTCGCCACTTCCGCAATTTTGTCTTCTACATACTGCTGCATCGTAGCTAAACCTTCATCTAAATCTAGTTCACCATAAGCAATATCTGTACAATAGACATCTAGTGCTTCTAAAACATAAGAGAAATAAACATAGTCAAAGATATATAGTGTGTCTTCTTCTTCTGGTGTTGATGTAAAGAAAGATTGTGGATATTTTTTATAATCATCGCTTTCTAAAACATCTTTACTGGCAACGATTTGTCCAGCTTTAGCCCATTCAATCGAGTTAGTACGAACAAACTCCAAGAATTTTGCGATAACTTCCTTTTTTTCTTCTGTTCTAGACTCACTCTTCAGCATGCCAAACATATGAGAAGCTGCTCGGTTGGTTGCGATGTCATCTGAAGTCGAATAAATATTTGTTACACCCCAATTTAGCCCATCAACGGCATTGTGAGCGGTGGAAGTCCAAGTACCATCTGTTGATAAGAGTACGTTTCCGCCTTGGAACATCAAATAGCCATCTTCTCCATAAGGAGTCATTAAACCTGCATCTGTTAACGCTTTTATTTTTTCCAATGCTTCTTTCATTTCCGGCGTATTCACCGTCGGGTTCCCAGCATCGTCAGAAATCGCGCCGCCTAAGTTACGGATTTGTGCTAAGATAACCCAAGAAAGCAAAGCATTATTAACAACATAATCGCCTTCATCCATTTTTCCTGCTAAAGACATCATTTCATCAAACGTCACGATGTTGTCGTCTAACCAAGAAGTGACATTGTATTTTTCTAAAAGATCTTGATT
This sequence comes from Enterococcus sp. AZ091, assembly GCF_051714805.1. NCBI lineage: Bacteria > Bacillati > Bacillota > Bacilli > Lactobacillales > Enterococcaceae > Enterococcus > Enterococcus sp. AZ091. The sequence continues at coordinate 9,726 of NZ_JBIOSO010000002.1, read as the reverse complement.
GTAATACATTGCACTGGCATGGATATCTAATGGGATCGTATATTGAGTATCGCCGATTTTCCCTGCATCCCAAGCAGTATCTAAATAATTGCTCTCTTCTAACTCTGGTTGATACGAAATCAAAGGCTCAACTGTATCAAGAATGCCTGAATTAACAAACTCCTCAACTTTATAAGAATGCATTAGTGTCAAATCAGGGATACCATTTTTAGAGCTAACAACTGTACTTAATTTTGTATACATATCCGAAGTAATCACATGATTTATTTTGTAATCTGAATCAGATTGTTCATTAAATTCATCTACAATCTTATCCATATAGGCACCGTCATCACCAGTGAGTGGGGACCAAAAATTGATTGTATATTTTTCTTTTTCTGAAGCGCGGTACCTGTTAAACCCAACGAGAGCAACTGCAACTACTGCAACCAATGCGCCAATAATAATAAGTTTCTTTTTCATGATTTACCCTCTTTCATTGAAATTGAATTGTAATCTTTGAAGCCAATAGCCCTATCCTCCTCGTCAACACTAATTAAACAATCATGTATAATTTCATTACTTATATTCAGCGTTTGCAAACACTTTCAATTTACAACTAAATAATAACTTTATTTGTAATCGCTGTCAACAATATTTTAATTAAACAACTCTAAATAATATATCTATTAATTAACATCTATATTAATAGTAACTACTATAAATAATCCTATTTACACAAATTAACAAATATGTTAACATTCAAGTAAATCATTTATAACTATAATGGGGGTGAAATGATGCAATTAGAAATCAATCAAGAAGCATTGCCCGTCTATGAGGCGTTAGCTAGTAATGTACGGATCAAAATCATTCAACTACTTGCAAGAAACAAAATGAATGTGAAAGAAATCGCACAAGAATTAGGATTAAGCAGTGCTATCGTCACGATGCATATCAAAAAGCTAGAAGAAGCAAAAATTATCAAGACAGAACGTGTCGGTCAGCGAAAGATATCTAGTCTGAGAGTCGATCATATCGATATCAATTTCCCAGAAAAAATCTTTAATGCATTCGATACGAGAGAAACGTCAATTCCAATTGGTCATTATACAAATTATTCGGTTGAACCCACTTGTGGATTAGCCACGCTTGCTGGTTTTATCGGTCCAGTAGATGAACCTAAATTTTTTATGGACCCCAATCGAATGGATGCTCGCATCCTCTGGTTTACGAAAGGGTTTGTTGAGTACCAGTCACCTAATTTTCTTTCTCTAGATGAGAAACTAGAGATGATGGAGATTTCCATGGAGATTTCTTCTGAATTCCCTTTTTCTAATAATAATTGGCCGTCTGACATTACCTTTAGCTTAAATGGCATCGAGCTTGGAACTTGGACAAGTCCCGGTGACTTCGCCGATATTCGCGGCAAGTATACGCCAGATTGGTATCCTGATAACTTAAATCAATATGGGTTATTGAAGACGATTCGAATCATGGATCATGGGACTTATATGGAAGGAGAACCTTTATCAGACGTCACGATCAAGGATATTCCTGCTTATGAAGATACTTGGCATTTAAGAGTCGAGGTAAAAGAAGAGGCTGAAAATATGGGCGGTTGTACATTGTTTGGCAAAGGCTTTGGAAATTACGATCAAGACATCAAAATCAAAATGTTTTACAGCTAAACGTTTTTAGGAATCACAGGCACACTCTCTCATCATTTTTGATGTGCGGTAAAAGATTCCTTCGCTGAAAATAAGACAAAAAAGACCATCTCGCTCGATATTAGAGTTAGATAGTCTTTTTTGATTATAAAACTTAATCTATTTCTTCAAATGATAACTGTAAGTTCCTACGACAATGTTTTCACGCCATGATAAACGGAATCTTAGACGCAGACTTGTTTGGTTGTGTAAAATATTTTGCCAGCGACGACGTGGCACGAACTGTGGAATGATAACTGTCGTCGTATAATTGTGTTTCGTTGCGTTTTTGCTGACTAGATCTACATAACGAATGATTGGATTTTCAATTGAACGATAAGAAGAATGCACTACAGAAAAACGGACATCCGGGAAATTTTGTTTGAACTCTTGTTCGATTTCTTTTTCCTTCTTGACATCTTCATCTAAAGATACGTGCATTGCAACTACATAATCTCCGATGGATTGTGCATAATTCAAAGCCCCGATATTTACACGGGTCACATTTCCTACTAATACAATAACGGTATTGCCATCATATTTGTGGAGTGCCACTTCTTTTTCCAAACGTAGCTGCTCAGCGACTTTCTTATAATGATCATGGATCTTATAAAAGACAAACAGTAGGATTGGCATGATGATAAAGAATGGCCAGATGTCACCTAGACGAAAAACAAACAAGATCGCAATGATCGCAAAAGAAATCAACGCTCCGACGATGTTGGCCAATGATTTCAAGAACCATCCTTTACCAGCTTTCTTCCATCGAACTACCATTCCTGTTTGTGAGAGCGCAAAGGGAATGAACACGCCAATCGAATAAAGTGGAATCAACCGTTCCGTCGATCCTTGGAAAATGAACAATAGAACGATCGAACCTGCTGCCAGCGTAATGATCCCATTAGAATAACCCAAGCGGTCTCCCCGATCTTGATACATATGAGGCATATACTTATCTTTCGCTAAGTTATAGGCTAACACTGGGAATGCGGAGAATCCAGTATTCGCTGCAACTGCTAAAATCAAAGCCGTTGCGAACTGCAGAACGTAATACATGAATCCGTGACCGAAGATCGCAGCTCCGATTTGCGAAAGGACCGTTACTTCTGCTTCTGGAACGATTCCATACCAATAGTTGATAAATGTGATCCCCACAAAGAAGAAACCTAGGATCGCAGCCATGATCGTCAATGTTGCAGCTGCATTTTTTGCTCGCGGCTTTTTGAAAAACGGCACGGCATTACTGATTGCTTCTACCCCTGTCAATGAAGAAGAACCAGAAGAAAAAGCGCGTAAGATCAATGCGACAGAAACCCCTGGCACAACAGCACCTGGTAAGGCTGTGGCATTTAATGGCTGTACCCCAGTGATAATATTAAATAATCCTACAAGAATCAAGATCGTGATCACAGCGATAAAGGTGTATACAGGAACCATCAAGAAACTCGCAGATTCTCGTAACCCCCGTAAGTTCATCATCATGATCAGTAAAACAATAGTGATCGAGATACCCACTTGATGCCCATATAGAGCGGGTACGGCAGAAGTAATCGCTTCTGCCCCAGCCGATACCGAAACGGCAACAGTCAGCATGTAGTCGATCAATAAAGAGCCGCCAGCAATCAATCCTGCATTCTTGCCTAAATTCTCACTACTAACGACATATGCCCCACCACCATGAGGGTACGCATGAATGATTTGACGATAGGATAAGGTCAATGAAATCAACAAGATAATAACGAATGCGGCGATCGGTAGTGAATACCAGATAGCAGCAGCTGACAAAGCAACTAAGACAACAACGATTTGTTCGGTCCCATAAGCAATCGATGACAATGCATCCGAAGATAACAAAGCCAACGCGGCTTTCCTTGTCAATTTTTGTTCATCATTCTCCGCGGATTTCAATGGACGTCCGACCAACAAACGTTTCAAATATTCCACTTTTTTACACTCCTTTTTTCATGAAAAAGATCATAATTGCACATACAAAATTTCTTTGATAATTACTGAATTAACAAGACTGTATGCTACTCCTGAAACCGACAAAAGTCAATGAAAATGGCATGAAAAATTTGAACAAACTCCCTCTTCTTTTTATCAGAATTCGCAAGAAGATTCAAGAAAAGCAGATAGAACATCGTGCCCTATCTGCTCTTGATTTTTTAATGGAAAAAATGACTCTTTTTCGAGACATTATTTAGTTTCTTAGTTACATCTGTTAGATAAGGATAAGCCCATGTTCCTATGATGCCAAATACAATAAACAACAGTGACAAAATAATCAACTGAGGAATGGCGTTTGGCCAATAGATCCCGCCGGCTGATTCCCTTAACAGATTGACTGCATGGGTGAATGGTAACAGCGGATTAATAAATTGGAAAAATTTACCAGAGACTTGGATCGGATAATTTCCGCCCCCACCAGAAATCGATAGAACAAGGATAATGATCGCGATCCCTTTCCCGACATTGCCAAACAGTCCGGCTAAGACGTAGACGATCATCATAAATGCCAGTCCAACGAGTAATGCGAACAAGACGCTGTATACCGGATTATGAACATCTACTCCTAATAAGAACATATTTCCTAGTGTAACGATCAAGCTTTGCGCAATGGCCATAGTTAGGAAAGTCAGCATTCGAGCAACGAATGTTTCTCGTTGCGTAAAGCGTTTTTTATCTTTCTTCTCTAAATGATACTCTGTTGTAGCCACGCTTGACAACAATAACGCCCCGACCCATAAACATAACGCTGTATAGAATGGAGTGCTGGCAGAACCATTGTTGGCAATCGGATAGATATCATTTGTTTGCAATTCAACTGGTTGTTTGAAGAAATCCGCTTCTTTAGTTGCATCAAGCTTCAACAACTTGATGATCTCGCCTAGATCAACTTCACTTTCACCTTTGCGAATCGCATTGGCTGCCTTATGAATGCCTGTTTTGATATTTGGCCAATCATTATTGATCAAATCAACTGCCGCATTCAATGCTTTTTCTACATCTGGCAGTTTCTCATCAACCATGTTCATGGTCGAAGTGATTTCAGCTTTGATGGTGGGCCAGTCATTTTGTAAGAAACCAGCCGCAATCCCTAACTTATCTTCAACGATTGGCAGTTCATTGTTGTAAAGATCGGCCCCTTTGTTGATGGCTGCGACGATCTCATCCATGTGACCATTGAGCATCGTATTGGCATCATGCAACTCTTGCTTAATAGCAGGTAATTCTTTTTGATACTTTTCTAAGATACTGATGGCATTGCTGACCACATTTTTGGTTGATGTCAATAAAGACTTGAAGTCAATGGCTTGCGCTTTTTTCAATACATCTTGTGCTGTGGTGATGGTGGTGATCAATTTAGACAAAACATTGTCGATGGTATCGGTAATATTCGTCACATTAATGCCTTTTAAGAGATCCGTAACATTTTGTGCAGCAGTGTTGACTTCAGTTAAATAGTCGGTAATGGCATCTGTATTCCCATTTTTGACCAATTCGCTTAAATGATCTAGCCGCGAAGAAAGATCCCCCAAGAGACTTTTTGCATCCCTCAATTGATTAATGATCCCTGATAAATCGGATGTGTTGCCTGAGTTTTGAAGATTCGTTAAGAAAGTGATCAAGCCATCCAGCGCTGCTTGTTGTCGTTGAATATTTTGTTGGAAATCACTGATGACCTTTTGGATGTTTTCCCGTTCTTGGTCGGTCAATTGATTGTCAGCAATTGCTTGTTTGATTGTATTCGTTAAGCTAACTGTCGTGGTAGCGACTTGACTGATGGAATCAATCGTTACTTGAACACTATTAGAAATACTTGGTAGCGCATCTTGTAACTGTTGGGCACCTTCTTTCGTCGCTGAGGCAAAGTCTGTTGCTTGGTCCCCTAATTGTTGGATTTCTGGCAATGCGGTTTGTACTTGATCAATGATTTGCAGTCCTTGTTTAGCTGTATCAATACCATCTGTCATTGTACTAGCAATAGAATCAAAATCATCATCGATCATTTTTAATTGCTTGCCGGCATTTTGGATCTCAGGGATCTTTTTCTGCAATGTCAGAATGACACTAGCTTGTTTTTTTAATTCTGGCAGCTTATCATTCAATGCGATCAGTTTATCCCCCATTTCATCGACCTGAGGAATATAATCCGTAAATTCTTCGGCTTTGGCGATTTTGTCTTTGATTTCCGGGAACTTGTCATGCAAATCAACAATTTGCTTCGTGTAACTATCAATGGTGTCAAGATTGCCATCGGTCTCTAAAATCATATTTTTGACTTTATTGATACTAACTAGATTTGAATCAATATCATACCCGATTTCGTTGAACACTTTGACTAATGTAGAACTAGCAGTTTCAATAAAGTTCTTTGAGATCTGTTCTTGGAGACTGCTTGCTCCCTTGTCAGTGATCTTAGGTGCGATAGCATTGATTTTTTGGTTACTGTAGTATTCAATTTTCGGTTTAACGATCGTACCGCTGGTAAAACTGACCAGATCTTTTGAAAAATCAGCAGGCAAATAAATTCCCGCGTAATATTTACCTGATTTGACCCCTTCCACTAATTCTTTTTTAGAATCTAGAAAATGCCAACCTAACTGCTTATTTTCATGTAAAGAGTCGATCACTTCATTCCCAATCGATAGCTCTTTCCCTTGGAATTCTGCGCCTTTATCCGCGCTGTAAACCGCAATGGGCAGTTCACTAGTGTTTCCATATGGATCCCATAATGCTTTGATATTGAACCACGCATAAAGCGAGGGCAAAATCATCAAAGCAATGATCAAAAAAGCGGAAATCGGATTACTAAAAATTCGTTTCCAGTCTAATTTGTATAAATAAAACACGTTTTTGATTTTGTTCATTTTCTTTCCCCCACTTTTCTTCGTCGAAGGATAATTTACCACGTTTTTTGTACGCCGCCAATGGGAATGATTCCCTTGATATCAGCCTTTTGACAAAATGTACCATTTGTCAAAATGAAACCCCTTTACTTTTCGCGTAATTTCCCTTATTGTTAATCTTTTCTTTAACTTTAACACGACTGCTTTTGGCAGACGAACAATTTGTTTGCTAAAAGCAATCATAAAAAAGCACCATTGACCGTTTCCCTTGATACGATCAATGGTGCCTGTTCTAGTTTGTCAACTGCTCAGTGGCCAATAGTTGATAAACGTACTCAAGAGAAGTCGTTTCGGCATAAAGGTTCAAACCTGCTTTTTCATCAGCTGAAAAATGATGAGTGAAACTTTGATCCGGTATCAACACCACTTGAATTCCTGCCCGAGTTGCCGCGGTAGCTCCTGGCAATGAGTCTTCCATAACTAAAGCTGATTCAGAGGTTCGTGCTGCTTTTTTCAATGTCAGCAAATAGGGAGCCGGATCTGGTTTGTGTGCTGGGACATCGTCACCAAATGTCTTGAAATCAAATGCATTCTGCAATTCAAAATGATCCAGTAGTTTTTCACCTCGAAAAGCCATCGAAGAAGTGGCTAATGCTGTCTTTAACCCTTTTTCTCGTGCCAGAGCCAATGTCTCACGAGCAAATGGTTTTGGCTGCAAGTTTCCATTGAGCAATTGGTCTTCAATGTACCCTTCTCGTTCTTGCCGAAGTTCCTCCACACGTTGAAGACCACCAACTTTTTTCGCTAGTAAGGTTGCTGTCTGTTGCCAACTTTGCCCACGCCAAGCAACGATATCTGCTGATGTGATCGGTAGATGGTACTTTTCAAAAAGTGCCAACCAGCCTTCATGATAGACTCTTTCCGTATCCAACAGCAATCCGTCCAAATCAAAAATCAATAATTCTTTCATAGACTCTTTACTCCTTCTCTCCTTCATACTCAAGCAGTTTCAATATAAGTATTTTAATCAAGACATTTGACGATTCTTTTCGGCAGCTGCATGAACAGCCTTCATCACCGCAGCACGAAAGCCATTTTCTTCCAGTGTTTTTACGGCCTGAATGGTCGTACCACCAGGAGAACTGACATTGTCTTTCAATACACCAGGATGTTCTTTGGTCTCCAGCACCATCTTCGCAGCGCCTAAAACTGCCTGAGCAGCAAATTCATAGGCCATTTGGCGGGGCATTCCTTCGGCGACTGCGCCATCGGCCAATGCTTCAATGAACAGATAGGTATATGCTGGGGAAGAACCGCTGACCCCAATCACAGCATCGATCATGGATTCAGGCACTTGAGCTGCTTTTCCCATGCTTTCAAATAATTTTTGGATTTCTGCAGCTTCCTCTACGGTCACATGCGGATTGTTACTGATAGACGTCATCCCTTCTCCGACTAGTGCCGGAGTATTCGGCATCACTCGAACGATCTTGCGCTGACCCAAAACTTCTTCCATCTGCGCAATCGTAACGCCTGCTGCGATCGATACAACTAACTGCTGTTCATTTAATTGCGCTTTTAGATCCTCCAATAATTTAGGAAACACAAACGGTTTGACAGCTAAAATCAAAATGGAAGCAGCTGCGGCTTCAGAAAGTTCTAATGTAGGGGTGATCCCTAAGTCTTGTTCCAACTGTTTAAGTGTCGGTTCGTACCGATGATTGTAGACTAAAATTTCCTTTGGTTGATATAGTTCCGATTGGATCAATCCTTTGATAATTGCTTTTGCCATATTTCCGGCCCCGATAAAGGCGATGGTTTTCATAACACTCACTCCTTCTAACATTTATGATCCTATGTTCGCTGTTTCTTGTAAAAAAAGCCTAATCAAGAGATTAGGCTTCAAACTCGATCACATAAGGATGCAATGCTGTATTATAGATGCCCTCTGTATATTCTACCACTTCTCCATGCAGATCATAAGAGCGACGGACGCGCTTTAAAGCGGAAATCTCTGGTGTGATCAGAAATTTTTGTTGTTCCTCATTCAACGTCAGTCCTGCAAACGAATCTTCAAAGGTATCGATCACCATCCGATGTTCATCTAAAATACGGTACAGTGATTTTTCTTCCAATTCTTCCATGGCAAGGCCTTTTAACAATTTGGGCAAATGATATTCATAATAAATAAATGGTTGATGGTCAAAGTAGTACATGCGCCGCAAACGCATGACTTCTCTGCCCATCAAAGCAGAAGCTGGATGATCTTCTGCGAGCTCGACTAGATTAAAATCAAGATTTTTCTTGGTATATTCTTTGCCGGTTTTTTCTAATAACTGGCTGAAAGTTGTCCCTTTAGACAACTTGTTATAAGGTCGATTACTTAAAACCGTGGTCCCGCGTCCACTGCGCTTTTCGACATATTCATCTGCTGCTAATAGCTCGATTGCTTTGCGTACCGTGATTTTACTCACATTGAAGGCTGCTTCTAATTCGGTTTCTGTCGGTAGAAAAGAACCAACAGGATAGTGTCCGGACATGATGTCTTCTTTGATTTTATCTGCCACATCACGATATAAAATATGTTTACGCTTCATTTCTTTCCTCGCCTTTCCAGTCATTGATTCTCTCTCAAAAAGAGGACTTGCACGTTACTCATCAAACCCCGGCACTTCTTCGGCTGCTGCTTCGATCAGCACCTTCCGAGGCTTACTGCCTTCTGAAGGACCTACGACCCCTTGGTCTTCCAATTCGTCAACAAGACGGGCTGCCCGATTGTAGCCAATCCGAAAGCGGCGTTGTAATAAAGAGACACTTGCCGTCTGCATTTCGATCACCAATGCTTTGGCATCATCAAATAGTTCATCCTGTGGTTGACCACTGCTGGTACTTACCGTATCTTCTTCGGTAACCATCATTTTCTCTTCGTAATTCGCTCCCTGCTGCTCGGTAACAAACGACACGACCCGTTCTACTTCGTGGTCTGAGATAAAGGCTCCTTGCACCCGGATTGGTTTATTCTCACCCATAGGCAAGTACAACATATCGCCTCGTCCAAGAAGTTTTTCCGCGCCGTTGCTGTCAATGATTGTCCGGGAATCGACCCCGCTGGAAACGGCGAACGCCATTCTTGAAGGTACGTTGGCTTTGATGATTCCTGTGATGACATCCACACTAGGACGTTGTGT